>JADKGZ010000003.1 GCA_016722025.1 Acidimicrobiaceae bacterium
GGCCGTACCGACACCACTTCGAGCTCAGCCGCTCGCTGCAGATGCACGAGGAGACTGCGTACGCACTCGCCGGCTGGCAGGGGCTGTACCTCTTGCTCGCCGGTCAGTACAGCGATGCAGCGTTGCACTTCCAGCACGTGCTGCAGCACTACGCCGCGACCCCTTGGCGAGGCCGACCCGCGCACGCTGTCGGCGGCCCAGTACCTGGCGGTCGCGCTGACGGCAGTTGGGAACGTCGACGACGCGTTCGCATTGACGCAGTCGGTCTACGACGGCTACGCCACCTCGTTGGGCGCCGACCACCCACAGACGTTGCAGATGTTGACGGCACTTGGTGGGTTGCTGCAGATGGCCGGCCGCTACGAAGAGGCGATCGAGACCGGCGAGGCGGTGCTGGCGGCCTACGCACGGATCGACGCCGAACCGCCGATGGTGGTGGGGGCACGGGTACACCTGGGCGATGCGTACCTCATGGTCGGCCAACCGGACATTGCGATCCTGCACTTCCGAGGCGTACGTCGAGTACGCCACCCAGGCCCTCGACCCCCGCGACCGGGAGTTGCTCAACGTCCGCATCTCGCTGGCTTCCGCCTACGGCAGGGCCGATCGCTTCGAGGAAGCGATCGCGATGGCGTCCGCAACCGCCGACGACGTGGCACAGGTGCTGGGGCCACAGCACCCCGACGCACTCATCGCGCGAGCGGCGTTGGGACGGATGTACCTGGAGGGCGAACGTGGCGCCGAAGCGGTGGCAGTGCTGCAGGAACTCCCTGATGAGATGAGCCGGGTGCTCGGCGACGGGCACCGCAGCACGCTCACCGCACGTGGCAACCTGGCGGAGGCCCTGCGCGTCGCCGGCCAGATCGACCTGGCCATCCAGCAGTCGGAGGCGCTCATCGCCCAGATCGACTCGGTCTTCGGCGCCGGCCACCCCGAGACACTGACCGCGCGAGAGCACCTGGGCAACATGTACCGCGACGCCGAACGAAACGAAGACGCCACCGCCGCGTACGAGGAGGTGTGGCGTGGTCGCCAGGCCGTGCTCAGCCCCGCCGACCCCGACATGCTGCTGGCGGCCATCAACCTGGCGCGCATGCTGTGGGTCGGCGGCAGCCACAAGGACGCGATCCGGCTGATGAAGGACACGATCCGCGATGCCGAACGAGTGAGCGGGCACCCCGACCTGGAGCCGTTGCGCCACTTCCTGGCGCAGATGAAGGCGAACCGGTAGCCGGCGCTCGACCGGCGAAGATCAACCGCGCAGCGCGGGCACGCGCCGGCACGGCGGGACCGAACGAAGCAACCAACGACACGACCGGAACGGCGGTGACGGCGCCGGAACAGCAGGGCGTGGCCAATGCCGTTCCCGCCCGCGACAACTTCTCCTTCGGGACGCCACCCATCGCGCATGAGAAGTTGTCGCAAGCGTGAAGACAGCACGATGCACTGCCGGGGCAAGCGGCCGTGGCAAGCGGCCGTGGCGAGCGCCGTGGCGACAGCCGGATCAGGCCAGCGCTGCGTCCAACGCGCCCCACAACGACGGGTCGATCGCGAGATCGGCGTACGCCACATCGGCCTCGATCTCGGCAGCCGAACGGGCGCCCACCAACGTGTGCGTCACCGACGGATGGCGCGACACGAACTGCAGCGCGGCGGCCGGCAACGGCACGCCGAACCCGTCGCACACGGCCTGCAATCGCTGCGCACGTGCCACCAGCTCGGCCGGCGCGGCCGCGTAGTCGAACGTCGCGCCGGCCACCGGCGTGGCCAGCAGGCCGCTGTTGAACACGCCGCCGGCGATCACCTCCACCCCCCGCGCCGCACTGCGCGAGTAGTGCCGCACCGCTGCGATCGAGCAGCGTGAAGCGACCGGCCAGCAGGATGCAATCGAGATCGACCCGCTCCACGAACCGGGCCAGCATCGCGACCTGGTTCATGCCGCACCCACCTTGCCGATCACGCCCTGCTCGCGCAGCTCGACAAGCGCAGGGAAGGCGGTCGACAGGGCCTCCGCCTCGTGCGCATCGGGGTCGTGCACGTGCACGATGTCGAGCCGGTCGACCCCCAACCGTGCCAGCGACTCGTCGAACGACCGCAGCACGCCGTCGCGGCTGAAGTCGAACACCGGGTCGGCCGGCGGGATGTCGACGAACGACGACCGCGGCCGCACGGCACCCGGCATTGGCGCGACCAACACGCGACCGACCTTGGACGCAAGCGTGAGCTCGGCGCGTGGCAACGACGCGAGCGCACGACCCAGCCGCACCTCGCTGAGCCCGTGGCCGTACTGCGGCGCAGTGTCGAAGAAGCGGATGCCCTGCTGCCACGCGGCGTGCACGGTGGCGGCGGCATCGTCGTCGGTGACCGCGGCGAAGAGGTTGCCCAGCGGCGCGCAGCCCAGCCCCAGGTGCGCCGCGCCCGACGGGTTCATCGCCACTCGGCACCATCGGGGAAGCGCAGCGCGGCAATCGAGTCGGCGTGCATCTCGATCGAGTATCCCGGCGCCTCCGGCACCACGTACGCACCATTGCGCACGATGGCCGGGTGCAGGAAGTGCTCGTGCAAGTGGTCGGCGTACTCGGTGGTGCGGTCGTGCAGCGAGCCGCTGACGCACAGGTAGTCGATCACCGAGATGTGCTGCACGTACTCGCACAGCCCGATGCCACCGGCATGCGGGCACACCGGCACCCCGCGGGCGGCGGCAAGCAGCAGCACCGCCAGCACCTCGTTCAACCCGCCGAGGCGACAGGCATCCACCTGCGCGTAGTCGATCGCCTCCGCCTGCAGCAGCTGCTTGAAGATCAGCCGGTTCGCCGCGTGCTCGCCGGTGGCCACCCCCACCGGAGCCACCCCGCGGCGAATGGTGGCATGGCCGAGCATGTCGTCGGGGTGCGTCGGCTCCTCGATCCAGCGCAGGCCGTAGGGGCGCAGCTCGTTGGTCCACTCGATCGCCTGGTGCACGTCCCACACCTGGTTGGCATCGGCCATCAGCTGCAGGTCGTCGCCGATCTCCTCGCGCATCACCTCGCAGCGGCGCATGTCGCTGACCACATCGATGCCAACCTTCGTCTTGAAGCTGCGCCAGCCCTGGCCCAACGCCGCCTGGCAGCGAGCACGCACCTCGTCCTCCGGGTAGCCCAACCAACCCGCCGACGTGATGTACGCCGGGTAGCCGTCGCGGCGCAGTTCGGCCAGCCGCTCGGCCTTGCCGGCCTGCATGCGCTGCAGGATCTCCAGCGCGCGCACCTCGTCGACCTCGTCGCGCAGGTAGCGGAAGTCGATGCAGTCCGCGAACTGCGCAGGTTCCATCTCGGCCACCAGCTGCCACACCGGCACGCCACGCTCCTTGGCCCACAGATCCCACACCGCGTTCACCAGCGCGGCCGTGGCCAGATGGATGACACCCTTGTCCGGCCCCAGCCAACGCAGCTGCGAGTGGTTGGTGACGCTGCGCCAGAACGCGCCCATGTGATCGGTGAGGTCGCTCAGCCGGCGGCCGACCACCAGTTCGCCGAGCGCCTCGATGGCCGCGCAGCACAGCTCGTTGCCCTTGCCGATCGTGAAGGTCATGCCGTGGCCCGAGTGCTGGCCGTCGGTGTGCAGCACCACGTAGGCCGCCGAGTAGTCGGGGTCGGGATGGTTGGCATCGCTGCCGTGCAGGAACGCCGACGTGCGCGCCCGCAGGTCGTGCGTACTGACGGAGAGGATGGTGGTCATGGCGCGCTCCGCTGGTGGTGGTGCCCCAGCGACCGGTCGGTCGCAAGCGCCACGACCATAGGCGCGAGACTGACGCCTGCGAGCGCTGAACGTGGGGAGCCAACATGAGTGCACGGGTCGTCGTCATCACCGGAGCAGCAGGCGGCATCGGCGCGGCGATGATGGCCACGTTCGCCGCGCTGGGCGACACACCCGTCGGGCTCGACCTCGTCGCCGCACCCGGTGTGATCGGCGTCTTCGACATCACCGACCCGGCCCAGTGCGTCGCCGCCGCGCAACGCATCGTCGACGAGCACGGCCGCATCGACGTGCTGTGCAACAACGCCGGCATCAGTGCCGTCGGCGACGTCGTGGAGTCGACCCCCGACGACTGGCAGCGCGTGTTCGCGGTCAACGTCTTCGGCGTGGCCAACATGTCGCGCGCCGTGTTGCCCCACATGCGCACCGCCGGCCGCGGGGCGGTTGTCAACACGTGCAGCATCGTCGCCACCGTCGGGCTGGTGCAGCGCGCGGTGTACGGCGCGTCGAAGGGCGCCGTACAGGCACTCACCAAGGCGATGGCCGCCGACGAGGTGCACCACGGCATCCGAGTCAACTGCGTGTCGCCGGGCACCGTGCAGAGCCCATGGGTGGAGCGCCTGGTGGCCACCACGCCCGACCCCACCGCAACCTACGAAGCGCTGCGCAAGCGCCAGCCGATGGGGCAACTGGTCAGCTGCCAGGCGGTGGCCGACGCCGTCGCATACCTCGCCGCGGACACCACGTTCACCACCGGCATCGACCTGCTGGTCGACGGTGGCATCAGCGGCATCCGCATCGTCGACACGCCATGACCGCCGGCGAACGGCTGCGAGTGGCGCTCGTCGGTGGCCCGATGTACGACCACCTCTACACGATGCTCGACCCAGCAGCGGTGGAAGTGGTCATCCATGCCGACCACCCCGCGCTGAACCGCGAGGTCGCCGCACTGCTCGCTGCGGGCGAGCGGCTGGACGTGATCGCCACGCACTCCAAGTACGCACCGTCGCAGGCTCTGTGGCTGCACCCGTTGGAGGGGTTGGTCGACACCGATGCACTCGCTCCGCTGGCGGTCGACCTGTGCCGCTTCGACGACGTGCTGCTGTGCGTGCCGCGACTGATCGACGTGCGCATCATGTGGTCTCGCCACGACTCGCCTCCCAGCACCTGGCAGGCGCTCGCCGACAGCGACGTCGTGTTCGGCTTCCCCGGTCGCGAGTCGGGGCTGTTCGGCACCTTCTTCGAACTGGTGGTCGGTGCCGGCGGGCGCCTGTTCACCGACGACGGTCGCCCGAGCATCGACTCGCCCGCAGCCGTCGCCGCGGTGCAGCTGCTGTGCCGCCTGGCCGCACGGGCACGGGCCGACGTGCCCGACTGGCACTACGACCAGGTCGACGCGGCGCTGCTCGACGGCCGCGTGGATGCAGCGGGTGTGTGGCCCGGCGGCTGGGGCCGGATCCGCGACTCTCGCGCCGAGCTGCAGCCCCACCCGTACCCGGCCGGCGAGCAGCGATGGGTCAGCTACGCCGGTTGCCACGCGTGGGCGATTCCGCGCACGTGCAGCAACCTGCCGGCGGCCACGGCACTGGTGCAACTGCTGGTCGGCCACGAGGCCAACGCGCTCGACGCACAGGGCGGCAGCGTGTGCGCTCACGTCGGCGCGTTTGCCGCCGTGCAACCGGTGAACGACACCGACCGGCGACGGCTGGCCATCACCGCGGCCACGATCGAGCAGGCGATGATCACCTACCCACCACACCCCCGCTTCCCCGACGTGGAAGATGCCGGATGGCGGGCAATCAACGCGGCACTGCTCGGCCGCCTCAGCCCAGCCGGCGCGGTCGCCGAGATGCAACGTCACGCCGAGCGAATCCTCGGCGCC
Organism: Acidimicrobiaceae bacterium; assembly: GCA_016722025.1. Taxonomy (GTDB): domain Bacteria; phylum Actinomycetota; class Acidimicrobiia; order Acidimicrobiales; family Ilumatobacteraceae; genus UBA668. The sequence goes on from JADKGZ010000003.1 coordinate 5,618, forward strand.
GTCTGACGACCGCCAATGCCCAACGACCCGGCGACGCGTGACGGCCGATGTCAGTCGCCGCAGGCAACCGACAGCACATCGTGCGGCACACGATCCGCCGGCAGCACTTCGGCCCCGTCGATGGCGACACGCCAGTTGCGCGAACGAAGCGTGAGCGCACCGAAGCCCACCAGCAGCAGCACCGAACCGACCCCGAAGGCGAGGTGCAGGTTGGTGGCATCGGCGATGGAGCCGATGAACAACAGCCCGATGCCGTACGACACGCCCATGGCCGCCTGCATGATGGACACCACGCGGCCGCGGCTGGCGGGCGGGGCATCGCGCTGGATGATGGCCGACGAACTGATGAACATGCTGGCCGAGGCTGCACCCAGCAACGCGCCGCCGGCGATGAGCCACGCCTTGTTGGGAGCCAACGCGTACACGGCCAACGCCAACGACAGCGCCCACACCAGCCGACCGACGAGGAACGACCGCCGGTGCCGCGCGGCCAGCACCGTGATGAGCACACCACCGAGGATGGCACCCACGCCCTGCGCCGACGCGACCGCTCCGGTGAGGCCGGTGCCGCCGCCGTACTCGGCGCGCACGTAGATGGGGATCAGGCCCATGAACGGCACCACCGTGAGGTTGAACAGCACCAGCAGCACCACGCCGTGCCAGCACCCCGGTGTGGCGCGCAGCGTGCGCCAGCCGTCGACCAGCCGTTCACGCACGCTGCCACCGGCACCCTCGGCACCGTCGTGCGGGCGGAACGGCCGCCGCACCAGCGACACCGCCGCGGCCATGACCACGAAGCTGAACGCGTTGAACCCGATGGTCCATGCCGGGCCGACGCTGAGCACCAGCACCGACCCGAGCAACGGCCCGATGATGCGCCCGCTGTTCCACGAGTAGACACCCAGCGACACCATGGCCATCAGCTCGTCGGCGGGCACCAGATCGGGCTGCATCGCTGCGTAGCTGGGCGCGCCCGTGGCGCCAGCCGCGCTGCCGAGCAGGATGAGCAAGGTGAGGACGGCCGGCGTGCGCACACCCATGCCCAGCACCACCGCCAGCACCGTGGTGACCAGTGCCTGCGCCATGAGCGCAATGGCGAACACCTTGCGCCGGTCGTAACGATCGGCCAGCAGGCCGCCCACCGGCGACGCGATGCCCTGGGGCATGAACGTGGCCAGCGCCACCAGCCCGGTCTGAATGGCCGAGCCGGTGCCGGCGGCCACCAGGCTGCCGACCACGATGAGCTGCACCCAGGTGCCCACATCGGAGACCACCGCCGCCCCCCACAGCAGCCGCACCTCGCGGTGACGCAGCGGGACGAAGGGATGGTTGCTCACGACAAACAAACGTACCGGTTGCACTCGCAACTACCGGTGGCAATTCCGTCACACCCGGCGACGTGTGCAGGAACGAGAAGATTCGGTGAGAACGAGAATCAGTTGCTCAGCCGAGCACCTTCGACTTCAACGTTGCGACCCCCGGGCGCCGGGGCGGCCGGCCGGCGGGCCCCGGCGCCGCCCCGGCCGGGCCCGCCCCCCCGGGGCGGCCCGCGGGCCCGGGGCGGGCCCGGGCGGGCCCCCCCGGGGCCCGGCCGGGGCGGGCGGGCGCGCGCCCCCGGGCCCCCGGCCCGCCCCCGGCCGCCGCCGGGGGCCCCCCCCGGGGGGGGGGCCCCCCCGCGCCCCGCGCGCCGGGCGGCCGCCGCCGCCGGCCCCCCCGGGGGCCGGCGGGCCCGGCCCCCCCCCCGCTTCCCCCCGGGGCGGCGGGGCGGGGGGCCCCGGCGGCGGGGGCGTTGCCCCCCGGCGGGGGTGCGGCCGCGGGCCCGCCGGCCCCGGGCCGGGGGCGGGGCCGGGGGCGGGGCCGGCCCCGCGGCCCGGCCCCGGCCCGGCGGGGGGGGGCCCGGCCGGGCCGGCCCGGCCCGCCGCGCCCCCCCGGCCGCCCGGGGCCCCGGGCCCCCGGGGCCCCCCCGCCCCCCCCCCCCGCCCGGGGGGGGGGCGGCGGTCCCCCCGGGGGACACCCCCCCCCCCGGCCCCCGGGCCGGCGGGCCCCCCCCCCCCCGCCCGGGGGGGGCGGGCCTGCCGCGGGTCCCCCCCCCCCCCGGGGGGCGGGCGCCCGGGCCCGGGCCCGCCCCCCCCCCCCCGGGGCAACACCCGCACCCCCACCCGCCCCGGCCCGCCCCGGCCCGCCCGGGGGCAAACCCGCCCCCCCCGGGGGGGCGGGCCCGGGCGGGCCCCCGGCCGCCCCGGGGCCGCCCCCCCCGGGCCCCGGGGGGCGGCGCCCCGGGGCCCCCCCCCGGGGCCGCCCGCGCCCCGGGGCGGCGCGGCGCCCGCCCGGGCCCCCCGGGCCTGGGTCCCCCCCGGGCGCCCCGGGGCGCCCCCGGGGGGGGGGGGCCGGGCCGGGCGGCGCCCGCCCGGGGGTCGGCCCCCGGCGGGGCGGCCTGGCCGGGCCCCCCCCGGCCGCGCCCCGGGGGCGGGCGCGCCCCGCACCCCCCACCCCCCAACACCGCCATCCCGCCGGCGGCGGGGGCGGGGCCGGGGGGCCGGTTGCCCCCGGCGGGGGCGGCGAACACCCCCACCTTAACGGGGGGGGGCGGGCCAACCCGGCCCGCGGGGCGATGTGTTGCGTCACGGCGGCTGACGTGAGCCGATGGCTGGTCGCGATGGCACGGAGGGAAGTCGCCTCGCTGCGTAGCGCATGACAGCTAGCCTCGGCGCCGTGAGCTGGGCGGTCGTCTCCGAAGCCGTGGTGAGTGCGGTCGAACCCGACCCCGACCTGCTGATCGTGTGCGGCGAGCAGCCGTCATGGTTCTGCGAGGGTGCGTGGAACGCAACTCACAACCGCATGCTGGCACGAGCCGCCGACTGGTTCGTCACCCGTCCGCTGCTCACCGCCGTGGTGCTGTTGGTGGCCTGGCTGCTCAATCGCTACTTGCGCCGCGTCGTCACGGTGTTCGTCACCCGCCTCACCACCGGCCGCCAGCTGGCCAACGAAGCGCTGCAGAAGATCGGCGTCGACCGCCCGGCCGAGACGATGCGCATCAACGCCCGCGATCGAGGCAGAGCCGAGACGCTGGCGGCCGTCAGCCGCGCGTCGGTGTCGTGGTTCGTGTGGTCGATGGCCGTGCTCGTGGTGCTGGGCATCTTCAACATCGACCTCGCGCCGTTGCTGGCGGGCGCCGGCATCGCCGGCATCGCCCTCGGTTTCGGCGCGCAGACGCTGGTGCGCGACTGCATCTCCGGCTTCTTCATCCTGCTCGAGGACCAGTGCGGTGTGGGCGATGAAGTCGACCTCGGCGAGGCGGTGGGCACCGTCGAGTCGCTCACCTTGCGCATGACCAGCGTGCGCGGCGTCGACGGCACGCTGTGGAACGTGCCCAACGGTGTCATCCAGCGCGTCGGCAACCGCACCCGCAGCTGGTCGCAGGGCGTGGTCGACATCACCATCTGGTTCGACGGCGACATCGACGACGCGCTGGCCGCCGTGCACGAGGGAATCGCCGTGGCCATCGAGGTGCCGGAGTTGGCGGAGGTGCTGCTGCAGCCTCCCACGGTGCTCGGGGTGGAACGCCTCGACGCCAGCGGCACCGTCCTACGCGTCACCGTGCGCACCAAGCCGGGCAAGCAATGGGCCGCGATGCGCGAAGTGCGGCTGGCCATTCGCCGCTCGTTGGTCGAGCACGACATCCCGTTGCACCCACCGGTGGCCCCCGGCCGGCCACTGCCACCCAACGCCTGACGCCACTGGCGCTCCACGCTCAGCAACGCCACTCAACCGGGCTAGGCGGCTGCCTCGACGATCGAGCGCAGGTGCGGCCAGGCCGCAGCGAAGCCGGCATGCAACTGCATGTCGTCGACATCGTCGAGGTGCACCCACGCCACGGCGTCGGTCTCGAAGTTGACCGAGGCACCGAACGGTTCGTCGACCTCCAGCACCACCGTCGTGTACTGCCAATCGACGGCCGGCGCGAACACGTACTCGCCCAGTTCGCGATGGTGCGGCGGAATGTCGCCCACTTCCTCGCTGGCCTCGCGCAGGGCCGCCTCGTAGGGCGTTTCGCCTTCGTCGATCGCGCCGCCGGCGCAGCTCCAGGTTCCGCCTTCGTGAGCCCACGCAGAACGCTTCTGCAACATCACCAGCGGCAAACCCCCGGCAGGGCGCAGCACGAAGACCACACCGGCCGCACCGAACACACCCCAGCGCGTGTGCCCATCGGAGCAGCGCACGAACCCGTCACCCGAACGACCCGACATGCCGGCGCACGCTATCGACGCCGCAGCAGCAGCGGCGTAGGGTGCGCGCATGCCCAGCGATCTCGTCCTCAAGTCGATGAACACCATCCACCGCACGATGTTGAAGCTGTCGTTCGGCCACATCGGCTGGGACGCTGGCGGCATGCCGGTGCTCGAGCTCACCACCACCGGCCGCAAGAGCGGCCAGCGGCGTGCGGTGATGCTCACCTCACCCGTGCAGCAGGGCGACACGATCGTGATCGTCGCCTCTCGTGGCGGCGACGACGTGCACCCCGCCTGGTACCTCAACCTGCAAGCCAACCCCGACGTGGAGGTGAAGTGGAAGGGTGCCGCGGCGAAGCCCTACACCGCTCGCACCGCCACCCCCGAAGAACGAGCCGAGCTCTGGGGCACCGTCACCTCCAAGTACAAGAACTACGCCGGCTACCAGACCAAGACCGAACGCGAGATCCCGCTGGTGCTCCTCACGCCGGTCACCTAGCGCCCGCTGATCGCGCCGACGCTGCTTACGCCGTGGCGGTTGCGAGGTGCCGTGCCGAGGAACCCATCAGCGCCAGGAAGTTGTCGCAGTAGAAGGCCTGCCGCACCGCTTCGCCGGCATCGCCGAGGCTGCGTTCGAACCGCTCGATCGGGCGACGACCACCCTCCACGTGCGGGTAGTCGCTGTTGAACAGCATCGTCTCGACACCCGCCTGCTCGATGATCCAGCCCACATCCTCCGTCGGGTACGGGGTGAACTTCATCGAACGGCGCACGTACTCGCTGGGGCGCAGCTGCAACGCCCGCACGCGATCCTCGTGCTTCACGAACGCATCGAACGCGCTCTCCATCTGTCGCATCCAGCTGGGCACCCAGATGGCACCCTGCTCGATCACACCGATGCGCAGCAGCGGGAAGCGGTCGAGGACGCCGTCGAACAGCATCGTCGCCAACGTCTGCATCGGCGGAAAAGGGATGGCCATGTAATCCACCGACCGGAAGTTCTCGGCGCCACCATGGAAGTCGGGCGGGATGGGCAGACCGTTGACGAAGTAGCTGCGATCGATGAGATCGCCGGTACCGCCGACATGGAACACCACCGGGATGTCGGCCTCCTGCGCCACCGCCCAGACCGGGTCGAGCGACCGGTGCGATGGCGAGTGCCCGGCCGGGCACCCGCTGGCCACGAGCAGCGCGGCAGCACCCATCGCCACCGCTTCGGCAGCCATCGCCGCGGCCAGTGAGAAGTCGGCCAGCGGCACGTAGCACGTGGGCAGCAGGCGCGCATCCACAGAACAGAACTCGACCATGCCGCGGTTGTGCGCTCGCGCGGCACCGTACGCCAGCTCCAGGTCGCCGCTGTGCTCCCACTGGAACAGGCGACCGTTGTGGAAGGTGTTGAACATCAGCTGGCTCTCGAAACCCAACAGGTCGAGTGCCCGCGGCCGATCAGCGGGCAAGAACGCGCCGGTGGCAGCGAAGTTCTTGCGCAACATGATCTCCGCCGCTTCCGCGGCCACGTACGCATCGCTGCGGTGGCGAGCGGTGAGGCGCTGAAAGGCAGCGTCGAGATCGGCCAGTTGTTCGTCGACGGAGCCGGTCTGCTTCAGCTCGTTGCCACCGCTGAGGTCGAGCGTCGGCACACGATCGCGGATGGAAGGGTCGGCATGATCGCGCAGCCAGGTCGGCGGCTCCATGATGTGCGCATCTGCGTCGTGCACGATGCGACCGAGCTGGTTGTATGGCATGGCAACCTCTCCCCAGGTGCTCGACCAGGGTACGGTACGAGCAACGAAGCCCGATCGTAAACCCTCGTGTGTGGAGAAACCCATGGGACTGTTCAGCAAGAAGCCAAAGTCCTCGATCGATCCTGCCGAGTTCCTGTCGCTGCGCAGCGAGCTGGCCGACCTGCGCGACCGGCTGGAAGCGAGCGAGCACGCCAAGGCGATCACCGAGGCACGCCTGGCCGCGCTCGATGCCACCACCACCGCGATGTCGGCCGAGCGGCCCAGCGGCGAAGACCTGCGCACGCGGGTCAGCGAGTTGGAAGAGCAACTCAACGTGGTCGCGGAGCACGCTGCCGCCGCGCAGACCAACGCCGACAACGCCGAGGCAAAGGCCACGGCCGCCGTTGCAGCCAACGCCGCCGGCACCCCTGCCGACGCACCGGCGACCGAGCCTCACCCCGAGCTGCTCGCTCGCGTGGAGGCGCTCGCCGAACAGATCAACGCCATCAGCAACGCGCCCGACCCCTCCATCGCCGCCCGCCTCGATGAGCTGGCCTCCAAGGTCGAGGCCGTGCCCGGGCCCCGGCCTGCTGGCCCGTCTCGACCAGCTCAGCTCGCGACTCGACAGCACACCCGATGGCGGTCGTCTCAGTGAGATGGAGGCCCGCCTCGGCGAGCTCGCTGCCAGAGCCGCCGAGCCCGTCGCCGGCACCGCCAGTGGCCCCGACCCCGACACCGCGGCCCGTCTCGACCAGCTCGCCGAACGAGTCGCGTCGGTCGACTCCATCACCAGCCAGTTGGCTCAGCTCAACGCCCGTGTCAGCGCGCAGGCCGAGTTCGGCACTCAGCTCAGCAGCCTGCGCGATCGCATCAGCCAACTGCACGACGAAACCGAGGAGCGCCGCGCTGCCGCAGTCGCCGCCACCGACGATGCCGACCTGCGCGATCGCGTCAACGCCATCGCCGATCGCATCGCCGCCACCGAAGGCCTCGCCACCCAGATCGCCCAGCTGGCGGAACGGGTGGCAGCCACCGACACCACCACCCGGCAGGCCACCGAACGTGTTGCCGTCGTCGAACAGCGGTTGAACGCTGTCAGCACCGAACTGGCAAACCAGGTCGGCGAGCTCGGCCGCGACATCGACGGCCTTGCCGCGCACAGCAACGAGTTGGCGAAGAGCAGCGTCGCCGACGACGTGATCGACGACCTGAAGTCGGCGCAGGTGAAGCTGGCCGCCGAGCAGGCACGTTACGAGATCGCCTTCCGCGAAGACCTCGCCGCGTTGGCCGAGCAGGTACGCCGCGGCCCCACCGGTTAGGGGGCCGCCCGCCGCAGGTCTCAGTCGTCGAGCAGGTCGAGTGCTTGCGCCACCAGGTCGCGAGCAGCTTTCATCTTCTCGCCGTACGTGGCGAAGTCTTGCTCGCCCAGCGCCGCATCGGCGTCCTCGAAGAGCTGCTCCGCCTGGTTGAGCAGATCGCTGGCGGTGGAATCAGGCGCCGGCTCATTGGGGTCGGTGGGCTCAGCGATGCCGCCGACGACATCACCGATGTCGATCTTCAGGCCTGGGAACAGCTGCGCCAGTGCGATCTCCAACGACTCGCCGAAGCCGACCTCGCCTCGGTAGTAGGCCACGATGAGCCGTACCTGCGGCTGCCCGACCGTTTGCGACTCGACGTAGACGGGCCGCGCCCAGACCAAGGAATCGCCGACCGGAATGGCTTGCAGGTCGCCGTACACGACCTCCGACCCGACCGAGCCGAGCACGGTGACCGTGGAGGTGAACGCTCGATCGGTGGAGATGTTGGCACCCACCACGTTGGGGCCTTCCGGCAACGAGCCGCCGACCTCGTAGGCGACGAGCTGCCCCGAGCTGTCGGCGGTCATGTACGCCACCATCTCGCGGCGCTCGTTCTTCACACTGAACGGCTGGAACGGCCGGAACATGGTGAACGTCGACGCGGCATCGCCGTTGGCGTGGAACATCGTGTAGTAGGGCACGAACCTGTCGGCCTTCTGCTCGGTGGGGAAGCTGCTCGCGCCGGCATCGACTTCCGCGGTGGCGCTCTCGGCCGGGTCGGTGGTGACCGTGACGCTCACCGAGCTCTTGTTGGGCTGCTCGGGCGCGGCCAGTGCGACCGACCAGGCGCCCTCGCGATCGAAGAACTGCTCGCCTTCGAGCCGGTACTTCGAGTAGGCAGCGGTCTGCAACCGGAACAGCTCTTCCGGGTAGCGCAGGTGCTCTGCCAGGTCGGCCGGCACCGGCTGGTCGGAGAAGAGGTCGGGGAAGGCCGACTGCCACACCTGCAGCACCGGATCGTTGGGGTCGTTGACGTACAACGTGACCGAGCCGTCGTAGGCATCGACGACGGCCTTCACGCTGTTGCGGACGTAGTTGAGCGCCTTGTTGAGACCGGAGCCGCCTGCGAGCTGCGACAGGTCGGCGTTCTGCCCGTACGGATACCGGCTGCTCGTGGTGTAGCCGTCGATCACCCACACCACGCGGTCGCCGAAGGCCACCGGGTAGGGGTCGCCGTCGAAAGAAAGGAACGGTGCCAGCTTCTGCACGCGCTCGCGGGGGTTGCGAATCATCAGCAGCTGCGAGTCGTCGTCGATGGCGCTGGAGCCGAGCAGGTTGTAGTCCCACTCGTTGAGCGCGAACGCCAACCGGCGCGTGGTGGACGACAGCGGCACGCCTGCCGTGCCCTCGTACGCGGCAACTGACTCGCCGGGGCACGCCGTTTCGGTGACCGAGGTGTTGACCACCGCGTAGCCCGACAGCGCGGGGCTGAAGTACAGATCGGGCTTGTCGAGCGACACGATGTCGTCGCGGTACGCGGGGTTGCCACTGGCTTCGATCTGGCCGGCGGGCGACATCACCAGGCCGCAACCGTGCGTGTTGATGAGGTGCGTGCCCTGCCACGACTTGTTGCCCACCTGATCGAGGTCGAGCTCGCGCGCGCCGACGATGACCTGGCGCATCTCGCCGTCGACCAGGTAGCGATCGGGGTCGAGGTCGTTGATGGTCTGGCCGGAGTTGCCTTCGTCGGTCTGGAAACGGGTGACCATCTTTCCTTCGGGCTTGAGCAGGCGCACGTCGCGGAGTGCGGCCACGTTGTCGGAGAGCTCCGATCGAGTGAGGTCGCCGAACTCGACCTGCTCCACCGTCACGTCGTCGATGCCGAGGGCATGGCGGGTGGCCTCGATGTTGTACGCGATGTACTTTGCTTCCTTGTCCTTCTGGTTCGGGTTCACCACCAGCGACTGCACAGCACTGGGGTAGATGACGCCACCGATCAAGGCGACCACCGCCCACAGCGCCGAGGCCGCCACCGCCGGCCGCCACCGCTGCGTCTTCAACGAGCTGAGGTACAAGCCGGCCGTGAGCAGTGCGATGAGCGCGAGCAGCAGCACCGCCGGCAGCTGAGCGTTGTCGACGGCGTAGGTGACACCTCGCACCGCGCCGCGGTTGGCCGTCGTCAGCTCGTAGCGGGTGACCCAGTAGTCGGCGGCCTTGAGCACCGCCAGCACCGCCAGCAGCACCGCCACGTGCGCCTTCGTGGCCCGACGCACCTTCGGCTTCGGCGGCTGGATGACGATGCCGCCCGACAGCACGTGTGTGGCCACCACCAGCAGGGTGATGAACAGCACCGCCAGGAACAGCCAGTCGAGCACGAAGGTGACGAACGGCAGCTTGAACATGTAGAAGCCGACGTCGTTGCCGAAGTGGCGGTCGGCGATGCCGAACGACTTGCTGTTGCGGAACATCAGCCAGTCCTGCCAACGGCTGATGGTGGGCACTGCGAACAGGAACCCGAACACGATGGCGACCGCGAACCGGAAGATGCGCATGCGGTGCCCGAAGAACTCGTGGAAGCGCTCGACCAGCGGGTGCGTGTTGGCCGAGAACGTAGTGGGCGCCAACCGATCGGCGATGATGAGGTTCAGCAGCGCAAGCACCACGAACGTGCCCGCGAACATGGCGAACATGGTGAACTTGGCACCCAGCACGCCCCAGAACACGTCGGTACGACCCACCGATTGGTGCCACAGGTAGTCGACGAAGAAACCGGAGAGGAAGCGAGCGGAGAGCAGCAGCCCGACGAACGCGACCGCAAGAATGATGAGCAGCACCCGGCCACGATCGCCGAGGCGACTGGGCTTGCGGGTTCGGCGTGGTAGATCGGCAGCGTTCCGCACGCGGCGAAGGTTACAGGGGTGCTCGCTGCAGCATGCAGCGGCATCCCTCGTGCGCGGGCGCACACGTGTGATCCGTGGGGAAGGCCTGCCCTGCCCCGATCACACCGGCCAGCGCGTTGTCCTCTGCGTCGGGACACGCTGGCCCATTGGGGTCGACCGACCAGCACACCGGGGTGCCGGGGGCGAGCGCAACGAGGGCACCGCGACCGAATGCCATGCGAGCCACGTCGTCGAGGTGCTCGTCGATGCGTTGCGTCTTCCACTCGCGATACACCGAGCGCACCGTGTTGGCCAGCTCGCCGTTGTCGCCATCGGCATCGGCAACGGCGCGGCTCAAGCGCTCGCGCAGCGGACCGACGACCGCAACCGAGAGTGCCTCGATGGCAGGCTGCAGTGCCTTTGCACGAGTGATCTCGTGCAAATGATCGCCCTTGTCACCGTCGTCGATGCTGGCGGCTCCGGCCAGCGCGGACAGCCGCAGCTCGCTCTCGATGGCCGTCGCGTAGCGCCGCGAGTGGTCGGCCTCTTGCGGCAGCAGAGCGGCGAGCGCAGCAACCGGATCGTTGCGCCGCAAGATGTGCAACACGTCGTTCTGCTCGTCGGCCAGCACCCGCTTCAGCTTGCGCGCGGCAGCGACGATGAGCGGTGTGAGTGCAGCGTCGCGACGCCCGAACGGCGAGTCGTCGGCTTCGCGTAGCTCGAGCGGCGCAGCCGGCGACACTGCGAACACCGACAGCTCCTCGGCCACCGCCGTCGTCGCTGCATCAGGTGGCGGTTCGGAGCCGTCGCTCGCCGGCTCGACGGCGGCTTCTGCAGCCGGTACGTCGACTGGTTCAGCAACGAGTGGTTCAGCAACGACTGGTTCGGGTTGGCTGCGGGCAGCGCGCAATCGTGCGAACAGGTCGCCGACCGATGCCTTCTCCTCGCCATCGCCGACCTCGTCGGTGGCATCGACCTCGTCGGAGGCATCGACTTCCTCAGCGTCGATGTCCACGACGTCAACGACGTCAGGGTCGGCAACGTCGATGTCAACGTCGATCTCGCCGGCGAAGAGCGAGACCACCGTGGCCATCACACCATCGCTGTCGTCCTCGGCATCGTCGTCGGCATCGTCGTCGGCATGACCGTCGGCTTCGATGTGCTCGTCATTGTCGTCGTCATGCGCCGCCGGCTCGCGCAGCAGCACGACCGTGTCGTCGATCTGCAGCGCAACGGTCGGGTCGTCGACCTCGTCGACCTCGTCCGTGAGGTCGACGTCGGCGTCGGCGTCGTAGGGCTCGCGGTCGGGCTGGTCGGCCTCGGTGGGCACCTGGCGCGCCCGCACGTCGTTGGCCGGCACCATCAACGGCACCGGGCCGGTGGTGGGCGACAGGTTCACGTACTCGTTGGGTTCGCCCAGCGGAGTCATCTCCGCCATCACATCGACAGCGGCCAAGCGCGCCCGCTCGAATGCGTTCAGCAACCGATCGCGGCCGTGCACCAGCTGCTCGATCTGCTGACGAGCCAGTTCGCGACGCCGGGCCAGCTCACCCAGCACCCGCTCGCGATACGCGCGGGCTTCGTTGACCATCTCGCGGCCCTGCTGCTTGGCCATCTGCAGCTCGGATTCGGCGTCGGACGACGCATCCTGACGGCGACGCGACGCTTCGATCTCGGCCTCTTCACGCAGCCGCTGGGCCTCGTCGGTGGCCTCGCGCAGCACACGCGATGCACCGTCCTCGGCCCTCATCTTGATCTGCGAGGCCGCCTCGCGGGCGGTGGAGAGGATGCGCGCGGCCTCCTCGCCCAGCATGCGAGTGACCACTTCCTCGTCGAGCACCACCGCGGCATTGGGCACGTTGCGCTGAGCAACCCGCAGCTCGCGCTCGAGGAACTTCTCGCGCTCTTGCAGGCGGGCGAGTTCGGCGGCCACCATGCGCAGGAACTCGCGCACCTCGTCGGGCTCGTAGCCGCGGCGCGACGTGGAGAAGTTGGCCGTCGATACCGCCGTCGGCGACGAAGGGTCGGGTCGTGAGAACGAAATGGCCATTGGCGCAAATCGTAGGTGGGATCACCGCCGAAAGGGTGGCAATGGCGTGCGGGGCGCCTGCGCGCCGTCAGTCGCCTTCGGTGGTGGGTGGCGGATCAACCAGTTGCACAGGGTCGCCACCGATCCGCTCCAACGCGGCCAGCGCTTCCTCGATGGTGGCGACAGGGATGATCTCCACGTCGTTCCCCACCACCTCGCGAGCGTGAGCGATGCCGTCGAGGCCATCATCACCTTGGTTCACCGGCACCAGGAAGTACTTCACCCCGACCTGCTGCACGGCCGACGCCTTGGAGTTGAGCCCACCGATGGCGCCCACCTTGCCATCCACGTCGATCGTGCCCGTGACCGCCACTCGCTGACCACCCATCAGGTCGCCCTCGGTGAGCTCGTCGATCATCGTCAACGTGAAGGCGAGACCGGCGGACGGGCCACCGATCCTGTCGGAGTCGATGCTCACGTCGATCCCCTCCGGCAGTTCGACCGTCGTGGTATCGATGGGCCGGAAGCCGATGATGGTGCGCGGCGGGTCTTCGCCCGGTGCCAGGATCGTCTCGATCTCGCCCGACATCGGCTCGCCCGCACGCTCGAACTCGACCTCGATCATCTCACCCGGCTTCACCCCTGCCAGCGCAGGTGCCAAGTCGTCGATGATGGAGATGTCGGTGCCGTTGACCTTCTTCAACACGTCACCCGGGTCGAGCAACTCGTCGGCAGGGCTGAACTCCACACACTCCGTGCGCGCTTCGTTGGCCTCCAAGCAGAGCAGGAAGTCGATGATCACGTCGCCCGGCTGCAGCTCCACCGGGTAGCCGGCAGCCTTCAACGCCACGTAGACCGCGTTGTCCTTGGCGCTGCGCATCTGTTGCTGGCCGGACTGGATGAGTTGCTGCTCGGACTGATCGCCGTACTTGTCGCGATGGCTGAGGAACCTGGCTGCGTCGTTCTCGCGGGTGACGAACCAGTCGAACATGCTGATCTTGGGCTGAGTGATGGTGACGAAGTAGATCTGGCCGGCGGTGTCGAAGGTGGGGGCGCCGGTGATCTCCAAGCGGGGTTCCACCGGCTCCGCGTCGGCAGGCACCAAGGCGAACTCGACCGCTTCGGTGGTGGGCTGCAGGCACACCGGCGGGTCGGCGTCGTCGAACTCGCGGCATCGATCCTTCGACACGAATGCAGTGCTGGGCGTGAAGCTGAGCACCACGGGTGCAGCGGCCGCGATGAGCCCGACGACCACCATCGGCACCGCCCACCAGCGATGGATCGCGCGCGGCGCCCTCACCGCGGCAGCGGCCTCCGATACCATCTCTTCTTGCGTGAGCATCACAGAAGTCACCACCGCTGCTGGTTGGATTACCGGTCTGGCCATTGTGGCCCTGATCGCGACCGGATGGCGCAAGCCTGCCAGAGCAACTGCCGATCCGGCACGCGCGCGGCGACCGAGATCGGCGTTCACCGGCTTGGAAGTGGCCGAGGTCAAGGCACCGATGGCAAAACGATCACCTTGGTGGCGGCGGCTGTGGGCCATTGCCGCCAGCGGCGCGCTGGCGGTGTGGGTGGGCGCCGTGGTCGCCACCATCGTCGGGTTCGGCGTTGCGTGGCTGGTGATCACCCTCACCGATCTGCTGAAGCAATGAACGCCGAGAACCACCTCCGGCAGTTGGTGATCGCGGGGCACGAGGGCAGTGAGCAGACAGCCCGCGACAGCCTCGATTCCGTCGACCCCGCCGCCCGGCAACTGGCGCTCGGGGCCCTCCACCGCATGGGCAAGCTCACCGACGCCGACGTCCGCGTCGCCCTCACCGACGCCGCTGCGGTGGTGCGACGCCGCGCCGCGTCGCTGGCTGCCACGCGCCCCGCGATCTCGGTGCTGTCCGCGCTCCTCGACGAGGAAGCGACGGTGGTGGAGACTGCCGCATGGGCGGCCGGCGAACAAGAGACCGTGAGCGACGACGTGCTCGCACGGCTCGTCGACCTTGCGCTCACCGCCACCGACCCGCTGCTGCGTGAGGCGGCGGTGGCGGCGCTGGGGGCGATCGGCGACGAGCGCGGGCTGCCGGCGATCCTTTCCGGTTGTGCCGACAAGCCCAACATCCGCCGCCGCGCCGTGCTGGCGTTGGCACCCTTCAGCGGCGCGGCGGTCGACGCCGCACTGGCCGCCGCACTGAGCGATCGCGACTGGCAGGTGCGCCAGGCCGCGGAGGACCTGCTGCCGCACATGACCGACGATCCCGAAAATTCTTAGTACTAAACCCATCCGGCGTCACGAGCACTCCGAACCTCCCGCACTCGGCCGATCAACCCGTCGGCCCCACACCAGGGAGACACCATGAAGAAGAAGCTCGTGCTGCTCGTCGCAGCAGCCGCCGCCAGCGTGCTGCCGATGACCGCCTCTGCCAGCGCCGCCCCCGCCGCCGGCGACCCCACCAAGACGATCGCCGAGCAGGCGTCGGCCGACCCGCAGTTCTCGACGCTCGTCGCCGCACTCGGCGCTGCCGACCTGGTGGGCCCGTTCGACGCATGCACCGATGCCAAGACCACCGTGTTCGCACCCACCAACGACGCGTTCGCCGCCGCACTGACCGCCCTGGGCATGACCGCCGACCAACTGCTGGCCGACACGGAACTGCTCACCAGCGTGCTCACCTACCACGTGGTCTCCGGAGCAGTCGACGCGGCAACCGTCGTCGGTCTCACCGAAGCCACCACGCTCAACGGCGCGAAGATCTCGATCAAGGTCGTCGACGGCACGGTGCTCCTCAACGACACGGTCAAGGTCACCACCACCGACATCCAGGCCTGCAACGGCATCATCCACGTGATCGACGCGGTGCTGCTGCCGCCGGCAGCCCCCACCGCCCCCACGGGCGAGATGCCGGCCACTGGTGCAGCTTCCGACACCCTGGTGATGGGCGCTGCGGCGCTGTTGCTGGGTGGCGCCGGTGCGCTGCTCATCAGCCGCCGGCGTCGCCCCGTCAACGCCTGATCACGCCGTCGGCTCTGCCGACCTACCTGGCAACGACCCCGCTCCCCGCGCCCGCCGGGGGCGGGGTCGTGTCGCGTCAGCGCACGTTGCCGTCGTCGATGCCGAAGTGCTGCATCAGCAGCGAACTCCACTCCTCGCTCGACGAGACTGCGCTCTCCGTCCACGCGCCCGTGCCGTCGCGCGACCGCAGCACGTCCATGCGCAGCGTGACGCGCGACCCGGTTGCATCCAGTGCGCGCGTGGCGAACGCCTTCTCGGTCCAGCTCAACCCCGGTTGCGTCTGCAGGAACGTGCTGCGGCTGTCGAACACCGCCAACGACACCGGCTGCTGGGCCACCCGCAACTGCGGTTCCCACTCACTCGGCGCGGGCGCCGACCCGGCCGACCCAGCCGACATCAGCTCGGTCAGCGTGAAGGCAGCGCCACCGAGATCGAGGCGCGCCGCACGCGGCACGGCGACTCGTTCGCCCGACTCGATCAGCAAGGGATGGATGCAGCAGTCGCCGAACCCCACGTCGACGAACCAACGTGCACCGTCGGCGTGAACGATCAGGCCGAGATGGTCGTGCCGAGGGCCCCAGTCGGCGAGGTCGGCCTCCCACACCCTGCACGAGGCGTAGTCGACCGCGAAGCCGAGCCTGCGCAGCAATGCACCGAACGCTCCGTTGAGCTCGAAGCACCACCCACCGCGCTGCTGCTCCACGACCTTCGCGTACGACCACTCGACGTCGGTGCGCACGCCGCGATGGTGGAACGCGTGCAGGTTCTCGAAGGGCACACGGATGAGGTGAGCCAGCTGCAGCGCCGCCAGCAGATCGACCGATGGCGGGCCGATCTGGGCGTCGAGCCCGATGCGGGCGAGGTAGCGCTCGGCCGAGAACACGGCCGGCAGCGTATGGCACCATCCGAGACATACGACACGTGGGAACGACCGCTCACACGGCGACGGCCGCCCCTACAGTGCCCCGATGCGCCGTCTCGCCGTCCTGCTGTGCTCCGCTGCCCTCGTCGTGTCCTGCAGTTCGGCCGACGACTCGGCTTCCGATGCCTCGATCATCAGCACGTCCACGACCGAGACGTCCGCCGCCGAGCGACCGTTCGAGGTGTTCGCACCATCGAGCTACAGCCCTGATGCACCGATGCCGCTGGTGGTGCTGCTGCACGGGTTCGGCGCCAGCGGCGCGATTCAGGAGGCCTACTTCCGGCTCGAACCGCTGGCCGAGCAACGTGGCTTTCTGTTCGTGCACCCCGATGGCACCATCAACGCATTGGGCAAGCGGTTCTGGAACGCCACCGATGCATGCTGCGGCTTCAGCTCCACCGTCGACGACTCGGCGTACCTCATGTCGTTGATCGAGCAGGTGCAGGCACAGTTCAACGTCGACCCGAAGCGCATCTACCTCGTCGGTCACTCCAACGGAGGCTTCATGTCGTACCGCATGGCATGCGAGCACGCCGACACCATCGCTGCCATCGTCAGCCTGGCCGGCGCCACCTACCTCGACACCGACGAGTGCGACCCCACCGAACCGGTGAGCGTGCTGCAGATCCACGGCACGGCCGATGACACCATCGCCTTCGATGGTGGCTCCATTCTCGGCAACGAGTTCCCTGGAGCACTCGCCACCGTCACCAGCTGGGCCGCCTACAACGAGTGCACCGGTGACGCCATCGACCTGCCCACGCCGCTCGACCTGGAGGGCAGCATCGACGGCGACGAGTCGACCGCCACGCAGTTCGCAGGCTGCCCCGCCGGCGGAGCCACCGAGCTCTGGACCATTCCCGGCGGCAGCCCATCCCCGGCCCGTCACCCACCTTCAGTGCCGAGATCATCGACTTCCTCTTCGACCATCCCAAGCCCTGACCACGCCGGCAGATGGTGACCGGCCGGTTCTACAGTGCTGCCATGCGCCGCGTCTCGATCATCACGATCGCGTGCGTGCTGGCGGGTGTCGCATGCAGCACGCAACCGGCCGGCAGCGACACCGCGGCCACTGCCCTCACCGCGCCGGTGCTCGCGCCGGCCACGGTGTCGACGATCACCCCTGCGGCCGATCCTGCTGTCGATCGACCGTTCGAGGTGTTCGCACCCACCACCTACGACGGCACCACCGCGCTACCGCTGGTGGTGCTGCTGCACGGGTACGGCATCAACGGCGAGATGGAGGAGGGGTACTTGCACCTGCAGCCGCTCGCCCAGGAGCGGGGCATGCTGCTGGTGGCGCCCGATGGCACCACCGACGCCGACGACAAGCACTTCTGGAACGCCACCGACGCCTGTTGCGGGTTCGGCGAGACCAACGTGGACGACTCCGCGTACGTGGCCGCCGTCATCGAGCAGGTGCGGGCGCGCTACCTGGTGGATCCGAAGCGCATCTTCCTCGTCGGATATTCAATGGCGGCTTCATGTCGTACCGGATGGCATGCGATCATGCGGGCACCATCGCGGCCATCGTCAGCATCTCGGGTGCGACGTTTCTCGACCCGGCCGATTGCACCCCGTCGGTGCCGGTGAACGTGCTCGAGATCCACGGCACCGACGACGAGACCATCGAGTACGGCGGCGGCGACTTCCGCGGCACCGCGTACCCCGGTGCTGAACAGTCGATGGCGATGTGGGCCACGTACAACACGTGCGCCGGCACACCCACCGCGTCGCCGACACTGCTCGATCTGGAGGCGACGATCGCAGGGGCCGAAGCCGTTGCCACGCGATACGGCGCCTGCCCGGCCGGCGGAGCCGTCGAGTTGTGGACGATTCCGGGGGGCACGCACGTGCCCGAGCTCTCCGACAGCTTCACCGCCGCGGTCGTCGACTTCCTCTCACCCCGCCGTGACCCCGGCCCGAACCGACGCCCAACCCCATCGCGTCACAGGTCGTAGCGGTAGACGTTGGTGTCGCGCTGGGTGAAACCGATGCGCTGGTAGAGCCGGTTGGCCGCCTCACGCGACGGGCGGCTGGTGAGGCTGACGGCCTTCGCGCCTCGGGTGCGGGCCTCTGCCAGGGCCGCCTGGTTCAGCGAGTCGCCAACGCCGTGGCCGCGAGCCGCGCCATCGACGACCACGTCTTCGATCCACGCCTTGAGACCGGTGGGAATGCGGTACAGCACGAGCGTGAGCGTGCCCACGATCACTCCGTCGAGCCGGGCCACGAACACCACCGAGCCCGGGTCGGCGACCAGCAGTGCCACCTGGGCACCATCGGGCGGCGGCGAGCTCTGCGACAACTGCGGGACGAGGCGGGCGAACGCGTCGAGCAGCTCGTCGGTGGCCTCGGTGGCGATCTCGATGGTGACACTCACGAAGCGCGACCCTAATGGTGGGTGACGGGCATCGCCTCGACACGGCTCGACACGACACGTCTCGCCACCGACAGTATCGTTCGCCACCATGCAACCTGCTCGAGCCCTGGCGGCCGCACTGGAGCCGCTGGTCGGCCAGGTGTACTTCTCGCCCGAATGCCATGCCAACTACGTCGCCCTCGGGTTCGCGCCCAGCAGCGGTCTTGCCGGTGGGGTGGCCCTGCCCGACGGGCCGGCCTACTTCACCAGCCGCGGTTCGGTGATGGGCCAGGTGCCCGGCGAGGTCGTCGCCGCCGCATTCGCCGTGTTCAACCCCGCCGCCGTGATCCCCTCGGTTCGGCACGGCTGGTCGCTCACCGACGCCGCCACCATCTGCCAAGCCCGCGACGACGGCGCCATCGCGCAGCTGCAGCGCCTGTTGGGCGAGGCACCCGCGGGCATCGAGCGCGCACACGCCCTGCTGGCCCGCGCCGTCGAGCCGCTGCGCCCGGAAGGCCGTCCGCTGTATGCCGGCCTGCGCTCGCTGTCGATGCCCACCACCGACCTCGGCGCGGTGTGGCGCCTCGGCGACCTGCTGCGTGAGTATCGAGGCGACAGCCACACGGCGGCCTGGATCAGCGCCGGGCTCGACGCCACCGAGATCGGCCTGCTCAGCGAGCTCTACTGGGGCCTGCCGATGCGCAGCTACAGCCGCACACGAGCCTGGAGCGACGAGCAGTTCGAGGCCGCACACCAGCGCTTGCGCTCGCGCGGGCTCGTCGACGAGATCGGTTTCACGCCGGCCGGCCAGCAGCTCCGCGAAGACGTGGAGATCGCCACCGACCAGCAGACTGCCTGCGTCGTGCGGGCGCTGGGCACCGGGCTCGACGAGCTGCTGCAGCTGCTCACACCATGGGGCGAGGCCATCCGCGCCGGCCATGGCTACCCCGCCTCGGGCCCTCACGATCTGGCCGACCTGGCCAGCGTTCGCTGATACGGTCCGCTGATGATCCTGCACACGCTTGCCCACGTCGGTACCGACCAGTTCGCAGACCACACCGGCTGGCACCCGAAGCCGCAGGGGTTGTGCCAGGGCGATGTCTGCGTGCCCGCAGCGGGCAGCCTGCGCTCCGACGGCACCATCGACATCGAGGTCGCCGCGCAGCGATTGGGCATGCCGTTGGTGCACGACGAGGCGCACGGCGTGTGGGCGCTGGGGCCGGCCACGCTGGGCGGCAAGGCACTCGCCACGGCCACCGCCGCCGATCCCGAGCTGCGCACTCACGACGGCCGGCCGTTCCGGTTGTCGTCGCTGCGCGGGCGCAAGGTGCTGTTGGTCGCCTGGTCCAGTTATTGAGGCTGCCGCACCAGCCTGCCCGGGTGGCAGGCGCTCCACACCGAACTGCAGCCGCTCGGGCTCACCGTCGTCACCGTCGCTCTCGACGTGGAACCGGCACACACCACCAAGTGGATCGATGCAGCACGGCCCGCCGACCCTGCGCTGGCGCACCCCAGCGTCATCGACACGCAGCACATCACCGACGAGCTGTTCGGCTTCAGCAACATCCCGATGGCCGTGTGGATCGACGAGGCCGGCACCATCGTGCGCCCCGCCGAAGGTGCCTCCATCGAGCAGAGCCCGATGCGCGACATGGAGATTCCGGAAGGCCTGCCCGAGCGACTCACGCGCCTGCTGGTGGAGGTGAAGAGCATCCCCGATGTGGCGCTCGACTACCGCGCCGCCATCGTCGACTGGGCCACCAACGGTGCCGATTCCCCGTACGTGCTGTCGGCCGATGAGGTCGTGGCCCGCTCACAACCACGCGGCGACGACGAGGCCCGCGCCGCTGCCTGCTTCGAACTGGGTGAGCACCTGCGCCGCAGCGTCGGCCCCGACGCGGCCGTGCCGTGGTGGCGCGAGGCGCACCGGTTGTACCCGGCCAACTGGACCTACAAGCGCCAAGCCTGGACGCTGGTCACCACCGCCGAGGGCGCCGACGAGAACGACTTGATGCAGGGGCCCAACGACGTCTACGCCGGCAACTGGCTCGACGACGTCATCGCGTCCGGTGGCGGCGCTGCCTACACCATCGTCCCGCAGCTGTGACCCGGTGCTCGTAGCGCTGCAGCCGTCACGGCTCGGTCAGCTCTGGCGGGTGGCGTCGAGCCAGCCGATGCCGAAGTCGACGATCTCGCGCATGCTGCACCCGATGATCTCTCCGGCCCCCAGTGGCACTCGCGCCTCTCCACCAGTCGCTGCGGCGAAGGCCGCGCCCAACGCGACGAAGTCGTCGCTGTCGTAGTCGATGTCGTCGTACACGACCCAGCGGCGTTCGCCGTCGACCATCATCGCTGTGCCGTACGGGATGACGTGGCGCGACGCCCAGCGCGTGCGCGACTCGGCGAGGTGCAGGGACGTGCTGTTGCCGTGCCCCACACCCAGAAGCACGATCTGCGCATCACGCTCGTAGAGGCGAGCCAGCGGAGAGCCGGCGCCGAACGCTGAACCGAGCGCGTGCGGGTGCAGCAGCTGGTGCGCGAGCGGCCCATTGGCGACGAACGAATCCGCGGGGTGCGGGCTGCGCACGGTGGCCGGGTGATGGCGGAAGCACTCGACCACCTCTCCCATGTGCGTCATCGGCGTGAGCGCCGCGTCGTACGCCGGCATCTCGTGGCGGATCGTCTGCCACCACGCCTCGGGCACCGGCGGCCACTCCCACCGCGAGGGCTCGCTCCAATCACTGGAGAGTGACGGCATCACGATCGTGCCCTCGGTTCCCGTCACCTCCCACAGCGCCTCCACGACCGCCTGCCCGCCGCCCAGCACCCACCCCAGCCGCGAGAGCGACGAGTGCACGATCGCCACCGACCCGCGTCGCAGACCGGCGGCGCGCAACGCCGCGACGACCATCGCGCGGGTGATCGGAGCCCCCGTGCGGGCCACTGCAGCCGCTTCTCCGGTTGCGACGAGCACCGGCTTCACCATGATGAGCGCCGGATTGTCCGGCCACAGATCGTGAAACTCTTCGAGTGGGGCGTAGCCGAGCGCCTCGTAGAAGGAACGGGTGCGCGCGTATCCCTCGTCCGGGTGCGAAGGCCCGAGCGTCTTGACCTGCAGGAGGCGAACGCCATCAGCCGCCGAAGCAGCTTCGAATGCTGCGACCAGCGAGCGGCCCACGCCGTGCCGATGCCACTCGGGAAGCACGGCGATGAGATAGATCTCCGCCGACGCGGCATGACGCATCGGTGCCAGCACACCGATGACAGCACCCTTGTCGTCGACCGCGCTCCAGGTGGGATGCGTCTGAACGAACGACACGTATTCGTCGTTCGACTCGGGAATGCCAAACCAACTGGGCAAGGCGTCGAGCACCGCGCGACAGCTCGCCGCAAGACCGAGTTGCGGCGCAACGATGCGAGCTTGCGGAGAGGAAGCGGCCATCGTCGAATGCTTTCACCTGCGCGCCACCGGGGTCGACCGCTTTGGCCAAGCCGCTCCACGTCGATGGCGATAGCGTGACGGGCCATGGAGCACGTCCGCTGGCTGGCGCAACCCTCGCTGCAGCGCCCCATGCTCATTGCCGCCTTCACCGGCTGGAACGATGCGGCCGATGCAGCCAGCAACAGCGTGCGGCACCTCGTCGAAGCGTGGCAGGCGCAGCCCCTCGCCGAGATCGACCCGGAGGAGTTCACCGACTTCGCCACCGTGCGGCCTCATGTACGGCTCACGCCCGAGCAGCGACGCACCATCGTGTGGCCCACGGTCGGTGCGTGGAGCGCCAGCACCCCGGGCGGCGACGTGATCCTGGTGCTCGGCCCGGAGCCGGCGTTGCGTTGGCGGCTGTTCACCCAGCAGCTGATCGGCATCGCCCAACAGTTCGACGTCTCGATGGTGCTCACCCTCGGCGCACTGCTCGCCGACGTGCCGCACAGCCGGCCGGTGCAGCTCATCGGCACCGCCACGGAGCAAGACACCATCGATCGCTTCGATCTCCAGCGCAGCCGCTACGAAGGGCCTACGGGCATCGTCGGCGTGGTGCAAGATGCGTGCACGCGCGCCGACCTGTCGTGTGCATCGCTGTGGGCTGCGGTACCCGCCTACGCGTCGCAGGTGCCTTCACCGAAGGCATCGCTGGCGCTGGTCGAGCGAGCGTGCGAGATCATCGGCACCCCCGCCCCCACGTCGCGCCTGCACGCCGACGCCATCGCCTACGACGCTCGCGTGTCGGCGTTCGTTGCCGACGATGCCGATCTCGTCGGCTACGTCGAGCGCCTCGAATCGTTGTCCGACAGCGGCCAGCTCGACGACCACGACTTCGACGAGGATGACGACGACGACGATGACGACACGGTCGGCGGTGAGCTGGCAGCGGAGCCGGAGGTGAACAGCGAAGCGTTCATGGCCGAGCTCGAGCGCTTCCTGCGCGATCAGGAGGGCGACGGCAAGTAGTCGCGCCGGACGCCACCTCGCTCGACGGTCACTCGTGCCGGCCTCGCCACACCGGGCTGCGCGGTGGCTCGAAGGTGGCCGCGAACTGCTCGCCGTCGATGGCAGCGAACGCCATCGGGCCCCACCACTCGGCACCAACCGTCGCAGCCGGCAACTGGTCGCGGCCGAACCACCCAACGTCGGCGGTCTCCAGCGGGTGCGGCACCAGACTGCCGCCCTTGGCCTGGCAGTGGAAGAGCAGCAGGTACATCGCGAAGCGGGTGAAGCCCATGCGCTGCCCGTCGATCACGCTCAGCAGTTGCACCGGCTCGCACTCGATGCCGGTCTCCTCCAACACCTCCTTCACCACCACCTCGCTGGGCGAGTAGCCGCTGTCGGCCCACCCGGTGGGGTACAGCCACAGACCGCTATCGCCGCGCTGCACCAACAGGATCTCGCCCGCCGCGTTGCCCACCACGGCACCGATCGCAACCTTCGGGGTGACGTACCCCGGTATGCCTTCGCCGACGTTGTCCATCCACTCCTGGATGAAGTGGTCGCTCTCGCGCCGAACCTCCAAGGCCTCGGCCGCCGCAGCCTTGATGTCGGCCGCCACGTGCAGCACCTCCTCGAACCGTTCGCGCTCGTACAGGCTCTGCGTGAAGCCGAGGCCTGTGCGTGCGATGGCGGCCAACGCCTCGCTCCAGCGGGCGAGATCGCGAGTGAAGTCGTTGGGCGCAGCGTCGCTCACGCTCGCGACCATAGGCGCTTCAGACGTCGACTGCGACTGCTACCGCCGCCAACATCACTTGATCGTCGGAAGTGACGGCATTGAAGGAGAGCTGCACACCGGACATGCCAGTGACCGAGGCAACCAGCACGTCGGTGCCCAACGTGTTGTCGTACGCGGGGCTGCGCGGCGCGGGCACAGAGCCCCGAAAGGCATTGCTGAGCGAGAAGCCCGACAGTGACAACTTGTCGCTGGCGAAGAGGCGATCGCCTTCGAACGCCACCGCCACCAACGTTGCCGTGCTCGCCGGCTGCAGCAGGTTGACGGTGAACGAGCTCGACGCCGTGCTGGTGACCACCTGCTGTGGAGCGGTGACCATCAAGAAGCGCTCGGGCAGCGAGGCGTCGTGCGTGATGACCACGAGCGACCAGCCGCCGAAGGATTGCTGGCCCAGCGCGGTCTGGATGTCGGCCACCGCATAGGTGCCACTGCCGGTGACGAGCGAAGTGACTTCCGCTATCGCGAAGTAGGTGCCGCCGCTGTTGTCCTTCAGCTGATCGGCCACGACGGTGCTGACGCCGGCCGGCGTGGTGAACGTGACCGTGTTGCGCGCCGCCGGGTTGGGTGCCGCCGGCGTACCTTGCGCCACGTCGCCGCTCCAGGTGAGGAACGCACGCGACACCGTGCCGCTCATCGAGAGAGCGGCAGTCGACGAGTTGAACACGCCACCTGCCGTGTTGACGTGCTGCATCGCGAAGTCGAGATGGTTGAGCATGTCGCCTGCCCCGGTGCGGGCGAGGGCGCAGGCCGGGTCGGTGTCGGCGCAGGTGGTGACCGAATTGCCGATGGCGACGACGGCGCCTCGTTCGGTCTCGGCGGCGAGCAGCCCGTTGACGGCACCCACCGCCACGGTGACGGGCGTGGTGCTGACGGCCGCCCCGACGGGCGCCGAGATCGTGGGCGTGAAGGTGATGCTGGACCCGACCGAGGGCGAGAGCGCGAACGTGAGCTGCAGCACCGACGACTGGCCGGCGGCCAGTGCCAGCAACGTGCACGACCCGGTGCTGTTGCACGTCCAGCCCGACCCGTAGGCGCTCACCAGGCTGGCGGCCGGGGTGGCAACACCCAGCGAACGAAAGAGCGCAGCGCCGGTGGGTGCCGGCAGGTCGACTCGCACACCGTTGGCGGTGGAGTTGCCGGTGTTGGCGACGGTCACCTGCACGCGCACCTGACCATTGGCCACCGCGACTGTGCGTTGCATCGCAACTGCCGACAGCGCGGGTGGCGGCGGCGCCTGGGTGGTGGTGGCGGCGGCCTGCGTGGTGGTGGGCGAGGGCACCGTCACGGTGGTGGGCACTGGTGTGGCCACGGTGGTGGGCACCTGCGCACTGGGGTTGGACGGCGTCGGGCCGGTGGGGGTCGACGGGGTGGTGGGCGAGACCCGTGGGGTGTTCCTCGGGGCGGTGCCACCGGGCGTGGGCGGGCTCGTGGCAGCGGGCAAGGTGGCCGTCGACCCGGGCGCTGGCGCAGTGGTGAACGTGGGCGGGTTCGGTGCGCCGCCCGACGGCACCGAAGTGGACGGCCTGGACGTGGAGGGCCTGGAGGCAGCTGGCACGGTGGTGGGGAGCGAGGAGTCGACGGGTTGATCGTCGGCGCCGGTGGCACCGGTGCCGGCCGACCGTGCCACCACCGTCGTCGCCGCGGCGGCAGCCACTTGCGATTCATCGCGGCCACCGAATGCTGCCAGCAACACGGCCGCTGCAACCAGCACGCCGGCGGCCACCGTGCCACCGGCCAGCGCGCGCTGCGGCTTGGAGGCTCGCGCCACCCACCCGAGCACCCCCTTCCCCCCGAGATTGGAAAGGTACGCCGTGGAGGAGACCCCGATGAGCGCCGGGATGAGGGCCGCGCGCAGCGTGTTGTTGGTGTCGGTGAGCTCACCCATCAGACGCGTGCACGACTCGCACCCGTCGAGGTGCGCATCGACTCGCCGCCGGTCGCGTGCCGACAACCCGTCGCGGACGTAGGCCCCGAGGTTGGCCGCGCAGTCGCGGCACTCTGCGGCGTGCTGATCGCGAAGGTGCGCCTGCAAGTAGGCCTGGCGCAGCCCCTCACGAGCGCGATACGCCAACGCGGCCACCGCGTTGGGCGCGAGACCCAGCAGCGGCGCCACTTCGGCAACGCTGCGCCCTTCCACCTCGGTGTGCCACAGCACCAGCTGCCACCGCTCGGGAAGGGTGGCGAACGCAGCGGCGGCAAACGCACCGTCCTCCTGGCTCCGCGCCGAATCGAGCAGGGCGACGTTCACTTCATCGCTGAGGTCGTCGGTGGGCTCCTCGCGGTTGCGACGAACCCTGTCGTAGAACACGTTGCGCACGGAAGTGACCAAGTACGGCCGAAACGACACATCGGGCCCGCCCCCCGCCTGCAACGCGCGCAGCACCCTCGCGAACGCCTCGGACGTGACGTCGTCGGCGTCGGCACGCGACCGGGTGAGCGCCCGCGCCGCCGCCCGCGCCGAGTCGACGTGGCGACGATAGAGCTCGCCATACGCGTCGCTGTCACCCTTGCGCGCGCTACCGATCAGCTCGGCATCACTGAGCTCTCGCACCGCCATGGTGATGGCCACTGGGATTTCACTTCCTTTGATGCCTCGACCCACCGATCGGTCGAGCCTAGCGAACACATTCGTTACGGGAGTGACGTCATGACGGGGCACCTATGACGTCATTCGGTCGTGAAGATTCGGCGAAGAGTGCTCGATGCATGGGTCCGCGAGGTTCGAACCGGCTGGGGTGAGCGCGCATACCGCTCGGTGAGCGCCGTCGCCCCGGTGCTCTGCGCCGGCGACCTGCAGTCGGTCGGCCATCTGCTGGCCACCGACGGTCACCAGCTCGACGACGTGCTGGGCTGGTTCCGCCACCTGGCGACTCGATCGAAGTCCTTCCGGCGGCGACTCGAGCGTGGCGGCATCATCGACATCACCAGCGGGTGGGCGGGCCGGGTGCTGCACTACGACTTCGGCGCCGACTCGGTCGCTCCGCTCGAAGTCCTGCGCCTTCGTGTGCAGCAGCACGTCGAGCTGTGCCGCAGCGTCGGCGAGGCTCCGGGCCGCAACCTCGCGATCGTCGTCATCGAGGGCAACGGCTCCCCGAGCTGTGCCCCTCAACTGAGGCTGCACGCTCGCCGGACGTTCGTCGCCGGCGAAACGATGGCTGCCACGCCGTCGGGCAAGCTCCTCGTGCTCGTGCGCCGCGACGACGGTCTGCGCTCGCGAACACTTCGTCTGGCCGACGCCATGCGCCACGACGACCAACTCGACGGCCCACCGGTGCGCGTGTGGATCGAACCGCTGTCGATGGCGGCAGAGCACATCGACTCGCACCTCGTCGGCCTGGCGAGCTGACGCTCCCGCCGGTCGATCGCTGCTCGCCACCTCTGGGGCATCTGCAGATCGGGCCGCAGCGAACGGTCCCACCCTCCTACACTCGCCCCGTGCAGTCGCGTTCCGTCACCGGTCTTGTCGGGCTGCTGGCCATCATCCTTCCGGCAGCGTGCAGTGACGACAGCACGGCCGGCCCGGCGTCGAGCGACACCGTCGTCGCCACCAGCACCACGGTGCATCCCGACGACGGTGCGTTGGTGATCGGTGCCATCCTGCCCAACAGCGGCCTCGCCGCCGACCTCGGCGCTTCGATGAACGATGCACTCACGATGGGCATGACCGAGATCAACGCCGCCGGCGGCATCAATGGCCGGCGGGTGCGGCTGATCGTCCGTGAGGAGGGCGACACCCCCGCCACGGCCGCGCTCGCCGTGCAGGGCCTCACGCAGCTCGGTGTCGACGCCATCATCGGCCCCACGTCGTCCACCAACACCCTGAGCACCCTGACGGCGTCGGTCGATGCCGGCGTGCTCACCTGCGGTCCGACAGCCTCCGCCTCGCACTCGACGAGTTCCCCGATGACGGGCTCTTCTTCCGCACCATTCCCAGCGACTCGTTGCAGGCCCAAGCCATCGCCAGTGTGGTGGAAGCATCCGGCAGCAGCACGGCCATCGTCGTGTACCTCGACGACGACTACGGCCGGCCGTTCGCCGAGGCCGCCCAAGAGGCGATCATTGCGCGAGGTACCCGTGTGTCGGCCACTGTCGCGTTCACCGCCAACGAGGACTCGGTCTCGGCCGCGGTCGAGCAGGTGCTGGCCAACCAGCCAGAAGTCGTCGCCGTCATCGCCGATGGTGCCAGCGGCCCGGCCATCATCAACGCCATCGATGCCGCCGCCACCACGCGACTCACGTACGTCGTCAACGACGCCATTCGCCGGCCCGCTCCGTCCGCGCAGCCGTTCAGCGCCCAGCTGTCGAGGAAGGTGGTGGGCGTCGCACCCGTTGCCTACGCCACGTCGCCTGCGTTCACCCAGGCGCTCTTGGGTGTCGATCCGACGACCACCGGTCTGTACGCCCACAACGCCTACGACTGCTTGGCCATCATCGCGCTCGCAGCACAGGCGACCGGCTCCAACCAACCGCGCGACCTCGCCGACGCCGTCTCCACGGTGACCACCAGCGGCACCGGCTGCACGACGTTCATCGCCTGCAGCGCTGCGCTGACCGAGGGTCGCAACATCAACTACAACGGGCCCATCGGCAACCTGTCGATCGGGCCCAGTGGCAACGTGACCACCGCCGACTTCGACCGGTTCCGGTTCGACGCGAGCGGGCGCGACGTCTCCGATGGCACCATCACCATCGGCAACGACTGACAGGCACCATCGGCAACGACTGACAGGCACCATCTGCAACGACTGATTGCCCGGCACGGGTCAGAGCGTGGCGACCAGCTCCTCCACCGCGACCACCATGCCGGTGTAGAACGGACCGAACTCGGCATAGACGCTGGATGCCAGATCGAAGCGCATCGTGTACACGACTTCCTTCAGGTCGTCGGGATGCACCGCGAACAGCGTGACGCCCCACTCGAAGTCGTCGAGGCCGGTGGAGCCGGTGACGTACTGCACCACTCGGCCGGCGAACTTGCGACCGCTGGTGCCGTGCTCGTGCATCAGGTCCTTGCGCTCGTCGAACGGCAGGGTGAACCAGTTGGCGTGCCCTTCGCGCTTCTTCGACATCGGGTAGAAGCACCATGCCGGCATGTGGTGCTGACGCGGCGGGATGTCGGGGTACAGGCGGCCCTGCAACATCTCCTCCGGCATGCCCTTGGCGTACTCGCTCACCTCGGTGAGGCTGACGTAGCTGTCGACCACTTCCAGCCCGGCTCGCTGCAGACCGGTCTGCAGCGCCCGCAGTACCTGCCAGTCTTCGTGCATGGCCATGAACGCGGCGTCGCACTTGTGCCCCAGCGTGGACACCGCCACCACTTGCACACCGGCGGCCTCGGCGGCCTTGACCGCGGCCACGACGCTGTCGCCGTCGAACAACGGCGTTGCCTTGCAGAACAGGTGCAGCATGCCACGACCGACAGAAGGCTTGATGGGTTCGCTCATGGTGGCCAGGCTACGGGCAAAGCCAGCCGGAGGGCCTAGGGCGCAAGGCGCTCGGGCGAGTAGATGTTGAGCCGATCGGTGCGCACGAAGCCGGCCAGCACCAGCCCGGCACGGCGCGCGGTGTGCACCGCCAGCGCGGTGGGGGCGCTGACTGCCACGAGCGTGCCGAAGCCGGCGGACCACGCCTTCTGCACCAGCTCGAAGCTGGCCCGACCACTCACGAACAAGCCCAGGCCGGTGGCCGGCAGCGACCCGTCGAGCAGCAACCGGCCGATGACCTTGTCGACCGCGTTGTGGCGGCCGACGTCTTCGCGAACGAGCAGCACGTCGCCCTGCGGGGTGAAGGCCGCCGCGGCGTGCACCGACCCGGTGGTGTCGAACAGACCCTGCGCTGCGCGCGCCGCCTCAGGGATGGCGTGCAGCACATCCATCGTGATGGGCGCGGTGGCGGGAAGGACCAACAGCCGGTCGCACAGCTCGTCGATGGCGTCGTTGCCGCACAGGCCGCAGCTGGACGTGGTGTTACCCAGGCGAGGCCGCGGCGCCGGCGCCCGACCGCCCGTCTCCACAGTGACGACGTTGAACTCGCTCCCCACCGCCGAGCCGTTGGCGCAGTAGCGCACACCCACCACGGCGCAGCCGGCCAGCAGACCCTCGGTGTGGCAGAAGCCGACGGCCAGCTCGTAGTCGTTGCCGGGGGTGCGCATGGTGGTGCTGACGGTGATGCCATCGAGTTGCACCGTCATCGGTTCTTCCACGATCAGTTCGTCGGGATGGCGCGAGCGTTCGCCCGCGCGGATGGTGGTGACCAGAAGCGTCTCGCTGCGGCGGCGGGCTGCCATCGCAGCGACGGTACCCGCACTTCGCGCAATTGGGAAGCACCGAAGGAATAGGGTCCTCGGCATGGAGACACAGAACAACGGTCGCATCCTGGTCGCCGAGCTCGTGGGCACCGCCGTGCTGATGTTGGGCGGGCCCGGCGTCGCGATCTTCTCGTTCCAGTACGTCGGCGTCGCCGGTGTCGCCGCCGGCTTCGGGCTCTCCTTGCTCATCATGGCCTACGTGATCGGGCCGATCAGTGGCTGCCACATCAACCCGGCGGTCACGTTGGGCATGCTGCTCTCCCGCAAGATCAACGGCACCCACGCCGTGTTCGCGGTCATTGGTCAGCTCATCGGCGCCGTCGGGGGCGCCGCCATCATCTACGGCATCGCCAGCGGCCGCGACGACTGGCAGCGTGGCTCCTTCGCATCCAACCTCTGGTCGGGCAAGCACTTCGGTGTCGGTGCCGCCATCGTCACCGAGGTCATCCTCACCGCACTGCTGGTGATGGTGGTGCTGTTCACCACCACCCGCAAGTTCGCCCCCGGCTTCGGCGGGCTGGTCGCCGGTCTCACGCTCACCCTCATCCACCTCATCTCCATCCCCATCGACAACACCTCGGTCAACCCGGCCCGCAGCCTGGGCACGGCGCTGTTCGCCGAGACCTCCACCGGCGCGCTCGAACAGCTGTGGGTGTTCATCGTCTTCCCGCTGGTGGGCGCCGTGGTCGGCGTGGTGCTCTTCCTCATCCTCGACGACACCCGCCTGGAAGACACGATGCTGGCCGAAGTGCCAGGGCTCAGCGAGGTGCGCGACACGCTGGAGAACGTCACCGACGAAGCGGTGGAAGCGATCGAGGACGGCCTCGACTGAGCGGGCTCAGGCCGGCAGCAGCGACAGCAGCTCGGCCCGGCGTTTCGGGCCCAGCGCCGGCTCGGGCGGACGATTGTCGCGGTCCTGCCAAGCAGCGAGCACGCGGGCGCTCACATCGGCGTCGCTCACCAGCGAATCGGGAGTAGCCAGCAGGTTGAGCCCACGGAAGAACGCGCGCAGCACCACCGCGTCGCTGCGCATCGCGGGCAGCAGCCCATCGCGGAACACGCTGCGCATGAACGTGCGCGGGTCGCTGGTGTCGCCGTCGGGGTCGTCGCCGGCAAGCAGGGCGGCCGCCACGCGGCGAGCCTCCGCGTCTTGATCGACGCCGGCTCGGTACCAGGGGAAGATCTCTGCGCGCAACGCGTCGTCGTAGGCCAACGCCAAGGCGCTCGGGTCGTCGCCGTGGCGCGCCACTGCATCGGCCATCAGGTGCGCGCTCCAGAACGCCGTGGAGCACCCGCGCCCGTAGAGCGGGTTGGTGCACAGCACGGCATCGCCCACCGGCAGCACCCCAGTGGCCACCGGTGCACCGGCCACCACATGATCACGCCAGCGGTTCAACAGGCCGGCCATCACGTGCACCTCTTCGGTGATCGGCAACGCCCGACCGTCGAGCCAGGGTGCAGTGGCCACCAACTGCCGGGCGCACTCATCGAACACCACCGGGTCGGCCAACAGCTTGCGCAGCTCGCCGTCGACCGTCGGCGTGGCCAGCGTGACGCTGAAGGTGTGGTTGTCGCCCACGAACACGCCGTACTTGAGGTATCCGAGGTCGCCACCGATGGGACCCGTGCGCGGTGGGTAGTCCTGGCCCGGCAGCAGCCGATAGAAGCGGCTGAAGTAGACGATGCCCGTGTCGTCGACTTCCTCGGCCACGGGAGCGGCGCCGATGGCCGCGAGCCACTCGCTGAGCGCGCTGCGCCTGCCGGCCGCAACCACGGTGAGGTCGCCGGCGATGGTGGTGCCGTCGGCCAGTCGCACACCGGTCACGTGGGGCACAGCGCCTGGCCCGGCCGGTTGCGCGAGCAGCCCTTCCACCCCGACCCCGGTACGGAACGTCACCCGGCCCTCTGCCACCGCGGCACGCCGCAGCACCCACTCGAACGTGGTGCGCCGGCACGCCAGCATGACCAGCTCGTCATCCTCGGGCAGCCGCTGGAAGTCGACGATCGTGGGCGGCAGGTCGTCGCCGAAGCGCATCTCCGTGGCTCCCTCGGCCAACAGCTCGGCGTAGACATCGGCGTAGTCGCGACGCAGCAGGCCGACCAACCGGGCCAGAAAGGCATGGCTGTGGCGAACCTGCGGCGCCCCACGGCGATCCCAGTCGAAGGCTTCGTCGGCCGACGACGGCATTGGCGTGTCGTCGCGCTCGACCACCGTGACCTGATGACCTTGGCGGGCCAGCACCAACGCCGACCCGAGACCCGACACACCGCCACCGACGACCAGCACATGCATACCGCGACCTTACGAGGCGACCGGCGAGGATCGCTTGTCGTGCTGGATCGGTCGTGCTGGATCGGTCGTGCCGGATCGTTCGTGCTGGATCGGTCGCGCTGGATCGGTCGTGCTCAGGCTGCGAGCAGCACCTTGGGTTCGCACGGCTGGGGCTCGCCGGCGCAGGCCAGTTCCGACGGAACGAACCGATCGGCAGCGGCGGCGGAGGCGAGGGTCGCAGCCGACCACCACACCTGCGGGCTGTGCGCCTCGAGCAACGGGTGCCACAGCACGCCGAAGTCGCTGAGGCCACCGGCCACCAAGCGGTCGATGGCCCACACGTAGAAGACGGCCTTGGTGTCGTGGTAGCCCGCCCCGTCGAACGAGGGGCGCTCGCTGCGCAGCTGGTCGAGCGCGCTGACGGCACCGGTCTCGCGAACGGTGCGAAGAATGCTGGAGAGGAACTCGGTGTGCGTCATGACACCAGTATCCGCCGTTGAGAGCTGAGAATTCAGCGCATCTTGTGGCACAATGGTCGATATGGCAGTGGATTCCTCAGGACTAGACCGTATCGACAGCGAAATCCTCTCCATTCTCCGCGACGACGCCCGCATTCCCTACCAGACCCTCGGCGATCGGGTGCACCTCTCCGCCAACGCCGCCGCCGATCGAGTTCGCCGGCTCGTGCGCACCGGCGTCATCCGCAGCTTCACCATCGAGGTCGACCAAGGCCGGCTCGGTCGCGACCTGGAAGCGGTGATCGATGTACGTGCCGCCGACGTCGACCGCTTCCGCCGCGGTGCGCTCACGTGCCCGGAAGTCACCCGACTGGCCCACGTCACGGGCCGCACCGACTTCCAGGTGCACGTGCACGTTGCCGGCACCGCCGGGCTGAACGCGCTCCTGCAGCGCTTCACCACCGAGTTCGGCGCCGCCGAGACGCGGACACGGGGGGGGGGCGACCAGCGCCCCGCGGACGGCGGCCCGCGCCGTGTTGCCCCCTGAGGCGGCGGGGGGGGGGGGTGCCGCCGCCCCCGGGGGGCGCCCCCCGGGGGGCGGCGGGGGTGTCTCACCGCAACCTCACCGTGGAGGAACGATGGACAAGCAGATCGCGCGACGCCCGCCGCGGCGCTCGCCGCCCGGGGCGGGCATGAACAAGCTCGCCGACGCCGTGCGCGTCACGCTCGGGCCGAAGGGCCGCAACGTCGTGCTGGAGAAGAAGTGGGGCGCCCCCACGATCACCAACGACGGTGTCTCCATCGCCAAGGAGATCGAGCTCGAGGATCCCTACGAGCGCATCGGCGCCGAACTGGTGAAGGAAGTCGCCAAGAAGACCGACGACGTCGCCGGTGACGGCACCACCACCGCCACCGTGCTCGCCTGGAGCCTGGTGCACGAGGGCCTGCGCAACGTGGCCGCCGGCGCCAACCCGATGACCCTCAAGAAGGGCATCGAGGCCGCCGTCGAGGCCGCCGTCGGTTCCATCCGCGAGCTGGCCAAGGAAGTCGACTCCAAGGAGCAGATCGCACAGGTCGCGTCCATCTCCGCCGCCGACACCGAGATCGGCGCCACCATCTCCGAGGCGATCGACAAGGTCGGCAAGGACGGCGTCATCACCGTCGAGGAGAGCCAGACCTTCGGCATCGAGCTCGACTTCGTCGAGGGCATGCGCTTCGACAAGGGCTACATCTCGCCCTACTTCGCCACCGACATGGAGCGCATGGAGGCGTCGCTCGACGATCCGTACATGCTGCTCGTCAGCTCGAAGATCAGCTCGGTGCGCGACCTGCTGCCCGTGCTCGAGAAGGTCATGCAGAGCGGTCGCCCGCTCGTGATCGTCGCCGAGGACATCGAGGGCGAGGCCCTCGCCACGCTCGTGGTCAACAAGATCCGTGGCACGTTCAAGTCGGCCGCCGTCAAGGCCCCCGGCTTCGGCGAGCGCCGCAAGGCCATGCTGCAGGACATCGCCATCCTCACCGGTGGCCAGGTCATCAGCGAGGAAGTCGGCCTCAAGCTGGAGAACACCACGCTCGACCTGCTCGGCCGGGCCAAGAAGGTCATCATCACCAAGGACGAGACCACCATCGTCGAGGGTGCCGGCAGCGACGACGACATCAAGGGCCGCATCAACCAGATCAAGGCCGAGATCGACAACACCGACAGCGACTACGACCGCGAGAAGCTGCAGGAGCGCCTCGCCAAGCTCAGCGGCGGCGTTGCCGTGCTGAAGGTCGGCGCCGCCACCGAGGTGGAGCTCAAGGAGAAGAAGCACCGCATCGAAGACGCGGTCAGCACCACCAAGGCTGCCATCGAAGAGGGCGTCGTGCCCGGCGGTGGCGTGGCCCTGCTGCGTGCGCAGGCCGCAGTGCTGGCCGTTGCCGACTCGCTCAGCGGCGACGAGGCCACGGGTGCTCGCCTGGTGGCCAAGTGCCTCGAGGCCCCGCTGAAGCAGATCGCCGAGAACGCCGGCATGGAAGGCGGCGTTGCCGTCGCCATGGTGAAGAGCCTGAAGGGCAACGAAGGCCTCAACGCTGCCACCGGCGTGTACGAGGATCTCGTCAAGCTGGGCGTCATCGACGCTGCCAAGGTCACCCGCTCGGCGCTGCAGAACGCAGCCTCGATCGCAGCCCTGTTCCTCACCACCGAAGCCGTCGTGGCCGACAAGCCGGAGAAGGATTCCGGCGGCGGCATGGGCGGCGGCGGCATGGAAGACTTCTGACCACGTCGGAAGCCTGCTGAGCAGTCAGTGAGTGAAGGCCCGGTGCTTCGGCACCGGGCCTTCGCCGTTCTCCACCGATGCCACGGCGCGGGCTGCAGCCCGCAGGGCGTCAGCCGCCGGCGACGGCGGGAATGATGCTGACGGTGGTGCCTTCGGGTGTGGCGGTGTTGAGCCCGTCGAGGTATCGCACATCGTCGTCGGCGACGAACAGGTTGACGAACTTGCGCATCGCGCCCGACTCGTCGAGCAGGCGATCGCTGAAGCCCGGGTGCGCCGTCTCCAGGTTGGCGATGACTTCGGTGAGGGTGGAGCCGGCCACCTGCACCGTGGACGCGCCACCCGCCAACGGACGCAAGGTGGTGGGGATTCGAACGGTCACAGACATGCGTCAAACTCTACCAACCGGGTCGGGATTTCAACTCGCAGCTCCGGCCCCTCACCCGTAGCCTTTCCGGATGCGAGTGCTCGCCGCGGTCGACAAGTTCAAGGGCACGGCAACCGCCCGGCAAGTCGCGGCTGCGATCGGGCATGCCTGCTGGGAGCTTGGCCACGAGTGCGTCGAGCAACCGGTGGCCGACGGTGGTGAGGGCACCCTGGAAGCACTCGGCGGCGCCAACCGCACCAGCACGGTCACCGGCCCATTGGGCGACGCGGTGCAGGCCGAGTGGCGACTCCATCGCGGCACGGCGGTCATCGAGATGGCTCGCGCCTCCGGGCTCACGTTGGTCGGCGGCGCCGCGGGCAACGATGCCATGGCCGCCTCCACCACCGGCACCGGCGAGCTCATCGACCAGGCACTCGACCTGGGTGCGAAGAAGATCATCGTGTGCCTCGGCGGCTCGGCCACCACCGACGGCGGGTTGGGCTGCGTGCGCGCCATCACCGCCCCTCACCGGCTGCGTGGCGTGCAGTTGCTGGTCGCCTGCGATGTGCAGACGCTGTTCGCCGATGCAGCACCGGTGTTCGCCCCGCAGAAGGGCGCCTCGCCCGCACAGGTCGACATGTTGCGCGGCCGGCTCGAGCGGTTGGCGCAGATGTACCAGGAGCAGTACGGGGTCGACGTGCGCAACGCGCCAGGAACGGGTGCGGCCGGCGGGCTCGCCGGCGGGCTGGTCGCGTTGGGCGGCAAGCTGCTGCCCGGCTTCGACCTCGTGGCAGACGAGGTCGATCTGCACGACCACATCGCGGCCGCCGATCTGGTGCTCACCGGCGAGGGCTACCTCGACGAGCAGAGCTTCGAAGGCAAGGTGGTGGGCGGTGTGCAGGCGCTGTGCGCAGAAGCCGGGCGGCCAGTCGCGGCCATCGTCGGCGACAGTGCGCCGGAGGTGCGCGACCGCATCACGCATCGTTCGCTCGCTCACGAGTTCGGGTTGCAGCGCGCCATGCACGAGCCGCTGTGGTGCATCGAAGCAGCAGCGAGCAGCCTGCTGCGCCATCTCTTTCCCTGAACTGCTGCACACTCGCGGCGACACCACTAGCTTCACGGGATGCCCGACGATCCAACTGGCCCCTTCGCCGATCTTGCCATCGTCAACTGCACGGCGCTGCTGGGCGTCACTGCCGACCGCACCACGTTCGCACCCGGAACCACGCTCGAGATCACCGGTGGCCGGCTCACTCGCATCGATCCGAACCCGGCGCAGGCGCCGCGGGCTCGCGAGGTCATCGACGCGCAGGGCATGGTGGCCATGCCGGGGCTCATCAACACGCACTGCCACGCGGCGATGACGTTCCTGCGCGGCGCGGCAGAAGACGTCGCAGTCGCTCGTTGGTTCAACGACTACATCTGGCCGATGGAGGTGAACGTCGGCGAACGCGACGTGTACCTGGGCACGCTGGTTGCCATCGCCGAGATGATCGAGTGCGGGGTCACCACGTTCGCCGATCACTACTTCTTCATGGATCAGGCCGCGCAGGCCGTGGCCGACACGGGCATCCGCGCCAACCTCGGTTCCGCGTTCTTCAGCTCGCAAGGTCCGGTCGGTCTGGCCGAGTCGGTGGCGTTCGCCGAGCGGTGGCAGGGCAAGGTCGACGGGCGCATCACCACGTCGATCGCCCCTCACGCGCCGTACACCGTGACCGACGACGACCTGCGCGGCGCCGCCGATGCCGCTCGACGGTTGGGTGTGAAGGTGCACCTGCACGCGTCGGAGGACCTCGCACAGGCCAAGGCAAGCGTCTCCTCGCGTGGCCTCACCCCCATCCAGGTGCTGCACGAGACCGGCGTGCTCGATGCCGGCACCATCATCGCCCATGGCAACGGCATCTTCGACAGCGACATCCCGCTGTTGGCCGCGACTCGCGATCGCGTCGGGGTCACCCACGGGCCGAAGGGCTACTTCAAGTTCGCACTCGGGCCGCTCACGCCGATCGCATCACTGCGCGCAGCGGGCGTGCCGGTGGGCTACTGCACCGACGGGGCAGCCTCGAACAACACGCTCGACATCCTGGAGAGCATGCGCATCACGGCGCTCTCGCAGAAGCAGGTGCGCGACGATGCCACCTGGTTCAAGAGCGCGATGGCGCTGGAGATGGCCGGCCCCGAGTCGGCCGCGGTGTTGGGCATGCGTGGCCAGATCGGCGAGCTCACGGTGGGGGCGAAGGCCGACGTGATCCTGGTCGACGTCGACGGCTTCCACTGCCAGCCATTGCACGATCTGGCGGCGGCGCTGGTGTATTCGATCCAGCCCACCGATGTGCGCACGACGATCGTCGACGGGCGGGTGCTGATGCGCGATCGGCAGTTGCTCACCATCAACCGGGAGGCGCTGCTCGACGAGTTCCGCCAGCGGGCCCGCGAGATCACCGATCGCACGCACGGCCGCTCCATCCAGGACTACACCAACTGAGACGGGGCGTCAGACGGTGGTGACGACAGTGACGCCCGTGGGCGCTGCGCCCGCGATCTCGGCAAGGGTCTTGCCGGCGTAGTCGTTGCCCAGCATCAGCACCACACCGCTGTCGGCACCCCAGTTGCCGCTGGCCACCGGCACCGGAATGCCCTGAGCAACCGACACGATGCCACCGAGCACCGTGGCCAGCGAGTCGGCGACCGCCTTCGCGTTGGGATCGTCGGCGTTGTACAGCACCTTGCTGATGTCGAGCTTCTCCGAGGCGTTGACGGGTTCGGCCATCGAGAAGCCCTTGGCGCTGATGGCCGTGGACATGTTCTTGGCAGCGCCGTTGATGGTGCTGGCGTTGGCCACCTGCACCTTGGTACCGGTGGTGACGAGCGCAGCAGCCGTGGTGGTGGTGACCGCGATCACCGGCACGGTGGTGATGGTGGGGTCGATGACGCCGGCAACGGTGGTGGTAGTGGTGGCGCTGGGCTTCACGCTGCTACCACTGCTGTCGTCGTCGTTGACCTTGCGCAGGATGAGGAACCCGAGCACGAGCGCGATGAGCGTGACAGCGATCGCCACTGTGCTGCCCATGGGGGCGGCGCCGTTGGTGCGCCCGGTACGGCCCGCATTGTCGTTGCTCATCGTGGCTCCTCAGTTCGTATCAGGTGCGTCAGCCCTGTTCGCCTGCAGCCGCGCCATCGATGAGTGCCCGACGGCGACGATCGCGGTGACGGCGCAGGCGGCGAACCACCAGCTGGTCGGCGAGCAACGCCGCCGGGAGATCGATCACCCGGTTGAGATCGAGATTGTAGTCCTCCACGGAACAGGCAAAACGCGCGCGGATGGCATCGTGGCGATCTTCGTCCAGCATGAACCACGTGGCTTCGAACTGGAGAATGGCCAGGTCGCGCTCATCGAGGGTGTCGGGTGTCGGGTGTTGCTCGGTCATGGTGCCCCCAGCCTGCCTCACGACGGTCACTGAAACCGGACATCGCACAGACGTTCGTGGGGGTCACCGGCGGCGGTGAGCCGGTGTTGGCTAGCCTGCACCACCATGCCCGCAGCTCGCCCGTTCATGATCGGTGTCGCCGGTGGCACGTGCTCGGGCAAGACCACCGTCAGCGAACGGCTGGCAGAGCTGGCCGGCGACGAGAAGCTGGCGCTGATCAAGCTCGACTCGTACTACGTGTCGCACGACCACAAGCCGTTCGAGGAACGCGAGACGGCGAACTACGACCACCCGGATGCGTTCGACTGGCTGCTGCTCAACGACCACCTGGCCGCGCTCTCGCACGGCTCGACGGTGCCCGTGCCCATCTACGACTACACGATGCACCGCCGCAGCGGCGAGGTGCGCATGGTGGCACCCGCGCGGATCGTGGTGGTCGAGGGCATCCTCGTGCTGTACGAGCCCACGCTGCGCGACCGGTTCGACCTGAAGGTGTACATCGACACCGATGCCGATCTGCGGTTCATCCGCCGGCTGCAGCGTGACGTGGC
The DNA here is from genome assembly GCA_016722025.1 of Acidimicrobiaceae bacterium. Taxonomy (GTDB): domain Bacteria; phylum Actinomycetota; class Acidimicrobiia; order Acidimicrobiales; family Ilumatobacteraceae; genus UBA668. Next base: position 44,922 of record JADKGZ010000003.1, read on the forward strand.
CGAGCGCGGGCGCACGCCGGAGAGCATCATCACCCAGTACCTGGATTCGGTGCGCCCCAGCCACGAGCAGTTCATCGAGCCCATCAAGCGCCACGCCGACGTGATCTTCCCGCAGGGTGGCCTCAACGCGCCCGCCATCGACGTGCTGCTGGCCCGCGTGCGCGAGCTGGCCGTCATCGGGTAACCATCCGGACTCGATCGGCGGGCACGAAACAGCATCCCGTTACACTCGGCGAACGAGTCGCCGGGTTAGCTCAGCTGGCAGAGCAACGCACTTGTAATGCGTAGGTCAAGGGTTCGATTCCCTTACCCGGCTCCAGATAACACCAGTTAGATGGCACTTTTGTGAAATCCACTCTCGTCCGACTAGAGGGTCATCCAAGATCCATCCAAGATTTTGGGTAGTGTGCCGATCATGAAGGGATCGATGCGCGAACGTCGGCCGGGTGCGTGGGAGCTGATCGTGCAGCTGCCGTGCGATCCCGTCACCGGTATTGCCAAGCAGCTGAGCCGTACGGTGCGGGGCACCAAACGCGACGCGCAGCGGGCTCTGGCAGCGCTGGTCACCGAGGTGTCGGCAGGCAAGATCTCATCGTCGACCACCACGCTCAACCAGCTGTTGGTGCAGTGGCTCGACCTTGTCAGCGCGCAGTTGGCGGCTACCACGGTTCGCGAGTATCGGCGGTTGGTGGCCACCCGGTTGGCGCCCGATCTCGGTGCGCTCACGTTGCGGCGGATCACCACTCAACGACTCGACAGCTACTACGCCGGCCTGGCCCGCGATCGTGGGCTGGCCGCGGCGACGGTCCGTCACCACCATGCAGTGTTGCGCGGTGCGCTCGGTCAGGCGGTGGCGTGGGGGTGGATTCCCACCAACCCGGCCGCGGGTGCAAGCCCACCCAAGATCCGCCGGCGTGAGATCGCGCCACCACCGCTCGATGTCACCCGCCAGCTCCTCGCTGCCGCGGATGATCACGGCCCCGAGTTCGGTGCCCTGTTGCGTGTGCTCGCGGCAACCGGTGCCCGACGCGGTGAGGTGTGCGGTTTGCGATGGTCCGACATCAACTGGCACACGAACACGCTGTCGATCAACCGGTCGGTGGCATCGGTTGCCGGCGGAACGATCGTCAAAGACACCAAGACCCACGCCGCGCCACATCGCGATCGACACCGACACGATGGCCGCGCTGGCCCGTCAACTGAACGGGCCAAGGACTGCGCGGTGGCCTGCCAGCTCGAGTTCGACGACAACAGCTTCGTGTTCTCGTCGACGCCTGACGGGGCCCAGCCGTTGCATCCGGACTCGATCACCACCGGCTTTCGACGGCTCTGCGACAAGGTCGGCCTGAAGGGTGTGCGCCTCCACGATCTGCGCCACCTCCACGCAACACAGCTGCTCGCAGCTGGGGTGCCCGTACGCACCGTCAGCGGCCGCCTCGGCCATGCCAACGCTGCGACCACCCTCAACGTCTACGCCCACTTCCTCCAGGCCAGCGACCGCCAAGCAGCCGACGTCATCGAAGGCCTCCTCGCCGCTCCGCCCGCCACTACCTGACGTTCATCGACGGAGGGGTCACTGTGGAGAGCTTGCCGGGTCTTCGAGGAGTGCATCGATCACGGCGGCCGAGATGACGATGCGCCCACGAAAGCGCAGCGACGGAAGCTCCTTCGTCCTCACGCACTGATACGCAGTGGTGCGCGAGATCCCAAGGATCGCGGCCGCTTCGTCAACGCTGTACGTGCGCCGAACTGTCGCTGGCTCGCTGCGCGTCGGTGGGCTAGTCAGATGCTCGCTGGCGCGTCGCATGGACGACTCGCGGAGGCGGGCGGACGTGGTCTGCGCGTACGGGGTCATCACACCAGTGAGTGGTCAACGACAGCACGACCAAGCGCAGTGTCGTCGCTCCTGTGGCGCGCACCGGGCGGGAACGGTGACCACCGAAGTGGCATGTGGAGCGAGTTCGCAGCCTGTGCTCGAACCGAATGGTCTACGTTGCCGTGGAGCGACGACTCGTCCAAGCGCGACGTCGAGAGGATGCGCTGGGTCTGCGCCCACGTGTGTCCGTCCCGAGTCGGTTGCGAACGCGACGTCGAGGACGACCTAGCCGACGGTCGCGTCGTCGCTGGCTTCCGTGCGGGAGTATCAGTCCGAGCCAGGAGCCGGCGCCTTGCTGCTGATCAAGAGGAGGGGCACGACAGATTCGAACGGCCGTCAGACGAATGATCCGGGGTCACCTGAGCTCTCGTAGCGGTTGACCCACCCAAACGCAATCAGCAAATTCTGTGTGGCGACGGGTCGACGAGACCGCATCGTCCCAGTTGTCAAACGCCGTGCCAGTCGGGACCCGGCGAAGTGGTGTCGGATGTTGATTGCTGACAAGCGTCTCCCGGCGCGAGTTCCTCGGTCAAGAACCCGCTAGTGGCCTGGGCTGGGCTGGCAGTCGACCATGGGACCGCGGAAACGAACACCACCGGCAGGGTCCACGCGTCGATGAACCTGCATGTGAGCTGCCTAGCGTGGACTGAATGACGACCAGGATGTATGCGCTGCAGACGGAGGCGTTGGACGTGCGAGACCGCGGGTCGGCGGGGAATCGTCGAGGCAGTGACTGGGTCGGGCAAGACCCAGATCGGCGCTGAGGCGATCCGTGAGGCGCTCGCGGATCGCCGTCATGTGGTGGTGCCAGTGCCGAGCCAGGAGCTGCAACAGCAATGGCTGCGATTCTCGCTGCGGAATTCGGCAGCGGAACTCAGGTCCAGCCCTGGGAACGCAAAACAACCTCGAGCCCGAACTCTGCGCGATTGCTTAGTCGCCATCGTGCACTCGGCACGCGAGCTGAGGACCGTTCCCAAAGGTTCCTTGCTGGTGGCTGACGAGTGCCACCACTATGCGGCGCCAGCCCACTCTAAGGCACTGCTTCCTGACTTCGAGTGGCGCCTAGGCCTGACCGCGACCTCGAACATGTCGATGGGCGCCATCGACGACTGATCGATTACTTCGGCCCGATCGTGTCCACCATCGATTTCGTCAAGGCGCTCAGCGACGGTGTCATTGCCCCGTTCTCCATCGCCATGGTCGGGCTTCCGATGAGCAACCAGGAGGCATCGGCGTACCTCGAGATGACACGCGAGATCTCCAGCGCTTACGGAGCGCTCGTCGGGCAGTTCGGCGTGGACACCAGCTCGTTCGGGTCGTTCATGCGCAGCGTGAACCGACTCGCCTCGACCTCCGAATACGCCGGCGCGGCTGCAAATCGATTCCGTATGGCGCTCTTCGAGCGACGCAGGCTGCTCGGCAACAGCGGCGTCAAGGCTGCCAGCGTGGAGCAGTTGGTGCCAGCGATCGACCTTGCTGAGCGGACGCTCGTGTTCACCTCCACCATTGCTAGTGCACAAGCTTTGGCAGAGCGACTGCGGTCATTGGGAATCACGGCGCTGTCTACCGACTCCAACCTCTCTGGGATTGAACGACGCCAGCGGTTGGACTGGTTCAAACGTGACGACATCAAAGTGCTCGTCGCACCGCGGATTCTCGATGAGGGGGTCGACGTACCTGCGGCCGATCTAGCGATCGTGGTTGCGGGCGCCCAGTCACGGCGCCAGATGATCCAGCGCATGGGCCGTATCCTGCGCCGAAAGAGCGACGGCGAGCCGCTGGCCCGTCTGGCAGTCATGTTCCTGCAGGGGACGGTTGAAGATCCCGTTGCTGGCGGCTACGAGGGCTTCCTCCGTGAGGTCCTCGACGTCGCCGACGACATCGCCGTGTTTCGATCGGACCAGATGCGTGATGCCAACGTCTTCCTTGCGAGCCGTGGAGGGTTGGGGGAGGCTCGTTTGCCGCGGTGGGAAGGCGAACCGGTACGGACGCCGATTTGGACGCCACCGACTGAACCGTTCGACGTTCGCCGGGCGTTTCAGATCCTTTGACCTTCAACAACAGCTGCACTGACCAGAGACCGAGGGATACTCGAAGCACTTGGGGCAAGTATCGAGAGTCGAGCGGGCACTTGTAGTGCGAAGAGCATTGCGGAGCGGGCCAGTAATCGTTCTCATTAGACTCGCCTCCAGATGGATGACAGGAACTCGCCGGCGAGCCTCCGCCTCGGTCACCAATCGGTCACCATTGCGGATTCGTTCACGCAACAGCTCTGGCGATAGACCGCGTTGTTCTGCGCGCATGGCACGCCAGGGATCGACGAAGGTCCATGCCGCCGCCCGATCTGGGGTGAACCCGAATTCCACCCAAGCCAGGATGTGCGCCGCTGGCACGCCGACAGAAATCCAGTGCTCTGCTGCCTGAGAGGACACTCCCCGCTCGAGTAAGCGGCGCACCTCCTCCGGCCTTAGTCCCAGCGCCCTCCATTCACCGGAGGTCTCAGGGTCGACCTCGGCGCGCAGCCAGTCGAGCGCCTGATCGACATCCCACGAATCCGCCAACCACAGGTCCACGCGCTCCCGCAGAACTGGATCAACACAGCCGCTGAGATCGCTGCGATCGACAAGACGTCGCAGTGTGCGAATGCTCAGCTCCCGTCGGTGGGCCCACAACGCATCCTGCAACCTGAACTCAGACGCCCACTCGCGGATCCGCGTGATCGGCCAACCGTTCAGCTTCCACTTGCTGACTCGGGCCTTCGAGATTTGTGCATCCCGAAATCCGACGGCCAAGAGTGGCGACACTCTAAGGTCCCGCCACTCCACAGCAGCCCAGCAGTCGAAACCAGCCCGAGTCCACTCGCCGGCATCCCTGATGCTGAAGCCTTCCTGCATCCAACCGGACGTCAGTGCATCCGCCGGGCCTTCGCGGCGCCACGCTGCAGCCACTTCGGGGCTGCACGAGCCCAGCAGCTGTTGCCGATCGGACAGGTTGAGGCCGCCGCTGAACCACGCCATCGAATCATCAGGTTCAAGATTGGCGGCGGCCCAGCAACTTGCGGCGAGAAGATCCCAGCCGGCAGTGGTCCAGAGCCTTGCTTGATCAGGGGTCAGCCCGCACGACAGCCAAAACAGTAATCCATCTCTCGGGCCCATACTCTCGTCATCGTCCGGAAAGCTCCAATCCCAGCGGAGTCGCTCGTCAAGCCGGTGCCAGTGAGACTTGTCCTCGAAGAGAAAGTCACGGATCGTCAGCTTGAGTGCCTCGGCCAGTGGCCGAGCGAATTCATAGGTGGGCATGAGCCAGCCCTGCTCTATCGGGTAGAGCTCCGTCCTCCAATCAAGCTTACGACCGGCGAAGGAACCAGCTCGCAGCGCGAACTCCCGCCCGCCCATATCCAGAGCATCCTGTCGGCGGCGCTTCATCCATCTGCCCACGTCGCACATGCTGTGAGGTCACGACGTTGGGAGAGTCGGCCATCAGCGAGCCTGCTCGTGTGAGTGCCCGGTCGACTGCAGATGGCAAACAGCGCTGATCGAGCAGGACGCCACGAACCGCGCCAGGTTCAAGCGCCCCCATGTCGGGCCACGACCGACCCACCGACCAACCCGCGATTCCAACGGTGCACCGAGACCGAGTCTCGATGGGCATCTCGTCAACACGTCCTCGGGGTCGAGGTCGGCGTCGGTGTCTGCCTCGACCCAGGTCAGGATGTCCCAGCAGCCGTACGTCGCTGAGAACGGCCGAGCCCTCCGCCACCCGGTGGCTCGCCAGCGTGTAATACCGGCTCTCGATCCAGATCTGCTTCAAGCTCACGGCAGCCCCCGGTGCGAGATCAATGCCAGCAGGTAAGCACCTGCGAGCAACGACACTACGCCGACGGTGCACGCAGTTCGAAACGCTCGGCCGCTCCGAATTTGTCAAGGGCAAACAGGATCTGCCCCTTGGCCACCAGCGGGACTTCCCGGTGGTGGCCATTGGAGCGGCCTAACGATCTCGCGAAGGTTGTAGCCCCTGCCGCTTGAGTTCGGCCACAGTTGAGCGGGTGAGAACGTCAGTCCGTGGTGACCGCACCCGTGTGAGCCCTGTTCAGCGGCGGCTACCGAGCGCCACCGGCACCTTCAAACCCTGCCTCGGTCGCTGAATCTTAGGGTCACACCCTTGCATCGTTGATGCGCGGGTGCGTTAACCCGTAGATCCGGTGGCCGGGTTCTGGTGTGAATGGGCGGATGGTTGCGAGTGTGGGTCGGATCACTGCGGGTCGCGGGTACGACTATCTGACGCGGGAGGTGGCGACCTCGCGTCACGACTACTACACCGGTAGCGGTGAGGCGCCCGGCATGTGGACGGGCAGCGGACGCATCGAGCTGGAGCTTGATGGCGTTGTCGATGCCGATGACATGGCCGCCCTGTACGGCAGCTTCCTCGACCCCCGAACCACTCACCACGTGCAACCGACTGATGGTCGGGTGGTGGCACCGACGCTGGTCGGTGAGGCGTTGCGTTCTGAGCCGAAGGTGCTCAACAGGGGGACTGCGAACGAGCGGGTGTTGGAGCAGGTTGCCGCGTTCGATGTCACTTTCTCGCCGTCGAAGTCGGTATCGGTGTTGTGGGCCACAGCCTGCGACCGTCGAGTACGTGCGACGGTTGTGGCTGCGCATGAGGTGGCGGTGTCGGCGGGGTTGGCGTATCTGGAAGCGAACGCAGGGCATACCCGTGTGGGTCGCAACGGGGTTCGCCGGATGGTGACGTCGGGGTTCGTGATCGCCCAGTTCCGTCACCGTTCGGCGCGTTCGACACGGCCGGGGGAACGGGTTGGTGATCCGCAGTTGCATTCGCATTGTGCGATCTTGAACAGGGTTCGCGGTGTGGACGGCCGGTGGCGCACCCTTGATGGTGAGGCCATCTACCGCCACGCGCACGCCGCCGGCGCCTTGTACGCAGCGGTGTTGGAACGCGAACTGTCTGACCGGTTGGCGGTGTCGTGGGCTGCCCCTGATGGTCGGGTGCCGATGCGTGAGATCGTCTCGGTGCCTGGCGAGGTGATCGCCCGTTTCTCGTCACGGCGCGAGCAAGTGCTGGACCACTTCGAACGGCTGCTGGTCGAGTGGACCGCGGTGCATGGTCGTTCACCGACGCGTGCGGAGCGGGCGGGGATACTCGACGAGGCGACGGTGAGGTCGCGGTCAGCGAAACGCAAGGGCAACGAAACCGATCTCCACGACCATTGGCGCGCCCAACTCACCCCTTGCGAGCAAACCGCGATCGACACTGTGACTGGTTGCCAGCTGGCAACCAACGGCGGCCGCATGCCAGCTGGCAGCGTGCAGCTGGCCGAGGCGGTGTTGGGGTCGTTGCACGAACAGCGCTCGTGGTGGACCCGCGCCCACGTCTTCGGCGAAGTCGCCCGTCTGGTGCAGGACCCGACGGTCGAGGCGATCGAGTTGGAGGTCGAACGGATCATCGGTGGGTGCTTGGAACTGGAACCCGATCGGGACCACGAGTACGCGCAGCACGACAAGACCAAGTTCACGAGCACAACCATCAAGGAAGCCGAGCAGAGAGTTCTCAATGCAGCGGTGCAGACAGCGCCGTGGACGGTCGACCCTCTGGCGATGGTCGGACTTGGTGATGACCAGACCGATGCTGTCACCGCGATCTGTGCCGGCGAGTATCAGGTGTCTACTGTCATCGGACCTGCAGGCGCAGGCAAGACCACGATGCTCAAAGCTGCCGCAGAGTCGTACGGCGTCGCAGAGCGACCGGTTGCCGTGCTCACTCTGTCAGCTGCGGCGGCGCGGGTAGTCACCGAAGAGACCGGGCTGCCAGCATCGACGATCGCTGCCTGGCGGGTCGGGCAAGTGCGACTGCCGCGCAACGGGCTGGTGATCGTCGACGAGGCGTCGATGGTGCCTACGCTCACGCTCGACCAACTGATCCGCGTTGCCGCCGCGTACCACTGCCGGATTGCGATGGTCGGCGACTACGCGCAGATGGGTGCACCCGAAGCTGGCGGGCTGCTCCGCGACCTCGCCGGTCTACCCAGCGCCACCCACATGGCCTCGGTGCGTCGCTTCCACCAGCCATGGGAACGTGACGCATCGAAACAACTTCGACGACGCAACCGCGACATCGCAGACGTCTACGACCAGCACGACCGGCTCATCGGCGTCACCACCCAGTACGCGGTGACGACGATTGCCGACGCCTGGCTCAACGACATTCTCGCCGGCAACGATTCGATCGTCGTGGTCGACACCACCGCCGAAGCCGCCTCGGTGTCAGCGCGCTGCCAGCAACTCCTCGCCGGCAACAGCTTGCTCGGCGAGACGGCCGGCGCCGGAGTCGACCAGGCCTGGATCTGCGTCGGTGATCTGGTGCAAACCCGTCTGAACACCAACACCATCGCCACCAGCGACGGCTCACGAGTACTGAACCGAGACGTTTGGCGTATCACCGGCAGCAACGCCGCCGGTGACCTGCTGGCAACGCACACCCGCACCGCTGTCACTGCCGAGATCCCTGCCGGCTACGCCCACGATCACGTCGTACTGGCTTATGCCACCACCATCGCTGGAGCTCAGGGCCGCACCCTCGACACCGGGCACGTCCTTGTCACCCCACGAACGGCAGCTGGTGCGCTGTACGTCGGCATGACAAGAGGCCGCGAAGCCAACCATGCCTATGTCATCACCGACAGTCACGACCACGAAGAGTTCCAACTCGGCGACCTCAGCCCACGAGATGCGTTCGCCGCCGCCGTGTCGAGGGCGCCCGAAGGCCAACTATCTGCCGCTGCGATTGAACAGCGGTGGAAGCAGACCGCCGGCCAGCGACTGGCGAGCCGAACCGACGATCGCACTCACCAACGAGCCTTCGAATGGTGGACGCAACGGCAAACGGCGCTGCCACCACAAATCGCCGACGCGTTGCATGGCCATCACCAACAAGTGATCGCTGTCCTCGCCAGTCGGGGACCGGCGACATGGGCCACGATGATTCGATCCGCGACCACGAACACGAGCTGGGACCAACACCGAGCGGTCCGGACCTTCATCGAGCGGCTCGAGACGATGCCGAGCAGCGCCGCTGGCGGTGCCTCCAGCGAGGCACCGTCGACTCAAGCGGGCTCGAACCCAGAAGTCGCGCGGCGATGATTGCCATCCAGAGCTGGCTTCGACCACGTCGATCACCGGAGCGATAGGCGGGTCGTCGCGGACTTGTGGTCTGCCGTCCGCTCGCTCTGCCAAGCACCACAGGAGTCTCTATGCCACACGACCCGGTCTAGTTGCTCCTCCACGGTGTCGGCCAAGACCCGGACGACAGATGGCAGGACGCACTTGAACTGGCGCTGACGAAGATCGGGTACCCGGATCTGTCTGGCGAAAAGGTGCCGGCACCGAGGTACCCGAACGGCTTGAACGGCCTGCACATCCCATCACTGATTACTCATGGGTTGTACATAGCTAACTCGTCATGTATTGTGCTCTGTGTGGAACGCAACGAACAGCAACCTGTCATGACGCTCAAGGAGCTCCGCAACGAGCACGGGTTAAGCCAACAAGAACTGGCTGACGCCATGGGCGCATCCCAACCAGGTGTCCTCAAAGCAGAGAACGCCCCGGACCCGCAGCTGTCCACAGTTCGTCGCTACATCGAAGGAATCGGGTCGGCAGCGAACGTTGCCGCGTCCCTCGAAATCGTTGCGGTGATCGACGGCCGGCGCTACCCCATCACCATGAAAGGCCCCAACAACATGACCATCACCTCACTCACCCGAACTGCCAGTGCGACCGACGCGACCACCGTGTGGAGGCTGCGAGCTTGGGACGAACCCGCCCTCGAGGAACGCTTTCTGAGCGAAGGGGTGATCGCGATGAGCGCCGATGAGATCGGCGACATGACGAGCTGGCCGAGCGATGATGAGCTGCGCCGCCGCCTGCGGGCAGGCACCGACAATCGAGGCGAGCAAGCGATCGGCATGTTCGTCCGCTACTGGGACGACTTCCGCAACCGGATGAAGCCCGGCGATGTCGTCGTCGTTCCGCTACTCGGCCGTAGGGCTGCGATCGGCCTGATCACCGGCGACTATGAGTACCGCTTTACCGAGAACGAACCCAGGATGCGTCACACCCGCAAGGTGCGCTGGTTGCGCACCGTTGACCGCTCAGCGCTCGACGACGGGATCCGCAAGGTCGTCAACGCGCCCGGCACGATCTGTCGGATCAAAGCACTCGGCGCCGCCGATTGGCTGATGGGGTAGGCGGTCGTGTCGCTTTCGTCGATGCCGACCAGACCAACGGCCAGTTGCGTGTCTGGTGGGATCGTGAGCTACCCGTCGTCAAATTGTTCACGGCCGACGGAGCGTGGAAGAGGCCGCTCGCTGCCCCGCCGCTCGAGTCGACCCGCTCCGGCGGCGACACGGCTCAGCCAACGATCTCGTCGGTGTCGGCCACGGCACGTACAGCGCCTTCCCGCCTCTACGCGCGACCGAGTTCGTTACAGAGGTCGACGAGATCGCAGGACCAATGGACGGCAGCTCCTCATGGGAAGACGAAGGCATTGACGAACGTTTGACCCGGCTGATCCGAATCTCGAACGAGCTGAGGTCCGAAGGCGAGTAGTGCGAAGTCCATATGGCCGAACAGCGGCTGCCGACAGCGGATCTCAACAGCGCCCGGCGACGCCGTCGCTCCATCTCCGCGTTTCCTCAAGGCTGCCGATCAGTCCGTCCCCGAATGCCCTGCCTGAAGCCTCGTCGCACATCACGTCGTAGAGGTCAGGAAACACGGCCAACAGATTCGCAATTGCCTCCTCACAGCGCTTGCGGGCATCCGAGTAGTACTTGATCCCGATCGCCACATCGAGGAAACGAACCAACGAACGCGCGATCTCCACGTCAAGGTCATCGTGATCGTGGTGGCGGCGTTGCTCGAGGCGGATCCACGACCAGATCGTGTTCGTCAGTTGGAACGAGAGCACTCCGCCGTCGTACAACGACACCGACGGCTCCGAGGGTGCACTGCGAGACAGGTCGTACCCTTCCGCACCCACGATGACGTCCCACATCCCGAACACTGTCATCGCGAGACGAGAAATCTGAACACGGCGGGCCGAGTCAACCTCGTAACGCACACTGTCCGCGCCGGTACCAGCCAGCGTTCGCAGTACTTGTCCGAACGGCGCGAACAGCTCTTGACGTTGCGGCGCGGTAGTCCCGCCCGTCGGGCCTTTCGGCATCGTTTCTCCTGACATCCCTGCCCGACCATAGCTTCGCCTGCGCCAGCACGGCTTCGTCGAGTTTGGGTGACGCCTCACATGTGGGCCCTCGCCCGCTTCGGCCACCGCGTGAGGTGTGTCGTGTTGCCAGCACGTTGCTCGCGTAGTCGGCGGCCGCCACTTCACCTTCCACCTCCGCGGCGAATGGGTCGAGCACCCCAGCTTCTTACGTCGTCGCCTGGGCCAGCCTGGCCGAAAACGTCGCTGGTTGAGTCACCGGTCGGGCTCGGCCACAGGGGTGGCCGGCCAGTTGGCCCGAGGTATGAGCCGACGAGCCAGCTCGAGGTCGTAGGATTTCGTCGCGTTGGCCGCCAGCGTCGCGCCGAGCACTCTCGCATCGAGCCATTCCGCGTACTGGCCAACCGGTGCGTCCGAGGTTCTGGACACACCTTGGCGTCTGAGCTCGCCCAGGATCGCCTCGTACGCCTGGAGTAGCGCACGCGGTGAGGCGCCATTGAGCGCCGCTTCGTCGATCAACAACCGAACCTCCGAACTTGCACAGGTGCATGTTGCCACCCGACCCGGACGGGTTGCGTGTATTGACGCACCGAAACTGTCACCTGCCAGCGTTCAGAGGCGGGCACCCGGGAGTCACCGCCGTTGCGCACGCGTGAGCCAGTGGATTACAGGGCTTCGCCATCGGCGTCGGTGCATGCGGCGCGATGACACGCCAGACGGCCAGTCCAGCGCTGGCCCGGCACTCCGAGGGCCCTCCCTCTTGTGACCCTGCCGGCCGTGTCTGCAAGTACGGCAGGCGGCCGTGAGGACCAGCACCTGCAGGCTCCTGCCGAGCCTGCAAATTCGCGCGTGACCGGGCAGCGTGTCGGTCGGCGATCTGGCCGGCGAGATCCTGCAACGGGAAGCCGAGGTGTTCTGCGTCGGCCGCTAAGCGATGACCGGTTCGGACCAGCACCCCCTTCAATGACCCTCATTCGCCGACCGGACCAACATCCGGCGCTCGCGCCGCTGATCAGCCTGGATCTTGCAGTGCGACGCGCTCGAGAAACGCCACTCGATCGCGCGGACTGGTCTTCCTGCGCCGAGCAAGGATCGCTCGGTGCGACAACTCCTTGCGGTTTGGGCGGTCGTACAGCGATGCTGCGTTCGGATTGGAAAACGTGACCACCCCAACGCCAAGGTCCGTCGCTGCCACTCGAATGCGTGCGGGGATGCCGTCAGCGTGCGCGAAGAGCCATGCGTACTCAGCGCCTCGAGCCTGCTCGTACGACTGGTAGACGGACTGGATGCCGAACCCGTTCTGTTGTTCGATCTCGAAACAGTGAATCTCTCGCGCAGCGTGTGGCGCGGTCTTCCGGCGAGGATGGGCGAACACCACGAGATCGGGGTTTGCCCAGTCGCCGGCTCCCTTGCGGGGCTGGCCGGGGCAGAGCACACCATCGGCTTCGCCAGTCTTGAGGCCGAGCACATCCGGCCCCCACTTCTTGGTGAAGGTGTTCTGAATGGCCTCGTACAAGGCCACGCTGGAATAGTTCTCAGCGCCCCAATAGATGAGTTTCTTGCCATTGGCCTTGGTAGCGCGCGGCGGACGATTCGCACCGGAAGACTTCGACGCACGTGGCGGCGTCGTCACCTTCTCGATCGCGGCATCGATCTGTACGGAAGTCAGCGGGTTCGACGCGTCCGACGACGACAGTGCCTCATGAATCGCTGCAATCGAAGCCTCCTGGCCAGATTGCTTCACCAGGAAATCGATCACGCGTCGCTCGTGTGCAACGGTCATTCGGCAAACCTCGCTGTCGTGCCAGGCGGCAATCGGTTCATTCCGTCACCACGGTGTAGCCCGCGCTTCGAGCGCGGCAATCAGGGCAGGCAACCCCACGGCATCCACATGGTCATTGACGTGCCCATCGAACCCGGGCGACCCACCGTGCAAGGAAGCGCAAAACTCCTCGAACAGATCACTCGGGATGTCGCTCGACATGGCGCGAGCGATCACGACGTAACCGCGGAACTCCTCCGCCGGCGCCTCCTCCGCCTCCCACTCATTGAGAAACCCCACGTCGTCGGCCGGCAGGTAGCAATCCTCACCGTCGAGACCAGGTTCCGTCCCGTCCAGGCCTTCGAAATCGACCTCGTTGAGTGCTGCGAGACGGGCACCCAGATCGGCGCCGGAAGACTGAACTCCTTCTGAACGCTCGATCGCCGCCACATAGTCCGCAAGCGTGCCGTAGCCGTGTTGTTCCAGGCGCTCGCCCAGGGTGTCCAAATCACCCGACCTCCGTAGATCTCCGAAATCGACCAGGACGGGTTGCTCGTCCGCTGCGTCGGCCTCGGCAATCGTGGCCGCGCTGACAATGTGAGCGATGTTGTCGAACGGACTCCAGCGAACGTACAGCACCTTGCCGTCGTTCCTGGCGAGGCTGACATCGATGTCTCCCGAGCTCATGTTCGCGCCTCCAGGTTTCCACGGATCATAAGCAGACTCACGATGATTGACTCCACATCCAGCGCCGCAAAGCACCGCTACTACTTTGGCCCAAGGGGTCCCTGCCGACCACTACGGTACGAGTGACTCCCGCGATGTCACCGTCCAGCGATACCCGGTGAGCGAGAGGAATGGCGATGGCGAAGCTCGAGGTGTGGCCGCTGGAACTGCAGGGCTTCGCAATTGTGTCGACCGAAACAGCTGAAAGGCTCCGCCTCCAGTACGAGCCGTACGTCGACATCGAACAAACCCCGACGTGGGGTGACTTCCGTAGGGCCGGTCATCCGTTCGACATGGCCTGCGAGATCATCGATGACGACGCTCGGGGAGACCTGGCGGACTACGTCGCAGCAGTGGAGTCAGCCAATGCAGTAGACGAAGGTACCGCAACTCTCGAAGAGCGGTGGCGGCGTGCTTGCTCTCTCGCACAAGGCCCTGCACAAGACTCCGAGGCCCCCACGGACGACGAAACCTTCACGTACCAGCACGGAGAGTACGGCGCCGACATCGAGTGGTTGATCGCCCTTCAGAAACGCATGCTTGACGACCTGCCCGACGACGTGCTCGACCAGTTCAGGCTCCGCGTCGACGGGACGAGCGAGTGGCCAGCCGGACTCGTACCCACCGAGCAACTGGACGATGTCAAAGATCGGCTCGTCGCACTCGGGTACGAGTTCGCGTGACGTTGACCAGTTCAGAGGCGCCGAACTTGATCGATGGATTCGACGTGATCGGCGATGTTCACGGCCACGCTGACAAGCTCGCGGCTCTACTCGACCAGATGGGGTACACGAGAAACGCCGGTGCGTGGGCTCATCCTCGGCGCCAGGCTGTCTTCGTCGGGGACCTGATCGACAATGGGCCGCAGCAGGTGGCCACCGTCGACATCGTGCGCAAGATGGAAGCCGCCGGTTCAGCGCTCGTGGCGATGGGCAACCATGAGTTCAACGCCATCGCTTGGCATCGCGGGTGGCGCGAACGAAGCAAGAAGAACCGCGAACAACACAAGGCCTTTCTCGACGAGGTCGTCGATGGCTCCCCGCTCCACGACGAAGTCGTTGCATGGTTCACCCGACTGCCCCTCTGGTTCGACCTCGGAGGTCTCCGCGTCATTCACGCTTGCTGGGACCAGTGGTCAATGTCTGTCCTGTCCCCTCACCTTGCCAACAACAACTCGATGAGCGAGGACGGCCTCGAGGCGGCGGCGTACAAGGGAACTGCGGAGTTCGACGCAGTGGAGATCTTGCTCAAGGGTCCTGAAGTGCCGCTACCGAGCGAGTTTGGGTATCTCGACAAGAAGCAGCACCCGCGAGTACACGCCCGCTACCGGTGGTGGAGAAATGGACCCACGACGTATTGGCACCGCGCTCACCTGCCCTCTGATGCCCTCGGCCTGGACGAGCAACCGCACCGAGGGTTCCCCGACATCGACCTACCGACTCCGCTACCAGTCCCGCCCTATGTGGGGCCGCCGGTGGTCTACGGCCACTACTGGCAAACGGGGTTGCTGCAACTCACCAGCCCCATCACAGTGTGTGTCGACTACAGCGCCGGCAAGGGTGGACCGTTGGCGGCCTACCGATGGAGCGGCGAGACCACGCTGACCGACCTGCACCTCGTCGCCGCTGAGTAACTCATCCTGTCGACGGATCGTTGTCACACTGCTGGCTCATACTCGACTTGTCGATACAGCGTCCCCACGAGATCGCGATCACACACCATGACAGACCACCTCCTCACCCCCTCGAAGATCACTGCGTTTCTCGATTGCGGCCACTACCTCACCCTGCGGCACCGCCTCGAGGCCAACGAGATCTCCATCGCCACCCCCTTCGGGTCGATGGCACAGATGCTGATGGAGAAGGGGCAGGAGCACGAGCAGGCCTGTCTCGCCCATTACCGAGCGCAGGGTAAGCAAGTCTTCGAGGTCCCTCCGAAGGAGCGCGGTGAGTCGTTCGCCGACTGGGTAGCCCGAGTCGGCAACCCGGTGGCCGGCGACTTCGACGTGATCTACCAGATGCCGTTCGTTCACGACGGTGTGCGCGGCGTCGCCGACTTCATCGAGCGCATCGTCGACAACGAAACGGGCACCGTTCGATACGAGCCGGTCGACGCCAAGCTCGCCCGCGCGGCAGCGAAGCCCGGACACGTGTTGCAGCTGTGCTTCTACGCCGAAGCAATCGAAGCGCTCACCGGGATTGCCCCGGTCGACCTCCGCATCTGGCTCGGCTCGGGTCGCATCGAGAGTGTCCGCCTTGCCAATGTCCAGGCCTACTGGCGACGGTTGCGTCGGCAGCTCGCTGCAGTGATGGCGGCTGATCCCGCCGACGTGGCGACGGAGCCGGAACGATGCACCCACTGCCAGTTCTGCGAGTTCTCCGCAGTGTGTGAGGCTCAATGGCGCAACGACGACTCACTGCTGTTCGTCGCCAACATCTTGAAGGCCGACCGCCAGACCCTCGTTGCTCACGGGCACCCCACCATGGCCGCCCTCGCAGCGTGCGACCAGCCGGTCGACGGGCTCCGCGAGCAACGGCGGGGGCGCCTGGTGACGCAAGCACGGCTGCAGGTGCAGGCACGGGACAGCGGAGGCATCAAGCCGCCACATCTGCTGTTGGCCGCGCAGACCGACGGTCCGCCGGTCGGGTTCCTGGCGCTTCCCCAACCCGATGACGGCGATGTCTTCCTCGACTACGAGGGCCACCCCTTCTGGCAGGCGGACAGGGGCCTGTTCTTCCTCTTCGGCCTGATCACCAAGGACGTCAGTGGCGCATGGGTGTACGACGAGAGATGGGCACACAGCGTTCAGGATGAAGCGCACGCCACCAAGCAACTGATCGATTACTTCGCCGAACGCCGCCAGCAGTACCCGGGCATGCACGTCTACCACTACAACCACACGGAGCGATCGTCCCTCGAGCGCCTGGCCATCGAACACGGTGTCGGTGAAGCGAAGCTCGCCGAGCTGGTGGAGACCGGACTATTCGTCGACCTGCTCACCGTGGTCACCAATGCGATGCAGGTCGGAGTCGAGTCGTACGGGTTGAAGCACATCGAGCTGCTCGCCGCGTACGAACGCAACCATGACATCGACCAAGGTGCCGGCGCAGTCGTCGAGTACGACGCCTACTGCCACGACGGTGAGGCCAGTCGGCTCACCCGCATCGCCCGCTACAACGAGGACGACGTGCGCGCGACGCTTGCGCTGCGCGACTGGCTGCTCACCCAACGCCCTGACGACCTGCCCTGGCGAGCAACAGTCATCGAGCAAGCGGAGTCCGCGTACCCCGACATCGACGCTCAGGTCGAAGCACTACATCTGTTCCCCGCCGACTCAGCTGAGCACCTGCTGGGCGATCTGCTCGGCTACTGGCTACGGGAGAGCCGCGCCGTGTTCGGGGGCATGATCTCCAAGACCGCCTACGACCTCGAAGCACAGCTCAACGACGTCGGCATGCTGGCCGGGCTGCAGTTCGTCGACGTCGTGCAACGAGTCGGCGTGCGCGGCAACCCGATCACGCCAGCGATCGAGCTCAAGATGCCGGCTCAGGCAGTCGGGCGCAAGCTGACTGACGGGGCAAGCGTCATCTTCTCCGCCGGCGATGAGCTCTTTGGTTTCAGCAGCATCGCAGCCATCGACCCCGACGCAGGCCTGGTCCAGCTCACCTGGAACGAGCGGTGCCAGGAGCTCGGCATCCATCCGACCGCCGTCGTACTCAACGACTGGGTAGCGCCACGTCCGAAACCCGCAGCAGTCTCGGAACTGGCTGCAACGGTTCTCGAAGGGGATGGGTCGGCCGCGCCGAACGAAGCCGCGATGGCGATTCTTCGCCGCATGCCACCGACGTTCGCGGGCGGGCATCAACTCCCCAACGGCGGCTTCACCGACGACCTCGAGGAGATGCAGCAATGGGTGCTCCGTCTCGATGGCACCTACGTGGCCATCCAAGGCCCGCCAGGCACCGGCAAGACCTACACCGGAGCACATCTCATCCACTGCCTCGTCAAAGCCGGCAAGCGAGTCGGCATCACTGCGATGAGCCACCATGCCATCGACAACCTGCTCGAGGAAGTGGTCGCCGTGTTCACGAAGGCCGGCGACCTTTCCCTGTTGCATGCGGTGCGCAAGGTCGACGGTTCGCACCCGCGGCCGCACCCCTCTGTCACCTACACCACCTCCAACGACCCGTGTCGACGACCCGAGTTCAATGTGGTCGGAGGCACCACCTGGCTGTTCTCACGAGCCGAGATGCGCGCCACACCTGTCGACGTGCTGATCGTCGACGAGGCCGGTCAGCTTGCGCTGGCCGACGCGCTCGCCACTGCCGACGCGGCGCACGGCGTCGTGCTCTTGGGCGACCCGCTGCAGCTGGCCCAGGTGTCGAAAGGCACGCATCCGAATGGGTCCGGTGCGAGCGTCCTCGAGCACGTGCTGGGCGAGCACGCCACGATGCCTGCCGACCGGGGGGTGTTCTTGTCGCAGACGCACCGCATGCACCCCGACGTCTGCGGGTTCATCTCCGACCACATCTACGACGGCCGGCTCACCTCCCACACCAGTTGCTCCGTCCAGAACACCGGTGCGGGAACCGGGCTGCGGTGGCTGCAGTCCCAGCACGACGGGTGCTCCACCGAGTCGATGGCCGAGGCCGAACTCATCCGCGACGAGATCAGCCGATTGATCGGCCTGCAGTGGATCGACGTGCATGGCGCCGAGCACCTGTTGGGAGTCGACGACTTCATGGTGGTCGCGCCCTACAACGACCAAGTCGGCCTGCTCCGCGGAGTGCTCGACGCATCGACCGTCACTGCCGGAGTCCGGGTCGTGTGCACCGAAACGCTCCTCGACAGCCGCGCCAAGACCACCGAGGAGATGGAGTTGATCTCCACCCTGTGCGCGTTCGTGGAGCGCTGCTGACATGACCAGGACGATGTGCGCCAACTGCACCCCACTCGAAAGGACACCACTCGATGGCGTTGCTCTATGACCCAGGAACGTTCAGGCCGGAGTCGACCACCGACTTCGACCAATCATCGTGGATGCTCACGTGGCGCGACGGGCCGTGGCACCTTCACGACATCGAGCTCGGCAGCACCGTCTACCTCGTTCGGGCCGGCTCGACGCAGCGCATCGTGTGGGAGACACGGGTGACGCAGGCGTTCGGGGTTCCGTACGAGGCCATCGGCGACCTGGCCAACGAAGTGTTCCTTCGCTGGGGTCTCGTCATCGAGACGCCGCAGATGGCACAGGGCGGGTTCTGCATCGGATGGCGAGCCGAACCGATCGCGAGGCTCGATCGCGGCCCACAGCCCTTGCCCGAGCACTTCGTGGTGAACCCCGACGAAGCGCTCGATCTCGATGGCTTCCAGCAGAGCGCCCACATGTCGGCCGCCTTTCGACGCCAGTGGGGTTTGCCGGAGGACCCCGACGTTTTCTGCACCGGACGACCCCCAATGGGATGGTTCGGCCCATCACGGTGAGCAGCGGCACGAGCGACTACCGAGCAGCCTGGTGGGGGTGCGGGGCTCTCGACCAGTGCTTCAAGGGCGCAGCCAAGCCCATCGTGCCGTGGCCCTCTGCCGCGCAAGGGAGAACCACGAATGGCAGTCACCACGGTCCACCATCTCCTGACAGCGCCTCCCCGGCTGCACGAGGTGGACCCGCGCACCCTGTAAGCGAGTCAACCGTGTGTCCTTCGCACGCACACGGGCTACTACCTCACCGGCGAATGGGAACTCACCGGGCACACATCGGCTGACATGCACTCGTCCGCGAACCGTTACCCCACCTTCGCCGAACACAGAGGCCAACTCGTCATCATCACCGGGCAAATCGTTCGCTCGCCGCGCTCATCCGTGGCCAACCCGTGCTGGCTCGAATCGTCGCAATCGACCCGCAGCCCGTGTCGATCACCCCGCAACTCGCACTCGCGGACGACGCCGACAACACCAGCCAGAACGTCGATCTGCTCACCGAGCGCACACTCGCCGGCCAGCGCATCACCGTGGCCACGGCGCTTGTCGCCACGGAGATCCTCGAACGAGTGGGGCTGACTCCTCCCGAAGTGGCCGACCGCCTGCGCCACGCTGGGCTCCACCCACTCGACCGATCACACCGCTGCAGACAAGTGATCACTCTGGGTTCACGCGTGACCGACTGAACTCAGCAACCACCGGCGCGCGACCGCTGATGGGCCGCGTCCGGCAAGGTCGGTTGGCGTCGGGCCCGGATGTGGCGGCTCGCGGGCCCGGCGTCGCGGGCCGCCCCGGCGACGGCGTCTGGAGGTCCACGGGTGAGCTTCCGCTCACATCACCGCGTGTACCGATCGGTGGTGTCCGTGAACGATTGCTTCCATCGCCATTGGTCCATGACGTACATCGCGAACTCGTCTTCAGTGAGTTCCAAGGTGTCGTCGACGGACATTTCGGCCATGGTGAGGATGCGGTTGTAGTCGTCGGTGTGGTCTTCGGGTTCGGGTAGCCCGATGTACTGATCGACGGTCCTGCCTCGCCCGAGATCGCGGACTCGGCGTTCGAGTTCGGCCTTCAGGCGACTCCAGTATCCTTCGAGGGCCTGTTCGAAGACTTCTCGGTGGCTGTCCCGATTGGTTCGTACGCGGGCGAGGAAGTCGTCGGTCGTGACTGTCACTGTGCGCATTGCGGTGCTCCTTGTTGGTTCAGCTGGCTTGTGCGGTTCGGATGCTGCGGATGATTCGGACGACGTCGATCCAGTTGTCGCGCCGCCAAGCGGCGAGCCGGCGCTCGGCGCGGCGCCGCTGCGCTTGGGGGGTGTGCTGGCATCTGTGGTGCCAGTCGAGCGCGTCTTCGGCATATCCCAATCCCGCGATCGGGCGGGCGGATCGGATCGCTGAGATGGCCTCGATCGGGTCCCACGCGATCGCCAGCAGTGCGGCGTAGGCGAGCGACGGTCCGCGGTTGATGCCCATGTGGCAATGCACGAGCACCTTCGCGTTGGAGGCGTTCAGCGCCTTCACGATGAACTCGACGCCGTCGTTGAACCACTCGTCTGGCATCGCCTCGCCGTGGTCATCCACGCCGTTGTGCAGGTACCGGATTTCGGGAGCCCATTGGGCAACGAACTCGGCGTCGCTCCACTCCAGCCGGTTGTCGACCACGTGTGTGATGCCGAGTTCCTGCCACTTCTTCAGGTCGCGGCGTGCGGCGGCGGTGCTTTCGGGGAGGTCACCACCCGTAGCCAGGTTGTCTGTGATGAAACTGAGATTGACCACGTCTACTCCTTCGTGATGTGCGCTGTCACCAAGTAGGAGTCAGCGTCTCGAAGGTTTCTCATTGCCAAGCCCACGCCGTTCCGAGGCGGTGGCGCTCAGCGTCCGAAGGCGCGGGTCGATGCCCGCGACGCTTGCCGGGAACGGTGAGGCAAGTCGTTTAGGCTTCCGTTCGGGGCAGCGATGGACTTGACGACCGCACAGCTGAAGCAGTTCGAGGTTGCGGCCCGCAAGGCTGCCGGACGTGTTTCCAATGACGATCAGGTAGTTGGTGAGGCAGCGGGTCATGCCGTCGTCCAGCTGCAGAAGCATTGGGAGCAGGTCTCGACCGGCTCCCAAGAGCGACTCAATTGGGTTGGCGTGGTGGCTACGAACTATGCGAGAAGGCTCGGAGGGAAGCTCCATCGCGATCTTCCGATGGGCAAGGCGGGAAGCGAGCCACCCCCGATGCACGACGAGGACGACGACAACCGCGTTGCCTTTGTAATTGCTGAGATGCACCGTGGCGCCGGCAGCCTCGGTTCGTTCGTGGCCCTCAAGGTCGACCTCGAAAGTCGGTGGGGGCTACTCGGTGGTGAGGCGCGATCACTACTACACGCCAAGTACGTCGAGGGATTGAGCACGAAGGCGATCGCCGCGGAACGCGGCAAGGACGAGAGCCCGGGCACGATCGACAACAAGCTGACAGCTGCTAAGCGGGCAGCGAGACTGGTGCTACAAGACCTCTTCGACGCCCTACGCGGGTTCGAGGATGACAGTTCGGAAGTGAGCTGAGATGTCGAACTGGCTGTTTCAGGGCAACCCCAAGCGGTATCCCGTCCTCGACCACCTGCTGGACGGTGAGATGGACGTCGACTGGTCCGTCACGAGGCACCTCGACGAAATCTCGGGCGGCGACAATGCCGCCCTCTGGGTCAGCGGGAAGCGAGCGGGTGTGTACTGCGACGGGCTACGTCATGGACAGCCCGTACATCGGGCGTGCAGATGACGAATGGATTGAGCCGGCCGATCGCGGCAAAGAACTGAACTTTTGCCCAATCTAATGGACCGAGAACCGCGTCGATCGACCGATACTCAAGGGTGATCTGCTCGCCGCTGGAGGGTTCGAACAGGCGCGGATAATCCGGCAGCCGTGGGCGGGCAACCCGCTGAAGCTAACCAATGCGGAGTGGCGCGTCATCGAACGCTTGGGCTGACAGCCAGGACAGCGTCCCGGGGATCGGGATCTTCAACTCGATGTCACCGGCCTGTGTTGACAACAGGCGCGTGCGGTGGCCGTTGCGTTCGTTCGTGCGGGCATCGGTGCGTTCGTATCGGCCGGCGCCGATCGTCTCGGTTGCTTCGAGCTCGATCAGCTCTTGCATCACGAGACGCACCGCGTCGCGAATCAGGTTCACTCCATCGCCGGCGCGGAGCGCGTCGAGAAGTTCGGGCAGGGGAGACTCATCCAGAGCCATCGGTGTGTTCTCCTTCGTGGGTTCTTGGAGGAACACACCAAGAATCACGCCGATGGCTCACCTCACGGTGGACCCACCAAAACCCACCACGCCAAGGGACTCATACCGCCATGGCGGCTGCCATCACTACTTGAGCGACACATCACTAGGGTGTCGATTTGTGTCTCGGTCGCCTCTCTCTCTTACTCAACTACTGGTCGCCTCGGCCGTCCTGACTACAGGCGCGTGCTCGACTTCCACGTCGACTCGGGACGCGTTGGCACCAGCAACGACTGGACCAAACGCTGCGTCTACTTCGCAGCTGCCTGACTCACCGCCTGTTGCGTCGAGTACTGAAACCCCGACGATTCCCACTTTAGTGGTCACATCGGAAGTGGACTCTGGCAGCGGGAGCGTAGGGGTCGATCTCGTCGAGCCTCATAATGATGTGCGTCTCTGCGACGTATTCGACAGCAATGCCCTTGCCCGGAGTGTTGGGGGCGGGGATCCAGGCTCACTTCCTGGTCCAGACGCTGCAATGATCGAGGAGCAGATGTCCAACGGCATCTTCCCTTCGGTTGGCGAATGCATCGTTCCGCTCGCCGAGTCGATCAGCATTTTCGTCAAGGTCGGTGACTACCTCACGGATCAGCAGGCAAGCGACAACTTCTGATGAGATCGTTGCGACTGTCGGCGGCGCTGTGAGTTCGGTCGGCGTCGGCCGGTACGTGCTAACCCAGTACTCGGTGGTGGGTTACACCGGTCGCTACACAGTGGTCTGCGCGAAGCGAGACCTTAGTTTCAACCCAGCTGACACGTCCCTGGGCAGCCCACAAGCCGGAGCGTGCGAGGTCGCAGTGAAGGAGCTGATAGCGGTCGTCGAGGCGTCGAAGTGATGCCGTGGGTGAACGAGTGCTGACCAGGAGGAGCCCTTCCGACTGGCGACGCGGCTAGCTCGGAGACATACCACTGGCAAATGGAATTCCTGAGATTCGGACAGCGGCCACGCAGTGAACGGCCGGCGGTCGGCGTGAGGCTTCGCGCCACGGTCCACTCGATGACCGACCTACGCTGTGTTCACATACCTCGTAGCACACGTCTTCTTGCTGGAACCTCAAGGGTGAGTCCCGTCACGTGGTGTAGGAGGCGTCGGGGTGATGGTGGTCATCGTGCGATTGATGACCGCCGATCTCGTCACCGATGCGTTGGAGATGGCGACCCTCGCGTCGCCGCCAACTCGTTCGCGGGTGATCGCGTACTCGATGTCGGCAGTCAACACACGTCGGTCACCTACGAGGCGCCGTCAGCTGACGTCAATCTCAGCCAAGATGTTGGCCAAGAAATTCGGCGAGAAACGGCGTCACGAGCCGATACCCGGCGGACTGACCCGTCACATAACCCCTACTAGAGGGCACTATTTATCACGAGGCGGACGACCCAGATCAGACTTGTAATGCGTAGGTCAAGGGTTCGATTCCCTTACCCGGCTCCACGTGCTCGTCGCGATGAGAGTCGCCATCACCTACGCACCCTCGACTGCAAGGGCGCGGTTGGAGGCGAGCAGTTCGCGACGCAGTGCCACCAACTTCGCCGCTGGTTCGGCGGCAGCCCACGAATCGGCGGCCAGTGCTCGTTCGTAGCTCTCCCACTCGCCGCGCACGCCGGCCAGATCGCCACGCCGGGCGTGGGCGCGCATGCGCAACGAGATCAGTTCTTCGTGGCCGCTGAGCACCTTCAGGCCTTGGCCGGTGGCCCAGAACACGCCGTCGACATCGCCGAGCAACAGGTAGTGGTTTGCCAACTCGGTGGCGGCGGCGGTGGCCAGCAGCACCAGCGACGACGTGATGCCTTCCGCATCGGGCCACAGGTAGCCGGTGCCGGCCAACGGCATGCCGGCCAACAGATCCACACCCGGACGCAGCACCTCGATCGCATCCAACGAGCGCAACCCGCGAGATCGTTCGAGGCGCGCAGCCAGCAGCTCCGCATCGGTGACGACCTGCCGGTGCAACGGCAGCTCCTCGGTGAGCGTGCGTGCGATCCACTCCTCGCCCGCCGCCGGCAAGATGGCACGCGCCAGCGCCCGCCGCGCATCGCTGACCACGTTCGCAAAGGTGGCATCACGCACGTCGAGATCCCACAACGCCGTGCGCGCCGCACCACGGGTCGGGCGCTCGCGGTGCAGACCGAGCCACACGATCAGCTCCGTGGCCTTCGAGCGCTCGCACTCCACGATCACGTCGCCACTCGAGACCACCTGCACCTGCCCGAACAGCCGCACCAGCAACGCCCATTCCGGCTCGCCGGCCTCAGCCGCCTGCGCCGCCGGAGCCGCCGCGGCCACAACGACGGTTGGAGCGGACACCGGCGAATCGATGATCAACGAGTCGTCGCTGGTCGCGAGCAGCGCCGCAACGGCAGCAACATCCTGCTCGCTGAGCCCCACCGGTTGCACCCGCAGACCGAGTGGCTCGAGCACGTGGTGACCGTCCGCGAACACGAGTCGCCACGATCCGTCGTCCGGCGCTCGCCACGGCCATGTCGGTGACCACCGCCATGCCGCGGCCACCGGCAGCGGCCGCCCGCAGATCCTGATGCAGCACTGCGGCGGCATGGTCGTCGTGCACCCCGTCGCCTGCCACCCGGTGGGGGCCTTCCGCGCCCACGATCGCGGGCTCCCACGCCTCACCCCCGGCGCCCGCCACCCGCAGGTTGAAGGTGGTTGCTCCGCGGGCCAGGTGACCGGTGCTGCCCAGGGCCAGCACCGCGGCATCGAGCGCGGCATCCAACGACTCGGCCCGCTCGATGTTGGCCGAGCCGAGATCGATGCCGTCGAGACCGACGGTGAACACCCGAGCCGCGTCGATGAACGGCGAGACCGCCAGCGAGGCGGCAATGCTGCGCAGCACTCTGCGGGCATGAGGCGAGTGCACGGTGAGGGTGCCGACCGCCTCCACGTCGACGAACAGCTCACCACCCTCGGCGACTCCGCCGAGATGCACCATTGCCGGGCACGGTTGCGCACAAAGCCGCGCCCGCTGAGCGAGTGCCGCCAACGAGGTGGTGCCGGACAGGCGCCACGTGTTCGCGTGCGGGTCCAGCTTCCAGGCAGCGTCGTCGGGGGCGGCGCTACCACGCAGGAAGAGGCACACCTCGCCCGTGTCGTACAGCAGAGCCGCCGAGACCGACGACGCCTGGGAAGCCAGCGAGGGTGCAACGGAGCGCAACGCAAGATCGAGCCGGGCCAGCCGCTCGGATGCGTCGAGCGACCTCAGCAGCACTTCGGTGTGCGCGTGCTCTGGCAACGGCCGCGCCAACCGCGCACCGACGGTGGAGGCGCGCAGTTGCCGGCGCCGACGAGTCTCCAACAAGCCGACGGCCCCCGCCGACAACATCAGCGCCGCGCCGAGCCCGGCGGCGTACGACAGCACCCCACTTGGACGAGCGTCAGCAGCGCGAGCCGGCACGTTGGCTGACGGCGTGCGGTTGCTCGGCACTCCTCGCGGCACTGGACTCGGCTCAAGGTCGACAGGCACGACAGGCACGACAGGCACGACGACCGGTACGACCGCAGTCGCGTCGCTGCCCGCGGGATCTGCAACTGCTCGCAACCGCACATCCGGCAGGGCAACCTCGTGTTCGATCGGCGGCGTGTCGCTGAGTCGATCGGTGGGTGGCGCGTCGACGCTCGCTGCTTCTGTGAGCGGCGAATCGGTGAGCACCACCAGCTCGCCGGGAACGATCAGCGCCGGCTCGCGATGGCCGAGCAACGGGTGGTTGTACGACACCAGCTCCAGGGTGTAGTCGAGCACCTCGGCCGGGGTGGCCTGACGCGCCAGCGCCGTGCTGAGGTGATCGTCTGCGATCTCCCAGTACGAATCGCCGGCGATCACCACGTGAGCCGGGCCGAGCGGCGTCGGCACTGCTTGTTCCTGCGGCAGCACCACTTCCATGCCCGCGGGGAACACGCCACCCTGCCACTGCTGGCCCCCCGGCCCGAAGCGGCCCGCGTTCAGCTCGATGATCCGATCTCGAAGCTCGGGCCGACCGATGACCGCTGCCAGTGAGTACGGGGTCTCGCGACCGGTGGCACGATGAACTGGTGTGGCAGTGGTGTGCGATGCGCCGACGGACGCGACACCGGGAGATGCGCCCACCGACGCCACCATGACGGCTGGCATCGACGGCAACACCGACGCCCGCACCAGCGGCACGACGCTGCCGAAGGTTGCCGTGGCCGACACCGACGACAGCGCGATGAACCGCACCACGCCTCGAATCAGGCCGGAAGGCCCGGGAGGCAACGGGGCCAGGCGCACACCGGGCCCACCGAACCGCCATGCGATCACGTGCCACAGCTCCGCAATCGCAGTGACCGCGAACCACAGCCAGAGCAGCGCGAACACGGCCGCGCCGATGCGAACCACCAGATCGCTGCTCAGCTGCCGGCTGCGCCACGCGTTGCCCACTTCGTCGGCCCCCGGAACCGGTGAGCCAACCACGCTGAGCACCACGATCGGCACCCCCACCAGAGCGGCCACCAGCAGCCCGAAGGCCAGCACCCTCAGCACCGTTCGCGAGAACCTCATCACATCGTCCTTTCAATCCGTGTAGGTCACTCGGGCCGTGCCCGAGGCCTGCACTGTCATGGTCTGCTGCCCACCGAGGATCAAGAAGACCGTCGGCCGGCGCTCGACGATGTTGACGGTGACGAAGTCGACGCCCACCGTCACGTGCACGTCGAGTGCGGGCACCCCCGCCCGGGTGGCGTAGTCGAGAGCCGCCGCCACCGCATCCGCCTGATCGATGCCGCTGACCGGTGTTGCGGTGGCCACCGCCGCCCGCGCGGCGGCCTCCGCCGTGTTGGAAGCGTGGCGACGAGCAACCAGCGCACGACCCCCGTCGACGACCAGCCCGGCACCACTCAGCGCAACGACGACGAGGAGCAGCAGGACCACCGAGATCGCACCTCGGTCGCGCGGACGACGGCGGCTCACCGGCGGTACCGGTCGACCGGTTGCGTGTCGCTCATGACGACCGTGCGAGCACCGGGCGCCCACACACCGGCCAACGATTGGTTGCGCACGGTGCACGACACCTGCACCGTCACCGCGCCTCCCTGCCAGACACCAGCAAGCGACGGGACCCACGACACGGTGACCCCCACGCCACCCAGGCAGCGAGCGGCCAGCGTCGAAGCCAGCACGACCTGCTCGGCAGCAAGCATGGCAGCGGCCGGGTCTGGCGCCTGCGACGCAGCCCGCGCCGCGGACTGAGCCGTGTTGGTGACCTGCACACCTGCAGCATGCAAGCGGCCGACGAACCCCAGGAACAGCACCGCCGCGATGCAGAAGACGAGGAGGTACATCATCTCCACAGGGGTCGCGATGCCGTCGTCGGCATGCCATGCGGCGGGAGCCGAGCGACGGACGCGGGTCATGTCAGCGCTCCTTCGGGGCGGTCTCGGTGACGTGTGCGCGGAACCCGAGCGCATTGCCCAGCACGCCCGGCGTGCGGCCGCTGACGGTGACGGTGACCAGCGCTGCCTCGGTGCAGGTGACGCCCACGCCCTCGGCCCAGGAACCTGCCGTTCGCTGCACCACGGCCGCAGCAGCAGCGATGCCCTGGGCGCAGTCGCCGTCGAAGGCAGCAGCCACACGCGCTCCTTCGGCCGCAGCTTCGTCGAACACGTTGCGGGCATGCCAGTAGGTGGCGGCTTCGAACACCACAAGCATGACCAGCAGCACCGCCATGAACCCGAAGAGCATCTGGATCGACACGTCGACCGCCCCGCAGTCGCGGCGCGGTCGCAGACCGCGCGGCGGATCGCTGGAGGGCAGACGATTCGTGCGCACGGCTCAGGGCGCGACCGGGTCGGGAACGTTGTCCTTCGCCTGGTTGAACTTCGCCGTGAAGAACGCCGTCGCGGCGATGGCGACCACGATGCCAACGGCCAACCAGATCATCTTCGTGACGGCCTCGTCGACGCCATCCTCCTCACGGCGATCCGTCCACGCGAGCTGCGCACGCGACCGCACCTCGCCATAGGCCACCTGGACCCACACCGCCAATGGAAGCAGTTGTTCATACATCCGCCGATTCCCTTCAAGTCGTCGTTGCACCGCAACAGGGGTGCCCTGTCTTCGCTAGCCGCCGAACGCGTCGCTGATGCGCTGCGCCAAGGGATAGGCCAAGAACACGATCGTGGTGACCACGAAGCCGATGGTGGGGCCGGACAGGTTCGCGTTGGCCTTGTCGGCGTCGCGCTCCAGTTCGTCGAGTGCTTTGGCGCGCATCGAGGCCGCCAGCGACGCGACCGTGTCGCTGATGGACACACCCTGCAGGCCTTGCCGTTCGATCGAGGCCGCGAACTCGCTGAGCTCGCGCACGCCGTACCGCCGGCCGAAGTCGTCGAGTGCTTCCCACACCGCCACGCCGCGTTGCGGTGCAGTGTCCAGTTCGGCGCGCAGCGCATCGAAGGCCCCTCCGGCACCCACCGCCAAGGCGAAGCGAACCGCCTCTTCCACGCTTTGGTCGGTGGTGAGGCCGACCGCAACCAACTGCACGAAGTCGTTGGCCGCCTGGCGCAGCTCGCGACGGCGACGGTCGATCTTGCTCGAGATGTCGTTGACGGTGAGCCAGCCGGCGATGACGGCGAGCGCCACCGCCACCAGTGGCCACAGCACGGAGAGCGGCAGAAGCCCGAGTGCCATCAGTGCCGACACCGCGCAGACGACAGCGAACAGCACGATGCCTGCCGAGGTGAGCACACGGGTGATCACGTCTGCCGAGGTGAGGCCGACGACCTGCAGACCGACACCGAAGTGCTGCACCACCCACCGGCCGGGCGCCCCGACGGCAGCCGTGTCGGCCCAACCGACAGTTCGTGGCGAGCCGCCCTGCGCTGCACCTGCGCTGCCGTACAGGCGATGGCGGGCAGCGGCAAGCGACACGGGTGCGCGCCGCAGCGACCGTGCGCAACACCCCACACCCCCGGCGAACAGCAGCCCCGCGAGCGCGCCCACCTGCAGCGGGTTCATCGCGTTGCCCCGATCGAACCGACGACGCGAGAGCGCGGCGGCAGCTCGTAGCGGCACAGCGACCGCAACCAGAGCACGCAGCCGAGCCACATGGTGAGCGGTACGAGCAGCACGATCTGCCCGACGACAGTGTCGTACGGCTGCAGCAGATCCCCACCGGCGAACTTCAGGTAGGCCACCAGCACGCCACCGATGATGACGAGCCGCTTCATGCTCGACTGGTACACCGCGCGAGTGCGGTCGATGCGCTCGCGCGCGGTGACCTCGGCACGAGCGGCGGCCGAGAGTGCGCTGACCGTTCCGTAGAGGCGGCCGGCGCTGGTCGAGCCGCCGATGACCAGGCGAATCGCAGCGATGGCCGCATCGGCGGTGGGATGGGCCAGGTCTTCTGCCAGGTCGGCGAGCGCGTCCTCGGTGCGAAAGCCTTGTCGACGACGGCGGGCGAAGGTGCGCAACGGCAGCGCAATGGCGTCGGGCGGCCGCAGCGCCACCTGCTCCAGCGCTTCCTCGGCACCGACGGCCGAGCCGCGCAGCGTGTCGCGAAGATCCTCCAGCCACTTGGCGATGCCCTCGATGCGGCGGCGTTCGTCGTCGGCGCGACTGTCGTGCAGCAACCGACCCCAGAACGTCACCAACAGCCCGACCAGCACCGCCAACAGGACCCAGCGAGTCGCCAGCAGCACGAGTACGCCGGCGGCAGCACCCACCGCCAGACGGTTGCCTCCGACACCCTCGAACACCGACGGAGTGGACGCCGCGGCGACCACCCGGCGCGGTGGGGCCGCGGAGCGAACGACGGCGAGCAACGCCGACCCGAGCAACAGGCCGACCGCGAGCGCGACCACACCGGGCGGAAGTGACGCCACCAGCACGATCAGTGCGGCTTCCGCTGCAGTGCCGAGGCGGAGACCGGCACCCGGTGCGGTTCGCCGGCACCGACCCACCAGTGAGTGGAGAAGTCGGGGGTCGCCGCAACGAGCCGGTCGAGCATCGGGCGCTGAGGTTCCGAGGCCGGGCGCGCCACCCGATCCGCATCGTCGGGCCGCTGGCTGAACAGACGGTGCATGATGAAGCGGGCGCCGTCCTCCTCCACCGACGGCGAGACGATCTCGGTGACGAAACGACCCGATTGGTTGTTGCCGGTGACGTGCACCACCACATCGACGCTGCGGTACACCTGCCAGCGGGCCATCCGCAGCTCCACACCGTTGTGGTAGGCGATCAGCTCGGCGAGGCGCTCCACACCGTCCTTGGCCGAGCCGCCGTGCACGGTCGCCATCGCACCCTGGCCGATCGACATCGCCTGCACGAGCGCGCCGCCCTCGGCGCCGCGCACCTCGCCCACCACGATCCAGTCGGCGCGGGTGCGCACGGCCGGCACCATCATGTCGTGGCAGGAGATGCCGGCCCCATCGCTGGTGCTGGGCACGCGCGACTGGTAGGCGTGCACGTAGCGGTGGCGACCCAGGTTGGCGATGTTCAGCTCGAAGTCGGTCTCCACCGTCACGACCACGTCGTGCTCGCCCACTTCCGCCACCAGCGCCCGCAGCAGGGTGGTCTTGCCCGAGCCCATGCGACCGCAGACCACGACGTTCATGTCGGCAGCAATCGCGGCCTGCAACAGGGCGACGGCACCGTGGTGGAGCATGCCTCGAGTCGCGAGATCGGTCAGCGACATGCCGAACACGGCAGCGCGACGAATGGTGACCAACGGACGCTGCACGACATCGAAGCCCTCGCCATGGAACCGCACGCCGGGCTCCAGCTCCAGATCGACGAACGGGTTCTCGCGGTTGAACGGCCGCCGCCGCGAGGTGGCCGTGTCGTAGATGATCCGCTCGAGGTCGCGATCGCGACGTACCAACGGCGGCAGCAGTTGCGTGGAGCCGTCGCTTCGTTCCACCCGAACGTGGTCCGCGCCGAAGACGAGCACATCGGTGACCTGCGGATCGCGCAGCACGGTGAGCAAGCGGGGCAGGCCGAAGATCTCCGAGACGACGAGACCGACCACTGCAATGTGCTCGTCGCCGGTGAGCGGCGCCTGGCGACTCGTCACCCGTTGGTGCTCCAACTCGGGCAGCACCACTCGCTCGAGCACGTCGCGGGTCATCTCCTCGCGCAGGTCGCGTTCGCCCGGGGTTTCGTCGCGACCGGGCACCGGCAGCCTGTCGCCCCACTGCCGGCGGAGGTCGGCAACGACCACGTCCAGTTCCTCGTCGGTCATCGCGGGGCACCTTGATCGAGGGTGACGTTGAGCACCATCTGGTTGACGGCCGCCATCAGCGCGCTGCGACGCAACCGCCGGTCGCTGGCCGTGGCGCCACGATGCACCAGATCGACCGCCGCTGTCTCCCACGGCAGCCACCCGGCGAACTGTTCACGCAACTCGGCCTGCAACGTCGCCCGCGGGAAGGCAAGCCCGCCCGGCGAGGCCACGAAGAGGATGCGTGCTCGCGCCTCGATGAGGCCAGGATCGGCAGGCGACACCCGGCCGGCGGCCTGCACCCACTCGGCGGCCGACACTGCAGCGCTGACCTCGGGGGATGCGACCAGCACCACGGCATCGGCTTGGGCCAGCACGGGCCACACCGGTGAGCCCGCTCGCAGCGTGCCGACATCGACGACCACCGAACCCGGCAGATCGCGCAACGAGGCCGCCCAGGGCATGCGCGGCTGGTGGCAGGCATGAGCACGGAAGGGATCGGCGGGCGCGGCGACGACGCGCAGGTTGCCGGCCACGTGAGCCAGCGCCTCGAACGCCTCGAGGGTCGAGACCCGCTCGGTGGGAAAGGCGACACGCTCCAGCCCGCCCACCGACTGCGCCGCGATGTGCATGCGGCCGGCCAGCACACCACCCGCCGGGTCGGCCTCCACCAACCAGGCACCCGCTTCGTCGGCGACCGCGAGGCACGCGCCGGCGAGCAGTGCGGCGGTCGTGGCTCCGGTGCCGCGCCATGAGCCGACGGCGATGATCACCCGCTCGCCGCCGTCGATCGACCGACGAGCACCAACTGGTCGGTTGCCGAGAGACGAGCGACTGCGATCGACTGAGCTGCGGGCACCGCGATGGTGACCGACAGCTCGCCATCGGCACCGGCCTCCGCATCGATCACGCGCACCTCCACCGTGAAGCCGACAGCGCCGTCGGCGGTCGCATCGATGGACGCCGCGATCGCGACGTCGCCGCGAGCGAGGCCAACGGGGAACCGGCCGACGTGCAAGAGAGCGCCGACGGTCTCCTCGCCGGGGAGGAGCTGCGGGGCATCGCGCCACATGCCCACCTGCATCAGCGCACCGGTCTGCAGATCGATGCTGGCCACGCGGCCGACGAGCGCGTCGAGTGACCCGGAGGGCACTAAACCTTCCACGGCTGCGTCGTACGCGACCCCGGCGACGGTGAGGTCGGCGGCGGCGATGACGTCGCCGGCTTCGACACCGCGTGCGACCTGCACCACCTGCACCCGGTCGGCGGCCTGCGACAGCGCCCAGGCCACCAGCACACCGGCCAGCACCACCAGCGCCGCGCCCAACGCCAACCACTGCGTGCGCAGCCGGCTGTGCACCCGACCGGTGGTGCGGCTCACCTCGGCCATCCGGTCGCCGCAGCGGCCAGCGAGACCGCCCAACCGAGCCACAGCGCAGGCCCGAGTGGCAGCCGGCGGCGGCCGGCGACCAGGCCGTAGGTGCCGGCGACGAGTGCTGCGACCGCAACGGCCACCGGCGCCGCGACCAGGGCGATCGGCCCGACGCTGGCGCCGACGACCCCCGCCATCTTCACGTCGCCCATGCCCACGCCGCGCGCCAGGCGCACGAACAGCATCGGGCCACCTGCCAGCGCGCTGCCGACCACTGCGGCGGCGACCACCGAAGCGTCGGAGGTGGCAGCGGCGCCACCCAGCACCACGACGAAGGCCACCGCCAACAACCAGTTGGGCAGCTTGCACTCGTGCACGTCGACCATGGCCGCCACGGCCAACAACACGCCGACGAAGGCGATGCTCCAGCACACCGTGGCCGGCGCCTGCACCGTTGCCCCCAACAGCGCAGCGATGACGCAGGCGGCTCTCAGCAGGCGACGGCGCGCAGGTGGTGCGTCGTCCCAAGCGGCCACCACTCGATCCACCGTCGGTATCAGCCCTGGCTGCACACCGGCTGCCGGCACCGAGCTCGGCTGCCCCGTGCGCGGTGCCGGTGCCCAGGAGACCTTGATTGTGGTCATCGTCGATCCCTCGTGTCCGCCGAACACCAGTCAGACGCTGGGTGCCTGGCGAGGTGACGCCAGACGGGGAGAAAACCCTGTTCCACGCTCACACTGGGCATGGTCAGCAACGGCTGGCGGCAAGATTCCGCATGTCGCTGCCAGAATGGGGGCATGCGTGGCTTCGTTCGGGCGAGTGCAATGGCGTGCGCCCTGGTGCTCGGCCCGCAGATCCCCGCCTCGCCGGTTGCGGCCGAAATTCCCGAGATGGGCGCGTGTTTCGCCGACGCCGAGCTCATCGTGGGCAGCGTCGGCAGCAGCGTGTACTGCGTGCAGTGGACGCTCATGTGGACAGGCCTCTACCACGGGCTCGTCAACGGCATCTACGACCAGGCCA
Source organism: Acidimicrobiaceae bacterium (assembly GCA_016722025.1). Lineage (GTDB taxonomy): Bacteria > Actinomycetota > Acidimicrobiia > Acidimicrobiales > Ilumatobacteraceae > UBA668. Next base: position 78,841 of record JADKGZ010000003.1, read on the forward strand.
CGTTCCAGGCCGTCGTCGAGTTCCAGCAGGCCAACCCGCCGCTCACCGTCAACGGCAACTCCGGCGAACGAACGCTCGCCGCGATGGGCATCTACTCCGGGGTCGACCAGGCGCCGCCACCGGCGTGCCTCGCAGATGCGCCAGTCGCCTCTGGTGATCGGGGCCCGTCGACCGAATGTCTGCAGCAGGTGCTGCAGACCAAAGGGGTGTTCACCGGCACAGTGGACGGCAGCTTCGGCAAGAGCACGCAGGCCGCCGTGAAGAGCTACCAGCTGAGCAATCCACCGTTGGTCGCCGACGGTGTGGCCGATACGCAAACGCTCGCCGCGCTCGGCATCTGGAGCGGCTTCAGCACTGCGCAGAGCAACCCCGTCTCAAACGGCGACGACTGGTGGCCGGCATCCATCCAGGCCGAGCCCAACTTCCGCGTCTCCAATGGCATTCCCGTGTTCGGCAACCACCGCTTCTGCACCAGGGAGAACGCCGACATCATCGCTCGCGAGTTCGCCAAGGACGGCGCCGACGTTGCCACGCAGCACTACTTCATCTACATCGCATCACGCGAGGGTGGGTGCGATCACCGCGCCGTGAACCAGAACGCCGTGACGCGCGACGACAGCCACTGCACGTTCCAGCTGAATGCGTTGTCGGGCATGTTCGAGCCCAACGGGCAGCTGGGTCGCCGAGGATGGAACGTCGACAGCGTGAAGGCCAGCATGTCGAACTGCGCCGACGCGGCGAGCGACCTGTGGGTGTTCTGCGCGCGTGGTCCCTGGACCCCGCCGTACAGCTGTGCGCCGCCGTGGGCCGGCGACCTCGGCCCCGAGGGTGATGCCTGACCGGTGGGAGCAGCGGGGCGAGCGCGATAGTCTGTCGCACGTCTGGAGAGGTGCCCGAGTCAGGTCGAAGGGACCGCACTGCTAATGCGGGGACCGCCTCACGGCGGTCCGTGGGTTCAAATCCCACCCTCTCCGCTGAAACCAACGGCCCGGCGGCATCCAGCTGCCGGGCCGTTGCTGTTCCTGTCACTCATCGCGTCTGTGAGGGATCCACCACCATCCGTCACACATTTGACACACTGTTGCGTTTTCATGACGACGGGAGTAGACAGATTGTCATCTTGACGGCCTAGAGGCCCACGGCGGGTCCCTCGAAGGGGTGACGGTGTTCGACGACGACAACGATCAGTACGGTTTCTGGCGCGACGAGCCCACCCGTCCACTCGAGCGGCTCGCGGCACGCCGCAAGCCTGCCGGCCCGGCGCCCATGGCCCCTACTCGCCGGCCGCGCCCAACCGCCCCCCAGGTCGGCAGCCGGCAGCACACCGACACTCAGCAGGTGCCGGTCATCAGCAGCGTGACCGAGGGCGTGCGCCAGGCAACCGGCCACGTCGATCCACTGCTGCGGCGCATGGGTGTGCTGGCCATCGCGGTGGCACTGTGCGTGCCCGTGGCCATGACCCTGCGCAGCGGCGACGAGCGCAGCGCGTTGCAGCCGCAGAGCAGCACGGTCGCCACCGGTGGCGCCACAGCAGCAGCCACCGACACAGCCACCGATGCTGCCGTCATCGAGGCCACTCTCGGCCAGGCACCGGCCGACGAGGCGTCGGCCACCCAGCAGGCCGCGACACAGCAAGTGGCCGCTCAGCCGGCAGCCACCGCCGCAGACGGCGCCCAACCGTCGGCCACCGTGGCGGCGACGCCCGCCGCCGAGGCGACCGTGTCGAACACCATCAGCTCCGCACCCCCGGTCGCCGCGCCCAACGCGCTCGAAGCCGCTGCGCCTGCTGCCACCGCACCGGTGTGTGCCAAGAAGTACGAGGTCGTCGCCGGCGACTACTGGATCCTCATCGCCAAGAAGGTCAGCGTGTCGCTCAACGAGGTGCTGGCAGCCAACAACGCCACCACCGGCACGGCGCTGTACCCGGGCCGCACCGTGTGCCTGCCGGCCGGCGCCTCGGCACCCACCACCGCCGCCCCCGCCACCACTGCGGCCCCGCCCACAACGGCCAAGGCCACTGCCGCGACCACTGCCACGACAGTGAAGCCCTCGGCCACCAGCACCCCTGCGGCGGCGGCGCCGAAGGCCAGCTACACCCGCGCCGAGGTGGAGGCCATCATCCGCCAGGTGTGGCCCGACGACCTCGAGAACGAAGCCGTGCGCATCGCCACGCGCGAGAGCAACCTCATTCCCGGCGTGCGCAACTACTGCTGCTTCGGCCTGTTCCAGCTCTACTACAACGTGCACAAGACATGGCTGGCGCAGATGGGCGTCACGTCGGCCGAGCAGCTGTACGACCCGCTCATCAACTCCTACGTGGCCTACGCGATGTACCTGAAGGCCGGCGGCTGGGGCCCCTGGAAGCTGTAGCTCAGCCGGCTCGCTTGTCGAGTCGAGCGCGATCCAGCACCAACGTGCGCCCGCGGCTGAGCGACACGATGCCGTCGTCCTCGAGCTGCTTGAGCACTCGATTCGCCGTGGGGCGTGTGGTGCCCGCCATCGACGCAAGATCTTCCTGGCGCACAGGGATGACGATCGGCCCAGCGTGGTCGTCGTACACCCGGGCGAGATCGGCCACGCGGCGCACGACACGCCGGTCGGCCGACACGTAGAGAGCATCGAGCACCTGGCTGCTGAGCCGGCGCACCTGGGCCGCCAGGATGTCGACGAGGAACCGCTCGACCGTTGCGTGTCGTTGTCGAATCTCGTCGAAGTCGCGCCGGTGCAGCATGCGGGTCTCCACCGCCTCCAACGCCACCACGCTCGCGGTGCGTCGCGACTCGGCCGTGAGCAGCGCCTGCTCGCCGAAGCAGTCGCCGGCACCGAGCACCGCCAGCGTGGCCACGTCGCCGTCGGGAGTGGACGTGCGCACCGCAACGCGGCCCTTCTGCACGATGTGGAAGCTGTCGCCCAGGTCGCCTTCGAAGAACAACGTGTCGCCCTTCCTGAACGACCGGCGCGTCATCCGGGCGACCACCAGCCGGCGCTCCTCATCACTCAGCCCGCCGAGCATGTCGTTCACCATCGCGTCACTGTAGATGCGCTGCCGGCGATGGGGTGTTCCCACCGGTCGGCGCCGTGCGCGAGTTGTGTGCCGACGACGACACAGAAAGTGGCCCGCTCATGGTGTAGTAGAACTGAGCGACGGGCTCACGGGCGCTCGACCGGAAGGGGATACCAACGATGGCCATCAGCCGACGCAGCAACAACAACACCGGCACCGCGGAGCTGCTCGAAGCGTTGGGTCGGGTCGCGCTCTTCTCCGGTCTCCCCAAGAAGACCATGCAACAGATCGCCAACATGTGTCACCGGCACACGTTCGTGGCGGGCGACGAGATCGTCACTCAGGGCGATCGATCCGGCCGCTTCTACATGATCGTCAGCGGCAACGCCGAAGTGCACGTCAACGGCCATGTGGTCAACATGCTCGGCCCGGGTCAGCACTTCGGCGAGTACGCCGTCATCGACCGTGAGCCACGCACCGCCTCGGTGACCGCCACCAACGACGTGCTCGCCTACTCGCTCGCCTCCATCACCTTGCGCCCGCTGCTGAAGGAAGAGCCGGAGATCACCTACCGGCTGCTGCTCAACGCCTGCGAGCGGTTGCGAGCGATGCAGAGCACCCTCGGCTGACGCCCGTTCGCACGTCGAAGAGCCCGCCGAGCAACTGACGCACCACCAGCACACGCGCACGCTGCGCCGACACGAAGGGCTCTCCTGATGCGACGCGACGACCTCATCCAACAGCTGGCACAAGTGGCCACACACCTACCGCCGGTGCTGCCACCGGCGTCGTCACTCGAGCAGGTATCGGCGTTGTGTACGACGGCACGGCTGGCGTTCGGGGCCGCTGCCGTGTCGGTGGCGGCGCTGCGCGACACGACGTTGCACTACTTGGCTGCGGCCGGCGAGGGCGCCGCCGAGGTCGTGGGCATGGACCTGCCGGTGAGCCGCGGGCTTGCCGGCTACGTGGCGATGACCGGGCAGATGCTGGCCGTCGACAGCGCGGCCGACGACCCACGCTTCGCCCAGGATGTTGCCGAGCGCACCGGTTACCTGCCCACCTCGCTGCTCATCGTGCCCGTGCGCGACCAGCGCGGCGATGTGGCCGGCGTGCTCTCAGTGCTCGACCGCACGCTGGCCAGCGCCGATGCACTGGTGCTGGCATCGTCGTTCGCCGCCCAGCTCAGCCTGCTGCTGCCGGGCATCGACGAGGTCGGGCGCATGGCACGGCTGCTGCTGCAGGCGATGGGCGACGCGGTATCGGCCGGTGATGCACAGCTGGGCACCGCACTGCGGCGCTCGCTGGCCACCCTGCCAGAGGCCGACGCCGAGCTCAGCCGCATCGCCGCCACGCTCGGCGAGCTCCGTGCGGCCGATCCGGTCACACGGGCTCGAGTGGGCGCGCTGCTCACCGAGATCGTCGCACTGGCCACACCGAAGCGCCGTCGATGACCGACTTCCTCCCCGCGTGGTCGGAGCCGTTCCACGGCACATCGCTGGGCGCGGCGCCACATCTCGACCTGCCGGGCCGCATCACACGCGAGTGGGCATACGGCGATGGCAGCGGTCGCGGCGTGAAGGTGGGCGTGCTCGACTCAGGTGTGGAGGACGGACATCCGTTGGTGGGGCGCGTCGACCGGGCCATCGCGGTCGAGCGCGACACCGACGCCGAGAACGGCATCCGCTTCATCGACGCGCCACACGACGACCTCTATGGTCACGGCACCGCGTGTGCCGGCGTGATCCGCGCCCTCGCCCCAGAGGTGGAGATCGTCAGTGTGCGGGTGCTCTCGGTGAACCTGAAGGGCAGCGCGTTCGTCTTCGCGCACGGGCTGGAGTGGTGCATCGACAACGGGCTGCACGTGCTGAACCTCAGCCTCTCCACCGGCAACGAGGACTTCGCCGAGACGTTCTGGGAGCTGCTCGACCATGCCGCGTTCAAGCGGGTGATGCTGGTGTCGGCGATGAACAACGAACCCAAGCGCAGCATTCCCAGCGAGTTCGCCGGTGTGTTCTCGGTGGCGTGCGCGCCCGGCACCGACCGCGAGCGGCTGTGGTACAACCCGAACGGACCAGCAGAGTGGGGTGCGGCGGGCATCGACGTGGACGTGCCGTGGAGCGGTGGTGGCACCATCAACGCCAGCGGCAACAGCTTCGCCGCGCCGGTGATCGCCGGCCACCTGGCGCGGATCTTGGGGGCTCATCCCGGCATCGCACCGTGGCAGGCGCGCACCATCCTTGCTGCGCTGGCAGAGAACGGGTCGGCGCTCGACTGACGCGTGAGCGTCAGCTGTTCACCAGATCGGGGTGCGTACGCGCCAGTCGGGTCGACATCGTGCCGTGCAGCAGGCCCTGGCCCTGCAACGGGCCGGCAAGGGCACCGCGGAACGTCTGGCCATCGATCACCCAGGCGGTCGCGTCGGTCGTCGCACGCACGGCGGCCGTGCGCGGCATACGACGGATGACGCCGATCTCGCCGAACCACTCGCCCACTCGCATCGTGCTCAGCACGCCGGCCGCGGCCGATTCGGCAACGAACTCGCCCGAGCGCACCACGTAGAGGTTGTCGGCCGCATCGCCTTCGGCGAACACGTGCGTACCCGCTGCGAAGGTGGCATCGTGCAACGACCTGGCGATGCGCTCGAGCGCAGAAGACGATGCATCCTCGAAGATCCCGAGCTCGCGCAGTTGCTCGATGATCGGCAGCAACCCGCGGCGGCGCTGTTCGAAGAGCATCGCTTCACGGTGCAGCACGGGGGCCACCGCCGCGGCGCCGATGACCAGCACGAGGCCCACGACAGCCAGCGCGACATCGAGCCCGGCCGCGACCACGAGGATGGGGGCGAGCACGGCACCGGCGATCTCGGTGACCGCCGTGAGCGAGTCGTTCAAGCCGAAGACGCGAGCAATGGCATCTTCCCGGGCCCACCGTTGCAGCAGGGTGATGAACGTGACCTCGAAGATCATGCCGCCGACGCCCTGCACGCCGAGCAGCAGCAACGTCGGGCCCGCGGAGTGCACCACGCTGAGCAAGGCGAACGGCGCACCGATGAGCACCCCGGCCGTGGCGACCAGCAGCCCGGCGAAGCGCGATGCGCCCAGCCGAGCAGCGAACGGAGCGATCAGCAGCCCGCCGACGCCCATCGCGGCAGCCATCACGCCCACCCAGTCGGCGCCCTTCCCGAGCACGTCCTTGGCGATGAGCACGTGCAGCACGTTCTCTGCGCCCACCTGGAACAGCAGCGCCGAGGTGAGCACCATCAGCGCCAGCAGGCCGGGGCTGCGCCGCACTTCTCGGCCACCGTCGACCACGTCGGCCCACATCGACGATGCCTCTTCGCTGATCTCCTCCTCGAAGCCGGCCTCGTCGGCCGCGCCCGCCGCAGTGTTGGCTCGGCCGCCGCCCAACGCGCCGGCGCGCACCAGCAGCCCGGCCGACAGCAGGAACGTGAGCGCGTTGACCAGGAACGCGAACCCGGGGTCGGTGGCGGCGACCACCAGCGCACCGAGGGCCGGCCCCACGAAGAAGGCGAACTGCGCGATCACGCTCTCGGCCGCGTTGGCCGCGGCCAGGTCGTCTTCCGCCACCACGTGCGGTGTGGCAGCCACCGCAGCTGCGCGATACGGCACGGTGAGCACGGAGTTCATCACCGTCAGCACGATCACCACTGCGACGTGGCCACCCGCCCAGATGACGATGGCCACGGCGAGCATCACGACGAAGCGCCCGATGTCGAGCGTCATCATCAGCCGCCGTCGGTCGTAGCGATCGGCCACCACACCGCCGAACGGGCTGAGCACCACGTACGCGAGGATGCGCAGCACGGCCGCCGCCGCCACCCAACCCGCCGACCCCGTGTCGTCGATGAGCAGCACCACCAGCGCCACGGCGTAGAGGAAGTCGCCGGTCATCGAGACCGCGTAGCTGCCCAGCAACCATCGCCAACGGCGGTGGCGCCACGCTCCTCGAAAGCCGCCCGCCTTGTCGTCGCTCACGCCCACCGCCCCCATCCGTCTCCACGACTCGTGATCGGATCTTGCCCGCTCGTGGGCGCCCGAACTGTAGTGCCGGGCACCGTCGCTGTGTCGGCCAGCGCACAGAACTCAGCTCGTGCGAGGCGCAACATGCGGGTACCGACAACAACACCGCACGACAGCGGTACCAACCAGGAGGACGACACCATGAGCAGCACCAACGAAGAGAACACCACCGAGACCGAAGCCGACACCGAGGGCCATGGCCGCAAGGGCTACCGCATCGGCGAGGCCGGCACGGAGGCCGACACCGAGGGTCACCTCCGCACCAAGGCGTCTCGCGTCGGCGAGGCCGGCACGGAAGCCGACACCGAGGGCCACGCGGGCCGCAAGATCGCCCGCATCGGCGAGGCCGGCGCCGAGGACGACGACACCGAGGGGCACGCCAGCCGCCGCAGCGGTCGCTGATCGGCCGGTGGCAGCACGGTCGCCCGAGGGGTGGCCATCACACAGATCTGAAGCCGGGGGCGGGGATGGCCGCCCCCGGCTTCAGCGCGTGGTGGAACTGCTCGACGGCTCCATCGCCGGAGGTCAGCTCACGTGACCGGCCACGATGCATATGCTCCGGCGGTGGGCTCATCGATCCGGACGCTGCTGTTCAGTGATGTGGAAGGTTCCACGGCACTGCTGCAGCGGGTCGGCGACCGGTACGGCGACCTGCTCGGTCGCTATCGCCTCATCATGCGCGATGCCATCTCCGCCCATCGTGGTGTCGAGCACGGCACCGAGGGCGACTCGTTCTTCGTGTCCTTCGACTCGCCACTCGACGCCGTCGCGGCAGCAGTGCAGATGCAACGAGGACTGCAGATTGCTGGATGGCCGCAGGGGTGCGAGATCAAGGCCCGCATCGGGCTGCACGTGGGCGAGGTCACCGAGCAGGATGGCGGGTTGATCGGCCTGGCCGTGCACCACGCGGCTCGCGTGGCTGCGGCTGCGCACGGAGGTCAACTGATCCTCTCCGACGACGTGCGCCGACTCACCCCCACCCTGCCTGCGGAAGTGACGTTGCGCGGCCTCGGAGAGCATCGGCTGCGCGACCTCGGCATCATCGCGCTGTTCCAAGTGCTGCACCCGGCGCTCGCTGCGGAGTTCCCTCCGCTGCGGGCGATGCCGACGAGTCGATCGAACCTGCCACGGTTCGCCGGCTCGATGGTCGGCGCGGCGGAGACGTTCGGCTCGCTGCTCGACGCAGCCCGCACCTCGCCGTTGCTCACGCTCACCGGCACCGGCGGCGTCGGCAAGACACGGCTGGCCGTGGAGCTGGCACGCCGGCTCGTCGACGAGCACGACGACGGTGCCTGGCTGGTCGAGCTCGGTCAGCTCTCCGAACCAGAGGCGGTGGTCGCCGTCATCTGCAACACCCTCTCGATTCCTCCACAACCGGAGCTGACCGCCCACGAGTCGATGATCGATTGGTTGCGAGGGCGATCGCTGCGGTTGGTCGTCGACAACTGCGAGCACCTCATCGACGAAGTGGCCAGCGTCGTCGCCGCGCTCATCGCCGAGTGTGCCGAGGTACGCATCATCGCGACGTCGCGCGAACCGATCGGCATCGCCGGTGAGCAAGTGCACCGAGTCGCCTCGCTCGATGACGAGCATGCGGCCGACCTGTTCATCGAGCAGATCACCGCCGCCGACCGCTCGATCTCGTTGGGCTCCGCCGACCGGGCGCTGGTGCTCGAGATCTGCCGCCGGCTCGACGGCATACCGCTGGCGATCCAGTTGGCTGCGGCGCGGGCGACGTCGTTGTCGTTGACCGAGCTGCTCGATCGGCTCGGCGACAGGTTCCGGCTCCTGCGCGGCGGCACGCGCGGCGGACGCGAGCGTCACCAGACGTTGCAGGCAACGGTCACGTGGTCGTACCAGTTGTTGTCACTCGACGAACAGCTGGTGTTCGACCGCGCGTCGGTGTTTGCCGGCGACTTCGACCTGCCCGCGGCCGAACACATCTGCTCGGGCGAGGGCATCGAGCCCTTCGATGTCATCGATCTGCTGGCAGGGCTGGTCGACAAGTCGATGCTGACCGCCCAACGCGCCGGGGCCAGCACGCGCTATCGGCTGCTCGAGACGCTGCGCCAGTACGGCGAGGATCGGCTCGACCAGCGTGGCTCCCTGGCCACGGCCCGCGACCGTCATCTCGAGTGGTACGCACGGGTGGCTGCGACGGCCGACGGCCTCGCCCGCACGGCGCGTGAACAAGAGGGGTACGAGACCTTCGACGTCGAGTGGGCCAACCTGCGCAGTGCACACACCTGGGCGTTGGCCAGCGAGCAGATCGACGACGCCATCGACCTCTGTACATCGTGCTTCTTTCACTGCACCGTGCACGATGTGAGGGCGGAGCACAGCGACTGGGTCGGTCGCACGTTGGCAGCGCTGCCCGAAGGCCACCCGCTCGCGACCCGCCTGCTCGGCCTGGCCGCGTGCTGGCGTGGCGACATGCTGGGCGACTCGCACGGCGCGCATCAGCTCGCCCGGCGGGGCATCGAGCTGGCCGTTGCCGCTGATCACGCCGACACACTCGCGTGTTGGATCGCCCTTGCCGGCGCCAACGACGTCACTGCTGCAGGCTCTGACGACAGCGAGTGGGCGTTCCGCGGCCTCTGCGCTGCCGTCGACAACCTGGAAGACCCCGACCGGGAGTGGTGGTCGACGATCTGCGTGGTCGACGTCTGCCTGTGGAGCCACATGGAGCTCGTCGATTCGTGGTCGGAACGAGTTCGCCAGACTGCACGCCGAGTGCAGAGCCCGAACCTGGACCTGTGGGTCGACTACCTCAGCGGCCAGCTGTGCTTGTCGTCCGACCCGCCCGACTTCGCCGGAGCGATGCCCCACTACCTCCACTCGCTCGATCGCGCACGCCGCATCGGCGCGCCGAGGGCCATCGGTCAAGCGCTACGCGGCGTCGCCATGGCGTCGTGCGGACTGGGCGAAGGTGTGGCCCTGGCACGATCGATGGAGGCGCTCGACAGCCTGCTCCAGATGCGCTTCTGGCAGAAGGTGTACCAGACGCTCGAGTCGTCGGCACTCGCACTCGCCCTCGACGCCCACCTCGACGATGCCGCAGTGGTGCTCGGCTTCCTCGACGCGGAGATGCCACAAGGATTCGGTATCGAGGCCAGTCTCGGCTTCCGCCGGCGAGTGGTCGACCTGGTTGCGAGTGCACCACGGCGCGAGCCGATGATCGCACGCGGCGCCGCGATGTCGCGCGACGACCTCGTTGCATTCGTGCTCACGGAATCGGCAGGCCGCAACGCCGGCTGAGGACCGACTCCGAGGGCGGGGCGGCTCGCGAAATTGCGGGTGTTGCATCAGGCGGCGAGGGGTTACACTCACTGACCTGCAAAGGCGCTCGTAGCTCAATGGATAGAGCATCTGACTACGGATCAGAAGGTTGGGGGTTCGAGTCCCTTCGAGCGCGCTGAGTCGAGCGGTCCGCGAGGGCCGCTCGCTTGCGTTGTGCAGGTCGGCGACGAGCTCAGCGTTGCCGGTCTGTGTCACAGCACAGAGTGAGGTTCGGTCTGTGCCGTGACACAGAGGCGCTCACACACCATCGTTCGGGTGTGCGGCGCCGCGGTCGCCGGCTACTCGTCGATGCTGAACCACTCGGTGCCGTCGTCGGGTTCCACTGCGGGCGGATCCGGCTCGGACGAGAAGGGCACACCGGCCTGCTCCATGGCGTCGCGCACGCCGTCGAACAGCAGCACCTCTTCCTCGACCGGCCCGGGCAGCAGGCTGCGCAACGCATCGTCGACCTTCTCGGCCACCACCTCCAAGACGGTGGGCTCGGGCACGACAATGGGCTCTGGCACGACAATGGGCTCTGGCACGACAGCGGGCTCTGGCGCCGGCTCGGGATCGTCGGCGAACCACTTGTCGTAGAAGTCGACGTCGTCGGACTGGGCCTGCGTGCCGAATGCCTCGCCGAGGGTGTGCTCGCCCGCCGGCGCCTGTGCCGCGGCCGGCCCCGGCTCGTCGACGACCTCGGGCGCCGGTTCCGCAACCGAGGGCTCGGGCGTGGGTGCCGCCAGCACGACCGCGGGGTCGAGGTCGAGACCCGGAGCGACATCGAGCAGCGCCGCCGGGTTGACGACCATCGCATCGGCAGCCTCCATCAGCTGGCCGGCCTGTGCCTGCACCTCCCACCTCTCCAGCAGGATGCGGTTGGCCGAGTCGTCGTCCGGCAGCGGCTCCGCGTTCATCGCCTCGAACTGCTGCTGCCGCTCGGCGGCCTCGGCGTAAACCGCCGCACGAGCGTCGAGATCATCGAGTGCGAGAAAGCTCTCCGCTTGCTGCGAATGCAACTGCACTGCCTCGAGGTCGATCTCCGTGGTGCGCGCCCGCTGCTCGACGATCTCGTCCTTCAATCGAACGAAGTCCTGCTCTGCTGCGTCCGCCTGCGCGGAGTACGACGTGGCCTGCTGGCGAGCCAGCGCCGACTCGTTCGACAGGTCCCGCGCCAGCTGCTCGTTGCCCTCGAGAAGCGCCTTGTCGACGAGCTCGCCCAGGTGATCGGCCCGGGCGGCGGATTCTTCCGCGGCGCCGATCGACTGGATCATCAGCTCACCAGCGCCATCGAGTTGGTGCTCGAGCGCCTCCATCGCCCGCTCGGCCCGCTGCCGGCTGACGGTGAGCGCCACTTCACGTTCGGCAAGGGTGTTGGTGACCGCTTCACGAACGTCGGCCGCCTGTTCGGCGAGGGCCGCGGAGCGAAGCCGGAGGGCGTCTGCGTCGGGTTCTGCTGGCATGGCTGGACGATAGAACGATGTGAAAATCGTGTCACTGGGAGAACTCCCTGTTCGCGCTCAGTCGGGGGCCACGTCGAACGTGTCGGACAGGCCCCGGAGCATCCACACCGAGTCCGCCGGGATCAGCTGGGTGAGTGGTCGGCGCACACTGAGGGCTTCCAGCAGCTCGACCGCATCGCCGGCCAACCGAAGCTCGACGGTCGGCGCACCGGCCGCTCCGGCGCGCACCACCACTTGCTCGCCGATGTCGACCACCACGACAACATCTGGCCCGGTGGCGTCGATGGCGAGCACGCCGGAACCGGCCGCCCCACGATTGAGGGCCAAGGCCGGGCCGAGCGCGGCGACGTAACGAAGGCAGGCGGCCACCTCATCGGCCTCCGGCTCGGGCGCGAGGCCCAACGGCACCAGAACGTCGCGCTCGTGCACCCACGAGTCCCACAGGGCATGGTGCGCGACCGCACTGACCGAGACGTGCCCGGGCGGCGCCTCGGCGGCGGCCGACCAGCCGGCGTGGTCGAGCGACGAGCACAGCCCGACGAGCGCGTCGGTGGACGCCACGAACCGGGCGAGCACCTCACCCGTGGAGACGTAGCCGCTGCCGGCGACCAGCTGCGCCGGCGACGCCACCGGGTCGAAGGTGGCGAGGAAGCGAGTGGGCTCACCGTGCACGCCGGCGGCGATGGACATGGACCAGAAGGTGTTGGTGCTGTCGAGGTGCACGATGACGTCGCGGTTCGACCAGCCGGCACACCGGCTGGGGTGCGACCACTGCTCGTCGGTGAACGACGCGAGCGCGGTGGCCAGTCGCCGGCGTTGACGGATGAGGGGCCCGGCAATGGCCGCGGGAGGACCGTCGAGCGTGATGACCGGCTGGGCCCCATAGCGCGGAGTGAGCTGCATCGCCTCACCCTGTCACAGCGCGACCGGGCCGATCTCGACCGGACCGATCTCGGCCCGACGCGTGCATGAGCACCGCCCCAGCGGGTTGGACCTCGGCTCGCTCGGTTCCGTACCATCGCCGTCGGCGCCGACAACCGGCGACCGGGAGCGAGGAATGTCATGTTCGAGTGGAGCGACGAGCACCAGATGATCCGCGAAGCCGTCAAGCGCTTCGTCGACGAGGAGATCCGCCCGCACGTGGACGAGCTCGAACACGGCGACCTCCCGCCCTACGACATCCTGCGCAAGCTGTTCGCCACCTTCGGCATGGACGCCATGGCGCGCGACCGGTTCAAGAAGCAGATCGAGCGCGAGAAGTCGGTCGCTGCAGCCGTTGCCCGTGGCGAAGAGCCGCCGCCGGCCAAGGAGGCACGCGGCGGCGACGGCGGTGGCCTGAGCCTGATCCCCATCATCGAGCTGTGCCGAGTATGCCCCGGCATGGTGACGGCGATGGGGGTGAGCATGGGCCTCACCTCGTCCGCGATCATGTCGAAGGGCACCACTGCGCAGAAGGAGCGGTGGGCGCTCGATCTGCTCACCATGGACAAGGTGGGCGCCTGGGCGATCACCGAACCCGGCTCGGGCAGCGACGCGTTCGGCTCGATGAAGAGCACCGCTCGACGCGATGGCGACGACTACATCCTCAACGGCAGCAAGACGTTCATCACCAACGGGCCCTACGCCGACACCACGGTGTTCATCTGCAAGCTCGACGAGGGCAATGCACCCGAGCAACGCAAGGTGCTGTCGTTCGTGCTCGAGCGCGGCATGCCCGGCTTTGTGCAGAGCAAGCCGCTGCGCAAGATGGGCATGCACAGCTCGCCCACCGGCCAGCTGTTCCTCGACGACGTGCGCGTCGGCCGCGACCGGCTCATCGGCGAGACGGAAGACCTGCCGGCCGGCGGCCGCGACGGGGCCAAGGCCACGTTCCAACAGGAGCGCAGCGGCGTGGCCGCAATGGCCCTGGGCATCGTCGAGGAGTGCCTGCAACTGAGCGTGAAGTATGCGAAGGACCGCGTGCAGTTCGGCAAGCCGATCGGCGAGTTCCAGCTGATCCAGGAGAAGCTGGCCCGCATGGAGGTGGCCCGCATGAACGTGCAGAACCTGGTGTTTCGCACGATGGAGATGGGCGCCGCCGGGCGCATGATGAGCCTGGCCGAAGCATCGGCGATGAAGCTGTACAGCGCGCGTGCTGCGACCGAAGTGGCGTTGGAGGCAGTGCAACTGCACGGCGGCAACGGATACATGAGCGAGTTCCGCGTGGAGCAACTGGCTCGCGATGCGAAGGTGCTGCAGATCTACGCCGGCACCGACGAGATCCAGATCGTCGCCATCGCCAAAGACCTGCTGCGGGCCTGACCGCTCAGCCGCGCGCTGCGGCCACCAGCGCGGCGACCTCGCCGGCCGACGGATTGACCAGCGAGACCGAGCCGACCGACACGGTGGGCACGGTCTCGTTGCCGCGCGCCACCGAGCGCACGAACGCAGCGGCCTCGGGGTCGTGCCAGATGTTCACCTCACGAAATGGCACGCGCTTGAGGCGCAGGCCGGCGCGCAGCATGGCGCAGAAGGGGCAACCCGGCCGCCAGTAGACGATCGCATGCACCTCGCCGTCGGCAACCGGTAGGTCGTCAGTGGGCTCCGTGGAACCGGAAAGGTGCTGCTCTTCATTCACGGAGACCTCCAACCACATTCCGCCAGCACTGATTCCCGAGACCGGTGCCGGTGGCTCGACTTCGTTCCCGTGCAGCGGGGAGAATGACGAGATGACGGACCACCCAGCACTGAGCGCCACCTATCCGATCGCACGCGCGGCGTTCCGAGCGGCAGCCGACGCCGCCGGTGCAACCGTGCACACGTTCGAGCACCCCTTGCGCGGGCCCGAAGGCGAGTCGCTGGGCATCGACGTCGCCGAGCTGGGCCCACGCGACGCCGCCACCGTCGTGTTGGTGGTCTCCGCCACGCACGGCGTCGAGGGGTATTGCGGTTCGGCGTTGCAGACGCAGTGGCTCACCCACCACGCCGGCGAACGCCCCCACCAGGTCCGGCTGGTCAACATCCACGCGCTCAACCCGTACGGCATGGCGTGGGTACGACGCGTCAACGAGGACAACGTCGACCTCAACCGCAACTTCGTCGACTGGTCGCAGCCGGCCCCATCCAACGCCGACTACGACGGCATCGCCGACCTCGTGGTGCCTGCCGAGTGGACCGCCGACGAGCAGCAGCGCACGCTGGAAGCACTGCTCGCGCTCGTTGCCGAATGGGGCTTCCCGAAGGTGCAGGCAGTGGTCAGCGGCGGCCAGTACGCCCACCCGAAAGGCGTGTTCTACGGGGGCACCGAGCCGGTGTGGTCGCACCGCTGGCTGCGGCAGTGGTGCGCCGACAACCTCGGCGACGCACAGCGGGTGATCATCGTCGACCTGCACACCGGGCTCGGGCCGTGGGGCCATGGCGAGCTGATCGCCAGCGCAGCGCCTGGTGAGCCGATGTTCGACCGGGCAGCCGCCCTGTGGCCCGACGCCAAGTCGATGCTGGCCGGCGACAGCGTCTCGGCCACGCTGGCCGGCGACTGGCTGAACATCGCCGACCAGCTGGCACCCCACGCCGAAGTGACCCCGATCTGCATCGAGTACGGCACCGTCGACGGCATCACGGTGCTGCAGTCGTTGCGCGCCGACGCCTGGCTGCACGGCCACGGCGACCCCACGGGGCCGCAGGCCGCCGCCGTGCGCGCACAGGTACGGGCTGCGTTCGCCGACGACGATCCTGCATGGATCGCCGCCTGCTGGCCGCGCTTCCTCGAGGTGCTGTCGGCAGCACTGCACGGGTGAACGCCGCAAGGGCGAGCGCGCCGCGTCAGCCGTCGTAGAACAGGGGGTCGTGCAGTCCCACCAGCGTGCGTTGGCGAGGGGTGACCGCACGGTCGATGGCAGCGGGCGACAACTGGTTCACCTCGGCGGTGGTACGGAGGCGTTGGGCGATGTCGCGGCGGGCGTAGTGCACCTGCAGGAACAGGCGGCCCGCGCCGCCGTTGGCGGGAGTGCCGCGATGCCACGCATCGGAGACGAACAGCGCCACATCGCCGGCGGCTCCCTCGAGCAGCGCAGGTGGCCGGCCGTCGTAGGTGAGCTGCGGGTCGTGCACGTGCTCGGCGGGGGCGAGGCGGCCGGAGCGGTGGCTACCCGGCACCACTGCGGTGGGCCCGTCGAACGCGGTGCAATCGCGCAGCAGCAGGTGGGCGCCGATCGCGAACACCGGGTAGGGAATTCGATCGTCCCACGCCACCTCGGCAGGGCGCGGCACGTGTGGGCCGGCGTCGCAGTGCCAGGGGCCACCACCGAAGTCGGGTGGGTTGTTCCACGCGGTGTTGGCGATCACGTGGCAGTCGTCGGCCAGCAGTGGTTCGATCACCTGCAGGATGCGCGGGTGCCCCACTGCTGCTTGCGACAGCGGCCCGCGATTGAGCATCTCGTAGCGGAACTCGGCCCGGTCGCGGCGATCACGTTCGGGCTCGTACTGCGCGAACGCGGCGGTCACCTCTGCGGTGAGTGACAGCACTTCCGCCGGGCTCAGCACCCCACGCAACACCGTGAAGCCGTCGCGCTCGAGGTCGTGGCTCGCCGCCGGCGCATCAGCCGTCGACAGCCCGAGGTTCTTCCCGATTCGTCGGATCACGGCTCGGATCGTACTGTCGCCCGCACGGGGTGTAGCGGCTACCTTCGGCCCATGGCAACCGACCTCACCGGCGCATCGACGGAACTGCTGCAGGCGCTCATCCGCGCCGAGTGCGTGAACGACGGAACGCCCGATTCCGGTGGTGAAGCCCGCAACGTCGACCTGCTGCACGCGTACCTGGAGGGGCCTGGCGTCGAGCTGTCGACGTATGAGTCGCGCCCTGGGCGTACGTCGCTGGTGGCTCGGCTGGAGGGCAGCGACCCGGCGGCGCCCACCGTGTGCTTGATGGGCCACACGGATGTGGTGCCGGTGAACCGCGACGGCTGGAGCCGCGACCCGTTCGGAGGCGAGCTGATCAACGGCGAGGTGTGGGGCCGCGGCGCGCTGGACATGCTGTACCAAACGGCCACGCAGGCCGTTGCCTTCCGGCACCTGACGCAGCGGGGCTTCCGACCGAAGGGCACGCTGATCTACTTCGCCGTGCCCGACGAAGAGGCCGGCGGCACGTGGGGCGCGAAGTGGATGGTGGACCATCACTGGGATGCCATCGCTTGCGACTACCTGCTCACCGAGCTCGCCGGCGTGGCGATGCCATCAACCGACGGTACGCGCAAGATCACGGTGACGGTTGCCGAGAAGGGCATCGCCTGGCGTCGCCTACGTGTGAGCGGCAGTCCCGGGCACGGCTCGATGCCGTTCGGCGCCGACAACGCCATCATCACGGCCGCCGAGATCGTTCGCCGGCTGAGCGCCCATCGCCCGCAGGCCGGGCTCGACGACGTGTGGCGGGCGACCGTCGAGGCGTACGAGTTCGAGCCGGAGCTCACCCGCCGGCTGCTCGACCCCACCGAGGTGTATGCCGCGCTGCAGGCGCTGCCCGACCAGGGCACGGCCACGATGCTGCACGCATGCAGCCACACCACCTTCTCGCCCAACGTGGTGCACGGCGGGGTGAAGAGCAACGTCATTCCCGACGTGGTCGAGCTCGACGTCGACATCCGCACGCTGCCCGGTGTGACCGGTGACGAGGTCGACGCCGCGCTGCATGACGCCATCGGCGACCTGGCCGACCGCGTGCACATCGGTCGCCTGATCGACGATCAGTCCACCGCCTCGCCACTCGACAACCCGATGTGGCACGCACTCGCCGCTCGGGCGCGGGCGGCGTACCCCGGCGCCAGCCTGCTGCCACAGCTGGAGATCGGTGCCACCGACGCGCGTTTCTTCCGCCGGCGCGGCACCGTCGCGTACGGCACCGGATTGTTCAGCGCCGACGTCACGTACGAGGACATGATCTCGCGCTTCCACGGCAACGACGAGCGAATCGACGTGGAATCGCTACGACTCACCACCGACCTGTGGCTGGGCGTGGTGCACGACCTGCTCGGCTGACAGCCAGGCCGCTCAGCCGGGCCGCTCAGCCGGGCCGTTCAGCCGACGGTGGTGACGATCCGCGAGCCGGCCTCCAACGTGCGGTGCACAGGGCAACGATCGGCGATCTTCACCAGCGACTGCCGGTCGGCATCGCTGAGCTCGCCGTCGATCACGAGGTGGCGATCGAAGTGGTCGGTGAGAGCGCCCTTGCCGTCCACGCAATCGGCGCAATCGTCGGCATGCCGCTTCTGATGCCGCACCTCCACCGTGACTCGTCGCAACGCCAGCTGCTTGCGCTGCGCGTACATGCGCATGGTCATCGACGTGCAGGCACCGAGCGCGGCAGCAAGCATGTCGTAGGGCGACGGGCCGGCGTCGAACCCGCCGACATCAACCGGCTCGTCGGCCAGCCAGCGGTGATCGCCGGCGACGACGTGGTTGAGGAACGTGCCGAGACCCGTCTCCGCCACCACCACCGGCGCCGTTGCCGCCGGCACCGGCAGTGGCGCGTGCTCGGCAACCAGGTAGCGCTGCGCCCAGGTGGCGATGATCTGCGCCGCGAACACAGCATCCTCGCGACGCGAGAGTAGGTGGTCGGCGCCATCCAACGACACGAAGCTCTTCGGGTGCCGAGCCGCCGTGAACAGACGGGCGGCGTTCTCCACCCCAACCGTGTTGTCGATGGGAGAGTGCATCACCAGCAGCGGCGCTCGCATCGTCGCCACTCGTTCTTCGACCGAGTGGTGCAGCAGGTCGTCGACGAAGGCCTGCCGAATCGGGAACGTTCTGTCACCGATCTTCACGTACCGGCAACCTTCCGCGGCGATGGCCGGCAGCTCGTCGGTGAACAGGGTGGTGACGTGCGCGGCGTCGGCCGGCGCTGCGATGGTGGCGACCGCCCGCACCTCGGGAATCGAGCCGGCCACGCTGATCACGGCAGCACCACCGAGGCTGTGACCGATGAGCAGCTGTGGCGCGGAGTGGTTGGCCCGCAGCCAGTCGGCAGCAGCCAACAGGTCGGTCTGGTTGGAGGAGAAGTCGGTCTGTTCGAAGTCGCCTTCGCTGGCACCCAACCCGGCGAAGTCGAAGCGCAGCACGCCGATGCCGGCGGCCATCAGCTCGGCGGCGATGCGACCGGCAGCGAACAGATCCTTCGAGCATGTGAAGCAATGGGCGAACAATGCCATCGCGGTTGGCGGGGTGGCCGGCAGATCAAGTCTCCCGGCCAGCTGCTGCCCGTTGCTGCCGGTGAACGTGACGCGATGCGAAGGCGTGGACATGACCCCAACGTACCAACCACTGTTCCCAAGGGTTCCCGGTGGGGAGCGCCCCCGATGGCACTCCCCACCAGTCCACTTCGCCCGGCCCCAGACAGGGCCACGGCGACGGGAGCCGAGTGCACCGGAACCTCCGATGCACATCTCTCTGCGCCCTTGGCTTACGCCCGCACAGGAGCGCGCCATAGAGGCGAACGGCCCTGCGGAACGCGCCCGCCTAGCCGGCTGCGTACTCGTCGAAGACCTTGCGGGCGATGTCGGGCCGGCGGGTGTACACCCCGTCGACACCGGCTTCGGCCAGGCCACGCAGCGTGTCGGGATCGTCGACCGTCCACGTGAAGATGGCCATGCCGTGGTCGTGCGACCAGCCGACGTTGGCGGGGTCGAGCAGGTTGGCGCTGAACGGTGGCTGCCCGATCGGCGCCGGCGCACACCACGCCTCGCCGGTGCTGCGCACACGGCGCATCTCGGCGACGTCGCGATAGGTGGTGGTGATGACGACCGAGCCGGGGCACTCGGCCTGCGCCGCGTACACGTCGTCGTCGTTGTTCGCGCTGAGGTACACCCGGTCGACGGCGTCGAGCCGGCGCAGCACATCACACAGCGGCTTCGCCATCGACGGCGAGCTCTGCTTGATCTCCAACGAGACGGTGACCGTCGGGAACTCGACCAGGATCTGCTCGAGCGAAGCGACCCGCACGGGTTGGTCGATGGTGTCGCCACTCCAACCGGCGCGCAGGTCGGCACGTTGCAGTTCCTGCCACGTCAGTTCGTCGATGTTGCCCGTGCCGTCGGTGTCGCCGGCGATGTCGCGATCGTGGTGCGCCACCACCACACCGTCGGCGGTCATCCACAGGTCGGCATCCAGTACATCGGCTCCGGCCGCCAGCGACCGCTGCATCGCCAGCACGCTGTTGGCGGGCCCGAGTCCTTCACCCCCGGCGTGAGCGATGACGAGCGGCGGCGAGTGACGGAACGGGCCCGGTGGGCATGGCACGGTGGTCGACGCCACCGCACCATCGGAGCAACCCGTCAACGCCGCCACGCACGCGGCGGCAGCCGCCACACGCGATCGAAGCAACGGCACGGACGATCTACTACTTACTCGTCGTCGGCAAGGTCGGCAGGCGGCACGGCGTTCTGGCTGACGGCCGCCTCGACGGTGAAGTGATCGACCCGATCAGGCGCCCAGAGCCCCATCACCTGTCGCAGGATGCCGAGCTCGCCACCGTGATAGGCGGCGTGGTCGGCCATCACCAGCACGGTGCGCAGCGGGGTGTGGGCGGCTTCCCAGACGTGCGGGGCGGCCGTGTAGAGATCGAGGCCCTCGGTGCGGACGAACGCCTCCACCCTGTCGAGATCGACCCGGTAGGACTGGATGGTGTCGTGCCACTGCTGCTCGCTGGCAGTGGCGGTGGCGGGTGGCCAGTAGTCGTCGGGGAACGTCACCGCTTCGTAGGCAGGGCCGAGTAGGTACTCGAGCATGTCGGCCTGACAGAACCTGACGTGCTCGACCAGGTGCCAGAAGGTGTACGCAACGTTGGGTGGGCGAACGTTGATGGCCTCCGCCGGAAAGTTGGCCACTGCATCGTCGAACGTCTGGTGGGCGTCACCGAAGCGCAGATGGAACACCAGCGAGTCGCGCACGATCTGATCGGCTCGTAGCGAGGGGCTGTTCATGGCAGGACGCTACTCGTGCACGGAGTGCGGCGCAGCGCGGCCGACGCCTAGCATCCCGGCATCGCCACCCATCGAGACGTGCAGCACCTGATCGAAGAGATCGAGACCGAGTGGATCCCCCTGCGCGACGGCCGCCGGCTCGCGGTGAGGCTGTTCCTGCCGCGATCGGCACACCGCCAGCCCGCACCGGTGGTGCTCGAGTACATCCCGTACCGCCGACGCGACGGCACCCGCATTGGCGACGAGGCCATGCATCGCTGGTTCGCCGCCGCCGGGTATGCGTGTGCCCGGGTCGACATCGCCGGCATGGGCGACTCCGACGGGTTGATCGAGGACGAGTACGTGCGACGCGAGCAGGACGACGGCCTCGAAGTGATCGAGTGGCTGGCACGCCAGCCCTGGTCGTCGGGCTCGGTGGGAATGATCGGCATCTCGTGGGGCGGGTTCAACGGGCTGCAGATCGCGGCCAGGCGGCCACCGGCGTTGAAGGCCGTGATCTCACTGTGCTCCACCGTCGACCGCTACCACGGCGACGTGCACTACACCGGCGGCTGCCTCAACGAGGAGAACCTGGAGTGGGGTGGCTACTTCTTCACGATGAACGGCTTTCCGCCCGACCCCGACATCGTCGGCAACGATCGGTGGCGCGCGATGTGGCGACACCGCATCGACCACGCGCGGCTGGCGCCGGCCGACTGGTTGGAGCATCAGCGGCGCGACACGTTCTGGCAACACGGTTCGGTGATCGAGGACTGGTCGGCCATCCAAGTGCCGGTGCTGGCAGTCAGCGGTTGGGCCGACGGCTACACCGCTGCCGTCTTCGAGTTGGTGGAGCACCTGCACGTTCCCTGCAAGGGCATCGTCGGGCCGTGGGGGCACAAGTACCCGCAGGACGGCGTGCCCGGGCCAGCGATCGGCTTCCTGCAGGAGGCCACCCGCTGGTGGGACAAGTGGCTTCGCGACATCGACAGCGGAGTCGACACCGACCCTGCGATGCGGCTGTGGCTGCAGGCCTCACACGAACCCAGAGGTCACATTCCCGAGCGTGCGGGGTCATGGGTGCACTTCGACCAGTGGTCGCCGGCCCGCGAGCTCACCCTGCGGCTCGCGCACGGATCGTTGGTCAGTGACGATCCGGGGTCGGATGCGAAAGCACCAACGATGCCTGCTTCGCACTCATCGATCTGCTCGCCGCAGACCGTCGGGCTCGGCGCCGGCCAGTGGTGCGCCTACGGGCTCGGCAAGATCGCCCCCGAGCTGCCGCTCGACCAGCGCGCCGACGATGCGGGCTCGCTCACCTACGACGGCGAGATGCTCGCCGCGCCGCTGCACCTCGCCGGCGGCCCGGTCGTGAGGCTGCGGGTGTCGAGCGATCAGCCACAAGCACTCGTCGCAGTGCGCCTCAACGCCGTGCATGCCGACGGCACCTCCGAGCGACTCAGCTACGGGGTGCTCAACCTGTGCCACCGCGACAGCCACGAGCACCCCAGTGCCCTCACCCCCGGCGTTGAGTACGACGTGACCGTGGAAATGAAGGCAATTGCTCAGACGGTGCCCGCCGGTCAACGCTTGCGAGTGGCCATCTCCACCAGCTACTGGCCGATGATCTGGCCGTCGCCACATCCGGCAACGATCACCGTTCACGAGCAGGCTTCGCGCATCGAGCTCCCCGCGCACGCCACCGTGCACCATTCGCCCGCCGACATCTTCCAGCCACCCGAGGACGCCGTGCACGGCCCCATCACTGCGCTGCGCAACGGGCACGAGACACGCCACATCGTGCGATCTGGGTGCCCGCCGAACCGAGTTCATCGCCGCCCGCGACGACGGGCTCTACGTCATCGACGACATCGGTACCGAGCAGTCGTTCACACGTGTGCGCACGTCGTCGATCGTCGACGGTGAGCCGTTGAGCGCTCGCGCGACGGTCGAGTGTCGCGCCATCTATCGGCGCGGCGAGTGGAACGTTCGGATCGAGTCCGACCTCGTCCTGTCCTGCGATGCCGCGACGTTTCGGATCACCGGCCGCCTGTCGGCCTACGAAGGCGACGCGATCTTCGCCGAACGCCGATTCGAACGGTCGATTCCTCGCGATCATCTCTGACGGTCGCCCGGCTCACCGAGCGCGCGCACGCGCGTCGCCGCCGGCGACGGCGCGATGGACGACCGTCGCTGCGAGGAACGTGACGACTCCTACCGCGATGATGAGCGCTCCGATGGCGTGGATCGACGGCGTGACACGCCGTTGCACTGCAGAGAAGATGTAGATGGGCACCGTCGTGTCGGTGGGCCCACGCAGCGCCAACGAGAGCGCGACATCGTCGAACGAGAACGCGAAGGCCAACAGCGCTGACGACACGATGGCGGGCCGCAGGTCGGGGAGGACGATGTCGCGCAGCACCTGCCACTTCGTGGCCCCCAGGTCGAGCGCCGCCTCCTCCAGGTTGCGGTCGGCACCCGCGGCGCGTGCCCCGACGATCAGCAGCACGTACGCCGAGAGGTACGCGACGTGTGCCACCAACATCGGCCGGAAGCCGAACGCGATACCGATCACGGGTAGCACCGCGCCGAGCCCGGTGGCGATGATGATCTCGGGTGTCGCGACGCGAACCGTCGCGAACAACGTGTTGACACGACCCAGCCATCGCGAGCGGCGGGCCGCGATGGCTGCAAGAGTGCCCGCTGCCACCGCACCGAGCGAGGCGAGCGCCGCCAACCGAATGCTCACACCCACCGACCGGCGCAGGCTGACGTCGTCGAAGGCTTTGCGGTACCACTGCGTGGTGAAGCCCTGCCACTGAGTTGACGCCGGGTTCTTGTTGAAGCTGGCGACGACGAGGAAGACCAGCGGCGCGTAGAGCACCAGGAGCACCAGCACCAGCACGGTCTTCGCCACCCGACCACGCTCACGCATGGCGCGCCGCTCGCCGGCGAGACGCTGCAACCACCAGGCCGCCGGCGGAGAAGGTGAGCAACATGAACACCGTGATCGCACCGCCCAGCGGTTGGTCGCGCCCGGCACCGCGCTCGGCAAGGATGTTGCCCAGCAGCAGTACCTTGCCGCCACCGAGCACGGCGGGAACGATGAACTCGCCCAAGGAGAGCACACCGACGACGACCGCGCCCGTGACGATGCCAGGCACTGCCAGCGGAAGCGTGATCGTGATCAGTTGCCGCAGGTGACGCGCGCCGAGGTCGGCGCCGGCCTCGATCATCGAGCGCGGCACGCGGGCCAGCGCAACGTACGCCGGCAGGATGAACAGCGGCACGTATGCGGTGATCATCCCGAGCACCACGGCGGGTGGTCGGTAGAGCAGCTGCACCCCCGTGAGCGACTCGACCGGTCCCCCGGTCGCCAGCACGCCCTGCCACGCAAAGATCCGTACGGTGAAGCTGACGAACGAGGGCAGCATCACCGCCACCAGCGCCAGGTTGCGCGACCTGCCCTCCAAACGGCTCAATGCCAGGGCTGCCGGGGTACCGACCAGCAGGCACATGGCCACCGTCAGTGCCGACAACCCGAGCGAACGCAGCAGCACCGGCCGGTACACGCCCGACAACAGCGTGCGATACGAATCGATCGTACCGGTGAGCTCGATGTCGAGAGTGATGGGGTTGGCCCGCCCGAACGAGCGCGTGACCATGAACGCCACCGGCACGAGGCACACGAACACCACCAGCACCCAATCGGGAACCACGAGCGGCCCCAACCGCATGCGAGTGGCATCGTGCGGCCTGTGCCGGCGCCCGGTCACGCCGCCTTGAACGCGTCCCACACGGCGTCGAACTTGGGTTGGTCGTCGCCGAGGAACACGTGATAGCTGAGCTTGGCGACCACTGCTGCCGACGGGTTGATGACGGGCGACTCGGTGAGAACGGGGTCGATGCCCGCGTTGTCGGGTTGCACGTAGGGCGAGGCAACGTTGTTGATGAAGGCAGCGTAGTTCTCGGGTGCGAGGAAGAAGTCGACGAACGCCCGGGCCAGGTCGTTGCGCGGCCCGTCGAGGATCGCCAACCCCTCCAGGTAGCCGACCTGACCCTCGCTGGGGTCGACAAACGCCACGTCGGGGTTGGTGGTGAGCGCGAGTTGGGCGTCGTAGGCATCGCACATGGCCATCACCGCATCGCCGGCCGCAACTGCTTTGCCCACTTCGGTGGAGATGGCCAGCAGATGTGGTTTCACCGTGGTGAGCACCTCGAGCACGGCCGCCAGATCGGCCTCATCGGTGGAACCGACCGGCTTGCCGAGCATCACCAGCACGTTGTCGATCACGCTGCCCTGATAATCGAGCATCGCCACCTTCCCCGAGTACTGCGGCGCCATGGCGAAGAACTCGGCCCACGAGGTGGGCGGGGCGGGCACCAGGTCCTTGCGGTAGATGATGCCGGTGCGACCGTGATCGGTGGGGGCAAAGCTCTTGTTCTCCGGGTCCCAGCTGTTGCCCTTGTACTGATCGGCCACGTACTGCATGTTGGGCAGGTCGCCCAGCTCGGCCAGTACTCCCAGGGCCGTGAGCCGCGGGAAGGTGGTGCCGTCGACCAACACCACATCGATGTCGCCCGCCCGACCCTTTGCCTTGCTGATCGTGTCGTCGTTGGACGCCCACGCGATCTCGTTGACCGTTGCGCCGGGGAACGCGGCTGCGAAGTCGGCATATGTGGTGGGGCCCGACCAGCCGGTGAAGTTGAGGAAGTTGACGGTGCCGGTGAGCGTGGGGGAGCCATCGGCCGTCGAAGGGGTGGAGCCGCCGGGCTGGGTGCCGCCGGACCCTTCCTCCTCGTCATCGCCACAGGCGGCGAGAAAGGCGAGCGGAGTGGCAACTGCGGCCAGCGCGAACAGCGACCGACGAGAGATGGGTTGCATGGTGACATGCTCCTGGTTCGGGTTCAGAGGACGGGTAGAGGGAACATAGGCCGACTGGTCGAAGCGGTCGATGCGAAGGCACGAAAGAATTGCGAAACTTCTGTGCGCGGCCCCGCGCAGCGGGCCGAATCAGGGTGCAGCGATGGGATCGCGGCGGCGATGCAGGAGCACGTGAGTGAACGACTGCGGCGTGCCCCAAGGGGTGATGTGATCCAGCTCGAACGAGTGCATCAGGTCGAACTGCTGGGCGAACATCGCTGCCAGCGCCGCCGCCGAATAGCGGGCAACGGGCAGGCCGCTGCACTGCTCGGGACCGTGCTCGGAGAACGTGGCCATCACCACGTGACCGCCGGGCGCCACCGCCTCACCGACGCGCGCCACATAGGCAGCCCGGTCGGCCGCCGTCGTGAGGAAGTGGAACGTCGCCCTGTCGTGCCACAGGTCGATCGGCCCGTCGAAGCAAACCTCGCGAACGTCGGCGCACACGAACCTGACGGCTGAGGCACCTTCACCAAGACGGCTGCGCAGCTGTGCCAGCGCTGCCGCCGACAGATCGACGGCGTCGATCGACCGATAGCCGTGCTGCACCAGGTCGAGCACCAGTGCCGACGCCCCGGCCCCCATCACCGCGACCCTGCTGGCGGGCACCGACACGCGGCGCACGAGATCGCTTCAAACCTGCGCGTCGGTCTGGTGCCAGCTGACCTCGTCGAACGACTTCGCCGTCCACACCGAATCCCAGTGTTCGCGTTCGCTGCTCACGCCGTCGACAGTACCCAGCCCAGTCGTGCGATGCCGCGAAACAATCACGAAACTGTGCACACAACCGCGCGTCCAGCAGCCCGAACACGGGATGATGTGCGGATGCCTCGTGTAGAGCTCCTCGATGCCGAGACGGCCCCGCTGTCGGCGCAGCAGTACTTCTCGGGCGGCGATCCGGGCCCCATCGTGGCCGCACTGGCCACCGTGCCCGAGCTGCTGGGCCCGGCTCTCGGTTTCGTCGGGCCGGCACTCGGCGCCGGCGCCGTGGGCGTGCGCATCAAGGAGTTCGCGATCCTGCGCACATCGGCGCTGCAAGGGTGCAGCTACTGCATCAACGCGCACACCACGGTGTCGCTCGATGTCGGCCTCACCGGCCACGAGGTGCGTGCACTGCGCGGCGAGACGGCGCTCGAAGAGGCGTTCGTGCTGGCGGCCGAACGAGCGATGATCGGCTGGATCGACGCCCTGGCGGGTGCCACCGGCGCGATCCCCGACGATGTGTGGGCCGAGGCTCGCGCTCACTGGGCCGAGCACGAACTGGTCGAGGTGGCCGTCACCGTCGGTGCCACCATGTTCCTCAACCGATTCGCCACCGGTCTCCAACTCCCCACCTCGCCCCAGGTGCTCGAACGGCTCACCGCCGAAGGGCTGTCATGACCGCAGCGCAGGGCCCCATCGCCGATGCAGTGCGCGATGGCACCCTGCCCGGCCGCGTGTGGTTGTACTCCAACTACCACTGCAACCTTGCCTGCTCGTACTGCCTCACCGAGTCGTCGCCGCGTAGCGAACGACGCGAGCTCACCGCCGCGCAGATGATCGCCGTTGCCGAGCAGGCCAAGGAGCTCGGCTTCACCGCGCTGGGCATCACCGGCGGCGAGCCGTTCCTGCTGCCGTGGCTACCCGAAGCCGTGTTGGAGATGGTGCAGCACCTGCCGCTGGTGCTGCTCAACAACGGCACGCTGTTCGTGGGCGAGCGGCTGGAGCGCGCCGCCAAGCTGGCCCACCCGGGCATCGCACTGCAGATCTCCCTCGACTCACACCTTCCCGACATCAACGACATGGCCCGCGGGCCCGACAACTTCTCGAAGGTCGTCGAGTCGGTGCCGCGACTCCTCGAGCGCGGCGTGCAAGTACGCATCGCCACAACCACCGCCGGCCCGCTCGACAGCCCCGCGCTCGACCCGTTGAAGGCACTCGTGGCCTCGTGGGGAGTGCCTGCCGACGACCACATCGTGCGACCCATCGTTCGCCGCGGCCGCGCCGACGAGCGCGGCTTGGGTGTGCAAGCCATCGCCCGCGACATCCCCAGCGAACTGTGCATCACCGCCGACGGCGCCTTCTGGGGCAGCTTCGGTCCCACCGTGCGCAACGGCCGGCTCGACACCGACCTGCTGCTCACGCGCACCATCCTGCCGCTGGCAGTTCCGGCCAACGCGTTGCTCGCTGCCATCGGCGGCATGCCGCAAGGAGCCGACGCCGCGCTCGGCATACGTTGAGCATGACCAGCACCGGAGCCGGTCGGCTCCACTCGGCGATCCGCTCAGAGAGCAGTAACGCGCGCTTCGGCAACACGCGCTTCGGCAAGGACCGCAGCCGCGACGGCGGCCAGCCGCCCACTGCGGCCGGACTCGGCCACCGCCACGAGGTCGGCATGCGTGTCGAGGTCGCGAGCGGTCGGCAGCAGGCGCACCCGGCGACCGTGCAGGTGCAGCCGGCGCAGCTGGGAAAGCCCGGTGTGCGAGACGCTCATCGGCACGCCGTCGAACAAGTCGTGTGCCAGATCCACACTGGCGGCACACAGACCGATCATCCAGTAGCCACCATCGGTGGCCAACCCGATGGTGTCGACTCCCCGGTGCGCGGCGGCGATGGCATCGGCCAACGCGGCACCCACGTGTGGGGTCTCCATGCCGACGATCACACCTGGGCCGAGATCTTGGAAGCCGTTGCGCAAGCGTTCCTCCAGCCCATCGCCCCGCTGCGCCACGACGTCGAACGTCGCCGGCATCCACGACTGAGGCTCGCCGTCGAGCAGCAGCACTCGGCGTGCCCCGGTGAGATCCGCCACGGCTTCGACCGCCAGCAGCGAGTCGAACAGCGCCGCGCCGGCCACACGCGCTGCTTGCTCCGCGGTGCACGGCGGGCACAACCGAGTCTTCACCTGGCCGGCAACCGGGGCTTTGGCGATGACGGTGACGTGCATCGGTCAGCGATCCTCGTTGGCGCGCAACAGGCTGCCCATGTCGCGCACGGCGCCGATGGTGCCGCGCACCGTTCCCGTGACCTTCGAGCGGCCCTCGCGCTCGCGGTACTCGACGGGCACGTTGCGCACTCGCCACCCCGCTCCCTGAGCTCGAAGGACCATCTCCAACGGCCATCCGGAACGACGGTCGCGCAGGCCCAACGCCAGCAACCCTTCGCGGCGGGCCGCGCGCATGGGCCCGATGTCGGACAGGCGCAGGCCGGTACGCCGGCGCACCTCCATTGCCAGCACTCGATTCGCCACCCGCGCATGCACCGGCCAGGCGCCGCGGCCGGCGATGCGCGCACCGAGCACGAGATCGGCTTCGTCGCGCAGCACGTAGCCGGCAACCAGCGGCAGCGCCAATGGGTCGAGCGAGGCATCGCAATCCATGAAGCAGACGATGTCGTCGGTCGCGGCTTGCAGGCCTGCCCAACAGGCCGAGCCGAAGCCGCGCACCGGTTCGCTGATCACGGTGGCACCCAGCTCGGCGGCGATGGCAGCGGTATGGTCGGTCGACCCGTTGTCCACCACGATGGCGCGGTAGCCGGCCGGCATCCGTCGCAGCACCCACGCCACGGCGGCCGCCTCGTTGAGCGCTGGAAGGATGACATCAGGCATTGCGAACCTCACACATCGACGACGCAACCATTGAAGACGACGAACCTGAAGACGACGAACCTGAAGACGACGAACCTGGGGACGACGAACCTGGGGACAGCACCGTGAGCACCGCACCGTGAGCACTACACCGCGCACCGGCACGAGCAAGGTGTTGGTCACCGGCGGCGCCGGCTTCATCGGCTCGCACATCGTGGATGAGCTGATCGCGTTGGGCCACGAGGTGGTGGTGGTCGACGACCTCGACCCGGCGGCTCATCAGGGCATGCCGGCGGGGCTGAACCCACTCGCTCACTACGTGTGGCACGACGTGCGCGACCAGACGGTGTGGCCCACGCTGCTGCGCGGCGTGGATGCCGTGTGCCACCAGGCCGCCAAGGTGGGCCTGGGTGTCGACTTCGCCGACGTCGCCGCCTACGTGAGCCGAAACGACCTGGGCACGGCGGTGCTCCTGCACGCGCTGCACGACATCGCCTTCGCCGGTCGGCTGGTGCTGGCCTCGAGCATGGTGGTGTACGGCGAGGGACGGTACCGATGCCCCGAGCACGGCGTGGTGCGGCCCGGGCCGCGCCTGCAAGCCCACCTGGAGGCGGGCCAATACGAGCCGCCGTGCCCAGCATGCGGCGGACAGCTGATTGCCGAGGCCGTGCCGGAGGACCACTGGCTCGACCCGCGCAACGTGTACGCCACCACCAAGCTGGCGCAGGAGGGACTGTGCACGGCCTACGAACGCGAGCACCCCGGCAGCACCGTGACTGCACTGCGCTACCACAACGTGTACGGCCCGCGCATGCCACGCGACACCCCATACGCGGGCGTGGCCAGCCTGTTCCGCAGCTCGTACGAACGCGGTGAAGGCCCACGCGTGTTCGAGGACGGCGGGCAACGACGCGACTTCGTCCATGTGTCGGATGTCGCGCACGCGAACGTGTTGGCGCTCACCAACGAGCAACCGGCTGCCGGCGCGTTCAACGTGTGCTCCGGCACCCCGCGCACGATCCTCGACATGGCGGGAGCGCTGCGACCCGACGGAGCACCGGCGCCACGCGTCGTGGGCGGCTATCGCCTCGGCGACATCCGCCACGTGTTCGCCAACCCAGAGCGCGCAGCTGCCCGTCTGGGCTTTCGCGCAGCTGTCACGTTCGAGGACGGCATGCGCCAGTTCGCCACCGGCGCGCTGCGCAGTGTCGCCGGGCCTCGGCCCGACGAACTGACCCGCGGCACCATGACCGCACGTGCCGACTGAGAGCCGGTTCACCACGTCGACACCGTCACCACTTCGACACCAGGGCGGCCTGCAGCACGATTGCACACGTCGCCTGCACGGCGACGGCACCAGCGCCCGACCACCGACGCCGACGGGAGACCAGCGCCGCCCCGGCGAGGGCGAGCCATGGGTAGAAGATCAACCAGATTCGCTCGACCTCGCCCTTCGTGTAGGTGGACAGGTGCGATGCGGTGAGCGCAACTGTTGCTCCACCCACCAGCAACCACATCCGCCGACTGCGCAGCGTGCCCATGCCCAGCACGGTCACCGGGCCCAGCGCGAACAGTGCGGCGCCGAGGTTGCCGATCGCGAAGTAGCTCCACCGACGAAAGCCGGCGGAGCCCGCGTGGTACTGCTCTCGGGTCGCATCCACGCCATCGAGCCACCAGAAGCCGGCGATCCAGAACGCGGCCACCACCGCAAGACCGGCAGCGACGCCGGCCATCACCACCAACCAGGCGCCACGCTCGCGTCGCACCAGCGCCGCCAGCAGCAGCACCGCAGGAATCACGAGCAGCATCGCGCCGAGATACGTGAGGAACAAGAGGCATCCCAGCAGCAGGCCGGCCGCAATGCCGAACCACGCTGCACGCGTCCCATCGCGGTTCGCTCCTTCCGCGACCAGCGCAACGCCGAGCGCTCCGACCGCCGCGAACACAGCATCGCCCGACGTCACCATCCACACCGCATACGGCGCGACGATCAGCAATGGCGCCGCCCGACGCATCCATTCGTCGCCTGCGACCGCCCGCACGGTGAGAAGCACCGCGACCGCCGTTGCACCGGTTGCCAGCAACGACAAGCCCACCACCGGCCACACGCCGTGCAGGCCGACTGCCTCGAGGAACTTGAGCACGAGCACGAACCCCGGCGGATGGCCACGCACGTGAACCGAGTAGCGATCGAGCTGCTCGACGAAGGTGCGTACGAACTCGCCGGCGGGTGGAGCCGTGCTCAGGTTTGCCCAGTACTCCGTGGGGTGCTCGGCGCCGTAGCGCAAACCGTCGGCCCCGTCGGTCAATGCCAGCAGCGCCGCGAACAACGCAGCACCGACGCCTGTCGCGAGCAGCACCCATCGTTGACGCGCCCGCCACCACCACCCGAGCCGGCAGCTGATCGCCAGCGCGGCCGCCAGCACGCCGGCACCGACCAGGCCCCAGCCGAAGCGCCACACCCAACCGTCGATCTCATCGCGCCCCACCAGTGGTGCGGCACCGAGGTTGACGCGGGTGTTGGTTCGCTGCTCGGCCCGACCCTCGACCATGCTCCACCACACCACGGCGGCGCCGGTAGCGAGCAACGCGGCCGGCAGCAGCCGACGACGCCAGCGGGTCATTCAGCCAACGTTGCGGCAACCGGCGAGTGGCTCGCCGCTGCTGCGTCGACCTGCACCGAGCCGGCACCCAGCACGCGCCGGGCGAACAACGCCGACGCCACTGCAAGGCCACCCCAGAACGCCATGTTGGTGCCTGTCGATACCTTCTGCACCGCGCCATCGTCGCGCATGTAGTCGAACGTCTGCTGGAAGAGGACGGCGACGGCGAGAGCGGCGAAGCCTGCCGCAGCCACGTATGCCAGCACGGCCTTGCGGCTTCCCGCGATGAGCAGCACCCCGCAGGCGACGGTGAGCAGCGCCCACAGCGGGTTGAAGAACAGGAACTTCAGCTCCCACCGTCGGGTGACGCCACCGTCCGCGTTGGCGAA
Source organism: Acidimicrobiaceae bacterium (assembly GCA_016722025.1). Classification (GTDB taxonomy): domain Bacteria; phylum Actinomycetota; class Acidimicrobiia; order Acidimicrobiales; family Ilumatobacteraceae; genus UBA668. Next base: position 111,038 of record JADKGZ010000003.1, read on the forward strand.
CCCGGCATCGCTGCCCAGCAGCGCGGCCGCCTTGCCGGTGAAGTCGATCGAGCGCGCCACGAACAGCCCGAGCGCCCCGACCACGACGGCCACGATGCCGGTGGAACGCATCGCTCGGCCGGATCGCGCGGGCGCGCCGGCGAGCACCCCGTCGACGCCGAGATGATCGCCCGACGGCACCGCCCACAACAACAGGTGCAGCCCGATCATGAGCAGGTACGACCAGGCCCACTCGTCGGCCCTCGGGTAGTAGAGCACCGAGAGACCGATCGGCATCGCCATCGCGGCACCGGCGAGCGCGACGAGGCGCGAGCGGTACCCGATGAGCAGCAGGGCGGCAACCACCGCCTCGCTGATGAGCGTGAACCAGCCGAAGAGCTGGAAGTTGGGCAGCACCAGCTCGCGCAGCGCCCATCGATACGGCGCGAGTGGAGCGTTGTCGGCACCTGCCGCAACGTACTTGTAGAAGCCCCCGCCGTTGGCCTCGCCGAAGTCGGTGGGCACCTTCCAGTGCAGGTTGGCCAACCACATCAACCCCGCGAGGATGCGCACGCCGCCGATGGTGAAACCCTGCGCCCTCACCACCATCTCTGCACGAGTCGTCATGGCGATCAGCATTGCAGCGCGCTTCGCGTGCACCGCTCAGTTTCGGGAAAGTTTCGTGCTTCCCAATCGCCGCCGACGCGGATGCCACCTACCATCCTGGGCCATGGAAGGACCGGCAACCTGGGGCAAACGGGATCAGGGCGGGTTGCAGGCGGCGATCGACGAGCTACCCACGTTCCTGAGCGCGACCGTGTTGCACCTCGGGCATGACGACCCATCGCTGCTTGCCATGCTCACCGGTGAACACAGCTGCGTTGCACACGTGTCGGAGGCGGAGGTCATCAACCTCCAGATGGAGCGTCGGTACGACCTGGTCGTCATCGGCACAACCCTCCTCGCGAGCGACGACGGGCATCGGCGCGGTCATGCATGCAGCGATGCAGCACGTCGACCGCGGCGGTCACCTGGTCATCATCCACCAGCACACCCAACCCGCGCTCGGCGACGGGTTTCGAGCCGACGATCTGCACCTGCTCGGCTGCTATCCGGTCGGCACCATGCACTTGTCGCTGTATCGACGCGGCGACCGCCTCACCGTGCACGATCTGCTGTTCGAAGCACGCGCGACGATTCGCCGCCTCACGGCCAACCAACTGCACGACCGAATGCAGTCGGCCGATCCTCCGCTGGTGCTCGACACGCGCACGCACACCGACCGCGGGCGCTTCGGTGTCATCCCGGGCTCGGTGCACGTGCCGCGCACAGTGGTCGAGTGGCATCTCGATCCGGCCAACGGCTACTTGCACCCGGAGATGCGATCGTTCGACCAAGCGCTCGTGCTGGTGTGCAACGGTGGGTACAGCTCGTCACTGGCCGCCGCCAACCTCGTGCGCATCGGGTTCACCGATGTCGCCGACCTGATCGGTGGGCACACCGCCTGGTGCACCACCGGGCTGCCCGTCGTTCGCGCCGACCACTCGCATCTCGACACGCCTGCGTTCGACGAAATGAGCGTCAAGTACGAGCGATGAGCTCGTCGTACGAGTGCTGCACCGCATGCACGATCAGCTCGCGAACACGAGCGACGTTGGCGTGCATCATCGCGAAGACGGCCTCCATCGTGACCGGCTCGTGGCCGTCGACGCCGGCGTCGTAGTCGGTGACCAGCGCCACCGACGCGTAGCGAATGCCGAGCTCGGCTGCGAGTACGGCCTCCGGGTAGCCGGTCATGTTCACGACGTGCCACCCCATCGAACGGAACCATTCGCTCTCCGCGCGCGTGGAAAAGCGGGGGCCGTTGATCACCACCATCGTGCCGCCATCCACCACGTCGGCCCCGGTACGCCGACCGGCCAGCACCAAGTTGGCGCGCAACACTGGGTCGTAGGGGTCGGCGAAGCTCTGGTGGTGCACGGGGCCGCCGGTGCCGGGTTCGCCGGCCGGGCCGCCCACGTCGTGAAAGGTGTCGGGACGACCCCAGGTGCGATCCACCACCTGATCGATCACCAGCAACTGGCCAGGATGGATGTCGGGCTGCAAGGAGCCCACCGAGCAGGGAGTGACGATCGAACGAACGCCCATCGAGTGCATCGCCCACAGGTTGGCCCGGTAGGGCACGCGGTGCGCAGCGAACTGGTGCTGGCGGCCGTGCCGCGCCATGAACGCCACGCGATTCCCTGCAACCGAGCCGACGACGACCGGCCCTGCCGGCCAGCCGTACGGGGTGTCGACCACATGCTCCTCGGCATCGTCGAGGAACTCGTAGAAGCCCGACCCGCCGAACACCCCCAACGGCACGCCCGGTGCGCCCGTCGCAGTCTCCGTCGGTTGATCTGTCGGTTGCGTTGCGGTCATCGTGCGTTCATAGCACGACGAACGGTCGTACAGTCGCGGCGATGGCAACCGCGGCAGCGAAGGCACCCAGCACGTTCCTGGTGGCTGTGTGAGCGAGCCTGAGCACCGCGTCGTGCCGCTGCCGTCGTCGTTCGAGCTGCGCGAAGGGTCGTTGCCGATCACCGCCCTCACCCGCATCGTGATCGCCGACGAGCACGAGCACGACCACCAGCACGACCAGACGGTGAACCACCTCATCGGCGACGTGCAGCGAGCCACGGGGATACACCTGGCCCGCACCGCGACGGCTGCGGCCGGCGACATCGAGCTGCGTCTGGACGGCGACCCCGGCCAGCTCGGGCCGGAGGGCTACGCGCTCGACATCGACGAGCACGGTGCAACCGTGCGCGCCGCCACTCCGCATGGCGTGTGGAACGGCACGCGCACGCTGGTGCAGTTGCTCCCGCACACGCCCCTCGACACGTCGCTGCCGTTCGCGCACATCCTCGATCGACCGCGCTACGAGTGGCGGGGGGTGATGCTCGATGTGGCACGGCACTTCTTCGGTGTCGACCAGTTGCTGCGCTTCATCGAGCTGATCGCTCGCTGCAAGTTGAACCGTCTACATCTGCACCTCACCGACGACCAAGGGTGGCGCATCGCCATCGACGGGTGGCCAGCGCTCACCGGGGTCGGCGGCAGCACCGGCGCGAGCGGCAGCGCCGGGGGCTACTTCACCCGCGCCGACTATGCGGAGATCGTCGCCCATGCCGCTCGTCACTTCATCACGGTGGTTCCCGAGCTCGACATGCCCGGCCACACCAACGCCGCGCTCGCCTCGATACCGGGGCTGAACCTCGATGGCATCGCACCTCCCGCCTACACCGGCAAGGGCGTCGGCTTCAGCTCGTTGCGCCTGGCGGCACCGGCGACCCGCCGGTTCATCAGCGATGTGATCGGGCAGTTGGCGGCCGACACACCCGGCCACTACCTGCACATCGGCGGCGACGAAGCGCATGCCACCGACCATGCGGAGTATCGCCAGTTGGTCGAACTGCTGCAGCACGAGGTGCGGCGCCACCACAAGCAGATGGTCGGCTGGGAGGAAATCGCCAACGCCGATCTCGCCGCCGGCTCGATCGTGCAGCACTGGCTGCAGCCCGACGTGGCACGCCGCGCGCCTCCGGACGCACGATTCGTGATGTCGCCGGCGGCGCACACATACCTCGACATGAAGCACACCCCGCAGTGCACGCTCGGGCGCCGATGGGCGGGCTTCATCGACGTGGACACCGCCTACGACTGGGACCCCGCCACCCTGATCGACGGCATCGGCGACGACCGCATCGCCGGTGTCGAGGCGCCGTTGTGGACGGAGAAGGTGGCCACCTTCGACGACGTGCAGCACCTCTGCTTCCCTCGGCTGGCATGCCTGGGGGAAGTGGGGTGGACCCCGCAGCACCTGCGCAACTGGTCGGGCTTTCGGCCGCGACTGGCCGTGCATGCGGAGAGGCTCGCCGCGATCGGGGTGCCCCTGTACCGATCGGCGTTGCTCGACTGAGCCCGAGTTCGCGTACCGTAGGCAGCTGCGAGCAGCTGGAACGAGCGCCACAGGAGAACGAAGTGAACACCCCGCAAGGCTTCCCCACCCCGCCCTTCCCCCAGGGGCCACCCGGCCGTGGCCCGCAGAGCACCCCGTTGGGCGCACCCGCCTCGACACCCAGCTGGATGCCGCAGGACCAACCGCCCAACAAGAGCGGCCGCAACACCGCCCTCGCCGTGCTCGCGCTCGTGGTGGTGATCGGCGCCGCCGCGGTGGTCTTCCTGTTCACCCGCGACGACGATGAGGCCTCGGTCGACTCGCCGAGCCCAGCCACCCAACAGCAGGTCGACGAGGTGCTCGCCACCGTGCCCACGCCCACCGTCACCGTGCCGCCGGTCACCGTCACCAGCGCGGTCGTCGATCCGCTGCCGCCGCCGACAGCGCTCGCGCCGGCAAACCTGTTCACCGGCACCCGGGCTGCCGAGGTGATCGCCGAGATCGGTGTGGCGCGAGGGGCTGCGCCGCTGCGCATCCTGCAGGCGTTGTTCTACCCGGAGTACGCCTTCGCGCAGGTGCAGGACCCGTCGATCCCTGCGAACGTCGACGAGTACCAGTGGCGCGGCGACCTCAGCGGCCCGGCGCCGGTGACGCTGACGGGCGACGGCGACCTGGAGGCGAACCTGTTCTCCGACACCGAGGTGAACTGGGCCGTCATCCCCACGCTGGTCGAGACCGCGCTCGCGCAGATCCCCATCGAGGGCGCCGAGGTCAGCCACATCTCCGTGCAGCGCAACCTGCCGTTCAGCGATGCCGTCCAGATCCGGGTCTTCGTCAACGGCACGCGCACCAGCGGCTACCTCGATGCCGATGCGCAGGGCACGGTGATCAACGTCAGCCAAGGCTGAGCCGTCGGCGCCGAACACAGGACGTAGAAAACTTGATACGACTCGTAGCAAGTTTTCTACGTCGAGATACGCTGTGAACATGGCGCTCGATCCGAAGAAGTGGACCCTCAAGACCAACGAAGCCTTTGCCGCGGCCATCGACCAGGCAAAGGCACTCAGCAACCCCGAGCTCACCCCCGACCACGTGCTGGCCGCGCTCATGCGGCAAGACGACACCATCGTGCCCGCGGTGCTGGCCAAGCTGGGTCTTGCCCCCTTGATGGTGCGCAACAAGGCCGACGAAGCGGTGGGCAAGCTGCCCAAGGCCTACGGCGGGCAAGACCCGCGCATGAACCGCGAGCTCGACAACGTGGTGCAGAACGCGCAGCAGTACCAGAACGACCTGAAGGACGACTTCCTCTCCGTCGAGCACCTGCTGCTGGCCATGAACGCTCGCCTCGGCATCGGCAGCGAAGAGCTGTTGCAGGCGCTCAAGGAAGTGCGCGGCAGCCACCGGGTCACCAGCCAGAACCCGGAAGAGAACTTCGCAGCGCTGGAGAAGTACGGGCAAGACCTCACCCAGCGCGCCCGCGACGGCAAGATCGACCCTGTCATCGGGCGCGACGACGAGATCCGTCGGGTCATCCAGGTGCTGTCGCGTCGCACCAAGAACAACCCGGTGCTCATCGGCGAGCCGGGCGTGGGCAAGACCGCCATCGTGGAAGGCCTGGCCCGCCGCATCGCCGATGGCGACGTACCCGAGGGCTTGAAGAACAAGCGACTGATCAGTCTCGACATCGGCTCGATGCTGGCCGGCGCGAAGTACCGCGGTGAGTTCGAGGAGCGGCTGAAGGCCGTGCTGAAGGAGATCACCGACGCCGCCGGTGAGGTCATCACGTTCGTCGACGAGATCCACACCATCGTCGGCGCCGGCGCAGCCGAGGGCGCAATGGACGCCGGCAACATGATCAAGCCGATGCTCGCTCGTGGCGAGCTGCGCATGATCGGCGCCACCACGCTCGACGAGTACCGCAAGCACGTCGAGAAAGACCCCGCGCTCGAGCGCCGCTTCCAGCAGGTGTACGTGGGCGAGCCGTCGGTGGAGGACACCATCGGCATCCTGCGCGGCCTGAAGGAGCGCTACGAGGTGCACCACGGTGTGCGCATCCAGGACAGTGCGCTGGTGTCGGCGGCGGTGCTCAGCAACCGCTACCTCACCAACCGCTTCCTGCCCGACAAGGCCATCGACCTGATGGACGAAGCCGCCTCGAAGCTGCGCATCGAGATCGACTCGCTGCCCACCGAGATCGACGTCGTGCAGCGCCGCATCCTGCAGCTGGAGATCGAAGAGGTTGCGCTGGCGAAGGAGACCGACACAGCATCCAAGGAGCGGTTGGAGACCATCGTCGACGAGCTGGCCACGCTCAACGTGCAGGTGCACGGCATGAAGGCGCACTGGGAGAACGAGAAGCAGGCCATCGACGCGATCCGCTCGCTGAAGGAAGAGCTCGAGCAGCTGCGCACCCAGCTCGAGCGCGAAGCTGATCTCAACGTCGCGGCCGAGATCCGCTTCGGCCGCATCCCCGAGCTCGAGCGCCGCATCCACGAAGCCACCGCGCACCTCGACGAGCTGCAGGTCGGCAACCGCATGCTGAAGGAGGAGGTCGATGCGGAGGACATCGCCGAGGTCGTCAGCAAGTGGACGGGCGTGCCGCTCAGCCGTCTCATGGAAGGTGAGATGACCAAGCTGATCCACCTGGAAGAGCAGCTGCACCAGCGGGTCATCGGCCAGGACGACGCGGTCACGGCGGTCGCCAACGCCATCCGGCGGTCGCGGGCGGGTCTCTCCGACCCGAACCGCCCGATCGGTTCGTTCATGTTCCTCGGCCCCACCGGCGTCGGCAAGACCGAGCTGGCCCGCGCCGTCGCCGAGTACCTGTTCGACGACGAGAAGTCGATGGTGCGCATCGACATGGGCGAGTACATGGAGAAGTTCTCCGTCACTCGGCTCATCGGCGCGCCGCCCGGCTACGTGGGTTACGACGAAGGCGGCCAGCTCACCGAAGCGGTGCGCCGGCGGCCCTACAGCGTGATCCTGCTCGACGAGATCGAGAAGGCGCACCCCGACGTGTTCAACGTGCTGCTGCAGGTGCTCGACGACGGCCGGCTCACCGACGGGCAGGGCCGCACGGTCGACTTCACCAACGTGGTGCTCATCATGACCTCCAACCTTCCGGGCGACCCACTCGGCTTCTTCAAGCCCGAGTTCATCAACCGCGTCGACGACATCATCCGCTTCCGTTCGCTGACGGAAGACGACCTGCTGCGCATCGTCACCATCCAGGTCGAGCGCCTGCGCTCGCGCATGGCCGATCGGCGCATCACGCTCACCCTCACCGACGCGGCCCTGGCATGGATCGCACACGAAGGGTACGACCCGTCGTTCGGCGCTCGCCCGCTGAAGCGCGTCATCCAACGCGAAATCGCCGACCCGGCATCGTTGCTCATCCTCGCCGGCACGGCCAGCGAGGGCGACACCGTCACGGCCGACATCGTCGACGGGCGCCTGGTGCTCACCACCCACTGATCGCCGCCTGGCCTGCACTACGCCGCCCTGGCGCGCGGAACGATGCTTCGCAGCTCAAGGAACGACCAAGGTCCCCACTCACCGTGACCAAAGCCCACTCGCGGACTCACTTGGTACCCGTACCGTGTCGCCAGGCAAGAGAAAGGAACGGTCATGACCATCATGTCGCACCGGTTCCTAGCGAATGGGCTCACGGTCCTCGGTTTGGGCCTGGCAGCCACGGGATTCCTCGGGGCCACCAACATCAGCGCCGATCAGGGCGCAGAGAGGGTCGCCACTGTCAACCGGTGCGGCGGCCCGGTGCTCGACATCGTCGACGAGGCGATGCTGCGGGTGGAGTGCGAGGAGACAACCACCACGGCGGCAGCGACCACCACCACCGAGGTAGCCACCACCACCACCGAGGCGGCCACCACCACCACGGCGGCAGCCACCACGACCACCGAGGCGGCCACCACCACCACGGCGGCGGCCACCACGACCACCATCGCGGCCACCACCACCACGGTGGCACCCACCACCACGCTGGTCACGACCACGACAGTGGTACCCACCACGACGCTGGTCACGACCACCACAGTGGTACCCACCACCACGGTGGTACCCACCACCGTCGCGCCGACGACCCTGGCCGCAACGACGACTCAGGTTGCCAGTGAGGGGCCGGTGACGACCACGCAGCTCTCCAGCGCGCTGCCCACAACGGGCGGCGATCCGACGAGCCGGCTGGTTGCCGGCATGGCACTGGCAGCGTTGGGTGTGAGCCTGCGGCTCGTCGCACGGCGCACCGCCTGACAGGTACGTCGCTGTCCAGCAGCTCAGCGCAGGTCGGCCACCACTGAGCTGCTGCGGCCGACGCACGCCTCGAGCTGCGAGCGCAGGCCCGGTGCTGTGCTCGGGTCGGCCAGCGTGGTGAGGCCCGGATAGACCACCCTGCTGCCGACCACGTTGCACAGCAGCACTGTCCAGGGCTCGGTGAGCCACGAGCCATCGGGCTGCTGGGTGAAGCGCACGCTGGCCAGCAGCCCATCGAGCGTGCGAGGGTCGGAGTACTTGTCGCGGCCGCTCACACCCATGCCGGAGATGAAGTTGCCCAGGCTCCAGTAGACGAGCGTGCCGTTCACTCTCTCCACCGGCTGCACCACGTGTGGGCCGTGGATGATGACGAGGTCGGGGTGCGCCTGAGAGGTGATCTGCTGCACCAGCGCCCGGTCGTCTCCGGTCGGTGCGTTCTGCATCTCCACGTACACGTGCAACGACACGATCACCACCTCGGCACCCGCGGCGCGAGCGACGGCCACGTCGTCGATCACGTTGGCGGCTGTCACGCCCTGGCGCAACCGCCACCAGTCGGCCGGGAAGCCGGTGTTCGAGTTGCGGGCGAACGCGAGGTGGCTCACCTGCACGCCGCTCACGGAGATCAGTTGCGGCGCCGCCTCCGCCGGGCTGCGGGCGGTGCCGGCGTGGCCCAGCCCTGCCCCGTCGAGCGCCTCCAGGGTGGTGCGGATGCCGTCGACCCCGGCATCGTTGGCGTGGTTGGAGGCTGTGCTGCACCGGTCGAACCCGAGCCGCACCAGATCGGCAGGCAGCTCAGCGGCCGCCAGGATCAGGTTCGTGCCGTAGTTGCTCTTGCCGGCAAAGCCCACCGTTGCGCCGGGCGCGCCGATCGGTGTCTCCATGTGGCAGATCGCCAGGTCGGCAGCGCGCAGGATGGGCCCCACCGGGCGCAGCAGTGGCTCGTAGTCGTACCTGGTGCCCGCAGGTGCCCAGCCCGCAGCAGCGTTGTTGACGAGGCCCTCGGACAGGAAGTCGCCGACGGCGGCGACAGTGAACGTGCGGCTCGGCGGCTGCAGCCGAACGGCGCCTGTGGAGACCTCGCCCGGGTCGGTGGGCTGAGCAGATGCCACGGCCGCGGCGAGCGCGACGAGAGCGGCCGTTGTCACCACCAGCACACGCGTCGTACGCATCGCGCCAGCGTAGGTTGCGCGGCACCAGCGACGCCGCCCACAGCGTCGGTCGCCTACGCTGAGCGGCCGCGACGCAGAGGAGGAAGCATGCCCGAGGAGTTCGAAGGTGATCTTGCGGGGGCGGTGTTCTGGGGTGCCGATCTCAGCGGCGCCCGGTTCCGCGACGTCGATCTCAGCGGCGCGACGATCAGTCATGCCTCGCTGGTCAACGTCGACATCGACGCACTCATCGAGCACGTCGTCATCAACGGCGTCGACGTGACGGCATACGTGAACGAGCGCGATCCGTGGTACCCGCTGAGAGCGATGCTCCGTCCTTCCGACCCCGACGGCATGCGCGCCGCGTGGGCGGCCCTGGAGAGCGAGTGGGCGAAGACGATCACCCGGGCGACGGCCCTCGGCGACGACGCGCTGCACGAGTCGGTCAACGACGAGTGGTCCTTCGTCCAGACCCTCAGACACCTCATCTTCGCGATCGACAAGTGGTTCACGGCGCCGATCCTCGCCGAGCCCTTCCACCCGATCGGGCTGCCCAACTCCGGTTCCATCGACTACCCCTGGCCGGGTCTCGACTACGCCCTCACGCCCACGGCCGCCGAAGCGCTCGCCGTGCGTGCGGATCGTTCGCAACGAGTTCGCGACCATCTCGCGGTGGTTGCGACGACCGACCTGATCCGCCCCGTCGAGGTGCTGGAGAACGGCACGAACTCGGTGCAGGACTGCGTCTTCACCGTGTTCGAGGAAGAGTTCTGGCACAACCGCTACGCACAACGCGACCTCGCACTGCTGGAAGCGACCGCCTGAGCCCACTGTCGAAGTGCGGGCTGCCGTGGCCCGCAGTTGCGGGGATCTAGCCGTTGCGGAAGCGGCGCACGGCCAGCGGCGCGAGCACTGCGGTGATGGCCAGCGACCAGGCGATGGAGCCCCACACGTAGTCCATCGGCTCGGTGCCCAGCATGAGCGCACGCACCCCGCGCACGGTGATGCTCAACGGCTGACGCTCGGCCCACCAGCGCAGCCAGTCGGGCATGGTGTCGGGCGGCACGAAGGCGTTGGAGGCAAACGTGAGCGGAGCCAGGAGCGGGAATGCCGCCGCCTGCGCGGCCTCGCCGTTGGTGACCGAAAGGCCGATGAGGGCGAAGATCCAGCAGATGGCGAACCCGAACAGCACCATCAGGCCGACGCCCGCCGCCACCTTCAACGCGTTGGTGTGCGTGTTGAAACCGACGAGGAAACCGACGAACAGCATCATGGTGACGACGAAGACGTTGCGCGTGGTATCGGCAAGCACCCGGCCCCCGAGCACCGCCGATCGACTCATCGGGAGCGACTTCAGCCGCTCGAGCAAGCCCTTGTTCTTGTCTTCTGCGAGGCCGACGGCAGTGTTGATGGCGCCGAACGTGACCGTCTGCACGAAGATGCCCGGCATCAGGTAGTCGACGTACGGCAGGCCGGCTGCGCCGCTGGGGATCGCACCGCCGAACACGTAGCGGAACATGAACACGAAGATGAGTGGCTGCACCAGTGCGAACACCAGCAGTTGCGGCACACGGCGCACCACGGTGAGGTTGCGCCACACCATGGCCATGGTGTCGCGCGCAGCCCACATGAAGCCGCTGCCGGCGTGAGTGGAGATGGCGACGTGAGTGGGGAGGGCGGCGTTGGGGGTGTTCATGAGTTGGCTCCGCTGTTGCCGGTGAGGGTGAGGAAGACGTCGTCGAGCGTTGGTTCGCGCAGCGCAACGTGCGCAGGAACGACGTCGGCGCTGCTGAGCCGGTTGAGCGCCTCGCGCAGCGTGCTGGGGCCGTTGCTCATGACGAGCCGAACGATGGTGCCGGCGGCAACGGTGCCGCCCAGCAGCTCGGCAGCCACGACGGCGATCTGCGGGGAGGCCAGCTCGAACTCGATGACCGTGTCGCCCAGGCGCGACTTCAGCTGCTTGGCCGTGCCTTCGGCGGCAATGAGACCTTTGTCGATGACGACGATGTTGTCGGCCAGGCGATCCGCTTCCTCGAGGTACTGGGTGGTGAGCAGCACCGTGGTGCCGTCGGCGACGAGCGTCTCGATGACCTCCCAGAGGTCGAGGCGGCTGGCCGGGTCGAGACCGGTGGTCGGTTCGTCGAGGAACAGCACGGGTGGGTGCGTGACGAGCGCGGCACCGAGGTCGAGCCGGCGGCGCATGCCGCCTGAGTAGGTACGCACCGGGCGGTTGCCGGCATCGGTGAGGTGGAACTGGTCGAGCAGCTCGTCGGCGCGTTGCCGTGCGGCGGCCTTGCCGATGTGCGTGAGCCTGCCGACCAGGACGAGGTTCTCGCGACCGGTGAGGTTCTCGTCGACGGCTGCGTACTGGCCGGCGAGGCCGATGCTGCGCCGCACCGCTTGCTGCTGATGCTGCACATCGAACCCGTTGACCGTGCCCTTGCCACTATCGGGCTTGAGCACCGTGGTGAGCATGCGCACCATCGTGGTCTTACCGGCGCCATTGGCACCGAGCAGCCCCAGCACGGTGGCACGAGGTACCGCCAGCGAGATGCGGTCGACCGCCACCACGTCGCCGTAGGTCTTGCGCAGGTCCTCCGCGAGAATTGCCGTTTCCGTCATGACGGTTGACTCTACACAATGATTGACTTGCATCAATCATTTATTGAAGTCATGTATTCGCTACACTCCCTGGCGTGGCAGAGCCGGCGGCAGACCCGCAGATGAGCGAAACGTGGCAGCGCATGATGTCGTTGTTCTTCTCCCGCCGCGATGCGTTGTTCGCCGAGCTCTCCAAGCTGGCCCTCACGCCCCCGCACGGGCACGCGCTGATGTCGCTGCGGCATGGGCCCATCCGCATGCGCGACCTGGCCGATGCGATGGCTTGCGATGCGTCGTACGTCACCGCCGTGGCCGACCGGCTGGAGGAACTGAGCCTGGCGGTTCGGCGCAACGCCAGCGATGATCGCCGCGTCCGCGAGCTGGTGCTCACTGCCAAGGGCGAGCGCGTTGCGGCACGGCTGGATGCCATCTTCAGCTCCCCGCCAGCGGCATTGGCAGCGCTGCCCGCTGCCGACCGCGCGGCACTGACGCGCATCTTACGCAAGGTGGGTGAGCCCACCGATGGCGAGTGGCTGCCCCGCCGCTCGCTGCGCTGAGACGCGTCGGCGCACCTCGCGACGTAGAGCCGAAGGTCCATAGCCGACGCACGAGAAGGCACGTACGTTCGCGAGCGGATGTTTCGCATCGTTCGCCATCAGGCTCTGACGCCCTCGACCTTCCTGTGGGAGGTGGAGGCTCCCGACGTGGCCGCCTCTGCGCAGCCCGGCCAGTTCGTGATGGTGCGCCTACACGACGGCGCCGAGCGCATTCCGCTCACCATCGCCGACTTCGACGCGGACCGCGGCACGGTCACCGTCGTGGTGCAGGCCCTGGGTCGATCGACCGGCGAGATGCGCGATCACTACCACGAGGGCGACACCTTCGCCGACTTCGTCGGGCCGCTGGGCATGCCCACCCACATCGAGCCCGCCGACCCCGCCGGCAGCCGCCACGTGGTGCTGGTCGGCGGCGGCCTCGGTGTTGCCCCGGTCTTCCCTCAGTTGCGGGCGTTCAAGCAGGCAGGTCACCGAACCACCTGCATCGTGGGCTTCCGCACCGCCGAGCACAGGTTCTGGGAGGACAGGTTAGCCCAGTGGGCAGACGAGCTGATCGTGTGCACCGACGATGGCAGCGCCGGCCGCGCCGGTCTGGTCACCGCCGCACTCGCAACGGTTGTCGACGCCGCGCGACCAGAACAGCTACCAGACCTGGTCGTGGCCATCGGCCCGATGGTGATGATGCGCGCGTGTGCCGAGGTCACCCGCGCCGCGGGCGTGCATACGGTTGCCTCGCTGAACACGATCATGGTCGACGGCACCGGCATGTGCGGTTCGTGTCGCGTCACTGTTGACGGCCAGACACGCTTCGCCTGCGTCGACGGCCCCGACTTCGACGCGCATGCGGTCGACTTCGACGAACTGCTGCTGCGCAACCGTCGCTTCGACAGCGAGGAACGCGCTGCCGCGGCCGACTACGAGCACCGCTGCCAGGTGGAGGAGACCCTCTTCGTGCAGGGCAGGCGCACCTACAAGAAGCTGCGCGAGATCGAACCCACGAAGGTGCCGATGCCCGAACGCGACCCGGAGGTGCGGTCACGCACGTTCGACGAAGTGACGCTGGGTTACTCGTTGTCCGAGGCGCTACGCGAGGCCGAACGTTGCCTGCAGTGCAGCCGCCCGACCTGCATCAGCGGTTGCCCGGTCGCCATCGACATCCCGCGGTTCATCCGCCACCTGCTGGTGAAGGACATCGATGGCGCGTTGAGTGTGATTCGCGAGGCGAACATCCTGCCGTCGGTCTGCGGCCGCGTCTGCCCGCAGGAGACCCAGTGCGAGGCCCAGTGCGTCATCGCCCGCAAGATGGAGCCGGTTGCCATCGGCCGGCTCGAACGCTTCGTCGGCGACCACGGCACCGTGGCCACCCCCGCGATCGCTGCGTCGCACGGCACGCGCGCGGCGGTGGTCGGTTCCGGCCCCGCCGGTCTGGCGTGCGCGGCAGACCTTGCGCGGGCTGGCGTCGACGTGACGATCATCGAGGCGCTGCACGTGGCCGGCGGCGTGCTGCGCTACGGCATTCCGTCGTTCCGCCTGCCACGCGACATCATCGATCGCGAGGTCGCGGGCTTGGTCGACCTCGGCGTGCACATCGAGACCGACAAGGTGGTGGGCCGCACGTTCACCGTGCACGACCTGCTCACCAGCCGCGGCTTCGATGCCGTCTTCCTCGGGGTGGGTGCGGGCGCGCCGTCCTTCCTTGGCATTCCGGGTGAGAACGCGGGCAGGGTGATCAGTGCCAACGAGTTCCTCACACGCGTGAACCTGATGGGCGGCGATCGCTTCCCCGACATCGACACGCCGGTGGGCATCGGCACCGACGTGGTGGTCATCGGCGCCGGCAACACCGCGATGGATTGCATGCGCGTCGCTCGACGCCTTGGCGCCGACGTTCGCTGCGTGTACCGCCGCAGCCGTGCAGAGGCCCCCGCACGGGCCGAGGAGCTGCGCCACGCCGAGGAGGAAGGCGTGCAGTTCCTCTTCCTGCACAACCCGGTGGAGGTGCTCACCGACGAGGCCGGCCTTGTGAGGGGGCTCCGCGTGGAACGCATGGAGCTGGGCGAGCCTGACGAGCGCGGCAGGCGCCGGCCCACGTCGACCGGCGAGATCAGCGACATCGTCTGCGACACGGTCGTGGTCGCGCTGGGCACCAATCCCAACCCGATCCTCACCCGCAACACTGCCGGTTTGGCACTCGACGATCGCGGCTACGTGGCGGCCGACCCGGTGAGCCAGGCGACGAACCTGCCCGGGGTGTTCGCCGGTGGCGACATCGTCACCGGCGGTGCGACGGTGATCCTCGCGATGGGCGCGGGGCGACGAGCCGCCGCCGCGATGCTGGAGTACCTCGACTCCGGCACTGCCGCGCACTCCACCGTCGCCGAGCCGGCCGGGGGTCGGTTGTGCCCTCGTTGCCGTCGGCCCACCGAGAGCGACGGCGATGGCGACGAGGGTGTGTGCTGCGCGGGCAGCACCCTGTCGTGGCGTTGCACCGGTTGCTCGAAGCGCAGCGAGGGGTTCGCGTTCCCGTACGGCCGCTGCCCCGCTTGTGGCGGTGTGCTCGAGGTCATCGACGAGGCAATGCCAAGCGACACGGCACTCGACGACAGCGCAGTCGACGACACGGCACTCGACGGGGCCGCCCTCGAAGCCGTACGGCACGCATTCGAGATCGAGCTGGGTGGGCGCGACTTCTACACCGCCGCCGCCGCTCACACCACCGACGCGGCACTGCACGACATGTTCGGCCGCCTGGCGAAGATGGAGCACGAGCACATCGACACGCTCGTGCGCCGATACCACCTGGCACCGCCCGCCGGCGCCGAGGGAAACCTACACCCCGGCGTCTTGCAGGCAGGCGGCGACGAGACCCCCGACGACCCGTTGGAACTGCTGGAGATGGCGATCACGCTCGAGCGCCGCGCCGAGCAGTTCTTTCGGGACCGCATCGACGAGGCGGCACCTGCAGCACAAGCCCTCTACCGCGAGCTGGCGGCGGAGGAAGGCGAGCACATCGCGCTGCTGGTGACGGAGCTGGCGGCGCTGCGCGGCAACCGACGCGGCCTGCTCTGATGCGCAGCCCACTCGGCGGGCGTGGCTCACCTGTTCGCGATCAGGTGAGCCAACTCGCCACCGCGGAATCGTCGCCAGGTGATCGCTTGCATCACACCCAGCACCACTGCGATCGAACCGACCACCACCAGCCCGGGCAGCCGGTGGCCCACGGCGCACAGGCCGGCGGCGACCGCGATGGCTGCGAAGCGCTCGCGAGCCACGCGATGCACGGCTCGATACTGGAAGGCCAACAGACCCCCCACGAAGAACGCGATCGACAGCGCGAGCAACCAGCGATCGTCGACGGTGAGATGCCCCTCGGGGTGCGGCACCAGATGCTTCACCACGACGGCGTAGAGGATGAGGCCGAAGACGACCGGAACGTGGCCGAACGTGTACAGATCGCGGGCGAACACGCCGCGGCGCGCTCCCTGCAGCGAGCGCAGGAGGTGCTCGCCGACGATCGGTATGAACGCGAAGTAGGTCCACCACAGCATGCACGCGACGCTCACGGCCACGATGATGGCCAAGGCGGTGAGTCGGTCGAGACGGATCTCACTGGCCGCTGCGCCGGCGGCGACCAAGACCTCGCCGAGCGAGATGATGACGAACAGCGAGTGGCGTTCGGCGAAGTGCACCGGGTTGATCGCCCACTCGCCACTCGCCGCACGGAGGCCGCCGATGAAGTTGAGCAGCGCAGCGCCCACCCACAACGCCACGCGTGCGCGGTCGTGCACGAACGCACCGACGAGCACCACCACCGGCGCGACGGTGGCCAGGCTCGCGTAGCGGATGAACGCGGGCCGCAGCAACGGATCGACGAGGGACACGCTTCCCTGCATGCCCAACACCAGCAGCTGAACACCCATGTAGGCGGCAGCGAACCACACGCCGCTGCTGTCGAAGGCGTCGGGGATGCTGATGGTCATGATGAGCGTGACCGGGATGCAGCCGAGCACCAGCACTCGCGTGCGGGCGGTGCGCTGCAGATCGATGGCGCTGCCGGCCCACGTGAACTGCGACCACTGCCACCACACGAGCAGCGCGATGAGGAAGCCCTTGGCGGTGCCGGTACCCGTGGGGTGATGACTGATGAGCGATGCGATCTGGGTGACTGCGAACACGAAGACGAGATCGAGGAACAGCTCGAGGTTGGTGGCGTGGCGCTCGTCCGCTCCCGCTGTGGTTCCCGATGCGACGACCTCGCTCACACGGCGCCTCGCTGCTGGGCTGCGTTGGCGTGCGCCGGGAAACCTTCGTGCGAGCTCATCGCCAGGATGGTGGGTGTCATGCGCGCCAGCGCGGCGGCATCGGCCCTGGCGATGGCCGTGCGCTTCAGGAACGTCTCGGCCGTGATGCCGCTGCTGACATGAGCGAAGCCGCCGGTTGGCAAGCTGGCCGGGCAGCCGATGACGAAGTTGCCGGCACTGAACAACGTCTGCTGCCCGATGAGGATCTCGCCGGCGTTCACCAGGCGCGCCAGCAGTTCGGCCTCGGCAGCGGGAGCTACCGCGACCTGCAGGTGTTCGGGTGCCCAACGGTTGGCGACGTCGGCCGCCTCATCCAGGTCGCCCACGAGCACGCAACCACCGTTGCTTCCCAACGCCGCACGAGCCGCTTCGGCGCGAGCAGCGGGCAAGGTGGCGAGCTGCCGCTGCAACTCCACGTCGATCGCGTCGGCGAGCACGGCGCTGGGCGTGATGAGCAGCACCGCGCTGTCGGTGCCGTGCTCGGCTTCGTTCAACAAGTCGGCCGCCGCCCAGCGAGCATCTGCGCTGTCATCGGCGATGACCACGCTCTCGGTGGGGCCCAGGATCATCATCGTCGCCACTCCATAGCGCTGCATCTCCACCTGCGCACATGCCACCGGCGGGCTGCCGGGACCGACGATCTTGCGCACTCGCGGAATGGTCTCGGTGCCGAACCCCAGCGCGGCGACGCCGGCGGGGCCGTTGACCCGGAAGACGTCGGTGATGCCCAGCTTGCGGCACACGACGAGGACCGCGGGGTCGATGCGACCGCTGCCGTCGGGCATGGGGGGCACCACCAGCGCGAGCGTGGGCACCCCCGCGACCGTGGCAGGCACCGCCAACTGGTAGGCGACACTGGGGTAGCTGGCCTTCCCGCTGGGCACGAAGAGGCCGGCGCTGGTGATGGGCGTGACCTTCTCACCGACGGTGAGGCCGGGCTCGCTCTCGAAGCTCCAATCGGCTGCACGCAACATCAGCTGTTCGTTGAATGCGCGCAGGTGGGCGATTGCGTCGTCGATCGCAGCATCCACCTCCGCATCGACCCGCGCGTCGGCCAACTCGCCGGCGGTGGCACGCAGTTGGTGAGGCTCCAGCGACACCTTGTCGAAGTCGCGCAGCGCACGACACACGGCCTCGTCGCCATTGGCACGCACATCGTCGATGATGCGACCGATCGCGGCCTTCAGTTCCGCATCGAAGATGGCAGTGAGCCCGCGATCACAGAGCGCCTGACGGTCGGCCTCGCTCATCGTGGCCCAGGTCATCCGTCGCATCACCGGCATGGCCGATGACGCTACCGGCGCTCACAGCGAAGGGCGGCGAGCGAACCAGGGGTCGGCCTGCTCGAGTTGCGCGGCCAGTTGCAGCAGCGTGAGGTCATCGCCGGCGCGGGCCATCAGGTGCGTGCCCACGGGAAGGCCGTCGTCGTTCCACCACAGCGGCACCGACATGGCCGGCTGGCCGGTGCCGTTCGCCAACGCGGTGAAGGGCGAGTAGTGCAACACGTGATTCAGCCGGTAGTCGAGGAAGTCGGTCCACCCGTCGGCGCGGTCCGAGCAGAAGCGACCGAGCTCGGCCGGCGGCTCGCCCAACGTGGCAGTGAGCAGCATGTCGTACGACGGGCCCGTAGGTGACAGGAAGCGAGCCATCTCTCGCCCCAGCGCGTGCACGACATCGATGGATTCGAGGTAGTCGGCCCCGGAGATCGTGGCACCCAGCTCGCAGGCGAGGCGAGTGACGCGTTCTGTGTCGTCGGTGGTGGCCGGGCGACCGAGCGCCGCCTGCCCCGACCGCACGGCGAGCTGCGTACCGCAGGCGACGATGCTCGACCACGCGTGCATGAAGCGAACGATGTCGATCGACGGATCGACCGGTACCAGCTCGTGGCCGAGCGCCTCGCACAGCCGCGCCGTGTGCTCGACAGCAGCAACGCAGTCGGCGTGGATCGCAGCACCGGTGAACGAACGGGTGCTGACGGCGATGCGCAGGCGGCGTGGCGGCCGAGCCAGGGCCTCGGTGAACGTACCCGGCAACGCCGGTGCGTAGTACGGCGCCCCCAGGTCCGGGCCGACCGTTGCATCAAGCAGCGCTGCTGTGTCGCGCACGCTGCGAGTGAGGAAGCCGTCGATGGCCATGCCCGCCCAGCCTTCGCCGCTGGCCGGCCCGTCGGGCAGCAGCGCACGGGTGGGCTTCATGCCGAACAGGCCGCACGACGACGCCGGGATGCGCACCGAACCACCGCCGTCGCTGCCGTGCGCGACCGGAGTGACACCGGCGGCCACCGCCGCGGCCGACCCGCCACTGGAGCCACCGGCGATGTGCTGTTGCTGCCACGGGTTGCGCGTGGGCCGGCCGTACACCTTGGCTTCGGTGGTGGGCCCGATGCCGAGCTCGGGGCTCGCGGTGCGACCGAACGTCACCAACCCGGCTGCTCGCAGCCGGGTGTACAACTCGCTGTCGTAGCCGTAGCGATGCTCGCGGAACAACCCGGAACCCATCGACGTCGGGAAGTCGATGGCTTCGCAACCGAGGTCTTTCAGCAGGAAGGGCACGCCGGTGAAGGCGCCCGCCGGCAGACCCGCTGCGATCGACGCACGGGCGACCGCCTCCTGCACGTCGACGACGGCGCCGAGGCCGTCGGTGGCCACGGCCTGGGCGAGGGCGGTGTCGAGCAGCTCGGCCGCTGACACTTCGCCACCCCGGATCAACGCCGCGAGCCCCAGCCCGTCGAAACCCACGTACTCATCGATGCGCATCGCGTCCTCGTCGATTCTGGTCGGCGAACAGGGGCCGCGCGTGTCGGAGCACAGCTCGCAACGCCGATTCGGCGGGGTTATGGTACGCCCGGCGAGTCATTGGTTCGCCACTCATTCCTTGGGGGTATGACGATGAAGGAACAACACGACCTGTGGTTGCCTGCGGGCATCGGGCGTCGGCAACTGCTGCTCGGCGCGGGTACCGCCACCGTGCTGGTGGCGTGCGGTAGCGACGACTCCAGCTCGGGGGCCACGACTCCCACCACCGGCGCCACCACTGCCGAGACCACCGGCGCCACCACCGCCGACACGACGGGCGCCACCACCGCCGAGACCACTGCCACGACGGTCGCCGCCGCCGGTCAG
This sequence comes from Acidimicrobiaceae bacterium, assembly GCA_016722025.1. Taxonomy (GTDB): domain Bacteria; phylum Actinomycetota; class Acidimicrobiia; order Acidimicrobiales; family Ilumatobacteraceae; genus UBA668. The sequence continues at coordinate 130,958 of JADKGZ010000003.1, forward strand.
AAGGGCGGCACCCTGCGCGTGGGCGTCGTGGGCAGCACCAACGACCTGATGGACGGCCAGTACATCGTCGCTCGCGCCGACCAGGCACGCATGGTCACCGGCTGGGAGCCCATCGCCAACTACGACGACGACTTCAACATCGCCTTCAACAACAGCCTCGCCGAGGAGATCGAAGCCAAGGCCCCCGACCTCTTCGTCGTGCGACTGAAGCAGGGCATCGAGTTCCACAACGCGAAGACCGTCGGCGCGGAAGACCTCATCTACTCGTTCAATCGGCTCATCGACCCTGCGCTGGGCATCGCTCCCGCCCTGTCCGAGTTCCTCGACGCCAACAGCTTCAAAGCCCTCGACGACCGCACCGTGGAGATCTCGCTGCTCAAGCCCAGCGTGGCGTTCCTCAACGGCATGGCCGACTACGGCGCCAACATCGTGCCCGTCGACTACGCCCGTTTCGACGGCGACCCCACCACGCAGATCGGCACCGGCGCGTTCAAGTTGAAGAGCTTCACCCCCGGCTCGGAGAGCGTGCACGTGCGCCACGAGAACTACTGGGGCACGTCGTTCCTCGACGAGGTGCAGATCATCGACTTCTCCGATCAGTCGGCCCTGGTCAACGCACTCACCTCGGGCGACATCGACGTCGCCATCGACATCCCCTACGCGCAGGCAGGGGCGATCGAGTCCAACGGCGACCTCGTGCTGCTCGAGTCGGCCGCCGGCAACTGGCAGACCATCACCATGCGAGTCGACGTCGCACCCTTCGACGATGTGCGCGTGCGCCAAGCCATGCGCCTCATCGTCAACCGCGAGGAGATGGTGCAGCGCGTGCTGTCCGGCCACGGCCGCATCGGCAACGACATGTACGGCGTGCTCGACGGGTCGTACCCCAAGGACTTCGCACAGCGCGAGCAAGACATCGACACGGCCAAGCAGCTGCTCAAGGATGCCGGCCAGGAGAACCTCGAGATCGAGCTGTTCGCGCCCGACGACACCGCCGGTCTGCCCGAGTACGCCACGGCCTTCGCCGAACAGGCCAAGGCAGCGGGCATCAACGTCACCGCCACGGTGCTCGACGGCGGCACGTACTGGGGTGCCGAGTACACCCAGCGGGCGTTCGCCACCAGCTACTGGAGCACCAGGCCCTACCTCAACCAGGTGGCACAAGGCGCGCTGCCCACGGCCACCTACCCCGAGACCCACTGGCCGCCCGCCGGCTCGAACTTCGAAGACCTGTACAACCAGGCCATTGCCGAGGTCGACCAGGAGAAGCGATACGCGATCATCCGCGAGATGCAGCAGATGGAGTACGACGACGGCGGCAACATCATCGCCTACTTCCAGAACCTCATCGACGGTCACGCCGCGTCCGTGCAAGGCGCCGTGTCGCGACCGAACCTGCTCAACTTCGACCACTTCGGCCGCGGTTGGAAGAACATCTGGCTCGAGCAGTAGGCCGCTCGGTGTGTGGCGGCCGGCCCAGCCCGGCTGCCACACACCGGCACGCTTCTCATGGGGATCCTCAAACTCATCCTTCGGCGGCTGATGCTCGGCGTGGCGACGCTGCTGGTCGTGTCGGTCGCCGTGTTCCTGCTCACCAACGTGCTCGGCGACCCGGTGAAGCGCATGCTGGGACGCGGGGCGCTCCCCGAGGTGGTCGCGGCTCGGCGCGCCGAGCTGGGCCTCGACCGGCCGCTCGTCACCCGCTACTTCGAGTGGTTGAAGGGGTTGCTCACCGGCGACTTCGGCACGTCGTACGCCAACGGCAGCCCGGTGTGGGATCTCCTCGAGGACCGGGTCAACAACTCGCTCTTCCTGATGGCGGTGGCGTCGGCGATCTCGGTGCCGCTGTCGTTGTTCATCGGCGCCTACACCGCGCTGCGCCGCGACAAGTGGTTCGACCGCATCATGTCCAACCAGTTGCTGGTGCTGGCAGCCATGCCCGAGTTCGTGGTCGGTGCGCTGCTCACCGTGCTGCTGGCCACCAACGTGTGGCACCTCGTGCCGGCGGTCAGCCGCATCCGCCCCGGTGAACCGCCGTGGTCCGACCTCGACGGCCTGGTGCTGCCGGTGCTCACCCTGGTGCTCGCCGTCACCCCTCACGTGGGTCGCACGATGCGAGCCGCGATGATCGACGTGCTGGAGAGCGACTACGTCGAGATGGCTCGCCTCAAGGGGCTCCCGGAACGCAAGGTGCTGTGGCGCCATGCGTTCCCCAACGCGCTCGGCCCCACCCTGCAGGTCATCGCTCTCAACATCGCCTACCTCGCCGGCGGCGTGGTGATCGTGGAGTCGCTGTTCAACTTCCGCGGCATCGGCATCGCCTTGCGCGACGCCATCCCCGAAGCCAACGCGCCGGTCGTGCAGTTCATCGCGATGTTCATCGCGCTCATCTACGTCATCAGCAACCTGCTCGCCGATGTGGCCACCATCCTGGTCACCCCGCGCTTGCGCACGAGGCTGCAATGAGCACCGACATCACCATCGATCCGGCGCACACCACCGCTGTTGCGCAGCCGGGGCTCTTGCGCAGCGCGATGAAGTTGTGGCGCACTCGCATCGGCGTGGCGCTGGTGGTGCTGCTCGTCGGAGTCGCCATCGTCGGGCCGTGGGTCGCACCGTACGGCCCTGCCGAGTTCGTGGGCACCGCCAACCTGCGCAACGTCGAGGGTGCTTGGCTGGGCACCGACTACTTCGGGCAGGACGTGTGGTCGCGGTTCCTCCACGGCGGCCGTTCGATCCTGTTCCTTGCGTCGGTGGCAACGTTGATCGGCTTCTTCTTCGGCGCAGCCATCGGCCTCGTTGCCGCCTACAACCGCGGCCGCATCGACGACGCGCTCATGCGCTTCATGGACATCATCCTTGCGTTCCCTCAACTGCTGCTGGCACTGGTGGCGCTCACCACGGTGGGCCCGCAGTCATGGCTCATCATCGCCATCGTCGCGTTCACCACCATCCCACGCATCGCCCGCATCACGCGCGGGGCCGCGGTGCCGGTGGTCGAGCGCGACTTCATCGGCGCGGCCGAGGCACTGGGCGAGTCGCGCCTGCGCATCATCACCCGCGAACTGCTGCCCAACGTCACCGGCCCGTTGCTGGTGGAGGCCAACCTGCGCCTCACCTACTCGATCGGTATCATCGCCGGCCTCGGCTTCCTCGGGTTCGCCACCGAACGCAACGCCGCCGACTGGGGCCTGATGGTGCAGGAGAACCGAGTGGCGCTGTCGGTGCAACCATGGGGCACCGTCCTGCCCGCGGTGGCCATCGCACTGCTCACCATCGGCACCGGGCTGATCAGCGACGGCCTGGCGCGCACGGTGGCCGGCATCGATCGTGGAAGGCCCGACGCATGAGCGAGCGACACGAGACGTTGGCCATCCGTAACCTCCGCCTCGACGTGGCCCAGAGCGGCAACGACATCGTCGACGAGGTCACCCTCACCATCGCCCGTGGCGAGATGCTGGGCCTGGTGGGCGAATCCGGCTCCGGCAAGACCACCGTCGGCCTCGCCGTGCTCGGGCACGCCCGCAAAGGCGTCGGCATCCACTCCGGGTCCGTCAGCATCGAGGGAACCGACGTGCTCGCTGCACACGGCAAAGACCTCCGTCGTGCCCGTGGCCGGCTCGTCAGCTACGTCCCCCAGGATCCGGGAACGGCACTCAACCCTGCGCTGCGGATCGGCGGGCAAGTGCTGGAGGTGTTGCAGACCCACGGGTTCGGGGCCGACAACGCGGCACGCAAGCAGCGAGTGCAGGAGGTGTTCTCGGAAGTGCTGTTGCCGGCCACGCCGAGCTTCCTGCGCCGCTACCCGCACCAGTTGTCGGGCGGCCAACAGCAACGTGTGGGGTTGGCCATGGCCTTCGCCGCGCGGCCGGCGGTGATCGTGCTCGACGAACCCACCACGGGCCTCGACGTGAGCACGCAGGCGCACGTGCTGGAGACGGTGCGGGCGCTGGCGAGCAAGCACGGAGTGGCGGCGCTGTACGTCACCCACGACCTGGCGGTGGTCGCCACGCTGGCCGACCGAGTGGCCGTGATGTACGCGGGGCGCATCGTCGAGCAGGGCACCACCGCCGAGATCTTCGCCAACCCCGCACACCCGTACACGCGCTACCTGGTTGCGGCCGCGCCGGAGATGGGTAGCGACCGCGAACTGGTGGGCCTGGCAGGCCGGGCACCATCGCCGGGGCGGCGGCCCGTGGGCTGCGCGTTCGCGCTGCGCTGCGAAGTGGCCACCGCCGAGTGCCACGCAGCGTTCCCGGAGGTCACCAACGTGGGTACCACCGACTCGCACGATGTGCGCTGCTTCCACGCGTTCACGGTGCCCGAACGCACCAGCCGCCGCGCTGCTGCCGGCGTCGCGGCGGCCGCCGGCAACGACGCTGCGCTCAGCCTGCGCGGGGTCGACGCTGCCTACACCGGGCTCAGCGTGGTGCACGACGTCTCCTTCGACATCTCTCGCGGCGAGTGCGTGGCCCTGGTCGGCGAGTCCGGCTCCGGCAAGAGCACGCTGTCGCGTTCCATCGGCGGGCTGCACCGCGAGTGGACCGGCGAGATCCTGCTCGATGGCGCACCGCTGGCCCGTTCGTCGCGCGATCGGCCGGTGCAGCAGCGGCTGTCCATCCAGTACGTCTTCCAGAACCCCTACAGCTCGCTGCACCCACGCCGATCCATCGCCGACTCGATCGGGCGGCCATTGGCAATCGCCGGCGTCGACAAGCGCGAGACCGGCCGCGAGGTTGATCGCATGCTCGAGCGGGTCTCGCTCAGCGCCAGCTATGGCAGCCGCTTCCCCGACCAGCTGTCGGGTGGCGAGCGCCAACGGGTGGCGATCGCGCGAGCGTTGGTCAGCAAACCGCAGGTGCTGATCTGCGACGAGGTGACATCGGCACTCGACGTCCTGGTGCAGGCCACCATCATCGAGCTGCTCGTCGATCTGCAACGCGACCTCGGCCTGGCGATGCTGTTCGTCACGCACAACCTGCCGCTCGTGCGATCGATCGCCCAACGGGTGGCCGTGATGGCCGACGGCAAGATCGTCGAGCTGGGCACCGCGGCCGACACCCTCACCAATCCGCAGGAGGAGTACACCCGCCGGCTGCTGGCCGACACTCCGGCCATTCCCGAGTTCCCAGCCAATCCCGAGCTCCCGATCGACACGCTCGGTTGACGCCGCGCAGGTCGCCGACCAGTTCCGTGCAAGAGGCGGGCCGCAGAGGTCGCGACCAGTAGGCTCCTGTCACGTTCCGGTCTCTACCGTCGATGGTCCGACCCGCCTGACGGCGAGTCTTCATGAGGAGCGTGTGCCATGCCCGTCACAGTTGTCGTTGGTGCCCAGTGGGGCGACGAAGGCAAGGCCAAGGTCATCGACCTGCTCGCCGCCGAGCACACGCACGTGGTGCGGTACCAGGGTGGCCACAACGCCGGGCACACGGTGGTGGTGGGCAGCGAACGGTACGCACTGCAGCTCATCCCCAGCGGCGTGCTCTACCCGCACATCATCCCGGTCATCGGCAACGGGGTGGTGGTCGACCTGCCCACGCTGTTCAAGGAGATCGACACACTGCAAAGCCGAGACATCGACTGCTCACGGCTGCTGGTGAGCAGCCAGTGCCACCTCATCTTCCCGTGGCACCAATCGCTCGACTCGCTCTACGAGCAGGGCCGCGGCGACGATCGCATCGGCACCACGCTGAAGGGCATCGGCCCCGCCTACGCCGACAAGGCGCGCCGCATCGGCGTGCGCGCCGGCGACGTGCTCGACCCGGCCGCCTTCGCCAACACCGTGAAGGTGCAAGCCGTTGCGCACAACAGCGAGATCACCGCCCTGGGCGGCGACGCGCTCGACGTCGACGCCGTCGTCGCGCAGTTCAGCGAGCTCGGCGCCCGCCTCGCTCCCTACGTGCGCGACACGGTCGAGATGCTGCACGAGTCGCTCGACCGCGACGATGCGCTCCTGCTGGAAGGTGCCCAGGCAACGTTCCTCGACCTCGATCACGGCACCTACCCGTTCGTCACCTCGTCCAATCCCACGGCAGGTGGCGCCTGCGTCGGCACCGGCATCGGGCCCCGCTACCTCACCCGCATCGTCGGCATCACCAAGGCCTACTGCACTCGCGTGGGCAGCGGCCCCTTCCCCACCGAACTGCTCGACGAGCTGGGCGACAAGCTGGTCGAGATCGGGCACGAGTACGGTACGGTCACCGGCCGTCGACGCCGCTGCGGCTGGCTCGATCTGGTGATGCTGCGCAAGGCGGTGCGCATCAACAGCTTCACCGAGCTGGCACTCACCAAGCTCGATGTGCTCGACACGTTCGACGAGATCAAGGTCTGTACCGAGTACGACGCCACCGGGAAGCCCATCTATGCGGTGCTGCCCGGCTGGCTCACCGACATCAGCGCGGTCAACTCGTTGGACGGCCTGCCCGAACGGGCCAAGGCCCTGGTCGACCTGGTGGAGAAGGAGGTCGGCGTGCCCATTCGCATCGTCGGCACCGGCGCCGAGCGCCACAGCTACGTGGTGTGGCAATGATCCCGCGCTACACGCTGCCGGAGATGGCCAACGTCTTCAGCGACGTCGCCCGCTTCGACCGCTACCTGGAGATCGAGCTGCTCGCCACCGACGCGCACGCCGCATTGGGCGTCGTGCCCGCAGTCGATGCGGCCACCTGTCGGGCGAACGCCCCCACGGTCGACGACGCCTTCGTGCAGGCGGTGAGCGATCGCGAAGCGGTCACCGACCACGACGTTGCCGCGTTCGTCGACGTCGTCCAAGCTGCCATCGGCACGCCCGCCGGGGCCTGGATCCACTACGGGCTCACCAGCAGCGACGTGGTCGACACGGCGTGGTGCTGGATGATGCGCGACGCATGCGACCAATTGATCGCCGCCGCCACCGAGCTGATGCGCACGCTGGTGCTGCTGGCGCGCGAGCACCGCGACACCGTGATGATCGGTCGCACTCATGGCATCCACGCCGAGCCCACCACGTTTGGCGCCAAGGTGGCGCTGTGGGCGCTGCAGGTGGAGCGCGACCGCGTGCGCTTGCGCGCGGCCCGTGCGTCGGTTGCCGTGTGCAAGCTCAGCGGCGCGGTGGGCACGTTCAGCAACATCGACCCATCCATCGAGCGTCACGTCGCCGATGCGCTCGGGCTGCAGCCGGTGCCCGCCACGCAGGTGATCGCCCGCGATCGTCACGCCGAGTTCCTGTACGCGTGCGCCTCCGTGGGCGCCACGATGGAGCTCATCGCGGTCGAGCTGCGCCACCTGCAACGCACCGAGGTGCGCGAAGTGCAAGAGGGCTTCAAACCCGGCCAGAAGGGCAGCAGCGCGATGCCGCACAAGCGCAACCCCATCGCGGCCGAGACCATCAGCGGTCTCTCGCGCGTGCTGCGCGGCAACCTGCAGGCGGGTCTGCAAGATGTGGCACTGTGGCACGAACGCGACATCTCGCACAGCTCCGTCGAACGCATCGTGCTTCCCGACAGCGCACTCCTGGCCTACTACGTGCTGCGGCGAATGAACCGCCTGGTGCAGGGCCTGCAGATCTTTCCCGAACGGATGCTCGCCAACCTGCACTCCAGCTATGGCCTCGTGTTCAGCCAGCCGGTGTTGCTGGGTTTGGTGCAGGCCGGCCTCAGCCGAGATGACGCCTATCGCATCGTGCAGGAGAACGCCGGCCGGGCGTGGGACGAAGGCCGTTCGTTTCGAGAGTTGCTCGACGCCGACGCACGAGTAGCCGTGCCGGCGAGCGTGCTGGACGAAGCCTTCGATCTCGGTCGGTCGGTGCGCTACGCCGGGCGCGGCGTCGACGCCCTCGATGCACTCCACCTCGGCTGACCGAGTCGACGCCAACCCGCCACCGTTCGAGGGAGGGGTGCCCCCTCAGGCGCCGCGGCTGATACCCGCGGCCTTGAGCACCGCCGGTGGGATGCCGACGGCACGCCATGCCGCATGCGACACGCCGGTGCGCTCGCCGTACGCCTTGGCAACCTTGATGAACTCGGCTTCGAGCGCGCTCATGTCGACGGTGGCGCCCATGGTGGCCAGCTCGGCCTCGAGATCAAGACGCTCTTGCACCAGCCGCAGCTCTTTCACGGCGTCGGCGCCGGCGATCTCGCCATCGATGGCGGCGAGCCGCTTCGCGATCGACTCGGGCGTGCGCTTGCGGCCACGAGCAGGCTTGTTGGCGCGGAGCGCCTCGAGGTAGTCGCGCACGACCTTGCCCTCGACGCGGCCCGTTGCCAGGGCCGCCTTGTGCGAATCGGACATTGGGCTCTTGGGACCACGTTGTGCCATGGATGGGAAGCCTAGTAACCAACACAAGTAGCCTCCACCATTTCGGGAAAGAATGGGCAATGGAACTGAGCAGACTCTTCGAACTCGAACCACATGGGCCCGACACCTTTGTCGGAATCGGACCGCGATATCCGTGGGGCGGCCTGTTTGGCGGGCAGATCGTGGCGCAAGCACTACGAGCAGCAGCCGCCACCGTCGATGCCGATCAACAGGTGCATTCCCTCCGCGCCTATTTCATCCGTCGCGGCGATCACACCGAACCGATTCGCTTCGAAGTCGACCGCATTCGCAACGGTCGCAGCTTCTCCACTCGCCGCGTCGTGGCACGTCAGGCCATCGGTGCGATCCTCAACCTGGAAGCGTCGTTCCAGGCACCTGAGGCCACCGCCGACGTGCAGCCCGTGCCGATGGACCTCGGTGTGCCCGGCCCCGACGAGCTCACCAGCGACGCCTGGAGCGACGCCTTCGACCGCCGCACCGTGCCTCACGATCGGCTGCCCGACGAAGTGCGCACGGGCACGGGCCGCAGCGCCGCCTGGATGCGCGTCACCGCCGACCTCGCCGGCCACCTGCCGGCCGACCAGTTGCTGCACCGCTGCTGGCTCGCCTACATGAGCGACGACATGCCGGCCGACACCGTGCGCGCGGCCCACCCCGAGTTCCACGACGTCGACGGCCATGGCATCACCTACACCGCCAGCCTCGACCACACCATCTGGTTCCACCGGCCCCTGCGCGCCGACCAATGGCACCTGTACGACTTCGCCTGCCACGCGTTCACCGGCGCGCGAGGCCTGGGCATCGGGCATGTCTTCAGCACTGACGGCACACACGTGGCCACCGTTGCGCAGGAGGTTTTGATGCGCGACGCGCGCCAGCGGCAAGACTGACGCTCATGTCGCTCGCAGATGCTCCACTGGAAGATCTGGCCGACCAGATCAACACCATCGCCCGCCTCACCGGCACGTTCACGCTGCGCTCGGGCCAGATCGCCACCGAGTACTTCGACAAGTACCGCTTCGAGGCGCAGCCGGCATTGCTGGCCCAGATCGCGACGGCGCTTGCACCGCTCATCCCTTCCGACACCGAGGTGCTCGCCGGTCTCGAGATGGGCGGCATTCCCATTGCCACTGCGCTGTCGCTGCACACAGGCCTGCCCGCGGCGTTCGTGCGCAAAGCGGCAAAGCAGTACGGCACGGCACGATTGGCCGAGGGTGCCGAGATCGCCGGTCGGCGGGTCACCGTCGTCGAAGACGTCATCACCACCGGTGGCCAAGTGGTGATCAGCACCACCGATCTGCGAGCGCTCGGCGCCATCGTCGACCACGTCGTGTGCGTCATCGATCGCAGCCCCGACCAGGCAGCCGCGCTCACCGCCGCGGGCCTGCGCCTGCACTCGTTGCTCACTCGCGCCCAGCTCGACGCCGCCGAGGCCCGCCACCCTCACACACCCCGTTCTACGTAGAAGTCCCGGGCGCTCCGGCCCAGCTCAGCGCTCGACAGCCTTTACGTAAAGCGGGGTTGGGGGTCGTGGCGGGTCGGGAGGTCGGGATAGAGGACGCCGGGGTTGAGCAGGTTGGTGGGGTCGAGGGCCGACTTGATGGCGCGTAGGGCCGCGTACGCTGCCGGGCCCTTGAGCCGCTCGAGCCAGTCGGCCTTGGCCACACCGATGCCGTGCTCGGCGCTGATGGTGCCGCCGAGCTCGATGGCCGCCTCCAGGACACGCTCGCGCAGAAGTGGCGCGGCCTCGCCGGCACCGAGGACGTTGACGTGCAGGTTGCCCTCCGCGAGGTGCCCGAAGATCACCAGTCGCGCATCGCCGGGCACCGCCGCGGTCACGCGGCGCACCAACCGGTCGAGGTGCTGCACCGGCACCGCCACATCGAGCTTCAACGGCACGCCCAGTGCACCGATCGCGATGGTCACGTGGTCGCGGATGCGATACAGCAGGTCGCGCTGGGCGCCCACCGCCAGCACGCCTCGCTCGTTCGCCAGCAGCGACGCCAACTCGTCGGTGGGGTCGTGATGCGCGGCGCAGTCGACCATCACGAACGCGCCGGCCGAGGAGGGCGCCACCGGCGGCCGCACGTCGAGGAACTTGCACGCGATCGCCAGAGCTTCAGGCATCAGCAGCTCCACCGCGTCGAGGTTCGGCAGTTGCCGCAGCTGCGGCAGCAACGACACGGCGTCGACCAGTGAGTCGCATGCGACCAACGCTGCAGCCGTCGCCCGAAACCACGGCACCAACCGAAGCCGCGCCGCGGTCACCACGGCCAGCGTGCCCTCGCTGCCCACCAGCAGGCTGGGCAGGTGAGGGCCGGCCGTCTCCTTCGGCAAGCCCTCCAGCTGGGTGACGATCGAGCCGTCGGCGAAGACCGCCTGCAGGCCCATCACCTGCGCACGCATGGTGCCGAAGCGCACCACACGCGACCCGCCGGCGTTGGTGTTGACGGCTCCACCGACCGTTGCCGTCGCACGCGCACCCCAGTCGACCGCGAAGTCGAGGCCGGCGGCACGCGCATGTTGCTGCAGGTGCTCGATCGTCACACCGGCGCCGGCGGTGACCTGCATCGAGAGCGTGTCGACCGTGCTCAGCGACGAGCAGCGCTGCATCGAGAGCAGCACCGCACCACCACGCGGCACGCTGCCACCGACCAGGCCGGTGTTGCCGCCCTGGGGCACCACTGCGACGCCGGCGGCCGCGCACACGCCCAGCACCGCAGCCACTTCCTGCGCCGAGCCCGGGCGCACCACTGCCGGGGTGGTGCCGTGCGTCTGCCCGAGCCAGTCGGTCTCGTAGGTCGCCCGCACATCGGCGTCGACGAGCACGTGGGCCGCACCCACGACATCGCGCAGCGCGCTGACGAGCAGACTGCTCACCGCTGCGTCAGGACACGATCTCGGCGCCGGCCGGCAGTTCGTGCAGCAGGGCATCGCTGACCCAGCAACGGGTCATGTGCAACGTGCTCTCGATGCGCACCACCCGCTTGGGCTGGTCGAACGCACGGCCGCACATGCTGAGCGCCGCCTTCACGCAGTCGTCGTCGGTGGGCAGCACCATCGGCATCCGGCTACGACGCACCCCCGCAATGCCGGCCGTGAAGCAGTTGACGTAGGTCTTCTGCCAGTCGATCTGCTGCGCCAGCGACACGGGGATGAAGTCGGCGAAGCCGATGCCCAGTGCGTTGCCTGCCGACACGGCGGTGATGTCGAGCAGCACGATGGTGCTGACATCCGGCTCGGCGAGATCGGCCAGCCCATGCACCCAGAAGCGACCGGTGACGTTGGGGTCGAGGGTGGTGCCGCTGATGTCCTTGCCGCCCTTGTCGATGATCAACACGTCGACCTGCGGAAACGGCAGCGCCGGCACCAGCGCGCGAGAGAAGTCGGTGAGCTCGATCTCGGCCGGGCCGCCCACCTCATCGGCTGTCAGTGCCCGCACGCGAACGACTTCGCCACTCGCCGACTCGATGGAGCAGAGACCTCCGAGCAGGCGACCACTCGCGCGGAGCGCGGCGATTCCGTCGAGGATGCGATTCCGCATCTCCTGCGGGCCGCATGCGTGGATCTGCGCGGCACCGGGCTGCTTGCCGAAGCCGACCACCGCCATCTTGGTGACGCCCGACTCGATCGGGCCCTTGAAGCAGGTGTGCGGCTTGATGCGGTTGACGGGGAAGATGCGGTCGGCGCCGGCCGCGTGGAGATCGAGGTACAGCGGCATGCCGGCCGCTGTGCGAGCCACCTCCACCGTCTCCATCGTGGCGCGGATCTCGGCCCCAAGGGCCTCCTCGGTCATGCCCAGGCTCTCCAGCATCGCTCGCTGGCCCTGCGCCTTGGCGCCGCCGTGGCTGCCCATCGCAGGTACCACGAACGGCTCGGCCCCCAGTGCGCGCAACCCGCTGATCGCGCCACGCATCAGGGCCACCCGATCGGTGAGGCCGCGGCTCCCGCCGCCGACGGCCACCGTCATCCCAGGCGTGACGTGCCCGGCGAGGCGCTCGACGACGTCGGCGTGCGCAGTGGCCTCCACGTCGGTGATCGGCTGCGGTTGTGGCACCGGCAGGCGCACCTCGACGAGCGCGGGCACCTTCAGATCCGGGTGGAACGGCAGTTCCACTCCCTGCACCAGTTGCTCCCAGTTCACGGCGACCACCGTAGCCGCCATGCCTCACGCGGCGTCGTGGTTGCGAGCACCCGGGAGGGCTACTCGACGATCAGCCGGTCGGTGGAAGTGCGACCGAACGTCTCGGGCGAGTACATCTCCTCCGCCCGCGTGGGCGGCACCACGAACGAGCCCGGCGTGGTGGCCCGCGCGACGTACGAGTACGTGTAGGTGCCCGCCGGCAGCAGCGTGGTGAAAGCCTCGGTGCGGTCGTCGCGCAGCTGCTCGTGCTCGTACCAGCGACCCCACCAGCCGTCGACGCGCCAGTTGTCGCCCGGCGACGACTCGTCTGTCGGCGACAGCACCGACTGCGTCACCGCCAGCGAGGGGTTCAGGCTCTCCAGGCCGGCGGGCAGCGGGTCGATGAGCGCGACATGGGTGCGCTGGCTCTCGGCCACCATCGTGAGCCTGATGCGCACTCGCGCTCCGGCCTTCACGTGCCACGTGCCATCGGCGTCGCGCGCCACGTCGGTGGGGTCGTCGATCGCTTCGTAGACCCGATCGACGACGAAGCCACGATCCAGCGCATCGAGCTGCAGATCTGCCGGCGCGTACCGCAGCCCGATGCGGTAGTAGAGGCGGCCGCTGCCATCCTTGGCCAGCACCAGGTCGGTGTCGCCGGTGGCGATCAGCTCGCTGGTGGGGATGGTGAGGTTCACGCGATCGGTCTCACGGCCCTGGAAGCTGTGCTCGCCGGCGAACCGGTCGCCCAGCCACACGGTGGCGACGAACGCCGGCGTTTGCGCCTCGTACTCGTCGAAGTACGACTTGAGCGCGAGCAGGATGAAGGCGTTCTCCTGCACGTTGTTCCAGCGCCCCTTCACCTTGTTGGCCAGCAGGCCGGCGACGACCTTCGGGATCAAGTCGCTGTCGGGCGAGTTGGCGATCAGTGCATCGAGCACGATGCCATCGGTTCGGCGGTCGCTCTGCATGACGAGGTACGAGCTGTCGCCGTACTCGGTGGTGAAGTTGGCAGCGCCGGCGGTCTCCACAGCGCGGTTGTTGAGCGTGCGCTCGATGTCGTCGCGCATTCCTGTGTCATCGATCGACGACCACAACCATGCGATGGCGTCAACGGCCAGCTCGTCGCCACGGTCCTGGTAGAGCGTCTCCGCCTTCGACGTGTCGCGCTGACCGGCAAGATCGCGCACCCACAGGGCGTAGGCGCTGAGCGAATCGCGCTCGCGCTGCCCGTAGTAGTCGGGGATGTACGACTCGATGTCGGCGATGTACGCGAGCGCCATGTCGAGCGTGTTGACCGGCACCGTGTAGCCACCGTCCCGAGCGAGCAGCAGTGCGTGCGTTGCCTGGATCGTGATGAACGGATCGACCAGGTCGTACTTGCGCCAGTACGGGAAGCCACCGTCGTCGTTCTGGAGAGCGACCAGTGTGGCGATGTCGTCCTTCATCGCAGTGGTGATCGCGGCCGGGGTCGGCATGCCCTCGGCATCGAACGCATCGAGCACGTCGGCGAGCGACGCGATGGCGATGATGCGCGACGCACTCGCATCCGCGGTGTCGTAGTCGTAGTCGGTGAGGTAGAGCACCGCGTCGGTGAGCGCCTGCAGCGACGTGCTGGAGGTGCTCACCTCCAACCCACCGAACTCGGGGATCACGTCGGTGGGCGCCAGTAGCGGTTGGTCGACGGCGCCGACATCCACCACGCCGTAGGTGGCGAACGCCTCGGCGGTGGCGGGGGTGTAGACGGGCAGCTCGACGGTGGCGGAATCGGCGAGGTCGCCGCTGACCGCGGTGACCCGGAACCCGGCGATGCCTGCCGACGACGTGGCCACCGGGAATCGCACCTCCACCCGATCATTGGCGGGCACCGTCACGCGCATGCCTGCCGAGCCGACGAGCGTGAGGTTGGATGTCTGCAGCACGACGTCGACCTCGAGCGGGGCATCGCCCTGGTTCTGCACCACCACCGGCAGCTCGAAGCTGTCGCCGAAGTTGGCGAAGCGAGGGGCCGAGGGGCGCACGGCCAACGGCAGGCGGGCGGTGATGTTGCTCTCGGCACTGCCGAACCGGTCGGCGCCGCTGACCGCGACCACCATCACGCGGTAGCGGGTGAGGCTGTCGGGCAACGTCAGGTCGATGCTGGCGAGGCCATCGGCATCGGTGGTGACCGATGGCTGGAACAGCGCAAGTGCATCGAAGTTGGACCGCACGTCGACCGGCGTGCCAGCACCGTCGCCGGCCGTCGACTTCTGCTCGCCGCCCGCGGTCCGGTCGGCATCGGGCGCAGCGGCCGCTGTGGTCTCCGGCGCGAACTCGTCGCTCGCGGCAGCGGTTTCGGCACTGGCCCCCGAGTCGTTGACAGATTGGTCGGTCAGCGAGGCGGGGTCGAGCAGGCGGATCTGCTGCCGGCCGTAGGTCGCGTTCAACCAGTCGTAGCCGGGCGCGTAGAACACGCCCAGCGGGTCGGTGAGCGTGTAGCCCGACAATGCCAGCACGGCTTCGTCGACCACCACGACCGCGAACTCGGCGCCCTGCACCGGCGCCCCTTCGGCATCCTTCACCGACACGTCGATGCTGGTGGACGCTCCCGGCGCCAACTCAGTGTCGCGAGGCGTGGCAACGACTGCGAGCGTGCGCGACACCGGCGGCACCGACAGCGTCATGCTGCCCACCGCATAGGCGGGTCGCTGGGGCGCATCGGTCGCCGGCGTGCCGTCGTCGTTCGTGCGCGGCTGGCGAACGGTGCCTGCACCAGCAGCTCGGCGGTGTCGCCGGCGGCATACTCGGCCTTGTCGGGCACCACCGTGAGCGACTGCTGATCCACACCGCGGCTGGGCTGGCTGGCAGCACCGCTGACCCACGTGGTCAGCTCCGTGCGGTTGCGGCCGCCGTGCTCGTCGGCGACCACTGCGGTCACCTTGTACTGGCCGCCGACGGTGGAGTCGAACGAACACGACACCGGTTCGGCGGCGGACACCACCGTGCACGTCTGCGGGTCGATCACGGTGTCGGTCCACTCGCCGCCGACGAACGACGACTCGACTCGACCAGCGACCACCTCCAGCGACACCCCGCTGATGGCCTCGCCATCGATGCCGGTGACGACGGCCTGCATCTCCAGCGGGTCGCCCTGGCGCACGAACGTGCGCGACGAGCGCAGGCCCACGTAGCGATCCGCGGCGTGCACGAGCATGCTGCTGCTCGACGACCACGCCTGCCGGTTCACGTCGGTGATGGTGGCCTGGGCCGTCACTGCCACCGGCAGGTCGGGCAGCGTGCCGTCGGTGGCCTCGAAGCCCAGCTGCAGGTAGTGGGTGCCGGTGCCATCGGTGATGCCCGAGTACTCGTTGACCGTCGTGTCGTCGATGGGCCCGCAGCACGGCGCGACATCGCCGTAGTACCCGCCCTCGCCGTAGTAGCCGTCGTCGTAGCCGCCGAACTCGCCGAACCACCACGGGATCCAGATGCCGAACGTGAACTCTGCCCACCCGGGCGGCGCGTACGTGGTGGGCGTGGTGCTCACCGACCAGTTGGCCGGCGCGTTGGCCAGCGGGCCGCCCGCGTAGTACTCGCCAGTGGCGGCGATGGTCGCCGGCTGCGTGCTGAGGAACGGTTCGTCGCTCTCGGGTCGAGTGGTGACCTCGAACTCCGGCCGACGGTACTCCTCGATCTGGAACTGGTGCCAGGTGCTGGTGCCTTCCAGACCGCTCTCACCGTTGAGCGTCAGCATCAGTGAGGCAGCGCCCAGGTTGGCCGTGTCGGGCAACTGCAGCTCCAGGTCGAACCCGCCGAGCGCGCCGAGGTTCGCCGTGCCCTGCAGCAGCTCGTTGCCGTACGAGTCGTTGACGACGTAGCCGACGGTGGCGTCGGGGTCGATGGCCTTCAGCTGCGCGTCGCCGCTCAGGGTCAACCGGCGGACCCAGCCCTTCACCCGCATGGTCTCGCCGGGGCGATACACCTGCCGGTCGTCGAACACGTACCAGCGCGACTCGTCGCGCAGGTCCTGACGGTAGGCCTGCAGCGGCAGGATGGCGCTGTCGTCGCCGTTCGTGGCTACCAACACAGGCTCGGTGCTGGTGGACGGCGGCAGGTCGAGGGAGGCGAGGCCCTCGACGTCGGTGACGCCGCTGTCGCCGCCGACGATGGAGACGCCGGCATCAGCCACCGGCGCGCCGGTGCGCAGGTCGGTGGCCCAGACCACGGTGCGCGTCGCGTCGGAGAGGCCATCGACCCCCAGCTGGGTGCTCTGCACCCAGGTGATCGCGGGCCGGTTCTCGTAGTAGTTGTTCGACGTGGGAGAGACCGCAGGCACCGGCTCGACCAGCACCACCACGTGGCCGGGCTCGCCGTCCAACGCTCCGCCGAGATCGAGCGAGGTGTCGACCACCGCATCGGCTTCGGTCGACACTTGCACCTTCTTGTCGGAGACCTCCTGCCAACTGGGGTCGCCACGATCGGGGTCGTCCATGCGGTACAGGTACGCGAGGTAGTCGGAGAAGTCGGCAGGCTCGACGGCGAACACCCGCACGCGCAGCTCGTCGTGGTTCACCGTCAGCACCGACAGCCGTTGCTCGTCGACGAACGGATCGAGCGTGGTGATCATCTCGTACGGCTGGATGCTCGGCCGCGCGGTACCGACCTCGACGGTGACGGTGGTGTCGTCGCCCAGGGTCTGCCCGAAGACGTCGGTGAACGAAGCGGGGATGGTGATCGAGTACTCGGTGCGAGCCAGGGTGGCCCCGCGAACCGAGAGCACGGTGTAGCTCAGGCTGGTCGACATCCCGGCCAGCTGCGGCGAGACGGTGACCGCACCGGCATCGCTGGCGGCGGTGTCGAGCGGGTTGTTGAACTCCACGTTCAGCTCACTGCCCGGCGGGCACTCGTCACCCCACGAGCACGTGGCTCGCACCACCTTCAGCGCCGCGTAGGTGCGCCCGCGGTACACCGCTGCATCGGTAGTGGTGTCGGGGCCTTCCGCCGACGGTGTGCCGGGCCCGATCTCGATGGTGAGCGGCGTGTCGGTGGGCAGCAGCTCGACGGGCCGGAACGCCAGCCAGCGCTGGGGCTCGGCGCCATCGCTCAGCGCGCGGGCCGTGTCGTCGGCCTGCACCTCGGCCGGCGTGGCCAGGCGCACGGCGACCTCGTCGTTGCCGGCCTGCAGCCGCACCGTCGCCAGCACAGCGGCGGGGTCGATGCGCTGGTCGAACGTGACCACGAAGACCTGGTCGCGACGCAGCTGCTCGCCTTCCGGCGTGAACGACTGCACCGTGGGCGGCGGCGTGGTGAACTGCCAGGACACGGCTTCACCCAAGGTGCCGCCGGCGGCCGAGGCGGTGCCGGCCGGCACGGTGACGGTGAAGGTGGTGGCCATCGGCAACCGATCGATCAGGTCGCTGGCGGCGTCGAAGCGCAAGGTGCGCGTGCCGATCCACTGCCAGCTGCCGGGCAGCGCGGGCGAGATGGTGGCCGGCACGTCGAGGGCGTTCACGCCGCTGACGGTGCCCACCGGCACCATCGGCTGGTTGAACGTGATCGCGACGTAGGGAGCGATCGGCACATCGCCTTCCGGCTGGAAGCGCAGCACCTTCAGCGGCCCATTGTCGACCGGCACGGCAGGGCCATCGTTGCCACCCGTGGGCGGGAACGTCTCGGTGAGCACGGTGCCGGTGCGTGGCGGAGGCGAGGTCTGCACCGGCCAGTTGAACGACTGGTTCTGGGTTCCGGCGTCGATCCACTCGGGGAGGCGGGCGGTGATCTCGTCGATGCGTTGCTGGTCGACCGGCGAGCCATCCACCACCGGTGTCGGCTCGGGCGGCACTGCCTGCGCGCTCCCTTCTGACAGCTGCAGGCCGAACAGGCGCGGCGCCGCGCCATCGGCAGCGGCGGACGATCCACCGATGGTCGTCGTGGGACCTGCGGTCGAGGTGGAGGTGGACGCGCCGCCACCGCCGTCGTCGCACGCCGCGACGATGAGACCGATTGCCACCACCAGGGCCGAAACCCGACGAACCGGTCGCTGTGCCATCTCGTTCTCCCTCGCCCCGTGCGGAACCGCTGACCGTTCGACGCCGTGCGAACGCCACCGGTTCCCGAATTCTGCCGCACCACGCGCCCGCCGCACACTTGCCGGCGGGTGACCTGACCCCGCGGAGCGGCGTAGCCGTCACTCGATTCGCGCACCACTACGCTGCTCGCATGACGAGATGGCGAGTGATCCTCGCGGTTGGCGTGCTGGTGGGCACCGTGGCCGCATGCAGCGACGACACCAGTACCGCGACCGACGGCACGTCCGCTGCCGAAGCCACCACCGGCCCAGCGCCCGAGACATCGGTCGCAGCCACCGACGTACCAGTGACCGATGCTCCCAGCACCGACGCATCCACGACCGACGCCCCCGAGACCACCGTCGATGCCGCCGGTGTGTGGGATACCATCACCGCTCCAGCCGATTGCATGTGCGGCGACGGCAGTGAGTTCTCCTACTTCGTGCACCGGGCCGACCCCACGAAGGTGATGTTCTTCCTGGAGGGTGGCGGTGCCTGCTTCAGCGCCGACACGTGCAACCCGACCAGCAACACCTACAAGCGCGAGGTCGACTACGAGGGTGGCTTCGGCGCCCAGGGCGACCCCACCGGCATCTTCGACTTCTCCAACCCGATGAACCCGTTCGCCAACTACTCGATCGTGTTCGTGCCGTACTGCACCGGCGACGTGCACATCGGCAACAACACCAAGGACTACGGCGGCGGGGTGGTTGTCGAGCACAAGGGCTTCGTCAACGGCAGCACGGCCCTGAACAAGATGGCCGAGCTGTTCCCCGACGCCACCGAGCTGATCGTCACCGGCGAGAGCGCAGGTTCCGTGCCCACTCCCCTGTACGCGGGCATGGCCGCCGACCTGCTGCCGGCGGCGCGCATCACCGTGCTGGCCGACGGCTCGGGCGCCTACCCCGACATCCCCGGCATCAACGCCGTCATCGGCGATGCCTGGGGCACCATGAACGCGGTGCCCGACTGGCCGGAGAACGCCGGCGTCACCTCCGAGACCTGGAGCTTTCCCGGCCTGTTCGTGAAGGCGGGCGCTCACCAGCCCGACATCACCTTCGCGCGGCACGACTACGCGTTCGACGAGACGCAGACGTTCTTCGCCCAGCTCGCCGGCATCCCGGCCGACGACCTGGTGTCGCTGATCGACCAGAACGAGACGCAGATCGAGGCCGGAGGCGTGACGCTGCTGTCGTACATCTCCCCCGGCAGCAACCACACGGTGTTGCACAAGGACGACTTCTACACCGAGACCGTCAACGGTGAACCGTTCGTCGACTGGGTTGTCGCGCTGCTCAGCGGCGAGCCGATCAGCGACGTGCACTGCACCGAGTGCACCACCGCATGACCTCACAGCAGTCGGGTGCACTCCGTCACGTCGTGGTGGTCGGCGCTTCACTCGCCGGCCTGCGCGCGTGCGAATCGCTGCGCGAGGAGGGCTTCGACGGCACCATCACACTCGTCGGCGCCGAGCACGAGATCCCCTACGATCGCCCGCCGCTGTCGAAGAAGGTGCTCGCCGGCGAATGGGAGGTCGAGCGCATCCGCCTGCGCAAGGCCGACGACTTCGAATCGCTCGCGCTCGCGCTGCGGCTGGGCGTGCGCGCCACTGCGCTCGACACCCACGCTCGCACGCTGTCGCTCGACGACGGCACCACCGTCGTCTACGACGGCCTCATCCTCGCCACGGGCGCCTCACCGCGGCGGCTGCCCGACCAGCCGCTGCTCGCCGGCGTGGTCGAGCTGCGAACGCTGGCCGACTCCGTCAATCTGCGCGACCGCATCGCCGGCGACACGGCACGGGTCACGGTCATCGGCGCCGGCTTCATCGGGCTGGAGGTGGCTGCCACGGCTCGGGCGTTGGGCTGCGCGGTCACCGTGCTCGAAGGCGCGCCCTCCCCGCTCATCCGTGGGCTCGGCGTCGAGATGGGTGCCGCGGTGGCCGGCGTGCACGCTCGCAACGGCGTGCATCTTCGCTGCGGCGTGCAGGTGGCGAGCCTCGAGGGCGAAGGTGGGCAGGTCACCGGCGTGCGATTGGGCGACGGTTCGCTCGTCGCCAGTGATGTGGTGGTGGTGGGCATCGGGGTCGCGCCCAACACCCAGTGGTTGGTGGGCAGCGGGTTGACGATCGGCGATGGCATCGTCTGCGACGCCACCCTGTCGGCGGGGGTGCCGGGCGTGTACGCCGCGGGCGACTGCGCGCGCTGGCCCAACGCCGCGTTCGCCGGCTTCGACGACCAGGAGATGCGCGTCGAGCACTGGACCAACGCCGCCGAGCAGGGGGCGGCAGCTGCACGCAACCTGCTGCTCGTGGCCGGCGGCGGCGAGGCGGAGCCGTTCAGCTCGGTGCCGTTCTTCTGGAGCGACCAGTTCGACAGCCGCATCCAGTTCGTCGGGCGCGCTCACGGCGACGACGAGGTGCACGTGTTCGCCGGCAGCACCGACGGCGCCTTCGCCGCGCTGTACGGCTACCAGGGTCGCCTGCGCGGCGTGCTGGGCGTGAGCATGCCGCGGATGGTGATGCCGTTCCGCGCGCTGCTCGCCGCCAACGCCACCTGGGCAGAGGCACTGGCGAAGGCAGCCTCGCTCACCGCCGGCTGACGCCGACCCGACGGATCGACGGGCCAACGACCCGTCGCGTCGACGATGAGATCGCAGTGGTTCTGTAGGGTCGGGCGATGGTTGCCGTGCACGACAAGCCGATCCTCGTCGTCCACACGGTTGCCGAGTGGGAGCGGTTCCTCGAAGGGCACCCGGCCGCCGACGGCGTGCGCCTGCAGCTGCGCAAGATCTCGTCACCGATGCCCGGCATCACCTACGCCGAGGCGCTCGACGCGGCGTTGTGCTTCGGTTGGATCGATGGTCAACGCAGTGCGCTCGACGACAACTACCACCTGCAGGTGTTCACGCCGCGGCGACCGCGCAGCATCTGGTCACAGCGAAACCGCGACCACGTCGAGCGCCTGACCGCCGAAGGCCGCATGCGCCCGCCTGGCCAGGCACAGGTGGATCGAGCGAAGGCCGACGGCCGGTGGGATGCCGCCTATCGCCAGAGCGCGACCGACGTACCGCCCGACCTGCAGGAAGCGCTCGACGCGAGCCCGGCGGCAGCAGCGTTCTTCGCGCAGCTCTCCAGCCAGAACCGGTTCGCGATCCTGTTCCGCATCGGCAACGTCAAGCGCGCCGACACGCGAGCCAGGAAGATCGCCACGTTCGTGGAGATGCTCGAGCGCGGCGAGACCGTGCACCCGTAGAGCGGCGGCACATCGGCACCAGCGGTGCGCACAGCTCGGGCTCGCACGGGTCGTACGCTCGCCTCATGAAGTCCGCGCTCGGCACCGTCATCGGCTGGCTCATCGTTGCATTGCTCGTCTTCTGGGGCTTCGGGTTCGTGCTCGGCACCTTGCGCTGGTTGCTGCGCAGCTTCCTGATGTTCCTGATCCTGGGCGGCCTGGTGGTGGCCTACCTGGCGCTGAAGGATCCACCGAAGGTGGAGTGAGACCTGCGTGACATCGGCGACACAACCTTGACAAGGTTGCATTCAAGTTTCGTGACGCTACGTTGTGCCGCATGTCCGACCCGACAACCTCCACGACGACCACCTCCGGCACGTCCACCAGCACGACAACCGGCACGACAACCGGCACGACAACCGGCACGACGACACTGCTGTTGCCGGTGCTCCACCTGCCGTCGGTGGTGCTGCCCGGCACCGTCGTCACCATCTCGCTCGACCACGACCAGGCCCGCGCCGCCATCGAGGCCGCCGGCCGCGCCGACGGCCGCATCGTGCTCATCGAACCCGGCAACGGCGAACCCGGCAACGGCGAACCCGGCAACGGCACCGCGCACAACGCCACTCCGCCCGCCGGCACCGTGGGAGTGGTGGCCCGTGTGCCCAACACGGCAACGCTGCCCAACGGCGAGCAGGCCGCCATCCTGCAGGCCGAACGGCGAGCCCGCATCGTGGCGGTGCACACCAGCGAGCGCGGCGCACACCACGCCGAGGTCGAACTGATCACCGATGCCCGGCCCACGCCGCGGGTCGAGGCCGCCACGCGCGAGCTGCGAGTGGTGCTGGAGGAGATCGCCAAGTTGCGCCAGAGCCGGCGCCTGCCCGAGATCCTGCGCACCATCACCGAGCCAGGCTCACTGGCCGACGCGGTCACCACCTGGAGCGAAGCCGGCGACGAGCGCCGCGCCGAAGTACTGCACGCGGTCGACCTCGAGCACCGCCTCGCGCTGCTCACCGAGTGGGCGCGCCAGCACATCGCCGAGCTGCAGGTGAGCGCACAGATCCGTGCCGACGTCACCGAAGGCGTCGACAAGCAACAGCGCGACTACCTGCTGCGCCAGCAGCTGGCCGCGATCCAGAAGGAGCTCGGCGACGGCGACGACAACGTGGTCACCGACTACCGCACCCAGCTCGACGAGCTCCGCCAGCACCTGCCCGAGAAGACCTCCACGTTCGTGGCCAAGGAGATCGAGCGACTCGAGCGGATGAGCCAGCAGTCGCCCGAGCACAGCTGGGTACGCACCTGGCTGGATCGCGTGTTCGAACTGCCCTGGGCCACGCGCACGCTCGACCAGGTGCAGCTGGATGACGCCCGTGCCCAGCTCGACGCCGACCATCATGGCCTCGACGACGTGAAGAACCGCATCGTCGAGTTCCTCGCCGTGCGCAAGCTGCGCGCCGACCGCGGCGTCGCCGACACCGACGGCCGAGCTGCCGGCACGGTGATGACCCTCGTCGGCCCTCCCGGCGTGGGCAAGACCAGCCTCGGCGAGTCGATCGCGAAGGCGATGGGCCGCAACTTCGTGCGGGTCGCACTGGGCGGCGTGCGCGACGAGGCCGAGATCCGTGGCCACCGGCGCACGTACGTGGGCAGCCAGCCCGGTCGCATCGTGCGCGCCATCATCGAGGCCGGCAGCATGAACCCCGTCGTGCTGCTCGACGAGGTCGACAAGGTGAGCCCAGGCGGTTGGGGCGGCGACCCCACCGCCGCCTTGCTGGAAGTGCTCGACCCCGCACAGAACCACACCTTCCGCGACCACTACCTGGAGATCGAGCTCGATCTGTCGCAGGTGGTGTTCATCGCCACCGCCAACGTCGCCGACACCATCCCGGCGCCACTGCTCGACCGCATGGACCTCATTCGGCTCGACGGCTACACCGAGGACGAGAAGGTCTTCATCGCGCAGCGGTACCTGCTGCCCCGCCAGCTCACGCGAGCGGGCCTCACCACCGATGAAGTCGTGGTGGCCGACGACGCCGTTCGCACCACCATCGGCGGGTACACCCGCGAAGCCGGAGTGCGCTCGCTGGAGCGCGAGCTGGGCAAGCTCA
The DNA here is from genome assembly GCA_016722025.1 of Acidimicrobiaceae bacterium. GTDB lineage: Bacteria > Actinomycetota > Acidimicrobiia > Acidimicrobiales > Ilumatobacteraceae > UBA668. Next base: position 154,767 of record JADKGZ010000003.1, read on the forward strand.
GCCGCAAGATCGCCGCCAAGGTCGCCACCGCCCAGCAGTTGCCACCGATCGACGTGGGCGTCGACGACGTGCGCGAATGGTTGGGCCGGCCGAAGGTCGACGACTCGATCCCCGAGCGCACCAACGTGCCCGGCATCGCCACCGGTCTCGCCGTCACCGGCGCCGGCGGCGACGTGCTGTTCGTCGAGACCACAGCCTTTCCGCTGGCACAGGATGGCGAGCCCACCCTCACACTCACCGGCCAGCTGGGCGAGGTGATGAAGGAAAGTGCGCACATCGCGCTGTCGTACGTGCGCTCGCATGCGGCCGAGTTGGGCGTCGACCCCGCCGCCATGGCGAAGCGAGTGCACGTGCACGTGCCCGCGGGGGCGGTGCCCAAGGATGGCCCGTCGGCGGGCGTCACCATGACCACCGCGTTGGTCAGCCTGCTCACCGGCAGGCTGGTGAAGCCCAACCTGGGCATGACCGGCGAGATCACCCTGCAGGGCAAGGTGCTGCCCATCGGCGGCGTCAAGCAGAAGGTGCTCGCGGCTCACCGCGCCGGCCTCACCGAGGTGGTGCTCCCCAAGCGCAACGGCCCCGACCTCGACGACGTGCCCGAGCGCGTGCGCGACCAGATGACCTTCCACCTCGCCGACACTTACGCCGACGTGCTCGCTGCCGCCTTCTCCTGAAGGCCGCAGCTGCACGCGGGCATCGGATGGGCAACACTGGGGACATGTCACCCCGCCCGCCGCTGCCACTGCTGGCCGCCGTGCTCGTGTTGAGTGCGGGGTTCACGACGGGGTCGGCAACAGCGACGGCCCGGTCACCACAACGGCCGGCGGCCATCGACGCTGCGTCACAACCGGCCACCGCTACTGCCGCCGGTGCGCGGCTCGCGTTCGCCGCCCAGCGCTACCGAACGCCCATCTTCGCCGGCACCACCTCCTCCACGGTCACCTACGGCAGCGCGCCCGACCTCGTCAGCAACCTGCCGGTGAACCTCCAGCTCGACCTCTACCGGCCCACCGGCGACAACGCCACCAGCCGCCCGCTGCTGGTGTGGATCCATGGCGGCGCGTTCCTCGGCGGCAACCGCGGGCAGATGGCGAGCACAGCGGTTGCATATGCGAAGCTCGGCTACGTGACCGCCTCGATCTCGTATCGGCTCGACCCGGGCAACCACTGCGTGGAGGTGCAGGCGGGGCTGTACACGGGCAGCCGGCTGGCGGCCGAACGGGCGCGCTGCGAGCGCGCCATCCTCGGCGCCCGCGACGACGCGGCGATGGCCATCAGCTGGCTGCGTGCGCACGCCACCACCTACGGCATCGACGCCACACGCGTCGCCGTGGGCGGCAGCTCGGCCGGCGCGATCACCGCCATCCACGTCGGTCAGACGCTGAACTCAGCGGGCAACCCGCCACCGGCCGCCTCGCAGGTGTCGGCCGTGCTGGCGATGTCGGGATGCAACTACGTCGACGGCTCGATCGATGCGTTCGACGCGCCGGTCGCCATCTCGGCCAGCGGCGGCGACCCGCTGGTGCCGTTCGCCTGCTCGGTTGCCACTGCCAACGCCGCGGCGGCAACGGGCACGCCCGTGCTGCGCAACTTCTACGAGCAGGAGAGCGCCCACGCCCAGGCCCTGTACGCCCAACACCAACCCGAGATCGACCGCGCCTGGCGGTTGTTCCTCATCGACCACCTGCACCTCGCATGACCAACGACGAACGCGCATGATCGACGACGACCTCACGCAGCTGGCGACCGACTTCGCCCGCGACGGGGCCGTGTGCGTGCGCGGGCTGGTGGGGCCGGCGCTCCTGCAGCGCGTCACCGAGGCGGTGGAAGCCAACCTGGCCCGGCCCAGCGACCTGGCCCAAACGGCCAGCGCCGGCGACGACCCCGGCCGCTTCGTGGAGGACTTCTGCAACTGGCAGCGCTTCCCCGCGTACCTCGAGCTGGCCCGTGCCACCGCAACCACCGCGCAGGCACTGATGGGTTCGCAGTCGGTGCGCCTCTACCACGACCACCTGCTGGTGAAAGAAGCCGGCACCCGGCAACCGACCCCGTGGCACCAGGACCAGCCGTACTACGACGTCGACGGACGCGACGTGATCAGCATGTGGCTGCCGGTCGATGCGGTACCGCGTGCGAGCACGCTCGAGTTCGTGGCCGGCACCCACCTCGGCCCGTGGCTGATGCCGCGCACCTTCATGCAGAGCGAGGCCAAGTGGTTCCCGGAGGGTTCGCTCACCGAGGCGCCCGATGTGCAGGCGAATCGCTCGGCGTTCCCCATCCTGGGCTGGGAGCTGCAACCCGGCGACGCGGTGTTCTTCCACGCCCTCACACTGCACGCAGCGCAGGGCGCCACCGGTCGCCGGCGAGTGGTGTCCATCCGCTACCTGGGCGACGACGCGCACCGGGTCGAGCGCCCGTGGCGCTGCAGCCCGCCCATGCCCGCCGACGCAACCTTCCCCGACCTGCTCGCAAAATAGGTAGTCGGTTACTCACGACAGCGATGTGGTCGCGAGCGCACACTGCGTGCATGTCGTACCAACCACCATTTCCTCCTGGCGGGCAGCCGCCGCAGCCACCGCGGTCCACCCCCATTCCCAGCGACTCGTTCCAGGCGCCACAGGGCACCGGCATGCCCGGCAGCGGTGTGCCCCCGACGCCCGGCGTGTACTTGGGCAACCAGGGGCCGCTGCCCACCATCGCGTACCCCACGGCCAAGCGGTCGCGCAGCTGGGGCGGGTACCTGATGACGCTCATCATCCTCGGCGCGGTCGGCGTCGGCTCGTGGGCCGTGTACAAGACCGTCAGCAAGGCCACCGACGCGGCCAACGACGCCATCAACCAGGGCAACGAAGTGTCGGATCCCCACCTCTCCTCCAACGATCGCAACGCGCTGGGCCTCAGCGGTGACGAGCAGTTCCTGTACGACGGTGCGGCGGCGGCGGCCATCACCACCGCCTTGGACAACGGCATCGCCGGCCAGCCGACCGCGTTCACGCAGATCGGCCTGTATGGCGACTACGCCATCGCGACGGCACAGAACCCGTCGCTACCCGACCACCTCGACCAGTACATGTGGCGCACCGGCTCCCTCGGCACGGCGAGCCCCCAGCCCAGCGATGCCGCGGCGCCGACGATGACGTTCACCGTCGACGAGATCGACTGGACCGCCGTGTCGGCGGTGGTCGCCAATGCGGCGACGCTCAGCAAGGTCGAACAGGGTGAGGTGAGCTACGTGGTCGTGCAGCGCGACACGTTCACCGCCGACCTGCCCGTGGTGGTGCGCATCTACGTGAACGGCCCTCGCGGCAGCGCCTACATCCAGGTCGCGGCCGACGGTACCGTCGTCAACGTCTTCTGAGGCGCGAGCGGGGCTGGGTGGGCCGCGGCCGACAACGCCTCCACTCCCACGTTCTAGGCTGGCGCTCATGACAGCGTCGTCGCACCTCTCCAACGTCTGGTTCTCGGTCACCCCCTTGCAGGTCTCGCACGGGCAGGGGTGCTGGGTCACCACCACCACCGGCGAGGAGTACCTCGATTTCGCCGCGGGCATCGCGGTCAACTCCACCGGCCACGCGCACCCGAAGGTCGCCGAGGCGATCGGCGCGCAGGCGCAGCGGTTCATCCACGCCCAGATCAACGTGTTCAAGCACGACCTGCTCGAGCCGTTGGCCGCGAAGCTGGCCGAGCTCTCCCCGGGCGCCATCGACACGTTCTTCTTCGCCAACTCCGGCGCCGAGATCACCGAGGCCGCGGTCAAGCTGGCCAAGCAGGCCACCAAGCGGCCGCACACGGTGGTGTTCAGCGGCAGCTTCCACGGCCGCACCCACATGGCCATGGCGATGACCACGTCGAAGACCGGCTACCGCGCCGGCCATGCACCGCTGCCCGCCGGCGTGTTCGTGGCCCCCTACCCCGACCCGATGGCCGCCGACCAGGATGCCGAGGTCGCCAAAGCGCTGTACGGCTTCGATCACCTGCTGAAGAGCATGACCGCGCCGGAGGAGACCGCGTGCGTCATCCTCGAGCCGGTGCTCGGCGAAGGCGGCTACATCCCCGCGCCGCAGGCGTTCATGCACGGCCTCGTCGAGCGCTGCAATCAGCACGGGATCATGTTCATCGCCGACGAGGTGCAGAGTGGCTTCGGTCGCACCGGCAAGATGTTCGCCGTCGAGCACTACGGCATCGAGCCCGACATCATCTGCATGGCCAAGGGCATCGCCAGCGGCTTCCCCTTCGCCGCGCTCGGCACCCGTCGCGAGCTCGACGACAAGTGGCCCAAGGGCAGCCATGGCGGTACCTACGGCGGCAACGCGATGGGTTGCGCAGCGGCGCTGGCCACCATCGACATCATGGCCGACCCTGCGTTCCTGGAGAACGTCAACGCTCGCGGCGCCCAGCTGCAGGCGGGCATTCGAGAGCTGCAGCAAGAGCACAGCACCATCACCCAGGTGCGCGGCCTGGGCCTGATGGTGGGCACCGAGTTCGACGATGCCGCGCGGGTGAGCGCCATCACCAAGCACTGCCTGGAGGAAGGCCACCTGATCCTGATGAACGCCGGCACCTACGGCAACTGCCTGCGCTGGATGCCGCCGCTGGTGGTGAACGAGCGCGAGATCGATCTCGCGCTCGCAGCCTTCGGCGCCGCGCTCAAGGCCACTGCCTAGATGCCCAGGCTCGACGCCGAGCGCATCGGGCTGTGGCGTCAGTTCTGCGGGGTCTCGGCCATGTTGCAGCGCCGCGTCGACCAGACCCTGATCGACGAGCACGGCCTGCCGCTCACCTGGTTCGACGCGCTCACCGACATTCGCGCTGCCGGCGGGTCGATGCGCGTGCACGAACTGTGCGAGGTGCTCGGCGAGGTGCCCAGCAGCCTCTCGCGACGGCTCGACCGGATGGAGGAAGCCGGCTACGTACGGCGCAAGCACACGCCGCAACCAGACGATCGGCGAGCCGTCACGGTGTCGCTCACCGCCGACGGCCGCACGGAGTGGCGCGACGCCAACACCACCTACCGCCGCCTGGTGCAGGAGCACTTCGCCAAGCGGCTCACCGACACCGACATCGCCGCGCTGCAGCGAGTGTTCAGCAAGCTGGGCTGACCCCGAGCCGCCCCGGTGGCAGCCTGTGGGTTCCGTCCGATTGGCCACTTCGCCCGGCGCGGCAGACTTCCAGGATCGGCGAACGTCGTTGCCACAGGCAAGGAGCTCCCCCATGTCCGACCCCAACACCACTGCAGTCATCGTCGATGCCGTGCGCACGCCGCTCGGCCGCCGCAACGGCAAGCTCAAGGACTGGCACCCGGTGGATCTGGCCGGCGAGACCCTCAAGGCGCTGCAAGAGCGCACCGGCATCGACCCGGGCCTGGTCGACGACGTGATCATGGGGTGCGTGATGCAGGTGGGCGAGCAGGCGGTCAACGTCGGCCGCAACGCGGTGCTGGCTGCCGGCTGGCCCGAGCACGTGCCCGGTACCACCATCGACCGCCAGTGCGGCAGCAGCCAGCAGGCGGCTCACTTCGCGGCACAAGGCGTGATCGCCGGCGCCTACGACATCGTGGTGGCCGCCGGTGTGGAAGTGATGACCCGCGTGCCGATGGGTTCGTCGATGGCCGACGGCAAGTTCGGCTTTCCCTTCGGTCCGGCCGTCGGCGCCCGCTACGCCGGCGAGGGCGGCCTGGTACCGCAGGGCATCTCCGCCGAGATGATCGCCGACAAGTGGGGCCTCACCCGCGACGACCTCGATGCCTTCGGCGTGCGCTCGCAGGAGTTCGCCCGCCGGGCCACCGACGAGGGCCGCTTCGAGCGCGAGATCCTGCCGTTGATGGGCTCCGACGGTGCGCTGATGAGCACCGACGAAGGCCTGCGCGACACCACCCTCGAGTCGCTCGCCAAGCTGAAGCCGGCCTTCCGCGCCGGTGGAGGAGGGCGGCCGCGTCACCGCCGGCAACTCGTCGCAGATCACCGACGGCGCCTCGGCGATGCTGATCATGAGCGAGGCCAAGGCCAAGCAGCTGGGCCTCACCCCGCGTGCCCGCTTCGTCAACTTCGCCCTCGCCGGCGACAACCCGCGCATGATGCTCACCGCCCCCATCCCCGCCACCCAGAAGGTGCTGGCTCGCGCCGGCCTCACCATGGAGGACATGGACATCACCGAGATCAACGAGGCGTTCGCCTGCGTGGTGTTGGCCTGGGCGAAGGAACTGCACCCCAACATGGACACGGTCAACGTCAACGGCGGCGCCATCGCACTCGGCCACCCGCTGGGCGCGTCGGGTGCCCGACTGATGACCACGCTGCTGTGCGAGCTCGAGCGCACCGGCGGCCGCTACGGCCTGCAGACGATGTGTGAGGGCGGCGGCATGGCCAATGCCACCATCATCGAACGCCTAGGTTGACCTTCATGCCCCGCCCCCTCGCCACTGCCGCTGCGCTGTTGATCGTGGCGTCGTGCGGAGTCGTGGTGTCCTGCGGGGGTGGCGACAAGGCCGCGAACAAGAGCAGTCCCGCGGCCTCCGACGGGCCTGCCGCCACTCTCGCGGACGGCGCCGACGGCAACGGCAGTGCCGGCATGCCGGCCGAGTGCGTGCCGGCGCCGTACACGGTGGTCGCCCAGCGCGATGGTGAACAACCCGCCGGCTCGGCCACCTTCGGCGTCGTCGGCGCGGCAGCGTTGCCGATCCCGCTGGTGCCCAACAAGGCCGGCTCGCTCACCGACGCCGAAGCGATCGCGGAAGGCGCGACCACCGACCTGCTCGGTTACGTGGTCTTCTTCGGCGACGAGGAGTTCGGGCCCGACGACGTGAGCATGTTCGGCGGGTACGCGCCAGAGACTGACGGAGCGGCACGCGGCGCCATCTCGATCTTCCCGCACACGACCGCACCATTGGTCGTGGGCGACGTGCTGACGCCGGGCACCCTCGACGGCCTCGACATGACCACCACCCTCAATCGCGCTCCTCGATGTGAAGTTCGCTCCCGACGAGTTCACCAGCTACCTGAACGACATCGAGGGCGATGTGACGATCCTCGGCCTCACCAGCAGCGCCATCTGCGTCGATGTGAACCTGCAGTGGGAGTACAGCAAGGGCTCGCAAGCGCTGGGCACCCTCAAGGTGAACGGCATCTTCACCGCTGCTCTGGCACCACGGAGCCTGCCCTTCAACTGACGCTGCGGCAGCCGTCGAGCCTGCTGGGTAGCCTGGTCGTATGCCTGCGCTGTCCACCATCATCTGGGTCGGCATCGGCGCGCTGGGCGGCTACGTGCTGTGGAAAAGTGGCATCGGCATGCTGCGCAGCTTCACCACGCCCCTCCCACCGCCGCCACCCGCCGGCGAGATGCGCAAGATCAACGTCAAGTACCGCTGCACCGTGTGTGGGCTGGAGCTGAAGATGATGCTGGCCCCCGACGAGGACCCTCCACCGCCGCGGCACTGCTTGGAGGACATGGACATGGTCGCGCCGGTCTTCGAGTGGGCAAGTTGCCCACAGACTGTGGATAACCAGTGGTGTAACTACACCGTGTCACTGTTGTCCACACCCCGGTCCGAGTGACCGAGGTCATCGCCACTTGGCGGCAGTGAACAACCCGCAGAGCATGAACACCAGACCGATGATCACCGGGTGTTGGTGTTCTCGAACGACGGCGCACAGTAACGCAAGATGATCGCCACGGCGCCGAGGGCGAGGAACACCGCCATCAGGATCGGCACCCACTTCGGGCTCTCGTAGAACTCCTTGGGCGTCGGCGGGGTGTACCGCGACGACCTGTCGATGGAGCTGTCGTGATGCGGTGCCTCTTTAGCCATGGAGGTCACGTGGCCCACCTTGGTGCCCTTGGGAGTCACACGACCGGTCGTTCTGCGTTTCGGAGGAGCCACGGCGCAAGAGTCTAGAGCTGTTTCGGAAACTGCAACCCATTCGACAACCGTTCACTTCAGCGGGCAGGCTGTACGGGTGCCCCGCGTCCTCGTGATCGACAGCTACGACAGCTTCGTCTACAACCTCGTCCAGTACCTCGGCGAGCTCGGCGCCGAGCCGATCGTGGTACGCAACGACCAGCTCACCGTGCAGGACGCGTTGGCGCTGGCACCAGATGCCGTGCTGCTCTCCCCCGGCCCGGGCCGGCCGGAAGACGCGGGCATCATCTGCGCAGCCATCCCCGCGTTCGGGGCCGCCGGCGTGCCGGTGCTGGGCGTGTGCCTGGGCCATCAGGCCATCGGCCACGTGTACGGCGGCTCGGTGGTGCGAGCACCCACCCTGATGCACGGCAAGACCTCGCCGATCCAACATCACGGCCAGGGCGTGTTCGAAGGGCTGGCCTCGCCGCTCACCGCCACGCGCTACCACAGCCTGGTCATCGAGCCGGCCACGATGCCCGACTGCCTGGAGGTCACCGCCACCTGTGGCGAGATCGTGATGGGTGTGCGCCACCGCGAGCTGCCGATCGAGGGCGTGCAGTTCCACCCGGAGAGCATCCTCACCGGCGCCGGGCACGACCTGCTGCGCAACTTCCTCGCCCGCACACTGATCCGCCGCCGGCACGGGCCCGGCGCCGGCTCGTCAGACCGTGGTGGTGGTCTCGGGCACCGTGGTGGTGGTCTCGGGCGGCGTGGTGGTGGTGGGTGGCGGGATCGTCGTGGTGGTGGTGGCCGGCGCCGGCGCCTTGCCCACCTTCAGCTTCACCACCGTGCCCGGTGCCACATCGGTGCCCGAGGCGATGCTCTGCGTGATGACCTTGCCGTCCTTCGGGTCGCCGATGGGCACGTTCTGGTAGGTGACGTCGACCCCCAGCCCCTTGCTCTCCAGCGACGCGCGTGCGGCGGCTTCGCTGAGGCCTTCCAGCGGCGGCACCTTCACCGGCGCCGGGCCACTGGAGACGTAGAGCGTGATCGGGCTGCCCTTCGCCACCAGTTGGCCGGCGGCCGGGTCGGTGCGGATGGCGGTGCCCAGCTCGACGGTCTCGCTCACCTCTTCGGCAACCGTGATGACGAACTGGTAGGCGTCGGTGGTGAGGTTGGCGGTGGCGTCGGCCTCGGAGAGCCCTTGGTCACGGGCAGGATGGCCACCTGGTTGACACCGGCGGAGATGACCAGCGTGATCACGTCGCCTTGGTTGACCTGCGTTCCCGCCGCCGGGTCGGTGCGGATGACCTTGCCGGCTTCCACGTCGGGGTTGTTCTCGGTGACGATGGCCGAGTTGAGCACCAGGCCCTGGCCGTTGAGGTAGTCGATCGCTTCCTGCTGCGTCTTGCCGGCCAGGTGCACGATGCCGCCGACGACGAGGGCGATGAGCGCAAGGAAGCCGATGACGGCGTACATGCCACCGCGGCCATCGCTCTGTTGTCGCTGCGCGGCCGTCGGCGGCCTGGTGGGCGGCCGTTGCCCGGTGCCGGGCATGGCTGTGGTGCGCGGCAGCCCGACGGTGGCCGCTGGCGCGGCTGCACGAGGCACGGCGGTCGTTGCCGGCGCGGCGCCCATCGCGGAGGCAAGGGCCAGCACGGGCTCGCCGTTGCGGAAGCGGCGCAGGTCGTCGCGCACGGCCTCGGCGGTGGGGTAACGGATCTCGGGCTTCTTGGCCAGCAGCTTGGCCACGATGGCCTCGAACGACTTGGGCACATCGGCCACCAGCTGGTTGAGCGGCTGCGGCTGCTCGTGCACCTGCTTGTAGGCGATGCTCACCGGGTTCTCGCCGCTGAACGGCGGGCGGCCGCACACCATCTCGTAGAGCACGATGCCCAGCGAGTACAGGTCGCTGCGCGGGTCGGGCTGGGCGCCCTGCGCCTGCTCGGGCGAGAAGTAGGTGGCCGTGCCCATCACCGAGCCGGCCTGGGTGAGGTTGCTCTCGGTGGGCGCGTTCATCGCCCGGGCGATGCCGAAGTCGGCCACCTTCACCTGGCCGTTGGCTGCCGATGAGGATGTTGGCCGGCTTGATGTCGCGGTGCACCACGCCGTTGCGGTGGGCGAAGCCGAGCGCGGCGGCGATCTCGCTGGCGATCTCGGCCGCCTGATGGCTGTTGACGTGGCCGTTGGCGCGCAGGATGTCGGCCAGGGTGCGGCCCTGCACATACTCCATCGCCATGAAGTAGGTGTTCGCGTACTGGCCCCAGTCGTACACGCCGACGATGTTGGGGTGGTTGAGGTTGGCGGCGCTCTGCGCTTCGCGGCGGAAGCGCTCGACGAAGTTGGGGTCGACGGCGAACTCGGGGAAGAGCACCTTGATGGCCACCGGGCGGTCGAGCAACAGGTCGCGCGCCAGGAACACGTCGGCCATGCCGCCGCGCCCGATGCGTTGTTGGATCTCATAGCGGTCGTTCAGGACGGTCCGCTCGTTGTTGCTGCTCACTGCACTCTTTCCTGGCTGAAATCGCCACCCGAGGCTACAGACCGCGGTCGGCGAAGATCGTTCACACCGGTGTGAGCACCGTCACCGTCGATGCTGTCAGTTTCGGGCCACGAGCGAGCGAGCGCATCGCTCGCCGGCCGGGGGTGGCTCACGACTCTGATGCGAACAGGTAGTCGAGCACCTGCTTGGCGATGGGGCCGGCCAGGCGGCCGCCGGTGCCGGCGCTGATCTCGTCGGTGGTGCCCTTGATCACCACCGACACGGCATAGCGGGGGGCCTCGGCGGGTGCGAAGCCGATGATCCAGGCGTGCGACCGTTGCGGCTCGCCCTCCACGAAGTTCAGCTGCGCAGTCCCGGTCTTGGCCGCGGCCTGTACGCCGTTGGCCAGCTGCATCGGCTTGCCGGTGCCGTTGTTGACCACGCCCACCATCAGGTCGCTGAGGATGGTGGCCGTGGTCGGCGAGATGGGCGTCTTCCACGCCTCGGGCGAGGTGCGGGTGAGCACCGCGCCGTCGTGGTCGAGGGTGGCATCCACCACGTGCGGCTTCATCATCACGCCGCCGTTGGCCACTGTGGCGGCAACCATGCACATGTGCAGCGGCACCATCAGGTCGTTGCCCTGCCCGAAGCCACCGATGGCCAGCAGCGGCAACTGGTCGTTGAAGAACGCCGCGTCGCACGGGGTGACGTTGCCGCAGAAGCTGCTGGCCACGGCACCGGGCAGGTCGATCGGCAGCTTCTCGCCGATGCCCCACGCGCGCACGCCATCGGTCATCCGCTGCGGGCCGAGCTCGCTGGCCAGCTGGGCGAACGGGATGTTGCAGCTGCGGTAGAACACCTCGGTCATCGTGCCGCCACAGGCCTTGCCGCCGTAGTTCTGGATGGGGTCGTTGGTCTGCGGCGGCACCCACTCGGTCTCGCTGGGCCAGTTGCGATCGAGGCTGGTGACACCGTTCTCCATCGCGATGCCCGTGGTGATGATCTTGAAGCTGGAGCCCGGCATGTAGTTCTCCTGATACGCGTTCGCGAGCAGAGGCTTCCCGGGGTAGTTGTTGAGGAAGTCGAGCACGTCTTCGGCGGCCTTGGTGTCGTGGTCGGCAACCTGGTTGGCATCGAAACGAGGAAGGCTCACCATCGCCAGCACCGCCCCGGTGCGCGGATCCATCACCACCACCGAGCCCTGCACCGTCTCGGTGGCTCCGTTGGCCAACTGTGCAGCGTTGAAGTCGTCGATGGCCTGGGCGGCCACCTGCTGCACGTCGGCGCGCAGGGTGAGCTGCACGCTGCCGGTGTTGTCGGCGCCACCGAACACGCTGTCGACCTTCTGCTGCGTGGTGTCGCCCATCAGCACGTCGTTCTGCGTCTTCTCCAGCTGGGTGCTGCCGAAGCTGTACGTGTAGTAGCCGGTGATGTTGCTGAACAGGTTGCCGGTGGGGTACTCGCGCTGGAACCGGTACTGCGAGTCGGGGTCGACCACGGGCACGCTGCGCGCCACCACCACACCGTCGGCGGTGACGATGGGCCCGCGCATGCGGTTGAAGTCGCGGATGGTCTGCCGGTTGTTCTGCGGGTGTGCGTCGAGCTCTTGCTTCTTGCCCACCTGCACCACGTTGAGCGCGGCGAACAGCGCCAGGTACAGCACCAGCAACCCCGCCGCCAGCTTGCGGATCTGCTTGTTCACGCGCGGGCGGCCTTGCGCTCGGCGCGCCGCAGGCGACGTGCTTCCATGCGCTCGGAGATGGTGAGCTCGTCGGGGGTCTCGCCACGGCGGCGAGCGCCCGAGTCGCTGATGCGCAACAGCAGCGCCAACAGGATGTAGTTGGCCAGCAGGCTGCTGCCGCCGTAGCTGACGAACGGCAAGGTGATGCCGGTGAGCGGCACCAACCGCAGCACGCCGCCGATGATGATGAACGCCTGCATGCTGATGATGGTGGTGAGGCCAGTGGCCAGCAGCTTCTCGAACGGCCGATCGGCACGCACCGCCACGCGCAGGCCGGCACCCAGCAGCAGCAGGAAGGCGATGATGACCGCGGTGGCCCCGATGAGGCCCATCTCCTCACCGATGGCGGCGAACACGTAGTCGGTGCTGGCTGCCGGGATCTTGGATGGGTTGCCCAGGCCCAGGCCGGTGCCGGCCGTGCCACCGTTGGCGAACGCGAACATGGCCTGCGCCGGTTGGTAGCCCTTGCCCTCGTACTGGCTCCAGGGGTCGAGCCAGATGTCGACACGGGTTTGCACCACCTCGAACATGCGCCACGCGATGTACGCAGCACCGCTGAAGATGACCAACCCCAGCACCAGGTAGATGGCGCGCTCGGTGGCCACCCACATCATCACGGTGAACAGGGTGAAGAACAGCAGCGCCGAACCGAGGTCTTTCTCGGCCACCATCACCGCAACGGCGAAGGCCCACGCCAGCGTGATGGGCAGCACGTAGCGCAGCTCGGGAATGCGGATGAACCCGAACCGGCGGGTGCCGGCAGAGATGAGCTCGCGGTTGTCGGCCAGGTAGGCCGCGAAGAACAGGGCGAGCGCGATCTTGGCGAACTCGCCCGGCTGGAAGTTGACCGGCCCGATGCTGACCCAGATCTTGGCGCCGCCCACGCTGCTGCCGATGCCGGGAACCAAGGGCAGCATCAGCAACCCGGCGCCCACGAACAGGAACGTCCACTTGTAGCGCGCGAGGTCGGGCGGGCGCTGCACGATGAGCAGCGTGAGCACGAAGGCCACGATGGCGATGAACGACCACGTGGTCTGCAGTGCTGCGCGTCGCTCGCTGAGGCGGGCGATCATCACGTAGCCGATGCCGTGCAGCATCACGGCCAGTGGCAGCAGCGTGCCATCGGCGCCGCGGGCGAGCAGGCGAGTGGCGATGTGCGCGGCGATGAGCATGCCCAGCAGGGCGATGAGGAACGGCACCAGCGTGGCCGGCATCGTGGAGTTCTTGCCCAGCGAGGCCAGCACGAACGCGACCGCCGAGATGCCGGCGGCCATGACCACAAGCCCGAGTTCGCTGTTGCGGCGAGCAGCAGCGAGTGGCGACGATTGGCTCATCGATCAGCCGCCGGTGGGAGGCGGCGAGGTGGAGGCCAAGGTGGTGGTGGGGGCACTGGTGGACGTGGTGGCGCGCACCGACGTGGTGGTGACCACGGTGGTGCTGGTGACCACGGTGGTCGAGGTGGGTGACGGTTCGTTGTCGGCGTTGTGGCGCACCACCAGCACGAGCGTGACGGTGAGCATCGCGATGACCCCGAGGGCCAGCAAGAACAGCAGGCCACCGACGCCGAACCGGCGCCGTGGCGAGTCGGTGTCGACCATCGGCAGCGCAGTCGTGACGGCGCCTGCGGCAGCAGCCGGCGACCGCGTCGCCCCAGGGCCGAGTGCGGGTTCCGAAGTGCCGGCTTCGGCGTCGATGAGGCGCTCGTGGACGCCGTTCTCGCCCCACGCCACATCGACATCGAGATCGACGGCGTCGCTGGGCGGTTGCTCGCCTTCCAGCACATCCACCACCACGATGGTCACGTTGTCGCGGCCGCCGCGCTCGTTGGCCGCCGCCACCAGTGCATCGGCAGCACCCTGCGGTGTGGGGCAGGCGGCCAGCAGTTCGACGATCTCCTGGTCGTCGACTTCGTCGACCAGGCCGTCGCTGCACAGCACGTAGCGATCGCCCTGCACGAACGGCAGCACCCAGGTGTCGACGCGCACGGTGGGCTCGATGCCCAACGCCCGCGTGACGATGTTGCGCCGCGGATGAGTGCGCGCCTCGGCCTCGGTGATGTGGCCGGTGGAGACCAGCTCCTGCACGTAGCTGTGGTCGAGCGTGACCCTGCGCAGTCGACCGGCACGCATCACGTACGTGCGGCTGTCGCCGACGTTGAGCAACGCCAACCGCCGCTGACCATCGGCCGCGGCGAGCACCACCATCGCGGTGAGCGTGGTGCCCATGCCCCGCTGGGCGGCATTGCTGTGCGCGCCCTGGAAGATGGCGGCGTTGGCCTCGACCACGGCAGCGATGGCCACGTCGACCGAGTGCACGCCCGCGCCCAGCCGGTCGCGCAGCATGGTGGCGGCGATGGCGCTGGCCACCTCGCCCGCCTGGTGGCCGCCCATGCCGTCGGCGACGCCGAACACCAGCGGCTCGGCAACGAACGAGTCTTCGTTCTCCGTGCGCACGCGGCCGGTGTCGGTGGCGGCACCCCACGCCAGCGCAGGGGTCGTTGGCAGATCGGTCACGCGTGCCTCACTGCGCCTCGAAGATGGTGCTGCCGATCTGCACACGATCACCGATGGTGAGCTGCAGTGGCGCGGTGAGGCGCCCACCGTTGACGTGGGTGCCGTTGGTGCTGCCCAGATCCTCCACCCACACGGCACCGTCGCGCGCGAACAGCCGCGTGTGCAGCTGCGAGGCGAACGTGTCGTCGGGCAGCCCGATGGAGCAACTGGGCGCGCGGCCCAGTGTGAGCTCGCCGGCGATGGGGTAGGCAGAACCCTTGCGAACCTTCGGCTCCAGCACCACCAGGCGGCTGGGCGTGCCGCGCTTCGCCCGCACCCCCTTCGCCGGCTTCACCGGCTTGGCCGGCGCCGGCGGCCGTGAGGCCGGCAGCGTCGCGTCGTGAGTGGCGGCCCGAGCATTGCCCGGTGAGGGTTGCACGCCCAGCCGCGGCCCACGAACCTCGCTCCACACCGCCCACAGCACCCGGGCGAAGAACAGGTAGAGCAGCGCCAGCAGCGCGTAGTTGAGGATGTTGAGCTGCGCCTCGCTCACGAGGCCTCGAACCGCATGTGGATGCTGCCCACGCTGACGATGTCGCCATCCACCAACACCCGCTCACCTTCGATGCGGACGCCGTTGACCTTGGTGCCATTGGTGCTGCCCAGGTCGACGAGCGCGAACGCCGAGCCCGCCGGGCGCACCTCGGCGTGGCGCCGGCTGACGTTGGCATCGTTGACCGGAATTGAGCACTCGGGCAGGCGACCGATGGTGAACACCTGCTGGCCCAGCGTGATGCGCTCGCCGCTGGGCAGCACCAGTGCGCCGGCGCCGACGCCGCCACCGGACTCCTTCATGCGGCTGGTGATGGAGAAACGACCCGGCTTGAGCGCGTTGTCGACCACCATCTCGACCTGGACCGGCCCCATGAACAGGTATCCCTCGGCGCGGGCGTACTCGCGGGCGGTCTCGCACAGCTCGGTGTTGAGCGCTTCGTCGATGTCGGCGAAGGCGGCGTGGTCGCGAGCGCTCAAGCGCACCGCGAACACGTTGGGCACGATGCGCCGGCCCTTCACATCCACGCTGCGATGATCGTCCATCTCGCGCAGAACCCTGCGGCCCAATTCGACGGGACGGATGCTGGAACGTGAACCGCGGGAAAACACGCCCTCGACCATACGCTCCAAACTGTGCTCGAACGACTGCAAGCCCATAACAAGGTGCAGGCTAGTCGCTGCATCGGGCAGCGTCCCTGCGCCACCACGGCCTCGCTCGGCGTGCGCGCGAGGGTGGGCCGGTGCTGAGATGTGGGGCATGACCGGCCTCGGCGACCGACCGCTGATCGTGCCGCCGGCCAGCCGCTGGCGGCTGCCGTCACCCGCTGCTGCCGACGAGCACGGCCTGGTCGGAGTAGGCGCCGACCTCGAGCCGGGCACGCTGTTGGCCGCCTACTGCGGTGGGCTGTTCCCCATGCCGATGCGCAAGAAGCTGATCGGCTGGTGGTCGCCCGACCCTCGCGGGGTGCTGCCGCTCGACGGCCTCGTGGTGTCGCGCTCGTTGCGTCAGAGCTGCCGCCGGTTCGAGGTGCGCGTCGACACCGCCTTCGCCGACGTGATGCGCCGCTGCGGCGACCCGCACCGGCCGCACGGCTGGATCAACGAACCGTTCATCGCCGCCTACACACGGCTGCACGAGATGGGCTGGGCGCACAGCATCGAGACGTGGCGCGACGGGGAACTGGTGGGTGGCCTCTATGGCCTGTTGATCGGTCGCTTCTTCGCCGGCGAGAGCATGTTCCACACCGCCACCGACGCGTCGAAGGTGGCCATGGTCGCCACCGTGCAACTGCTGCGCGAGGCCGGCGCCACGCTCTTCGACGTGCAGTGGAGCACCCCGCACCTGGCATCGCTGGGCGTCGTGGAGTTGCCGCGCAGCGAGTACCTGCGCCAACTGGCCGTCGCCACCCACGCGTAGCCTGCCGCCGACACCGACGACATCGGTGCTCGGTGCCGGGGGCGAACCCCCGGCACCGGCTGATCGATCATGACTGCAGGTTCCCCCGCTCGGGACCCTCCACGTCACATCCGCCTCGCCCGCTGAAGCCGCCGCTCCCGCACCGTTGCACACACATCATCGGCGCGACTCCTGCGGTCCTTGAGAGTTTCTTGAGGAATTCCCGAATCGCGATGCCCAACTCCTCTGGACCAGCGCAGCGACCGGCGCGAGCGTGATGCTTGCCCACGTACCGATGGGAGCAACGATGCGCACCAGCCACGCCCTACCCGCAGTGATCGCCACTGCCGCCCTGCTGATCGGCTGCGGCAACGACGCCGGCGACACCGCATCGACCACCACCGCATCGACCACCACCGTGCCGACCACCGTGCCGACCACCACCACGACCAGCACGACCAGCCCCACCGCCACGACCATGGCCAGCACGAGCACCACCACCACCGTGGCGGCAACGACCACCAGCGAGGTCGTCAGCGATCTCCAGCCGGCCATCTGGCCCGCCGCCGATGTGGTGTTCGCCACACCGCAGGAGGCCGCTGCCGACTTCGTCGCCAACGTGCTGCACGTTGCACCCTTGTTGGGCGAGTACGTGGGGGGCGATGCACGCAGCGGGGAGATCGAGGTGTTCTCGCCCGGCGAGACCACTCCTGGCAGCCGTAGCCTGCTGTTCCTGCGCATGCTGGGCCCCAGCGACGGTTGGTTCGTCATCGGCGCGGCCAACCCCAACGTCACGATCAGCACTCCTGAGGCGAACGCCCAGTCGTGAGTCGGGCGTTGGGGGCGAGACGTTCGACCAGGTCATCACCGCCGGTGGCGCGTGGGAAACGCCATTGCCCTACACCGTGACCATCGACCTCACCGGGGCGTCGCCCGGTGACGTCCTGATGCTGCTCGTGCACGGCGACACCGGCTTGGACAACGACCCCGGCGAGTTCGGCGCCCTCCCAGTCGTGATCGACGGGTGATCGACGGGTGATCGACCGGTGATCGAAGGGTGATCGCCGAGTCATCGGCCGGCGACATCCGGGCGTCGCGGCACCGCGTAGGTGGCATCGGTGGCTACCGAGGGGTAACACTGTGCACATGAGCGAAGCCCGCCTCGACCGACCGCGACGTGACGACCCGTGGCTGATGCGCACGTACTCCGGGCACTCCTCGGCGGCAGCCTCCAACGAGCTGTACCGCACCAACCTGGCCAAGGGCCAGACCGGCCTGTCCATCGCCTTCGACCTGCCCACCCAGACGGGCTACGACCCCGACCACGTGCTCGCCCGCGGCGAGGTGGGCAAGGTGGGCGTGCCGGTGGTGCACCTGGGCCACATGCGCACGCTGCTCGACCACATCCCCCCCGGGCAGATGAACACGTCGATGACCATCAACGCCACCGCCGCGTGGATGCTGGCGTTGTACGTGGCCAATGCGGAGGAGCAGGGCGTCCCCACGGAGGCGCTGCGCGGCACGACGCAGAACGACATCGTCAAGGAGTACCTGTCGCGCGGCACGTACATCTTTCCGCCGGCCCCATCGCGTCGACTGATCGTCGACATGGTGGCGTGGTGTGCGCAGCACTCGCCGAAGTGGAACGCGATGAACGTGTGCAGCTACCACCTGCAAGAGGCGGGCGCCACGCCCGTGCAGGAGATCGCCTTCTCGCTCGCCACCGCCATCGACGTGCTCGACGCCGTGCGCGACTCCGGCCAGGTGGCGCCCGAGCAGTTCGCGCAGGTGTTCGGCGCCATCTCGTTCTTCGTCAATGCGGGCATCCGCTTCGTGGAGGAGATCTGCAAGCTGCGCGCGTTCTGCGAGCTGTGGGATCGCATCGGCCTCGAGCGCTACGGCGTCACCGACGAGAAGGCCCGCCGCTTCCGCTACGGCGTGCAGGTGAACTCGCTCGGCCTCACCGAGGCCCAGCCGGAGAACAACATCCAGCGCATCGTGCTCGAGATGCTGGCGGTCACGATGTCGAAGCGAGCCCGCGCCCGCAGCGTGCAGCTGCCGGCGTGGAACGAAGCGCTCGGCCTGCCCCGCCCGTGGGACCAGCAGTGGTCGCTGCGCATGCAGCAGGTGCTGGCGTTCGAGACCGACCTGCTGGAGTACGGCGACCTGTTCGACGGCTCGCACGTCATCGAAGCGAAGACCACCGAGCTGCGCGATGCCGCCTGGGCCGAGCTGCAGGACGTGCTGTCGTTGGGCGGCGCGTTCGCAGCTGTCGACGAGCTGAAGGGTCGCCTGGTGCGATCGATGGCCGAACGCACGCGCAGCATCGAAGCCGGCGACCAGACCGTGGTGGGCGTCAACAGGTTCACCGAGACCGAGCCGTCGCCGCTGAACACACCGGGCAACATCCTCACCGTCGACCCGGCCATCGAGCAGCAACTCGTCGCCGAGCTCGCCCAGTGGCGGTCGGCTCGCGACCAGGCAGCGGTGTCTGCCGCGCTCGCCGCGCTGAAGGCAGCTGCCATCGACGGCAGCAACATCATGGAGCCGTCCATCGCGCTGGCCAAGGCCGGCGGCACCACCGGCGAGTGGTCGCAGGTGCTGCGCGACGTGTTCGGCGAGTTCCGTGCCCCAACCGGTGTGAACGCTGCGGTGGGCCGCCGGGTGGGCGAACTGGCGGCGGTGGCCGAGTTCGTGCGCGGCATGGCCGGTGGGCCGCCTCGCTTCCTCGTCGCCAAGCCGGGCCTCGACGGCCACAGCAACGGGGCCGAGCAGATCGCCGTCGCTGCCCGCGATGCCGGCATGGAAGTGGTCTACAGCGGCATCCGCCTGACGCCCGAGCAGATCGTCGCCTCGGCCGTGGAGGAGGATCCCGATGTGGTCGGCCTCTCCATCCTTTCGGGCTCGCACCTGTCGTTGGTGCCGTCGATCGTCGCCATGCTGCGCGCCGAGGGCGTCGATGCCCCCGTGGTCGTCGGCGGCATCATCCCCGAGGCCGACCGCCAGCGCCTGGCCGATGCCGGCGTGAGTGCGGGTACCAGGGCGCCCAAGGGCACCACCAGTCGGCGCCTCGCGGGGGGGGGCCCCCCGCTGCCGCCCACCGCACCACCGGCTGAGCCGCGCCGTCGAGATCGGTCGCTGAACACCAGCACCGGCGCGCAGGGGCAATTCAGCGGTCCTCGCGCTACGACGTGTGCCAGCCTTCCGGCGTGATCGAGGTTCCCGATGTCGTTCGTCGCAAAGCGCTCGCTGCCGACGCAGAGCAGTGGCTCGCCGATCTCGATGATCTGGTCGCGGCGATCTCGCAGCAGTGGGGGCTGACCCTCGGCCGCGTCTTCCAGGACGGCACCGAGGCACTGGTCACCGAAGCGACGCTGGCCGACGGCACGGCGGCGGTGCTCAAGCTGCTCGTGCCGCGAGGCGACGACGTCGCCGCCCACGAGATCACGGTGCTACGGCTGGCGAATGGTGAAGGGTGCGCGCGACTGCTGCGGGCCGACGCGACCACCGGCGCGCTCTTGCTGGAGCGGCTGGGCCCTTCGCTGCACGACCTCGGCCTGCCGCTGGCCGCCCGACTCGAGATCCTCTGCGACGCCGCCGCCCGTGTGTGGCGCCCCGCAGCGGATGCCGGCCTGCCCACGGGGGCCGACAAGGGGCGCTGGCTGGCCAACGCCATCACCACGCTGTGGAACGATCTCGACCGCCCGTGCACGGAGCGGGCAGTGGAACACGCGCTCGCCTGCGCGGCCCGCAGAATCGCTGCTCACGACGACGAGCGGGCGGTGCTGGTGCACGGCGACGTGCACGAGTGGAACGCGTTGCAGGCGGGCGACCACTTCAAACTGGTCGATCCCGATGGCCTGCTCGCGGCAGCGGAGTACGACCTGGGCGTGCTGATGCGCGAAGACCCGGTCG
Source organism: Acidimicrobiaceae bacterium (assembly GCA_016722025.1). GTDB lineage: Bacteria > Actinomycetota > Acidimicrobiia > Acidimicrobiales > Ilumatobacteraceae > UBA668. The sequence continues at coordinate 175,185 of JADKGZ010000003.1, forward strand.
ACCTGCTCGTCGGCGACCCCTACGACCGGGCGCGTTGGCTGGCCCACCGCACCGGGCTCGACGCCACCGCCATCTGGGAGTGGGGCGTGGTGGAGCGAGTGTCGACCGGCTTGCTGTGCACCAAGATCGGCCTGCAGCCGATCGGCCGCCAGATGCTGCACACCGCTGACCAGGTCGCGGCCCTGGGGCAGCCGGCCGGCCAGTAGGCATCGACGCGTCGTCGTAGCCGTTTCGCTACAGCGACTGCAGTGGAGGGTCGGACGGCGACCCGGACCTCCGATGGAGGATCTCGGTGCAGGCCCGACGGGCGTCGATGTCTTCCTCGCTGGATGCGATGAGCAGGGCGCGCACCACCCCGATGACTGCATTGGCCACCGCGTTGGCACGCACGCGTGCTTCCACCGACTGCCCCCAGTTCTGCATCAGGTAGGCCGCGATCGCTTGCTCGTAGTCGCGATCGGTGCGCGCGTCTTCGTCGCGCAGCGCAGGCACGTCGGCGAGCAGCCGGTAGCGAGTACGACGGCTGGGCGAGTCGTTGGAGAGACCTGAGAGGAGGATCTCCCGCAAGTGCGCCAAGGGGTCGGCATGGTCGGCACCGTCGCCGAGCCGCTCGACGAAATCGTGCACGCGCTCGCCGTGATCGGGGAACGCCGCGGCCGCCTTGGTGGGGAAGTGCAGGAAGAACGTGCGCTGGCTGACCCCGGCGGCGGCAGCGATCTCCTCCACCGTGGTCTCGTCGAAGCCCTGTTCGTTGAACAGGCGCAGTGCCTGCTCAGCCAGCATTCGGCGAGTCTCCACGCGACGCAGATCGCGCTGGTTCATGGCAACGTTCCCCTCCTCGTACGGCACGCCAGACAGCAGGAGCACGGTCTTGACGACTCTCAGCACGTGGTATTAACTGCAGTGAGTGTACTAACGGGGGCGTTGGTCACGATAGGGGGATGGTCATGGCACGTGTCGTCGGCTCACCGCAGCGCATCAGCGCTGGTCGTCGATTGGCGGCGCTCGCCGTCGTCGGCGCCTTCACCATCGCTGCGTGCAGCAGCGACAGCGACAGCGGCTCCAGTGCCGGCGACAGCTCCGGCAGCAGCTCCGACAAGGCGTTGGTCATCGCTCGCGGCATGGACGTGAACTCGCTCGACCCGTCGCGTGCGTACTGCGACACCTGCCAGATCTACATGACCGCCGTCTACGAGACGCTCATCGGGCTCGACGACGACAACACCACCCTGGTGCCGCGACTCGCCACCGCGTGGGAGAGCAACGCCGAGCAGACGGAGTTCACGTTCACACTCGACCCGACGGCGAAGTTCGCCGACGGGTCGGCCGTCACCAGCGCCGACGTGAAGTACTCGTGGGAGCGCCTCGCGGGGCTGCAGGGGTCGGCTTCGTACCTCGTCGGCAGCATCGAAGCCATCGACACGCCCGACGACGGCACCGTCAAGGTCACGCTGTCGGCATCCAACTCGGCGTTCCTCGCGCAGGTGAACGCGGGCTACCTCGGCATCATGAACAAGAAGGTGGCCGAAGCTAACGGCGCCACCACCGACCCCACCACCGACAAGGCCGAGGAGTGGTTCCTGGCCAACTCGGCAGGCAGTGGGCCGTACACGCTCAAGTCGTACGCAGCGGGCGCCGAGCTGCGGTTGGAGCGCAACGACGCCTACTGGGGCGCGGCGCCGGCGTTCCCGGAAGTGATCATCAAGGAGACCCCGCAGGCCGTCACCCAGCGCCAGCAGCTGGAGGAGGGTTCGGTCGACATCGCCATGCAGATCTCCAACGACGTGGCAGCGGGCATGAGCGGTTCCGACGTCGTCGTCGAGCAGGTGCCCAGCTTCAACTTCGTCTACCTCGCGCTCAGCCCCGGCGCAGCCGGCGGCGAAGAACTCACCCCGGAAGTGCGTGAGGCCATCCGTCTGGCACTCGACTACGACGGGCTCGTCGACGCCACGGTCGGCGGCGCCGGCCAACCACAGGCATCGCCCATCCCCAACGGGTTCGCCGGTACCGACGGGCTGGCCGCACCGAAGCAAGACCTGGCCAAGGCCCAGGACCTGTTGACCGCAGCCGGTGTCACCACGCTCACCCTCGACGCCACCTACCCCAGCCTCAACGTGTACGGCGTCGACTTCAGCACGGCCATGCAGAAGGTGCAGACCGACCTGAAGGCCGTGGGCATCGAGCTGCAACTGAACCCGGTCGAGATCTCCGTGTGGGCCGACAAGATCACCACCGACGGCATTCCGGTCACCATGCTGTACTTCGCCCCCGACCACACCGACTCCAGCCAGTACGTGCAGTACTTCGGCATGCTGGAAGGCTCGCAGTGGCAGGGCTGGACCCGCGCCGACCCGGTGCCGGAACAGGCCGACTTGCTGGACCAGGCCCTCGCCGAACAGGACCCGGCGGCTCGCGCCGATCTGTACCAGGCGCTCGCCAACTCGATGATCGCCGACCAGCTGATCATCCCGGTGGTGAACCCCAACCTGTTCCTGGCCAGTCGGTCCGACATCAAGGGCATGCACTACAGCGCCTGCTGCAACCTCGACCTGGCCCGGCTCAGCCGCGGATGACCCGTGCAGCGCTGCTGAGTCGGGCGGTGTGACCTGAAGCGATACCTCCTGAGGCGTGTGGCCGTGATGCCACTGCTGCTGCTCGGCATCGCCTCGATCGTGTTCCTCGTATCACGCCTCACGCCAGCCGACCCGCTGGTGTCCATCGTCGGCGAGCGCAACCTCAACAACCCGGAGGTGGTGGCTGCCGCCAAGGCCCGGTGGGGCCTCGATCAGTCGGTGTTCGTGCAGTACTTCACGTACATGAAGAACCTGCTGCACGGCGACATGGGTACCTCGTTCACCACTCGCCGGCCGGTGCTCAGCGACCTCGGCGATCGCCTGCCGGCCACGCTCGAGCTCACCTTCTGCGCGTTGAGCTTCGGCATCCTGTTCGGGATCGGCCTCGGCGTGCTGGCTGCTCGCCGCCGCAACCGGCTCACCGATCACGTCGCTCGCCTCTTCGCCCTCATCGGCTCATCGCTGCCGGCGTTCTGGGCGGGCCTGCTGGTGCTGTACGTGTTCTACGCCAAGCTGGGCTGGCTGCCAGGGCCAGGGCGGATCAACCCACGCGCCACCGCTCCCGACCACATCACCGGCTTCTACACCATCGACTCGCTGCTCACCGGCGACTTCGCCACGTTCAAGGACTCGGTGCTGCATCTCGTCCTGCCGGCCAGCGTGCTCGGGTGGGGCGTGGTGGGCATCGTGTCGCGTCTGGTGCGCGCGAGCCTGCTCGACGAGTTCTCGATGGAGTACGTGCGGGTGGCCCGCGCAATGGGCCTGCGCGAGCGCACGGTGGTCAACACTCACGCGCTGCGCAACGCGCTGCTGCCCACCATCACCATCGTCGCGTTCACGTTCGCGTTCCTGCTCACCGGAGCCGTGCTCACCGAAACCGTGTTCTCCTGGCCAGGGGTGGGCAGCTACGCGGTGTCGGCATCGCGCAAGCTCGACTTCCCGGCCATCATCGGCGTCACCATCCTCGGTGGCGTCGCGTTCCTGATCACCAACCTCGTCAGCGACATCGCGTACGCGCTCGCCGACCCACGGATTCGCCTGTCATGACCGACGTCGTCGCAGCTCCGGTTCGCCATCGGCGCCGACGGCCACCGTGGCTGCGCGGCCCCTCGCTGGTGGGGGTCGTCATCATCGTCGCGTGGACTCTCGTGGCGCTCACCCTGCCCCTGTGGTCGCCGTTCGATCCGCTCGCCGAAGTCGGCGAGCGGCTGCTGTCGCCCAGCTCGAACCACCTGATGGGCACCGACGCGTTGGGCCGCGATGTCTTCACCCGCACGCTGTGGGGTGCTCGCACGTCGTTGCCGGTGGCCCTCGTGGTCATCGTCTCGTCGGTGATCATCGGCACCATCGTCGGCGCGACGGCAGGGTTCTTCGGCGGCTGGGTCGATGCCGTGTTCATGCGGGCCGTCGACATCACCATGGCGTTCCCGCCCATCTTGCTGGCGATGGCCATCACCGCCTCGCTCGGCCCCGGCATCAAGAACGCGCTCATCGCGATGGTGCTGGTGTGGTGGCCCATCTACGCCAGGCTGCTGCGCGCGCAGGTGATCGCCGTGCGGCAACGCGAGTACGTCGAGTCCGCCGAGGCCATCGGGGGTGCCCCGGTGGTTGGTGCTGCGCCGCTACATCCTGCCGATGTCGTACACACCGGTGCTGGTGAACGCCACGATGGACTTCGGCCAGGTGGTGCTGCTCACCGCCTCGCTCAGCTTCATCGGCCTCGGTGCGCGGCCGCCCTCACCCGAGTGGGGGGCCATGATCACCGAGGGTGCGACGAACTTCTACGACTGGTGGATCGCCACCGCGCCAGGCATTGCCATCTTGCTGGTGGTGCTCGCGTTCAACTTCGTCGGCGACGCGCTGCGCGACTCGTTCGACGTGAAGGCCGATCGATGAGCGACGGCACGCCCACCGCGCAGCCGGTGCTGCGCGTGCGCGACCTGCGGGTCACCTTCTCCACCGCGGCCGGGCCGGCACCCGCTGTGCGCGGCGTGAGCTTCGACGTGTCGCCGGGCGAGGCGCTGGCGGTGGTCGGCGAGTCGGGCTCGGGCAAGAGCGTCACCATGCTGGCGCTGCTCGGCATGCTGCCCGGCGCGACGGTGACCGGGTCCGCGCAGTATCGCGACACCGAGCTGGTCGGCCAGGACCCGCACCTCTTGCGCACGCTGCGCGGCGCGAAGGTGTCGATGATCTTCCAGGACCCGATGACCTCGCTGAACCCCGTGCTCACCATCGGCCGCCAGCTGTCGCTGGTGATGCGCGCCCACCAGCCTCAGCTCACCAAGAAAGCAGCGAAGGTGCGGGCGGTCGACCTGCTCGAGATGGTCGCCATCTCGCAACCGCAGCGGCGCGTCGACTCGTACCCGCACGAGCTGTCCGGTGGCATGCGCCAGCGGGTGATGATCGCGATGGCGCTGGCCAACGAACCGGAGGTGTTGATCGCCGACGAGCCCACCACCGCGCTCGACGTGACGGTGCAGGCGCAGATCATGGAGCTGTTGGACGAGTTGCGGGTGCAGCACCAGCTGGCGCTCGTGCTGATCACCCACGACCTCGGCGTGGTTGCCGGCGCCACCGACCGTGTGGCGGTGATGTACGCCGGCCGCGTGGTCGAGGCGGGCGCCGTCGACGCCATCTTCCACTCACCCGGCCACCCTTACACGCGCGGCCTGCTCGAGTGCCTGCCGCGGCTCGACACCAAGCACCCGGTGCATGCGTCCATTCCCGGCGTGCCCGCCAGCCCCACCTCGCTCCCACCCGGCTGCCCGTTCGCACCCCGGTGCAAGTACGTGCTGCCCAGTTGCTCGCAGGCAGAACCCGACCTCATCCCGTTCGGCGACACCATGGTTGCCTGCTCGGTGATCACCGGCGTGGCAGGCACGCAATGAATGCCGAACCCATCCTGCGCGTCACCGATCTGGTGAAGGAGTTCCGCGTTCGCGACCTCGGCCGCTCGGCAGTGGTGCACGCGGTCAGTGGCGTGTCGTTCCACGTGCAGCGCGGCGAGACCCTCGCGCTGGTGGGCGAGAGCGGTTGCGGGAAGTCCACCACCGGCCGTTGCATCCTGAGGCTGGTGGAGCCCACGTCGGGCGCGGTGCAGTTCCAGGGCACCGATCTGCTGCAGCTGGATCACGGTGCGATGCGCAAGATGCGCCGCAACCTGCAGATCGTGTTCCAGGACCCGCAGGCGTCGCTGCACCCGCGGCTCACGGTGCGCCGGCTGCTCGCCGAGCCACTGGAGGTGCACGGGTTCGAGCGTGCCGCCATCGACGACCGCATCACCGAACTGCTGCAGCTGGTGCAGCTGCGCCCCGAGCACCTCGACCGCTACCCGCACGAGTTCTCCGGTGGCCAACGGCAACGAGTGGGCATCGCCCGCGCGCTCGCCATCTCACCGGCGATGCTGGTGCTCGACGAGCCGGTGTCGGCGCTCGACGTCAGCATCCAGGCCGAGATCATGCGCTTGCTGATCGATCTGCGCGAACGCCTCGGGTTGTCGTACCTGTTCATCGCTCACGACCTCGCCGTCGTGCGCCAGCTGGCCGACCGCGTGGCGGTGATGTACCTCGGCAAGATCGTGGAGATCGGGCCCGCCGAGCGGGTCTACGACTCGCCACAGCATCCGTACACACAGGCGCTGTTGTCGGCTGTGCCGATTCCCGACCCCGAGGTGCAGCGCACTCGCCGGCGCATCATGCTGACCGGCGAACTGCCCAGCCCCATCGACCCACCGTCGGGTTGCCGCTTCCGCACTCGGTGCTGGCGAGCCGAGCAACGCTGCACCGACACCGAGCCGGTGCTCACCGCCGACACCGACGAGCACTCCGTGGCCTGCCACTTCCCCGGCGCCGACCGCCTCACCGCAGCAGAGCAGCACGTCTGATGGCCCGACATGTGATGGCCGTCGACCTCGGCTCCACGGGCATCAAGGTGGCCGTGGTCGACGAGACGGGCCGAGTACGCAGCAGCGCGGGCGAGGTGATACCGCTCGTCTTCACCGCCGACGGTGGGGTGGAGCAGGACCCGCACCTGTGGTGGAGCGCACTCGGCCGCTGCGCCCGACATGCGACCGCCGACGCCGGCTGCACGGCCGGCGACATCACCCTCGTGGCCGTCACCAGCCAGTACACGTCGACGGTACCGGTGGCAGCCGATGGCACGCCGGTGGGCAACACCATCATGTGGATGGATGGTCGCGGCAGCCGGCACAACACGGCCAGCAGGCAACCGGAGCAACGCGCTCGTTGGCTCGACCTGCACGGCATGGCGCCGAGCGGGAACGACGACATCGGCCACATCGCATTCATCCGCAACGAACTGCCCGACGTGTACGCGGCAGCAGCCGCCTTCGTGGAGCCGATGGATGCGCTCGCCGCCCGCCTCACCGGCCGGGTCACTGCCACACAGAACACGATGTTCCCGATGCTCTCGGTCGACAACCGCACATGGGGCGTCACCGAGTACAGCGACGAGCTGCTGGCGATGTCGGGGCTCGACCCGCACAAGCTGCCGCCACTCGTGCCCATGGGCGCACCGCGAGGCGACATCACCGCCGATGCCGCGGCACACCTCGGGGTCTCGCCGCGGGCAGTGGTCACCGGGGCAACCATCGACTCGGTCACCTCCGCAGTGGGCACCGGCGCCATCGAGCCCTCCACCTGCGGGCTCATCATCGGCACCACCTCGGTGATGGGCACCCACCTCGGCTCGAAGCGGCACGACATCGAGCACGGCCTCACCACCGCACCCAGCCCGCTGCCCGGCACCTGGTTCCTCGTTGCCGAGAACGGCATCGGCGGCAAGGCGCTCGATGTGTTCGTGAACAACATGGTCTACGCCGACGACGGGCTGGGGCGCGAGGTTGCCCCCGACTCGTTCGATGCCGTGCTGGCCGCGGCGGCAGCGGTGCCCACGGGCTCGAACGGGGTGCTGTTCCAGCCGTGGCTGGTGGGCTCGATGGCCCCCGGCCTGCAGCGACGCATGCGCGGCGGCTTCGCCAACATCGGGCTCGCCACCACGCGCAGCGACATGGCCCGCTCGGTGCTCGAGGGCGTGGCGATGAACGCTGCCTGGTTGCTGCCCTACTTCAGCGCACTCGCCGGCCAGTCGTACGCCGAGGTCACCTTGGGCGGTGGTGGCGCCGGGTCGGCCCTCTGGGGGCAGATCGTGGCCGACTGCATGGGCATACCGGTTCGCCGGTTGGCCAACCCGCGCACCACCAACGCGCACGGCGCGGCGCTGCTGGCGCTGGCCGAGACAGGCTCGTTCGCCCTGGCTGAGCTACCGGCACTGCTGGCCGTGCAGCAGGTGCACCACCCCGACCCCGCCGCTCACCGCACCATGGCGCGCCTCACCGAGGCGCTCGTCGACCTTCACCAACGAACCGCGCCGTTCTACGAGGCGCTCCACACAAAGGACCTTCACCAATGACCACGTCGAGCGCTCCCACCCCGCGACCGGCGCTGCCGATGCATCCATACGCCGACCGCTACTCGGTGCACGCCACCATGCCCGAGCAGGGGGTGCCGCGCGAGCAGATCCTGCGCGAGCTGCAGGAGATGTCTGCGCTGGAGGATCGCAAGGGCGACAGCGGTCGCGTCAGCGGCTCCATCTACTCCGGCGACCACGATCACTACTCCTTCCTGGTGAAGGCGTTCGAGCACTACGCCCACGCCAACGTGCTGCAGCGCGACATGTACCCCAGCGCCACCAAGATGGAGTCGGAGATCATCGCGATGACCGCCGACATGCTGCACGGCGACGACGACACTGGCGGTCTCGTCACCTCCGGTGGCACCGAGAGCCTGGTCACCGCGATGCTCACCTACCGCGAGTGGGGCCACAACAAGAAGGGCATCACGCACCCGCAGGTGATCATGCCGGTCACCGCTCATCCGGCGCACAGCAAGGCCTTCCACTACTTCGGCATCGACGCGGTCATCGCACCCGTCACGGCGGAGCAAGTGGTCGATCTCGACTTCGTGCGCGACCACATCGGACCCAACACGGTTGCACTCGTGGGCACGGCCGGCACCTACCCGCACGGGCTCATCGACCCCATCGCGCAGCTCGGGCAGCTGGCACTCGAGCACGGCATCGGTTTGCACGTCGACGGCTGCCTCGGTGGGTTCGTGCTGCCATGGGCTCGCGATCTGGGCTACGACCACACATCGTTCGACCTGGCGGTGCCGGGTGTCACCTCCATCTCCGCCGACACCCACAAGTACGGCTACGCGTTGAAGGGCAGCTCCGTGCTGCTGTTCCGTCCGAAGGCGCTGCGCCGCGAGCAGTACCGGGTGATCGACGGTTGGCCGGGTGGCATGTACGCGTCACCCAGCATGGGTGGCAGCCGGTCCGGCGGGCTCATCGCGGCCACCTGGGCCTCGATGCTCAACATGGGCAAGACCGGCTACCGCTCGATCGCTGCCGACATCTTCCGCACGGCCGGCGAGATCAAGGAGGCGGTGCGTGCTCATCCCGAGCTGACGCTCATCGGCGACTCGCTGTTCAACGTGGCGTTCCGCTCCGACGTGGTCGACATCTTCCACGTCAACGATGGTCTGGCCGATCGCGGTTGGCGGATGAACGGCTTGCAGCTGCCGCCCGCGCTGCACTTCTGCGTGACGCGCCCCAACACGCAGGAGGGTGTCACCGAGGCCTTCGCCCACGATCTCGCCGAAGCGGTGGCGTACGCCAAGGACCCGCCGTCGCCGATGCCCAAGAGCGGTGCGATGTACGGCGCCGGCGGCAGCGAGCGACCCGCACTCGACCAGATCCTGTCAGCGGTGGCCGATCGCCTCGATGCGATGAACGAGGTGGGGCGGCAGCAGTGAGCACCACCATCGGCGCGCACGCTCGACGATTCCGGTTCGGCGTGGAGATGCAGGGGCCGTTCGACGCGACCACGTGGGCAGAGTCGGCCCGCGAGATCGAGGCGCTCGGCTACTCGACGCTGTTCGTGCCCGACCACTTCCATCAAGGCTTGGGGCCGATCACCGCGATGGCCACCGCTGCCGCGGCCACCACCACCTTGCGCGTCGCGCCGCTGGTGCTTGCCTGCGACTTCCGCCACCCGGCAGTGCTGGCTCGCGAACTGGCGTCCATCGACCTGCTCTCCGGTGGGCGCCTGGAGGTGGGGCTCGGCGCCGGCTACAACCCGCTCGACTACCAGCGGTCGGGTCTCACCATGGACCCACCCGGCGTGCGAGTGGATCGGCTGATCGAGCACACCCGGGTGCTGCGTCAGTTGTTCGCGAACGGGCCGGTCACCTTCGCCGGCCGCCACTACCGCATCACCGACCTGGAGGGCACGCCCAAGCCGGCCACCACCGGCGGCCCGCCCATCATCATCGCCGGCGGCGGCCCCCGGCTGCTGCGCTTCGCCGCTGCCGAGGCCGACATCATCGGCGTCAACCCCTCCACGCGGGCAGGGCGCGACTCGCCGGCCACCGCTCGCGACGCGCTGCCCGACAGCATCGACGCCAAGTTCCAGCTGCTCCGCGACGCTGCCGGGGAACGGTTCCACTCGCTCGAGTTCAATGCCTGGCTGTCGTTGGTGACGTTCACCGACACGCCACGGGAGGTTGCCGGGCGCCTGTCGCCGCGGTTCGAGGCAACCGTCGACGAGGTGCTCGACACCCCGCTCATGCTGATCGGCACGCCCGACGGCATGGCCGAGCAGCTGCAGCGGCGACGCGAGCGATGGGGGTACTCGTACATCGTGGTTCCCGGCCCGATGGCGCGTGCGTTCGCTGGGGTGGCCGCTCGCCTCGCGGGCACGTGAGGCCCGCCTCCGACTGCTGCTCGACGCGCGCTCAGCGGCGACGCAGCACGACCAGGAAGTGATCGCCGGCATTGCGGAACACCGGCCAGGCGGCGGTGCGCTGATCGAGCCGGACGAGCCGATCGAACAGCGTCGGTCGCTGGTCGGCGATGGCTGTCAGGTAGGGCGGCGGCACGAAGGTGGACAACCCCTCGTAGCTCACCAGCTCCCACTCGTGGCGGGCAGCGACCCACTCGCGCACGAACTGGCGAGGAGTGTGGTAGCGGGTCCAGATCGTGTGGCCGTTCATACCCACCGGCGTGGTCTGGCGCAGGAACCGCACCCGCGCTCGCGCCCAACGTCGCTGCCGCGCGTAGTGCGCGACCTCCCACGGACACCACCGGCCGATGACGGTGAACACCGCGTAGCCGCCGGGGCGCACGAGCGCGGCGAGCTGTTCTGCCGTGTGGCCCAGGTCGGGCACGCAGTTCAGGGGCCCGAAGTTGGAGTAGGCAAGGTCGAAGCGGTCGTTGCCGGGGTGCAGCAGCTGCAACTCGTGCGCCCCCACCCGCTCGGCTCGCAGGTGCCCGGCGGCGCCCGCCGCGGCCAGCGCAAGTCCGCGTGCGGTTGCACGCTCCACCATCGCCGGCGACCAGTCGGTCGCCAGCACCCGATGCCCCAGCGCGGCGAAGTGCTGGGCATCGATGCCGGTGCCGCATCCGATGTCGATCAGTGACGCCGCGCCGGCGGGCAGCAACGCCTCGATGCGCGCCCAGGTGATGTCGCGCATGCGCTGGATGAGCAGGTTGTTGCCCTGGGGGCCGTCGTAGGTGTGCGCCACGCTGTCGAACGCATCGGCGGTGTCCAGCAGTTGCCGGTCGAGTGCGGCGGTCATCGCTGCTTCAGTCCTGCACCGACAGCACCGGAATGCGCAGGCGAGTCGGGTTCGGGTTGCGCACGCTCTGCTCGCGTGCCCGTAGCGCTGCCCAGCGCGTGGCCACGCGGGCGTGCTGCTCGTGCATCGCCACGTCGGGCACCATCGTGTGCCGGGCGCGGCTGAGGCCTGCCTCGCGGCGGCGCAGGTCGAGCAGGTCGTGCACGCTGAGGTGCAGTTCGCGGTAGACGTCGGTGGGGTACGTGCCCTCGAACATCATCGTCAGGTCGCCGCTGGTCGCCCAGTTGGCCTGGTCGTCGAGCTCCAGCTTCACCATTTCGTGGAAGCGCGTGCCGGGCAGCGGGTAGCTGACGCTGACCCCGATGTCGTCGGGCAGCAGTTCGGCCACCAGGGCGACCGTGGCCTCGATGTCGGCCCAGGTCTCGCCCGGGTAGCCGAACTGGATGAAGAAGCACGCGCGCACACCGTGCTCGCCGAGGCGGCGGCGGGCGGTGCGGATCTGCTCGACCGTGATCTCCTTGTCCATCGCATCCAGGATGCGCTGGCTGCCGCTCTCCGCGCCCAGCCACACCTCGTGGCACCCGGCGCGAGCCAGCGCGTCGACCGCCTGCTCGTTCATCAGGTCGCACCTGCTCTGCATCGTGAACGGCAGGCGCACGCCCGACGCCTGCACCCGGTCGGCGAAGGTGGCCAGCCAGTCGCTGCGCAGGCCGAAGATGTCGTCGGCGAACCAGGCGTGATCCGGGCGGTAGGTGTGGGCCATGTCGATCAGTTCGTCGGCCACCTCCACCGCCGAACGCATCGAGTAGCGCTGACCCCAGATGGGCTTGGCGCACCAGTTGCACGAGTACGGGCACCCGCGGGTGCTCACCAGGTTCAGTGAGAAGGTGCCGTGCGCCTGTACCCAGGCCGTGCGATACGCCTCGATGTCGACCAGGTCGCGCGACGGCCTGCCGAACACGTCGGGGTGGCGCTCGATGCTGCGCTGACCCGTGCTGATCGGTTGCCCCGCGTGCGAGACGGCAAGGCCGGCGATGTCGACCAGCGGTTGATGAGGTTGCGGCCCCAACCAGCGCGCAACCACCTCGCGCATGGTGTGCTCGCCTTCGCCGAGCAGGCACGCCTCGACGCCGGCGGCCAGGTACAGCGAGGCCTGGTCGGTGACATCGGCGCCGCAGGCAGCCACCCGGCAACCGGCAGCACGCGCCATGCCGATCATCGCAAGTGCGGCTTCCCGCATGCGAGTGAGGCACATCTTGGACAGGAAGTTGAAGTTGTCCTCGTAGAGCACCACCACCTCGGGGCGGTGCTGCGCCAGCGACGCGGCGAAGGCCGACTCGTCGGGCGCCAACATGGCATCGAACACGGCCACGTCGTACCCGTCGTTGCGCAGCACCGTCGCCGCATGCAGCGTGTTGAGCGGCGGATACGGCCGCATCTTCGCGTGCTGCTTCGGGTCGAGCTCGATGAAGTACGAGTGAGCGAGCAGGACGGAGGCCACGTGGCCACGTTAGGCGATGTTGACAACCCTTGCGTACGCAAGGGTCGAGTAGACGTCGCGCAGTTGCCGGGCAACCGCCGGCCAACCGAGGTGCTGATGCGAGTGCGCCGATGCCGCGGCGCGGGGCAACGTACTCGCAGCGACGATGGCCTCCGCCGCGGCGTGAGCGTCGCCCACCCCAAAGGGTGCGGCGAGCGAGCCGACGATGGCTCGGTGCGGTGGGATGTCGCTGACCGCGGGCGCACACCCGCACGACAGCGCCTCGATGAGCGAGTAGTTCGAACCTTCCCGACGGCTGGTCGACAGGTACACGTCGGCGGCGGCGTACCACGACGCCATGTCCGCGTGCGCGACCGGATCGTGCACGTGCACGGCCGCGGCGGCGGGCCCGAGCGCTGCGATGCGTGCGCGCACCATCGGCTCGAGCGTTCGGTCGGTGGCCAGTAGGTGAAGCTGCGCGTGCGGCAGCCGAGGTGCGCAGGCGTGGAACGCATCGATCGCACACAACGGGTCCTTGCTCTCGATCAAGCGGCCCACCCACAGGATCGAGGGGTTGCCGGCGAGCGATCTCGGCTCGTGCTCGGCCCCGTCGTGCAGCAGGCTGGCCGACTCCAACACGTCGAACAACCTGGCGCGTGGCGAGATCATCCCGGCGTCGATGAACGGCTGCGCCTGCCCGCCGGCGGCGCCGGTGAACAGGTAGCCGGCAAGGTGGCGACGAACCAGTCGGTGCGCCCACCGGCCTCGACGGCCGGGCACTGGCTCGCCATGGTGCTGCACCACGATCGGCACGGTTGCCGGCAGCGCCCGATGCAGACGCAACAGCAGGCGCACGGCCGACAGACCGTGCACGTGCACCACATCGGGCCGCACCGAAGCGACCGCCGCCGCCAACAGCTGGTCGGTCGAGGAGAACGAGTACGTGTCGTTGTCGCACGACCAGACGGCGTCGCGATCGCGGTGGCGGCCGAACACTTGAACGTCGACTTCGCCGGCGGCACGCATCGCCGAGAGCGTTCGGGTCACCGTCGGCCACCGAGCGACGGCGGCACCCGGATCACCGGTGACGACGGGTGGCATCACCATCGCCACCCGCAGCGGCAGCATCATCCGTGCCCGGCCCGAGGGGTGCCGCCCGCTCGCACCCGACCGCCTGGAGGGCGCACCATCTGGCGGATGATGGCCTTCCGCTCGCTCATCGTGCGGGCGAACGCCTCACGCCACATGAGGGTGGTGCGCTCACCCGGGTCGCGGAGAACATCCAGCGCATGCGTGCGCCGCAGTTGAGCCCGGGCGCGCCGCGGAAGGCGTGCCAGCTCCGCCGCCAGCAGCCCGCTGGGCACCAGCTGTGGCAGCACGCGCGACACCAGCCACAGCCCCGGTGCGGTGAGGCGTGGGTCGGTGTGCGCCATCAGCCCGCCGACGCGCACCCAATCGAGATCGCGTTGCGCGCACCACCAGACGTCGACCACGTTGACCGCTCGCACTTCGGCACGAACCACGGTGGAGGCGAGGTGGCCGATGACGTGGGCGGTGAGCGCCGCATGATCGAAGGTGGCCGGCAGCACCTCGAACCCGCGCACCGTGTAGCCGTGCAGGAACTCCACCCAGCCGGGGTGGATCTCCACTCGACCGTTGTGCGCCGCCGACTCGCCGTCGGTGCGGCCGGTGCTGCCATCGCCCCACGCGAGGAACGTGTCCTCGTAGTCGGTGGAAGCGTGCAGTGCCCACCCCTCGCGTGCCATCACCGCCGCTGCCTGGGCCCGTAGGTGTGGGGCCACCACCAGGTCGATGTCGGCCATCGGCCGGCAGCTGTCGTGGCTCCACACGCCGTCGATCAGTGCGGCGCCCTTCACCGCGACAGCGGGGATGGCGGCATCGTTCAGCACACCGAGCACCGCCGGTGCGAGCGCTCGGAAGCGTTCCACGCGCTGCGCCACCTGCGCACGCTGCTCGCGCACGTACTCGGTGACGTTGTCGCCCGACCGATCGAACAGGCCCAGCTCGCCGGCCAGCGCCGTCAGCCCGCTGGCCAATCCGGTGAGCTGCACCTCCGCCAGCGACCATGCCGGCAGCACGGCCGGCTCGTCGCGGAGCCGCGCCAGCACTGCCTGCAGCAGCTGGAGCTGGCGATGGCGCAACGTGGAGGTGATGCGCGGAGGGTACCGCGGCTGCGTCGGCCAGACTGCACGACGATGCGGATCGCGCTGGTGGTGCCCGGTGGAGTCGACCCTCCCGGCGCGCCGCGCGTCATCCCGTTCATCCATCACCTCGTTCGCACCCTCGGCTCGCGGCACCAGCTGGTGGTGGTGGCCGTCGGTCACGATGTCACGGCCGGCGAGTGGGAGCTGTTCGGCACACCGGTGATCAACGTGCCGGTCGGCCGCCACAGCAGGCTCGACGTGGCGCGAGTGCTGGCTGCGGTGCCGCGCGCTGTCGGCCGGTTCGGCCGGCCGGATGTGGTGCACGCGCTGTGGGCCAACCTGCCAGGGCTGGCCGCGGTGGCCGCCGCCCGTCGCTGGCGCGTGCCCAGCGTGGTCAGCGTGTGCGGCGGCGAGTTTGCCGCGCACCCCGACATCGACTACGGCGGCGGGCTGACCAATGGCTCGCGCCGCCTGGCCCTCGCCGCCACTCGTGGTGCCTCTGCCGTCACCGTGGCCACGGAGTGGATGCGCACGCACGTGCTGGCCGCCGGCGCCCCGGTGCATGACATCGTGCCGCTCGGCGCCGACCTGCTCGGGTTCTCGCCGGCGCCGGCCGACGAAGCGCCTCGCCGCCTGGTGCACGTCGGCAGTCTCAACCGGGTGAAGGACCAGGACCTGTTGCTGCACGCGTTCGCACTGCTGGCCGCCGCCGAACCGGGCCTTCGGCTGGTGATCGCCGGCGGCGACACGCTGGCCGGCCACCACGCCGCACTGGCGGCACAGCTGGGCATCGTCGACCGCGTCGAGTTCCTGGGCCATGTGCCGCACCACCTGCTGCCCGCGGTGGTGCGCGGTGCGACGTTGCACGTGTTGACCTCACGACACGATGCGGGCCCCGTGGGGGTGTTGGAGGCAGCGGCGTGTGGCGTGCCGACGGTGGGCACGAGAGTGGGTCACGTGCACGACCTCGCCACCATGCCCGCTCCTGCCGCGGTGGTGGCCTCGCAGCGCACTCCGGCCGCGGTGGCCGCAGCAGTGACGCAGGTGCTGCACGACCCGGTGCGGCACGCGCAGCTGGCCGCGGCTGGGCTCGCGTGGGCGCGCAGCCACGACGCGGTGCACACTGCTGCGTCGTTCGAGATGCTCTATCGCAGGCTGCTCGCGAGCTCGGCCAGCAGCTGAACCGCGGCCATCGGCTCGGTGCCTCGCTGCAGCACGTAGGTGGGGCGATCGAGCAGTTGCGCCACCCACGCGTGGGAGAGGTGCTGTCGCTCGGTGGGCAAGGCCGGCGCCCAGAACCGTTCGGCCGCTTCGTGGGCATCAACGGCCGACAGCGACAGCGTCGGGCTGGGGTCGAGCAGCACCACGGCTGCAGCGGTGGCAGTGACCAACTGCTGCGCCACAGGCGGGTGCACGGGCACCTTGCGACCCTCCGCCGCGGGGTGCGGCACCGTTGCGGTTGCCGCCAGTTCGGGAAACCGCGCCGCGGCATCCTGCGTCATCAGCATCCGCCACGGGTAGCCGGCGAACGAGCCTGCCGGCACCTGCGCGTTCGCGTAGATCCAGTCATCGCTGCACACGCCCATGCCGGCAGCGAGACACGCGTACGTGAGCGTGCTCTTGCCCGCACCGGAGGGCCCACGCAGCACCAGCCCCACCCGCTCATGCACCACGAGTGCGCTGTGCACCGCGTGCAACTGCCCGCCACGCACCGAGGCGGCGGTGAACACCGACTCGGCCAGCAGTCGCAGAGCGTCGGGCACCGCGCACAACGACTCGGCAACATCGATGTGCGCCGTGGCGGTGGCGTAGTGCAGCGTTGCCGTCGACGACCCGATGCGCACCGTCAGTTCCGTTTCGCCATCCGCCGGCAGCACCCGCGGCCAACCCGGATCGTCGACGGTGTCGTGGTGCACGACCACCTCGATCGACAACGCGCCACCGACACCCATGAGGGGGTAGCGCGCAAGCCCCGCTTCGATGGCAGCCACCATCTCCGGCGCATCGCTGCGCACCGACAGGCGCACGCCCATCGGCCGGTACTCGCGGACGATCACGTCGGACGGCATCGTCGCGCAGGTTAACCCTTGCGCCCGCAACCACCGGGCCGAGCAGCAGGGATCAGACGAGGACCGGCACCTGGCTCTGGATCCAGCCTTCCAGCGCAGGCGTGGACTCGACACAGGTGATGAGCGCGTAGCGCGGCTGGTCGCCGCGGTGCACGACGACGTGCCACAGACGCTGCGTGTCGACCACGAACCGGGAGTTCTTGGGCAGCGGCACGCGCCGCTCGGTGCTGGCGATGGGCAAGCGATCCTCATCGAGGTCCATCAGCAGCATGTAGCTGTCGGGGTCGTCGGTGAGCTCGATCCAGCTGCGCAGCACCCAGCCTTCGCCCTCGGGGTTGAGACGGTTGTTGTCGTCGCGATGGAAGCTGCGGAACGCCTCCTCGTGAGTGGCCGGCTCGAGCTTGATGATGCGCACACGACCGAAGTTGGCACCGATGCTCTCGACGTAGCGACGCAACGTGGGCGCCTTGTCGGCATTGGTGGTCCACAGCGCGTCTTTGTCGGGCTTGCCCTTGTCCCAGAAGCCGCGGCACTCCAGCTCGCCGTCGGCAGAGGCCAGCGGCGCGAAGTTGGTGTCGCCACCGCTCTTCCAGTCGAAGTACTCGAGGCTCTCCCACTCGGCGACGGGGATGTCGCCCTCGAACGGGGTCAACAGCACGAAGCCATCGTGCTCGAGCGACGGGCAGATGTAGTGGTTGGTGCGGACGGGAATCTCCACACTCCAGTGCTCTTTCGTGGGCCAAAAGCTCATGACGAGCAGTGTAACAAATGACCTTCGCAGATAGTTAGGGACCTAAGTACCTGCCGCTCGGACGAGCGCTCCGGTGGCTACCCGAGTGTGGTGGTGGCGCCGCTCGCGCTCGCAGCAGTGGTGGTGCTGGTCGTGCTGGTGGTGGTGACCGGCGTGGGGGGCGGAATGTCCAGTTGCTGCCCGACTTCGATGTGATCAGGGTCGGGCAACCCGTTGGCCGCCATCAACTCGGCGATGGTCACGCCGAAACGTTCCGCGATCTTGCCCAGCGAATCGCCCGACTGCACCTCGTACACCTGCAGCACCGTGGTGGTGGTGACGTCGAGGGTGGTCGTGGTGGTGGTGGTGAAGATGGGAGGCAACGTCTCCTTCGACGATGCGTCGTCACCGCAGGCACCGGCGACCAACGGCAGCAGCGAGGCAGCCAGCGCCATCAACCCCAGCCGTGCTCGTCTCACGGCGGCGAGCCTAGGCCGGTTCGGCGCAGTTTCGCCATGCCGCCTACCCTGCAGGAATGACATCGGTGCAGTTCCCCGGAGCGCAAGCGCCAACACGCGACCACGACCTCGATGTGGGCGGCGTGCGCATCGCCGTGCACGAGTGGGGCGACGAAACGGCCCCGCCACTTTTCCTCGTGCACGGTGGCTTCGACTTCGCTCGCACCTACGACGAGTTCGCGCCGCGGCTCGCCCGTGCCGGCTGGCGAGTGATCGCCTGGGATCAACGCGGCCACGGCGACAGCGAGCACGCCGCGCTGTACGGCTGGGACGCCGACATCCGCGACGCGATCGGTGTGATGAGCCACGTCACGTCCAAGGCGGCGCCGGTGGTGGGCCACAGCAAGGGCGGGGCGCTGATGATCCAGCTGGCCGATGCGCAGCCGTTCCGCTTCAGCCATCTCGTCAACCTCGACGGCCTGCCCTCCAAGCGACCGATGAGCGACCTCGCCGACCACGAGCGCAGCCGCATGATGAGCAGCGACATCGCCGGTTGGCTCGATCATCGGCGCACCACCGCGACCGCCATGCGCAAGCCGGGCACGCTGGAGGAACTGGCCCAGCGGCGAGGGAAGATGAACCCACGCCTGCCGATCGAATGGTTGCGCCACCTGGTCACCGCCGGTGGACGGCTCGACGCCGACGGATGGCGCTGGAAGCTCGACCCGTCGATGCGCATGGGCGGTTTCGGCCCCTGGCGGCCGGAGTGGACCGCCACTCGGCTGCCCGGGTTGGGCATGCCGTTCCTGGGGGTGCTGGCCGGGCAGCAGGAGCCGATGGGATGGGGCACGTTGCCACATCAGATCCAGCCGTTCCTGCCGGCCGGCGGGCGCCTGGAGGTGCTGCCCGACCAAGGCCACTTCGTGCACATCGAGCAACCGGCACTGGTGGCGCAGATGGTCATCGAGTTCTTGGAGCACGGCAAGTGAGCACCATCACCTTCCTCACTCACAACAAGATCCAACTGGCACTGCACCTGCTGCGCGCCGGTAGCGGCAGGCCGTTGCTGTTGTTGCACGGCTTGGGCGAGCAGAGCCCCGCCGACGCACCTGCGTGGGCCGCCGACTGGCCGGGCCCGGTGCACGCGCTCGACTTCACCGGCCACGGTGCATCCACGGTGCCGATGGGCGGCGGCTACTCGGCAGAGACCATGCTCGCCGACGCCGACATCGCGCTCGCGCAACTCGGGCCGGCCACGCTGGTGGGGCGTGGGCTGGGTGCATACGTGGCGCTGATGGTGGCCGGCGCCCGGCCGCTGCTGGTGCGCGGTGCCGTGCTGTGCGACGGCCCTGGGCTGTGGGGCGGCGCCACCGGGCCCACGTCGACCAGCTTCCACTCGGTGGATCCGCCGTACGGCGCCCCCGACCCCAACGCACTCATCGACCTGTCGCGCGACCTGCGCCCACCCGACTACGCCGGCCTGTTCGTGCGCATGGCACTCGAGCACAGCGGGCTCGCCGAGCCGATCGCCGTCACCGGCATCGTGCGCCCTCCGTGGTTGGCGGCCGTCGTCGACGAAGTCGGCGTGCTCACCTGCTCACTGGCCGAAGCCATCGCCACCTACGCCGCCGTCTGACATCCAGACCCCCAAGTCCCTACGACCGCCTGACCCCACCGAGCCAACCGAGTGTGTGGCGACCACCCGAGTGGGTGCCGACCACCCGAGTCTGTGGGGCGGGGTCCGAGTGTCAGCCGCCCGCCGGGGCGTCGGCCAGCACTCGGATGGTCGGCCGGCACCCGGATGGATAGGGTCCGGGCACTTGACTCCAGGGGACTTCACGATCGACACGCACGTCGCCGGGCAGGCCAGCACACGCCTCGGAGGGGGCTCAGGGACGCGGGTCAGACGGTGCGTTGGCTCACATAGGTGGCGAGCGCGATCAGCTCGTCGCGTGCGCCGGGCTCGATGGGCGCCCGCTCGATGGCCGCAACCGCTTCGGCGGTGAGCCGGGTGATGGTGGCCTCCAAGTCGGCGAGGGCACCTGATTCGATGATGGCCTGTTGCACGCGAGCAACGTCGTCGTCGGTGAGATCGGCGCGACCGACCAGCGCCAGCACCTGCTGCTGCGCGGCGTCGGCCGCCGCCACCGCCCGCGCCATCAACGGTGTCGGCTTGCCCTCGCGCAGGTCGCCACCCACCGGTTTACCGGTGACCGCCGCATCGCCGAAGGCCCCCATCACGTCGTCGCGCATCTGGAAC
This sequence comes from Acidimicrobiaceae bacterium, assembly GCA_016722025.1. Taxonomy (GTDB): domain Bacteria; phylum Actinomycetota; class Acidimicrobiia; order Acidimicrobiales; family Ilumatobacteraceae; genus UBA668. The sequence goes on from JADKGZ010000003.1 coordinate 195,577, forward strand.
GCGTCGCCCAGTGGCAGGCCGTAGGCGCTGAGCGCCGGCAGCAACTGTGCGGCACGTTCGGGCGCAGCCATCACTGCGCCAAGGTGCAGCGGGCGTTCGATGGTGTACTTGCCGCTCTTGTAGCGGCAGATCTGTTCGGCCTTGTGCCGGCTGCGTTCGTTGCGCACGCTGCCGATGATGTCGAGCACCTGGCCGACGTTGAGCTCGATGCGCAACTCGTTCCAGATGGCCCACGCCTCGCGCCCGGCGCCAGCCATCAGCATGTCGCTGTAGACGAACGCCAGATCGCCGACGAGGATGGCCACGCCCTCACCGAAGCGACGAGCCTCCCCCGCCCAGGCACCATCGCGGTGGTGCTGGGCGAACACGGTGTGGGTGGTGGGGTTGCCCCGACGACTGGCCGCGTCGTCCATCACGTCGTCGTGGAACAGCGCGAACGCATGCATCAACTCGAACGCAGCACCGGCGTTGGCCACCATCTCATCGGCCGGGTCGCCACCGGCGGCCGCGAAGCCCCAATGGCAGAACGCCGGGCGTAGACGCTTGCCGCCCACCAGCACCAGCCGGCCGATCTCGGCCATCGGCTCGGCGAGATCGGCGTCGAATGCCGCCCAGCGAGCATGCTCGGGAGCGAGGAACTCGCGCAGCCGCTGCTCGACCCGTGCCGCGATGGCTGCGAGCGATGGCGGCGCAGCGGGCGAACTCACGCGAGGCAGGCTAGGCCGCGTGCGACACAAGTGGCGGCGACGAACGAGACGCTTGCGGGCTAGAAGAAGCTGCCACACCGCGGCAGGGGGCGGCTGGCGAACAACAGATCGGCGGCGGCCACCGCGCCTGCGCGGCGCTGCTGCACGTGGCCACCCACCAGCAGATCGTGCCAGGCGGTGCCGCCCATGTACGCGGCGGAGATGCCATTGATGTCGGTGGCCAGGTCGGCATCGTCGGCAGCAGCGCCGGCCACCCGTCGGGCACCGCCGGCACCGACGTGCCACGTGCCGTTGTTGCGCTCGAACATCGGGTCGGTGATCGCGATGGTGACCGGCGTCGTCGCCGCGTTGTACGTACGGGCCACCAGCGCGGCGTCGACGTCGAGCAGCCGCAACCACTGCTCGTCGTTGCGGCAGCGGCTGAGGTAGTGGCGCTGGTCGTTGAGAGCGAACCTGACCGCATCATCGCCGGGCCGCTCCTCGGCACGCACTCGCTCGACCAGATCGAGCTCGAGGATGAACTTCCACAGGGCCAGTTCCACCGAGGAATCGGCGCCCCACACGTCGGCAACTTCGCACACTCCGCCGGAGTGCTCGGCGAAGGTCTCGGGCCACTCCAACGAGTACTGCGCCCAGCCGTCATCGGTGCCGTCGGGAGCGGTGTGCACGATCGCGTAGGCAGCCTTCTCGCCCGACAGCACGTCCTCCAGGTAGCGCTGGTGCATCCAGGTCGGGCGCTTGATCGCACCAGGGCGATCGAGCCCGACCAGATCGTGGATCTCGCCGATGGTGCCGAGCACCTCGTCGCGCTCGAGCAGGCGAATGGAACCGGCAGCGGTGGGCGCCGTGACCCGCACCCCGCGCAGGCGATCGATCTCGATGCTCCACGTCTCACCGGCGACGGCGAACCCGAATCGACCGTAGATCACCGCTTCGCTGGCGCGCAGGCTGGCGAGCACCTTGCCCTGCGCAACGGCATCGTGCAGCAAGCGGTGCATGGCGCGGGTGAGCACGCCCTGACGAGTGTGGGTCTGGCGCACACCGATGCGCGTGATGGCAGCAGTGGGCACCGTTGCACCGCCGGGCACCACGGTGGTGAAGTGGAACGCGCTGGCATGGCCGACACACCGGGCACCCTCCCACGCCGAGACCGAGTGGCCGTCGGACCACGAGTCGACGATGGACGGCTTGGCCCAGTCGTCGTCGGTGGAGGGCGGCGACAGCAGCGCGCCACGAAACACATCGGCGGCGGCGCGGTACTCATCGGGGGTGGTGACTCGGATCTCGATGGGCATCCGAGCAGGCTTGCACGCCATACCGGCCACGACGGCATCGGTTTCGGGGCCGGCGGCCACGGCTGGCTACGTGTCGTCACCCAGTTCGGCGACGACCTGCTCGATCTGCAGCCGAGCGTTGCCGATGCGGTCGCGGCAGAAGCCGATCAGCTCGGCAGCTCGCGTGACCTGCGTGGCCAGCACATCGACGTCGACGTCGGTGCGTTCGAGGTCGGTGAGGATGGCCTCCAGCTCGGCAAGCGCTTCGGCATAGCCGGCTGCAACGGGTGCGGGTGGTTGGTTCACGATCGGGTCTCCTCCACACGGCTGCGGGCCGTGCCGTTGGCAAAGGTGGTGACGATCTCGTCGCCGGCGTGCAGCTGCGCGGCATCGCGCACGGTGTGACCAGTAGCCGTGCGAGTGATGCTCCAGCCGCGGGCCATGGTGTGCACGGGGTCGAGCAGGCGCACCCGTTGTGCGACCGCATCGAGATGCCGTACCTCGGGCTCCAGCCGCTGCGGCACGCGGCCCACGGCGGCGGCCGCGGCAGTGAGGCGGGTGTCGGCACGCTCGACCACGCGGCCGGCGCCAACCCGCACGCGGTGACCGCGCTGGGCCAGCCGCTCATCGGCACGCTCGACAGCGGCGACGACGCGATGGCGGATGCCGTGAGCCACGTCGGCCACTTCGTTGCCGGCCGCGCCGAGCGATCGTTCGGCCCGGCGTTCGATGGTGCCCCAGGCCAGCTCGCAGCGTTGCTGGAACGCCTGCACGTGCTCGACCAGCGCTGCTGCGCATGCGGTGGGGGTCTTCAGCGCGCTGTGCGCCACCTCGTCGGCGACCGCGCGGTCGATCTCGTGGCCGAGCCCGGTGAACACCGGCAGTGGCGACAGCGCGATGGCCGTGGCGATGGCCTCGTGGTCGAACGTGGCCAGCTCGCTGCGACTGCCACCGCCGCGGATGACCACCACCACATCGAGATCGCGGTGGCGACCCAACGTGCGCACACCGGCGGTGACCTCGGTGACGGCCCATTCGCCCTGCACCCGCACATCCACCACGCGCAGCTGGAAGGCCAACGTGCTGCGTTCGATCTCGTGCACGAAGTCGGCCCAGGCAGCACTGGCCACGCTGGTGACCACGCCTACCCGCAGCGGAGCCGGCGGTACCCGACGACCCCTGTTGCGGTCGTAGAGGCCGCTGGCCACCAGGCGCCGCACGACGTCGTCGCGCTGCAACGACAGCTCGCCCAGGGTGAAGCGCGGGTCGATGCCGCTCATCTTCAAGCCCAGCTGGCCCGACGGAGCGAAGAAGTCGAGATGACCGAAGATGCGAACCTTCAACCCGTCGGCCAGCCGAAGACGGTTCTTCAACAGCAGCGGCTTCAGCCGTGCCTGCGCCGGTGCAAAGAACTGCACGTTGATGGCGGCCTTGCCCTCGGCGGTGTCCTCCACCAGCCGGAAGTAGGCGTGGGGGCCGCGCACCGCGCTCCAGCCCTGGATCTCGCCGCGCACCCACACACCGTCGGTGAACGAGCGACGCAGCGCGCCGTTGACGGCATCGGCCAGCTCGCCCACCGAATAGGTGAGCACCCCTGCGTCGTCGAGCTCGAGGTCGAACGAGGGTTGGCTCATGGCTGCCACCACAAGCGAAATGCCGGTGGGCCGTCGGGCAGCAGCTCGAACTCACCCAGCCGCTGGAACCCGCACGAGCCGTAGAACGGCAGGTTGCGCGGGTTGGTGCTCTCCAAGTACACGCCCACGCCCGCCGCCGCCGCCCGCTGCTGGCCGTGCGCGACCAGCGCGCGACCGAGCCCGTTGCCCTGGTGGCCGGGCGACACGGCGAGGAACTGCAGGTAGTGGAACGGCGGCTGTGGCTTGTGGTCGGCGAACGCGCGCAGCCCGTTGCCCACCTGGGTGGCGCGTTCGACGCCCAGGAACGCGGCCAGCAGCCCACCCACGCTGGGCAGCGACGAGAACGCGAGCGACCCTTCGTCGACACGCCAGAGCGCCACGGCACACGCAGGGGCGCCCGTCGGCACCCCGGGCGCCCAGGGTGCCTGGCACCGGCAGCTCGGCATCGACGAGGTCGACCACCCCGCCATCGGCGAACGCTTCCACGAACAGCCCCAGCCAGGCCGCAGTGGCCTGCGCCTGCTGCACCGCGTGAGGGAAGATCCACTGCAGCATCGGGTCGTCGACGAACGCCGCCGCCAGGGTGGCACGCACCGCGGCCACGTTGGCCGGAGTGGGGTCGAGCGGGCGCACGGCAGACATCGCGGCAGAGGCTACGTGGTGCGGCCGACCAGCGCTCGGGCGAACCCAGCCGGCTCAGGCGCCGAGCTCGCGCACGTTGTCGAACTCGAGCTCGTCGAGCGCACCGAACAGCTCGCCATCGATGGGCAGCGACTGCTTGCGGCGCAGGTCGTCGATGGAGTTGAGCGGGCGCTCGAGCGCTCGCCGGCGAGTGGTCGCCAACTCGTCGAAGGAGCGACTGACGGTATCGAACTGGCGCTTCACCCGGTCGATCGACTCGGTGTACTTGCCCCACTGCTGGCCGAACTTGCCGAGCAGCCCGAGGATCTCCTGGCTGGTCTGCTCGATCATGAAGTTGTCGAACGCCTGACGGATGACGCCGAGGAAGGCGAACAGCGTGAGCGGCGAACAGATGACCACGTGCTGCGCCATCGCTTCCTCGACCAAGCCGGTGTCGGACTCGTGGATGAACGCCGCGAGGCTCTCGTTGGGCACGAACAGCAGCACGTTGTCGACCGCCGGCCGGTCGTCGGCCTGCGCGTACTCGCGCTTGGCCAGCTCGCGCACGCGAGCTCGCACGTCGCGTACGAACGTGGCCCGGTGCGCCGAGCGCTCGGCCTCGGTGCCCGCCTCGAGGTACTTGAGGTACGACGCCATGGGGAACTTGACGTCCATGAACAGCACGTGGCCCTTGGGCAGCACGAACGTGAAGTCGGGGATGCCGGTGCCGTCGCCCGAGACCGCGGTGCGCTTGAAGTAGTTGACCTTCTCTTGCATGCCGGCCAGGCGCAGCACGTCTTCGGCCATGCGCTCGCCCCACTGGCCGCGCGCGTTGGACGACGCCAGCGCCTCGCGCAGGCTGTTGGCGGTGCCATTGAGCGACTGGGTGATCTCGGCATGCACCTGCAGGCTGCGGTCGACCTGGCCGAAGCGCTCGCTGGTGGCATCGCCCAACTGCTGCACCAGCAGCGACAGGCGACCGAGATCTGCCTGCACACCCGACTGCACCTCGCCCAACTTGGCATCGATGAGCTGCTGGCGGCCCGCCAGCGACGCATCCGCTGCCTGGGTGTGGGCACCCAGCTGCTCGCGGGTGAACATGACCGCCTGCTGCACCGCGGCCTGCACCGCCATGTCGCGCTCGCGAGATGCGCGGTCGTTGGCCTGCGCCACCGCGGCTGCAACTGCTTGCTGCACAAGGGCCTGCGGCACCTCGACCACTACCGGCGCGGGCGCCGCAGCGGTGACGGGGGGTGCCACCGCCGCGGCGCGGCGCCCGGCGAGCAGCCAGGCAATGGCGGCAGCGGCGAGCACGAGGAGGGCAACCAGGACGACTTCCATGCCCCCTCATCCGACGAGGGGTGTCACAGAGTTCGCGGATGGCGCGAACCAGCAGGTCAGCCGGTGGTTGCATCCGCAACTGGGAGGAATTCGTCTCGCACACCGAGACGGACTCCGCCCGGAAACCGAATGGGGACGGATCCCGCCCAGAAGCCACGACGGGGCCGAGCGGCCGGCGTCAGACGGTGGCGGCGGTTTCGCCGGCACGTACCTGGGCCGCGTAGACGCCATCGAGCGCCAGCAGTTCCTCGTGCGTGCCCTGCTCGACGATGCGACCGCCTTCCAGCACCACGATGCGATCGGCGTCGCGAATGGTGGACAGGCGATGTGCGATCACCAGCGCAGTACGCCCTCTCAGGGCTTCCTCCAGCGCGGCCTGCACGTGCGCCTCGTTCTCGTTGTCGAGGTGGCTGGTGGCTTCGTCGAGGATCATCACCGCCGGGTTCTTCAGCAGCAGGCGGGCGATGGCCAGTCGCTGCTTCTCACCACCACTGAGGCGATACCCGCGCTCGCCGACGACGGTGTCGTAGCCATCGGGCAGCGACGAGATGGTGTCGTGGATGCGGGCACCGCGGCAGGCGGCATCCAGCTCGGCCACCGTGGCGTCGGGCTTGGCGTAACGCAGGTTGGCGCCGATGGACTCGTGGAACAGGTGCGGGTCCTGGCTGACCACACCGATGGCGTCGCGCAGCGAGTGCTGAGTGAGGTCGCGCACATCGTGGCCATCTACCAGCAATGCCCCACCCGTCACGTCGTAGAGCCGCGGCACCAGGCCCGACATGGTGGTCTTGCCGGAGCCCGACGCCCCGACGAGCGCCACCGTCTCGCCCGGAGCGATGACCAGCGAGACGCCCTGCAGCACGTCGTAGTCGGGGTCGGAGGCCACGAATGCCGAGGGCGCCTCCAGCGACTTGACCGTGACCTCGGCAGCGGCGGGATATCGGAACCACACGTCGCGGAACTCGACGCGCCCCTGCGGGGCGATGAGGTCGATGGCACCGGGGCGATCGGTGATGGGCTCTGGCGCGTCGAGCACCTCGAAGACCCGCTCGAAGCTGACCATCGCGGTCATCAGGTCGACACGAGCGTTGGTGAGGCCGGTGAGCGGTTGGTAGACGCGCGTCACCAGCGCAGCCAGGGCAACGAGGGTGCCCGGGCTGATGTTGCCACTGACCACCAGGTGCGCGCCCACCCCGTAGATGGCGGCCGCACCCAGCGCGCCCACCAGGCCGAGCGCGACGAAGAACACCCTGCCGAGCATGGCGGCACGAATGCCCGTGTCGCGCACCCGAACGGCACGGCTGGCGAACAGCGACACCTCGTCGTTCTGGCGGCCGAACAGCTTCACCAGCAGCGCACCCGCCACGTTGAAGCGCTCTGCCATCTGCGAGTTCATCTCCGCGTTGGTGGCCATGTTCTCGCGCGAGATCACCTGCAGCCGCGCTCCCACCCGCTTGGCCGGGATGATGAAGATGGGCAGCACCACCAAGGCCAGCAACGTCAGCCGCCACTCGAGCGCGGCCATGGCCGCCAGCGTGGTGGCCAGCACCACCACGTTGCTGACCACACTGCCCAAGGTGCTGGTGACCGCTGTCTGCGCGCCCACGACATCGTTGTTGAGGCGGCTGGTGAGCGCCCCCGTCTGCGTGCGGGTGAAGAACGCGATGGGCATGCGCTGCACCTTTGCGAACAACGCCACCCGCAGGTCGTAGATGAGGCCTTCGCCGATCTGCGCGCTGCACCAACGCTGCACGATGGCCAGCGCTGCGCCGGCGACCGCTGCGACCACGACCACCACCGCCAGCAACGTGATCTGCGCGCGGTCCTTGTTGGGGATGGCATCGTCGAGGATGCTGCGGAACGCGAACGCCGGGATCAGCTCGATGAGCGCGGTGAGCACGATGGCGCCGAGGAACACGAGGATGGTGCGCCGGTACGGACGGGCGAACTGCCACGCGCGGCGCAGCGAGCTGCGCTGCAGCTTCTTGCCCTTGACCGCGTCGGAATCGCCCGGCATCAACATGTGTGGTCCCATGCGCATGTCGTGGAGGATACGGACGGCAGTGGGCACTCCTACGATGGCCGCATGCGTCGCCTCGTTGTCGTCCTCGCCTGTGCAGTCACCCTGGCCGCCTGCGGCGACGGCATCAATGAAGGGGTCAACGAAGGGCGCGACACCCGCGGCACCATCGACGACGTCACGCTGCACACCGCCGACACCGTGCAGCCACCCACGACCGACCCCACCGCCACAGATCCCTCCGGCAGCGACACCACCGGCAGCGACACCACCGAGGTCACGCCCAACGACGACGATCCGTTCCACTGGGAGCAGGTCGATGTCGGCCTCGAAGAGGGCTACCTGGAAGTGCCGCTCGACTACGACGACCCGACCGGTGCGACCGTGTCGCTCTACGTGGTGCGGCACCTCGCGGTCGACCCGGCCGCCCGCATCGGCACGTTGCTGGTGAACCCCGGCGGGCCTGGCTACGGCGGCTCCGTCCTGGCGTTCAGCGCGGAGGGCATCTACGGCCAAGACCTGCTGGACCAGTTCGACATCGTCGGCTGGGATCCGCGCGGCACCGGCCTCAGCGAGCCGGCCATCGACTGCATCGACGACTACGACCGGTTCTTCGGTCTCGACTCGTCGCCCGACACGCCTCAGGAGCGGCAGGCGCTCATCGACGCCGGCACCGAGTTCGGCGAGAGCTGCCAGCGCAACAACGCTGAGCTGCTGGCGTTCATCGGCACCGAGAGCTCGGCCCGCGACATGGATTCCATCCGCCGGGCACTGGGCGAGGAGAAGATCTCGTACTTCGGGTTCAGCTACGGCAGCGAGCTGGGCGCCACCTGGGCGACGCTGTTCCCCGACACGGTGCGCGCCGCCGTGCTCGACGGCGCGGTCGACCCCACCGTTGGCTACCTGCAGCAGAACATCCAGCAGGCGGCCGGCTTCGAGGCCACCTTCGCCACCTTCCTCGCGCAGTGCAGTGCTGCGCCGATGTGTGCGTTCTACAACGGCGGCAACGCCGAGGGCGCCTACGACCAGCTCGCCGAGGAGATCGATGCCGCGCCCATCAGCGTCGACCCGGCCCGCACGGCTGTCACCCAGGGTGTGCTCACCACCGCGGTGGCCGACGCGATGTACGACCAGGGCTACTGGCCGCAGCTGGAACAGGCTCTCGCCGATCTGCAGGCCGGCGACGGCCAAGGCATTCTCGACCTCTACGACGACTACTACGGGTACTACGGGGCCGAGTGGGACGACTCGTTGGAGGCCTACTTCGCCATCGGGTGCCTCGACGACCCGGGCAGCACCGGCCCCGACGACCTCTACTCGCACGAGGCCGAGTTCGCGGCCGCCGCCCCCCGGTTGGGTCGCGGGTGGATGGCCGAGCTGACGTTCTGCTCGGTGTGGCCGGTGCCGCCCGCCCCAACGCTGGCGATCACCGGTGAGGGCGCCGGGCCGATCATGGTGGTGGGCACCACCGGCGACCCGGCCACACCGTTGCAGAGCACTCGCAACATGGCCACTGCGCTGGAGGACGGCCACCTCGTGATCGTCACCGCCGACCAGCACACCGGGTACGGCGTGAACGGCTGTGTGAACGGCACGGTCGATGCCTACCTGGTCGATCCGACGGCGCCGCTCGGCGACGAGATCACCTGCGACTGACGAGCGCCGCCCGGCCCGGCGCCGGCGCTGCCGACATGTGCTGACGCGATCGAGGCCCTAGCCTTCCCGTCATGCGTCGCACCCTGAGCACCCTCGCCGCCGCCGCCCTGCTGGTGTCGGCCTGCACCGACGACAACAAGGTGACGTCCACCGAGTCCAACTCCGGCAGCACGGTGGCCGGCAGTGAGACCACCGATCCTGGAACCACCGATCCGGGAACGACCGACCCGGGCACGACCGACGCCACCACGCCCACCGGCGACGCGTTCGAGTGGGAAGAGTTCGACAGCGACGGTGTGGTGCAGACCGGGCACCTGGAAGTGCCGATCGACTACGACGACCCTGCACAGGGCACCTTCGATCTGTACGTCGCGCGCCACCTGGCCGACCCGGCCAAGCGCATCGGCAGCCTGCTGGTGAACCCCGGTGGCCCCGGCTTCGGCGGCAGCGACTTCGCCATCTACGCCGACCAGATCTACGGCCAGGCGATCATCCAGCAGTTCGACATCATCGGCTGGGATCCGCGCGGCACCGGCCTCACCACGCCGGCCATCGACTGCACCGACGACTACGACCGCTTCTACGCCAGCCTCGACGTCACGCCCGACGACGATGCCGAGCGCCAGCAGATCGCCGACACGGCCGAGGAGTTCGCCAGCGAGTGCGCCACGAAGAACGCCGACATCCTCGAGTTCATCGGCACCAACAACTCGGCGCGCGACATGGACTCCATCCGGGCCGCGCTCGGTGAGGAGACCATCAGCTACTTCGGGTTCAGCTACGGCAGCGAGCTGGGCGCCACCTGGGCGACGCTGTTCCCCGACACCGTGCGCGCAGCCGTGCTCGACGGCGCCGCCGACCCCACCGCCGGCTACATCGAGTCGGGCCTGCAGCAGAGCGTCGGCTTCGAGAGCTCGCTCGCCACCTTCCTGCAGCAGTGCAGCGACGATCCGAGCTGCGAGTTCCACAACGACGGCAACGCGGAGCAGGCATTCGATCAGCTGATGACGGCGCTCGACGAGCAGCCCGTGCCGTCGAGCGAGGGCCGGCCCGACGTGAACCTGCAGGTCGCCATCTCCGGCGTCTTCCAGGCGATGTACTCCGACCAGCTCTGGCAGCAGTTGGCGCAGGCCCTCAAGGATGCGCAGGGCGGCAACGGCGCCGGCCTGCTGCAGCTCTACGACGACTACTACGCCCGCAACGAGGACGGCACCTACGACAACTCGCTGGAAGCGTTCCAGACCATCTTCTGCATGGACACCACCGAGCGGTTGACGGTGGCGGAGGAAGACGCGGCGGTGCCGCAGTTCCAGGCAGCTGCTCCTCGGCTCTCGCCCGGCACCACCGGCAGCTACTTCTGCACGTTCTACCCCGAGACCCAGGATCCGCGAGTCGACATCACCGGCGCTGGTGCCGGCCCCATCCTGGTCATGGGCACCACCGGCGACCCGTCCACCCCGCTGGACAGCACGCGGCGGATGGCCGACTCGTTGGAGGACGGCCGCCTGGTGATCGTCACCGCCAACCAGCACACCGGCTACGGCGTCAACGTGTGCTCCAGCGACATCATCGAGCAGTACCTGGTCGACCCGGTGGCCAACGCGCCCACCGACGGGGCGGAGTGCCCGTAGGCGCTTCCCGTTGCGGCCGCGGGCCTGGTCGATTCAGCCGAACGAACCTCTGGGGAGCTGAAGGCGTGTGGTGTCGGCACGCAGCGTGACCCACGCCTCGGCCACCACCACCCGGTCGTGATCGTGGTGATGAACCACGGCACCGGAGATCACCGCCACGTCGGCGTCGGCATCGTGCACGAGGCCCTGCGACAACCACACCATCTCCTCGGTGGAGCACCACCAGGGCGCCGCAGGCCGGGGTGGTGTGGGTGTGGCCATCGCGGGAACGGGGCAGTGCCGTGCCGGGCACCGCACGCAGTGCCCAGAACGAGAGCAGCCCGAACCTCTTGCAGGTTCGGGCTGTTCTCGACCCCTTACGGGATCATCTGGCGGAAGGGGTGGGATTTGAACCCACGGAGGCTTGCACCTCGCACGCTTTCGAGGCGTGTCCCTTTGGCCGCTCGGGCACCCTTCCGGGGCGGCAGGTTAGCGGGTGCTGCGACGCTCGCCACCGGCGGTTCTCCCTCCTGCGGCCATGCCGACGTCGGCCCTGCTCACAGCGGGCGAAACGCTCAAGCTCAAGATTCGGTATGCCGAAGAAGGTTTCGTGCATGCAGATCTCTTTGCCGACGAAACTGGCTTCACCCCTCGTCCGGCCTGGCAGGTGATCGAGGCGGCGCGCCGGCAGATGCTGACGGGCGAGCTGTCGCTGGCCACCGCACCGACCACGCACGTCTACCTGCGTGACGGCCAGGTGTACTTCGCCGAGCGCACCACCGACGGTGGGCTGGGCGTACGACTGCTCGTGGAAGGCGTGATCACCCGCCAGCAGATGGGCAAGGGCGCCTTGCTGGTGAGCGGCGTCGAGCACCTCGGGCGCATGTTCCAACGCGACTCGACGATCGACCGGCAGTCGGTGGAGCTGTGCGTGGAGCTGATGACCGACGACGTGCTGACCACCGTGGCCAACGACGTGATCGAGCGCTACACGATGACGATGTACAAGCGGCACCCCAACGGCATCGACCGTTGGCTGCCGAACCGGGTGGAGGTGGTCACTCGCATCGTGGAGGGCTCGCACCTCGCCGATCCGGCGACGACACCCATCCCCGCGCCGGCAGCTGCCGCGCCCGCAGCCTCCGTTGTCGCACCCGCCGCGCCCGCGCGGCCGACGCCTCCGATCGCTGCTGCCGCGCCCCTGGAGGCCGCGACCCCCGCCGCGACCGTGACCCCGGTGGACGACCCGGCACCGGTCGCCGCCGTCGAGCCGCCTGCGGCCGCAGAACCGGTCGCAGCCGCCGAGCCTGCGCACGACGACCTACCGGAGGTCGAGGCGAGCGACGAGCACGCGTTCTCCGCAGCAGCAGCCTCGGCAGACGACGACTCGAGCATCCGGCTGGCGCAGTCCGCGATGGACGCGATCATGTCGACTGCCATCGCCGACGAGGTGGCCGACGCCGTGCGCCGCGCGTTGGAGGCAATCGATGCCGCGGCACAGCCGCTGCCCAGCCTGTCGCCCACCGACTTCGAGCTGACGCCGAGCCCGAGCCCCGGTCTCTGACCTGGCGTCGAGCCCGCGCCGGATCACCCGCGACGAGCGGCGAAGAACGCCTTCAGCAGCTGCCCGCACTCCAGCGCGAGCACGCCACCCTGCACCGGCGGCCGGTGGTTCAGCCGGTCGTCGGCGCACACCTGGTAGAGGCTCTCCACCGCCCCCGCCTTCGGGTCGATGGCGCCGTACACCAGCCGGCCGATGCGACCGTTCACCAGCGCGCCGGCGCACATCACGCACGGCTCCAAGGTCACGTACAGCGTGCAGTCGGTCAATCGCCAGTGGCCCACCACCGTGGCCGCATCGCGCAGTGCCAGCACTTCGGCATGCGCCGTGGGGTCGCCGTGCAGTTCGCGCTCGTTGTGCCGAGCCGCGATCACCACGCCGTCGCGAACCACCACGGCACCGATGGGAACGTCGTCGTGCAGCGCCGCCGCCCGGGCCTGGGCCAGCGCCAACTGCATCGCCTCCGTGTCGGACAACGCAAATGAGGACAACGACATCAGAGGAACTCTACGAGCAACGTCGAAACCAACTCACAGCGGGCTCGCCGAGCCGATCGCCGTCACCGGCATCGTGCGCCCTCCGTGGTTGGCGGCCGTCGTCGACGAAGTCGGCGTGCTCACCTGCTCGCTGGCCGAAGCCATCGCCTCCTACGCCTCCCTCTGACGTCCCGACCCCCAAGTCCCTCCGATCGCCTGACCCCACCCAGCCATCCGAGTGTGTGGCGACCACCCGAGTCTGTGGGGCGAGGTCCGAGTGTCAGCCGCCCGCCGGGACGTCGGCCGGCACTCGGATGGTCGGCCGGCACTCGGATGGTCAGGGGTCCGGGCACTCGACTCCAGGGGACTTCACCATCGACGCGCACGTCAGTGGACAGGGCCACACAGCAGTCTCGATCGCATGACGTTCAGGGCTTGACGTTCAGGGCTTGAGCGTCGCGCGGACGATCGTGTCGGCGATCCAGTCCTCGACCTGATCGACAGTGAGTTGGTGATCGTCGATCAGCAGCAGCGCAAGTCGAGTGTCGGCGAGGGCTGCGATGGTGAGCGCAGCTTGTTCGGCGTCGAGCCCCGGTCGCAACGCGCCGAGCGAGGCGAGCTTGCCGGCAACCATGCCGGCACCGGCTCGATGACGCCGACCGCCCTCCTCGAGGGCCGGCGCGAGCCCGTCGTCGGTGTAGCTGCCGGCCAGGCCGGCACGAAGAATGTCGCCACAGCGCTCGATCAATCGTCGCGTGATGCGAGCCGGAGCGCGGGCCACGACCAGTGGATCGGTCTCGTCGAGCAGCGGCGCAACGATTTCGCCGATCTGAGCCTCGGCGTCGATCAGATCGTTGAGCTGGCGGACCAGTTCGGGTTTGTTCCCGACGCTGTCGTAGATCGTCTGCACCGACACACCGGTGTCGGTTGCAATGTCTTTCAGGGTCGTCGCCGCGTAGCCATGTTCGGCGAAACGACGTCGAGCGGCGGCCAGGATGTCGCGGCGGGTCTGTTCGGCCTGCAGTGCGCGCCTCCTCGGAAGCGGTGGCGTACCAGTCTCCGGTTTTGCAGCCATTTCGCTTGACTCCATCCAAGTCACTTGTGTATATATCAAGTAATCGTACCTACATACGATCACTTGAAGTATACTTCGACCAGAGGAGATCCAGCATGGCAAGTGTCGAGAGCTCATCGGTGCCGACGGCGGTTCGTTTGGCGCCACCTCGAGTCATCGGTGGTGTCGGCGGCTTCGTCTTCGTCACCACCGTCGTCGTCCAGAACGTGATTCGGGGGTCCATCGCTCCGAAGAACGACGCCGCCGTGAGCAAGGTCGTCGAGTTCTACGCCGATCACCGCAGCACCACGCTGGTGCTGGCGGCGCTCTTCGTCGTCGGCGCGGTCGGCGGGGCGGCGTTCAACGCAGGGCTGCTCTCACGCTTGGCAGCAGCACCCTCACGGGCACCGGCGCTCGCCGGCACCATCGGGTTCATCGGGGTGTTTGCGCTGTTCTCATCGGTGGTTGCTACGGATGTGGCGCTGTCGGGATACGTACATCTCGGCTCACCGAACACCGACGTCGTCTCGGCGCTGTGGATGCTGCACAACTCGCTCTTCGGCATCCTCGGCATCGCACTGGGCATCGCTCTTGCGGGCTTCTCAGCTGCGGCCGCCGCCGGCGGGCTCGTTGCGGCACCATGGAAGCAAGCGGGAGGAGTCGCAGGATTGCTGCTCGCAGTGTCAGCAGCAACGACGCCGCTGGCTCTCGACGGCAGCCCGGTGATGTTCGTCGGCCTCGTCGGCTTCCTGGTGTGGCTCGTCTTCGTCGCGACCACGTCGCGCGCCCTGCTCGGCAACCGCTGAGCCGGCTGTCATTGGCGGAGGGGGTGGGATTCGAACCCACGGAGGGTTGCCCCTCACACGCTTTCCAAGCGTGCCGATTCGGCCGCTCTCGCACCCTCCCGGGTGGCGACGCAGGCTAGCGGCAACGTTGGGGATTGTCGCTAGGCTTCGCCGAAGCACCCGCTGAGTGTGGTGACGGTCGGGCCCTGTGCGACGGGCGTCCGGGAATCAGGTCAGGACCGGGAGGTAGCAGCCTTCAACGGTGCCGCTTGTGTGCCGCAGGCCACCTGGCCGTCACCACAGCCAGCGGGTGCGGCGACAGTCAGCGGGAGTTGTCGTTCCCCGCCGCACGAGCGGCTGCTCGCTGCCATACTCGCTGCGCACGATCGGCCAGGTCGGGGGCACCCAGGCGTGCGGCCACCGCGGCCAGCGCCGGCGTGGGCCCCTGCCACAGCCAGTCGTCGACGGCACCCACGGGCACGTCGGTGGCGGTGGTGGCGATCACCCGGAACAGCAGCGCATCGGCCATCTGGTCGTGCAAGGTGCGAGCCAGCTTCTCGGCGCCGCGCAGGCCGGGCAGGCCCCAGTCGCCCGAGGAGGCGGGAATGGCGTCGATGCTGCCGAACTTGGCGAGCACGGTGGAAGCGCTCTTCGCACCCCAGCCGGGGAGGCCGGGAAAGCCGTCGGCCGAGTCGCCCACCAGCGCCAGGTAGTCGGCGATGGAGCTGGGCGGCACACCGAACTTCACCTCCACTGCGGCGGCGTCGATGATCTCGTCCTTGCGCCGGTCGTACTGCACCACTCTGGTGCCCTTCACGCACTGACCAAGGTCTTTGTCGGGGGTGATGATGAGCACCTGCTCGACCCGCGGGTCGGCGTCGGCCACCGCCGCCGCTGCGGCCAAGGCATCGTCGGCCTCCCACTCCACCATCGGCCAGGTGGTGAAACCGCAGGCCACGAGCACTTCCTCCATCACGGGGATCTGGTGCAGCAGCACTTCGTCCATGCCCTCGCTGCTCTTGTAACCGGCGTACAGATCGTTGCGGAAGCTCTCGATCACGTGGTCGCTGGCCACGCCGACATGCGTTGCGCCGGCGGCCACCAGCTGCAGCGTGCTGGACACCACGCCCACCGCCGCGTCGTACGGCCCGGCGTCGCCGTGGCGCGAGACCTGGCCGAAGTGCTGACGGAACAACTCGTAGGTGCCGTCGATGAGGTGAACTCGCATCGAATGCACCGTACTGCACGAGCAACTTCTCAAGAGTTGGGCAAGACGATCCGATAACTCCTCCGTGGCGACGGACTACTTCACCCTGAGTATTCAGATCGATCGGCGGGCCCGGGCATGAGCACGAACACATCCTCATCGGGCACGGCTACGCAGGGTCTTTCGCCCAGCGCTACCGAGGTGCTGGCCGCCACGATCGCCGGCGCGGTCGAGCGGCAGCTGACGCACTACGTGTCGTCGATGTCGCAGCAGGTGGATGCCGTGCGGCAGGCGGCGGCAGCAGACCGAGACCAGTTGCGCGACGAGCTGCAACAGCAGTTGCACGCCGTGATGGCCCAGTTGACCGCCACGCAAGATGCTGCACTGGCGCAGCAGCAGTCGCTGCAGGCGATGCTCGAAGTGCGCCTGGCCGAGTTCTCGCAGCATCAGCAGGTGCGCCTCAACGAGGTGGAGAACCGCGTGCTCGAGGCGGGCAGCCCGAGCGGCAGCTCCATCGACGAGAACGAGCTGACGGCACTGCGCGAGCACATCGACGGCCAGAGCGCCGGCGCACACGCTCGCATCGACGAACTGCACAAGGCCACCCGCCGGTTCGACGAGCAGGCCTCGGCGATGGTGCAGCACGTCAACGACACCACGATCGCACTCTCGCAACGGATGGACGAGGGCAACCAGGCACTGGCCACCGCAGTCGAGGAACGGCTGGGGTTCGTGCGCACGATGCTCGAATCCGTGGGTCCGGAAGTGCAGCGCCAGCTCGCCGAGCAGACCACCACGCTGCTGCAGCGAGTGGACTTCACCGAGCACAAGGTCACCGACCGCATGCTCGCGATGGAAGAGCGGGTCAACGAGCAGAACGGCACCAAGATCGCCCAGTTGGACGCCACGATCGGCAGGGTCGGCGCCGGCTTCGACGATGCGATCGCCGCGCTGTCGCAGCGCATGCTCGAGCTGGAGAACCGTCTCTACGACGCCTCCGATCAGCTGGCGGCCTTGACGCAGCGCATCAGCACCGTTGACGACAAGGCCATGACCGAGATGAAGGAGCAGCTCTCGGCGGCGATCGGTGAAGCGATGCTCGTGCGCATCGAGGTGGACCGCATCGTGAGCACCACCGAAGAGAAGATCGGCAAGAACTCGCTGCGCATGGCAGAGATCGAGGCGTTGCTGGTCGACGAGCTGGACGTGAGCGCGTCGGTGCAACTGGAACGCCTGGAAGAGCTCGAGCGCGCGCTCGTGGCACTCGATCCCGATCAGTTCGTACGCAAGACCGACATGAACGCCGGCTCCGCGGCCACGCGCCCGGGCACGACGTCGACACCAACGATGACACCCACGACAGCACCAACGACAGCACCAACGACTGCTGCGGCGCCGGTACCCGGCTCGCCCAGCACATCGCTCACCCCCACGCTGCCCAGCGGCAGCTCGACCAATTCCACGGAACCGAGCCTGTCGTCGTTCTGACGGCCGGTTCGCAGACGACCCAGCGGCGAGAGACGGGCAGATGGCACTCTTCAAAGGTTCGAAAGAAGCACCTCCGGCGGCCGAAGGCGAGTCCGCCGCGGAGTGCATGAAGGTGGGGCAGGCGCTGGTCGAGAGCGGCCAGCTCACGGCAGAGCACCTGGCCGGGGCGCTCGCGCAGGCCAACGGCGACCTGCTGCAGTTCGCCGACATCGCACTCGGCCGCTACGGCGCCGGCCGCACCGAAGTGGCGATCGCCATCTCCGCTGCCACCGGCGTGCCGGCGGTGGACACCAAGGGCATCGTGATCGCGGACGAGATCAAGGGCGTCCTCGACGAGGCCGTCGTGCGTCGCCACTGCGCGGTCGCGGTCGCCGAAGAAGGCACCACGCTCGTGGTGTTGTGCAGCGACCCGTCGCCGGCGCGGCGTGCCGCCATCGAGGCCAGCGCGAAGCGGCCGGTGAAGTTCTTCATCTCCGACCCGTCGACGGTGCGTACGTTCATCGATCTCGTCTATCGCGCCGACGCCGACGTGAGCCGGCTGGTCGCCAGCCTCGAGGTCTCCGACGACCTCGGCAAGATCGCCCAGCTCGCCTCGGAGATCAACCTCGACGATCAGGCACCGGTCATCCAGCTGGTGAACCGTGTGGTCAGCCAAGCGATGCGCGACCGCGCGAGCGACATCCACATCGAGCCGATGGACGAGAACGTGCGAGTGCGGTTCCGCATCGACGGCCACCTGGTCGAGACGTTCTCCCTGCCGATGGGCGTGCATGCCGCACTGACCAGCCGTTTGAAGATCATGAGCGGCATGAACATCGTGGAGAAGCGCCGCCCGCAGGACGGCCAGTTCTCCACCGTGATCGACGGCAAGGAAGTCGACGTTCGCGTGGCCAGCGTGGCCACCGTGTTCGGCGAGAAGATCGTCATGCGAATCCTCGACAAGAGCCGGTCGATGATCGGCCTCGCCGAGCTGGGCTTCCCCCGCGAAACCTACCTGCACTACTCGAAGATGATCCACGCGCCGTTCGGCATGGTGATCTGTGCAGGCCCCACCGGCGCCGGCAAGACCACCACCCTGTATGCGTCGCTGCTGGAGGTGAACTCGGCGGGCAAGAACATCACCACGGTGGAAGACCCGGTGGAGTACGTGTTCCCAGGCATCAACCAGATCCAGACCAACGACCAGGCGGGCCTCACGTTCGCCACCGGTCTGAAAGCCATCTTGCGGCAAGACCCCGACGTCATCCTCGTCGGTGAGATCCGAGATGCCGACACGGCGCGCATCGCCGTGCAGTCGGCCCTCACCGGTCACCTCGTGCTCTCCAGCTTGCACGGCACCGACAGCGTGGCCGCGCTGCACCGCTTCCTCGACATGGGCATCGAGGCCTTCCTCATCGCCTCGTCGGTGGTGGGCGTCATCGGCCAGCGCCTGCTGCGCAGAGTGTGCGACAGCTGCAAGGAGCCCTACACCCCCGGCGCCGACGAGCTGGCCGTGTTCCGCCAGAACAGTGGCGGCAGCGAGAAGAGCACGTTCTACCGCGGCGCCGGCTGCAACTTCTGCGCCGGCACCGGCTACCGCGATCGCATCGGTGTGTACGAGCTGCTGCGCATCACCCCCGAGCTGCGCCGCCTGATCGTGGGCTGGGCGACCACCGAAGAGCTCCGCCGCCTCGCCGTGGCCCAGGGCATGCGCACCATGTTGCGCGAAGCCATGGCCCTGGTCGAGAACGACGTCACCACCATTCCCGAAGTCGTCAAGACGCTGTTCGCCAGCTAGGAGCCATTCCCATGCCCAAGTTCTCCTACGCCGCAATCGATGCCACGGGTTCGTCCGTCGAAGGCTTCACCAAGGCCGACACGGTCGGCCAGGCACGCGCGCACCTCCTCGATCAGAACCTGTACCCGGTGAAGATCGAAGAGAAGCGCGGCGCGATGCAGTTCGAGCTCACCAAGGTGAAGGTGAAGAAGAAGGAGTTGATGCACTTCACCCGCCAGCTCGCCGTGTTCGTGAAGGCCGGCATTCCGCTCACCGAGGCGATGGAGGTGATCGGCGACGAGACCTCCGATGTGGCCCTGCAGCGCACGATCACCGACATGGTGGAGGATCTCCGCAACGGTGGCACGCTCTCCGGCGCGGCGAGCAAGCACCCCGAGGCGTTCCCCGCCTACTACATCGGCATCCTCGGCTCGGCCGAGCTCACCGGCAAGCTCGACCAGACGCTGGAGAGCCTGGCCGGCTACCTCGAGCGCGAGGTGGAGACCCGCTCGAAGGTGGTCTCGGCGCTGTCGTACCCCGGCGTGGTGATGGTGATGGCCGTGTTCACGGTGGCCGTGCTGGCCGGCTACGTGCTGCCGCAGTTCAAGCCGCTCTTCGAGGAGCTGAACGCCGACCTGCCGTTCGCCACTCGCGCGCTGCTGTTCACCGCCGATCTGTTCACCGTCATGTGGTACATCCCGTTCGGCATCCTGGCCAGCTTCATCGCATCGATCGTGTGGATGGCCAAGACCGAGAAGGGTGGCATCTTCAAGGACAAGCTGCTGCTCAAGCTGCCGGTCATCAGCGGCATCGTCGAGTACTCCATCCTCGAGCGGTTCTGCCGCATCCTGGGCGCGATGGTGAAGGCCGGCGTGCCACTGCCCGACGCGATGCGCACCACCACAGAAGCCACCAACAACTCCGTGTTCCGGGCACGCCTGATCGAGGCGCAGACCGAGATGATGGAAGGTGGCGGCTTCGCCAAGCCGTTGGCCAAGACCGAGCTGTTCCCCGGTGCCGCCCGCCAGATGTTCAAGGTTGGCGAGGAGACCGGCACGCTCGACTCGCAGCTGGAAGTGGCCGCCTACTACTTCGATCGCGAGCTGGAGAGCCGCATCAAGCGCTTCACCACCATGTTCGAGCCGCTGATGATCGTGTTCGTGGGCGTGATCGTGGGCTTCGTGGCCGTCGCGCTGGTGCAGGCCATGTACGGCGTGCTCGACGGCGTCAAGCAGGACATCTGACCCGAGTCGGCCAACGCACACGACGCGAGCAAACCGATGAAACCTGTCAGCGGACGAGGATGATGTCGATGTAACGCTGGCCGTGGAAGATGGCCAACACGGTGCCGAGGGCCAGGAACGGGCCGAACGGCACGGCGGTCTTCAGGTCGCCGCGCTTGGCAAGCACCAGGCCGACGCCCACCACCGCGCCGCACGCGAACCCGAAGAACAGCCCCACCGGCACCAGGCCGGGGTTGAGCCAGCCCAAGTAGGCACCCAGCAGCGGTGAGAGGCGCACGTCGCCATCGCCCATGCCGCCGCGGCTGGCCACGTAGATCAGGCTCATGATGCCCACGGCGATGCCCGCGCCGAGCACCATCATCCAGATCCGCTCGGGGGTGCGCTCCACCAGCGCGGCCACCACCAGCAGTGGCAGGCCGAGGGCGGCGGTGCAGTAGGTGATCTCTCGCGGCAGGCGTTTGGTGCGCAGATCGATCCAGCTCAGCGCCAGCAGACCGGCGAACAGTACGCAGAAGGCGGGGGTGGCCCACGAGGCGCCGAAATGCCACGCAGTGAGGCCGAACAGCAGGCTCGTTGACAACTCAAGCACGAGCGGTTCGATGCCGATACTGGTATGGCACTGACGGCACCTGCCGCGCAGCGCCACCCAACTGAGCACAGGTACCAGATCGAGGGGGCCGAGGCGCAAGCCGCAGTTCCCGCACGCCGATCCGGGCTGGACGACCGAAGCCCCACGTGGGACGCGGTCGACCACCACGGTGAGGAACGAACCAATGAGAAGCCCGAACAGGGCAGAGATAGCGATCGTCATACAGCAAGGCCCGACTCGGGACACGAGCGGACGCACCGGAGGCTAGCCCCATGTTCAATCCAGATCCGCTGTTGGTCACGCTGCTGCAGGCGACCGTGGCCGCCGGGGCCTCCGACCTCCACATCACCGTCGGCCGGCCCGCGACGGCTCGCCGCGACGGCGTGCTGGTGCCGTTCGAAGGCGTGCAGCTGCTGGCGCCCGGCGACACCGAGCGAATGGTGATGTCGCTGCTCAACGAGCATCAGATGGCCGAGTTGGACGAGAACTCGCAGGTCGACTTCTCGTTCGGTCTGGAGTCGATCGGTCGCTTCCGCGCGAATGCCTTCAAGCAGCGCGCCAGCTACGCACTGGCCCTGCGCGTCATTCCCTTCCGTGTGCGCTCGTTGGAGGAGCTGGGCACCCCCTGGGCGGCTACCGAGCTGCTCAACCGCCCGTACGGGCTGGTGCTGGTGGTGGGCCCCACCGGCTCGGGTAAGAGCACCACTCTGGCGGCCATGATCGACCGCATCAACGAGACCAAGCCGGTGCACATCCTCACCATCGAGGACCCCATCGAGTACCTGCACAACCACAAGGTCGCGATGGTGAACCAGCGCGAAGTGGGCACCGACGTCACCGGCTTCACCGAGGGTCTGCGCAGCGCATTGCGCGAAGACCCCGACGTGATCCTGCTCGGTGAAATGCGCGACCTCGACTCCATCTCGATCACGCTCACGCTGGCCGAGACCGGCCACCTGGTGTTCGCCACGCTGCACACCAACGACGCCTCGCAGGCGCTCGACCGCATCGTCGACGTGTTCCCCGCCGAACGCCGCGACCAGATCCAGATCATGCTCGCCGGCACGCTGCAGGGCGTGATCAGCCAACGCCTGCTGCCCGCCGAGGGTGGCGGGCGCGTGGCGGCCTACGAGGTGCTGATGGCCAACGAAGCCGTGAAGAACCTGCTGCGCGAAGGCAAGACCCGCCAGCTGCGCAACACGATGATCAGTGGCCAGCAGGACGGCATGCAGACGATGGAGATGGACCTCGCCCGGTTGGTGTCGAGCGGCATCCTCAGCTTCGACACGGCGGCCGAGGTGAGCCAGTACCCGAAGGAGATCCTGGCCCAGGCCGCCACTTTCCGCTCGCAACAGCAGGCGCAGGCAACGCTGGAGGCCGGCCAGGCCGCCACCACCGGCGCCGGCACCTACATCAACGCCTGATCGGACGCGTGACGACATGGCCGCTTCGAAACTGCCCTACAAGATGCTCGGTGGCATCGTGCCCTGCCCGGGAGGTTGGCTGATCGTGCCCGCCCGCCTGGCCGGCGTGACGATGGTGGCCGAGGACCCGGAAGTGGTGAAAACCCTGATCGACGTGGTGGAGTACAAGCCACGCTTCGACGCGGCGGCCATCTACGCACCCATCGGGCTCAACGACCCGCCCGCCGGCCCGTACCTCGCCTGCGACCAGGATGCCCGCGACCTCATCGGCTGGCCGCGCAACCTGGCGGTCAAGCCGACGCCGTCACGTGCCGCCCTGCGGGCACCCACCCGAGCCGAGGCGCTGGAGCTGGAGCCGTGGCTCACCCGCGCCGACTTCCGTCGCTTCAAATGGCTCCGCGAGGCGGAGGAGCTGTTCGCGCCGTTTCACCAGCGCATCTTCTTCGCGGCTCACCCCGACCTCACCTTCACGCACCTCAACAACGAACGGCAGCTGCTGTCGTCGCCGTACCAGCAGGACGGTGTGCTCGAGCGCATGGCGTTGATCCGCGACAAGCTGCCCGGCGTGGAGGAGATCGTCACCCGCACGCCGCCGCCCGGCGCCGCCCAGGTGCACCTGCTGCAGGCCACCGGCCTGCTGTGGACCGCTCGCGAGCGGCCGGCAGAGCGATGAACCGGCTGCCCGCCGAACCCACCTGGGACACGTCGGGCATGCGCATGGAGCTCGTCCGCTGACAACGAGTGCTCCGACCGCCCAGGTCGGAGGTGTGCAGCGTCACCGCCGTCGTCCGCGGGCGGGCCACGTGGGGTACTCGCCCGAAGCGAACGACAACTGCGGTACCGGGGGGTGCCAACCGTGGTTTCCGCGCCACGAGCGGAAACCACCCCCGGCTGCTGACGGCCGGGGCCACGACCCACACCGCCACGACCCGACACGGGGTCAGGTGGCGACGTACTCGGACTTGACGACCCACGAGTTGATCGCGTAGCCGCCGGTCTCGTTCACCTGCACCTGTGCCGTGGCAACCAACCTGGGCGACCCGGAGACGGTGCGTGTGACGATCTTGAACGTCTTCTGCACGACCGGGTTGAGCAGGCCGAGCTGCAGGAAGTCGGGCACGACCGCGGAGACCGCCATCTGCGCGGCGAGGATGCCGCCGCCGAACGCGAGTCGCTTGTTCACGTTCGCGCCATCGGCAACCACCATGCTGAGCATGCCCTGCGGGATCGACACGTAGCCGGGGATCTCCACGTTCACCGAGGCGGTGGTGCCCAGGTTGATGTCGATGATCGGGCAACCCGGCACCGATGCCGAAATGGCGCAGGAGACCGGCGGCCCGAAGGTGGAGACCAGGTTCGATGCCTTGTACAGGTGGTTGACCGCATCGACCGGGGGGTCGCCCAGCACCTGCGTCGCAGGGACGTGCAGATCGATCTTGGCTTCGAGATCGCCGTCGAGATCGATGTCGAGATCGACAGTGGCGGTGCCGGCGAGCACGCCGTTCACCGACATGATCGACACCTCGTTCATCACGGCCTCCGGGTCGGTGTTGGCCACCAGCCGGCGGTTGAAGACCAGGTTCACGCCGGCGCCCGTGCTGGGGGTGGCCGTGTCGATCACCAGGCGGCCGTTCTGGCCGAACACCCAGGTGCCGCCCACGCCGTTGCTGTACGCGTCGAACGGCACGTTGATGGCATCGGCGACAGCGACGGCGTCGCTCTCCACGCAGCCAGGAGTCGAGCCGGCGCCGACCACCACGTTGGCGTCGCCACTGATGCGAACCGTCTTCTCGAAGTAGTAGATGCCCGATGCGAAGTACACCGGTGTCGAGCCGGTGATGACCACGTCGTCGACGTAGCGGCCGGGGAAGAACACGCGGCACGGGCCTTCGATCATGTCGTAGCCACCGGCGTATGCGAACGCGTTGGCCACCGGCGGCAGGTAGGGGACGAAGATCGCACCGCCACCCGACTCGTGCGAGGTGGCGCCGAGCCAGCGCAGCGGATCGAGGTCACCGTTGGCCGGATACGGCTTGCCGCAGGGCACCTTGCCGGCATCGCCCACCGGCACCATGCTGGTGCACCAGGTGGGCGAGATGGTGCCGTCGAGCTCGACCTCCTCGGGCGCCGCCACGTACGGCGGCGGGATGACGGCGTTCGAGCCCACCTGTGTGGTGGTGAGGGCGTAGTGCTGATCGCTGGGAACGTCCTGCAGCGAGCTACCGACCGTGGTGCACTCCGACTCGATGTTCAGGTCGGGCGGCGCCGCCAACTGCACGGCCGTGCTGTAACCGGAGTCGACGCACGCCTGGTAGAGCTTCAGCGGGTCGTAGAGCGTCGCCCGCAGGCCACCCTCCACCACCTCCACTCGCGCGAGCTTGGCGCTCGATGACCTGTTCGTGCGCAGCACGCTCATCGTGTAGCCCATGACGGGCAGCACCATCAGCGCACCCACCACCATCACGACCAGCGCGATGATCATCGAGCTGCCCTCGTCGCGATGGCCCACGCGTTGCGCCTTCCGACGGCACTTGACTGCGCGATTCATCACAGGAACGTCACTTGTTGCGTGCACGACACGGCCTTGTTCGCCAGCACCGTGAGCGTGATCGACGTCCACGGCGCGTGATCCGCCACGGGGGCCGTGGTGAACGGGTACGCCGCGCCGCCGGACTTGCACGACCACCCTGCCGGCTCGTAACGGCCGAGGTCGGTGAAGTCCTGTGGCGTGATGGTGACCGTTTGCGCCGCGCCACCGGGGGTGGCGATGTCGAAGGTGCCACTACGGAACGCGGCCGAGGTCTTCACCGTCTCGTTGCTGGTCATGTTCTGATAGGTGAACGGGTCGAGCGCGTTGGTGCTGCCCACCTTCGTCTGCAAGGTGACCGTGCCACCACACTGATCAAGTGCAACCGATGCCAGCGCCGAGGAGAAGTTGGTGTAGTTGGGCAGCACGAACAGGTCGACATCGCCGACGTTCTCGTACGGCCCACCGCGAGGCGTCGCCTCCACGTAGCCACCCGCGATGCCGGTGGTGTTGCCCACGATCAGGTTGCCGATGGTGGCGTAGTCGCGGATGTCGAGCACCTCCTTGGGGAGGTAGGTGGCTCGCCACCCGTCGGTGGAGTCGTTGGTGGTGTTGCTGGCGGTGTACTCCAGCGCGGTCACCGTTGCCCACGAGGTGTTGCCGCCACTCACGCTGGTGCGGAAGTTGTCGCCTGTGCCGCTGTCGACGTTGCCGGCGGTGTACGCCTCGAACGTCGTGGGGCTCCACACGGTGGCGACGTCCCAACCATCGGAGGTGCCGGTGTTGGTGTTGCTCAGGTCGTACTCGGCCTCGGTGACGGTCGTCCAGTTGCTGCTCAAGCCGCCACTCACCGCCGTGCGGAAGCCGTCGCCGGTGCCCGACGACGTGTTGCTGGCGGCGTACTGCGCAGCGCTGATGGTCACCCAACTCCCGGGGCTGCCGCTCTTGGTGAAGCGCCAGTTGTCGGTGCTGTCGGGGGTGGTGTTGTTGGCCAGGTAGGCGGCGCGAGCCTGCGACGAGGTGGCGCTGTAGCCGCTGGCCGCGCTGACCCAGCTGGAGCCCGACTTGCGCTGGTACGACATGTTCTTACCGCTGATCTGGAAGATCACGTTGTTGTTGCGACGGTAGCCGGGCGCACCCACTTCGTACACCACGCCGTTGCCGACCTCGTAGAGGTAGGCCTCGCCGCGCACGATCCACTCCGACTCAGCCGTTTCGTCGGGGTTCACGAACACGCCGATGATCTTGATCGAGCCTCGATCGCGAACGATCCGCTCGGCGCGGTTCCACGAGATCTGCTGGAACGACCCCGAGTCGTCGTCGAGGCCGTCGTCGAGCGGGTCGTCCACTACGGCCGCGGACGCTGACGTGTAGTCGAGGCGCGACTTGGTTGGCACACCGTCGGTGAAGAAGATCATCGTGCCCGGAAGTTGCGCCTGGAGGGTGCCATCGGAGTTGCGCAGCATGCGGAACAAGGCGTCTTCCCAGTTGGTCCATCCGCCTCGCTGGATGCCGCTGCTCGTGACCAACGGGTCACCGACCAAGCCCTTCAGAGCGGCCACATCAGTGTCGATGAGCATGTCGAAGTACTTGCCCCACGCGCCTCCAGTTGCCCCGAGCGTTGCAGCGTCGTCGCCGAAGGTGACGACCTGCAGCTTGATCGGGGTGCCGGCGAAGGTGTCGATGAACGAACGGATGCCGCCCTTGATCGAGTTGAGCTCGCTCTGGCTGATGGAGCCGGAGTGGTCGACCACCATGCCGAAGTTGCCGCCGCAGCGAGAGCGGGCTGCGGTGAAGTTGGGCGTGCCTTGGAGATCGTCCGTCGAGAGGCCGGTCTCGCGGTTGGTGCCGCCGGCACTGAGGCTGATCTGCTTCTGGCCACCACCCTCACCGGCCACGTCGCCGCCACCGTTGATGGTGACCACCAGTCGCTGCGCGCCCTTGTTGCGATACCCGGGGTCGGGCGGCGCCACTTCGTCACCCACGCCACTCACGTCGTCGGCGAACAGCGCGTCGGTGACGGTGACCACCCACGTGGGCACCGTGATGCCCGGCTGCCAGTTCACGGTGGCGGGCGGCTGGTTCAGTTCGCGCAGCACCACCATGCTGGTGCAGGTGGCCTGCGCGTCGTTCACCGAGTAGCACGCCACGCGGTACATGCGGAACTCGCCGGTGTCCTCACGCACGACTCGGTACGACACCACGGTCAGCGTCTCCACAACGCTAACGCCCCCCATGACCTCGCTGCCGCGCACGTGAGCATCAGTGCGTTCGAACCACGCAGATCAACCCCAGGCGGACAGGCGGGCAACGCGCCACCGCACGGCACCGACCCGGGCAGCTTGTCGACCGACTCAGCCGAGGTGAGGTCTGTGGGCATCCACAGGTTGATGTTCTGCTCGGAACGAGCGTTGTTGGTGCGGCCTTCGGTGTTGTCCACCTGACGGAGCATCACCGTCGCCGCGGCCATCAGCCCAGCCATCACCATGCCGGTGATGACCATCGAGAGCAGCAGCTCGGTGAGGGTCATCCCTTCATCGCTTCGCTCGCCACCACGGCGCTTGGCGACTCCGGCGGGACCGAATCCATGTTTTAGACATCACTCTTCACCACCTGAATAGAACGGGAAACTGCACCTGATTTGCTGGTCACCGTGATCGACACCTTCTGAATCAACCGTGCCGTGCGCTGCGGGGGATCGCCGACACACGCGCCATCCACCCACGTACCAGGAGTGTCGGCTTTGGCCGTGACCCCCGGCTCGTAGTGCTGGTAGGTGGCCGTTACCTGACTGGTCGACCAGCCTCTCGCGGTCAGCGCGGCCTGCACGTACGTGTCGTATTCGCACAGCGTTCCGGCGCGAGTGACGCGGTCAGCCGCGTCTTGCAACACGCTGTCGACCTCCACGATCGCACCTGCTGTCGACGACGCGCGGATGGACGACAAGGTGGCCTGCAGCAACGGCACGAGGACGAGACCGATCAAGGTGATGGTGAAGACCACCTCGACCACGGAGAAGCCGTGATCGCGCGACATCGACAACGAACGGTCCCTCGGGGGAATACGCCGACGAGGGCGCTGCTGTGCGACTTCGTTCATGTCCGCTCCCACTGCTTGAGCCCTTAGTATCGACCAACATCGGCTCGTATTGAAAAGAATTGACCAAGCCTTGACAACTAGTCATTTACTGAGGAAAAGAAAGAGAGCCGGACCCGAAGGTCCGGCTCTCTCAGATCACTCGAGTACCGAAGGTACCGATCAGGGAACGGTAGTGGCGGCTGCGACGCAGTGAAGCGCCCCGGGTTTCATAGAGGCTCGGTGGTTTGTGTCTTCGCTGGTTCGGCGGAGATGGTTTGACGATAGTGGTCGGCTTCGAATGCTGCTGGTGTGGTGAAGCCGGGGCCGGGTTCGATCTCGCCGTGAAGGCGCCGGTTGTTGAACCAGTCGACGTAGGTGAGGGTCGCGAACTCGACGTCGTCGAGGCCACGCCATGGGCCTTTCGGGTAGATCAGTTCCCACTTGTAGAGCCCGTTGAACGACTCGGCCAGCGCGTTGTCGTAGCTGTCACCCTTGGAACCGACCGACGCGACGATCTCGTTGTCGGCGAGGCGTTCGGAGTAACGCACACTGAGATATTGCACCCCGCGGTCGCTGTGGTGGATCAGGTGCGACAGATCCGCGCCGGCGCGTTGACGGTTGAACACGGCCATCTCGAGCGCGTCGATCGCCAGGTCGGACCGCAACGACCGTGAGGCTTGCCAGCCCACGATCATGCGGGAGAACACATCGATGATGAACGCGACGTAGACCCACCCCGAATGCGTCTTGACGTAGGTCAGATCGCGACCCACAACCGGTTCGGGCCGGCGCCGGAACTGGCGCTCGACCAGATCCGCGGGCCGGTCGAGCCGGTCATCACCTTCGGTGGTGCGCACCCACACCCGGCCACGCCTGCAGCCCTGCAACCCCATGCCGGCCATCAACCGCTCCACGGTGCAGCGGGCGACACGGATGCCGTCTTTGTTCAGCTGGTCCCACACTTTGTCCGCCCCGTAGACGGCCAGGTTCTGCTCCCACACACGCAGGATCTGCGGCTTGAGCTCAGCGTCACGAATCGCCCGCGCTGATGGTGGGCGTTTCTTCGCCGCGTGATAGGTCGACGGGGCGATCCCCAGGGTTCTGGCGATCGGCTCGATTCCCCACCGCAGCTCACCGCTGCGCCGATCCTGATGTTCGTCGATGAACCGGATCACCTCTTCGATTGGCGGTCGAGCTCCGCCCCGAAGAAAGTCGCTGCCGCCTTGAGAATGTCGTTGGCACGACGCAACTCAGCGTTCTCGCGCTTCAACCGCTTCAGGTCGGCGAGCTCCTCGGTCGTGGCACCAGGCCGGCGGCCGGTGTCCTTCTCGGCCTGACGAACCCACAACCTGACCGTCTCAGCCCTCGGTCCGCGATCCGCGCTGCCAAGCTTGTCGGCAACCGAGCAGATCGCTTCCCACTGCGACCCGTACTCGTGACCATGGTCCAAGACCATCCTCACCGCGCGCTCGCGCAGCTCATCGGGGTACTTCCCATTACGTGACATGACTCCATCCTTCTCAAAGGTTGGAGCCTCCACAGAACCCGGGGCGCTTCAGCAGGGTTCAGTGTCGCCGAGGACCAAGGCGTCGGTCTCAGCGGTGACAGCGATGCCATCGCCGCCGATGTTGTAGGTCTTCGACACGTCACGGATCAGTTCAGCCTCCACGAGGAGGAGCTCTGTAGCCGTACCGGCTGCACCGCCGTTGGCGTAGAACGTCTCGACGGCAACTTCGAGCACCTTCTTGTCCGAGTCACATGCAGCAGACTTGCCCTTGTCGGCGATGCCGCGGACGGCAAAGACCGTGACGGTGGCGAGAATGCCGAGGATGACGATGACGATGAGCAGCTCGACGAGGGTGAAGCCTCGCTCCTTCTGCTCGACTTCCACTGCTTCTACGATTTCTGTGTTCATTGGGTTTCCTCCCGCTTGCTGCTTGTCGCATTGGCAACGCCGACCCGCTTGGCGGAGCGGTCGCAAGTCACCTTTCGGATCGATTCACCGTCGACTTGAGCGCTTTTCCCTCAAGTGATCCTCAAGTGCCCGACGATCGACGACAAGGAACACTCAAGAACCACGGCCGTCCTACCGATGAAACGAACTGTCACGGGCAGGTCGAAACTTCGGCCGTTGGAGAAGGCGGGCAGCACACATGAGCCGAATCAAGAGCCGCAAAGGCAACCGCGCCGACAACAGTTGGATGCAGCTCGACGAACAGGCCACACCGTTCCTGGCACCCGACTCGGGCGAGAACGCGATGTCGGTGGCCACCGAGCTGCGCGACCGCATGGTGAAGATCGAGCAGCAGGTGCTGGCCCAGTACACGGCCACTGCCGCGTATGCCACGCTGGCGAAGCAGGGTGTGGAAGAAGCACGCAGCGAAGCACGCGCAGACCTCGATCGCTCGCAGAGCACCATCATCGGCTTGCTCGACCGGTTGCGCGTCGAGATCGGCAACCGCCTCGACGGCATCGACGCCCGCACGCCCGGCGGCGGCGGGGCCGTGCCCACCGACGCCGCCGCTCGCCTGACCGCGATGGAAGAGCGGATGCACGGCGTGCTGCACGCGCTGGAAGGCTGCGTGCACGAGAACATGATGTTGCGCCAGCAGATCGACGAGCTGGTGCAACGCCAGATGCACAGCGACGGGTGGTTGGTCAGCAACGGCGGCGCGTCGGAGCTGTCGCTGCGCTGATCGCCATCAGTACCGTGGCAGCGTGAGCACCACCCCACACCCGTCATCCTCCGCTTCGCCGGGGTCGGCCACGCTGTGGCTGCAGCCCTCTCGCGAGCGGTCGCTCACCCGGCGCCATCCTTGGATCTTCAGTGGTGGCGTGGCCCGGGTGGAGGGGGCGCCGGCGCCGGGGCACACCGTGCTGGTCCGTGGCGCCGATGGCACGCAGCTGGGCTGGGCCGCCTACAGCCCCGCCTCGCAGATCCGCGCCAGGATGTGGACGTTCGCGGCCGACGACACCGTCGACGACTCGTTCGTGGCGGCGCGTCGCCGCGGCGGCGGCGCGCCGCTCGCTGCTGCTGTCGTCGGGCCTCACCGACTCGGCGCGGCTGGTGTTCAGCGAGGCCGACGGCGTGCCCGGGCTGATCGCCGATCGCTACGGCGACACGGTGGTCTGCCAGCTCACCACCGCCGGCGCCGAGGCGTGGCGCGAGGTGCTCGCCGATGCGCTGTTCGCCCTGCCCGGCGTGGCGTGCGTGTACGAGCGCAGCGATGCCGACGTGCGCGAGCGCGAGGGCCTGGCACCACGCGTCGGGTTGCTGCGCGGGTCGCCGCCGGCCACCGACCTGGTGGCACACGAAAGTGGCCACCGATTCGCCGTCGACGTGGCGGGCGGCCACAAGACCGGCTTCTACCTCGACCAGCGCGACGGCCGTGCCGCGGTCGCCGCGGTCGCGGCCGGCCGGCGCGTGCTCAACGTGTTCAGCTACACCGGCGCGTTCAGCGTGATCGCGGCCGCTTGCGGCGCATCGTCGCTGCTGTCGATCGACTCGTCGGGGCCGGCGTTGGCGGTCGCCGCGCGCAACGCCTCGCTGAACGATGTCGACGTGGGCGAGCTGATGGAGGCCGACGCGTTCACCGCGCTGCGCGGTTTGCGCGACCGGGCGCAGCAGTACGACCTGATCCTGCTCGACCCACCGAAGCTGGCCAACACCGAACGCCAGCTCGACAAGGCCACGCGCGCCTACAAGGACCTGAACCTGCTGGCGGTGAAGCTGCTGGCCCCCGGGGGTGTGCTGCTCACCTGGTCGTGCAGCGGCGCGATGAGCATGGACCTGTTCCAGAAGGTGGTGGCCGGCGCCGCGCTCGATGCGAAACGAGACGTGCGCATCATCGGCCGCCTGCACCAGCCCGGCGACCACCCGGTGCCCCTTGCCTTCCCGGAAGCCGAGTACCTCAAGGGCCTGGTGCTGCAAGCCGACTGACGGCTACTCCTGGACGAGCTCGATGAGCGTGCCGAAGCTGCCCTTGGGGTGGATGAACGCCACCGTGGTGCCGCGGCTGCCCGGGCGCGGGGCCTTGTCGATGGGAGTTGCACCGGCGGCGATCATGCTGGCCAGCGCCTCGGCACAGTCGGCCACGCGATAGCCGATGTGGTGCAGACCCTCCCCCCGCTTCTCGATCGCCTTCGCCACCGGGCTGTCGTCGCGGGTGGGGGTGAGCAGTTGCACGTAGCTGTCGGCAACCTTCAGCAACGCCTCCTCCACGCCATCGCTCTCCACC
The DNA here is from genome assembly GCA_016722025.1 of Acidimicrobiaceae bacterium. Taxonomy (GTDB): domain Bacteria; phylum Actinomycetota; class Acidimicrobiia; order Acidimicrobiales; family Ilumatobacteraceae; genus UBA668. Next base: position 227,867 of record JADKGZ010000003.1, read on the forward strand.
ACTTCGCGATGGTCGACGGTGGCGCCGAACGCACGGTGGTAGTAGTCGATCGCGGCCTCGAGGTCGCGGACGGCGATGGCGACATGGTCGATTTCGGTGAGCAGCATGCACCCAGTGAAACAGATCGGCCGCCGGTGACGTCAAGGTGAGCATGCACACAGGCACACTGGGCGTGCGAGCGGGAACGATGAGCACCACCGAGTTCGACGACTTCTACCGCACACACCGTGCTGACGCCGTGCGTTGGGCGACCGCGCTCATCGGCTCGCCCGAGATCGGCGAGGAGATCGCCCAGGACGCGTTGCACGCCGTCGGGCGGCGGCTGCCCACCCTCGACAACCCCGCCGGGTACCTGCGGCGCACGGTCGTCAACCGCGCGGCCTCGTGGCACCGCTGGCACATCCGGTCGCTGCGGCGCGAGGTTCGCTCCGTCGCCGGCCGGCCCACGTCGTACACGGAACCCACCAACGAGATGCTCGGCGCGCTCGCGGCGCTGCCGTACAAGCAGCGGGCAGCGGTGACGTTGCGCTACTGGGCCGACTGGACCGACGAGCAGATCGCCGGTGCTCTGGGCTGCGCTCCGGCCAGCGTGCGCGTGCTGCTGCACCGCGGCCTCACCGCTCTGAAGAAGGAGATCGAAGGATGAACGAGTTGCTCGACGACCTCTCCCCCGAGGACGGTGCGGTGATCGCACGCGTGCGTGCCGCGCTCGACGAGGTGACCGCTCACGATCACGACCACGATCACGACCAAGCGCACAGTCTGGTGCCGGCCGAGTGGCCCCGCTCGGGTGTGGGCGCCGGCCGATGGCTCGCGATCGCGGCCGCGGCGGTGCTGATCGTCGGCGCGGTGACGGCCATCGTCGTCAACCGCCGCAACTCGACCGACGTCGCGTCGACGCCCACCGACGCCGCTGCCCCCACCACCGAACCGGTGCTCATCCGCAGCGAGGTGCCGTGGTACGTGCTCGCATCGCAAGACCTCGTGCCCGGCGAGGAGACCTCCGAACCCTGCTGCTCCACGTTGCCGGCGAGTGACACCGGCCTGGTGATGGCCTGGGCCCTCGGTGGCGAGCCGGCGAATGGTCTGCTGACGCTGGCCGAGGCGATCGAACCGTCGACCGTCGAGGTCGTCGGCGAGTCGACCCGCCGGCCGATCGACGGCGGCGGCGGCGGCGAGCTGATCATCCAGTCCTACGGCATCACCGCGGGCGAACGCGACTCGCTTGCCGACCAGATCGTGCCCGGCTCGGGCCTGCCCTACGTGCTCACGGCACCCGGCTGGCAGTACGTGGCGATGGGGTACAGCGGCGGCGGCGAGCGGCGCAGCCAGGTCTACATCCCGGCAACCACCGATCCGCTCAGCAGCTACCTGCCCACCGTCACCATCACCGTCGGTGCCTATCGCGGCGAGTTGGCCTGGCTCACCTTCTTCACGATCTCCGAGCCCGTCACCGTCGCCGGCCGCGACGGGTGGAAGGTGACCAATCGCGACGGTGGCGCCGATGTGTTCTGGCCCACCGCCGACGGCAGTTGGGCGACCCTGCGCATCGACGCCGCCTTCGCCGACCGTGTCGACGGCCTGATCGCCGCCGTGATCGAGGTGTCACCGGGAGCGCCAACCGTCGAGACGGTGCCGGTGCCCGATGGTGCGCCACCTTCAGAGACGGCGCCGGGCTCGGTTCCCACCGACAGCGCGTCGGATGCTGTGGCCACCATCACCGGCGATGCGCTGCCGGCGTTCGACCCAAGCGTCGTCGACACAGCCATCGGCATGCCGGCGCCGGCCGTCGTCGGCCACGACCACTCCGGCAACGAGGTGGCCATCGATCCCGCCACCGGCCCGCATCTGGTGCTGTTCGTCGCCCACTGGTGCCCCCACTGCGCAGCCGACCTTCCGCATGTCATCGAGTGGATGGCCGACGGCACCATCCCGCAGTGGTTGCCGGTGACGCTGGTCTCCACCGCAGAATCCGCCACCGCTGCCAACTACCCGGCCGACACGTGGCTGCAAGAACACGGTTGGCCGAGCCCGGAGATCCGCGACCCGAGCCGAGGCGACGGCGCCGCCGGCGAGGTGGCCACCGCCTATGGCACCAGTGGTTATCCGTACTACGTGCTGATCGGTGCCGACGGCACCATCGCTGCCCGCACGACCGGTGAACAGACCGCCGGCGACATGACGGCGCTGATCAACGCACTGCCGAGCGCCACCATCGGCACGCTGGTGATCCCGGCGATCGGCTTCGACTCCCCCATTGTTCGTTCGAGCGAGCCGACGTCGCAGCCCTCCCTGTCCCGAGGGCCTACCCCCGACATCGCGCACGCACTCGCGGTCTCGATGATCGATGTCGGCGCCGCTGCACCGGCGCTGGATGTGCTGCGCCCCGGTGACCGCATCACGTGGACGTCGGCTGCGGGCACCACGGAGTTCGAGGTGACGGAAGTCTTCTCCTGCACCGGCGCCGACTGCTCGCCGGAGAACGGCGAGCCGCTGATCCTGTTCGCCGAGCAGCAGCTCACGCGCATCTTCGCCACGCCCGTCGGGTGATCCTCCGGGAGCGAGTCGTTGCCGCAGCCGTGGCGATGTTGCGCGCGCAATTGGGGAGCCCCGGAACCGCACGTTGCCTTCCGGGGAGCACCAGTTGCGCCCGCAATGGCCCGCGAACCGCGCTCGAGCCACCGGCGAAGAGGGTCAGCGGCGGAACCAGGTGAGCTGGTCGGCGACCTGGGCACGCAGCTCGTGGTCGGTGACGCCCAAACCCTCGGAAGGGGCCAGCGCGAGCACGGCGATCTTGCCCTCGTGCATGTTGTGGTGCACCTGGTAGGCGGCCTCGCCGGTCTGCTCGAGCGGGAACACCTGGCTGAGCACCGGGTGGATCATGCCCTTGCTGATCAACCGGTTGGCCTCCCAGGCCTCCTTGTAGTTGGCGAAGTGGCTGCCGACCAGCTTCTTCAAGCGCATCCAGAAGTGGCGGTTGTCGAACTCCATCATGAAGCCACTGGTGGCCGCGCAGGTGACCACGGTGCCACCGCGCTTGGCGACGTACATCGACGCGCCGAACGTGCTGCGGCCGGGGTGCTCGAACACGATGTCGGGGTCTTCGCCGCACAGGCCACGGATGTCCTTGCCCAGACGGCGCCACTCGCCTTCGTCGTGCGCACCGTTGTCGTCCCAGAACTGGTAGCCGGCGGCGCTGCGATCGATGATGTGCTGCACGCCCATCTTGCGCAGGATGGCGGCCTTGTCGGGCGACGACACCACGCACACCGGAATGCCGCCGCCGTTGAGCACGTACTGCGTGGCATAGGCGCCGATGCCGCCGGTGGCACCCCAGATGAGCACGACGTCGCCCTGCTTCATGCGCGCGCCGTTGCGCCCGACCAGCATGCGGTACGACGTGCTGTTGCACAGCGCGTTGACCGCCGCTTCCTCCCAGGTGAGGTGCGCGGGCTTGGGCATCAGCTGGTTGGCCTTCACCACGGCCAGGTCGGCGAGACCGCCGAAGTTGGTCTCGTAGCCCCAGATGCGCTGGTTGGCGGCCATCATCGAATCGTCGTGCGCACTCTGGTCCTGGTCGTCGACGTGGTTGCAGTGCACCGTGACGCGGTCGCCCGGCTTCCAGTTGCGCACGGCCGTGCCCACCTGCACCACCACGCCCGCGGCATCACTGCCCACCACCTGGTACGGCTGGTCGTGGCGCTGCGCCCACTGGCTCTCGCGTGCCAGGCGGGCCATCGGGCCGAAGGTGCTGACCGGCTCGAAGATGCTGCTCCACACCGTGTTGAAGTTGATGCTGCTGGCCATCACCGCCAGGTACACCTCGTCGGGCGCCAGCTCGGGCGTGGGCACATCGCCCACGTGCAGGCTCTGCCGCGGGTCCTTGTCCTTCGACGCCACGCCCTTCCACATGTCTTGCTCGTCCTTCAGCACGTGCACCGCGCGGTAGCTCGACGGCACGGTGAGGTTGGCGAAGTCGTCGGCGCTGGCGTTGGACTGGATGGCGTCGAGGATGTGCTGCATCCGGCGATGTTACCGACGGGTAGGCAGGCCAGTCGAACCGACCAGGGAAGCGGCCCCGGCGCTGGCCGCTCGCACCCGCGGCACGGGGCGACCTGCATCGTGGGCGGCCGTCGTGCAAGAGTCGCGCCATGACACGTGCACTCCGACGATCGATCCTGCTCGCCCTGGCCACCGCCTCGCTGCTCTCGGCGTGCGGCGACGACAGCCAGGCCGCCACCAACACCGCCGACACCGCCGACACCGCCGTGACCTCCGTGACCTCCGCCGAAGCCGCCGACGGTTGCGCCCCAGCCGACGGCAGCGCCGCCAAGCAGCAGACCTTCACCGCCGCCCCACCGGTGTGCCTGGAGAAGGGCGCCAGCTACGCCGCGGTCATCGAGACCAATCGAGGCACGCTGCACGTCACGCTGCGCGCCGACATCGCCCCGCAAACGGTCAACAGCTTCGTCAACCTGGCTCGCTACCACTACTTCGACGGCACCACCTGCCACCGAGCGATCCAGGGCTTCGTGGTGCAGTGCGGCGACCCCACCGCCACCGGGCAGGGTGGGCCCGGCTACGAGTTCTCCGACGAGTTGCCCACCGAGGCCTACCAGGTGGGCTCGATCGCCATGGCCAACGCCGGCCCCAACACCAACGGCAGCCAGTTCTTCATCATCACCGGCGCCAACGGGGCCGCACTGCCGCCCAACTACTCGCTGTTCGGCCAGGTCGATGCCGCCGACCTGAGCGTGGTCGGCGACCTCGACGCGGTGGCCAACCCGGCCGACGGGCCGCCGTTGCAGCCGATCGACATCGTGAAGGTCACCATCACCGAGCAGTAGCTCGCCGGCGAGCGACCCGCGGTGGGCTCAGCCAACCGCTTCGTCGATCACCACGTGGTGCTCGCGCGACTCGCGGTAGGCGAGCACGCACAACGAGCACACCACCACCGACATCGCCAACGCCTGTGGCAGCGAGACGCGCTCGTCCAGGAACACCCACGCAGCGATGGAGGCACCGACCGGTTCCAGTTGGATGAGCACTGCGGTCACCGATGCCTCCACCCGGGGCTGTGCCCATGCCACAAGACCATGGCCGGCGATGCCGGGCCCGATGGCCAGCAACGACACCCACAGCCACCCGGCACCCTCGATCTGCCCCAGGCGGCTGCCGAGGGAGAGCACCAGCAGCGACACCGTCACCGACGCCACCAACGTCACCGACGTCATGTAGCGCACGGTCTCCACGGTGGCGCGCACGCGCTTGGTCTGCAGCAGGTACAGCACCCACACCAACAACGAGGCCACCGCCCACAGGTAGCCCACCGGCTTCGTGGTGGACCCATCGGCTGCCGCCGGCGCGGTGAGCACGGCCACCACCACGCCGCTCACGGCCACCAGGGTGCACAGCACCTTCACCGTCGTGTAGCGCTCGCCCATGAACGCCACTGCGATCGGCAGGGCCAACACGGGGCTGAGCGCGCCGATGATGAGGGCCACGGCGATGCTCGTGTACTCCAACGTGATGAAGAACACGCACAGGTTGAGCCCGAACAGCACGCCGGCGACGAAGCTGGCGCGCACGTCGGCCCACGACGGCCAGCGGCGCGTGACGGCGGCGATCGCGACGAGCACGGCGCACGCGATCCACAACCTCCAGAACGACAGCACGACGCCCGACGCCCCGGCGGACTTGCCCAGCACTCCTCCGAACGACCAGAACAGCGACGCCCACAGCACCGCCACCACGCCGGCACCACGCGTGGTGGGTGAGCCGGCGACGCGTTCTTCGATCACGGTCACGGCAGCATCACGGTCACGCTAGCCAGTGCCTCCCGCTGCCACCGACCGGAGCCTGCACGACCGGGAGTTCTCCTGGTGACCCCGGCCCAGACCGTATGACAGCATCTCCCCATGGCTGACGACGACCTCCTCGAGCAAGCTCGAGCCCTCCACCTCCGAGCCGAAACCATGCGCACCGACGCCGCCGGCCTGCGCAAAGAGCTCGGGGCCGAGTTCCGCGAAAGTGGTATCGAGCTCGGCCTCGCCCGTGACCGTGCACTGCGGGCCAAGATGACTGCCGACCATGCCGTGGAAGACGCCGACCAGCGCACGACCTCGATGGAAGCCTCGCTGGCCGAGACGCGCCAGGCCCTCGCGAAGGGCGAGGCAGCGCTGGTCGCCGCCAACGCCAAGGGCAACACGTCTGCGGCAGCGGAGCAGCAGGAGTTCAACGACGGTTTCCGCGACATGCTCGCCCAGGCCCAGGCGCGCCTTCATGCCAACAAGCTCGACTCCGCAGCAACCCGCGAAGCCGCCGGCACCGGCGAACGGGCGGCGCGCGAGACGCAGCTCGCCTACGAGGAGAGCACCGCAGCGATCACCGCCGCCGAAACGGAGATCGACAAGATCGAGAACCAGGCCGCCCTCATCGAGCAGGCGCGGATGAAGCTGGTCGAGGCCGACCTGAAGTACGGCGGCGACCCGCCCGCCGACGCCGACATCGACAAGTGGGTCACTGCCAGAGCCACGCTCGAGGGAGCGGCCGAGAACCTCCTGAAGCAGGCCGATGCCATCACCGTCGATCGCAGGGTCATCGCTGTGGTGGTGCCCACCGCCGACGACCCGGTCGTTCCCAAGCCGCTGGGCGACGACCTGATGGATCCCAACGACGACGCCACGGAGGTGCCCGCGCCCACCGACGACGCCGACCCGCTGCCCGACGATGTGGCGGGCGAAGGGGACGACGACCGACCGAACGAGGTGGCGGCCACCGAAGTCGACGCGATCTCCGGCGCCGACGCGCTCGGGCTGGATCCGTTGCTGCTCGACGCACCAGTGGTCGACACCGAGTACGGCAGTGAGCCGGCCGACCCGGCTCTGGCGCCCGCGGCGGATGCCGATGCCGCCGCAGATGCCGTCACCGAGGTGGAGCACAGTGGCGATGTGTTCGCAGCCGTCGCAGTGCCCGACGCGACCGACGCGGAGCCGATCGAATGGGCGACGGCCGACGCGGAGTTGCCCGACACCAACGGGTGGGAGACCACTGCGGCCGACGACGGGCCCGAACCCCTCGACACCTCCGGCGACTTCTCCGCGACCGACGGGTTCTGACGCGTCGCGCCGGCGAACGCGGCCGGCAGCACCCGCGACCCGCTGAGCAGACCTGGCGCCACTAACGTCGCTGTTCGTGGCTTGCCGAACCCGTTGGGTCTTCGTGGTCGCAGTGTCGTTGATGCTGTCGGCCTGCCAGCCCCATCGCCTGCTCGGCGACTGGGTGGCCCCAGCGAGTGCTGCTGCGCAACGACCCGTCACCGACCGGCCGGCGTACTCCACGGCGCCCGACCACTTCGTGAGCGGTTGGGTGCCGTACTGGAAGCAAGAGGGCCAGCGGCCGCACCGCGATCGAGAGCTCGCCGCGCTCGATCGGCGACGTCTCGCCGCTGTGGTACGGCACGACCAACGACGGTTCCCTCACGTTGCTGGGCAGCGCCAGCAACCTGCAGGCGGTGGTCGCCGCCACTCGCGCCGCCGGCCTGCCACTGATTCCGGGCATCTTCGACAGCACCGGCGCAGGGGTGATGAGCGGCATCCTGGGCGACCCGGTCACCCGCGCCGCGCACGTGAAGAACATCGTCGACCTGGTGATGGCGAAGGGCTACGACGGCATCGACATCGACTACGAGGTGTTCGCCTTCGACCACCCTGGCGAGCCGTGGCCGGCCATCACCCCGAAGTGGGTGGCGTTCGTCAACGAGCTCAGCGCCGGGCTGCACGCGAAGGGCAAGCTGCTCAGCATCACCGTGCCCCCCGTGTGGAACAACGGCCTCTCCGGGTACACGGTCTACGCACAGGACCAGATCGCACCCGTCATCGATCGGCTGCGGCTGATGGTGTACGACTGGAGCATCAGCGCCCCCGGCCCGATCTCGCCGATGACCTGAGGTCACCTCCCGTCATCGCCTACAGCTCATCGGTGGTGCCGGTGTCCAAGCTGCAGGTGGGTGTGCCGGCATACGGCCGCCACTGGGTCACCAAGAAGAACTCCAACGAGACGTGCCCAGATGCGGCCATCTACCGCGAGAGCGTGCTGATGAAGAACATCGGCGCGCTCGCCGCCGGTCGTACCGTCACTCGCCACTCCTCGGGTGAGCTCACGTTCTCTTGGACGCAGAGCGTCACCGGGCCGCGCAGCAAGCCGGTCGCGCCCCCCGTGGTGCCGCCCGCGCCTTTCCCCGTCACCGCCGTCAACGGCCCGGCCGGCGGGGGTTCGCTGCAGCCCGCGCTGCGGCTCACCCCGCCATCGTCGCAGGTCACCTGCACCGTGCAGCACACCGTGTTCGTGCCCGATGCGTTCAGCGTCGATCAGCGCTCCGACACCGCGCAGGCCGCCGGTTGGCGCGGCATCATCCTGTGGGCGTTCGGCTACGAGAGCAGCGACCTGTACCAGGTGCTCGCGTCGTAGGGCGCTCGCCACGCGCGCCTCTCCGCTGATCGGCGCTCCGCATTACCGCCGGGTAACCCGCCGCGAATACGCTGCGGGCACACTGCAGTCCACTGGCCGGTGCCCGTGGCCCGCAACCGTCTGATGGAGGTCATCGCATGTCTGGTTCGTACATCGTCGCCGGAGCCCGCACACCGATCGGCAAGATGAGCGGCGCCCTCGCGTCGTTCACCGCCGCCGAGCTCGGTGGCTTCGCGATCAAGGCCGCGCTCGAGCGCGCCGGCGTGGCCCCGGAGGAAGTGGAGCACGTGATCATGGGCCAGGTGCTCACGGCCGGGCAGGGGCAGGTGCCCTCGCGGCAAGCAGCGTTCAACGGTGGCATCCCGATGAGCGTGCCCAGCATCAACATCAACAAGGTGTGCCTCAGCGGTCTCAACAGCATCTACCTCGCCAACCAGATGATCATGAGCGGCGAGGCCGACATCGTCATCGCCGGCGGCATGGAGAGCATGACCAACGCGCCGTACCTCGCGCAGGGCGCGCGCGGCGGCTTCCGCTACGGCAACACCGAGCTGCAGGACGCAATCGTGCGCGACGGCCTGTGGTGCGCGTTCGACGCCTGCCTGATGGGCCTGGGCACCGAGCGCTACGCGGCCGGCAACATCACCCGCGAGCAGCAAGACGACATGGCGATGAAGAGCAACGTGCGCGCCGCCGCCGCCATCGCGGAAGGCCGCCTCACCGACGAGATCGTGCCCGTGGTCATCCCGCAGCGCAAGGGCGACCCCACGGTCGTCGCCACCGACGAGGGCGTGCGTGGCAACACCACGATGGAGTCCCTCGGCGGCCTCAAGCCGGCGTTCGACAAGGAGGGCACCATCACGGCGGCCAACGCGTCGCAGATCAGCGACGGCGGTTCGGCGATCGTGATGATGAGCGAGAAGGCCGTCAACGCCCGCGGCGTCACGCCGCTGGGTCAGTTCGTGTCGTACGGCATGGTGGCCGGCCCCGACAACGCCTCGTTGCTGCACCAGCCCAGCCGGGCCATCCAGCGTGCGCTGGCGCGGGCCGGCAAGTCCATCGCCGACGTCGACCTGTTCGAGATCAACGAGGCCTTCGCGGCAGTGGGCATCGCCTCCATCGCCGAGCTGGGCATCAGTGACGAGATCGTCAACGTCAACGGCGGCGCCATCGCCCTCGGCCACCCGATCGGCATGAGCGGCAACCGCCTGGCACTCACCATCCTGCACGAGCTGCGCCGTCGCGGTGGTGGCACGGGGGCCGCAGCGCTGTGTGGCGGCGGCGGCCAAGGCGATGCCATCGTCGTGCGCACCGTCTGATCGAGTAGCGCCGCTGATCGAGCCATGCCGCTGATCGAGCCATGCCACTGTCGAGACGGGTTGAATCGACGAATTGTGTCGATTCAACAAAGATTGTGACGAGGGTTGACACATTGGGGCCGATCCCGTAATGTAACCGCAACATACACGACAGTGATTCGCGCCAGTCGCACACCACCGTCGTGCTCAAGATCTGGGGTACCACCTCTGGAGCTGGCCCGTCCGCCCGCTACCAGGTCCAGGAGTGGTACCCCAGTGTTCGTTTTCGCACGCTCAGCCGTGAAGCTCGCGACGGCCTTCCAGGGCCCGGCCCAAGGTGAGCTCGTCGGCGTACTCCAGGTCGCCACCCACCGGCAGGCCACTGGCGATGCGGGTGACCTTCACGCCGAACGGCTTCATCATGCGCGCGATGTACATGGCCGTCACCTCGCCCTCGGTGTTGGGGTTGGTGCACAGGATCACCTCCTGCACGTCTTCGGGCTCGATGCGGGCGAACAGCTCCTTCATCTTCAGCTGCTCGGGGCCGACGCCGTCGAGCGGGTTCATCGCGCCCAGCAGCACGTGGTAGCGCCCGGTGAACTCGCCGGTCTTCTCGATGGAGATGATGTCGCGCGACTCCTCCACCACGCACAGCACCGTGCTGTCGCGGCGGTCGTCGAGACAGATGGGGCACAGCTCACCTTCCGCGAAGTTCCAGCAACGCGTGCAGAACCGCACCCGCGCCTTGGCATCGGTGATGGACAGCGCCAGCCGCGCGACGTCGTCGGCGGGAATCTTGAGCAGGTGGAAGGCGATGCGTTGTGCCGACTTGGGGCCGACGCCGGGCATGCGGCCGAGCTCGTCGATGAGCGTTTGCACGGGCTGCGTGTAGACGGCCATGGTCTACTCGTCGACCAGTTGCGAGCCGGGGAAGGCCTGCGCCAAGCGGTCGATGGGTGAGACCACGGCCTCCGGTGGCGCATCGATGAGGTCGTCGAGGTCGATGGCCTCCTCGTCGGGCATGGGCACGGACGGGGCATCGCGTGCGAACGGCACCACGTTGCTGCTTCCACCATTGCCGCCACCGCCACCGCCACCGCCACCGTTGCCGCCGCCAGCAACAGCATCGTCGTGGTCGTCGGGGCCGGTGTGGATGACCAACTGCACCGCCACCTTGCCACCCACCACCGACGCAATGGCGGCTTCCACGTCCTTGCGATGCTCTTCACACTTCAGGCGCGTCGCCTCGTTGGACACGCCGAGCGTGAATGCGCCGTCGCGCTCGCCGAGCAAGGTGGTGTTGGAGTACATGGCCCGCGCCAACCCCTTCAGCTTCGGCTTGATGTCGCCGGCCCACCGGGCAGCGGTGGCCGCGACCAGGTCGCCTCCGTCGCCCACCGGCGCAGCAGCAGGCGCTGCCTGCACCGCGCCAACCGGCACGGGCGTCGTGCCCGCCGTGGCCGGCGCCGGCGCTGCCGCGGCCGGTGCCCCGCTGTCGACGAGAAGCACCGAGGGCAACGCCGCGACCGCCGGTGCCGGCGGGGTGGCAGCAGGCGCCGTCTCGCGGCGAGCGCGGCCGCCCAGCGCGGCGCGACCGGTGGACGGGTCGATGGGGGCCGCGCGCACGGCGGGCACAGCCGCGACGCCCGATACCACCTGGTGTTCGAGGCGCTCGATGCGATCGAGCAGCACCGACATGTCGTTGCTGGCAGCCTCGTGGGTGAGCTGCACCAGCGCCACCTCCAGCAGCAGCCGCGGGTCGGGGGCGTGGCGCATCTCGACCAACATCTCGCCCAGGCGCTCCATCGCGCGCACCGCCGCCGCAGCACCCATGCGCTGAGCGAGCGCCGAGACCTCCTCGGCACGCTGCACCGGGAGCTGCACCAGCTCGGGTGCCATCAGCGACAGGAAGCAGTCGCGCAGGTGGCGCACGATGTCGTCGGTGAGCGTGCGCGGATCGCGGCCTTGCTGCACCGCCAGCGCGACCACCGTGAGCGCACGGCCCGGATCGTGCTCGATGAACGCCTCGATGAACTCGTCGAGCGGCGTGGTCTCCAACGGCTCGCCACCACCGGAGGCGACCAGCTCGAGTGCCGACACGGTGTCGCGTGCGGAACCGCCACCTTGACGCAGCACCGACTGCAATGCGTCGTCGGTGAGGTCGATGCCGGCGTCGCCCGCCAGCCAGCGGATGTGCTGCTCCATCACGTCCATCGGCAGCAGGTGGAACTGCAGGTGCTGCGTGCGGCTGCGGATGGTCTCGCTCACCTTGTGCGGCTCGGTGGTGGCCAGCACGAACACCACGTGCGGCGGCGGCTCCTCCAGCGTCTTGAGCAGCGCGGCCTCGGCTGCTTTGGAGAGCATGTGCACCTCGTCGAGGATGTACACCTTGTGGCGGCCGGGCGTGCCCAGCGACGCCTTCTCGATGAGATCGCGCATGGCGTCGACACCGTTGTTGCTGGCCGCGTCGAGCTCGTGCACGTCGTAGCTGGTGCCGCGCTCGACGGCGAGGCAGGAGGCGCACTCGCAGCACGGCTCGCCGTCTTGCGGGTTCTCGCAGTTGAGCACCTTGGCCAGGATGCGCGCCGAGGTGGTCTTGCCGGTGCCGCGAGGCCCCGAGAACAGATAGGCCTGTCCTTCGCGGTGGTTGATGACCGCGTTGCGCAATGAGCGCACGACGTGCTCCTGCCCCTTCACCTCGTTGAAGCGTCGGGGGCGGTAGCGGCGGTAGAGCGACTGCGTGGCCATCGCTGCGACTCTACCCAGGGGGTGCCACACCGAGGGGCCGCCGGCGGCAGCGCTGACTGCATCGGGCCGGGTGGACCCTTTCCGCGAGCTCCGGTGGCTAGCGTTGTTGCACTTCCATGAACACGATCCGGCTGTCCGTTCGCCCAGCACTCGGCTGGCTGCGCCCTCTCCTCAAGATTGGCACCACCCTTGGCGTGGCCATTGGTCTCGCCATTGCGTTGGTGGGGTCGCTGTGGGCACCGACGGCGCTCGCCGCCGACAACACCCTGGTCAGTTCCACCCCCGGCGCCGGCACCACCGTCGACTCGTCACCCACCGTCGTCGAGCTCAAGTTCGTGCAACCGCTGGGGCCCGACAACACCCTCACCATGACCTGTGGTGGCGTCATCATGCCGCTCGCCTCAGCGGTGGTGCTGGCCGACCAGCTCACGTTGTCGGCGTCGCTGGTGTCGGCTGCGCCCAAGGGCGAGTGCGTGGTGGCATGGGTGATCACCGACACCAACCTGCAGCCCGCCGGTTCGGGCAGCTTCACGTTCACCGTCGCCAACGACCCGGTCGTCACCGTGGCGCCCGAGACCACCACGGTTCCCGCCGGCGACACGGCAGCACCCGCCACCACCGCGGCCGCCACCTCCACCCCTGGCGCCGGCGGCGGCACCGCCACCACCGAGCAGGAGTCCGGCAGCAACGGGCCCCTGGGCCTGTTCCGGCTGTTCAGCAACCTCGGTCTGGCCGTGCTGTTCGGCTCGTTCGTGCTCATCGCGATTGCATGGCCGGAAGGTGTGGAGTACATCCTCACCGTGCGCTTCCTGCGCACCACCTGGATGTTCACGGTGGCGTCCACCTACCTGTTCGTCGGCGCGCTCGCCGCCAACCAGGCCGGCACCGGCATCGGCAGCGCCCTCGCTCCTACGGGGTGGGGGGATCTGCTCGACACCACGCCGGGCAAGGCCGCGCTGGTGCGGATGGTGTTCGTGGCCGCCAGCGCGTACGCCGTCATGCGCCCCGAACGCGTCATCGATCCCGGTACCCAACTGCCCGCCCTGCTGCCGCCCGGCATCGCCGTGATCACCATGGCATTCAGTCGCAGCGAGTTCAGCCTCATCGAGAACGCCACCGGCGCGGTGCATGCCTTGGCCATGGCGGTGTGGCTCGGCGGCCTCATCCTGCTCACCCGCGTGGTGCTGGCCGGGCCTGGCGAGGAAGATCTGGTGCATGCGGTGCGCGGGTTCGCCCGCATCGCCACACCGGCATTGTGGGCAACGGTGGTCACCGGTGCGATTCAGCTGTTCCAGCTCGACCGCGGCGCGCTCGACACCGACCACGGCCTCGTCGTCATCGTCAAGGCCCTGTTCGTCTCGGTGATGGTGTTCGTGGGCGTCGCAGCCAGGCAGTTCATCAGCCAGCGGGTGTCGCGGGTTGATTCGATGACCGCGCCGCTGGCCACACGATTGCGACGAGCCCTGGGCATCGAGGCGCTCATCGGCGTGCTCGTGCTGGCGCTCACCTCCTGGCTGCTGGCACTCACACCGCCAGGGCTGGTGGCCGACGGCAGCAGCGGCTCGCTGCAGCTCGGCGCCGTGCACTCGTTCCAGAACGCGGCTGCCGGCGCCGAGGTGACGGTTGCCTTCAGCGAGCGGGTCGGTGCCAACGACGTGCGCATCGAGGTGCTCTCGCCGGCCACCGGCCTCACCGGCCTCACCATCGACTTCATCCCGCCCGTCAACACGTTCGTCAACGGCATGACCATCAACTCGATACCGCTCGTCGGCCCCGGCGCCGCGGTGTTGCAGAAGAGCGACGGGTTCACGCTTCTGGCGTCGGGAACCTGGACCCTCATCGTCAGCGCCAACGGCGCCGAGTTGGCACGCCAAGACGTCTTCGTCGCCGGCGACAGCGCAGCTGCCACCACCACCATCGCCCCCTGACCATCGCCGACTCCGTGCGCGGCTGGTTCAGCGCGCCCCACCGACGACGTGCGCGAACGGCACCGCCGCGGCCACCTCGAGCTGGTCGTAGGTGCACGACGCCGGCAGACGATCCGGCCGCCAGTGCAGCAACTGCGAACCATGCCGGAAACGACCTTCCTGCAGCTGCCCGTACGACACCTCCGCCACACGCTCGATGCGCAACGGCACCCAACTGAGATCCTTGCCTGCGTTCCAGCGGCTGCCCGCGCCGGGCATCCGCTGCCCGGCCTCGGTGGCTGCGTGCTGCCACTCCGCCCACTCACGCCACGGGTGCGCCGCGGTGGCATCGTGCGTCAGCGGCTCCAGCTCGACCAACAGCTCGCGACGGCGCTTGGTGGTGAACGACGCCGCAACGCCCACGTGGTGCAGCGTGCCGTCGCTGTCGAAGAGACCGAGCAGCAGCGAACCGACTCCGTTGCCGTCCTTGTGGATGCGATAGCCGGCGATCACGCAATCGGCGGTGCGGCGATGCTTCACCTTCACCAGCGTGCGCTTGTCGGGGGTGTACGGGTCGGCCAAGCGCTTGCCGATCACGCCGTCGAGCCCGGCGCCCTCGAACTCGGTGAACCACCGCTGCGCGACCGTCGCGTCGGTGGTGGAAGGGCACAGGTAGACGGGCGCCGCCACGGATGCGAGCGCATCGGTGAGCAGCACATGACGCACCGCCAGCGGCTCTGCCAACAGGTTGCGACCCCCCAGCGCGAGCAGATCGAAGGCGACGAACGATGCCGGCGTTTCCGCCGCCAGCCGCTGCACGCGCGACTGGGCGGGGTGGATGCGCTGCAGCAGCGCATCGAAGTCGAGCCCGCTGTCGTCGCCGGCCGGCACGACGATCTCCCCGTCGACCACGCACTGCTGGGGCAGGCTCGCCAGCAGCGGCGCGAGCAACTCGGGGAAGTAGCGGGTGAACGGCCGCTCGTTGCGGCTGGCCAGCTCGATGGTGTCGCCATCGCGGAACACGATGCAGCGAAAGCCGTCCCACTTCGGTTCGTACAGCCACCCCTCGCCCACCGGGATGTCGTCGGAGAGCTTGGCCAGCATGGGGGCGAGCGGAGGCGAGATGGGCAGTGCCATCCGCTCATCATGCCCTGCGGCGAGACGCCTCAGCCCCAGACTTCGCGGACCTTCTCGTACACACCCTGGTCGAAGCTGAACTCCACCACGTTGCCGTCGGGGTCGTTCAACGCGCACACGTACCCGATGGGCGCAGGCAACTGTTGCGGCTCCCACACCAGGCAACCCTCTGCTCTGCCGAGCGCGGCCACCTCGTCGACGGCCTCCTGAGTGGGAAGTTCCATGCCCAGGTGTGCAAACGGGGAGAGCGTGGGTTGCGGCCCACGCGGTTGGTCGCGAAAGAAGCTGACCAGGACGATGATGAACGGCTTGTCGACCATGTCGGGTTGGCCCATCCACGCGCCGTAGCCATCGCTGTCTTCTCGACGCTGCAGCAGCCGCAACGGCGTGAACCGCTCGTACCACGCGATGGTGGCGTCGATGTCGCAGCACGGCAGCGCCACATGCGTGAACCGGGCGATGGTGGGACGCTGGCTCATCACCTCACCGTACCTCGCCGTCGAGCCGGCATCGCCGCCGACAGCTGCAACCGACCGGTCAGCCGCCTCCCTGCCACGACTGGCCGGCGTCGCCCGGCACCCCCACCGGGCTCACAGCGCGAACGACGTGAGTGGACCGATCGCCCACGCATGCGACGGGTCTCGCCACAGCGCGCCGGCGACTGCGGTGCGACTCACCTGCAGCACGACGCGCACCGACTCGGGCGCGCCACGCGCCGGCCCTGCCGCGAGGGGCAGCTCGAGGGGCAGCGAGAAGCCGGTGCTGCAGCCATCGGCGAGGTACCCGTACGGGTCGTCGAGGTTGCAGTAGGCCGTGTTGACCGGCACCCGAATGGCCATCAACGGCAGTTCCTCTCCGGCAGGGTCGCGCGCGGTGAGGGTGACGATCATTCCTTCCGGCGCAACCCGTGCGGAGGCGGCGCAGGTTGCGTCGCGCTGCTCGGCCGACCCATCGCTGCTCAGCGACGCGGACACACACAGCGCGCCCGTCGCCTCGCTGCGCCACTCGGTGCGCAACTGCCACTCGGCCGGGAAACCGGTGCCGTCGAGCGCCACCCCGACCGCGTAGTCGGCGGTGCGTGGGCCACGCAGCGACACCCCACGCAAGGCAAGGGTCGCGCCGTCGCCGACCGTGCTGGCAACGCCACCAAGGGGAGCGTCGACGGCCGTGAGTCGAACGCAGAACTGACCCTGCCAGCCACTGGGCATCGTGCGATCGAGGGAAACGTCGCCGTCGACGATGGTGACGTTGCGAACGCGGCCCGCGACCGTGCGCTGCTCGCTGGTGACGGTGTAGCGCGTGGCGGCGGTGCGATCGCGGCCCTGCTGGTTGGCGGCCCAGCCCGAGCAGTCGGCGCCCTCGACGAACGCATGCTGTTCATACACGTGCACGCCCGCAGGGTCGAGGCCGAGATCGGCGAACAGCGCAGTATCGGCCAGCAGGGCGTAGTGAACGTGCACCGTCGGCACGAGCACGCCGTCGACGCCGAGCTGGTCGCCGCGGTCGTTGATGGTGAGTCGCTCGGCGAACAACGGGTCGTCGTCGTCGGTCGGAACATCGAGCGCCAACTGCCCGGTGGTATCGGCGCGACCCGTGGCGCTGATGGCAAGCACGTCTGCACGCAGCTCGGCGACACCGCCTGCGGCGTGCGCCCGCACATCGTCGAGTGGCAGCGTGATGCACGCGATGATGTTGCGCTGCACACCGTCTTGATCCCACGCCCGTTGCCACTCGGCGTCGTGCGCCGACGAGGTGACCATCGTGGTCTTGGGCAGTGCCGTGCCGTCGGCCCACGTTCCGGTGAGCGCCAGTGTGGACGGTTGGTTGACCAGCACGGCCACCGTTGGCCTGCGTGGCCGGAGTGAGGATCGCGTCGGGCACGTTGCCTGCCTCCACGCTGTCGCACAGCGCGGCGTACCCGGCGGCCGCTGGCACGGGGAAGCTGACGCGCAATGCCTCGAGCACTCGGGCCGCTCGATCGCTGACGACCTCGCGCACCACACCTGGTGCCCCGGCACACGCGAGGTCGGCGGTGCAGGGGTCGACGAAGAACGGCACGATGCCCGCCGGCACGGTGGCTGTGGTTGCAACGTCGTCGGGCGGGGGCAGCGTGCTGGCCGGAGCTGCCACCGGTGGCAGTGAGCCCGAGATGGTGGGCGCTGGCGGGAGCGCCGCGTCGGGAGTCGCGACGGTGAACGGGTCGCGGGTGTCGGGGTCGACCGCGGTTGCTGCGCCGCCGGGTGTGAGCGGCAGGTCGAGCGCAGCGCCGGGCGGCACGGCGATGGCGCCGCTCGTGCCATCGGCCGGCACGAACCCGATGATGCTGGTGGGGTCGACCACCACTGCGGTGGCCGCCCGCGACAACGGCTGCTGAGGAGCAACAGCATCGAGCGATGCGGGCAGCGTGATGCCCACCACCGTTGCCGCGGTCTCGACACTGTCGCCATCGCCGGGTCGGTCTGCGTCGGCGCGGGTGAACCATCCGACGCCGGCACCCAGCAGCAACATCGCCAGCGGTGCACCCACCACCACCGCGACGGGAAGGCGCGAGCGGCTCATCCGGCACATCCGAAGCTGCGCGGGTCGCGCAGCGACACGACGACCTGGCCGGTACCGACGTTGCCCGCGCCGTCGGCGCCGGTCGCGGTGAGCGTCAGCGGCGTCTCACCGCCGTTGGGCCCGTTGGCGAGCACCTGCAGCGAGAACCGATTGCCGGCCACCGGCACCAGGTTGGCGGTCTGCACACCACCGGCCGCGGACCAGGTGGCGACGATCGAGCGAATGGTGATCGGCACGGTGGGGTCGGCGACGACGATCGTGACCTCCAGCGACTCCTCCGCAACGCATGGGGCAACACCCGACACGACGTACAGGAACGCCCGGTCGGTGGTGACCGTCACGATCGGAGGGGTGGTGTCGGTGACGAGCGTGGTGCTGGTGGACGTGGTGGTGGCGGCGCTGGTGCTGGTGGTGGCGAGCACCACCGAGGACGGTGTGGTGGACGACACGGAGGTGGTGACGCCGGTCTCCGGCGTCGGCTCGGTGGATGCCGTGTCGATCGCCTCGCCGCAGGTGAGCTGTGGAAGATCGCCGGCCGAGGCGTCGGTGGCCACCATGGCCAAGGGCATCCACAGCGGGCGGTCGAGTCGCTGCGGGTCGCGGATGACAGCCCAACGATCGTCGGTGACACCGATCAGCCACACCTTGTCGCCGGCGTGCACCTGGCCGACGGACGCGACCTGTTCGGCGGTGGGGCATTCGAACAGATCCGCCGCGGCACGCACCGTGCCCGCAGCTTCCTCGGCGTCGAGTTGCCGCATCGCGAACCAGCCGGCGCCGCCCGCGGCGAGCGACCCGACCACCAGCGCGATACGAGCACC
This sequence comes from Acidimicrobiaceae bacterium, assembly GCA_016722025.1. GTDB lineage: Bacteria > Actinomycetota > Acidimicrobiia > Acidimicrobiales > Ilumatobacteraceae > UBA668. Next base: position 246,806 of record JADKGZ010000003.1, read on the forward strand.
CAGCCCGCTCACGAAGCGACCGCATCCGACAGCACCTGCTCAGTGAAGCACCTCGGCACCCGCTGATGCAGGCATCGGCACCATGTTCGGCATCATGTGCGACGACGCATCGCGACCACCGCCCGCGGCCAACCGCACCCTTTGCGTGCAAGCGAGCGACGTGTAGTGTCGGCTCGGTGAGGCGCTGGATCGTTCTTTTCGTTGCTCTGTTCGTCATGACAGGCGGCGCCAACGCTGCCGCCGGCGACACCGATCCGCCGTCGCCGCCCGAGGCCAACGCCACTCCCTACGTCATCGGCGGCAGCCCCGCCGGCGATCAGTGGAAGAACTTCGTGCCGCGGATCATCACTCAGTCCGGCGGACTGTGCACCGGCACCTTCCTCAGCCCGGAATGGGTGCTCACCGCCGGCCACTGCATCGAGTCACGGGCCACCATCTATGCCGGCGCGCTCACCGTCGGCGGTCTCTCGTCGCTCGGCGGAGCATCCGGCATCGCTCACCCCTACTTCGACATCGCCGCGTTGCGTTACGACTTCGGTCTCTACCACCTCGACACCGCGAGCTCGTTGGGCAACAACGTCGTGCCGCTCGCCACGTACACCGACACCTGGGCCTGGCAGGCGGGCACCGTCACAACGGTGCTCGGCTGGGGGCGCACCGTCAGCGGTGGGCCGGTGTCGTCGCAGCTGATGCAAGGGTCGGCCACCGTGGCCGACGACGCCACCTGCACCACGCTCGACCAGGCCATCGGGCAGGTCTTCGACCCCACCACGGCGATGTGCATCTACACCCCCGGGGTGTCGGCCTGCAACGGCGACTCGGGCGGGCCCATCTATGCGATCAACGGCGCGCAGATGGCCCTGGTGGGCCTCACCAGCTACGGCCCCGCCACGTGTGCGGCGCAGACCGTGGCCTCGTGGGTGCCCAGCAGTCTCACCTGGCTGCGGTCCGCCACCGGGTTGGCACTGGGCGGGCCACCGGTCACCGACAACGGCCTGGATGTCACCCGCATCTTCGGGTTGGATCGCTACGAGACCGGTTCGGCCGTCGCCGCGTTGTGGGACACCGCCGACACCGTCTTCGTGTCCACCGGTGTCAACTTCCCCGACTCGCTCGCCGCCGGTGCCGCAGCCGCCAGGATGGGGGCACCGCTGCTCCTGGTGAGCACCACCTCCATCCCGCCGTCCACCCGCTTCCAGCTCGACCGCTTGCAGCCGACCACCATCTACGTCGCCGGTGGCCCGGTGGCCATCGCCGACTCCGTGGTCGCGGAGCTGGCAGCGGCCACCGGCGCCTCGGTCATCAGGCTCGGCGGGGCCAACCGGTACGCCACCGCCGAGCTGTTCACGCGCCTGGCCTGGCCCGGCGGCGCCTCCGATCGCGCCATCTGGGTCGCCAGTGGTGCCGACTTCCGCGACCCCCTCATCGCCTCTGCAGCGGCGGCCGTGTACGACGAGCCGTTCGTGCTGGTCAACGGGCAAGGTGGGCTCGATGCCGCCTCGCGAGCGCTGATCCAGTCGTTGAACCCGGCCTTCATCTCGGTGCTCGGGGCCAGCGACACCATCTCCGCCGCGTTGCTCGCCGACCTGCAGGGCATCGCCACGGTCGAGCAGTTCAACGACCCCGACGCGTCGGTGCGTTCCGCCGAGGTGTGGTCGTACATGACCAGCTCCACCTGGGTGTCGTTGGCAACCTCCGGCGCATTCCCCGATGCGCTCACCGCCACGCCCTTCTCGGCGCTGGCGCCGCCCTCGCCGCTGATGCTGGTGCCGGGCACCTGCGTGCCGGCGGCCGTGCGCACCACCATCACCAGGCTGGGCACCACCAACCTTGCGCTGTTCGGCGGTCCGGCGGCCCTCGACCCTGCGGTCGAGTCGTTGACACCCTGCTGATCAACGACACCCTGCTGATCAAAGACCACCTGCTGACCAAAGACACCCTGCTGATCAACGACACCCTGATCGACAGGGTCGCCTCGGTCAGGCGGTGGTGCCTTCCAAGACCTGGAACATCTTCAGGTCGCTGTAGAAGTCGAGGGCGTAGTCGCCGCCTTCGCGCCCGATGCCGCTGATGCCGCAGCCACCGAAGGGGGCGGTGAGGTCGCGCACGAGGAAGCAGTTGGTCCACACGGTGCCGGCGCGCACCGCACGACCCATACGCTCGGCGCGGGGCTGCGAGCCGGTGTACACGATGGCGCTGAGGCCGTAGGCGGTGCTGTTGGCCAGCCGGATCGCATCGGCTTCGTCGGTGAACGTCTGGAACGTGAGCACCGGGCCGAAGATCTCGCTCTGCACCACCTCGCTGTCGTTGGACGCCGGCTCGATGAGCGTCGGTTCGTACCACAGGCCGTCGGCGCCACCGAGCGGCGACCGAGTGCCGCCGCGCAGGATGGTGTCGCCGTGTGCACGTGCGCGATCGACGAAACCGGCCACGCTGGCCACGTGATCGGGATGGATCATCGGGCTGATGGTGGTGGCCGCCTCGCGTGAGTCGCCCAGCACGTGCTGGTCGGCGAAGGAGTGGAACATGCGCAGGAACTCGTCGCGCACGCGTGCCTCGACGAGCAGCCGTGTGCCGGCGAGGCACACCTGGCCACTGTCGTCGAACTGGCCGGCCGCCTTGCGTGCCGCTGCTTCCAGGTTGCAGTCCGCGAAGACCACGAACGGACCCTTGCCGCCCAGTTCGGCGGTGAACGGCACGATGTTCTTCGCCGCTGCCACTCCGATGTGGCGCGCCGTCTCCGGCGAACCGGTGAAGCTGATGCGCGTCAGCCGCGGGTCGTGCACCAGTGCGGCGCCCACTTCCTCGCCGATGCCCTGCACCACGTTGAACACGCCCGCCGGCACTCCGGCCGCGTGGGCCAGATCGGCCAGCAGGCTGCACGACAGCGGGCTCCACTCGGCAGGCTTGAGCACGACGGTGTTGCCCGCAGCGAGCGCCGGCGCGCACTTCCAGGTGCTCAGCATGAACGGCGCGTTCCACGGGGTGATCACCGCGGTGGGCCCGGCGGGCATGCGGATGACACGGTTGGCGGTGCCGTTCGACGACCACACCCGCTCCTCGTAGTCGCGCGCCAGGTCGGCGTAGGCGCGGAAGTTGCGGGCGCCGCGGGCCAGCACGCGCAGGCGCAGGCTCTCCTCCAGCATCGCCATGTCGAGGCACTCGACAGCGGCCAGTGACGGCACGTGCTCGTCGATCAGGTCGGCGAGACGATGCATGATCTCCGCCCGCCCGGCCGCACCGAGCGCGGCCCACGCGGGGAACGCGTCGTGCGCCGCCTGCACCGCCAGGTGAGCCGTCTGCGCGTCGCCGCGCGACACGTCGGCCAGCAGCACCGACCAATCGAGCGGCGAGCGATCCTCGAACGTGAACGGCGAGGCGACGCGCTCGCCGCCGATGTAGTGATCGGTGCTGACGGAGACGCCACCGACGTCGACGCGGTTGCCGCCGACGAACGGGCTCATCGCTGGCCGCCGCTCTCGAAGCCGGCCGGCAACTTCGGGTGCACGCGCGGGAACGGCAGTTCGCTGCGCTCGGTGTTGTGCGGTCGCCGTTGGCCACGCAACGGCCAGTCGCCGCCCATCGCGGTGCTCAGCACCTCCTCGGTCTCGGTGGGTTGCGCGCCCACCTCGTCGCTCACCGGCGTGGGGCCTTCGACGATGTGGTTGGTGAGCGCGCCGAGGCCCTCGACCTCGACGGTGACCACGTCGCCGGGTTGCACACTGCGGCTGATGGCCGGGGTGCCGGAGAGGATGACATCGCCGGGTACGAGCGTGATCAGGCGGGCGATGTCGGCAACCAGGTAGTGCATGTCCCAGGCCATCTCGTCGGTGCTGCCGTCCTGCTTCACCTGGCCGTTCACCAGCGTGCGGATGCGCTTGCCGTGGAAGTCCCAGTCGGTGATGAGGCCCGGGCCCAGCGGGCACAGCGTGTCGGCGCCCTTCACGCGCAGCATGCTGCCGCTGTCGGTGTCGCGGAAGTCGTGCAGGCCGTAGTCGTTGGCCACGGTGTAGCCGGCGATGTAGTCACCCGCCTCGGCCAGACTGACGTTGCGACAGGTACGGCCGATGACGATGGCCACCTCGCCTTCGAAGTTCAGCCACTTGCAGTTGCTCGGGCGCACGACCGCGGCACCATGTGCGTTGAGCGCGCTGATCGGCTTGTGGAAGTAGGTGGGCGCCGGCGGCAGCGAGACGCCGAACTCGAGCACCCGCGAGACGTGGTTGAGATGGCAGCAGATGATCTTGGTGGGTTCCACCGGCGACAGGTGCACCGCCTCGTCGACTCCGATGGTGCGGCCGTCGCGTGCCACCAGCACGTCGGCGTCGCGCACCATGACCGTGGGGTACCCATCGAGCAAGATCCTTCTGATGTCGGCCATCGAAACTCCCTTGGAGGCGCCCGTCGAGAGCGCGTTCGTTTGGCACCAAACTACATGCGACCCGCGGTGTGCTCGCCCCACGACCCATCGACCGTGCGAGGTCCGGCGAATCCGGATGACAACCACCGATCGGCCCTGTCGCTCGCCGAGCCGGCGCGCGTACCGTGAACGACATGGGAACGGGTGGTAGCAACACGGCCGCGGCCTCGTCATGCAGGGCACGGTCGTCGAGGGCACGGTCGTCGAGGCACGTCGTCGAGGGCACGGTCGTCGAGGGCACGGTCGTCGCGGGTCGCATCCGTCGGCGTTGTCGCGATGCTGCTGCTGGCGGCGTGCTCCAGCGACGGCTCGTCGACTCCCTTGCTCACCGATCAACCGACAGCCTCCACCGCGTCGGTGACCACGAGCACCACCGCCACGTCATCATCCACCGAGTCGACCGCCCCACCGGTCGCCACGGAGCCGGTCGTCACGGAGCCGGTCGTGCCGACCGGGCCGATGTGCCCACCCTCGCCGGCCGGCCGCATCGCCTATGCGCTGAGCCTTCCGGGTGCGGGCGCCACGGGTGGCGATCTGCAGGCGGTGCACGTGATCCTGCCCGACGGCAGCAACGACTCGGTGCTGTTCGGCGGCGACGAGTACCTCGGCACCGGTGAGCCGTCGTGGTCGCCCGACGGCACCCGGGCAGCCATCGCGGCCTCCCAGGATGCCGACGCCCTCTACGTGGTGCGTTGTGATGGCACCATCGAGACGGTCCTCTCCGGTCTGTCGCTGGGCACCGCGTCGGATCCGGTGACGATCGAGATGCCCTCGAATCCCAGCTGGTCACCCGATGGCTCCACGATCGCGTTCGCCTCGGCCGACGGGCTGTTCCTGGTCGACCCGGCCGACCCCGAGTTCGACATCCCGACCACGACCGACTTCTACGGGCTTCCGGGCTCCCAGAGCATCGTCGTCACCCAGGTCGCGCTGGATCTCACCGTCACACCAGGTCGACCGAGCTGGTCGCCCGACGGCACTCGTCTGGTGTTCGGGGCCACCGACAGCAGCGGCAACATCGATGTGTACGCGGTCGGTCTCGACGGCAGCGGGCTCACTCGCCTCACCACCGACGCCGCGGACGACTACCAGCCGGCATGGTCGCCCGATGGCAGCCGCATCGCCTTCCGCTCGTCACGCGACGGCGCGTTGTGGATGATGACGGTCGACGGCTCGAACCAGCAACCGCTGTTCTCCGGCGAGGGCGCCGAGGCCGCCTATCAACCCTCGTGGTCGCCCGACGGCACTGAGCTCGTCTACGTGTCGGGCCCGGCAGGCGACACCCGCGTGCACATCATCGGCGCCGACGGCAGTGGCGATCGCCGCCTCACCGCCGACGGTGCGTCGCCGCGCGCCGAGCAGTGGCCCGTCTGGATCGGCACGTAGCGCCCGGCTTCCCCGGTGGCGTGATTGCGACGCGCAGGGTCGCGATGACCGATCCTTCGTGTCGCCTGATGCGCAGGTTCTGCACGGCATTCGTCTCGGTGGCCGAGACGAATGTCGTCCGGAACTCCCGGGACGCCGCTCGACGGTCAGAAGTGCTTTGGGGCCAAACTATAGTGGCCGACCATGACGCACATGAACGGCTTCATCTTTCCTCGCACCGAATCGGGCGGGGCGTCGATCCTGCCGCACATGCCGTGGCACTACAGCGGCGACCTGCTGACGGTGGAGTATCGCACCGACCCGTCGCGGGTGGCCGAGCTGCTGCCCGAGCCGCTCACGCTCGTGCCCGACGACCAGGACCCGGGCGCGGTCGCGATGATCTTCGCCGACTGGCAGAGCTGCGGCGACGACCTCAGCGAGCTCGACGACCCGGTGCGCTCGCAGTACAAGGAGGCCTTCATCGTCATCCGCTGCATGTACCAGGGCACCATCTACAGCCGGTGCGCGTTCATCTGGGTCGACAAGGAGTTCGCGCTTGTGCGCGGCCACTTCCAGGGCTACCCGAAGAAGCTGGGCAGCATCTGGCAGACCCGCCCCGTCACGCTGGGCAAGGCCGGCCCGCGGGTGGCGCCCGGCGGTCGCTTCGCGGGCACGGTGGGTTACTACGACCGCCGCATCGTCAACGCTCGCGTCACGTTGCGCGAGCCGAGCGCCGGCAACGGGTTCGTCAACGGCCACCCGATGATCCATTCGCGGTACATGCCGCGCATCGAGGGCGACGGCAGCGACAGCTACAGCGAGTTGGTCACCATGAGCGGCCGGGATGTCGAGCTGGGTCAGGCCTGGCGCGGCGACGCCGAGCTGGAGCTGCTGCCCAGCCCGGTGGAGGAGGTGGCCCGCCTGGAAGTGCGCGAGATCATCGGCGGCTACTGGCGCAGCGTGGCAACCACGTTCGCCGGAGGGAGAACACTGTGAGCTCGGCACCCAACCACGACAGCGATGGCAACCTCGACCTCGGCCCCGACGATCTCGACATCGTCGACCCCGACTCGTACCTCAACGGGTTTCCGCACGCCACCTTCAAGCGGTTGCGCGACCACGACCCGATCAGCTGGTGGCCCGAGCACGATGGTGGCAAGGGCTTCTGGGCCGTCACCCGGTACGCCGACCTGCTGTACGTGAGCCAGCACGTCGAGCTGTTCTCCAGCGCGCAGGGCGTGACGCTGGAAGAGATCGAGGGCGACGACTTCGACCTGCGCCGCAACATGCTGGAGTACGACCCGCCGGAGCACACTCGTTACCGCCGCCTGGTCAGCAAGCCGTTCAGCCGTCGCGAGGTCTACGGCTACGAGGACGGCATCCGCGACCTGGCCCGCAGCGTGGTGCTGGAGGCTCGCGAGGTGGGCGACCGGTTCGACTACACCGAGCTGATCGCCAAGCAGCTGCCGATGCGCATGCTCGGCCGCATGCTGGGCGTGCCCGACAGCGACGGCGACTGGCTGGTGAAGCAAGGTGACGCGCTGCTGGGCAACCTCGACCCGGAGATGACCGACTACGCGGTCGGCTTCACCGACACCGACCAGTTCAAGCACATCCCGTTCCGTTCGCCGGCCGCGCTCGAGCTGTACGACTACGCGGAGCAGCAGGCCGAGCAGCGTCGCCAGTGTCCCGGCCACGACCTCATCTCCGCGCTGCTCGCGCCCACCATCGACGGTGAGTGCCTCACCGACCTGCAGTACAAGAACCTCTTCGTGTTGATGATCAGTGCCGGCAACGACACCAGCCGGTACACGATGGCCGCCGGGTTGAGGGCATTGGCCGAGCGGCCCGAAACCTTCCAGGAGCTGCGCCAGGCGTGCATCGACCGCGACGACGACGTGGTCGATCGTGCGGTGGAGGAGGTGCTGCGCTGGAGCTCCGTCACGATGCACTTCCGCCGTACCGCCACGCAAGACGTCGAGCTCGGCGGCAAGCTGATCAAGCAGGGCGACAAGGTGCTCACCTGGTTCGCCTCGGCCGACTACGACGAGCGCCAGTTCGCCGACCCGTTCACGTTCGACATCCATCGCTGGCCCAACGATCACGTCGCGTTCAACCTGCGCAGCCCGCACCTGTGCCTCGGTGCACAACTGGCCCGCATGGAGATCAAGCTGCTGTTCCAGGAGCTGTTGCCACTGCTGAAGAGCGTGCAGCTCGCCGGCCCGGTCGAACGGCTGCGCAGCAACTTCATCTGCGGCATGAAGCGCTTGCCGGTGCAAGTGTCGTGGGCGTGAGGGTGGAGTGGGCTTGAGCACGAGTCGCAGACCGCCGCTGATCGGGTTGTCGGGGCGCCGTTGGCCGGCGGAGTCGATCCCCTTGTTCGACTACACCGCGCTGCACGGCGAGGAGGTCGACGTGCACCTCAGCGAATACCCGAAGGTGCTGGAGAAGGCCGGCGCGCTGCCCGTGCAGCTCACCCGCAACACCGATCCGGTGCAGATCGTGCAACGCCTCGACGGCCTGGTGATGACCGGCGGCGCCGACCCCGACCCCGAGCTGTACGGCGAAGAACCGCACCCCGAGCTGGGCAAGGTGGAGCGCGGTCGCGACGACTGGGAGCTGGCGCTCATCCGCGCTGCGCTCGATGCGCGCATCCCGATGCTGTGCGTGTGCCGCGGCGCGCAACTGCTGAACATCGCGCTCGGCGGCACCCTGGTGCAGCACCTCGACGAGGCGCCGACGCATGCGCTCTGGCACGTGCCACGCAGCGAGCGCTGCCACACCGTGCGAGTTGCCGCCGGCAGCCGCGCCGAGCAGATCTACAGCGATCAACTCGATGCCGGCATGCTGCCCACCAACAGCCTGCACCACCAAGCCGTCGGCCGCCCCGGCGCGGGCGTCGTCGTCACCGGCACCGCCGAGGACGGCGTGGTGGAGGCCTTCGAGGTGCAGGGCCGCCCCGAGGTGTTCGCCGTGCAGTGGCACCCGGAGATGCTGAGCGACGTGATCGACCCCGCCTTCGTCTGGCTGGTGCGCGAGGCCGCCGCGCGGGCCTGACCAGCGTGCACCGACTCAGTCTCGGGACGCGCCCGTCACCAACGCCCGCAGCGCGGCAGCGATGTGTTCGAACGACGGGTTGTTGGCAGCGACATCGATCACGAACTGATAGATGTCATCGTTCGACACGTGGATCACACTGACCCCGTTGATCTCCAAGAACACGGCAGTGGCCAGCCAGCCGAGACGCTTGTTGCCGTCGATGAGTGCATGGTTGTTGTCGATCGATTGCAGCAGAGCGGCCGCCTTCGACCAGATGTCGGGATAGGCATCCTGCCCGAACACGGCGGTCTGCGGTCGCGCCACGGCGGAACCCAAGAGTCCGATGTCTTGTATCGGCGGCGGGTCGCCGAGCAACCTGCGGATGAGATCAAGGACGTCATCGAGGTCGAGGAACTCGACGTCAGGGTTCATCGCCCGAGACGTTCGAGCGCGTCAGCGTGTGCGTCGAGCACGCGATCAGCGGCAACCGCGACTCGGCCTCGATGAGCGCCCCGCTCCACGAACTCGCGAACGGCCCGGCGCGCCGCATCCTGCATCGAGATGCCCTCGGCGGCGGCGCGAGCACGCAGCGCTGCCTGCTCGTCATCGGTCAATCGCAGTGTCATCGCCATGCCGCCGATGGTATCAGTTTGACACCGTCTGGTGGTTGGAATTTCAGTGGGCTCAGTCGACGATGGCGCTGTAGACGAGGCTGCGCAGCTGGCCGCGGAAGTCGAACGAGACCGACGGCATCAACTGGGTCATGAACACCACCCACAGGTCCTCGATCGGGTCCACCCAGAACACGGTGGAGGCGGCGCCACCCCAGTAGTAGTCGCCGCGAGCCAGCGCGCCGGTGGCCACCTGGTCGATGGTGGAGGCGAACCCCAGCCCGAACCCGACACCGACGTTGCCGTACAGCGTGAGCAGGTCGACATCGAGCGCGGCGAGGTCCTTGCCACCGGGTAGGTGGTTCATGCGCATCAGGTCGAGCGTGCGCGGCCCGATGATGCGCCGGCCGTCGAGCTCGCCGCCGCGGCGCAACATCTCACAGAAGCGGATGTAGTCGGCGACCGTGCCGGTGAGGCCACCGCCACCCGACACGAACGCCGGCGGGCGGGTGAACGAACTGGTGGCCGGATCGTCGAGCAGGGTGGTGGTCTTGTCCGGTTTGCGGGCATAGTTGGCCGCGAAGCGGGGCAGCTTGTCGGCGGCGACCTGGAACGACGTGTCGGCCATGCCCAACGGCCCCAGGATGTGGCGCTGCAGGTACTCGGCGAACGGCACCCCGGAGAGGTGCTCCACCAACGCACCGCACACATCGGTGGCCAGTGAGTACATGTAGGCGGTGCCGGGCTGGAAGCGCAGCGGCACGCGCGCCAACTTCTCCATGAACTCGGGCATCGTGAGCGGCACCCCTGCACTGCGGATCTGCTGCTCGCGGTACAGCGCGTCGATCGGGTGCTGGTCGCCCATGCCGGGGAGCACGCCCCCGTAGGTGATGCCGCTGGTGTGGGTGAGCAGGTCGCGGAACGAGACCGGGCGGTGCGCCGGCTCCGTGACCATCTCACTGCCGAGGCCCGAGACCCACACACGATGATCGCGCCACGAAGGGAAGAAGCGCGCCACGGCATCGTCGAGCTGGAAAAGGCCCTGCTCGAACAGCTGCATCAGCGCGATCGACGTGATCGGCTTGGTCATCGAGTAGATGCGAAAGATCGTGTCGTCGCCCATCGCCACGCCGCGTTCGCGGTCGCGCTGGCCCAACGACGCGCTGTACGCCAAATGGCCTCGGCGGCCGACCGCCACCTGGCAACCGGCGATCTTGCCGGGCTGGACGTACCGACTGTCGAGGTGAGCGGCGATGCGATCGAGTCGCGTCGCATCGAAGCCGGCGGCAACGGGCTGCAGATCCATGAGTGACTCTCCTATTGGGTGGAACGGTGGCAGGCGGCAAGTGCGCCGGAGGGCTACAGGTCGATGGCTTCGACAGTGCGCAGGATGGTGCGCAAGGCGTGCGCCAAGTCGATCTGCTCTTCCTCGGTGAGCGCCTGCGTGACCAAGCCTTCGTGGCGGTTGAACGCGGGCATGATCTCGTCGACCACCTTGCGGCCCTTCACCGACAGACCCACCAGCACCCTGCGGCCATCGGCGCGATCGTTCTTGCGACGCAGCAGTTGGCGCGCCTCCAGCGTCTTCATCACGCCCGTCAGCGTGGCGGCAGTGACGCCCGCCTCGTACGCCAGCGAGCGCGCATCCATCTCGCCCCACACACGCAACACGAACAGCGTGGTGAAGGCGCTCCAGCTCAGCTCGTGCCGCTCGAGCACCCCGCTCTCCATGTGGTTGCGCACGGCGGTGGCGGCGCGAAAGATGTTCGAGACCGCGGCGAGCGAGGTGAGGTCGAGGTCGAGGCCGGTGAACGCGGCACGCACGTCGCGCTCGGCGCGCACCAGGTCTCGATCGTCGTCGCTGGCGAACAGACGGGGCAACTTCAGGCCCTCATCACAGCGAGCTCGTCGGCGATGATGGTGCGCACGCGGTCGCGTAGCTCGCCGACCGAGTCCTTGGTGAGGCCGGTGGTCTCGATCGGCTGCAGCACACGCACCTCTGCGTTGGTGACGTTCCACCGCCAATCGCCCGGGCGAATCGCCTCGCGCGTGCCGTTCACCACCAACGGCAGGATGGGGCAGCCGGTCTCGATCGCGAGCCGGAACGCCCCGTCCTTGAACTCGCCCATCTCGCCGTCGCGCGTTCGGGTGCCCTCGGGGAAGAGCATCACGCTGACCTTCTTGTCGAGGCGGTCGTGACACCCCTTCATCGCAGTGATGATGCTCTGCTTGTTGCCACGGATGATCTTGATGTCGCCCGCCATCACCATCAACCAGCCGACGAGCGGAAACTTGAACCACGTCTCCTTGGCGAGCCACTTCATCTCCCACGGCAGGTGCGAGATGAGCAACATGTCGGCAAAGCTCTCGTGGTTGGCGACGACCACGTACGGCCGACGCGGGTCCTTGACTTCGAGACCGCTGGTACGAAAGCTCCACAACGGGTTGAGCCAGGTGTGCACCACGCACAAGCGGCGGAACATCCAGCCGGCGCGGTACCGACCCTTGTCGAACGGCGCGGTGAACACGAACACGATGAACGTGAGCGGCACCCAGACGATGACCACGACACCGATCATCAGCCATGCCCAGAGCGAGAGGAGGGTGCGCGACACAGGGTTGCCGAGCAGTCGTTGCCGAAGAGGGGACGCACGCATGGGCACATGCTGTCACGCGGCACGCGCCCAGCCACACCTAGCGTGTACGTCGTGACGTGGCGATGGTCGGCGGCAAAGGTGGTCGGATTCGCCACCGCCGTGGCAGCGGCCGGCTCGTGCAGCGCCGGCGGTGCCACCGGCGCGTCGCTGGCCGACGGCGTGCTGGCCCTGCTGCGCGACTCGCCATCCGCGGGCGGACGGCGCACCGAGGGCGACGACCCGTTCGAGGTGTGGATCTGCCACGTACCGGCCGACGCGACGGCGTCGATCTACGGCGGGCTGCCGCTTCGGCTGCCGCTGACGCCGGCGGCGGTGACAGCGGTGGTCGCGGCATCGGTGCCCGCGTACTTCGACGCACTGTCGCACGGCAAGTACCGCCCAGTGTTCACTGCCGGGGGTGAGGTCACGATCGGCCGCGACGATCAGCCGCAGGCCTGCGTCGATGCCGCCATCGCCGGTGCCGGCCCGGCCGCTGAGGCCGTGCTCGTCGTCGCCGACGCCGAACACGGAGCCGACCAGGCCGGGGGCTTCGGCACCGGTGGCCAGCCGTGCCCACCCGCCGCGCCGTGTGCTGTGGGGTCGACGCGGCGAGCCGCGTACGTGGGGGCCAGCGACTTCCACCCCGACTGGGGCGATCGGCCGCCGATGGACCTGGTCGAGCACGAGATCGGCCACACGTTGGGTTGGGTGCACAGCGGCACCGACGACGCCGGCAACTACCGCAGCGGGCTCGACGTGATGAGCAACAGCGCCGCGGCACGCGCAGCCGACCCCTTACGACGCGACGCTCCCGGCACGCTGGCCGTGAACCTGTACCTCGCCGGCTGGTTGCCGGCCGGCGATGTGGCGGTCGCGTTCGGCACCGCCGACGTGACGCTGGCTCCGTCGCTCGGCGACGAGGGCACACGCTTGGTCGTGTTCGAAGGGCACGACGGCGAGCTGTACTCGGTGGAGCTCTTCGCGAACGTCGGCCTCGACGACCACCTGCTCCAGAGTGGTGTCGGAGTGCATCGCATCGAGATCGTGAACGGCTCGATCACTCGCATCGAGCCCGTGCTCGGCGACCCGCCCGAGGGGGCGTTGATGCTGCCGGGCGCGCAGATCTGGATCACCAACGAGTGGAGCGTGACGGTGCGTGACGGCTGGCAGGTCCGCATCGTCGACGAGACCACGCTCCCCATCTGACCCGCAACCCAGCTGTACGTAAAGGCTGTCGGGCGCTGAGCTGGGCTGTGAGTTGGGTGTCTTGACACAAAACGGGCGCGGTTAGCCTCATGACATGACGCCGGCCCTGCAGGAGATGTTCGACGCGGCGCTCGTGGCCCACGGCAACGCGCATTCGCCGTACAGCCACTACCCGGTCGGCGCTGCCGTGCGCGGCGGGAGTGGCCGGGTCTACGCCGGCTGCAACGTGGAGAACGCCGCCTACCCGCAAGGGTGGTGCGCCGAGGCCAGCGCCATCGCGGCGATGGTCACCGCCGGCGAACGCCAGATCGTGGAAGTGCTCACCATCAGCAACGGCGAGCTGATCGGCACGTGCTGCGGCGGCTGCCGTCAGAAGATCCGCGAGTTCGCGGCGCTCGACACGCCCATCTACTCGTGCGGCCCGGAAGGCCTCCGGGCCACGTTCACCTTGGCCGGCCTGCTGCCGCACAGCTTCGGCCCCGAGAACCTGCTCGACTGACTCGCGTGCCGGCGCAATTCGGGGCAGCTGTCGCTCGCGGCACGGGTACCGTCGCGCCGATGGACACGATCGTGCGAGTGATGCGACCCGACGAGTTCGAGGCAATGCGCGAGCTCTCGGTCGCGGCCTTCGGCGACGACGCGCAGATTCGCCTGTTGCTGAACCTGCTGCACGACTCGTGGGCATGGGAGCACGACCTGTCGTTCGTCGCCGAACACAGCGGCGAGCTGGTGGGGCAGGTGCTGTTCAGCCACGCGTTCCTCGACACGTCGAGCGGTGTGCTCGATGTGCTGGTGCTCAGCCCGATCGGCGTTCGGCCCGATCTGCAACGCACCGGCATCGGCGGCCAGATGATCCGCACCGCACTCGCCGCGCTGGCGGCCCGTCACGAGCCGCTCGTGTTCCTGGAGGGCCACCCGAGCTACTACCCGCGATTCGGGTTCCGCCAGGCCGGCCCGCTCGGCTTCGTCGCCCCCTCGGCACGCATTCCGGCCGCCGCGTTCATGGTGTACACGCTGCCCGCTCATCGCCCCGGCGTGACCGGCCAACTGGTGTACCCCGACGCGTTCTGGCGCGCCGGCGCAGTCGGCCCACCCGGCTGACCCACCCACGGCGCGGTGCCGTAGCCTGGCGCCCGTGCCGTCGCAACGAGAGCCGTACCTCACCGCCAAGCTGCAGGGCTTCGGCACCACGATCTTCGCCGAGATGTCGGCGCTGGCGGTCAGCACCGGCAGCATCAACCTCGGCCAGGGCTTCCCCGACACCGACGGCCCCCGCGAGGTGCTCGACGCGGCGATCGCAGCGATCAACGGTGGCCTCAACCAGTACCCCCCGGGGCCGGGCATGCCGGTGCTGCGCCAGGCCATCGCCGCGCACCAGCAACGCTTCTACGGGCTCACCTACGACCCCGACCGCGAGGTGCTGGTCACCGTCGGCGCCACCGAAGCGCTCGCCGGCGCGCTGCTGGGCATGCTCGACACGGGCGATGAGGTGGTGGTGTTCGACCCCATGTTCGACAGCTACGCACCGTGCATCGCACTGGCGGGGGCGGTGCCCAAGCCGGTGCTGCTGCGACCGCCGGAGTATGCGTTCGATCCCGACGAACTGCGCGCCGCGATCACCGCCAAGACCAAGCTCATCCTGGTCAACACACCGCACAACCCCACCGGGCGCGTGTTCACGATGGAGGAGATGCAGTGCATCGCCGATCTCGCCATCGAGCACGACCTGGTGGTGGTCACCGACGAGGTCTACGAGCACCTCGTGTTCGACGGCGCGCAGCACATCGCCATGGCGTCGCTGCCGGGCATGCGTGAGCGCACGCTCAGCATCTCCAGCGGCGGCAAGACGTTCAACACCACCGGCTGGAAGGTGGGTTGGCTGTGCGGGCCCGCGCCGCTGGTGCAGGCGGCGCGCACCGCCAAACAGTTCCTCACCTACGTCGCCGGTGGGCCGTTCCAGCCCGCCATTGCGCTGGGCCTGGGCCTGCCCGACTCGTTCTTCCACGGCATCGCCACCGACCTGCAGGCCAAGCGCGATCGCTTGCTACCGGGCCTGGTGCAGGCCGGCTTCACCGTCTACCCCACCAGCGGCACCTACTTCGTCACGGTCGACATCCGCCCGTTGCAGCCCGACGGCGACGGCATGGCGTTCTGCCGTGCGTTGCCGGGGCACTGCCGGGTCGTGGCCATCCCCAACGAGGTGCTCTACGCCAACAAGGCCGCCGGTCGCCACCTGGTGCGGTTCGCGTTCTGCAAGCGCCTCGATGTGCTCGACCAAGCAGTGGCCCGCCTCCGCACGCTCGGCTGAGCCGGCAGGACGCGACCGCGCAGTGCTGGCTCAGCGGCGGTCGGGAAGGAAGCGGAAGCGGTCGCGCACGGCGGCCACCGTGGCCGGCTCGATGTCGGCGAAGAGGATGGTCTCACCCTGCGAACCCGTGGCCAGCAGCTCGCCGAGCGGGTCGACGATGCGACTGTCGCCCACGTAGGTCAAGCCGCCTCCCTCGCCCACTCGGTTGCAGCCCACCACGTACGCCTGGTTCTCGATCGCTCTGGCTTGCAGCAACGCCATCCAGTGCGACCGCCGCGGCTCGGGCCAGTTGGCCGGCACGAGATACAGATCGGTGGTGGGAGCGAGCCCCCAGAACTCGTCGGCGAAGCGCAGGTCGTAGCACACGAACAGACTGATGCGCACGCCGTCGATCTCCACCTGCACGAACCCCGAGCCGGGGCGGAAGTGACGATCCTCGCCACCGAACGTGAACGGGTGGATCTTGTGGTAGCGGTGCATCGTGCCGTCGGGGCCGGCGAGCACGAAGCTGTTGGCCGGTCGCGTGTCGGCGGGGTCGGTGCCGGCAGGCACCTCCGGGCAGCTGCCGCACACCCACACGCCGTGCAGCGCCGCCTGCTCGGCGAGGAACTGCGACGACGGCCCGCCCTCTGGTTCGGCGAGCTGCGGATCATCGACCGCGAACCCGGTGGAGAACGTCTCGGTGAGCAGCACCAGTCGCGCACCACCCGCGACCGCGGCGGCGATCATCGGCGCCAGGCGGGCGAAGTTGGCCTGACGGTCGTTCCAGATGATGTCGTGCTGCACGGCGGCCAGTCGCATGCCACCCACTGTAGATGCGGAATCAGGCGTGTTCGAGGGTGACCGCGGTCAGGGCTCGGTGAGCGGCAGCGCCAACAGGCTCACCGTCTTGGCGCCGCCATCGGTGTCTTGCTGGCCGACCTCGCGAAACCCGATCGAGTGGTGAAAGTGCAGCGAGGCATCGTTGCGCGGGCGCACGTTGACCTCGCAGAGCAGCACCGGCCACGACCCGCTGAACTGCACCACCAACGTGTCGTAGAACGCGCGGCCGATGCCGTAGCGACGGAAGTGGGGGTGCACGGCGATGCGGTCGAGGTAGACGAACTCGTCGTACTGCCGGCTGAACCAGCCGTAGTTGAGGCTGGCGTACGGCTGCGCAGGCCCGATCACCCAGCAGAAGCCGGCGAACGACCCGTCGACCTCCGCCACCAGCGCGGCCTCGGCCAGCGCGGCGAGCCGAGCGACCTCCGCTGCGTCGAGCTCGTTGAGCTCGGGCACGCTCGCGTTGTTCAACGCCAGCACCGGCTCGACGTCGTGAGCGGCGAAGGTTCGGATGGTGACGGAAGGGTGCAACACGAGTGCTCAAGTTACCGCGTCGTCGCCGACACCGGCCGCGCCCGGCGGCAGTGGAGAGTCCGCGAGACTGCAGCCGTGAGGGTTCGAGCGACCACCGTGCTGACGCTGATCCTGTTCGGCTGCCTGGCGGTGCCCACCGGTGCCGCCGAACCGGCCATCGGCGCCGGCGCGCGGATGGCGGTGCCTTCCACCCGCATCGGTGAGGCGGCTGCAGCGAGCCGACCGGCGGTGCGCGTGGCGCCACCGACCACACCGGCGACGACGACACCGGCGACCCCCGCAGGGGTGCAGTTGCCCGGTGATGCGTTGCCGGTCGACACTTCGCAGCCCGACCGCGTGATCGGCACCGGCACACCCGCGAGCTGCACGTCGCAGGCCGTGGTCGCGGCGGTTGCGCTCGGAGGAGTGATCACGTTCGACTGCGGGCCGGCCCCCGTGACGATCGTGATGACGCACACCGCCAAGGTGGTCAACACCTCGCGCCTCGTGGTGCTCGACGGCGGCGGCAAGGTCACGCTCGACGGCGCCGACCAGCGCCGCATCCTGTACATGAACACCTGCGACCAGGCCCAGATCTGGGTCACCTCGCACTGCCAGAACCAGGACCAGCCGGCGCTCACCATCCAGCGCCTGCACTTCACTCGCGGCAACAGCTCCGGTGACCTGCGCGAAGGCGGTGGCGGCGGTGCCGTCTTCGTTCGGGGTGGCCGTGTGAAGGTGATCGACAGCGTCTTCACGGCCAATCGCTGCGACGCCAGCGGGCCCGACCTGGGTGGCGGCGCCCTGCGCGTGCTCAGCCAGTTCGAGGGCCTACCGGTGATCGTCGCGAACAGTACGTTCGGTGGCAGCGAGGCCGCCGGCAACACGTGCTCCAACGGTGCAGCCATCTCGAGCATCGGGGTGTCGTGGCAGATCTACAACAGCGTGTTCACGCACAACAACGCCATCGGCAACGGCGCCAACCCTGCTCGCGGCGGCACTCCCGGTGGTGGCAGCGGTGGCGCCATCTACCTCGACGGCAACCGGTTCACGCTGGATCTGGCCGGCAGCACCGTGCGCGACAACGCCGCCAACGAAGGCGGCGGAGCGATCTTCTTCGTCTCGAACGATCGCACCGGCGAGCTGCGCATCACGCAATCGGTGCTGCACGACAACCTCAGCCGCAGGTTCGAGACAGCCGGCTACCCCGGCATCTTCTTTCTCGGCCGTGGTGCGCCGCAGGTGACCAACTCGACGATCGGTTGAGCGCACGACGGCGGCCACGAGCGCCGGTTTCGTGATCGTTCATCAGCTCGCTCTGGCACGTTTCGCAACTGCCTCGTAGCCTTGGCACATGATCTTTCGCCACAAGTCCGAGATGGTCACCGCCGACGCCGCTCTTCCCGGCCGCACCGACCAGACGATGCCCGTCCCCGAGCAGCACTTCGTGCTCGGCACTCCGCTGACGGCCCCGTGGCCGGACGGCACACAGATCGCGGTGTTCGGGATGGGCTGCTTCTGGGGCGCCGAGCGCAAGTTCTGGCAGACCGAGGGCGTGTACTCCACTGCGGTGGGCTACGCCGGTGGCTTCACGCCCAACGCCACGTACGAGGAAGCGTGCAGCGGCCGCACCGGCCACGCCGAGGTGGTGCTGGTGGCGTTCGACCCGGCGAAGGTGAGTTACGAGCAGCTGCTGAAGGTGTTCTGGGAGAACCACAACCCCACGCAGGGCATGCGTCAGGGCAACGACGTGGGTACGCAGTACCGCAGCGCGGTGTACACCACGGATCCGGCACAGCTGGCCGCCGTGGAGGCCAGCAGGGCCACCTATCAGCAGCAGCTCACCGCCGCCGGCTTCGGCGACATCACCACCGAGGTGAAGCCGCTTGCCGACTTCTACTACGCCGAGCCGTACCACCAGCAGTACCTGGCCAAGAACCCAGCCGGCTACTGCGGTATCGGCGGCACCGGCGTCAGCTGCCCCATCGGGCTGCGAGCGTAGTCGACCTCGATCAGACGTTCGGGTCGGGCAGCAGCTCCCGTCCCTCCTGTGCACACCGGCAGGCGACGGCGACCTTTGCAGCCCATGCCGGCGTCACCGGCCGCGCATGTAGGCGACGAGTTGATCGAGCGCTGCACCCCAACCGTCGACGAAACCCATCTCGGCGTGCGACGCGGCCTGCTCGGCGGCAGCGTGCATCACTCGCGCGGTGTACAGGGTGCCGGCGCCTGCCGGCTCCAGCGTGAGGATGGCGGTGAACGGAAAGCCGCCACCGGAGAAGTCGTTCGGGCGATAGCCGGGGCCGAGCGCCGCGGTCCACACCAGCCGGCGGTTCTCCACCACCTCGAGGTAGCAGCCGCTGCTGTCCACCCGATCGCCGTCGGGCGAGCACATGACCGTGCGAAAGATGCCACCGGGCCGCAGATCGACCTCGGCCTCCGGCGTGGTCCACGGTGACGGCGTGAACCACTTCGTCAGGTGCTCGGGCTGCGTCCACGCCGCCCAGACCAACTCGGGTGCGATGTCGACCGTGCGTTGGAGGCGGAGATCGAGCTGCGAGTCGTGAGCGGCGTCGTGGGCAGTGCTGTGGGAGGTGCTGGTCATGGTCTGTCCTTGATGGTGAGGAGATGAGCGTCGAGTTGGTCGAGACGGCGCGCCCACAGCTCGCGTTGCGTCGCGAGCCAGGTGCCGGCAGCCTCGAGCGAGCTGGGAGTGAGGCGATACGTGCGCACCCGCCCCTGCTTGGCGGAAGCGACGAGGCCGGATCGTTCCAGCACGTCGAGGTGCTGGATGAACGACGGCAGCGCCATCTCGAACGGACGGGCGAGCTCGGACGTCGACGCCGGGCCGACCCCCAGCCGCTCGACCACTGCCCGCCGAGTTGGGTCGGCCAACGACTTGAAGACGTCGTCGAGTGCGAGCGATGCGGTCGGCATGTCGTCGACAATACGCTTCACCAACACTGAGGTCAATACCTAAGTGTCGCCGGACCGACCTGTCATCGGTTGGCGCGCCGGAAGTCGTGGAGCGCGATCTCCAGTTCGTCCAGCGATCGCACCATTCGGTGCAGCGAGCTCTCGATCATCAGGTTGACGACTTCGTGAGCGAAGCGCATCCGCCAATCGGTGTGCATGCCGATCAGGTGCTTGCCGCGAGCAAAGGCGTAGCCCAGCTCCCACGCCGTGCCGTCGTCGGTGGTGAGACCGTTGAGGTTGGCCACGACGACATCACATTCGTCGATGCCGCGCTTGTCGTTCTCGAAGATCGCGCGCACGTTGGACTCGTCCTTGGGCGGGTTGTCGCGGTGTGGCAGGAACGTCTCGAAGCCGGCGCCCGCGACCAGACGCTCGACCTTCTCGATCCACCAGCGCTCGCCCTCGTCGAACAACGGCCCCGCCACGTACGCCTTCATCTCCAGCCCCTCTCGCGGATCTCTTCGTCGTCGGCATTCATCGCCCGACCCTGCCAGCGCAACGTGCCAGGGGTGGCGCTCAGCTTGGCCAGCAAGCCTTGCATCGGTGTGCCCTCCAGATCGACGATCGCCTCACGAGCCGCATAGTGCGGATCGGTGCTGATGTCGGCCATCGACATCACCGGGCCGATCGCGGCCTCCGCATCGGTGAACGCGCGCAGCACCTCTGCCTGCGGATGGCGCAGGCACCACTCGCTCATCACGGCCTCCAGCGCCGCGCGGTGCTGCATGCGGGCAGCAAAGGTGGTGAAGCGCGCATCGCCCTCCACGCCCAGCACGCGGAGCACTCGTGCGGCAACCGAATCGCTCGACGTGCTGAGGCCCACCCACTTGCCGTCACTGCACTGGTAGGTACCCCGCGGCACGCTGTACGGCAGCCCGGCGCCGAGGCGCTCCTGCTCCTGCCCGGTGAGTCGGTAGAGGCTGATCAGCGGGCCCATCAGCTGGAACAGGCTCTCCAGCAACGAGACATCCACCACCTGGCCGACGCCGCTGTGCAGCGCCACCATCGTCGCGAACGCCGCCACCACCCCGGTCACCTCGTCGGTGAGTGCGATCGGCGGCAGCAACGGCTGCCCGCCGGGCAGGCCGCTGATGGCCGAGAGGCCGCTCATCACCTCCGCGATCGTGGCGAAGCCGGGACGACCCGCGTACGGGCCGGTCTGGCCGAAGCCTGTCACGCGAGTGATCACCAGCGTCGGGTTCAGCGCGAGCAGTTCATCGGGGGCGAGACCCAGCCGCTCGAGCGTGCCCGGCCGGAAGTTCTCCACCAGCACGTCGGCTTCGGCGACCAGCGAACGCAACAAGGCCAGGTCGGCAGTGTTCTTGAGGTCGAGTGCGATCGTGCGCTTGTTGCGGTTGACCAGCTTCCACCACAGGCCTTCGCCGTCGCGCGGGTCGCGCCACGCCATGTTGCGCAAGCTGTCGCCGCCGACCGGCCGCTCGACCTTGATCACATCGGCGCCGAAGTCGGCCAGGTAGCGGGCGCAGTTGGGGCCGGCCAGCACGGTGGACAGGTCGATCACACGAAGATCGGCGAGAGGGCCGGCGTGGCCCGACGGAGCGCTCATCGCACCCATTGCGCAAGACGGTCGCAGGCCTCGGCGATGTCGG
Source organism: Acidimicrobiaceae bacterium (assembly GCA_016722025.1). Lineage (GTDB taxonomy): Bacteria > Actinomycetota > Acidimicrobiia > Acidimicrobiales > Ilumatobacteraceae > UBA668. The sequence continues at coordinate 268,312 of JADKGZ010000003.1, forward strand.
CGGCGGCACCTGCGTAGCTGAAGCGAACGAAGCGATGGCCGCGGGCCAGATCGAAGTCGAGACCGGGCGTCGCCGCAACGCCCAGCCCGTCGAGCCACTGGTAGCACAGCGCCATCGAGTCGCCAGCCTCGGTGGCCAGCTCGGTGACGTCGGCGTACACGTAGAACGCTCCGTCGGCGGCCGCCACCTGAGTGATGCCGGCGGCGGCAAGACCGGCGGTGAGCAACTGGCGGTTGCTGGCGTAGCGCTGCACATGGCCATCGAGCTCGGCCGTGGCATCGAAGGCGGCGAGGCCGGCAACCTGCGACACGTGCGGCGCACAGATGTAGATGTTCTGCTGCAACCGCTCGACCGCGTCGCGCAGGTGCTGTGGCAGCACCATCCAGCCCAGGCGCCAACCAGTCATGCTGAAGTACTTGCTGAAGCTGTTCACCAGCACTGCATCGCGCGTGGCAGCGAGCACCGTGGTCGCTGGCCCGGCGTAGGTGATGCCGTGGTAGATCTCGTCGGCGATCAGCTGCACGTTGTTGGTCGCGCACCACTGCACCACCGCTGCCATGCGCTCGGCCGACAGCACCGTGCCCGTGGGATTGGACGGAGAGGCGATCACCAACCCGTCGAGCTCGCCGGCGGCAGCCAACAGCTCGGGCGTGGGCGCCCAACGGGTGTCGGGCCCGACGGGAATCGCCACCGGCTCGACACCCAGCGCCAGCAGTGCATTGCGGTAGCACGGGTAGCCGGGCTCGAGCACCCCGACGCGATCGCCGGCATCGAACGCGGCGAGGAACGCGAGCGTGAACCCTGCCGAGGCACCGGCGACGACGATCACGTCGTCGGTCGCCACCTCCACGCCGTACGCCTCTGCGTAGTGCCGGCAGATGCGCCGCCGCAGGGCCATCGACCCCGGCGCATTCGTGTAGCCCAGTGGATCGGCACGTTCCATTGCCGCGACCACAGCCGCGCGTGCAGCAGCCGGGGCGCCGGTGGCAGGTTGCCCGACCTCGAGATGGAACACGCGCTGGCCACGCGCCTCCACCTCGCCGGCACGGCGCGCCATCGCCATGGCGTGAAACGGAGGCACGTCGGCAGCGCGGAGTGCCTGGCGCAACATGCTGGAAGCCGGCATGTCAGCCCAGCGCGTTGAAGCTGTCGGGCAACGGAACACGACCGGTGAGGGCCAAGATGACCGGCACCGGCGACGTGAGCTGAATGAGCACCGACAGCACCACGGCGGCGGTGTCGGGGTGCAGTTCCGCTCGCTGTCCGGTGGCTCGCTGCAGATCGAGCGTGTGCACACCCACCTCCACCACCCTGGTGGCCAAGTACTCGGCCAGCGTGATCTGGCCCGCGAACGTGTTGACCGGTTCGTCGTCGGCCGTGGCCGCGATCTGCGCGAGCACGCGCTCGATCGTGGCCTCGGCTTCACCGACGGGGTCGATGAGCTGGCGGCCCGCCTGCCGCGCGCGAGCAGCGACACCTTGGTGCGCGGTGGGGTCGCTGAGGGCCGTTGCGTAGTACTCGGCGGCGTCGGCCAGCACCCGATCAGTTGCCGGTGGGGCGGCGAGGTAGCCCTCGATGGTGACGAAGGCCCGCAGCGTGTGCGCGGCAAGTTCGCGAGTGCTCCACTCACCCAGCGCGGCACGCCGGTCCCAGAGCTCAGGGGTGATGGCGCGCAAGGTGCGCAGCAGGGTGGCAGCGCCTTCCTCGAAGGCGGCTCTCACCTCAGCGGGATGTTGCAGCATCGGTCCTCCAACGCGCCGAGCGCGTATGTCTCGTAGTCCACTCCGAAGTCGCGGTAGAGGTGCCGGCAGCGCTGGCTCCAGCTGAGCGCCTCGCGGCTGGAGATGCGGTGCACCACTTGCGCGATGCCACCTTCGTACACGCGGTACTCGGCCCACGTGCCGGGGAAGTCCTTCACGCAGCCGATCTCGATGCTGGGCACGCCGCTGGGCATGCGCCGCACACGGTGGCGATGCGTGTGGCCGGCTGTGTACGCGACGATGCGGGTGCGCCGGCGGGCCACCTCCGCGAGCGCATCGCTGGCGTCGGGGTGCAGCCCGAAGTAGTCGTCGGGGCGCCGCTCGGTGGCCGGCGCCGCCAGCCACTGCTGGTGGTGCCCCATCACGATCACCGGCCGGTCGGCAGCGGCAGCATGCGTGTCGAGCCATTCGCACTGATCGGCGGTGATGGTGCCCGTGGTGTGCTCGGGTATGACCGTGTCGAGCACCGCGATCGCGAGGCCCGGCAGTTCGATCCATTGGTCGCCGGCGTACGCGGTCTGCCCGTGGTAGGCGTCGTGGTTGCCGCGCACGACGCGCAACCGATCACCGAAGGGCGGCCGGTAGCAGGCCTCGAACGCCGCCCACTCGGCCGGCCGGCCATCCTGGGAGAGGTCGCCCTTGACCACCACGACCGCCGGGTCGATGGCGGCGATCTCGCTCACCGCACTGCGGTTCATCGTCTCCGGGTACGGCGCTTCACCGGGCGCGGCACGCTGGATGGGCCCCTGCGTGTGCTGGTCGATGCGCCCCGCTTCGACCTCACCGAAGTGCACGTCGTTGACCGTGGCCACGCGGCTCAGCAACTGGCCGGGAGGTCGTGCCAGCGTGGTGACCTGCTGCCCCATGAACGAGTAGGTGGTGGCCGGCTCGAGGTGCTCGTAGCGAGCAACGGTGACTCCGTCGTGCAGCACGATGAGGTCGTCGGCGACGGTCGTGATGTCCACGGCCGCCACCGTAGTGCGTCACCACCTCGTCGACGATGGGGCCGACAACGAGGTGTCGCCACCGGGCGCCTTCGTTGCTCGCGCAATCAGCAGGCCGACGAGCGAGACGGTGGTGATAGATTCACTCTACGTGAGATAAGCAGCGCGCGCTGCAGACCTCCCTCGGACGGGACTCGAGATGGTGGAACCATCAACGCAAGTAGCTCCTCAGAGCGCCGGCATCACCGACCCGTCGCGCATCCGATCGGCGGCCACGTTGGTGGCCGGGTTGGTCCTCGTGCTCAGCGTCACCGGCTCGTTCGCGACCGGGGCCACCGGCGCCATTGCGTACGTGGTGGCCTTGTGCGTCGCCGCGCTGGTGATCCTGCTGGTCGCGATGCAGCACCCGCGGCAAGCCCGCGCGTGGCGATTCGTCGGTGGTGCGGTCACCTTCTGGGCGGCGGCCGGGTTCCTGCTCGTCCTCAGTGGCGAGGCCGGCATCTCGGGCATACCGCCACTCGCCATCTCCGTGCTCTACGCACTCGGCTACCCCCCGCTGCTGTTGGGGCTGGCTGATCTGTGCGACCCGCAGCGGCTGGCGCGCCGATTCACCACCGTGGTCGATGGCGTGCTGCTGTTCCTCGGGCTGTACGCCGTGCTGTGGTTGACGGTGGTCGAACAGGTGACGGCCGACGATTCGCTGTCGAAGGTGGATCGTGCGTTCAGCGCGCTCTACCCCGCGGGCGATCTGGCGGTGCTGATGCTGACGATCCGCATCGTCACCAGTCGCGCCGCCCGCCGGCGGGTGGGCGTGCTGCTGGTGACCGGCGCGACGCTCTCGGCAGTCGCCGACGTCGCCCTGCTGATCGTGTACCTCTCCGACCCGTACGGGGTGGCCACCATCACCGACCTGCTCTACTTGCTGGGGCTCGGCGCGTTCGCGGTCGCCGCCGTCTGGAGCCTGCTGCCGGCACCACCGCCGGTCCCGGCACCCGCTTCCTCGTCGAGCCGGCTTGCCCTCACCGTCGCCATCTCGTCGTTCGCGGCGCCGTCGGTCCTGCTGGCGATCGCGCTGTTCACCGATCGTCAGCTGTCGGTGACACCGATCGCGGTGTGGCTGCTGCTGGCAGCCCTCGCGGCGGTGCTGCGACACGTCGCGAGCGTGAAGGAGCTGGCAGGGGCTCATCGACACTCGGCATGGCTGTCCTCGCACGACCTGGCCACCGACATGCTGTCGCGACAGGCGTTCCTCGTCGAGATGAGCGAGGGCACCCTGCGCGATCGCAGCGGCACGGTGCTGCTGATCGAGGCGCTCAGCCTGCGCGAGTTGCGCGATGCCCGCGGCTACGACGCTGTCGACTTCGCGGTCGAGACGATTGCCGCCCGCGTGCGCACCGCCGCCGGCGACAGCGCCGTCATGTCGCGTTTGGCGCACGACCAGCTGGCCGTCTTCATGCGCGCCGCCGACCTCCATCGCGGCCGCCAACTGGCCGACGCCATCCAGCGATCGCTCGCCACAGGTGCCACGTTCGGTGATGTGAAGCTGGAGCTACCCGCAATCGTCGGCGTCGCGCAGGCCGATGGCGGGGTGATCGACGTGCCTGCGGCCGTGCGGCGGGCGGGCGATGCCGTTCGTCGTGGCCGCGTTCGCGGTGCCGGCTTCGTGGCAGTCGATGCCGACCTCACGGGCACGGTGGTCGCTGCACCCGGCGTCGAGCGCCCTCAGCCGCCCCAGCCGGTGACCACCGCATACGGCTGAGCGCCGGGTGGTTCGAGGGTCAGCGAAAGGGTCGATCGCGCCGCGCCGGCAGCGGCTTCGCCCACCAGCGGCCACTGAAGCGCCAGGCCGGCACGCGCAGCGGGTTCTGCGCATCGTCGATCACGACGGGCTTGGGCCACAGCGCCTCCACCGCCGCCACGATGGCAACGGCCTCCTCCGCCGTCGGCGCCGGCGAGATCTCGCCGCTCACAGCGGCACGTTGCCGTGCTTGCGACGCGGCAGCTCTTCGCGCTTCGTGCGCAGCATGCGCAAGCCGGCCACGATCTTCTGCCGCGTCTCGGCAGGGTCGATGACGTCGTCGATGTACCCGCGCTCGGCCGCGTTGTACGGGTTGGCGTACTTCTCGGTGTACTCCGCAACCAGCTCGGCGCGACGCGCCACGGGCTCGGCCGCCTGCTGCAGTTCGCGGCGGTACACGATCTCCACCGCACCCTGCGGGCCCATCACGGCGAGCTCGGCCGTGGGCCATGCGTACGCCAGATCGGCGCCGATGGACTTGCTGTTCATCACCACGTAGGCGCCGCCGTATGCCTTGCGGGTGATGATCTGGATGCGCGGCACCGTGGCCTCGCAGTAGGCGTAGAGCAACTTGGCGCCGTGGCGGATGATGCCGCCGTACTCCTGATCGACACCGGGCAGGAAACCCGGGACGTCGACGAAGGTGAGCAGCGGGATGTTGAACGCATCGCAGGTGCGCACGAAACGAGCGGCCTTCTCCGACGACTCGATGTCGAGCACGCCCGCCAGCATCAAGGGCTGGTTGCCGACGATGCCCACCGGGTGACCATCGACGCGGCTGAACCCGCACACGATGCTGCGCGCCCAGTGCGGGAAGTACTCGAAGAACTCGCCGTCGTCGACGACCTCCTTGATGACCTTCTTCATGTCGTAGGGCTGGTTGGGCGAGGGCGGCAGGATGGTGCGCAGGGTCTCGCACAGGCGATCCGGGTCGTCACCGGTGTCGATCGTGGGCGGTTCCTCCAGGTTGTTGCTGGGCAGGAAGCTCATCAGGAAGCGCACGTCCTCCAAGCAGGCTCGCTCGTCGGGCGACACGAACGAGGCGACGCCGCTCTTGCTGGCGTGGCTCATCGCGCCGCCCAGTTCCTCCAGCGTCACGTCCTCGCCGGTGACCGTCTTCACCACGTCGGGGCCGGTGATGAACATGTGGCTGGTCTCGCGCACCATGAAGATGAAGTCGGTCATCGCCGGGCTGTACACCGCACCGCCGGCACACGGCCCGAGGATGACGGAGATCTGCGGGATGACGCCGCTCGCCAGCACGTTGCGGTGGAAGATGCCGCCGTAGCTGGCGAGGCTGACCACGCCCTCCTGGATGCGGGCGCCGGCGCCGTCGTTGAGGCCGATGACCGGCGCACCCACCTTCAGCGCCAGATCCATCATCTTGTGGATCTTCTCGGCGAACACCTCGCCGAGCGCACCGCCGAAGACCGTGAAGTCCTGGCTGAACACGAACACCTTGCGACCATCGATGGTGCCCCACCCGGTGATCACCCCGTCGGTGTAGGGCCGTTCGTCGAGCCCGGCCGCATGCGCTCGATGGCGCGCCAGCAGGTCGAGCTCCTGGAAGCTGCCCGGGTCGAGCAGCACGTCGATGCGCTCGCGGGCGAGCAGCTTGCCCTTCTCGTGCTGGCGTTCGACCGACCGCTGCGAGCCCGCGTGGAAGGCCTGCTCTCGTCGTTCGTGCAGGTCGCGGAGCTTCTCGGCCATCGGGTCGGCCGCGTTCGGATCAAGGGTCACGTCGAACAACCCTAATGGGCCCGAGCGAGCAGGTTCACATGCAACCCCCGGTTTCGGCCACCAGGCGGCCGGCGCCGAGCCACCACCTCGCCGCGTGACTCTTCGCGCCGCGGGCCACTCTCGCGCACCCGCTTCGTACACTCGACAGAATGGCCGTTCGCACCCCACCCCCCGGGCTGCAACTCAGCTGGGTCGATGGCGAGGCCGTCGCGTGGCAGCCCGGCCGCGGCGTGTACGGCGGCAACCTGCACCACGAGGTGGCACGCGTCGCACGCCGGCCCAGCATGGCCTACAACGGCTCCACTCGTGTGGTGCCGCTGACGTTGCCCGATGGGCGGGTCAACGTGATGTGTCAACGGCTCGACGCCGTCACCCTCACATCGTTGGGCCAGCTCGATGCGTTGGGCTCCGATCTCAGCGCATCGGTGGCCTGGTTCGGCGCCGTGCACCGCTTCGCCACCGAGTTGGTGGTGCACGGGCGGGTGCTGCCGGTGCTCACGCACATCACCGACATGTGGTGGCTGGCACAGTGGCAACCGCTCGCCGGCGATGTCGAGCTGGCGCAGACCTCCTTGCTCGCGGCCATGCCCCCCGTGGTTGCAGCGGCGGCGCCGGTCGACCCTGTCGACGTGCTGCGCTCGATGGTCGATCGGCTGTGCCGGCTCACGCTCGCCGCACGGGGGTGGCGCGCCGTGCTCACCGACACGCGGGCGGTCAACCCGCGCGCCGTGCGCTTGGTCAGCCGCGCGCTCATCGCCGACACCGGGCAGTTCACGGTCGCTGCCGAACTGGGCGAAGCGGTGGCACACATCGCCACCGAGTTCTCGCTCATCACTCGCCGGGCGGAAGGCGAACCCATCGTGCGCGTGCGGCTGCGCCTGGGCCTGCCACGCGAGAAGACCGGCGACGAGCTGTTCGACAGCGAGCCGGCCGGCGGCGACGACGGCAGCGAGTGGCCGCTCGGCCTCGAGCTCGTCGACGGCGACGATCGTGGGCGCTGGTGCCCCGCGCACGACGTGATGGTCGGTGGGCCTGCTGCGCTCGCACTCGCGCACGAGGCCCGATTCATCCCGCTGCTGCAGCGTCGGCTCGATGCTGCGGCCGCGGCCATCGCTGCGGCCGTGCCCGAGCTTGCCGAATGGGTCGGCGGCGCCGTCGGCCACGTACCGCACGGGGTCGATCTCGACACTGCGGCCGCGGCGCTGGAGAGCATCGATGCGCTCGCCACCGTCGGCATCGAGCTGCTCGCTCCCGAGAAGCTCACTCGCCGGCGCACCACCACTCGCGCCACCGCCCAACCGAAGGACACCACTGGCAGCGGCCGCTTCGCGGCAACGGCCCTGGTCGACTGGCAGGTGGTCGTCGACAACACACCCGTGGCCGACGATGTGCTGCGCCGCGCCGCCGAGGACGGCGCCAACCTCATCGAGATCGGCGGGCGGTGGGTGCAGATCGACCGCGCTGAAGCTCGGCGGGCGCTGGCCAACCTGCACGAGCATCGCGCCGAGCACGGCGAGATGAGCGCTCTCCAGCTGCTCACGCTGGCGGCCGAGCTGCAACGCGAGCTGGAGGCAGCGGGCCTCGACCACGCCGACACCGACCCCACGCTGGGCGGCCTGGTCAACGGCAAGGGTTGGGCGGGCGAGCTGCTCGACGGCCTGCCCGACGAAGCGTTGGCCGATGGCGACGTGCCACCCAACTTCACCGCCACGCTGCGGCCGTACCAACGACGCGGCCTGGGCTGGCTGCAGTTCCTGCACCGGCTGGGTCTGGGCGGCTGCCTGGCCGACGACATGGGCCTCGGCAAGACCCCCACCACCTTGGCCCACTTGGCCGGCATACCGGGGCCGCACCTGGTGGTGTGCCCGTTGTCGGTGGTGCGCAACTGGGAGGCCGAGGCTGCCCGCTTCACTCCCTTCATGCGGGTGCTGGTGCACCACGGCACCGGCCGGCTGCACGAGCACTCGTTCATCAACGCGGTGGCTCAGCACGACCTGGTGGTCACCACCTATCAGGTCGCAGCCCGCGATCTCGAGACGTTTCAACAGGTGCCGTGGGCCACGGTGGTGCTCGACGAAGCGCAGGCCGTGAAGAACCCCGACACGCGCACGGCGCGCGCCATGCGCGCGTTGAAGGCCGGCCAGCGCATCGCGCTCACCGGTACACCGGTCGAGAACCGGCTCACCGAGCTGTGGTCCATCTTCCAGATCGTCGCGCCCGGCCTGCTGGGCAACGCCACGCAGTTCCGCCAGCACTTCGCCAACCCCATCGAGCGCGAGCACGACCCCATCGCCACCGCCGAGCTGCGCCGCCTCACCGGCCCCTTCCTGCTGCGGCGCACCAAGGCCGACAAGTCGCTGGTACCCGACCTGCCCGACAAGGTCGAGCAAGTGGCCTGGGCGCCGCTCACGCGCGAGCAGGCGCACATGTACCAGGCGGTGGGCGACCAGTTGCTGGCCGACGCGCAGGAAGCAACCGGCATGCGCCGCCGCGGCCTCGTGCTCGCCGCGCTCACCCGGCTGAAGCAGATCTGCAACCACCCTGCGCACGCGCTCGGCGACGGCTCGAAGCTGGCCGGGCGCTCGGGCAAGCTGCACCGCTTCGACGAGCTGGTCACCGACTTGCTCGACACAGGCGAGCAGGCGCTGGTCTTCACTCAGTTCCGCGAGATGGGCTTGTTGTTGCAAACGCACCTTCACGAACGCTTCCACCAGGCAGTGCCCTTCCTCCACGGTGGCGTCACCAAGAACGGCCGCGACCGAATGGTGCAAGAGTTCCAGGCGGGTACGGCCACCTCGCCGCTGCTGCTGGTGTCGTTGAAGGCCGGCGGCACCGGGTTGAACCTCACGGCTGCGTCGCAGGTGGTGCACTACGACCGCTGGTGGAACCCGGCCGTGGAAGACCAGGCCACCGACCGCGCCTGGCGCATCGGCCAGTCGCGAACGGTGTTCGTGCACAAGCTGGTCTGCGAGGGCACGGTGGAGGAGAAGATCGACGCACTCATCAACGACAAGCGCAGCCTCGCCAACGCAGTCGTCGGCACCACCGGCGAAGCCTGGCTCAGCGAGCTCAGCACCGATGCGCTGCGCGATCTGGTGGTGCTCGACCACTCCCGCGCGTCGAGGTCCGCGTCATGAGGTCCGCGTCATGACCATCGTCATCATTCCCGGACAGTTCCGAGGCGAGCCGCACCCTGTCGGCAAGCTGGCCAGCACGCTGCTCTCGGTTGCCGTCGCCGGCATGGCCGATCCCGCTCGCTTTCGCCGCGGGAAGACCTACGTGGTGGAGGGTGCCGTCTCGCGCTTGCAGGTGTCGTCCGGCCAGCTGCTGGCCACGGTGACCGGCAGCCGCTCCGATGCGTATCAGGTGATCGTGGCCGTTCGCCCCATCGAGCGACCCGACCTCAGCTCACCCGAACTGCTGCGCGCACAGATCAACCGGCTGACCCCGGAGGGCAGCGAACTGATGGTCAGCTGTAGCTGCCCCGACGACGCCGACCCGTGCAAACACGGCGTCGCTGCATTGCTGGCGTTCGCAGCGGAACTGGTGTCGCGCCCCGAGCTGGTCGTCGAGTTCCGCTGCGTGCCCGCCGACGGCGAAGCACGGGCCTCGCGGGCGGAGATCGGTTCGCGATCCCGCGCCGGCGAGCGTCACCTACGCCTTGCACCGACACTCAACGAACGGGTGCGTGCGCCGGAACCGCCCGCGCCATGGGAGAACGAGGAGTGGCTCGAGTTCTTGGGAACGCTGCCCCCGCCCACCCCCGACGTGCCGCGTGAGCCCGCTCAGGTGCGCCGCGCAATGCTGGGCACCATCGACCTCGGCAGCTGGGTGCAGTCCGCCATCGACGAACTGTCGTCGCTGGGCTGAGCACGGGCAGGCGCTGGAGCCTGCTGTAATTGTCGCATGGAGTACACGTCGTTGACGCCCGAGCAGTTCGCCGCCCTCGAGGGGCTGGACGATTGGCGGTTCGTGCTCGGTGCCATCCATGCCAACTTTCGCGCAGGGTCGTTCGGCGCGGCCGTCGCGTTGGCCACCACGATCGCCGCCGCAGCCGACGAGCTGGTGCACCATCCCGACATCGACGTCCGCTACCCAGACCGAGTGCACGTGGCGCTGACGACGCATGCCACTGGTGGCCTCACCACGCTCGACGCAGCGCTTGCTCGCGTCATCTCCGCTGCGGCCGCCGCAGCGGGTGCAACTGCAGAGCCCCTCGCCGCGCAGGCAGTGGAGATCGCCATCGACACGCTCGACGCCGATCGCATTCGTCCGTTCTGGGCAGCCATCTTGGGGTACCCCGACACTGGCGGCTCGCTGGTCGACCCGCTTCGCCTCGGCCCACCGGTGTGGTTCCAAGACATGGACGAGGCCCGCACGCAGCGGCAGCGATTCCACATCGACATCTCCGTTGCCCACGACATCGCCGAACAACGCGTCGCAGCTGCGCTCGCCGCTGGCGGCACGCTGGTCAACGACAACTTCGCCCGCAGCTGGTGGGTGCTGGCGGACGCAGACGGCAACGAAGCCTGCGTGTGCACCTGGCAGGACCGCTGACCGCCGTGGTCAGGTGCCGAGGCGAGAACCGCCGAAGACGGTGATCTCCTGGCGCAGCGGCACCAGATCGCGGCGAGGCGACCGGCGACCGGCTTCGGCCAATGCCCCCGCGGCCAACGACCGCAGCTCATCGTTCTCGGCGCGCAGTCGCACCACTTCCAGCTCGAGCGACATCACGCGGCGGATGCCCTCGAGGTTCATTCCCTCGGCGGCGAGATCGCTGATGCGACGGAGGCGTTCGATGTCGAGGTCGCTGTAACGACGATTGCCGCCTTGCGTGCGAGCCGGTTGCACCAGCCCGCGGCGCTCGTAGATGCGCAAGGTCTGGGGATGCATGCCGGCAAGTTCGGCGGCCACCGAGATGACGTACACGGCGTGGTCACGTGATCGCATCGGTCAGCCCTCCAGTCCGTGTCTGGGCGACACCGTAGTCGCGGCGGCGAGCGCCTCGAGCGCTGCTCGCTGCTCGTCGGTGAGATGGTGCGGCACCTGTACGTCGGTGGTCACGATCAGGTCGCCGGTGCCCTTGGCGGTGGCCAGCCCCTTGCCCTTCACGCGATGGCGGCTGCCCGACTGGGTACCCGCCCGCAGCCGTAACGTGACCCGCGGGCCGTCGAGAGTGGGCACGTCGATCTCGCCACCCAAGGCCGCCTCGGTGAAGGTGATCGGCACCCGCACGGTGAGGTTGTGGCCACTGCGCCCGAACAGCGGATGCGCGGCGACGTGGCACTCGACGATCAGGTCGCCGGCCGGCCCGCCGCTGCGACCCGGCGCGCCACGACCCTTGAGCCGGATCTTCTGCCCATCGGCCACTCCGGCGGGAATGCGGGCCTGCACCTCGCGAGCGCGTCGCTCGACGCGGGTGCCGTGGCACGTGGGGCACGGTTGCTCGATGGTGACACCGGCGCCGCCGCACGCTCGGCACGGCGAGGAGAAGGAGAAGAAGCCCTGGTTGTCGTCGAGCACACCGCGGCCACCGCACTGCGAGCACACCTTGGGCTGCGTGCCCGGCTTGGCGCCACTGCCGTGGCAGGTGCTGCACTCGGCATCGCTGGTGAGGTGCAGCGTGGTGGTGAGGCCCTTCGCGGCGTCGACGAAGTCGAGCGTGAGCGTGGCCTCCACGTCGGCGCCGCGCTGGGGGCCGGCGGCAGCCGAGGCGCCACCACCACGACGGCCACGGCTGAAGACCTGGCCGAGCAGGTCGCCGAGCCCATCGGAGCCGACGTTGAAGTTGTACCCACCGGGCGCGCCGCCGCCGGGCCCACCACCGAAACCGCCCGCGGGGCCCAGCCGGCGAACCTCGTCGTACTCCTTGCGCTTCGCCTCGTCGCCCAACACGTCGTAGGCGCCGCTGACCGCCTTGAAGCGCTCCTCGGCCTCGTCGTTGCCGGGGTGAGTGTCGGGGTGGCTGTCGCGGGCCAGCTTGCGATAGGCCTTGGTGATCGACTTCGCGTCAGCGTCCTCGGCGACGCCGAGGATCTTGTAGTAGTCCTTCTCGTACCACTCGCGCTGCGCAGCCATGGTGCCCCGGCCTCAGCCGCGCACCTTCACCATTGCCGCGCGCAGCACACGACCGTTCCAGGTGTAGCCGCTGCGGAGCACTTCACTGACCATCGGGCCGGCACCGCTACCGGAACCGTCGCCTTCCTCGTGCAGCACGGCCTCGGCCAGGTTGGGGTCGAACGGCTGCTCGTGGAGGTTCATCGTCTCCAGGCCCTGCTTCTTCAACTGCACCAGCAGCAGGTTGAAGATGGGCTCGACTTCGCCCGGATGCTGCAAGAACGCAGCCTCGCAGGCATCGAGCACCGGCAGCAGCGCCTCGGCCATCTTGCCCGTGGCGCGCTGCACGTCGTCGGCCTGCTGCACGCTGACGCGACGGCGATAGTTGTCGAAGTCGGCCTGCAGGCGCAGCGCGATGTCTTTGAAGGAGTCGCGCTCCGCCAGTACCGCCTCGATGTCGAGCTCGAGCGCGCCTTCGGCCTCGGCAAGATCGGTCGCATCGGCGGTGGCCACCGCATCGGCGGCGAGCGGACGGAGACGGATCATCTCCGAGGTGAGATCGTCGTCGAGCACGACCTCTTCCGGCGCGAGGGGCGGCGTGGGGTCGGGTCTGGTGTCGTCGCTCATCGCAACGTCACTTCCCCGATTCGTCGTCGACGATCTCGGCGTCGATGATGTCGTCGTCGCCGGCGCCGTCGGTGCTGCCGTTGTCGTTGCCCTGGCCGGTCGCTGCCGAGGTGCCGGCCGCGTTCTCTGCGGCGGCCTTCTCGTACAGCTTCTGGCTGAAGCTCTGGCTGGCCTGCATGAGCGCTTCGTGAGCGGCCTTGATGGCCACCATGTCGTTGCCGTTGAGGGCCGTCTTCAGCTCTGCGAGCGGCGCCTCGACAGCGGCCCTTCTCGGCCTCGTCGACCTTGTCGGCGTTGTCGCGCAGCACCTTCTCCATCTGGTACACGAGGGAGTCGGCGTTGTTGCGGATCTCGGCCTCTTCGCGGCGCTGCTTGTCTTCCTCGGCGTGAGCCTCGGCGTCGCGCACCATCTGGTCGATGTCGTTCTTGTCGAGCGTGCTCTGGCCGGTGATGGTCATGCTCTGCACCTTGCTGGTGGCACGGTCCTTGGCGCTGACGTGCACGATGCCGTTGGCGTCGATGTCGAAGGTGACCTCGATCTGCGGCACACCACGCGGGGCGGGCGGCAGGTCGACCAGCTGGAACTTGCCCAGCGTCTTGTTGTAGGCGGCCATCTCGCGCTCGCCCTGCAGCACGTGGATCTCCACGCTGGGCTGCATGTCGTCGGCGGTGGTGAACACCTCGGTGCGCTTGGTGGGGATCGTGGTGTTGCGCTCGATGAGCTTGGTCATCACGCCGCCCTTGGTCTCGATGCCGAGCGACAGCGGGGTGACGTCGAGCAGCAGGATGTCCTTCACGTCGCCGCGCAGCACGCCGGCCTGCACTGCCGCACCGATGGCGACCACCTCGTCGGGGTTGACCGACTTGTTGGGCTCCTTGCCGGTGAGGCTCTGCACCAGGTCGGTGACCGCGGGCATGCGGGTGGAACCACCCACCAGGATGACGTGGTTGAGCTCGCCCTTGCTGATGCCGGCGTCCTTGAGCGCCTGCTCGAACGGGATGCGGCAGCGCTCGATGAGGTCGGCGGTCATCTCCTGGAACTTGGCCCGGGTGAGGCTTTCGTCGAGGTGCAGCGGGCCGTCGGCCGTGGCCGTGATGAACGGCAGGTTGATCTGCGTCTGCTGCACCTGGCTGAGCTCGATCTTGGCCTTCTCGGCAGCTTCCTTGAGGCGCTGGGTGGCCATGCGGTCGGCGGCCAGGTCGACGCCGTGGGCCGACTTGAACTGACCGACGAGCCAGTCGATGATGCGCTGGTCCCAGTCGTCGCCGCCCAGGTTGGTGTCGCCGTGGGTGCTCTTGACCTCGAACACGCCGTCGCCGATCTCGAGCACCGACACGTCGAACGTGCCGCCGCCGAGGTCGAACACCAGCACCTTCTCGTCCTCCGCACCCTTGTCGAGGCCGTAGGCCAAAGCGGCGGCGGTGGGCTCGTTGATGATGCGCAGCACCTCCAGGCCGGCGATCTGGCCGGCTTCCTTGGTGGCGGTGCGCTGTGCATCGTCGAAGTAGGCGGGCACGGTGATGACGGCCTGCGTGACCGGCACGCCCAGGTAGGCCTCGGCGTCGCGCTTGAGCTTCATCAGCGTGCGGGCGCTGATCTCCTGCGGGGTGTAGCGCTTGCCGTCGATGTCGTCGCTCTTCCACGCTTCGCCCATGTGGCGCTTGATGCTGCGGAAGGTGCGGTCGGGGTTGGTGATGGCCTGGCGCTTGGCCACCTCGCCCACGAGCACTTCGCCGGCCTTGCTGAAGGCGACCACCGACGGGGTGGTGCGACCGCCTTCTGAGTTGGGGATGACGACCGTTTCGCCGGCCTCGAAGACGGCGACGACGGAGTTGGTGGTGCCGAGGTCGATACCGACTGCCTTGGCCATGGTGAGCTCCTTCTGATGAGGGGTATGGGGGATGTTGAGCGAACTAGACGCAAGCCTAGAGGTACGCACTGCATACCCACAACTTCACCAGCAGAAACCTTGAGTCAACATGACTCAGGATCTGGCGAGCGTGGCACCGTAGATCGACTCCAGCACACGGGCCGCCGTGTCGCACACCTCCACGTAGGTGGGGTCGGCCAACGGGTCGGCGCCGGCCGACCGCCACTTGCTGATCCCCTGCAGCGCCACCGCCTGGATCTGATCCGTCGCAGCAGCGCTCATTCCCAGCGCCGCACCGGGCTCGGTGGAGGAGAACAGGCGATCCAGCTCGGCGCGATCGGCGGGCGACACGCTGACTGCCCCCGAGGCCACCAGGTGCGCGCCGCGCACTTGCGCGAACTGCACCGTGCTGGCCTCGATCTGCTCGAGCTGACGATCGAGGTCGGCGGCCACCGCGGGCACCACCGACGAGATCTGGCGGGAGATGGCCCGCAAGGCCACCAGCGCCGACCGCGCTTGCAGGATGCGCGCTCGCGGCATGAAGTGGCTGGTGATCAGGCGGCGCAGGGCGGTGAGACCCGAGTGCTCCACGAGCACCGGGCCCAAGGCGGCGGCCGTGGTGGCGCGACCGGATTGGATCTCGCTGATCGCCAGGCGCACGCCGAACAGCCCCAGCCGGTCGAGCAGGCTGCGCCGCAGCTCGACGGTGAGCTCGCTGCTCGACGTGTCGCAGAAGTGATCACCCGACAGCAACATGCGCTCCAGCACGTCGGGCGCAGTCGCGGCCAACATGCGCAACGCGGCCACTTCGTCCTCGCGCAAGGTGAGGCCGGTCTCGCCCAACAGGCCGGCCAGCGGCACCACCGCGGCACACAAGCCGGTGAGCTGCGGATCGGCGGCATAGCGCTGCGCGATCTTGGCCGACGACACCATCGCGTCGAGGCGACCGGCACCGATCTCGTCGGCGCGGCTGAGCACCGCCACCGCGTTCACGGGCGACGCAGCGGTGACGCTGCGATCCATGAACGCATCGAGAAACGCAACGTCGCTGCGGTGAGCGTGGCGCATCAGGTAGATCACCGCGTCGGCGTCGCTCGGCTTGTTCTCGTCGAACTCCAGGAACTCGCGGGTTCGCCGCGAGTTCTCGTCGTTGAGGCTGGCCAGCCCGGGGGTGTCGATGAGCGTGATGGTCTCCAGCGACGAGGTGGGCCACGACACGTCGATGGTGGCGATGTCGGCTTCGCGCAGTGCGCCCAGCTTGATGTCGAGCGTGCCGTTGCTGCGGGTGAAGGCCAAGGGCTCGACGCGGCCATCGCGCATGCTGGCGGTGACCTCGTAGCCGGCGCCGCGTGAGTAGCGGCTGACGATCTTGGTGCACTCACCTGCGTCGGTGGGGGCCAACCGCTCGCCCACCAGTGCGTTGAGCAGCGTCGACTTGCCCGCCTTCACCCTGCCGGCGATGGCCACGCGCAGCGGCCCGCTGAGTCGATCGATCACCGCCTGCGCCTGCGCCTTGACCTGCGCGTTGGGTGCGACGGCAGAGAGGTTGCGGGCGACGGCCAGAACCTGCTCGGCCACGCCACCTCCGAGGTTGGTGCTCATGCGTTCACCTTCGCCATCGCGGCGTCGAGCTTGGTCAGCCCTGCCAGTGCGGTCTCCAACTGCTTCGAGCGCGCTTGCCGCTCGGTCTGCGACTTCTGCATCTCTTGCTGAGCACGCGTGGCTGCTTCCGTGAACGTGCGCAGCAGCTCGGCCAACCGATCACCGAACTCGTCGCGAAGGTCGCGCTGCACGTCGCGCACCACGGTGCTGATCTGGTTGTTCACCTCGAACTGCACATCGTCGAGGAACTGGCGCACCTGCGAACGAGCCGCTTGCCGGCGAGCAGCCACCTTGCGCTTGCGATCCTCCGCCAGGCCGATGCTGCCGAACAACGCACCGACGCCCAGCAGCACGGGATTGGAGGCGATGAGCACGCCGGCCGCGGTGGGCAGGAAGCTGCCCATCATGCCGAACATCATGATGCCGCTCTGCGCCCCGCGCACGGTGGTGAGGCCCACGTTGAACGCCTTCTTCCCGCCGGCCACCACCTGGTCGAGGGCCTTGCCCTGCCACAGATCGCTGATCGAGACCTCGTTGACCACCGACCTGCGATCGGAGAGGCCGAGATCTTCGTCGCGCATCAGCTCGATCACCTCGCCACGCACGGCGGTGCGGCCCTGTTCGAGGCTGACGAAGGCGTTGGTGACCTCGTCGGCCACCACGGTCTGCAGGTAGCGCGCGAGCTCGTCCCACTCGTCGCCTTTGGACAGCACTTCCACGCGCTCGTCCATCAGGCGCTGGATCTCGCGCATCGACCCGCGCAGATGGAAGCTGACCTTGTTGGACAGATCGGTGATGCGGTCGCCGACGAGCACGCTCCACTTGGCGCCGGGGCCGCGCAGGTACTCGATGCGGCTCTTGGCCTCTTCCAGCGACGCGACACCGGCAGCCGCATTGGCCGGGTCGTCGATGACGCTGCGCTCGGCCTGCAAGCCGGCGGTGATCTGGGCGATGATGGACCGCGCGTCGTCGATGGAGCGAGTGGTCGCGTTGGCCTTGGCCGGGCCCACCACATCGTCGCCGAGGTGCTGCACCAGTTCGGGCACGTGGCTCTGCTCGTTGAGCGCACGATCCTTGCGCGACAGCGCCGCCGTGCGCAGCGAGCTCGACACCGGCACGATGGGGATGTTCACGCCGTGACGGTCGAGGTGGCCGCGGTTGAGGTCGACGATCTTCTGCCAGTTCGGGAACAGGTCGATCTTGGTCTGGGCGAACAGCACGGTGGGGCACAGCTCGATGGCCCTGCGCAGGAACTCGAGCTCGGGAGCGCTCAGCTCGGCCGATGCGTCGCTGACGAAGATGAGGCCATCGGCGAATGGGAGGAAGCTCAGCGTGGCGGCCGCATGGCCGGCGCCGAGGCCGCCCATGCCGGGCGTGTCGACGATGACCAGGCCCTGCTTCAGGAACGGGCTGGGCACCGTGACCTCGACCCGCTCGACACCCTTCAGGTTGCGCGGGTTGCCCGACTCACTGACCCACTGCTGCAGGTCGGTCACGGGAATGGGGTCGGCCAGCGCCTTGCCGTCCTCGCGGCGGCGCACGATGGCGCCGGGTTGCTCGGCGTAGCGCACGAGCGTGATGGCGGAAGTGGCCAGATCGTCGTCGACCGGGCAGACCTGCTGCCCGAGCAACGCGTTGACCAGCGAGCTCTTGCCCTGCTTGAACTCGCCGACCACGCACACGATGGTGGACGGCCTGCGCAAGCGGGCTGCGGCCACGGCGGCGCGGCCGGCCAGGTCGTTGCGACCCAGCTGCTGCAGCACCTTGCCGAGCTCGAGGATGAGGGCGTCAGGGCCGGGTGCCGCCGCAGCGGCCGCCGGTTGCGATGCAGGTTCGGTCATGAACCCAGATCGTCCCACACCTCGTCGGCTGCCGCCTCAGTGACTTCCGACTCGATGACGTCGCTCTGGAAGTCGTCGAAGTTGCCGCTCTCCACGAGGTCGCCGGCCACGTCGGCGATCGAGCCGCCGCCTTCGTCGGCCATCGTGGAGAAGACATCGCTGAGATCGCCCGTTGCGGCCAGGTCACTGACCGTGTCGGCAACGCCCTGCACCTGGCCGACCGCTGCTCCGGCACCGGCGATCGCGCCTCCCGTGCCCAGCGCCTCGTCGGCCAAGCTGAGCAGCCGATCGGTGTCGAGCCCATCGACATCTGCCCAGGCATCGCTGGTGGAGGTGGTGGTGCCGTCGGCCAACGTGGTCTCGGTGTACTCGCCACCGGCACCCACGTCGACGCCGTAGCCACTGGCCCCTACCTCGCCCGAGTAGCTCTCCGAGACGTTGCCCTGGTTGTCCTCCAGGCGCTCGTACTCGCCGGAGGCATTCACCTCGACGCCGTAGCCGCTGCCCTCCACTTCGCCGGTGACGGTTTCGCTGACGTTGCCGTCGGCATCCTCCACTCGCTCGTAGCCGCCGGAGGCGGAGGCTTCGAGGCCGTAGCCCTCGACGCCCACCTCACCCTGGATCGAGTCGGTGGTGACACCGTCGATGTCGGAGTGGGTGTAGTCCACACCGGCCGACACCTCCGGCCCACCGACGTAGCCCACGGAGGCGCCGGCACTGACGTTCAGCGTCGAGTCGCCGTCGGCCGCTTCGTCGTAGTCGACGCCGACGTTGGCGCCCACGGTGACGCCGGCGGGCGTGATGATCGAGCCGTCGGCGGCCACGTTGGCGCCCCAGCTGCCGTCCTCGTTGCGGTAGAAGCCGCCTTCGGCGGAACCGCTGACGATGCCGTACGGCGTGGGGATGGTGCCTTGCACCTGGCCGCCCACGGAGATGTCGCCGTTCTCGGAGACTTCGACGTGGCCTTCGGCATAGGGCAACGGGCCCCAATCGACGCCGGCGGAGGCGCTGCCAGTGAAGCCCTCGTCGCCGAGCGACACTTCGCCCGACGCGATGCCCACGTCGAACTCGCCCGACATCTCGAAGCCATCCTCACCGACGCTGACGCCGTACGAGGCCACGCCGTCGATGCCGGCCGAGGCGGAGAAGGTGCCGTCCTCGTAGTCGATGTTGACCGCACCGGCGGTGACGAAGTCGACCGTGTCGAACACGTACTCGTCGACCGTGTCGGCGAACCAGCCACCCGGATCGTCGGCGATGTCCTCGACCGTGTCGACCACGCCTTCGACCACGCCGCCGAACCAGCCGACGGGGTCGGTGGTGGCCTGTTCTACGTTCTCCACCACCTCGGTCACGGTCTCGACCACCGTCTCCACCACGTCGCTAGCGGTGTCGGCGACATCGCTAGCGGTGTCCTCCACGAAATCGACAACGTCATCGAACCAGCCCATGACATACCTCCCTTTCAAGATCTGACGTCAGAGTACGGAAGCCCGCGAGGGGCGTCACCGGGAGCATTCCCGGTTCTGGAAAGCCGCTTGTGAAAAAGGAACTACTCTCTGCGTCATGGCAGAGCAGCTCACTCCTCTCGCGGTCACGAACCGCCTCGTCGTCCAACCCAGCGACATGCTCACCGCGGTGCCGCCGTTCGTGTTCGCGGTACCCAACGGGTGGACCCTCGATGAAGCA
The DNA here is from genome assembly GCA_016722025.1 of Acidimicrobiaceae bacterium. Taxonomy (GTDB): domain Bacteria; phylum Actinomycetota; class Acidimicrobiia; order Acidimicrobiales; family Ilumatobacteraceae; genus UBA668. The sequence continues at coordinate 288,241 of JADKGZ010000003.1, forward strand.
CCCGGCGCGCTGGCAGTGGTGCGCCTGCCGCAAGAGGTCGACGGGTTCTGGGTGAACGCCATGCTCACGCACGACAAGGTGGCGCGCAGCGTCGACTTCAAGGTGGCCGCACAGATCACCTGGGCCAAGCTGCAGCGCACCACCACCGACCTCACCGAGCGCGGCGAGAAGCTGATGCGGTTCGGCGAGCTGCCGGTGTACATCCGTGGCGCCGAGTTCACCGGCCCCAAGGGCGGGCGCAAGCTGGCGCAGCTGCAGGCGCTGTGGTTCGCACCGGTCACCGAAGGCGGCAAGGTGGTCGACTTCTTCCAACTGGTGCTCACCTGTCCGGTCGAGCACATGGCCGCCTGCACACCGCCCATCATGGAGATGCTCAGCACGTTCCGCTTCGTCTGAACCACCCCACGGTGGCCGGCGACAGCCGTTCGCGAGCGTGGCCGGTCACAGACCCAGGTCGTCGGCGATGCCGCCCAGCGTGTCCTGCGCCTGCTCGGTGATGTCCTCCACCTGATCCTGCACGAAGTCCTCGGCCTGCGCCGCGGCGTCATCGACCATCGGAGCCCATGACTCCTGCAACTCCTCGACGACCTCCTCCGGAAAGCCCGTCTCGCCAACCAGTGGGAGCTCGGGGATGTCAGGAATCACCTCGAAGTCGTCGGCCGACGGCAGCGGGAGCCCGGCCCCGAAGTCGGGCAGCGCCGTCTGCAGCTCGGCGATGCTGTCGCCCAGGATGTCCTCGAACGGCATCGAGTCGGGCGGGTTGAAACCCTCGGTCAGCTCCGGGACCACGTCGACCAGTACCTCCTGGTACTGGTCGCTCATCGACTCGAAGTCGTCGACGATCATGCCTGGTTGACCGGCGACCTGCTCGACGAGTTCGATGACGTCGTTCCCGAACACTTCGCCACCGTCGTCGGGGTCCGAGGCCACGGTGCCGTCGACGGCCGGCATGAACACCGAGCCGCTCTCCTCGACGTTCGTGTTGCTCGCGTCGTCGGGCCCCGCTGCCGGGTCGATCGTTGTGGGGTCGAGCGCAGGGTCGACCATCCCCGGGTCGACGACCATCGGATCGACCGCAGGGTCAACGACTGCAGGATCGACGACCGCAGGGTCGACGACCGCAGGGTCAACGACCATCGGATCGACCGCAGGATCAACGACCGCAGGGTCGACGACCATCGGATCGAGCGCGGGGTCAACGACCGCAGGGTCAACGGCCGCCGGATCGGTGGCGGCCGGGTCGATCAGTGTCGGGTCGATCACGGCCGGGTCGATCACGGCCGGGTCGGCGGGGGCCAACGGGTCGGCGGGGTCGGCCTCGTTGTCGCGGAGCTGCTCCTCGATCAGAGCCTGGATCTTCTGGTCCTGGGTGAAGTCCTGGATGCGCTGGTCGTACTGGTCGCGCAGGCCGGCCAACGCTTCATCGGTGGCTTGCCCAGCGCCCGGCTGGAAGCGATCGACCATCCCCTTCAGTTCCTCGCGCAGCGCAGCGGTCTCGGTGTCGCCCGCGCCGGCGCCGAGATCGAGGGACTCGATGCGCTCGAGCAGTTGGGCACGGGCCGAGTCGAACGCCGCATCCGGAGCCGGCGCGGCCTCGGCCGTGGGCGGTGGCAACGGCGGTGCCAACGGTGCGTCGTCACGAACCTGCGGCGGCGCCTGGTCCTGTTGCTGGCGGGGTGCCTGGCGCGGCTGCGACGAGCCACCACCACCGCCGCCACCACCACCGCCACCACCACCGCCGGCGGAGAACGCAGCGGCAGGGGGTGCCTCCTCGATCGGAGCGGGCGCGGGAGCAACCGGGGTCTCACCGGCGGCGGCCTCGGCGGCTCGTTCGGCGGCATCGGCGGTCTGGTATCGGCGATCCGAATCGGTCTCGTCGGCGGCGTCGGCAGTGGGCGACGAATCGTCGTCGCCGCCGGTGACCGCGTCGACGATGTCGTCGCCGAACACCACACCGGCAGCCGTCGCCGCCGCAGCAGCGGCAGCAACACCGGCGATGACACCGGTATTCGACTTGCCCGCCGCCTTCTTCGTCGGCGGCGGGGGCGGCACGGAGCCAGCGCCGGGCCGGCCGGCAACTGCGTCGGGGTTGGTGGGCTCGCTCATCGCGGTCTCCTTGAGTGGGCCGGCAGCGCCGGAACGAATGGTGTGGACAGAACTGAACAGTTGGCGGTTACAGGCCGAGGTCGTCGGCAATGCCGCCGAGGGTGTCTTCGACCTGATCTTGGACGTCGTCCATCTGATCTTGGACGTCGTCCATCTGATCCTGCACGAAGTCGTCGGCCCGATCTTGGAGGTCGTCGAGGTCGGGTACGGGGATGCCAAGATCGTCGAGGGCCGCTTCTGCGTACGCAAGCGTGCCGCCATCCGTGCCGGAAAGGTCCTCGGGGAGGAAGCTCCCCAGCTGATCGGCGACCACGTCGGGCACGGCGACATCGATCCCTGGAAGATATCCATTGTCGTAGTTGGCGGCGTAGTTCTCGAGGTCGATCGCGTCGCCGACCACGTCGTCGAGCGCAGCAGCAGGCATCGACACTCGCGGGTCGAACTGCTCGGTTGCCACCGCGACAGCGTCGGTGAACGTCTCCTGGTACTGCTCGCTCATCGAGTCGAACTCGTCGATGATCATGCCCGGCCGTGTGGCCACCGTTTCGATGAGATCGGAGGCAAGAGTTCCGCCGACCTCACCGCCGTCGTCGGGATCCGCTGCGATCTCCGCTTCCGGCACGATGGCCGGGCCGACGACACCGGTGTTGCCGTTCGCAGGCACGAACGGGGGCTCGGCGACCTCGACCAGCGGGTCGGCCTCGGTCGACATCGTCGGGTAGTCGTCGACAGTGCCGGCGGGGTTGCCGGCCTGATCGAGCACGACGTACGAGCCGTCATCACCGGGCTGGATGGTGTACCCCTCGGGCAGCGCGAGGTCGAAGTCGCTGGGGTCGATCGGCATGCCGCCCAGGATGGGACCGGGCTCGGGAGCCGCTGGGTCGGTGGTTGTCGCCGGATCGATCGTGGTCGGATCGATCGTGGTCGGATCGATCGTCGCCGGATCGATCGTGGTCGGATCGGTGGGCGCCGCTGCGCCGGCCGGGCTGGCCGGATCGGCCTGGTTGTCGCGGAGCTGCTCCTCGATCAGGGCCTGGATCTTCTGGTCCTGCGTGAAGTCCTGGATGCGCTGGTCGTACTCGTCACGCAAGCCGGCCAACGCATCGTCGGTGGTCTGCCCCGCACCCGGCTGATAACGATCCACCATCCCCTTCAGTTCCTCGCGCAACGCAGCGGTCTCGGCCGGGTCGGCACCCGCACCGAGATCGAGGGTCTCGATTCGCTGCAGCAACTGCGCGCGGGCCGAGTCGAAACCGGGGTCGCTGACAGGTGCAGCCTCCGACATCGGCACTGCCATCGGCGGGGCCTCGGCGCGAGTGGGCTGCGGCGCCTGCTGCTGCTGAGGCGGTGCCTGGCGAGTGGGCGCCTGATTGCCGCCACCACCGCCACCGCCGCCACCGCCGCCACCGCCACCTCCGCCACCGCCACCGCCACCGGGTGCAGCAAACGGTGCAGCAGGAGCAGCGGCCACGTCGAACACGTCCATGCTCTCGTCGGCCGGTGCCGGCGCAGCGGCCGCAGCAGCTTCAGCTGCACCGAACGCGGCGCGGGCGGCATCGTCGGAGGTCTCGTAGTCGCCGGCAAGGTCGGTGTCGGCCACTGCGTCGGCGGTCGGCGGCGAATCGTCGTCGCCACCGCTGATGAACTCCTCGATGTCGTCGCGGAACACCACCCCGGCAGCGGTTGCCGCGGCCGCGGCCGCCGCCACACCGGCGATCACGCCCGTGTTGGACTTGCCGGCATCCTTCTTGTTCGGCGGCGGGGGCGGCGGGGGCACCGAGCCACGCTCGGGCCGGGCTGCAGCATCGGGGGTTGTGGGCTCGCTCATCGCGCTCTCCTTGGATGGGGCCGGCGACGCCGGAACGATTGGGTTGGATGAAACAGCAACTGCACCGCCGGCAATGACGGGGGGCACCGTGCAGCGGCAGCGGTGGCGACGGCCGCGCCGGCTGCGGGTGCCGCAGCAGCGGCTGCACCGCCACCCGCAGCGGCGACGGCGCCGTGGCCGAGCGCGGCGCCCATGACGACCACCGACTTGGCATCGGCATCGAACAGCACGGTGAGGCCGGTCTCGCCGCCCACCATCTCGGCGACGAGCGGCAGACGCGAGCTGCCACCGACGAGCACCACGCCGACCAGATCACCGAGGACGAGACCCGCGGATGCAACCGCCCGCTCGAGCGCACGAACGGTCTCGGTGATGCGGGGCCGCAGCGCGGCCTCCAACTCGTCGCGCGTGATGCGCACTTGCGTGTTGAGCCCGGGCGCCACCACGGAGATGGTTGCCTCGCTGTCGGCGGACAGCTGCTCCTTGGCAGTCGTGCACTCGAGCCGAACCTGCTGGATGGCCCTGCGCACGTCGGGGTCGCTGCGGTCGAGCGCCTCGAGTGCACCTCCCAGCGTCGCGGCCACGTGGCTGAACACGACCTGGTCGATGTCGATGCCGCCCAAGCGCTCGAGGCCCTGCGGCGAACCCAGCAACGTGGCACCGTCGGCCTCGACGCGGATGACCGCGGCATCGAACGTGCCACCACCGAAGTCGTAGACCGCAACGGCATCGCCCACCGACAAGCGGCCGGTGGAGGCGTAGTGCCGGGCCGCCGCTGCCGGTTCGCTGACCAGCTCGGTGGCGGCGAACCCGCCACGATTGGCGACGTCGCGCAGCAGATCCAGCTTGTATTCGCCCCAGTTGGCCGGGTGCGTGAGCACGACGGTGGTCTCGGCGGCCGCCACGCCGGCCGCGGCGAGCGCGCCACCGAGCAGCGCAGCGGTGAGGGCATCGGGCGCGTAGGGCACTCCAGCGAGCACGATCGGCGTGGTGTCGCCGAAGCGACGCTTGATCTCGCGCGCTCCACGATCCGGGTGCATCGCGATGATGCGCTCGGCGGCCTGCCCCACGACCAGCTCGCCGGCATCACCGACAGCCACGACCGACGGCATCGAGGCACCACGGCCACCCAGCTCGACCATGCGGGGCGAGGAGTTGTCGACGACTGCCGCGGCAGTCCAGGTGGTGCCCAGATCGACGGCCAGACGGTGGGTGCTCGGTGCGTTCACAGCACGTACGGTACGCGGTGCGGGCAGGTGCCGTGACCGGGAGGATTCCCGGTTCGCACGGGCGCTCGCACGCGCCGGGCGCAATCGAACGACCCGGCCTACTCGCGGGCCCCGCGCGGGTCAGTCGTCGGTGAGGCGGCCCAGCGCCGGTTGGTCGTCGAGCTGCCGCAGGAACGCCCGCTGCTCGTCGGTGAGGTGCTCGTCGGTCGCGCCCTCGACGAAGTCGGCCCACGGGTCGGGGGCGTGCTCGCTACGCGCTTGCAGCTCGGCTGCCACGTCGTCCCACCAATCGCTCATCGTTGCGCTCCTTGACCAACCGTAGGGCCGCCGCCGGTCATCCGCACTGCCAGCTCCGTACGCGAACGTACCCCAAGCTTGCGATACACCTGTTGCAGGTGGAAGTCGACCGTCTTCACCGACAAGAACAGCTTGGCCGCGACCTCGCGGTTGGTGAGCCCGGCCGCGACCGCGTCGACCACGCGCAGCTCGGCTTGGCTCAGCGCCGCCACCGCAGGGTCGGGGGCCCGCACCACGCCGACGGCAGTGGGTGGCGCCAACAGCGCCGCACAACGTGGATCCCAGGCGCGCACACCGCAGCGCTGCAGCGTCGCCTGCGCCAGCCGCACGATGGCCGACACGTCGGCGGTGCCCTGCGCCCGCAGCAGCGAGGCCAACCACAGCCGCGCCTCGCCTGCCTCGATGGGCAGCGATGCCTGCTCGGCGAGATCGATCGCCGCCTGGAGGCCGTCGGGATCGCTGTGCAGGTGCCCCGACCGCAACGCAGCACGCACCTCGCCGACGGCACCCACGGTGTCGTCACCCCACGCCGCCGGTTCGCCGGCAGGGTCGAGCACTGGATCATGCACCAGCCGAGCCCTCGCCGCCACCGCCACGCCTTGCGCCCGCAGCCCTTCATCGGTGGCGGCGAGGTCGAGCTCGGCGAGGTCGTCGACGCGACCCGACAGCACCGCCAGATCCGCCTGTGCCACCACCATCCAGTGCGCGATGAACGTGCCCCGCCCCAGAGCAGCGGCATCCGCTCGGGCGAGCAAGTCGCGCGCGTCGCGCGCACGCCCGGCGTGGCGCAGCGCCACCGCCAGCGGCACCACGTCGGTCGTCGCGGGGTTGGAGTCGTCGCAGAGCCGCAGCACCGCACGATGGTCGCCGGCGGCAGCGGCAGCCCACACACTGCGCCGACGACGTCGGCGCGCACCCGACCGAGTGGCACCATCGGCGTCGGGGGGTATCGCCGAGCGACCGGTGGCCAGCTCGCTCACGTCGGACACCGCCTGCGCCAGCTCACCGGTGGTGGCGGTGACGCCGGCGGCCATGCGCACGGCGTCGACCAGCTCGCCTCCATCGAGCGCGGCACCGATGGCGTCGGCGAGCGCCTGCTCACGCATCGCCGTGGTTGCCGCGAACTCTGCCGCTCGTTCGTAGGTTCGTGCTGCAGTGGACGGCGCACCGCGGCGAGCGGCGTCGGCGGCCACCAACGACAACGCCTCGGCCAACGAATCGCTGGGGCCGTTGGCCGCCCCCACCAGGTGCCACACGCGGGCCGAGGCCTGGTGCGGCTCGTCGTAGGCAGCGGCGAGGGCGCGATGTGCGGCCCGGCGCGACGCGGGCGCCAGCAGGTGATAAGCCGCGTGGCGCATCCACGGGTCGGCGAAGGCCACCCGCGACCCGATCACCTCCACGATGCCGGCTTCCTCCGCCGGCTCGATGGTGTCGGTGCCGGGTTCGCCCAGCTGCCGCAGCGCAGCGCCGATCGGCCCCAGCTCACCCGATTCGTCGGCCGCAGCGACCACCAAGGCGCGACAGCAGCGCTCGCCCAGATCGCGCATGCGCAGCTGCAGTTCGTCGGCCAGCTCGCCGGCCAGCCGGGGAAGGTCGGGCACCGGCGCACGACCCGTGCGTTGCGCCTCGCTGAGGCCGTCGGCCATGGCAACGGCCACGCCGGGGTTACCGGCCGCGGCATGCGCGCAGCGCAGGCCGGCCGCGGCGGCGAGCCCGTGCTGCTGAAGGATCGCGGCCACTTCCGCCACCGGCAGCGGCTCGAGACGAACCGTGCGGTCGGCAGCGATTGCCGTGGACGACGGCGCCGTGAGGAACGCGACGATCGGATCGGCGGTGGAGCGCGCGAGGGCGAAGTCGAGCACGTCGCGCGTGGACATGTCGAGCAGGTGCACATCGTCGATCAGCACGCACAGCGGTTGCGGCTCGGCCAGCGCAGCCAGTGCGCGCAAGGTGGCCAACTTCACCGCGACAGGGTCGACCGACGCACCGGTGTAGGCCAAGGCGCTGCGCAATGCTGCTCCGTCGTCGCCCAGCGCATCGATCACCTGCGGGAAGGGCTGGAACAGGCTGGCCAGACCGGCGAAGGCGAGGTCGCGGTCGGCCGCGCGACCGGCCACGCGAGCCACGGTGAAACCACGTTGGGCCGCCGCCTGCTCGGCGGCAGCCAACCACCACGTCTTGCCCGCACCGCGAGGCCCATGCCACAGCACTCGTCTGGGCCGAGTGGGAGCAGCGAGGTCAAGTGCCTGCGCCAACGCGGTGTGCATCACTGCTCACTGACCAGGGGTTGGGACGGGGTAGCAGTAGTAGTTCTCCGCCTCGGCCAGCGTGTGGTCGTGGTTGGCCTGCGTGATGCAGATGGCCGAACCGGGTTGGTAGCCGAACTCGCTGAGGTTCGACTGCGTGAAGCCGTTGAACACCAGCTCGCCGCCGCCGTCGGCGCGATCCCACACCATCCACGGGCCGGTTTCGGGAACCCCGGCGTTGTTGGGGTCGACCGTGCTGTAGAAGAAGTGCACATGCGAGTCGCCGGCGACGCCGGAGTCGTTGGGGTCGAACCCGTCGACCGTGTACAGCACCTCCAGCACGTCGCCCTGCCACAGCGCGGAGGAGATGCCCACGCAGATGCCCGTCGTCGAGCTGCACGACTGGTTGACGTTGACCGTGGTGGCCGTGGTGGCCGAGGTGACGGCCGTGGTGACACTGGTGGCCGTGGTGGACTCGGTGGCGACAGTGGATGCCGTGCCGGCGATCGTCTGGTCGGCGGTGGATTGCGTGGTGGTGTCGCCGGCGGTGCCATCGTCGCCACCGGTGAACATCACCAACGCGACGATGCCGGCCACCACGGCAAGGAGGCCGGCACCCAGCAGCATCCACTGCGAGCGAGGCTTCTTCGCTGGCGGAGGTGGCGGAGCCGCCCTCGACGGCGCCGGCGGTGCGACGGGAGGCGGCCCGGTGCGTGCGGGCTGTGCAGCGGCCACACCAGGCTGCACCTTGGGCGCACTCGAGGCCGCTGCCCCGACGGCCGCTGCCGAGACAGCCGCAGCCGAGACGGCTGGCGGTACAGAAGGCGCGGGTGCAGGGGGCACGGGTGCCCGGGTTGCAGTCGGCGGCGGGGCAGGCGGGGCAGGAGGCGCCGGCACCGGTGCTGCGGCGGAGGGTGCGTTCGCAGCAAGGACACCAGCCCCGTAACGAGCAGCACCCATCGCCACCGAATGCTTCGGATGCACATCCGACACCACCGGCCGACCCAACTCACCACGCACCATGTCAGCCACCAACGGAATACGCGACGAACCACCCGCCAACAACACCACCTTCACCTCACCCAACCCCACACCAGCAGCATCCACCGCCCGACGCACACACTCCACCGTCTCCCGCAAAATCGGACGAATCATGTCCTCGAACTCAACACGCGTGATCCGCACCTGCATCTGCACATTCGGCAACAACACCGACACCGACGCATCCGAATCAGCCGACAACGACTCCTTCGCCAACACACACTCCGCCCGCAACCGCGCAAACGCCGCCCGCACCCCCACATCACCAGCATCCAACCCACCAATCACATCACCCACCACACCACGCACATGCGTCAACACCGCCTCATCAAAATCAATCCCCCCCAACCGCTCAATCCCATGCCCACGACCCAACACCTCGAACCCACCCACCGACTTGCGCAACACCGCCGCATCAAAGGTGCCACCACCCAAGTCATACACCGCCACCACCTCACCAACCTCCACCCGCGCACCCGCCGCGAACTGCAACGCCGCAGCCACCGGCTCCGACAACAACAACGCCCCCGGCACCCCCGCCAACACCACCGCCTGACGCAACAAATCCAACTTGTACTCACCCCAATTCGCAGGATGCGTCACCACCACCACATCAGCCACACCCCCCTGACGCTCCACCACATCCACCACCACCGCCCGCAACAACAACCCCAACAACCTGTCAGCCGAAAACGGCGTCCGATCCAACATGATCGGCGCCGTATCACCCAACCGCCGCTTGAACTCACGCGCCAACCGCGACGGCTCACCCAACCCCCGCCGCTCCGCCACATCCCCCACCAAAACCCCACCATCATCACGCAAAAACACCAACGACGGAATCGCCGCCGCATGATTCCCCAACGGCACCACCTCCACCCGACCACCACGCCACACAGCCGCAGCCGTAAACGTCGTCCCCACATCAACACCCAACACATACCCCACGAAAAACCACCCTTCCAAGCACCCGGACACTACTGGCAGCAACCAGCGGCATCACTGCGGTTCACCCGGGTGAACTCCCGGTTCTACGCGTCGGCCCAGTCGAGGATGACCTTGCCGCACTCGCCGCGACCGACGATGTCGAAGGCCTCGTGGAACTGATCGGCGGGCAGCCGGTGCGTGACGATGCCGCTCACGTCGAGGCCGCTCTGCAGCATCGCCGCCATCTTGTACCAGGTCTCGAAGATGCGGCGGCCGTAGATGCCCTGGATCTCGAGGCCCTTGAAGATCACGTCGTTGATGTCGAGCGTCATCGGCCCGGCGGGGATGCCGAGCACTGCGATGCGACCGCCGTGGTTCATCGAGTCGAGCATCTGGTTGAACGCTGACTCGGCACCGCTCATCTCCAGCCCGACGTCGAAGCCTTCGGTCATGCCCAACTCGATCATCACCGGGCCCAGTTGCTGGTGGGCGACATCGACCACACGAGTGGCGCCGTGCGCAGCGGCCATCGCCAGCCGGTAGGGGTTGACATCGGTGACCACGACGTGGCGGGCGCCGATGTGACGCACGATCGCCGCAGCCAGCACACCGATGGGCCCAGCGCCCGTGATCAGCACATCTTCACCGACCACGTCGAAGCGCAGTGCGGTGTGCGTGGCGTTGCCCAGCGGGTCGAGCACGGCGGCCACGTCGTCGGTGATGTGCGCAGGCACGACGAACACGTTCTGCGCCGGGATGACGACATACTCCGCGAACGCTCCGGGGCGAGTGACGCCGACGCCGGTGTGGTTGTGGCAGAACTCTCGGCGGCCGCCTTTGCAATTGCGGCAATGGCCGCAGGTGACGTGCCCTTCGCCGGCGACACGCTGGCCCACCTCCAGGCCCTGCACGCCCGCACCGAGCGCGGCGATCTCACCCATGAACTCGTGACCCACCACCATCGGCACCGGGATGGTGGCCTGCGCCCACGCATCCCAGTGGTGGATGTGCAGGTCGGTGCCACAGATGCTGGTCTTGCGCACACGAATCAGCACCTCGCCGTCGCCCGGCTCCGGCTCGGGCACGTCGTGCATCCAGAGACCGGGCTCCGCATGCGCCTTCACCAATGCCCTCATGCGATGACTCCCATCTCCGTGCCGACCTTGACGAATGCTGCCACGGCTGTGTCGATGTCGGTGTCGGTGTGGGCGGCCGACATCTGCGTGCGGATGCGCGCCTTGCCCGGGGGCACCACCGGGAAGCTGAACGCGATCACATAGATGCCTTCGGCCAGCAGCCGTTGTGCCATCTCGCCCGCGACCTTGGCGTCGCCCAACATCACGGGGATGATGGGGTGGCCGGCGCCGGCGAGCGTGAAGCCGGCGGCCTCCATCGCCGCACGGAACCGATGCGCGTTGCGTTCCAGCTGCTGTTGCAGCGCGTGGCTCTCCTGCAGCAGGGCCAAGGCGCGCACGGTGGTGGCGGTGATGGCCGGCGCCAGCGAGTTGCTGAACAGGTACGGGCGCGACCGTTGGCGCAGCCAGTCGACGACCTCCTTGCGACCGCTGGTGTAGCCACCGCTGGCGCCGCCCAGCGCCTTGCCCAGCGTGCCGGTGATGATGTCGACCCGTCCCATGACATCGCAGTATTCGTGCGAGCCGCGACCGGTGGCACCGACGAACCCGACGGCATGTGAGTCGTCGACCATCACCATTGCGTCGTAACGCTCGGCGAGGTCGCAGATGGCCGACAGGTTGGCGATCACACCGTCCATCGAGAACACGCCGTCGGTGGCGATGAGCCGGTAGCGGGCGCCGGCCGCGTCGCGCAGGCACTGCTCGAGCTGCGCCATGTCGTCGCCGTCGGCGAGATGGTCGTAGCGCATGCGCTGCGCCTTGCACAGGCGGATGCCGTCGATGATGCTGGCGTGGTTCAGGCTGTCGCTGATGACGCAATCCTGCTCGTCGAGGATGGTCTCGAACAGGCCGCCGTTGGCGTCGAAGCACGACGAGTAGAGGATGGTGTCGTCGGTGCCCAGGAACGCACTGAGTGCGGCCTCCAGCTCCTTGTGCACGGTCTGCGTGCCGCAGATGAACCGCACCGACGCCATGCCGTAGCCGTATGCGTCGAGTGCCGCGTGGGCCGCCTCGATGAGTGCGGGGTGGTCGGCCAGCCCCAGGTAGTTGTTAGCACACAGGTTGAGCACGGCACTGCCGTCGCGCAGCGTGATGTGCGCCGCCTGCGGCGACGCGATCACCCGCTCGGACTTGAACAAACCCTCGTCGACGAGGCCGGCTGCACGTTGGGCGAGATCCTCGAGGATTCCGGTACGCATGTACCGACGATAGGCGAGTTCCGCTGCGGCCGGAGGAAAGCCCGGACCGTGACCATCGAGGGGCACGTGGCTAGCGTCCGGGCATGGCAGCACTTGCACAGGAAGCGGCACCCGAGTCGGTCGGCATGTCGACCGAGCGGCTGGCCCGCCTCGACCGTCACTTTCAGCGATACATCGACGACGGCCGTCTCACCGGTTGGCAGCTGTCGGTGGCCCGGCACGGCAAAGTGGTGCACCACAGCATCGCCGGTCAACGTGATGTGGCAGCCGATCTGCCCGTGGAGGCCGACACCATCTGGCGCATCTTCTCGATGACCAAACCGGTCACCGCCGTGCTTGCGCTGCAGCTGTGGGAGGAAGGGCTGTTCGAGCTCAACGATCCGGTCCACCGCTACATCCCCGCCTTTCGCGACACCAAGGTCTGGCGCGCCGGCAGCGTGAACGCACCGGTGCTGGAGCCGATCACCGAGACGATGCGCCTGTGGCAGCTGTTCGCCCACACCAGCGGGCTCACCTACGGGTTCATGTACAACCACCCGGTCGACGAGCTGTACCGCCGCGCCGGTTTCGAGTGGGGCTCGCCGGCCGGGTGCGACCTGGAGGGCGTGTGCGATGTGCTCGCAGCGCTGCCGCTGCTGTTCCAACCCGGCAGCGAGTGGAGCTACTCGATGGGCCTCGATGTGCTGGGTCGGGTGCTGGAAGTCGTCGGTGGGCAGCCGCTCGACGAGCTGATGCGCACCCGTCTGCTGGAACCGTTGGGCATGCACGAGACCACCTGGCACGTGCCCGAGGCCAACCACTCGCGTCTCGCCACGCTCTACGGCGCCCACCCCACCACTCGCCAAGCAGTCCTGCTCGAGCCGATGGGCCAGCTCGCAAAGCAGCCGCCGGCCTTCCTCGGCGGTGGTGGAGGCCTGCAGAGCACGGCGTACGACTACCACCGGTTCACGCAGATGCTCGTGAACGGAGGCGAGCTCGATGGCGCGCGCATCCTGTCGCCACGCACCGTCAGGTACATGGCCAGCAACCACCTGCCCGGCAACGTCGACCTCACGGCCTTCGGCCGACCACTGTTCAGCGAGACCGCGTTCGACGGCGTCGGCTTCGGGCTCGGCGTCAGCGTCAGCATCGACCCGGTGAAAGGTCGCGTGCCCGGCAATGCGGGCGAGTTCGCGTGGGGTGGTGCAGCCAGCACCGCGTTCTGGGTGGACCCGGTCGACGATCTGGTCGTGCAGTTCTTCACACAGCTGCTGCCCAGCAGCGTCCACCCGATCCGCAGCCAGCTGAAGCAACTCGTCTACCAGGCGCTGCTCGACTGAGGTCGTCGGCCGGCGACTCGTTCAGCGCTCAGTCGTCGTCGCCGCCACCATCACCGGAGTGCTGGTCGTCGCTGCTGTCGTCGCTGTTGTCGTCAGTGCTGTCGTCGGTGCTGTCGTCGCCACTGCTGTCGTCGTCGTGGTCGGTGGTGGCAGGCGGCGGCGTGGTGGTGCCCGAGTGGGAAGCGACCGTGGTTGCCGGGGCGCCGGCGGTCGTGGCCGTGGAGCCACCTGCAGGGGTGCCCCCGGTTGGCACTGCGACCGGAAGGGAGGTGCTGGTGAGATCGACCTCACGCGACTCGACGGAGGTGACCACCACGCCCATCGACAGGTTTGCGCGGAACTCGACCAGCGTGGCGCCCGCCAGCAGCTGCACGCTGACGTTGTAGGCATCGATGCTCTCGGCCACCAGCACCGTCCAACCAGCGCTGGGGGTTGCCGCGACGACCGCCAGCACGTCGCCGGCGGTGTCGAGCGTCACCACACCCGCATCACCTACCTGGTACATCACCGGTTGGCTGAGCGGAACGGAGCTGGACGGCGCAGCCGACGACGACGTCGGCGCGGGTTCCGTGCGTGCCGGTACCGGGGTGCCGAGGACGAGCGTGACGTTGCTGCCGGAGGCACTGCCGGGCTGCGCGCTCTGCAACACCTGGTTGTTCACCAGTGCCGCGGCCGAACCGGCGACGAGCACGCCCGAGAGCGACAGCACCGTGGCGATTCGAGCTTTCAAAGCGGTTCCTTCAGCGAGGGGAAGCGAGGGTGCGGAACGCAGGAGCGTTCAACGACCTCCACCGTACGAAGGATGCGCCCAGGGCAGGCCCTCACGACATCCAAGATTCGTCCAAATCGTCACTACTTCGAGTGAAGGGCCGAGAAGTGCCCTCGCGGAGGGTCAGAATGAACGTCGTGAGGATCTTGCTCGTCGAGGACGACCGATCGATCGCCAACTCCGTGGTGGAGGGGCTGACCGCCGAAGGGTTCTCCGTCGACCATGCCGGCACCGGCGCGGCGGCATTGGCCGCGACCGGATACGACATGGTGCTGCTCGATCTGGGCCTCCCCGACATGGACGGTCGCGACGTCTGCCGGCAACTCCGTACGCGCACCTCGGCACCGATCATCATGCTCACGGCACGCGCCGAGGAGTTCGACCGAGTGCTCGGTCTCGAGTTGGGCGCCGACGACTACATCACCAAGCCGTTCAGCTTTCGCGAACTGGTGGCGCGCATCCGCGCCGTGGGCCGGCGTACTGTCGACGCGCCTACCGAGGGCGCGGCGCTCGACGAGCCGGTCGCTGCGCAGCGCATCGGCCCGCTGTCGGTCGACCCGCGAACACGTCGCGTGTACATCGACGGCGACGAGGTGCTGCTGACGGCGAAGGAGTTCGACCTGCTGGCGTTCCTCGCCACCGACGTCGGCGCCGTTCGCACGCGCACGGAGATCCTCGAGAACGTGTGGGACGCTCACTGGTACGGCCCCACCAAGACCGTCGACGCGCATGTCGCCTCGTTGCGCAAGAAGCTGGGCAGCCACGAATGGATCCAAGCAGTGCGTGGGGTCGGCTTCCGCCTCGAGCCGCCGGCCTGACGGTGCTGTCGTGAAGTGGCGACTGCTGCTGGCGTTCACCGGGCTGCTCACGATGGTGCTGGTCGCGCAGGACGTGCCGCTGGTGAACTACTTGCGCACAGTGGAGGGTGAGCGGCTGCTGGCCAGTCTCGAACGCGATGCGTTCATCATCGCGGGTGCCTCGGAGAACCTGCTGTCCAACGAAGGCGGCGGTGGTTCCGTCAGCAACCTGCAGGAGACGATCGACAACTACAGCGCCGTCGACGGCGCACGAGTGGTGGTCACCGACGACCAAGGTCGTGTCGTCGCGGCGACCGACCCCACCGACCTCCCCGGTGATGACTTCTCCAACCGTCCCGAGATCGCGACAGCGCTCACCGGCACGCCGGTGGCCGGCGAGCGAGGGTCCAACACGGCCGGGCAACCGCTGGTCTACGTCGCCGTGCCGGTGCTCTCCGGGCCTGCGGTGTATGGCGTGGTGCGCATCACCTACCCGGCCGTCGTCATCGACGAACGCGCGAATCGCAAGTCGCGGGGGCTGGTGATCGTCTTCGTCATCTCCTTGGGCGGTGCCGTGGTGGCTGCGTTGTTCATGGCCAGCGGTGTCACGTCGCCGCTCAGCCGGCTGCGCCGCAGCACGCAGCGAGTCGCCGCCGGTGCGTTCGACGAGCGAGCCGACGAGCACGACGGGCCGCCCGAGGTGCGCAGCCTTGCCCGCTCGTTCAACTCGATGACCGAGCGCATCGCCGGCCTCGTCGAGAAGCAACGCGCGTTCGCCGGCGATGCCTCACATCAGTTGCGCACGCCGCTCACCGCGCTGCGGCTGCAACTGGAACGCGCGGGTGCAATGGTGGAGCACGACCCGAACGGGGCTCGCGAGCGCATCGAAGCGGCCAGCGAGGAGACCGAGCGGTTGCAGCGATTGGTGGAGGGGCTGCTGATGATCGCCCGCTCCGACGGCACACCGCCGGCCACCGACACGGTCGACGTGAGTGCGATGGTGCGCGAACGCGTGGAGGTGTGGGCGCCACTGGCCGAAGAGCGCGGGGTGCGCTTGCAGCGGTACGCGGTCGACGGCCTCCGTGCCACCGCCGTGCCCGATGCGTTGGAGCAGATCATCGACAACTACATCGACAACGCGCTCAACGTGGCCAACGAGGGCGACACGATCACGGTCACGGCCTTGCGCGGCCAGGACACGATCGGGGTGCACGTGATCGACGAGGGTCCGGGCATGAAGCCCGAGCACCTCGACCACGCCTTCGACCGCTTCTGGCGAGCCCCGGATGCGCCGCATGGTGGCTCTGGCATCGGCCTGGCCGTGGTGCAGCACCTCGCGCACCTCAGCGGTGCGAAAGCCGAGCTGCGCAACCGCACCGATCGAGCCGGTCTCGACGCGAGCGTGCAACTGCCGGCCGCC
Source organism: Acidimicrobiaceae bacterium (assembly GCA_016722025.1). GTDB lineage: Bacteria > Actinomycetota > Acidimicrobiia > Acidimicrobiales > Ilumatobacteraceae > UBA668. The sequence goes on from JADKGZ010000003.1 coordinate 304,555, forward strand.
GAGTGAGCCTGCGGCCGCGGTCGAGCACGGCCGACGGCCGACGGCTGGCGGCGCTCAGAGCGTCAGGGTCGCAGTCTGGCTGCCGGCCCGTTGGTGGCTGACCGCGATGGTGACCACGCTGCCCTTGGGCGCCTGCACCACCCACGACGCGAGCACACGGTCGGCACTGCCGTCGTTCTTCCCGAAGTGGAACTGCAGATCGAGCCGGCCACCCAGTTGGCCGAGCTCCTGTCGCGCCGGAGCACCCACCACCGTGGCGCCCGTGAGCTCGGCCACCAGCGGCAGCACCAACGACTCCTTGCGCGCCTTCTCCGTGATGTAGGTGGGCAGCCAACCGGTGTTGGCGATGCCGGCTTCCACTCGGTACGAGTCGCCCCCGAGCCAGGTGGCAGCACAGTGGAGGATCTCCACCCGGGGCGAGCACAGCGCCTGGTAGACCGCGAACTGCGCGTGCGGCCGCACCTCTGCGAGCAGCATGTCGGTGGGCGCGTTGTCCCACAGGAACACTTCGTCCCAGCCGCCGATCTCCACCGCGCCCAACTGCGGGTGGTCGAAGGGCGCCCAGTCGGCATACATCTCGGGGTGCGTGGCCGCCGCCCAGTCGTAGACGGCGCGTTCCTCCGCTTCGGTGGGGCCGGTGTACCAGATGTGGTTGCCGCTCTTGGAGCCCGTGGCGCGTTGGATGACGTCCCAGAACTCGGTGGTCCACCCGTACACGCCCAGGTGGTCGTATGCCCAGTCGTCGCCGGCGCCGCTCATCGTGTCGCTGGTGTCGAACGTGAAGTCCTCGAACACCGAGTGCGCCGTGTAGCCGGTGAGGGCCGTGCCGCGTTCGCCGAGGTGCTTCCACACCCACACGTCGACCGGCGGGAGCGCGCTGTCGGCCACCGTGCCGCTGGGTCGCAGCAGCACGCCGCCGGCGGTGTGATAGGCGTTGTAGCCGCAGATGTTGGGGCGAGCCACGATCGCCCGCACCAGCGAGTCGATCTCCGGCTCGCTCAGTGGGTGGTCGCCGCTGCCGGTGACGCCGGTGCCCCATCCGGCGGGGAAGTTGCGGTTCATGTCGAGGCTCTGCGGCGGCGCGGCCGTGGGGGTGGTGAAGCCGTCGTGATCGACGATCTCGCCCTCGCGCAGCATCCGGTAGCGCGGCGTGCCCGCCGGCGCACCCTCGGCCGGTACGCGCACCATCAGGCGCGGCTGGTCGCCGGCCGGTGCCCAGCCGCCATGTGGGTCGGCGATGCGCATGCTGAGAACGCGCCCGTCGCCGGTGAGGTCGCACGGGTGCAAGCCAGGCGCCTGGTGGGCGTCGCTCCACGGCCAGGGGCGAACGCTGCTGCGCCGGAACTGCGGGCTGTCGGAGAGCGCCCACTCCACACCGTCGGGGTTCACGCGCGGCGCCACGTAGAAGGTGCGCGTGCGCAGGGCCTCGGTGACCATCGCGTCGTCACCGAAGCCGGCGAGCAGATGGTGGATGAGGTGCAACGCCGCCACACCACCGGTGACCTCGACGGCGTGGATGTTGGCGTCGACCCAGTGCGCCGGCTTCGTGAGGTGGCTGCCCGTCGAGCTGTCGGTGATGGTGGCCAGCCACAGGTGGCGACCTTCGTACGAGCGACCGTACGACTCGACCGTCATCAGCTGCGGATGAGCGGCGGCAGTCTCGTGCAGCCAGTCGGTCATCTCGTCGTAGCGCAGGAATCGGTCGAAGGCGAAGCTGACGGTCACGCGGCCGACGCTACCGGGCTCGCGGCCACCTGGGCCGTGCGGTTCACCAGGTGGGGCGCACCGGCGGCAGCACGCCGTGATCGTCGGAGAGCACGCCGGTGAGTCCGCGACGGATGCGCTCGACCTCGTTGGGGCCGATGAGCGATGCCCACTCGCGCTCCAACTCCGTGTAGATCTCCTCCACGGCCGCCAGCAGCTGCACGCCTCGCGGCGTGAGCGACACGTGCCGCTGGCGACCATCGGGGCCGTTCGCCGAGCGCTCCACGTAGCCCGCGTCCTGCATGGAGTCGACGAGCTTCGAGGCCGCTTGCTTGGTGGTGCCCATCAAGGTCGCCAGCGCGGTGGACGTGGTGGGCTGGTCGCGGGCCGCGAGCAGCACGAAGCCGAACGCGGGCCGCACATCGACCCACCCCTGATCGCGGAGGCGCCCGTGCAAGCCATCGACCAACGAGCGATAGGCGATCGCGAGCAATCGGGCCAGCGGTACCGGCTGGGAGGGTTCGGTCGCGTTCACTCTGCCCATGGGGGTGTGAACGTACTCCCGTCGGCCAGGCGTGCCTGACCGCCGACGGGCAAGCAGCACAGCAGGCGCAACGGCGCCTCACCCGCGTTCGACAGCTCGAACATCAGCTCCGCGGGCACGACGATGGCGTCGCCCACCTGTGCATGCGACGCGACGCCGTCGAGCTGCACCGTGGCCGCCCCTTCGAGAACGACGAACACCTCTTCCCGGGTGAGCGAGTGGGGCATGGCCGGTGTGCCGGGTGCGATCTCCACCTGCCACACCGCCGTGTCGGACGAACCGCGGGAGGGGGTGGCCAACGACGTGAAGCGAGTACCGCCGAGGTCGTGCGTGGGGTGCGCCGGGTGATGGATGACAGGCATGAGGAGACCTCCAGATCGTCGAAATGGTCAATGAGGTTGACTAGTTGGAGTGTACGACATGCGGGCGATTTCGTCAACCATGTTGACTACTTTCGGGACAACCACCATATCGCGGCAAGCACCTCGGGGATCAGGATCTCAGTGAGCAACGCCACGACGGGGTCGTCGTCGCCGGGGTAGCGCAACTCGTACGCGGCGCCGTGGAGCTGACCCCCGACTGCGACGAACGTGCTGCGCCGCTCGCGCATCCACTGCACGGCATCGCCGTCGAAGCGCGACCCGGTGAACACCAAGGCCCGATAGTCGAGCGTCTTGGTGAGGTACACATCGACGTGGTTCCACTCACCGGTCTCGCACCCGTCGGCCGCGCGCCGCGGGCCTTCGCGCACCATCAGCGCCCCCTGCAGCGCGCTGCTCAGCCGTTCGGCCGGGGCCAGCAACCACGTGCCGTTCGGCCCACCCAACGCCCGTTGCAGCGGTGGCAGCCACTCGTCACGCTGCGACAGCAACCAAGCCGCGGCGTCGGCGGCGCGGTGCAGTTGGGCTTCGAGGTCGGGCAGCCCGCCGGTGAGCTGCTGTTCCAGTTGCAGCAACAGCGCGAGCGTGTGCACGTAGCTGCGGCAGGCAACGCCACCGGTCTCCCGGCCGGCGTGCATCAGCACCGTGCGGTCGACGGGAAGCTCGGCGTCGGGGTTGTTGGTCAGCGCGACGGTGCGGCTGGTGCCGTGGTGCTGGCCCAGCAACGCGAGCGTCTCCTTGCTGCCACCGTTGGCCGAGATGCCGACGACGACGAGCCGAGGGTCGGGCGGGTACGAGGCCTCCACCGAGGCCATCTCCGCTACGGCGTGCACACCCGCGCGACGCAGACGCCGGGCCGTCGTCTCGGCCGCGAACCACGACGAGCCCATACCGGCCAGCAACAGCCGGTCACCCCGCGCGATCGGCCACACCTCGCTCTCCGATGCCGCGCCCAGCGTGTCGGCGAGGGCGTGCAGCATCGCCGGCTTCGCCTCCAGATCGGTGAGGAACTCGGCGGCCTTCATCGCCGGCAGCCTCTCACAGACCGGCGCGCAGCAAGGCAGGCAGCGCCGCGTCGGGCACGTACATCCAGCGCTGCAGATGCGTGGCCGCGTACAGGAACTCGTGCAGCTCCTGGGCGACCCGCAACGCCTGCAGCAGCGCTGCATCGAGCGGGCCGTACGCCGCGAGCGCGGCGGTCACCGCGGTCGCGATGAGCTCGGCGACCTCTGCGCCACGGTCGGGGTGACGGCGCTTCACCACGATCCGGCCGACATGATCGATGGACTGCACCATCGACGCGACATCGATCAGCGGCGATTGCGGGAGGCGACGCTCCGCGCTGTCGGCCAGCGGGTTGCCATCGAAGTCGGTGATCAGCAGCCGGTCCCCCGCGCGCAGGAACTGCCCGGCGTGCAGGTCGCCGTGCACCCGATGTGCGGCCAGCACCTCACCGCCATCCAGCGGGGCCAGCGCGCGCAGCACGGCGGGCGCCAGGTCGCGCAAGCGCGCGCCTTCCTCGCCGCCCACCAGCCGCATGGCATCGTCGAGCCGTTCGGTGGCCTGCACGTGGTACGTGCGGGCTGCCACCGCCGCCGGTTGCAGGTCGGCGAGTGCGGCGTGCAGTTGCGCGGTCAGAGCACCCATGCGCGTGGCACCGGCAATCACGTCGGCGGGCGCCAGCGAGCCCCGCAGCCATGAGTCGACGTCGTCGACGAACCAGTCCCAGCCATCCTGGGCACCGGGCACGTACTCGGTGGCGAGCGCCAGCACGAGGCCATCGCGCTGCTCGACACCGAGGAAGCGCGGCATCGCACCGAACCCGCGCGACTCGAGATGCACCAGCAGCTCGACACCGGGATGTGGTGTCATCACTGGGGGTAGCAGCCACTTCACCACCGCTTCGTCGGCCACGATCACGCTCTGGTTGGTCTGGTCGACGGTGATCGCGCGCTCGCCGTGCAGGGTGCGGCCCAGCAACCGCGAGGCCACTGCTGCGGAAGCGCCGGTGGTCACCATCGATCGCGACCCTACTGAGCCGCCCTGCCCGGCGAGTGCCCGGTCATCGGCTGGACACGAGGCATGGCCAGGTTCCTCTTCATGCCGGAAAGTGCGTACGGTCCCACCAACAACTGCATCGGCGTGGGCAACATCCTGCGCCGGCGCGGCCACACCGTGATCTTCGCGGCCGAGGCCAGCTGGGAGGGCAAGCTGGCGCCGCTCGGCTTCGTGGAAGACCTCGTGCACCTGGCACCGCCCGCCGAGCTCGACCCGCTGGCCTCGGCCGAGCAGGAACCCGAGGCCGCCGGCCAGTTCTGGATCGACTTCATCCGCGACACCGCGCCCGTGTTCCGCCGGCCCACCATCGAGCAGCTCACCGGGTTCATCCAGCCCACGTGGCAGGCACTGATCGACGGCGCGATGTACTGCCAGCCGCAACTGCAGGAGATCATCCAGCGTCAGCGTCCCGACGTGATCATCGAGGACAACGTCAACGCGTTTCCGGCGCTGGTGACGGCCGGCGTGCCGTTCGTACGCTCGGTCAGCTGCCAGCCGCTGGAGATGAAGGGCACCGACATCCCACCGCTGTTCAGCGGCTACCCCAGTGACGATCGCACTCAGTGGGACGCGTTCCGTGCCGAGTACGACCGCACACATCGCGAGATGTGGGCCGGCTACGACGAGTGGGTGCAGTCGTGCGGCGCGCCGCCGCTGGCCGACCTGGAGTTCGTGCACGAGGGTGACCTCAACCTCTACCTCTACCCGGCAGTGGCCGACTACACCGATCGCCGACCGCTGGGTCGTACCTGGCACCGTCTGGATTCATCGGTGCGCGCCACCGATGCACCGTTCGAGGTACCCGCGTCGATCGCACGCAGCGCCGACCCGGAGAGCAAGCTCGTCTACCTGTCGCTGGGTTCGCTGGGCAGCGCCGATGTGGGGTTGATGCAGCGGCTGGTCGCGGTGCTGGCTCACACGAAGCACCGCTTCATCGTCTCCAAGGGCCCGCTCGCCGACGAGTACGAGCTGCCGGCCAACATGTGGGGCGAGGCGCAGGTGCCGCAGACCAACGTGCTGCCGCACGTCGACCTGGTCATCACCCACGGCGGCAACAACACCACCACCGAGGCCTTCCACTTCGGCAAGCCGATGATCGTGCTGCCGCTGTTCTGGGACCAGTACGACAACGCGCAACGGGTGCACGAACTGGGGTACGGCGTGCGGCTCGACACGTACGGCTTCGCCGACGACGAGCTCACCGGCGCCATCGACCGCCTGCTCGCCGACACCGCGCTGCACGCCCGCATGACAGCCAACGCCGCTGTCATTCAGAGCCGCAACGGCACTGCTCTCGCCGCCGATCTCATCGAGGGTCTCGTCGGCTGAAGCGCCGGCCCACCCACCCGGCCCATGACGGGCCGGCGGCACCGCTCCGTACACTCGACGGCATGACTGCAGGGTTGTCGCTACGCAAGCTGCCATCGTTCGCCGGGCGGCCCGGCCCGCTGCTGCTGGTGATCGCCGATGGCGTGGGCGTGGCACCCCCGGGGCCGAGCAATGCGGTCACCGAGGCCGACACCCCTGTGCTCGACCAGCTGCACGCAGGCGAGTTGTACACCGAGCTCGCCGCTCACGGCCCAGCGGTGGGCCTGCCCTCCGATGACGACATGGGCAACAGCGAGGTCGGCCACAACGCACTCGGCGCCGGCCGCATCTTCGCCCAGGGCGCGAAGCTGGTCAACGCAGCCATCGCCAGTGGCGCGATGTTCGACTCGCGCGTGTGGAAGACCGCAATCGAGCAGGGCCGCGTTCGAACCCTCCACCTGCTCGGGCTGCACTCCGACGGCAACGTGCACTCGCACACCGCCCACCTGTACGCGATGTTGCGGCGGGCGGCGGCGGAAGGGGTCACCAGCGCGGCGGTGCACATCCTGCACGACGGTCGCGATGTGGCGGCCCGCAGCGCACTCAACTACATCGCCGCCACCGAGGCCGTGCTTGCCGAGATCAATGCCGGTGCCCCGGGCCGCAACTTCCGCATCGCTTCCGGCGGCGGCCGGATGAAGATCACCATGGACCGCTACGGCGCCGACTGGCCGATGGTCGCACGGGGCTATCAATGCCACACGCACGGGGTGGGGCGACCCTTCGCCTCGGCCACCGAGGCGGTCACCACCATGTACGCGGAGAGCGCCACCGGCGACCAGTACCTCGGCGAGTTCGTCGTGGTCGACGCCGACGGGCAGCCAGTTGGCACCGTGGCCGACGCCGACGCGGTGCTCCTGTTCAACTTCCGCGGCGACCGAGCCATCGAGATCTCACGCGCGTTCGAGGAGGTCGACTTCCCGGTGTTCGACCGCACCGGCCCGGATGGTCGGCTGGCACCGATCGTCTTCTTCGCCGGCATGTTGCAGTACGACGGCGACGCCCTCATCCCGAAGCAGTACCTGGTCGAGCCACCCACCATCGACCGCACCATCAGCGAGTACCTGTGTGCCGAGGGCGTCCACAGCTTCGCGGTCAGCGAGACCCAGAAGTTCGGCCATGTCACCTACTTCTGGAACGGCAACCGGTCGGGCTACATCGACCGGTCGCTCGAGACGTACGTCGAGATCCCCTCCGACAACGTCGAGTTCGACACCACGCCGGCGATGAAGGTGCGGGAGATCACCGACGCGGTCATCGACCTACTGCGCAGTGGCGAGTACCGGTTCGGTCGGCTCAACTTCCCCAGCGGCGACATGGTGGGTCACACCGGCAACCTCGAGGCCACGATCGAGGCGGTCGACGTGATCGACGAGTGCATGCGCCGCCTCGTCGAGGTCATCCGCGAGCTCGACGGCGTGCTGGTGTTCACCGCCGATCACGGCAACGCCGACGTGATGTACACCGAGGCCGGCGGAGTGCGTTCGCCCAAAACGTCGCACACGCTCAGCCCGGTGCCGTTCGCGATCTACGACCCCAACTACGACGGCGACTATCGCATGACCCCGCCGGCGGGCGCCGGCCTCAGCAACGTCGCGGCCACCCTGCTCAACCTGCTCGGCTACGAAGCACCGGCCGACTACCGGCAGAGCATCATCTCCTTCTAGTCGGGCCGGCGTACACGAGTGTCTGCCGATCCGGCTGGAAGCCGACGCTGAGGTACAGGTGCGACGACGCCAGGTTGTCGGGTTCGTAGCAGATCTTGATGCGTTCGGCGCCCGCCTTGGCGAGCAGGTCAAGGCCAGCGGTGAGGACGTGCCGCGCGAGGCCGCGACTCTGATGAGCGTCTTCCGTCCGCATCGGTTCCACCAGACCGGTAGCACTCTTCGAGTCGTACCAGAACAGCCCATAGGCGGCGACTGCGTCATCGGCGTCGTAGATCGCCAGATCGAGGTCAGGGCGGTACAGCGAGGTCTGGCGCAGGCGGGCCTCCGGGTCTGGGTGGTTGCGCTCGGTGCTGGTCATGGGATGCGGCAGATGCGCTGTCTCCGCGCGGATGCGTCGCTGGTAACCGTCGGGCAGTGTGCTGATCGGCGGTCGCTCGGTCGCGTCGAGCCAGGTCTCCACCAGCCCGTTGCCCTCCACTTCGAATCCATGCGCGGCGAGCACGTCGCGCAGCGCGATGTTGGCAGGGTCGACCTCCAGGGTCACGTTCGCGTGCCCGCAGTCGCTGGCGTGCGCAAGGCCGCGTTTCATGACGTGAGCAACCAGGTCCGGCTCGACGTCGGGAAGGAACGTCGGGTTCAGCTGCACCGAGGCGCCGAACGCGGTCGCGACCACCGCCGCTTCCGGGCGGCCGAGTTCATCGAACCAGACCAGCTGTGGCTGATCGTCCGTCGAGCGCGCTCGCTGCCCCCACCACCACTGCACGTCGGCGGCTTCGAACAGTCCTGCGGTGGGGTGGGCGCTGCGAACGCGCTGCAGCAGCTCGGTCACAGCAGCCAGCCCGTCGAGGCCGACCACCTGCGCCTCCCACAACTCACGCATCAGCCCAACGTAGGCGGCGCACGCGTCCGCGGACGCCGTTTGTTGTCTCCTCTGTGCACACCGGCTGATGACGCTGGTCGAGCGAGCTCGACTCAACCATGGCCGAAGGCCACGGGTCAGCCGATCAGTAGTGTGCCGACCGTGGACCTGGGGTTCTTCGAGACAGTGCGCGACGCCTTCGAGGGCTTCGTCTCGGGCGTCGACGGGCAGCGCAACACGTACGTCCACAGCCGAGGCCTCAAGGCGTGGTTCGACGACGACACTCGTGAGCACTACGAGGCACAACTCGTCCGTGTCGACGGCGCGCTGCAATTGGAGGTGGGCTTCCATGCCGAGCATCCCAAGGCGGCTCTCAACGATGCAGTGCTGCAGCGAATTCGCTCCACGGAGTCGGCGTGGCGGACAACCCTCGGCGAGGCCGCGGTCGCCGGCGACTTCATCGCACGGGCGGGCTGGCGGCGCATCTCCGAGCTGTGGCCGGCCAACGAGACACCCGACATCGACGAAGCGATCGAGGTGGCCGCTCGCCTCGCCGACTACGTGATCGCCCTCGAACCCGCACGCCGCAGCAGCCACAGCTGACGCTCACCGGGCGTCTCGGCTCTCAGCCGCCAGCTCTCACGCCTGGCCATCGTGAAGTCGCGTTCGCTCGACCAGCGTCATCAGCGGGTGCACAGAGGAGACAACAACCCACGCGTCCGCGGGTGCGTGGATCTCGCTCGTTGGGCGGCACCCGACTGATCAGCGAATCTGCGAAACTGCGCAGCCGCTTGGCCGGTGATCCGCGGGGTCGGGGAAGACCACGCTGGGGTGGGAGCTGTCACGGCTGCTGCACGTTCCGTTGGTGAGCCGAGATGCCATCAAGACTGGGCTGCATGTCACCGGTGAGCGACGCCACGGTGAAGTCGAGCTCGCTCGACCAGCGTAGTCAGCGGGTGTGACAGAGTTCCTGGGCCGCCAAGGGGCGGGGTCGGCAGCCGGCTGGTGCCTGTGCGGCGGGGTTGGTGGACGATGCTGGTCTTGCCGTCGGTATAGGCCGTGCGGTCGTCAGCGACCTGGCCGGCCAGTTGCTGCTTGACGGCTTCGTAACGGGCGCGGGCGGAGGGGTCTCGTCGCAGCAGGTTCCTCAGGCGCAGGTAGTTGCTCCACTGTTCGCCCTCCTGGTCGACCACGTGAAGGTGAGCAACCCTGTGCCACTGCTGGGTCTCCAACACGTACACGTGGCCGCCGCTGGCCCCGGCGTCGCCCCGGTAGATCCACCCGGCGCCGACCAGGCGTTCGTGCACGGGTTGCAGGTCGTGCTCGGCGGCAAGGCCAACGGCAATGTCGACGATCGGCTTTGCCAACAGGCCAACCACCGACGACGAGCCGATCTGTTCTACCCCAACCACGCTGGTTGACGAGTAGATCAGCGACGCGGTCGCGCAGGCCCGAGCCCGCATCGACCCACTCCTGGCTCGTCGGCTGCAGTCGGAGCGTGTCGTAGTCGAGACCGAGCCCGGCTGTTGTCAGCACAGTCAGAAAGTTCTGCATCAGCAGCCGGTGGCGGCTTGCAGGGTGCGGCACGCTTCGGCGAGGCGAGCAGGGGTGAGCAGGGCGAGCCGGCGGCGCAGGCTGTGGCTGGGGATGGTGTGGAGGTTGTCGAAGTTGATCACACAATTGCTGGGCACGCCGTCGGCTGGGGTGAGCGCCAACTCGGATACCAGCCCCCGCTCGGTGCGCGTGAGCGCTGCAACGACCACCGAGCCGATGCGAGCGGCGACGGGATCGCGGGTGAGCACCAACACCGGGCGGTCGCCGTCTGGCGTTGCGGCAAACCAGATCTCACCTCGACGAATCGACATCGCCGGCTCCGCCCCAGTCCGCCCAGTCTTCGGCCGGGCCCCAGTCGGCGAGTGCCGCCAGGGCCGACTCTCCGTCGGTGAGTGGCAGGCCCACCGCGGCGTGCCCGACGCCAGCCGTTGGGCACCACGGCGCAACAGTGCCGAGCGATCGATACCGAGCTGTGCCGCCCATCGCTGGATGGCTGCGACATCGTTGTCATCGACGCGGAAGCTGAGCATCGTCATACAGAGAACATATCTTGTCGCAGGCAGACCATCACGCAGCCGCTACCCGCACGTGGACCTTGTGCGTCGTGCACGTGTTCACGAGCGAGCTACTGTTTGCGTCATGGCCAGCAAGAAGACACAGCTCGAGCACCTGCGCAACGCGAACCTGTTCCAGGGGTGCTCCACCAAAGACCTCGAGAAGATCGCGAAGGCCAGCGACGAGATCAGCATGCCCGCGGGTTCGCTCATCGTCGACCAGGGCCAGACCGGTCGCGAGGCGTTCATCGTGCTCTCCGGCACGGTGCTCGTGAAGCGCAACAACAAGAAGGTCGGCACGTTCGGCCCGGGCACCATGGTGGGCGAGCTCTCACTGCTCGACCATGGCCCGCGCACGGCCACCGTCACCTGCGAGACCGACTGCCTGCTGCTGCTGCTCGACCAGCGCCACTTCATGGGCGTGCTCGACCAGGTTCCTGCGTTGGCGCACAAGCTGCTCGCCACCTTGGCCGGCCGCATCCGCGATCTCGACCGCCAGTACTTCGGCTGAGCACTGAGCACAGCGGCGGGCCGACGCCCGCCTGTCACGCCGCGATCTGGCGGCGGGCGATCTCACGCACCGACCACAGGCCGCCCAGCACCGCCAACCCGCCGGCGACGATGGCGATGCGCCACAGGAGCGTCTGGTTGCCGATGCCTTCCCGAGCGGCACGGGCTTCCACCAGCGACGCTTCCAGCTGAGCGGGGATCTTCTGCAGGGCCTGCACGGTGTCGTGCAGCACCGGCGCTGCGTCGCTCACCGACGTGCTGGCCGCGTCGAGGCTGGTCTCCACTTCTTGCAGCGACGCTTCCGCGTCTTCCAGGCTGGTCTTCAGGTCGTCGACGCGATCGAAGAAGTCGACGATGCCGAGCAGCTTGCGCACGTTCGCGCTGACCTGCTGGGTGGCGGCCAACGCATCGGCGGTGCTGCTCAGGCCGTCGCCCACCACCTGCAGCACAGTCTCCACTTCGGCGGCCGAGGCGGCGGTGGTCTCGGCCAGTTCGCGAGCGGTGTCGATCGAGCCCTCGATCTGCACCAGCGATCGCTCGACGGCATCGGCGAGGCGACCGACGGCCACCCACGCCGCCGCGGAGCCGGCGACGATGAGCACCATCGAGACGAGGAGCACCTGAGACAGCCGACGCATGGAACGCACGGCCGCATTCTGCACCAGCCGCCACTGGGGCCCGGCACACGGCCGCACCCGAACCGAAGGCGACCCGGCTGGGCCTCGCCAACTAGGGTTGCCATTGCTATGAGCACGCACACGTCTCCTGCAACCGACACCGAAGCCGACGCACCAAAAGGCGGCACCGTCAAGAGTTGGCTGAAGAGCGCCAAGCCCCATCAGCTGGCCATCGGTCTCGGCATCTTCATGGGTGTCTTCACGCTGGCCTCGGGCATCATCCCGCAGTTCACGCACTGGCACGACGAGAACACACCGAACCGTGAGGTCTTCGAGGGCATCCCCGGCGCGCTGCAGGTCGCCTTCTACACCGTCATCCCGATGCTGCTCATCTGGGGCGCGTTCAAGTTCGCCGATCGCGTGCGCAACTGGGAGCGCGGTGCGCCGGATCGTCGCCGCACCACCAAGAAGAACGTGAAGAACCGCCTGCGCGACTTCCGTGCCGGCGCCTACATGCAGACCCTGCTGCGCGATGCGGGTGCAGGCCTGATGCACTCGATGATCTACTTCGGGTTCATGGCGCTGCTGGGCGTCACCACCGTGCTGGAGATCGACCACCAACTGCCGGAGAGCTTGAAGTTCCTGCACGGCCGCACGTACATGGCCTACAGCTTCATCGGCGACCTTGCCGGCCTCGTGTTCCTGGTGGGCATCCTGTGGGCGATCGCCCGTCGCTACATCCAGCGCCCGTACCGCATCCGCATCAAGAGCAAGCCCGAGCACGTCGCCATCCTCGGCACCTTCCTGCTCATCGCGCTCAGCGGCTTCTTCGCCGAGGCCTTCCGCATCGCCGAGATCGAGGCGCCCAGCTACGAGAAGTGGAGCTTCATCGGTTACCCGCTCAGCACGCTGTTCGACGGGCTGGCAGAGCACACGCTCACGCAGTGGCACCAGATCACGTGGGTCGTGCACGTGGTGGCCTTCGCCGCCTTCCTGATCATGCTGCCCATCACCATGTTGCGGCACATCTTCACCAGCCCGCTCAACATGTACCTCAAGGATCGCGATCGCCCGAAGGGCGCCATGCGGGCCATGCCCAACCTCACCGAGACCTCGCTGGAGAGCTTCGGTGCCAGCGTGGTGGAGGACTTCACCTGGAAGCAGCTGCTCGACACCGACGCCTGCACCATGTGCGGTCGCTGCACCAGCGTGTGCCCAGCGCACGCCACCGGCAAGCCGCTCGACCCGCGCGAGATCGTGCTCAAGACCGGCGAGGTGATGGCAGCCAGCTCACCGCACGGCCATGTCTCACCACCGCTCAGCACCGACGTCGAGATCACCATCTCCTCCAGCTCGCTGTTCGAGCGCATCACCGCCGAGGAGATCTGGGCGTGCACCACCTGCCGTGCGTGCGACGAGATCTGCCCGGTCAACATCGAGATCGTCGACAAGATCCTCGACATGCGCCGCTACCTGTCGCTGATGGAGAGCAACTTCCCCGCCGAGCTGGGCAACGCCTACCGCGCGATGGAGAACCAGGGCAACCCGTGGGGCATGAACCAGGGCGAACGCGCCGACTGGGCCGCGTCACTGAAGGACGACGGCATCGACGTGCAGATCGTCGACCCGGGCCAGCCGCTGGAAGCCGAGTACCTGTACTGGGTCGGCTGTGCCGGATCCTTCGACGACAAGAACAAGAAGGTCACGCAGGCGATGGCCAACCTGCTGCAGCGGGCCGGCATCACCGTCGCCATCCTCGGCCCCAGCGAGATGTGCACCGGCGACAGCGCTCGCCGCAGTGGCAACGAGTACCTGTTCCAGATGCTGGCCATGCCCAACATCGAGATGCTCGACGGCATGGGCGTGAAGAAGATCATCACGCAGTGCCCGCACTGCTTCAACACGCTGAAGAACGAGTACCCGCAGCTGGGCGGCAACTACGAGGTCGTCCACCACACGCAGCTGCTCGAGAACCTCATCGCCACCGGCCAGCTGGATGTCAGCCAGGCCACGCTCGAAGAACGCCTCACCTACCACGACAGCTGCTACCTGGGCCGCCACAACGACGTGTACCTGGCGCCACGCAAGGTGGTGGGCAGCATCAAGGGCATCGAGGTGGTGGAGATGCCGCGCAACGGCACCAAGGGCATGTGCTGCGGCGCCGGCGGCGCCCGCATGTGGATGGAAGAGAACATCGGCACCAAGGTGAACGACGAGCGGGCCGTCGAGGCCATCAGCACCGGTGCCAGCCGTGTGGCCACGGCCTGCCCGTTCTGCTACATCATGCTCGACGACGGCGTGAAGGCCGCCGGCAAGGAAGAGTCGGAGGTGAAGGTGGCCGACATCTCCATCCACCTGCTCGACGCCATCGAGGCCGGCGAGCGGGCGCTCGCCAACCTGCCCACGCCCATCGCCACCAACGACCCGGTCGTGGGCTACGCCGTCGCGTCGCCGTTTGCCGGCGGCGCGTCCACCGGCGCTGCCACCGCCGTCGCAGTTGCAGAGGCCCCAGCCGGCGCTGCCGACAACCTCAAGCTGGTCGTGGGCATCGGGCCCAAGAACGAAGAGGCACTGCACGCGGCCGGCGTGCACACGTTCGAGCAGTTGGCCGCGCTGACGGTCGAGCAGATCGAGGAGATCATGCCCGACAGCCAGGATGCGCGGGTCGGCCGCGAAGACTGGGTCGGGCAGGCGCAGCGGTTCGCCGAGGCGAAGGCGCAGGGCATCGACCCCGCCACCATCGCCGAAGGCGGTCAGGTCACCTGAGGCCAGGTCACCGGGGCGTGCGTGTGTCGATCACCCGCTGGGGTGCAGTTGGCCTCAGCCGCATCGTCGCCGCATCGTCGAAGGCACCCTGCAGGTCGACGACGAGGTCAGCGGCGGCCGAGCTGTAGAGGCAGAAGCTGCCGTCCGCGTCGAGCTCGACGGCCGCCATGTTGGCCACCGCGAACTGAGGGATGAAGTTGAGGTTGGAGAACGCCTGCGGGCCCGCGAGCAGACGCGAGCACTTGTCGGCCGTGATGTAGCCGAACGACGATGCGTTGACGACGGTGAGGTTCACCCATGCGGCCTCGGTGCCGGCGGTGCCGGTGCTGATCTTGGTGATCGAGCCGGCTGCTGCCGGTGAACCGCTCCTGGTGTCGGCAACTCGCCTCGGTGCGACCAGCGATGTACCCAGCGGCGCAGCGTCGTCGAAGCGGCCTTGCACATCCACGATCAGCTGTGTCGGCGCAGAGTTGTACACGCAGAACGAGCCGTCGGCATCCAGCTCGACGATGGATGTGTTGGCGAACGCGTCGACCATGCCGAAGTTTCCGTTCGAGAACGCCTGCGGCCCGGCAGCGAGTCGCGAGCACTTGTCGGCCGTGATGTAGCCGTCACCGACACCCGCGAGCGTGGTGAGGTTGACCAACGCCGCAGCCGAGCCGGGAAGGCCGGCGGCGACCCGGGTGACCGTGCCGGCGGCGAGCAGCCCACGACTGCGCGTGTCGGCGACGCGCACCGGGCGGATGGGCTGAAACCCGAGGCCGCCACCGGCGCCGACGCCGCCCAACACGTCGACGATCACTTCCGTGCGGCTGCTGTTGTAGACGCAGAACGCGCCGTCGGGTGCCAGCGGCACAACCGACAGGTTCGCCCGCGCCGCGTTGGCGACGTGGTTGTTGTTGGAGAACGCTTGCGGCCCGGTGGGCAACCGATCGCATCGATCGGCAGTGAGGTAACCCACCCGGTCGCCGTTCACCGTCGTCAGGTTGACCAGCGCCGCTGCCCGTCCGGCCAAGGGCGTCGGGACCCGAGTGACAGATCCGGCGGCCACGTGCGCGCCCGGCACCGGCGCCGCCACCTGGGAGAACGCTCCGGCCTGCAACGAGGGCAGCTGGTCGGCGTGCTGGTCGAGCCAGGTGACGGCCTCGGAGTAGGTGGAACAGCGCACGTCGGGGCGCGTGCAGACCTCGGAGAGCAGGCGCTCCTCTGCTTCGTAGTACGCCCCGTCCATCAGCACCGTCGTGTGGCCGGGCAGCTCCAGCGGCGCCCGGTTGCCGGCGTAGACCTGGTCGAACGCGGCTCTCAGCGTGCGGTAGATCTGCTCGACACGGGCGGGGCCGCCGGTGTCGCCGTAGCGCACCATGAAGTTGTAGTCGGCGGCCAGCAGCGGGGTGCCGCCACCGAAGGGCGTCACCACCGGAACGCCGAAACGCCACACACCGGAGCGCTGCACGGGCCACTGGTTCAGCTGGCGAACGCCACTCGCATCGAAGCGCAGGCCGGCGCCCGCGAAGGCAGGCAGGTACTGGTCGGGGTTGCCGTCGAGGCACGGCGTTCGGCCACCACGCAGCGGCGCGCGCAGCACGCCACCGCTGGCCAGGCCCATGTTGCGGTCCACGTCGCCGGTGAGCGATGCCCACTGAGCAAGCTCGGCGGCGAACTGCGCACGCGTCCAACCACCGATGCCGGTGGCTCCGCAGAAGTGGCCGACGAGGTGCGAACCAACTTCGTGGCCCTCCATCTGCGCGGCCTGCAGCGACCGCACGAGCTGCGCCACCGAGTCCTGCGTCGTGCGGCCTTCGTACGACCCTTGAAAGCCGATCGCCGACGAGCCGGGCGAACGATCCGGCGGGCGGTAGATCGTACGATGCGCAACGTCGAGCAGGAAGACACCGGACAGGAAGAACGTCAGCCGGGCGTTGGTGCGATCGGCCATGCCGCGCAGGCGGTTGACGATCGGGTAGTTGCCCGCGTTGTCGTAGCTGAGCAGCACGAACTGCGGCGGCCGCGGCACGAGCGGCGGAGCAGCGACCGCAACGTGGGAACCCGGCCCGACCGTGGCCGACAACACAACAGCGGCGACCCACCAGGCGCGTCGCCGGCACGATCTCGAGAGCTGCACGGCGGCACCATACCCGTCCACGAGGCGCCGCTCGTCGCCGTGCTGTTCAGAGCGAGTTGAGGTTGTACTTCGACGCGACGGCGCCCTGCTGGTTCTGGTACTTGCTCTTCAGATCCGGGTGGCCGTACGGTCGTTCGGCGGCACGATCGAGCCGCTGGAAGACGAGCTGCGCGATCTTCATACCCGGCCGCAACAAGATGGGCAAGTTGCTCACGTTGGACAGCTCGAGCACGACCGTGCCCTTGAAGCCGGGGTCGATGAAGCCGGCGGTGGCATGCACCTGGATGCCCAGCCGGCCCAGCGACGACTTGCCGTTGACGACGCCCACGATGTCGTCGGGGCAGCCGACCACTTCCGCAGTGTGGCCCAGCGCGAACTCGCCGGGGTGCAGCACGAACGGCTCGCCCTCGGGCACGCTGACCGTCTCCATCAGCTTGTCCTGCGGCTCGAACGGGTCGATGTGCGTGAGCCGGCTGTTGCGCATCACGCGGAACTCGGTGCCCAACCGCACGTCAACCGAGGCGGGCTGCACCAGATCGGGGTCATACGGGTCGAGCAGGATGCGCCCGGACCCGATCAGCTCACGCAAGGTCGCATCGGAAAGAATCACGGCCCGAGACTAGTGGCCTCCTGCCAGGGCCTGGCACTCCGCATCGCAGTGGCGACCACAGCCTGCGAGCGGTATCGTGCACGTCTGTTCGCGGGTGTAGTTCAGAGGCAGAACATCAGCTTCCCAAGCTGAGAACGCGGGTTCGATTCCCGTCACCCGCTCCATGTGATGTCGCGAGACATCCCGGACGGACCGAACCCTCACCCGCCGGGTGGTCAAGGGACGCTGGGTCGGACCGGTCAGGCTCATCGGCTGGGTTACCTGAGTTACAGGAACAGCGGCGGGAGCGGTCTGCCCGGCGCCCGTCTTGGGCCACCCTCAGCCGCGTGTGTGATAGTAGGCCTCGTAGGACTCCAGGAAGCGATACCCCAACTTCGTCGCCAGTTTGACCGACTCGGGGTTGGCCGCATCCCAATTGGGCCTCAGGTTGCTGGCCAGGCACTCCAGGAGCAGCCTGCTGCTCAGAGCCGTAGCCACGCCCTGTCGGCGATCAGCGTCTTCCACATAGACGCTGACTTCGATGCCCTGACTGCACACCAGCGACGAATAGGCGACGCCCATCATCCTCCCGTTGTCCAGCACGGTGTAGCCCAATCCACGCTCGATGAAATCCGCTGCGGAGTCGAAATCGGACAGGTCCAATGGGCTCTCCGGTTGCTCCGTCGCCTGCTGGGCCAGGTCCACGCTGAGGGGGATGATGCACTCCCGGAAGGGGGAGCCCTCGAGCAGGCGGGTGAGATGCTCTGATGAGAGCGGGGCCGAAGAGAAGCTGTAGCGCGGAAGAGACTTCAAGTGCTCGCCAAAGACGTCTTGCGCGCTGGCCAGCCACTCGAGCGGCGAGGGCATGAGCAGACGATAGGCCGGGAAGCCCTGCATGAGCAGGCGGCCGCCCGCGTGTCGAGCGTCTCCGGCGAAGTAGCCAAATGGCCCGACCCTGATGCAATAGGCGGTCGGCTGGGTGGCGTCGTCGACCAAGACCGTCCCCAGCTGCCCTTCGATGGCGCATTCGATCGAGAAGTCCACCCGCTTGTTCAGGCGGAAGGCGCGGGCCACCTTGAGCCGGTTGGCCTTGGTCAGTTCAAGCGTGCCGTTCACAACGCCATCCTCCCCCAAGTCGTAGCGGAAAGCGGGCGACCACGAGCACAACACGGCCGGGCGCGGGCGCCATCGCGCCGGTCGACCGACGGCACGGGTGGGTTCAGCGTGGACTCCCGGGGCGCGCTCGGGGCAGCCAGCCCAGACGGCGATCACCCACTCGGTACGCCACACGAAGCCAGTCGAACAGCATCGACGACGTGCCATGGTGACCAACGGCACCGCCACCGTCGTCAGCGAGAGACCGAATCACCCAGCCGACCGCGAACGCCGCACCGCCGCGGCGGCCTGGGACCCGGCGAGCAGCAGCACGGCAGCGATGACGGGGAACGGGTTGAGGGCTGGGCCAAGCGCCGCCGGCAACAGTTCGCCGATCGCACGGAGCAGCATGCTGAGAACCTTCCCTTCACGGTGCGGCCACCATCGGCCGCGAGCGCGGACCGCCCGATCGTAGCGGCAACCCATCGGCGGCCAGGTTTGAGTGACCACTCTGTCGGGTAGCAGCAACCATGCCTGGAATCGCCATCATCACCGAAGCCTGCATCGGCGTGAAGGACCGCGCGTGTGTCGACGTGTGCCCCGTGCAGTGCATCTACGAGTTCGATCCGGTCGGCAACGTGCTGGTCTCCGAGCAGGCTGCCGGCAGTGGCATCGTGGAGAACAGCCACGCCCCCGACGCCGATGCGATCGCCATCTTCGGCGACGGCCTGCTGTACGTGAACCTCGACGAGTGCACGTCGTGCTCAGCGTGCTACCAACCCGACGTGTGCCCGGTGGGCGCCATCTATGCCGAGGAACACGTGCCCGACGGATCGGCTGACGCGAAGTACAACGCCAGCGACCCGAACAAAGGCCACGACCACGTTCTTCATCGGCCACAGTCGCAGCGTCTTCGGCGACTGAACGCGCCGCACGGCCCGAACCGTCAGTCGCTGTCGATGTGCCGCCGAACCCGCACGTCGGCCAGCGGACGCACCGCGGCGTTGCGCCAACCGACACCTGTCACCAGGCCCGGCGGCGGCCACAGGTCGTCGCGGCTGTACGCCCACCACTCGAACGGGTTCGTGTAGTACGAGCACGACTCGATCATCGTGCCGAGCGGCTCGTTGCGACCTCGGCGCAGCCACAGCAACACGCCGCCGAGCACGCCCACACCCGCCCACAAGCCGTACAGCGGCAGGTAGCACGGCCCGAACCAACGGGCCTGCCACACGTGCACCGCCTCGTGGTCGGTGATCAGCTTGCGGCGCCGCGGCCGCGACACATCGCCGGCGCCGGAGATGACGTTGCCGACGGTGAGGGCGAAGCCCTTCTTGAAGTGCAGGCCACCTCGGTAGACGTGCTGCCCATGCCGCCGGCTGAGTGACGGCTCGTACCGGCTCGCCCGCGACCTCGCGGCCACGAGATGAGCGAGCAACCCGCCGGCCACAGGCACCGTGGCCCAGGTGGAGTCGAGCACGAAAGCCACCAGACCGCTCCACCGTTGCCACGGGTACACCTGCCGCCACCCGCAGATCACACCGTTGACACCGGCGACCGCTGCCATCACCACACCGAGCACCGGGTGCAGCAAGCCCCACACGGCGCCACCCAGCGCTGCACCGACCACACCCACGACGACTGCCTCGACGGCAGTGGCGGCAGGCCCTCCGGGGCGAAGCGTCATCGCCACACGCTACGCCCTGCGCATCGGCCATCGAATGGGGGGTCGCGTGACCCCCAGGATCGTGGGCTCCGGAGCCGGGCACGCGGTGATCGGCCACGGGTACAGTGCCGCGATGGCCCGACCCGACCTTGGCATGTGCTTCGACCGCTCCTTCCCACCGGCAGCCGTCGTCGAGTTCGCCGAACGGCTGGAGACAGGTGGTGTGCCGCAGCTGTGGGTGATCGAGGACTGCTTCTTCACCGCCGGCATCTCGCTGGCCGCTACCGCACTGGCCCGTACCGAGCGCTTGCACGTGGGCCTCGGCATCCTGCCAGCGGTCGCGCGCAACCCGGCTGTCACCGCGATGGAGTTGGCCACGCTTGCCGGCCTCGCTCCCGGCCGCGTCATCGCCGGCATCGGCCACGGTGTGCAGGAGTGGATGGGGCAGATGGGAGCGCGCACCCCCAGCCCGCTCTCGACGTTGGAGGAGGTGATCACCGTCGTACGCATGCTCCTGTGCGGCGAGCGCGTCAGCTACGACGGTCGCGAAGTGCATCTGCACGACGTGCTGCTCGCGCAGCCACCCGCGCAGGCGCCGCCGGTGCTGGCGGGTGTTCGCGGCCCGAAGTCGATGGCGATGGCCGGCCGCGTCGCCGACGGGGTGGTGCTGGCCGAAGGCGCCGGCCCGGGGTACGTGCGCGCCGCGCTGCACCAGGCCGCGCCCGGCGGCGACTTCCGCGTGAGCGTGTTCAGCGCGCTGTGCATCGAGACCGACCGACACGCCGCGTACCGGTGGATGGCACCGGTGGTCGCCGGCTGGTTGTCATCGCCGAACCCAGCCATCGACGCCCACCCCCACGCCGCCGAGCTACGGCAATGCTTCGCCCAAGGCGGCGAAGCAGCCGTGCGACAGATGCCGCGCGAGTGGTGGTTGCACCTCGGCGCCATCGGCACCTTCGACGACGCTCTCGAGCACATCATGCTGCTGTCGGAAGCAGGGGCACACGACGTCGCGCTGTTCCCGGCACCCGAACTGGCGGTTGCCCGCAATCAGATCGACGACGTGGCCGGGTTGCAGGCCGCCGTGCGTACGCAGTGATCCGCTCGGCCGCCACCTCTCCGATGCTCAGATGGTGGTTCTGCGCCGCCGGCGTACCAGCACCAGGCCGAATGCCCCGGCTGCCACCATCGCCGCCGCCAACTCCAGATTCGATTCAACGTTGGAGCCCGTGTTGGGAAGCACCGCCGAGCCTGCGGACACATCGACGGGTTGGGTAGCCGAGTTGTCG
Organism: Acidimicrobiaceae bacterium; assembly: GCA_016722025.1. Classification (GTDB taxonomy): domain Bacteria; phylum Actinomycetota; class Acidimicrobiia; order Acidimicrobiales; family Ilumatobacteraceae; genus UBA668. Next base: position 325,897 of record JADKGZ010000003.1, read on the forward strand.
GCAGGCCGGGCATCGGAGGAGTCGCTGTCGACGACCACCACGTTGACCAAGCGGCCGGAGGTGGCCGTGATCTTCACCGTGTACGTCACCGAAGCAACCGCACCCGGGGCGAGATCACCGATGGCCCAGGTCAGCTCGCGGGTGGCGGCGTCGTAGGACATCGATCCGGGCAAGGAAACCGGTTCCATCCCCAGCGGAAGCGTGTCGACCGCAACCGCCGCAACGGCCGGGCCTGCCCCCTTGTTGGTGACGGTGAGGGTGAAGTCGACGTTGGCGCCCACCGCCACCGTGGTGGCGCCGACCGTCTTGGTGATCATCAGGTCCGGCGGAAGCACCGGCACCTCCTTGACGTCGATGAGGGCCCGGTCGTGGTCGTCTTCGTCACCTGTGACCTGGTCGATACCGACATCATCGGTTTCCACAAGGTTGTCGTTGGTCATGTCGCTGTCAGGAGACGAGTCGGAGTCCTTGATGGGCTCCCCCGGGCGCGAGTACTTCGAAGCCCCATCGCCGGTGATCTCGGCCATGTTGGTGAACGGGCCCAGCTTCGGGTCGTCGATCGTGACCGTCAACGTGAACGTCTTGACCTCGTTGGGCAGCAGATTGATGATCGTCCAGGTGACGACCTGACCGGCGTTGACGCCGCCGTCGGACGCCGACTTGAACACCAGGCCGGCCGGAAGCACGTCGCGCACGGTGACGACACCGGAACTGACGTTGCCCTGGTTCTTGACCACGATGTTGAAGACGGCGGGGCCACCCTTGGTGAACGTCTGCCCCGTGGGCAACACCTTCACCAACGCCAAGTCGTAGTCGATGACCACCTTGATCGGGGCGACGTCGTGATCGTCCTCGTCCACGTTCCGATCGTTCTTCTGATCCGCCGGCAGCAGTGTCTGATCGATCAGCGTGTCGTTGTCGGGATTGACGTCGGGCAACGAGTCGTCGTCCTCCACGTCACCGGCCGCCGGTGTCTCATAACCTGTCGAGTCGAAACCGTCGGCGCCATCGCTGCTGATCTCGGCCACGTTCACCCATGGGCGAGTCGCGAAGTCGGCAACTCTCACCACGACGGTCACCGAGGTGGTCGACCCTGCGGCGAGCCCGGTGAGACCCCACCTGACGGTCTGGCCCGAGATCACACCTGCGTTGCTGGCAGAGATCGCCTGCAGGCCTGCGGGAACGAAGTCGACGACGCTGAAGTTCCCCGACTGTACGTTGCCCTGGTTCTTGATCTGGATTGTGAACGTCGCCGATCCGTCACCTTCGATTGATGGGGGGCCGGTCTTCACCAACGCCAAGTCGTACACGACCGGAGCATCGAAGAACGCTACATCGGCATCGTCCTGGCCACCCTCGGGGTCACCGATCGTGCGGATGTCGTTCGTGGGGTGCTCGAGGGTTCCGTACCCGTCGGCACCGGTGCCGGTGGAGTTGTTGTCGTCGGTCGTGGTGCTGTTGGGTGCCGAGTCGATGTCTTCGACATCGAGCAGCACAGCACCGGAGACGTCGAGTGTGTCGTACTCGTCGGCACCATCCGCCGAGACCTCGGCGATGTTCTTGAACGGTCGCTTGCTGACGTCGGTGATGTTCACAACGACCGTGATCGAGCGAGCAGCGCCCGGTGCCAGACCCGTGAGCGACCACGTGACGCTGGCGGGCGCGATGACACCACCGTCGGACGCCGACACAGCCTGCACACCGGCAGGCAGCGTGTCGGTGATGGTGTAGTGGCCTGAGTTGACGTCGCCTTGGTTGTCGATCGTGATCGTGTAGGCCGCGGTGCCATTGGGGTTGATCGTCGCGGCCGAGACAACCTTGGCCAACGCCAAGTCGTAGACCAGCACGACCGACGCATCGGCGATGTCGGCATCGTCCTCGGGATCCGCACCCACACCGGCGCCGAAGATGGACGTGTTGTCGACACCAGGGGTGTCGTAGTTGCCATCGTTGCCCGTCTGGTCGTCGGGACTGGAGTCGTTGTCACCGCCCCACGGAGCGCCACTGTCACTGGCGATCTCCGCCACGTTGCGATAGGGGCGTTTCGTGAAATCACCGATCGTGGCCGACCAGGTGACGTTGCGCGTGGCCCCGACTGTCAACCCCGACAACGTCCATGTGATGGTGCCCGCCGCGTACACACCACCGTCGGAGATCGATGCGACGTTCACGACGAGACCCGCCGGAACCGTGTCGACCACCGTGTAGCTACCGGAGGCAACCGTGCCTTGATTGGCCACCGTGATCGTGTAGCCGATGACGGTGGTCTCCCCCGAGCCGGTGACCGAGTTGGTCTTCGCCAGCGCGAGGTCGTAGATGTCGGAAGTGAGGCTGGCTTGCGCATCGTTGTTCGTCAGCGTGCCGCTGGTATCGGTGGAGGTGTTCGGCGGCGCCCCCAGCGGGTTGGTCTCCGGTGCCTCGCTCGGCGCCGGTGAGATGTAGGCCACGTTGTGCGCGTCACCCGCGTAGTTGGCGTTGATCGTGACGGTGACGATGATCGTCTCCGCCTGGGCACCCGCCGCCAACGGGGCGGAGCTGGTGCAGACGACACTCACGCAGGTGTAGATGCTGGGGGAACCAGTGCCGACCATCGACACGAGCGTCAGCTCGCTCGGCAGCACCTCGGTCACCTTCCAGAGGGCAAGTGCGCCGGCCGGGCCGAGGTTCCTCGGGGTCAGTGTGTACGTCAGCGTCTTGCCCGGGTAGTAGTTCGGTGCCGTGTCGAGACGCTTCTCGAGGGTGAGGTCCAACGTGACCATCCCCGCGTCGATCGTCGCTACATCTGCCGACGCCGGCGCCGCCGAGTTCAGGCCTGCCGCAGGGGTGACCACGTTTGCCCGCCCCGTGACGACGTTGGCGTTCGAGTCGGTGGCGAGCGCACCGGTGAACTGAGTGGTGAAGCCGTAGCTCGTCGGCCTCACGAACTCGACGACGTAGTTGGTGGTCGGCAACAGATCGGTGAAGGCGTAGTAGCCGTTGGCGTCGGTGGTGGTGGTCTTGAGGAGGGTGGTGCCATTGGCTGCGTACAGGTTCACGACCACACCCCCGATCGGCGGCTCCACCAGTGGGACACCCTGCTGCCCGTCACGGTTGACGTCGAGCCACACGTAGTCGCCGATGGAGACCAGAGAGCCGATCTCGGCATCGTCATTGTCGTCCTCGTCGCCGCCCGCAGGAACGTAGGGGTCGGTCAGCTGAGGAACGCCCACATAGCCTTCAGTGGGCGGCGGAGTCGCGTCCTTGCCGATGCCGTTGCCCTGTATCGATTCCGGGGTCGAGTCACTGTCAACCACCGGCACGCCAGGCGCCGACTCGCCGTAGTACGTGGCCGAGTCGGTACCGATCTCTGCCCAGTTACGCCACGGACCCGACCTCCAGTCGGTGATGGTCATACCGATCGTGATGTCGACGTGAGCCCCGGGTGCGATGTTCGCGATGGTGCAGGTGACGGTCGTGTCGCCGTTGTCGGCACAACCCGGATTGCTGGTCGCAGCGTCGAAGGCCATTCCCGTGGGGATCTGATCGATGATGGTGACCTGTCGCGACGGCACGTTGCCGTCGTTGAACACTCGGACCGTCCAGCCGGCCTTGCCGGGGTTGACGATCGGGTTGACCACGACCACCTTGGCGAGCGCCAGGTCGTAGTTCACCGTCACATCGAAGTCAGCGATGTCGGCATCGTCCTGCCCGTCAGCAGGATCGTCGCCCGGATCGGGCTTCGCCGAACTGCCGGCTTCGGTGATGGTGGCGTTGTCGGCATTCGTGTTCGGAGTACCGACCGGGCCGTAGTTCGTGTTGTCGTTGGTGATGTCGGCACTTGGGTCAGGCGTCGAGTCGACGTCGCTGGTCGGGGTGTTCACGCCGCCGGTCACGGCGTTTGCCGACCCGTCGGCGCTGATCTCGGCGAAGTTGCGGAACGGCTTCTTCAGGAAGTCGTCGATCCGTGCCCTGAACGTCAGGGTGAGCACGCTGCCCGGAGCCAGGCTCGCCAAACCGCTCCACACGACCGTGGTGGCCGTCACCGAGGTGGCGGCGATCGAGCCAGAACCAGCCACGTACGACATGCCCTCGGGCAGGAGGTCGGTGATCTCGAAGGCCTGGGAGGCAACGCCGCCCTCGTTCTTGACGATGATGCTGTAGGTGACCACGCCGGTGGCGAGAGCAGTGCTCGTGTCGACCGTCTTGGCGAGTGCAAGGTCGTACTTGATCGAGTTGTAGCTCGAAGGATCAGTGTCGGTCACCGGCAGCACATCGACGATCGGGGAACCGCTGTCGAGTACCGGAGTACCGATCACCGCTGCCTCGTTGGCGTAGTTGACGGAGCCGGCAGTACCGACTGCAGTGCACCGCATGACCGCGCCACGGTTGAGCGCGACCGCGCCGGGCACTGCCGAACTGGAGAGGCGCGGGACCGCTGAGTTGCCGCCGTCGTCGACGATGGAGCAGCTGGTGACCGAGAAGCCGGGGTCGGGTCCGCCGTCGTCGTCAAGCTGCACGTTCTCCAAGCGGCTGTTGCCGTTGTTGGTGACCGTGTAGATCCAGGTCAGCGGACGACCAGGCAGGATGTTCACACCGTCGCCGGCCGCAGTGTCGGGCCAGGCGGTGTCCTTGGTGACCTTCGCCACATCGATCGAAGCGACGGCCTTCCACAGACCGGCATCCCACATCAGGTCGATCTCAACCCCGGCGCCGCCGAGCGCGATCGAGCCGGTCTCGTAGTAGCCGCCGATGCCATTGATGCCCACCGGGGGGCTGTACGGGCCAACCACCGAACCGATCGCATCGGAGTCGGTGACATCAAGCGGGTTCGTCTGGTTCTCGTCGTTGGCGGCGCCGGTCGAGTTCGGCGGCGACACCTTCCACTCGTCGCTCGGTAGGTAGAAACGAACTTTGTAGTCGCCGTCGGGTAGGCCGTCCGTCAGGGAATCGTTCGTAGGGAACAGGTAGTCGCCGTTGTCGTCGGTGAAGGTGTAGCCGTAGTAGTCGAAGGTTCCGAGAACCGGGTCCTTCTTGTAGAGCTCGACGTACACGTACGGCACACCGGTTTCGCCGGCATCCTGCACGCCGTCGTAGTCGTCGTCGAACCACACGCGGTCACCAAGGGAGTTGGACTGCACTGGGGCGCTCACGCGAACTTCTACCCGCGGCGGCTCCGAAGTCAGTCGACCTGGGTTCGGCACGCCAGGCTGCAGCACCGCGTCGACGCCGTAGGCGAAGCTGTTGACGGCACTCGGGCAGTGCGAGCCGTCAGTGATCGGCGAGGTGGCGTTGCAGCTGTTCAGGTACTCGTAGGGGTTGGTGCTGCTGGACCCGTTCTTGTCGTATGCGGGGGCGTAGACGGGCGCCCGCGTCTCCCACTGGAAGCTGAAGGCCTGACCCATGGCGATGTCGTCGCTCGTTGCCGAGATCGGAGGGACCCCGATGTACGTGAGCTTGATCGACTGGTAGGTGGGCAACACGAACAGGCTGTCGTCGGTGGTCCAGGTCACGGTGTCACACCCGCCGCCTGTAGGGCCTCCGACCTCGCCACGGCAAGGATTGTCGGACGTGGAGTACTCCACCTTCCAACCGACAGGGGCAATGATCGGGGTGACGAGGTACGGGCGATACTCGGTGAGACGGTTCTGATCCGTGCGGATCACGCCCGTATCGCCGATGTACGGGAACACATCGATGAAGTTGACGTTCTCCCCGGCGACGTTGCCCTCGTTCTTCACGTTGAGCTGCCACGTCATGGTGCCACCCGGTTGGGTCTGGCCGAGGACGCCGAAGCCGGTGTCGAAGTCGCCCTTCACGAGCTTCTGCGAGTTGAGGGTGGCGACGGCCGGCACCGTCACGGTGGCCGACTGCACGCACTGGCCGTAGCAGTGGTCGAACGTGCCACCGGCGCTGGTGCGCACCTGCGCGGTGTGGGTGTAGTTGCCCGGCGGGATGATCCCCAACGCACCGAACGGAGTGGCGAGCGCCTGGTAGGAGACCGCGCTCGAGTCGCCCGGGGTCAGCGTGCCGGTGTAGTGGAACTCGAGCCCAGTGCCGAAGCACACCGGGCCGTTGTACAGCGCGTCGAGCGCCCAGTTCGTGCCGCTGACGCTGCCGGGTTGGAAGATGAGCTTGGTCGGCAGGCAGTCGTACACGATCGGGTCGACCAGATCGCCCGTGGCGTCGGGGTTGTTGCTGACGGTGATGACGTAGTTGGCCGTTTCGCCGGGGTAGAGCGTGGTTGGCGAGACGTTCTTGGTGAGGCCGGGGTCGGGCTTTGCGCTCTCCACCAGCACCGAGGCACACGAGGGGCTCGGGGCCGTGGGATAGTCGGTGACCACACCGTTGACATCGCTGGTGGCGGTGGAGTCGGCGCAGTTCTGGTATGGCGTGTTCGACACCATGTTGTCGACCGTGCCGATCACCTTCTGACCGGTTGCAGCGAACGCACCGTCGATCTGCCCGCTCCACAACCAACGCACGTAGCGATACGTGTCAAGACCGGTTGCAGCGGTCACGTTGGAGGTGCCGTCCAGGCCGATCATCGTGGCGATGTCGGTCCACGAGCTCCCGTCGACCGAGCCCTGCACCGTGCCGGTCACACCACCCGACCAGGTGCCGCTGTTGATCGTGCCCAGTGTGAAGGGCAACGGCAGCGGGCCATCGGTGAGCGTGACGGTATCCAGGACAGGATCCGAGTCGTTGGTGAAGCCGAGGTTGAACGTGACGGTGTCGCCATCCTGGACGAAGTAGTTGCCGTTCGAGTTCTTCGACTCGGAGAAGACCACCTGTGGTCCGACGAGCGTCGTGGTGACCGACACCGGACCCAAGGACTGACTCGCGCCCTGGCCATCGGAGCCGGTACCGGTGGCTGTGTCGGTCTTGGTGGCATCGCCCACGTTCGAGGCGTCGGTGGTCGGGTACCGAACGGTCACGGTTTGGCTGAAGCAGGCGCTGCCGTTGAGCTGCGGCAAAGGATTGCTCGCGTCGTACGTCCAGGTGATCAGGTCGTCGGTGCCATCGGCCACCACGTCACCGTTGTAGACGCCCGCGTTGGAGGCGCTCACGAACTGGGCACCCTCGGGCAGGGCGTCGACGATGGTGTAGGTGGGCCACAGTGCAGAACCCGACGGGCTGGGGCAAGCGGTGATCGCATAGGTCACGTTGCGGTTCATTCGGGTGGTCGCGGGACCCGACTTGGAGAGCACCCAGTTCGGTGGAGCCGCCTGGATGGAGGTGGTGGCCGACGTCGACGGGTCGGTCACTCCGTTCAACGAGATGGTGGCTTGGTTGGTCAGCACCTGCGCGCTGGCGGGAAGCGTCCCCAAGGGCAGCCGAACCGTGATCGTGATGATGCCCGAGGCACCGGCCACGTAGTCGGCGTCGGCCGTGGCCACGATGAGGTGACCACCCCCAGGAAACGAGGGGGTGGCGGGTTCGGCCGGGTCGGCCACGAGTTGCACCGACGCACCGTTCCAGTGACCGCCCGTTCCGGGCAGCGACGGAAAGCCGGAACTGACGAACACGGGCTCGATGGTGTTGCCGTACACGTCGAGCAGATTGGGCAGCGGGTCGCTGAAGGTTGCGCCCTCGCACGTGTCGCCTTGCCCCGTGCTCGGGCACGAGTAGTTGATCGAGTAGACGAGCGTGTCACCCGGCGCGGCAGTGGACTTGTCGACCACCTTGTTGCCCAGTTCGGCGACGCCTGCCGCCGACGCGACCCGTGCCGTAACCGGCGCAATCACCACTGTTCCTGCCAGCAGCACCCCGGCAAGCATGCCGAAGATGGTGCGCCGGCTACCTGACAGTTCGATGTCTGTTTTCATGTTCCGCCTGTTCACTTTCTCAACAATCCTGCCCGGGCCGTTCGGCTCGCTGGGTCACTCGTTCACGGCGCTGAACCAACTCGGTCCGAAACCCTGCAAGTGTCTTTCGGCATGGAGCGGCAGCTCTTGAGACTTCTTTCCGCGTTTCATCAGGTTTCCTGTCGACTCCATGACCAACGAATGCACTCAGTGGGCAAGAGACCATGGTCGACCACGCTCCGTCGATGAGTGAACGGAGGCTCGACCATCGAGGAGCGCTGGGCGAACTACCTCGCTGCCAGTGACGCCAGTGCCGCGACAGCTACCACGAAGCCGAGGGCTGCCATCGAGATGCTGCGGGCTCGCGGGGCCTGCTCGAGATCGCCCTCCTGCTTGGGCGCTGCGGGCGGGCGGATGACAGCCATCAGGTTGCCGGCGAACAGCGCGCCCCCAAGCGCCAGCAGCAACCAGACGATGAGGTCCTTACCGAGGAACATGCCCACAGTGTGCACCTCCGTGCGAGCGGGCCGGCGCAACGGCGCGACAATTCCGCGATGGGCTTCCACCACGTTGCACTCGCCACACACGATGCCGCGGTCACACACCGCTTCTACACCGAGGTGATGGGCTTCCATCTCGTGAAGGTGGTCGCCTCCCCCACCCCGCCAGGGCCCGATGGGAAGAGCAGCGGGTTCAGCAAGCACTTCTTCTACGCCACCGACGAGTCGCCCAACGGCGAGACGGGAATGATGGCGTTCTGGGAGCTGCACGATCCGGCCATCGGCAGCGAGTTCCCGGTCGATGTCAACGTCTCGCATGGCCTGCCGGTGTGGGTGAACCACATTGCGTTCGACGCCGACACGATGGACGAACTGCATCGCCACCGTGACCGGTGGCGCAGCCACGGGCACACTGTGCTGGAGGTCGACCACGAGTTCTGCGTCAGCATCTACATCACCGACCCCAGCGGCAACATGGTCGAGTTCTGCCACAGCGTTCGGCCCTTCACCGACGAGGAACGTGCTCATGCAGCCGCGTTGGTGGCCAACCCCGAGCCCGAGCTCGACACTCGCCCGCCCACCATCAGCGTGTGGCACCCCCTGATCGACGAGACCGTTGGAGCCGCTCCGGCGCAGTAGCACGGTGGTCACCCGGCGACCCACTTCGTCTGCTTCTCGTATCGGTTACATCCAAGATTCGTCAATTGCCGCCACTTTGAGCGCGCGAGTGGCAACAATTGGTGCACCAGTTCCGTGGAACGTCCGTTGGGGGGCACGCATGGTTCGACCGATGGATCGGGGTTACCGGATCATCATCAGCGCATCCTCGGCCGTCGGCCTCTCGTTGTGGTCGCTGCTGCTCGGGCTCCCGGGTGTGATCGTCCTCCTGGTGGCCACGGCCGCCGCCGCTGCATCGTCGCTGCTGTCGCGCTCTGCACTCGCCGAGCAGCCGGCTACCGCCACCGAGCCATACGCCGTGGTGTCGTTCGTGCGGCCGTACCGCTGATCACCCGCGGCGTTCCGTCGACGCTCTCGATCAGTACACGCCGATTCGATACTCGTCGATCACTACACGCCGCGAGCGGCGTTGCCGAACTTGGTGTACTGACCTCGCCAGACCAGCCGAGCGACGCCGGTAGGCCCGGAACGGTGCTTGGCGATGATGAGCTCGGCGCTGGCCTTGTCGGGCGAGTCGCGGTTGTACACCTCGTCGCGGTACAGGAACATCACCACGTCGGCGTCCTGCTCTAGCGAGCCCGACTCACGAAGGTCGGCGAGCATCGGGCGCTTGTCGGCGCGGCTCTCCAGGTTTCGGCTCAGCTGGCTGAGCGCGATGATGGGCACGTCGAGCTCGCGGGCCAGCACCTTGAGCCCGCGACTGATCTCGCTCACCTCCAGCTGGCGGTTCTCGCTGTTCATGCCGCCGCTCATCAGCTGCAGGTAGTCGATCATGATCAGCGCCAGGCCACCGTGGCGGGCCTTGAGCCGGCGAGCCTTCGCACGGATCTCCATCACCGTCACCCGCGGGTTGTCGTCGAGGTACAACGGCACGCTGTCGATGCGGTTGATCGCCTTGCCGATCTTGGTCCAGTCGCTCTCCACCAACCGGCCGCTGCGCAGCTTCTGCGACTCCACCTCGGCCTCACTGGACAGGATTCGCTGCGTCAGCTCGGCATGGCCCATCTCCAGCGAGAAGACCAGCACCGGCTTCTGCGTGTGCTTCGCCACGTTGGTCGCTATGCCCAAGCCAATCGCGGTTTTGCCCATCGCGGGTCGCGCACCGATGATGTTGAGGGTGCTGGGCTGCAGGCCGGACAGGATCTCGTCGAGGTCGTTGAAGCCGGTGGCGGCGCCGGTGATGCTGTCGCCGCGCTCGAAGATCTCCTGCAGCTTGTCCATCGCCAGCGGCAACAGATCCGACAGCGGCCGGGTGGAGTCGATGACGCGGTCTTCTGCCACCTCGAACACCTTGGTCTCGGCTTCGTCGAGCGCCTTGGTGACATCGTCGGGCTCCATGTACGCGATCTCGGTGATCTCGCCGGCGACGCTGATGAGCCGGCGCAGCACCGCTGTGTCTTGCACGATCTTGGCGTAGCGACTCGCGTTGGAGATGGCCGGCGTGGCGTTCTGCAGCTCGAGCAGCGCCTGCGAGCCACCGATCTCGTCGAGGAGACCGTTGCGGCGCAACTCGTCGGCAACCGTGACGATGTCGACCGGCTGGCCGCTGGCCATCAGCCCACGCATCGCCGAGTAGATGTGCTGGTGCGACGGCTTGTAGAAGTGCTCAACGTGCACACCCAGCTCGGAGACCTGGCCAACCACCTCGCGCGACAGCAGCAGCGCACCGAGGAGGCTCTCCTCGGCACTGAGGTTGTGCGGTGGCACGCGACCGTCGCCACGGCGAGGCGCCTGACGATCGCGACCGGCATCGCGTGAGTTACCCGAGTCTCGGCGGAAGTCGGTCATCCGGGCAGACCCCGAGGAAGAACGGTCATGATGCAGCTACCTTGCCTGACAGAGCCTGGGGATCGCTAGAGGGGTCAACGTGGGGACGAACTGTGGATAACTCTGTCGACGCAGAGACAGCACAGCCCCGGGAGCAACCGAGAACGGTGCCACCGGGGCTGTGGACAACTCTGTGGACAGGCACATCGTCGCAGGCAGCGGCGTGCGCTGCTGCGTGATGGCGGGCACTACTTGGCAACCACCTCGATGGTGATGGGGAACTCGACATCGTGGTGCAACTTCGCGGCCACCTGATAGGTGCCGGTGGTCTTGATGTGGTCGACGTGCAGCTTCTTGCGATCGAGCACGATGTGCGCCTGCGCCTCGACGGCACTGGCAACATCGGACGCGGTGACCGAGCCGAACAAACGACCTTCGGCACCGGCCTTCACCGGAATGGTGATGGTCTTGGCGAACCAGCGCCGAAGCCACGGTCTGCGCGCTCTCGCGGTCTTGCGCATCGCGCAGATCGCGAGCACGACGCATGGCCACGGCCTGCGACGCGGCACCATCGGTTGCCTGGAACGCGTGGCCCTTGGGCAGCAGGAAGTTGCGAGCAAAGCCATCGGCCACTTCGACGATGTCGCCGCGCTTGCCGAGGCCCTTGCGGTCGGAACGGAGGATCAGCTTCATCAGCCTTCCACCTCCTGGTCGGCAGCGGTCTCTTCGACTTCGGTGCTCTCCACGGCGGCCGCAGCAACCTGAGGCTCGCGTGACTGGTCGTCGTCGCGGCCACGACGGTTGTCGCCATCGCGCGGCGGGCGCGACGTGCGGGTCTGCGCAACGCGCTTGGTGTACGGGATCAGTGCCATCTCACGCGAGTTCTTGATCGCGTTGGCGATCTCGCGCTGCTGCTGCACCGTGTTGCCCGTGACCCGGCGGTTGCGGATCTTGGAGCGGTCGCTCACGAAGCGAGTCAGCAGGTTGACGTCCTTGTAATCGATGTACTCGATCTTGTCGGTCAGCAGGATGCTGGTCTTCTTCTTGAACTTCTTCGGGTTGGCCCCTTCTTTGGGCGCCCTCGGCTTGGACTTCTTGCTGGTGTTGTTGTCTTTGCCCATTGCTTGGTGTCTTTCAGTAAAATCTCAGGAAATCTCGAATGAATCAGAACGGCTCTTCGTCGCCGTAGACGGGGTCGGGAGCGCGGCTGCCACTGCTGGAGCCACCGCTGTTGCCGCCGCCGGCGTTGGAGCCGCCACCACTGCTGCCGCCACCGTCGCGAGCGATGCGCTCGACTTCGGCACGGGCCCAGCGGAGGGACGGCCCGATCTCGTCAGCGACGATCTCGACCACGTTGCGCTTCTCGCCCTCTTTGGTCTCGTACTCACGTTGCTCGAGGCGACCGGTGACGATGACGCGGGTGCCCTTGGTGAGAGAAGCGGCGATGTTCTCGCCCAACGTGTCCCAGGCGGTGACGTTGAAGAAGGAGACCTTCTCCTGCCACTCGCCGTTCTGCTGCCAACGACGGTTCACGGCAACGCCGAAGCTGGCGATGCCCTTCCCGCCGGCGGTGAAACGAAGCTCGGGATCGCGGGTGATGTTGCCAACGATGGTGACGGTGCTATCGGCCATGGTGGTTGCTCCTAGTGCAGAAGGCTGGAGGCGTGAGAACGCCGGTACGGATCAGGCTGCAACCGTCATGCCGCGGCGAGCCGCCTCGGCATCGGGAAGACGCAGCAACTTGTGGCGGACGACATCGTCAGCGATACGCAGCGAGCGCTCGAGCTCGTCGAGAGCGCCACCGGGTGCGATGACGTTCATGACGGCGTAGTAGCCGTACTGCTTCTTGTTGATGGGGTAGGCGAACTGGCGCCGGCCCCACCAATCGGCCTTGCCGTGGATGCTGCCGCCGGCCTTGGTGATGCCATCAGTGATGGTCTTCACCCACTCCTGTGCAGCAGTTTCGTCGAGATCACCTTCGAGGATGACCATGAATTCGTAGGCACGCATCATGCGTGTGATTCCTCCCTTCGGACCCGGGGGCTTCCCGGGGCCCCGTGGTGGGGCAGGGCCAATATGACCTGGGGAGTGTAGCGGGAAATCGCCGCAGCCGGACCGGGCCGACGGGAGCGGCCGAGCGTGGACGGTGGGCGACACATGCCAGCAGCGTGACAGAGGGGTCTCACAGAGTTACCCGGTCGGCTACGGTCCGCTGCGTGGATCTGCACGAGTGGATGATCGCCGACTTCGCCTCGATGAGAGGCAAGTTGTTCGACTCGGTGCTCCGGCTGGTGCGTGCCGAACGTTGGCACGAGCAGGCCGACGGCGGGGGAAGCACCCTTGCCGGGCTGCTGCTGCACATCGCTCGCCACCAAGACCTCGCGGTCAACGTGGTCATCCGCAACCACGAGCCGCTCTTCGCAGCGCACAGCGCACCCCTCGGGCTCACCCACGCCGGGCCTGGCGTGGGCCTCGCCGAGCGCGAGGATCGCACGACCACCGCGCTCGTCTCACCGGAGGCGGTGCTGCACTACGCCACCGATGTGTTCGACGCAACGGCCGCATGGTTGTCGCCGCTGGGCTCGATGGCGCTCGACATCGAACCCAACACGGCCTACCGCCTCACGCACCGCGCCGGCCTCGACGCCGACAAGCTCCCCTGGCTGTACTCGATGTGGGAAGGCAAGGCGCTGTGGTGGTTCGTCCAGTGGCCGGTCATCGGCCATGGCCACGCCCACGTCGGGGAAGCCATCAGCCTGCGCAACCGAATGGGCCTCAGCCCGTTCTGAACCAGCGCGAGCGGCTCAGCGCAACAGCCAGTCGCCGCCCTCGATGCGCCGCACCAACAGCGCCGCTTCGCCGCACTGATAGGCCCACGCCGTGTGACCCGACGCCGTCTCGACGGTGACCCGCGCGTACTTGCCGCGCACAGCGCCCTCCACATCGTCGAGATGCGCCAACGCATCGTCGAGCAGCGCCGCGTCGAGCGCGTACACCCGACCGTGGATGCGGCTTGCCCCACCGAACATCGCTGCCGGGTACCCCAGCTCGGTGTCGTACAGCGCGCCGGGCGAACTGGTGTCGATGCCCACCCCGACGACGAATGGCGCCAGGTGCTGCCACCGCACTTCGCCCGGCCGCAGCGTGCCGTAGACGAACAGGTGCGAGACCGGCGCGCTCACGACGATGCGCGCGCACGTGGCGGCCGGCTGCTGCCCACCGGCAGCACGCGCAGCAGATGGTGCCAGCGACACGACACGCACGCCTCCACCACGTAGGCGGTGAGCTCGTCGGGTCGAGCGTTGAGCTTGGCCAACTCCTCGGCGGTGCTGACGCAGCGACCGTGCGAGGGCAGGCGCGGCCCGAACACGTACGTGATGAGCCGTAGCTCTTGCAGCTGGCAGATGGGGCAAGCGGCGGTGGCCGGTGCACCCAGGTTGCGCGCCGCGCGGATGAGCTCGGGATGAGCGTCGCACACCTGGTCCTGGCGGAGACGTCCGCGTCGGTACTCGTTGATCAGGTGCCGGCGAGACAGCCGATGATCGACCACCCCACCAGCCCCGCGCAGTGCGCCTGCGCTGAACGTCTTGGCACCGAACGTCATGGGCCGCAAGGTTACCGGGGTCGCACCGCCGCGTCCGCCACGCATCCGCCACGACCCGACGAACACACGCGACACTGTGCACATGAGCATCTGGTACGGCGCCCACGTCGCCGACGAGTCCGAGCTGCGCCTGTGCGGCGACCTGGCCGGCAAGCGAGTCATCGAGCTGGGCCTCGCCGCTGCCGCCGGGTCGATCACACCGAACTCGGTCACGGCCGCGATGGCCGGCGCGAAGGCGATGGCACTCGACCCCGACCCCCAAGCCATCGCCGCCGTGCGCGCCGCCGCCGAGCTGGCCGAGGTGAAGGTGGAGTGCCACCGCGGCGACTTGGCCGACCTCGGGTTCGCCACCAGCGCATCGGTGGACCTGGTCGTGGCCTCGCACACGCTGGCCGGCGTCGACGATCTGCCGCGGGTGCTGCGCCAGGTGCATCGCGTGCTGAAGCCGGGCGCACCCTTCGTCGTTGCCATGCGCCACCCGGTGGCCGCCATGTTCGGCGGCACAGACCACACTGCCACCGCCGCCTACGGCGCGCTCAGCACCACGTTCACCGAGCTCTACATGTCGTTCGAACGCAGCAACTTCCGGCTCGATGTGGTGCACGAGCTCAACGACCAACGTGTCCGCGAGCCGCTGTGCCCCGCCGTACTCGTGGTACGAGCTCGCAAACAGGGCGACTGATCGCACGCTGCTGCGGCCGGGCCCCACTTCCGACCTGGCTACACCAGCGAGTACTCCGCTTCCACCAACGCCGCCGGGCGCGGGCGCCCGAACAGGTAGCCCTGCCCGCGATCACAGCCGATCTCGCGCAGGCGGGTGAGCTGCAGCGGCGTCTCCACGCCTTCGGCCACCACCGACAGGCCCAACGAGTGGCCCAGGTTCACCACCGCCTCCACGATGGTGGAGTCATCGGGGTCGATGCCCAACCCGTTGACGAACGTGCGGTCGATCTTGATCGCCTCGACCGGGAACCGCTTCAAGTAGGTGAGCGACGAGTACCCGGTGCCGAAGTCGTCGACGGCAAGGTGCAGACCGAGGCTGCGCAGGTCGCGCAGTGACACGGTGGCCGCCTTCACGTCGGCCATCAACGCGGTCTCGGTGATCTCCAGCCACAACGCACCCGCCGGCACGCCGGCCTCGGCCAGCGCCTCGGCGACGACGTCGACGAGATGACCGCTCATCAACTGGCGCACGCTGACGTTGACCGACACCGACAGATCGGTGAACCGACTGGTGCTGCTGCGCCATTGCCCCAACTGCGCGAGGGACGCGCGCAGCACCGCGGCACCCAGTTCGCCGATCAGCCCGGTCTCCTCGGCCATCGGCAGGAACTGCTCGGGCCCCAACAGGCCACGATCCGGGTGGCGCCAGCGGGCCAGCACCTCGAACCCCACCAGGTGTCCGTTGCCCAGCTGCACGATCGGTTGGTAGTAGGGTACGATCTCGCCGCGCTCCAGGCCACGCCGCAACTCGTTCGTCGTGCGCAGCGTGAGCACCGTCGCGTCATGGCTGCCAGGTGCGAACATCTCTGCACAATCCCGGCCGCGGGCCTTGGCGCGGTACATCGCGGCATCGGCGTCACGCAGCATCTCGGTGGTGGTGACACCCTCTCGATCCGACACGGTGATGCCGATGCTGGCGGTCACGAACAGCTCCGTGCCATCGATGGTGAGCGGTTGCGCGATCTCGGAGCGCAGCTGCTCGGCCACATCGAGAGGGTCGTAGCCACCGCTGACATCGCGCAGCATCACGATGAACTCGTCGCCGCCGAAGCGGCCGAGCATGTCGCGGTCGCGAACCACTGATCGCAGACGCTCGCTCATCGATCGCAACAGCTGGTCGCCGGCGTCGTGGCCGAGACTGTCGTTGATCACCTTGAAGTTGTCGATGTCGATGAACAGCACCGCGATCGAACCGGGCTCGGCCGATTCCAGGTACGCCCCGAGTCGTTCCAGGAAGCGGAACCGGTTCGGCAACCCGGTGAGGCCATCGTGAGTGGCGGCCCATTCGAGGCGCTCGGCGTTGTGGCGCTGCTCGGTGACATCCTCGATGTGCGCGATGGCCAGCGAACCCCCCTCTCCGTCGTCCATGACCGACACCCACGTGCGCGCCCAGACCACACCGCCATCACCGCGGATGTAGCGCTTCTCGATCCGATAGCTGTCCACCTCGTTGTCGGCGGCGCTGTGCAGCAGTGCGGCGTTGCGCTGCCAGTCGTCGGGGTGGCTGATGTCCTCGACGGTGAGCCCGATCAGATCGTCGCGGCTGCGCCCCAGCATGGCGACCAGCGACTCGTTGACATCGATCAGCACGCCACCCGGCGCGCTTGACAACGCCATCCCGGTGGGAGCGCCGTGGAAGGCGAGCCGGAAGCGCTCTCGCGCCCTCTCCAGCCGAACAGCCTCCGCCACCCGCAGCGTGACATCGCGCAACACGATCACCACACGATCGGGATCGCGCACAGGAACGTTCGCATCTGCCTCGAGCAGCACGTGTGTGCCATCGGGTCGAACGAACCTCAACGTGGGGGTCACCATCGGCTCACCGTCGTGCATCAGCCGCCACAGATCGACCAGGCCCCGGCGGTCGGCGGGGTCGAACAGATCGGTGAGGAAGTGGCCCTTCAGCTCCTCGCGAGTGAGACCGGTGAGCTCAACGGTGTTCGCGTTCACCTCCCGGATGTGCCCGTCTTTGGCCAGCACCACCAACGCCTCTGGAAGGTCATCCAGCAGTTGGCGCAGCTCCAGCTCGGCACCGCGCAGCTCCTCGATGTTCTCGTGCAGCTGCTCGGCCCAGTTACCCGATTGGCGGTGGTTCGCCACCTGCGCGCACGACCACAGCATCCCCAGCGTCGCGCCCAACACTGCGGTCGTCCGATTCGGTTCGGCATCGTTGATCATGTAACGCCAGGTGGCCAGCCAGACCCCGAGGGTGACGGGGCCGTGCACCAGCATCAGCCGTCGCATCGTGGGACGGCGAGCAGTGACGCGGGCACCCGCCGGCACGGCCAACGCGGTGACGACGCACACCAGGCCCACCACCCAGGCCACCGACGACACGCTCACCGCCGCCGTGGTGGCATCGCCGAGGCCGGCACTGGCCATGGTGTCACCCACGGCCAGCGACACCATGCCCACGAACAGCAGCACCCTTGCCGGTGAGCGATCCACCAGCAGCAGCAACAGCACGATCGAGGCGATGAACACATCGAGCGCCGGGTAGAGCACCACCAAGAGCTGCGTGACCAACGTGAGCCGATTCATGTCGCCGACTCCGCGGGCGATGACCAACTCCCAGAGGATGAACGTGACCGCCAGCGCGAGCAACGCCGCGTCGAGGAGATGGACGACCAGCGTGGTGCGATCACCGGAGCGCAGGTGACGAACCAGGAAGGCGATCATGCAGCCGAGGAAGACGAGAATCCCCAGATCCGCCGGTGTCGGCCACCGTTCGTGCAGCCACGTCGAGGCACCGGCTGCGAGCCACAGCGCACCGCCGGCGGCACCGGCGAAGGCCACCATGACCAACCACCAGTGGCGGCGCGCTTCGATCGTCGCTCGCGCCCACGCCACCATCACTCCCAACGACGACACGCCGAGCAACGCGAGATCCGTCCAGCGCATCCACTCGCCGACGCCATCGGCGCCGGCCACGAGGGCGAGCAGGTACACCGCGGCAGCGATGGTCAGGCTGGCGAGCGCGGCTCGAAGACCCCACCTCGCGCTCGGCTCCCACTTCAACCGACGCGACTCGCCGACTGCACTCGCCTGCATCCCGCCTCCACGTCGCGCGACCCGCCACCTCGCTCATCGCCGCCGTGGCGGCGGTGGTGGTGACTGTGCGAGGCCGACGGTTGCCGAACAGGCCGACTATATCACTCTTTGTGTTCGGTTAGCCACCAAGAGTTGAGACGGGATCGGATCTCGTCGTCGCCGAGCAGCCCTTCGTCGAGGCGGATCTCGAGCAGGAAGGCCAACGCCTTGCCGACGACGGGGCCGGGCGACACCCCCAACTGCGCCATCACTTCGGCACCGTCGAGCTCCGGGCGGATGGCGGCCAGCTCCTCGTGCGCAGCCAGGTCGGCGATGCGCGCCTCCAGGTCGTCCATTCGGCGCGACAGCATCAGCGCCTTCTTCTCGTTGCGGGTGGTGCAATCACAGCGTGTGAGCACGTTGAGCTCTTGCAGCAGCGGGCCGGCATCGCGCACGTAGCGACGCACCGCCGAATCGGTCCAGCCCATCGCGTAGGTGTGGAAGCGCAGGTGCAGCGCGACCAACTCGGTGATGGCCTGCACGTCGTCGTTGCTGTAGCGCAGCGCTTCCAGACGCTTGCGGGTCATCCGCGCGCCCACGGCATCGTGGTGGTGGAACGTCACCCCCTTGCCCTGTTGATAACCACGCGTGCGCGGCTTGCCCACGTCGTGGAACAGCGCTGCCAGGCGAGTGCGCCGGAAGTCGAACGCCGGGCGGTCGGGCGGCTGCTCGGCCGGTGGGCGGACGTTCTCCATCACCGCCAGCGTGTGCGTGAGCACGTCCTTGTGGCGGTGGATGGGATCTTGCTCCAGCCGCATCATCGGCAGCTCGGGCAAGAACTCGTCGGCCAGACCCGTGTCGATGGCGAACCACAACCCGGCGGTGGGGTGCGGCAGGGTCATCAGCTTGTCGAGCTCGTCTCGGATGCGCTCCGCCGACACGATCTCGAGCCGCCCCTTCATCGCCGTCACGGCCGCCACCAGCTCCGGCCCCGGGGTGGCCTGCAGGCCGGCGATGAACCGAGCCGCGCGCAACATGCGCAAGGGATCGTCGCCGAAGCTGACCTCGGGTGCCAGGGGCGTGCGCAAGGTGCGAGTGAGCAGGTCGACCGCACCACCGTGGGGATCGACCAACGTGGGTGAGTCGGCGGTGAGCTCGAGCGCCATCGCGTTCACCGTGAAGTCGCGGCGGGAGAGATCGACCTCGATCTGGTCGCCGAACACGACGTCGGGTTTGCGCGAGGTGTCGTGGTACGCCTCTACCCGATGCGTGGTGATCTCGTAGACACGATCGCCGTGGGGCCCATGCTTCTTCGCGCCGATCGTGCCGAACCGCTCGCCTTGGGTCCAGATGGCATCGGCCCAGCCACGCAACAGCAGCTTGATCTCGTCGGGCCGGGCGTCGGTGGTGGCGTCGAAGTCGAACAGCTCGCCACCCGGGGCGTCGGTGGCGGCGCCCGACAGCAGGTCGCGCACCGTGCCGCCGACGAGGTAGAGGCGATGCCCGGCTGCACGGAAGCGTTCGCTGAGCGGCGCCAACTCGTCGAGCACGGGCTGGAAACGAGCAGGGATCACCACAGCTCCTCGCGCTCCCAGTAGTCGCGCGCATGGCGCACGGCACCCCCGCCGGGCCCACCGCTGGTGGCCGGCTCGATGGGCGCACCGGTTTCGCCGGCCATCTCGCGCAGCACCGTGGCCGAGGAGAAGGTGAGCGCGTCGAGGTCGTAGCCGCCCTCCAGCATCACCAACCGACGGCCGGCCGGCACCAGCGACAGCACGCGGCGAGTGAGTGGCGCGTAGTCGCCGGCCGCCAACGCGAGCTCGGTGATGGGGTCGTTGCGATGCGCGTCGAAACCGGCCGACACGATGATCCAGGTCGGGGCGAAGCGATCGGCGATGGGCGCGACGAGCTCGTCGAAGGCGTACAGGTACACATCGCCGGTGGCACCCGGCGGCAGCGGCACGTTGACGGTCGAGCCACGAGCAGGGCCTTCGCCCACCTCCGTGTGGCGGCCCGTGCCCGGGTAGAGCGGCCATTGGTGCAGGCTGACGAAGAGCACCCGCGGGTCGTGGTAGAAGACCGCCTGCGTGCCGTTGCCGTGGTGCGCGTCGTAGTCGAAGATCATCACGCGCTCACCCTGGTCGGCCAGCGCTGCCGCCACCACCGCCACGTTGTTCACGAAGCAGAAGCCCATCGACTCGTCGCGAGTGGCGTGGTGCCCGGGCGGACGCACCGCGCAGAAGGCAGCATCGGCGCGTCCCTGCTGCAACGCGTGCACGGCGGTGAGCCCGGCGCCGGCAGCAAGCGTGGCGGCCAGCCACGAGCCCGAGCTCGCATACGTGTCTGCGTCGAGACGGCCACCGCCGGCAGCACAGATGCCCTCGATGCGATCGAGGTACGCAACGGGATGCACGCGTTCGAGATCGGCACGGGTTGCCGCCACTGGCTCGAGTGGCTCGATGGCCTCGGTGAGCCCGGCCAAGGCCACGCCATCGAGCACGGCCTGCAAGCGCTCGGGGCGCTCGGGGTGCCGCGGGCCGGCGAGGTGCTCGAGGTAGGCGGCATGGGTGGCGAACAGCACGGTCACGGTTCGCGACGCTATCGGCGCACCCGTGCCCTGCGAAGGTACCGGGGGGCGACGAGCAGCTACCGTCAACACGGTGAGCAGCACGTCGTCGAACAGCATGCCGCACGGCAACGCCACCGACGAACGCGAGCCACAGCGACCGCCGCTGGTCCTGCGCGGCGCCGGCGTGTCGTGTCGCGTGCAGAGCTGGTCGTTCCAGCCACACACGGCGCAGCTCGTGCTGTACCACCAGCAACGGCTGCCCACCCGCGCCGACCTGGCACAGTGGACCCAACGGCTCCGCGAGCTGGGTTACACGAAGGTGCGCACCACGGCGCTGGCCACGACCGCCGCGCTACGAGCCGAGTCTGCCGGGTTCCACGTCGTCCAGGAGCTGGTGCTGCTCGAGCACACCTCACCCCGGCGCACACGTGCGTCCAGCGCGGGCAGAGCACCCACTCAACGGCTGCTGCCGGCACAGCACGCCGCTGCCAGCGCCATCGACCGAGCGGCATTCGCCGGCGAGTGGGCGCTCGCGACCCGGGCGATCGGCGATGTGTGCGCGGCCACCCCACACCACCGCGCCCGCGGCGCCGGCACACCACTGGCCGCGTACGCCATCAGCGGCCGCGATGCGAAGCAAGGCTTTCTCCAACGACTCGCCGTCGCGCCACAGCTGCAACGCCGCGGTCTGGGTCGCGCGCTCGTGCTCGACTCGCTGCAGTGGCTGGCGCGCTGGCGGGTGCAACGGGTGCTGGTGAACACACCCACCGACAACGAGCCGGCGCTGGCGCTCTACGAGCAGCTCGGCTTTCAGCGCATGACCGAGCGCCTGCGCGTCTACGAACAGGCGCTGGCATGACCCGGCCCTCCCGCATCGCAGCTCGTGTCGTCGCGGCCGTCGCGTGGCTCGGTGCGTCACTGCTCGTGGTCGACTTCCCGCATGCGAGGCCGGTGGCGGCGGCGGCGTCTCGCCTCGGTCTCGTGTCGCAGACGCCGTACGGCGCGCCGGCCGACGGCGCCGTGACGTTCGTGCTGTCCGTGCCCGGCAACATCGACCTCGCGGCACTGCCCGACGCGACGGTGGTGGTCACCGCCTACCGACCGGTGGCAACTCGTCTCGACCTCGACAAGGTCCGCGCCGGCACGCTGCCCCGCATCGTCGATGGCGTCGACTTCCCTGCCGCCGCGCTGCCTCGACCCGCTGCCGACCAGATCGGCGTGGTCGTCACGCTGGAGACCAGCACTCGCAGTACCGGCGCGCTGCAGCTGGCCAACCCTGGGCTGTACCCGGTGCTGGTCGAACTGCAGGACAACGGCACGGTGCTCGCCGAGCTGCTCACCTTCGTGCACCGCCTCCCGGCGGCCGACGAGCCGCAGGAGGTCGCGCTGCCGGTGGCTGTCGCGATGACCACCACGTCGACGGTGGTCATCGACGACGACAACGAGGTTGTCGTCGACAGCACGATCATGAAGGAGTTCGGCCTGCTGGCCGACCTGCTGGAGGCGTCCACGGTGCCGATCTCGGTGCGCGTGCCGCCGGCGTTGCTGTTCGCCATCGCCCAACACGGCGCTGCCGGGGCGGCACTGGCCGACCGGCTGGCCACGGGCCTGGCCAGGAACGAGGTGCTGTCGTCACCACGACTGCCGCTCGACGCCTCTCAGGCGGCGGCGGCCGGCCAGCAGTCGCTCTACACGCAATGGCTGCGCGACGGCGAGGACGACCTCACCACCTTCATCTCCAACCTGTCGGTGGGCACGGTCGCGTTCATGGACGGCCCGCTCACTGGCGCGGGTGGCACCATGCTGCGCGATCTCGGCGCACGGCTGATCGTCACGACCCGAAGATCTTCGACGCGCTGCCCGACACCACCGGCATCTACACCGACTTCAGCCAACTCGTGAACATCGAGGTGTCGCCCGGCGTCAACGTCGACGCCACCGTCACCGATCGCAGGTTCGCGACGTTGCTCGAGCGGCGCACGACGACACCCGCGCTCACCGCTGTGTACGCGGTCACCGATCTGCTCGCGTACCGACAGGAGATGGTCGACGCCGACCTCGACGACGAAGGGAACGGCGTCGGCGACCCCAGCGAACACGGGGTCACCCTGGGCACCACAGATCTCTCCTTGCCGCAGATCGACACCTACCGAGCCATCGCCTCCTTGCTCGCAGAGACGCCCGGCCTGCAACCCACCACCCTCGAGCGGCTGGGCATCCGCACCGAGCACCTGGTGCTGCCGGCACCCATCGGCGAGGTGACGGTGGGCCTGCCCAGCGAGGGCGACGGCAGCATCGACGACCGCATCGCGGTGGTCAGCTCGCTGAGCGATGCCGCGCAGAGCACCGGCAGCATGCTGCCGGTCGACGACGAGCGAGCAGCCGAGTGGCAACAGGTGATCGACCGCCTGCCCACCAGCGCGCTCAGCGACGATCGAGTCGATGCGCTCGCAACCGATCTGATCCAGCAGTTCGGCGCGATTCGAAACTCGGTGGAGGTGCCCGCCGGGTTCTCGTTCACGCTCACCGGCCGCACCACCACGCTGCCCATCAAGCTCTACAACAGCAGCGACACTCCACTCACGGTGCGCGTGCACATGAGCTCGTCGAAGCTGCTGTTCCCTGATGGCGACCTCGTGCAGGAACTGCAGCCGCTGTCGTTCACGGAAGTGCCCATCAAGATCGAGGCGCGCACCAACGGCAGCTTCCCCGTGACGTTGACGGTGCTCACGCCGACCGGCGACGAGTTGGCGCCGCCGGTAACACTCAGCGCCAGCGTCAACGCACTGAGCGGCTTCGGCAACCTGGTCACTGGCGCGTTCCTGCTGGTGGTGCTCACCTGGTGGGTTCGCCACGTGCGTCAGAACCGACGGAGCCGGGCGACCGCGTCGGCCGCGGTGCGCCACCCGGTGCGCAACGGCAAGGCGAACGGCAACGCGACGGGCGACGACGGCACCCGTGACCCCATGGGCGACGCGGCGCTGTCACCCGATGCCGCAACGAGTACCCTTCCGCCGTTGTGAGCACCAATCGCGTCCGCATCGTCACCGACTCCGCTTGCGACCTCCCCCAGCGCGTCGCCGACGAGCTCGGGATCGAGATCGTCCCTCTCACCATCCGCATCGACGGCCACGAGTACGTCGACCGCGCCGACCTCACCCCGGCCGAGTTCTGGGCCAAGTGCGCCGCCTCGCCCAACCTGCCCGAAACCGCAGCGCCGGCGCCCGGCCACTTCGAAGCTGCGTACCGGCGCCTCGCGGCCGATGGCGCCACCAGCGTGGTCGCCATCAACCTCAGCGCGTCGCTGTCCGCCACCATGCAGTCCGCCGAGCTCGGCGCCCGCGGTGTCGCCGACACCATTCCGGTCACCGTGGTCGACAGCCAGCAGTGCACGCTCGGCCTCGGCGCCATCGTGATGGACTGCGCCCGGCTGGCGGCCGGTGGCGCCAGCCACCAGGCCGTGGTCGACCGTGCCCGCGACCTGGCCACCCGCACCAAGGTGTGGGGCGCGCTCGACACGCTGGAGAACCTGAAGAAGGGTGGTCGCATCGGCGGCGCCAAGGCCATGCTGGCCTCGGCCCTGGCGATCAAGCCGATCATCGAGGTGCGCGACGGCAAGGTGGAACAAGGCGGCAAGCAGCGCACGCGCGGCAAGGCGCTCGCCTTCCTGGTGGAGACCCTGGTCAACGCCGGACCGGTGGAGAACCTGATGGTCATCAACGCCGACTGCAGCGACGTCGACGCGTTCGTCGAGCAGTTGCGACCGCACTACGCCGGCGAGATCGTGGTCGGCGACATCGGCCCCGTCGTCGGCAGCCACGCCGGCCGGGGCACCATCGGCATCGCGTACTGCGTCGCGAGCTCGCCACCCACCTGAGCCGCCCGCCGGGCCGCACATCGGCCTCAGCACCACCGAGCGATCTGACAAACAGTGGCCGTCGGTTCGATTGCCCGGGAACGAGGGCGGCTCGCCACTATCGTCGACGGACGGACATGTCTGACAGCAACTCTGGCGCGAACACCACGTCGCTGCCGCCCGCCATTCTCGTCCAGCGCTACCGGCTGGAGCGTAGGCTCGCGCAAGGAGGCATGGCCGAGGTGTGGCTGGGCACCGACCTCTCACTCACTCGCCAGGTCGCCGTCAAGCTGCTCAAACCCACGCTGGCGGCCGACCCCGTGGTGGCCGAACGCTTCCGTCGGGAAGCGATTGCCGTAGCGCAGCTCAGCCACCCCAACATCGTTGCGGTGTACGACGCGGTGGAAGACATCATCGGCGCCGAGAAGCGTCAGGCAGTGGTGATGCAACTGGTCAACGGCAAGAGCCTGCGTCAGTTGCTCGACGAGCAGAAGCGGCTCAGCCCCGATCTCACCATGCACATCGGTGCGTGCGTGGCTTCGGCACTTGCATGCGCGCATCAGGCCAACCTCGTGCACCGCGACGTGAAGCCCGGCAACATCCTCATCACGCCCGACGGGCGGGTGCTGCTCACCGACTTCGGCATCGCCAAGGGCCTCGGCAGCACCGACGACGACCTCACCAGCCCCAACGTGATGATGGGTACCGCCAAGTACCTCTCCCCCGAGCAGGTGCGCGGCCGCAAGCTCGACGGTCGCGCCGACCTGTACTCGCTGGGCCTGGTGCTGTACGAGTGCCTCGCCGGCCGCGTGCCCTTCCTGGGGGAGACCGACGCCGACACTGCGCTGGCACGCCTCAATCGCGATCCAACGGATCTCACTCGCTTGCGGCCCACGCTGCCCTATGGGCTGGCGCCGCTCATTCATCGACTGCTGTGCCGCAAGCCTGACGACCGATACTCCACGGGTACCGAAGTGCGCAACGAACTGCAACGCATCGCCGGCCAGCCACGCAACGACCTCACCGGCGACACCAGCCGCGATCTGTCGCGTGGCAACACGCCACCCAACACGCCACCCAACACGCCACCCAACACGCCACGACAGAGCAGTCGCACCGGCCAGACACCCACTCAACGCAGCGACACCCGCTCACGCACCACTGGCGCCACCCCCACCGTCGCGAGCGCAACCGGGCCGGGCGCCCGCCGCTCGAGCCCGGTGAGCAGTGCTCGCACACCCACACCGGTGGGCGGTTACCAGCCCGTGCGGCCGGGGCGTGCCGCCGGCGCACCGGTGCGCGCCGACCGCACGCCTCCCGCCACCACACGGCCGCGCCAGCAACCCAACCGCAAGTTCGAGCAGAAGAGCACGCCATCGACGGTGGTCGTCGGCGCGCTGCTGTTGATCGCCTTCATCGTGGGCCTGGTGCTCTGGGTCACGATGGGCAACGACGATGCAACAGGCTTCACGCCGGCGAGCACGGCTGCACCCGACACGGTCGTCACCGTTGCCGGCCCCACTCCCGCCATCACCTCCGTACGAACCTTCGACCCCGACGGCGACCAGCAGGAGCGCGACGACCTCGCCGCACTGGTCACCGACAACGATCTCAGCACTGCCTGGACCACCGTGTGCTACTCGTCGCAGTACCTGGGCGGCAAGCAAGGCGTCGGTCTCGTCGCCGACCTCGGCAGTGCCGGCACCGGCACCTTCACCGTGGCCATCGGCAGTGCCCCCTACCAGCTGAAGGTCTTCGCGGCACCCGAGGGCACGCAGCCCACCACGTTCTCGGAGTGGGGCGAGGCGGTCGGGTCGTTCAACGGTCAGCAGGCGGGAACGGTGGCAGTCGACCTCGCCACGCCTGCTCGCTACGTGCTGGTGTCGTTCAACGAGCTCGGCACCGACAACGCGTGCACCGACAACCCGTATCGCGGGGCGATCAACGAGCTCGGCTTCGCCTGACGTGACGCTCGGTGCAGGTCACCGGGCACTAACGTCGACCACATGGCTGCGCCGCTCGACGATCGTGCGCTCGTCACGGCAGCGCAGAGTGGCGATCGCGGGGCGCTCGACCAGCTCCTTCGGCGTCACTACGACCGCGTGCACGGCGTCTGCCGGCGCATCACCGGCAACGATGCCGACGCCGCCGACGCCGCGCAGGAGGCAATGATCGCCATGGTGCGCGGGCTGGCCCGCTTCGACGGTCGTGCCTCGTTCGGTACCTGGGCATACCGCATCGCCACCAACGCCAGCCTCGACGAGCTGCGCCGGCGCCGGCGCCGGCCGCTGCTGGCGGGCCGCGACCAGCACGGGCACGAGCGCCCCGACGTACGCGACGGCCACGAACGAGCCGACGCCACGGCCGGTGATCGCATCGAGCAACTCGGTGACCGCCACCTGCTCGATGCTGCGCTGCTGGCCCTGCCGGAGGACTTCCGCGTGCCGGTGGTGCTGCGTGATGTCGCCGACCTCGACTATGCCGAGATCGCAGCGGTGCTCGACATCCCTGTCGGCACGGTCAAGAGCCGCATCGCCCGTGGCCGCGGAATGCTCGCCCACACGATCTCGCGGGCCGACGGGAACCAGCACGCCTCCTCGGATCGTCCAACGAACGCATCCGACGACACGAACCTGAACGACACGAACCTGAACGACACGAACCTGAACGACACGACCCGACATGACCCGCCCCGACATGAACGACCCGACATGAACGACGACGAACTGCTGCACCTCAACGAGCTGGCAAGCGCCTACCTCGATGGCGACGTGACTGCTGACGAGCGCGCCCGCGTCGAGTCGTCGCCGGAGCTGCAGTCGCTCGTCGCCACCTTCGGCCGGCTCCGCGGTGTGCTTGCCGACGCACCTGTGGTCGCTGCCGGCACACGGGAGGCCGCCTTCCTCGCCGCCTTCGCCCAGCTCGACGATGTTGCCGCCGACTCCTCCCCGCTCACCGGTGGCGTACGGGCCTCGGTCACCCAACTCGACTCGCGTCGTCGCTGGCCGCGTGTGGCGCTGTCGGCCGCCGCCGGTCTGCTGCTCGTCGGCGTGGTCGGTGTCGCAGTCCTCGACGGGCGCGGTGGCGACGACTCGCAGAGCTCCAGCGCAACGGAAGCGGCAGCGGCCGACATGCAGACCGACATGCAGACCGGTGGCGCACCGGAAGCCATCGACGCAGCTCCCATGTCGACGATCGGCTCGATCAGCGGCAGCGCACAGGTGGGCGCCATCATCGACACCCCCGAGCAACTGCTCACGCTGCAGGCGCCGCCGATGGGCGATGCTGCGCCGGCCGCCACCGAGTTCGACCAGCCCGACTCGTCGTCGGTCAACACGCTGGCCGCCGAGCAGCCAACCAGCCTCGACAGCACCGTCGACACCGCCGCGGCCAAGATCGATGGTGCGTTTGCGCGGCCGGCGTTGGCGTGTCTCAACGAACAGCAACAGTTCCTGGCCGACATCCAGTACCAGGGCATCTTCGCGATCGCCGCACGCGATATGGTCACGGGTGTGACCCAGGCCATCACCGACGACTGCGTCGTGCTCGCCAGCGTCGGGCCCTGAGCACGCCATGCAGGTAGCCCTGCTGGTCGCCACCGGTCTCGCCGCGCTGGCCAACTGGTGGTCACGGTTCCATCACTCCGATCGTGTCGAGGCGTGGGCCAAACCGCTCACCACGATGCTGGTCATCGGTCTCGCGCTGGCGAACGACTCACCCACCGGGCAGGTGGCCACCGCGGTGATCGCGCTCGCGCTGTGCCTGGAAGGCGACATCGCGCTGATGCCCGCCGTCGACAAGTTCGTCGTCGGCCTCGCATCGTTCCTGCTCGGCCACCTGGTCTTCATCGTGCTGTTCGCGCAGTACGGCATGCCGCACCTCGCGCTGGGTGCCATCGCGCTCGTGCTCGTCACCGCGCTCGCGGCAACGGCCGGCCGCCACATCGTGCGCGCCGCCGCCGAGAGTGCCCCCGAGTTGCGCCTACCGGTTGTTGCCTACCTCGGTGTCATCTCGGCCATGGCGGTGTGCGGGTGGGCAACAGGGCGCGGCTGGGTCATCGCCGGCACCACGTTGTTCGTGGTCAGCGACTCGTTGCTGGGCTGGCGTCAGTTCGTGCGTTCCCACGCGTGGATGGCGGTGGCCGTGATGGTCACCTACCACGCGGCGATCGTGTCGCTGGCGCTCAGCCTCTGGTGAACCGCCGGGTAGGCTCCAGCTCATGCCGGGTAACCCCTTCACCGATCCCAACTGGGCCCCCGACCTCGCCGACACTGTCGAGCGCGCGGTCGGCAAGGTTCGCACCGTGGCCACCGACAACGCCGTCAAGGCCTCGCGTGGCGTCGTGTTCGGAGTGCTCGCGCTCTTCGTCGGGCTGGTGGCCGTGCCGTTGCTGGTCATCCTGCTGCTCGGTGTGCTGCGCGAAACCCTTGGCTTCTTCGTCAGCCATGGCCGCGCGGTGTGGATCTCGTACATGGCGCTCGGCGCCATCTTGATGATCGCCGGCTTCGTGGCACTGCGCGCCCGCCACAGCAAGGAACCTGCATGAGCCACCACTCGGTGCTCATCATCGGGTCCGGTCCGGCCGGTCTCACCGCAGCCATCTACACCGCCCGCGCCAACCTGGCACCGCTGGTCATCGAAGGCGAGCCCAGCAGCACCAGCGATCAGCCAGGTGGCCAACTGATGCTCACCACCGAGGTCGAGAACTTCCCCGGCTTCCCAGAGGGCATCATGGGCCCCGACCTGATGATGCGGTGTCGTGAGCAGGCCGCTCGGTTCGGTGCAGAGTTCCTCACCGAGAAGGTCACCGCGGTCGATTTCAGTGAACGACCGTTCAAGGTGTGGGTACGCGACACCGTGCACACGGCCGATGCCGTCATCGTCTCCACTGGCGCGCAGAGCCTGATGCTGGGCCTCGAGGCGGAGACCCGACTTCTCGGCCACGGCCTCTCCACGTGCGCCACCTGCGACGGCTTCTTCTTCCGTGAGCAGCTGATCGCCGTGGTCGGCGGTGGCGACAGTGCGGTCGAGGAAGCAACGTTCCTCACCAAGTTCGCGTCCAAGGTCATCCTGGTGGTGCGCCGCGACGAGCTGCGGGCGAGCAAGATCATGCAAGAGCGAGCACTGGCCAACCCCAAGATCGAGCTGTGCTGGAACACCGTCGTCGACGACCTGCTCGGCACCGACAAGCTCGAGGGCGCCATCGTGCGCAACGTGGTCACCGGTGAGGTCACCACCTTGCCGGTCACCGGCTTGTTCGTCGCCATCGGGCACCGCCCCAACACCGACCTGTTCAAGGGCGTGCTGGCGATGGAGGACAACGGCTACCTGATCACCCGACCAGGGTCGTCGTACACCGACATCGAGGGCGTCTTCGCCTGCGGCGACGTGCAGGATCACACCTATCGCCAGGCCATCACCGCAGCCGGCTCGGGCTGCATGGCTGCAATCGACACCGAACGCTGGCTCGAGTCGACTCACCACGGCTGACCCACTCGCCGGTGCCGGCGAGCAGGGAATGGCTGCCTCGCCTCGCCGGTTGCAGGGCGCTAGCATCACGTTTCCCAGCGAAAGGACCAGCCATGGCCGATGGCATCGTCACCCTCACCACATCCACGTTCGATGAGACCGTCGCGTCGAGCGACAAGCCGATTCTCGTCGACTTCTGGGCGGAGTGGTGCGGCCCGTGCAAGATGATCGCTCCCATTCTCGGCGAGATCGCCACCGAGCAACCCGGCATCATCATTGCCAAGCTCAACGTCGACGAGAACCCCGACATCGCCATGCGCTTCAACGTGATGAGCATTCCTACGCTGTTGATCTTCGACAAGGGTGAGGTGCAGAAGCGCCTCGTTGGCGCCAAGGGCAAGGGCCAACTCCTGCAGGAGCTGAACGAATTTCTGCCTACTTCCCGCTGACGCCCGGTCAGCGCGGGGAGGCCATTCGCGATCTGCAACGGCGCCTCGGAGCTGCCGGGTTCGCTCCCGTCGGGGCCGTCGAGGCGGGCGTGTTCTGTGCTGCCACCGAGCAGGCCATGCGCGGCTTCCAGGAAGCCCGCGGGCTGCACGTCGACGGGCGCTGTGACGAACACAGCTGGATGGCGCTGGTCGAGGCGTCATGGAAGCCCGGCGACCGGCAACTGCTCCTCACCTCGCCCAATCTGCGTGGTGACGATGTCGCCGACCTCCAGTCGCGTTTGGCGCGCCTGGGCTTCGATTGCGGGCGCGTCGACGGCATCTTCGGTCCGCGCACCTCGCGGGCCTTGGCCGACTTCCAGTCGAACTGCGGCGTCACCGCCGACGGCGTGTGCGGGCCAGAGACCATCCGCGGCATCATGCGGGTGAGCGGGCAAACGGGTACCGGGCCCGGAGTCGGCACCGTTCGCGAGCGTGAGCGTCTCCGAACCGGTTTCGACTCGGTGGCCAACTGCCGCGTGGTGGTCGGGCAGTTCGGGGGCCTCAGCGGGCTCACCCGCGCGCTCGCTCGCGAGTTGCGTCAGCGCGGCGCGACGGTGATGCCGCTCGACGAACCCGATGCCGTGGCACAGGCCATCGCCGCCAACCACTTCGGTGCCCATGTGTACGTCGGTTTCCAGAGCACGTCCGAGCAGACGGCGGTGGCCAACTTCTACCAGGTGCCCGCATTCGAGTCGGTGGGCGGCCGAGCGCTGGCCGAGCTGATCGCAGACCAACTGGCCGCCATACCTGGCCTGGCGCCATGCGCCAGCGGCAGGCGGCTACCCGTCTTGCGCGAGACCCGGATGCCGGCGGTGCTGCTCACCGTCGGCCCGGTGCGAGCAGCAACCGATGCCGCTCCGGCGTTGGCCACCGCCGTGTTACGAGCGCTCGATCTGTGGATCTTACGCGAAGGGTGAGCTTTTATCCACAGGGTTGTCACCAGGTGTGCGTAACCCTCATGGTGAGGTTTTCTCACAAATCACCACTCTGAGTGTGAAACTAGACGCTGCCTTCACTTGCTGTGGTCATGTGGTGGTAGATCCGCTCCAGATCCTCGAGGTCTGCGAACTCGATCACCACCTTGCCCTTGCTCGTCCCCATCGTGACGCTCACGCGTGTGGACAAGTAGTCCGCGAGCAGCTCCTCCAGCTCGAGGAGCCCCGGAGGCCGCAGCCTCGTCGCGCCCGAAAGACCGGCGCCATCGCTGACGCGGGCGGTGGGTTGTGGCGGTTCGTCGGGCTCGGAAGCGCCACCTCGATCGCGCACGGCCTCTTCCAAGGCTCGCACCGACCAGCTCTCGGCGACCGCTCTGCGCGCCAACTGCTCCTGGAACGCGCGGTCGGGTGTGCCCAACAACGCCTTGGCATGACCTGCCGACAAGCGCCCATCGGCCAGCAGTGCCTGGATGGCGGCAGGAAGCGACAGGAGTCGCAGCGTGTTGGTGACCGAGGAACGACTCTTGCCCACTCTCGACGAGACCTGCTCGTGAGTGAGCGAGAAGTCTTCGATCAGTTGCTGATAGGCCGATGCTTCCTCGAGCGGGGTGAGGTCTTTGCGATGCAGGTTCTCCACCAACGCGCGCTCGACCGAGCCCAGATCGTCGGTGGTTCTGACGATGGCCGGAATGACGGCCAGACCGGCGCGCCGAGCTGCTCGCCAGCGGCGCTCGCCGGCGATCAGCTCGTAGGTACCGGCCTCACTGGCCGGGCGCACCAACACCGGCTGGAGCACACCGATCTCGCGCACCGAAGCAGCGAGCTCTGCCAGCGACTCTTCGTCGAAGTGCACACGCGGCTGATGAGGGTTGGGCACGATGCTGCCGATGGGCAGCTCCTCCAAACGAGGCTGGTCGCCGCTCACCACTGCCGCTGCATCGGCGGGAATGAGCGCACCGAGCCCTTTACCGAGTCCGCTGAGCCGCGCCACCGCTGACCTCCTTGGCGACACCGCGGTATGCCGTGGCACCGCGTGAGGTGGGGTCGAAGGTGATGATCGGCTGGCCGAACGACGGTGCCTCGGAGAGCCGCACCGTGCGGGGCACGACCGTGCGGCACACCTTCTCGCCGAAATGCTCGCGCACTTCCTTCACCACTTGTTCCGCCAGCTTGGTGCGAGCGTCGTACATCACACACACGATGGTGCTCACCTCCAGCTGTGGGTTGAGGTTGCGTTTGACAAGATCCACGTTGCGCAGCAACTGACCGAGGCCCTCCAGTGCGTAGTACTCGCATTGGATGGGTACCAGCACCTCCGACGCCGCATTCAATCCGTTGACGGTGAGCAGGCCCAGCGATGGCGGGCAATCGATGAGCACGTAGTCGTAGTCGTCGAGCACGCCGGCGATTGCCTTGCGGAGCCGGTTCTCGCGACTGAACGCCGGGACGAGCTCGATCTCGGCGCCGGCAAGGTCGAGGCTGGCCGGTGCCACGAAGAGGTTCTTCACCGACGACGGCTCGACGCAGTTCTCCAATGGCACCTCATGCATGATCACGTGGTACATCGAGGTTTCGAGCCCACGGTTGTCGATGCCGAGCCCGGTGGACGCATTGCCTTGCGGGTCGAGATCGACGATCAGGGTTCGATACCCGAGCTCGGCCAGGCAGGCACCGAGGTTGACGGTGGTGGTGGTCTTGCCCACCCCACCCTTCTGGTTGGCAACAGCTATGACACGTGGAAGGGAACGGCTACCGGTTGCGGTTGCGGTCATCGAGGAACAACTCCTGCACGCTCAGGCCCAATGAGCAGCATTCGGCGGGGGCGATGTGCGCAGGATAGCGGAGATCAGCCGCTCGCCGGTGCATGGCCAGCCCATGCGCGTGCGGATGTGCATCCGATCCGCGGTGCAGCGAGCGGATGTTCCACGTGGAACCCTCGGCGCCGTCTTCCGCTGCGCAGACCCCGCCGGTCATGTTCCACGTGGAACAGCGGACGACGGCTACAACCGAAGGAACCGACGAACACCCAGCTCACGGCCCAGATCGCGTAGACCAGCAGCATCGAGGACGGCCGCTGGCCACCGAGACGCGTCGGTCTCGGGCGGCTCGCTCACCACCAGCACACCGCCGGTGCGCAGCAACGCGCCGGCCCAACGGGCGGTGATCGCGGGTGCGGCGAAACTGCGGGCGGTCACGGCATCGAACTGGTGCGGAGCACGGGCAGCCAGCGTCTTGACGTCGTCGGCCACCACCGTCACCCGGTCGCTCAACGCCAACGCGCGCACGGCACGCGACAGCAGGTCGGCACGCGAGTGCCGGCGCTCGACCAACGTCACCCGCAGGTCGTCACGCCGCACCGCGATCACCAGCCCCGGCAACCCTCCACCGGAGCCGAGATCCACGAGCGTGGTCGCCGTGCCCGGCACGGAGGCGACGAACTGGTCTGCATGCGCGATGGCCAGCTCCAGCGACGACTCACCGATTGCGCCGCGCACCTGCATGGTGCGCAGCGCAGTGACCAGTGCGGTGTCGTCAGTCATTCGCCGGGGCGATGATGACCCGGCGATACGGGTCATCACCTTCCGAGCGCGTTGCAATCCCGGCGGCACCCGACAGCGTGTCGTGGATGATCTTGCGATCCGCCGATGACATCGGCTCCAGCACGCGAGCAACACCGGAGCTCTTCACTTCGTCGGCCATCTGGTTGGCGAACGCTCCCAGGGCAACCCGCCGGCGCTCGCGATAGCCACCGACATCGACACGAAGACGAGTGTCATGATCACCGAGCCGGCGCTGCGCGGCAACCCGCGCCAGATCCTGCACTGCCTGCAGCGTGGTGCCGCGGGGACCCACCAACAGGCCGAGCTCCTGGCCATGCACTCGCACCTCGAGGTCGTCGCCGTCTTCCAACAGCTCGGCAGTACCGGACAGCCCAAAGGCCGACACCAGCTCGGTCATGAACCGAACCGCTTCTTCGCCCACCTGGCGTGCATCCACGAGCTGCTCCTTGCGTTCGTTGTCGGTCGTGACCCTGTCGTCGTTGGTTGTCGTGCCGCTGGCTGTCGTGCCGCTGGCTGTCGTGCCGCTGGCTGTCGCGGCGTTCGCCGGCCTGGCTTTCGAGCGCGAGGTGTTCGACGCCTTGGCAGCGGCGGGCTTGGCATCGGACGGCTTGGTGTTCGACAACGCGGCCGAATCCTCAGCGGCGGTCGCTGCTTTCGGTGCCCGCGGTGCGCGTGGGGCACGCTGGCGGGGTGCGGGGGACTGGTCGGTCGTGGCAGTGGTGTCAGCCTTGTCAGCCTTCTCGCTGCGCTTGCGGTCGCGCCGATCAACCTTCTGCCGTGCCTGCGTGGGCCGCACACGAGCACGCACGCGGGCTTCGCCACGTACTCGCCCGAAGAGGCCCTGCTTGGGTTCCTCGAGCACTTCGAAGTCGGCATCCTCTTCGTGCACGCCCAACTGATCGAGGGCTCGTTCTTTGGCCTCTTCGATCGTCTTGCCGATCGTCTCTACCCATTCCATGCTGTCTGACCTGCTACTTCTTCTTGGGGGAGCGGCTGGAGCCGTCGGGCCGCGCAGCCTTCCCGGTGGATGCTGGACGAGCCGCTGAACGCCCCGTGGCGGGGGTCGGCTTGTTCTTGGGTGGCGTGACGCGCTTGCTGACGGTGCTGCTCGGTGCCGGCTTCGAGTCCTTCGCGGCGGTCATTTCACGCTTGGCCTGGGCGAACATCCCACCGCCGCCACCGTCCTTCTTGGCGATCTCGCGCGCCTCGTCGCCGGCGCGTTGCGCAACACGGCCCAGGGACTCTTCGCCCTTGTAGAAGCGGTGCGTGATGTAGAAGTTGAGGCCGATGCGGAACACGGCTTGGGCCATGTAGTAGATGACCAGGCCGGTGAGGTAGAACACCAGGAACACGGCGAACACGACCGGCAGGTACTGCATCAGCTTCTGCTGCATCGGCGACACCGACGGCGACACTGCGGCACGAGACGCCACCATCCGCTGCTGCACGTAGTAGAGCACGCCCAGGGCCACCACCAGCAAGGCGTAGACCACGCCCTCCCCGAAGGATTCGGAGATCACCTGGTAGGGCCGGCGGGACAGGTCGAGTCCCCACGCCAACATCTCGTTCTGGCCGGCGAGCGACTTGTACAACGCCGTGGAGTGATCCAGGTACTGCGGGCTGAACATCTTGCGGCCGTCGGTGTACGTGCCGCACACGGCAGCGATCTTGCCCTCGCTGTCGGGGCTGCAGGTCACCGTCGTGGAGAGGCCGTGCAGCACCCGGAACATGATGATGAACACCGGCATCTGCAGCAGCAGCGGCAGGCACGAGGCCAACGGATTGACCTTGTGCTCCTGATAGAGCTTCATCATCTCTTCGTTGAGCTTCTGACGGTCGCCGCGGTACTGGTTCTGCAGCTTCTTCATCTGCGGCTGCAGCTTCTGCATCTCCAGCATCCCCTTGGTGCTCTTCAGCACCAGCGGAGCGGTGACCAGCATCACCACGAACGCGATCATCGAGATGGCGATGATGTAGTTGTGGGTGAAGCTGTAGAACCAGGCCAGGAGCCTGGCTGGCTGTTCGAAGAACTGGATGGCGATCATGCGAAGAGACCCTTGTCCTGACGAGACGTCGTGTGTGGCGTCGTGTGTGAAGTCGTGTGAGATGCAGCAGTGGCGTGGGGATCAGGCTCGCGCAGCGGCACGGGATCCCAGCCCGACGGCCCGAACGGGCGGCAACGCAGCAACCGGCGCAGGGTGAGCCACGAGCCCCGGAACGAACCGTGCACCTGCAGCGACTCGACCGCGTAGCTGCTGCACGAAGGTGTGAAGCGGCACGGTGACGGCCGGCCTTCCATCGCCCGCTGATAGGCCATGACCAGGCGGATCAGGCGCGAATGCGAGCGAGCAGCTGCTGCAGATCGAACTGCAGTTCGACGAACGATCGCGTGCCTGCGGCCGGCTGCGCGCCGAACAGGTACGAGCCCGGCGGCAGCCCGCGCGCGGACGACTCCTGCCGCAACATGGCCCGCAGCCGCCGGCGAACACGGTTGCGTACGACGGCGGGCCCGAGCGCGCGACCCAGGGCGTACGCCACACGCGGGGGTGTGACGGTGCCTGGAGGATCGAGGACGTAGGTGCACCACAGCACTCCGGCCCGAGCGCGCCGCCCTTGCGAGGCAATGCGCGTAAACGCGCTGCGCTCTCGGATGCGCCAGATCAAGCCGAAAGACGGTGGCGACCCTTGGCGCGACGGGACTTCAACACTGCCCTGCCGGCTCGGGTGCTCATGCGGTGGCGGAAGCCGTGCTTCTTGGCACGGCGACGATTGTTCGGTTGGTAGGTGCGCTTCACGCAGCCCTCCTCGAGCCACTTTGTGGTGGCGGTTCAGCAAAGACGACAAGTTGCCATGGCGCGCCGCTGCTACCAGCGACGCCAAAGGCCAGTCGCCAAGGCTAGAGGCGCGCGCGCCTGAGTGGCAACCGAGCGGCCAGGAAGCCCACCGCGAACCGGCAGCACGACGGAGAGCGATGCCGACCGAACAGCGGCGTCTTGCGGTCGGGCGCGCGCCTGCTAGCGTGCCCCCTCTGATCTGTGACTTGTCCACACGATGTGGACAAGCATGTGGACAGTACGTGACCGATTGAGAGGAGGCGCTGGTGAGCGACCACGAACAGCTGTGGACAGCCGTTGCGCAACTTCTTCGGGCCCAGGTGTCGGAGGCGGTGTGGTTCTCCACGTTCCAGGACGTGGTCGCCCTTGCGAGCGATTCGTCGATGCTGCGAGTCAGTGCACCCAATGCGCACGCTCGCGACCGCATTCTGTCGCGCTACCTGCCGCTGGTGAGGGATGCTCTCGAAGAGATCGGTGCCAGCAACCTGCAGTTCGTCATCGAAGTGCAGCTGGCCGACAACGAGCCACAACCCGAGTGGGCGCCAGAAAGCAGCGGCAGAGACCCCGCCGGCCACACCGGCCAGGGCCACACCGGCGCACACAGCGAGGCGCCGACGGGCTCCAGCAGCAGCAACATGGCCGACACCGGCGGCATGAACCCCCGGTACACGTTCGAGACGTTCGTGAAGGGCGCCAGCAACCAGTTCGCACTGGCCGCGGCGTTGCGGGTCGCCGAGACACCCGGGCGCAGCTACAACCCGTTGTTCATCTACGGCTCCGCCGGCCTGGGCAAGACTCACCTGTTGCACGCCATCGGCCACTACGTGCACAACCACTACCAGCACGACGTGGTGCGCTACGTGAGCACAGAGACCTTCCTCAACGAGTACGTCGACGCCATCCGTACCAACACCACCGCCAACTTCAAGCGTCGCTACCGCGACATCGACGTGCTGCTCATCGACGACATCCAGTTCATGGAGGGCAAAGAGGGCCTGCAGGAAGAGTTCTTCCACACGTTCAACTCGCTCCACGGCGCCAACAAGCAGATCGTCATCTCCAGCGACCGCATGCCCGATGCCATCCCCACGCTCGAGGAGCGCCTGCGCGGCCGATTCAAGTGGGGGCTCATCACCGACATCCAGCCACCAGATCTGGAGACTCGTCTCGCCATCTTGCGCAACAAGGCCGAGCGCGACCACAGCCCGGTGCCCGCCGACACGCTCGAGTTCATCGCGTCACGCATCACCACCAACATCCGCGAGTTGGAGGGCGCGCTCATCAGAGTCACCGCGTACGCCAGCCTCAACCACGTGCCGATCAGCACTCACATGGCCGAGGGCTTGTTGGGCGACCTCCTCACCGGCTCCTACGTGAAACCGCGCACCGACGAGGAACTGCTCAACGAGATCGCCGTCATCCTCGGCTACAGCGTCGAGTCGCTGCGCGGCAAGAGCCGGCAGCGACCACTGGTCACGGCTCGCCAGACCGCCATGTACGTGTTCCGCGACCTCACCGATCTGAGCTACCCGGCCATTGCTCGCCTCTTCGGCGGCCGCGATCACACCACGGTCATCCATGCCGTCGACAAGATCCAGCGGCTGATGAAGGAACGCAAGCAGATCTACGACCAGGTGACCGACCTCGTGCAGCGACTGAAGAAGGCATGAGCGGGCCCGCCACCCTCGCTGCCGGCACGCGCCGGGCTGTGCATGACCTGTGGGGTACGGTGCACCCGGCGGGGGACAACAGCAAGTTGTCCCCCGAACTACACGAGGGTGATCTTTCACCTGTGCACGCGTGGGGAAACCCGTGTGCACAGACTTTCGCCACCTACGCTGGGCAAACAAGGGGTTGTGCACAATCCACAGCCCTTATTACCTCTATTACCTTTGTACATCACCCCATGACGCGAAAGGGAACGCTGTGAAGTTCCGTTGTGAACGTGAAGCGCTGGCCGAGGCGCTGGCCACCGCCGGTCGTGCAGCCACCGGTCGTACCGGCGCCCTGCCCGTGCTCTCCGGGCTCCGGCTCGAGCTCATTGGCAACCAACTGTCGGTCACGGGCACCGACCTCGATCTCACGATCCAGTTGTCGGTCGAGGTGGGTGGCGAGAGCGACGGTGGGGTGGTGCTGCCGGCGCGACTCGCTGCCGACATCGTTCGTTCGCTGGGCCAGGGCAAGGTCGATGTGGTTGTCGAGGGCGACGACGTCACGATCAGCAACGGTCGGTCCAACTTCACGGTGCGGCCACTCAGCTTCGATGACTACCCGAAGCTGGCATCGCCGGTCAACACCTCGGTCACGCTGCCGGCCGCCGAGTTCGGGGCCGCGCTGCGCCAGGTGGTGCGCGCCGCCAGCACCGACGAGGCACGGCCGATCCTCACCGGCGTGATGATGACCGCCGAAGGCGATGGCCTGCGCATGGTGGCCACCGACTCGTACCGGTTGGCCGTGCGCGATCTGGTCGGTCAACAGGTGCTGGCCGCCGACCAGAAGGTCATCATCCCCGGGCGCGCCCTCACCGAGTTGCAGCGACTGGTGGGTGGGGGCGAAGAGGTCACCATGCGCCTCGGCGACCGCGACGCAACCTTCGAGGTCGGCACCACCCGCCTCACCACCCGCCTCATCGAAGGTGAGTTCCCCAACTATCGCCAGCTCATCCCCGGATCGCACCCCAACACCCTCACGGTCGAGCGCGAGCCGCTGCTGGAGGCGATCCGGCGCGTGAAGATCCTGGCGAAGGACGCCACCCCGGTGCGGCTGCAGATGGGGGGCGACACGCTGCGCCTCACCGCCATCACGCAAGACGTCGGCAACGCGTCGGAAGAGCTCGACGCCCAGTACGTGGGCGCCGAGTTGACGGTGGCGTTCAATCCCGACTACTTCGCCGCCGGTGTCGAAGCGTGCATCGGCGACTCGATCACGCTCTCCACGCTCGATGCGCTCAAGCCGGCCGTGGTTCGCGGAGTGGGCATCGACGACTACCTGTACCTGCTGATGCCGGTGCGGGTGCCCTAACACCGCTGGCCCGTAGTGTGGCCTGCGCATGATCGTTACTCGGCTCGAGCTCGTCGACTTCCGCAACTACGTCGAGGCATCGTTCCAGTTCCATCACGGCATCACCGCCATCGTCGGACTCAACGGGCAGGGCAAGACGAACCTCGCAGAGGCACTCGCGTACCTTGCGTCGCTCGACAGCTTTCGCGGAGCGCCCACCGACGCGCTCATCCGCGTTGGTGCCCAGACCGCTGTCGTGCGAGCAACAGTGCTGCACCCCGACGGACGCGAGTTACTGGTCGAGCTGGAGCTGTCGCGCCACGGCCGCACTCGAGTGCAGGTGAACAAGCAGAAGCTCGGCAGGTCGCGCGAGCTGTTGGGTGTGATGCGCGTGACGGTGTTCTCACCCGACGATCTCGCGCTGGTGAAGGGCAGCCCGCAGGAACGGCGGCGCTTCATGGACGACACGCTCGTGGCGTTGGCCCTGAAGTACGACGCGTTGCGGTTGGAGCTGGATCGCATCGTGAAGCAGCGCAACACGTTGCTCAAGCAAGCGGCCGGCCGTCTCACCGACGAGCTCGACGTGACACTCGACGTGTGGGACGCGAAGTTCGCGCAGGTGGGCGATCAGTTCGGTCACGCCCGCGCGGTGCTGATCGCTCGCCTGTCGCCGATGGTTGCCGAGGCGTACGAGCAGCTGGCCGATCGACGGAGCGTGGTCGACCTGCGCTACGAGCCGGCGTGGCGCGCACAGGGGTTTGTGACCGCACTGGCCGCGGCTCGCGGCGACGACGTGCGGCGCGGCGTCAGCACCGTCGGCCCGCATCGTGACGATGTGGAGCTGTTCATCGGCGGTCTGCCGGCGCGCACGCACGCGTCGCAGGGCGAACAACGAACGTTGGCGCTGGCGCTGCGGTTGGCAGGTCACCGAATGGTGGCCGAGAAGGCCGGCAGCAGCCCCGTGCTGGTGCTCGACGACGTGCTCAGCGAGCTCGACCCGCGGCGCTCGGCGGCGCTGCTCACCCACCTTCCACCCGGCCAGGTGGTGCTCACCACGGCGGGGGTGCTGCCAGCAGCAGCGCACCCCGACGCCATCGTGCGCATCGAATCGGGTGCGGTGCTGGCAGAGTGATCCGGTGACGCGCGACGAACCGATTCGGCTGGGCGACAGCCTGCACCAGGTGGTGCGTGCGCTGCGCCCCGAAACCGGCCCGGCGGCGGCCCCGGCGGCGGTGATGGGTGGAGTGTTCGGTCGCTGGGAGGAAGCCGTCGGCGAAGCGCTGGCGCTGCACGTGCAACCGGTGAAACTGGACGGCACCACGCTGGTGGTGAAGGTCGACGACCCGGCCTGGGCGACGCAGTTGAAGTTCCTCGAGGGCACCCTGCGCAAGCGCCTGCTGGAGGTCGCCGGGGCGACCGATCGAGCGCATCGAAGTGCGCGTCGGCCGCTGATCGAGGGCCTGGCCGGCAGTGGTGGGTGCCGGTGGCCCAATCGGGGGCGGGGGGTGGTGCGCGGCCCTCGCTGACTGGCGCCCCGGGCTTCTCCGGCGTGGGCGGTCACTGACCGTCTCCCTTGAAGTGTTCACCCTCCACCTCTTTGCGACACCCCTCGGGTAGGCTGTGAACCACTCGCGACGACGGCTGAGAGCGCAGGGATCCAGCTCATGTGTCGCCAAGAAACCAGCAGGTCAACGCCTGTTTTCCCCCGAAACGATCGAGGTGCGCGTGTCGTCCGACACCAATCAAGCCAGCGCTAGTTACAGCGCCAAGGACATCCAGGTGCTGGAGGGTCTCGACCCGGTCAGAAAACGCCCCGGCATGTACATCGGGTCCACCGGTCTCGCTGGTCTCCACCACCTCATCTGGGAGGTCGTCGACAACTCGGTCGACGAGGCGATGGCGGGCTTCGCCACGCGGATCAACGTCACGCTGTTGGCCGATGGCGGCTGCCGCGTCGACGATGACGGTCGCGGTTTCCCGGTCGATCCGTACCCGTCGGGCCCACACAAGGGCAAGAGCGCCGCCGAGGTGGTGCTCACGGTGCTGCACGCCGGCGGCAAGTTCGGTGGCGAGGGCTACAAGGTCTCCGGCGGTCTCCATGGCGTGGGCGTCAGCGTGGTCAACGCCCTCAGCGAACGGCTGCTCCTCGAAGTCGACAAGGGCGGCCGCCGCTACCAGCAGGAGTACGCCAAGGGCGGCAAGCCGCAGGGCAAGATCGCCGACATCGGGCCCACGCCGGCGCGCGGTCGCACCAGCGGTAGCACCGTCAGCTTCTGGCCCGATCCCACCGTGTTCGTCGCCGAAGGCACCGAGTTCGTCACCCGCACCGTGCTCGAGCGCCTGCAGACCATGGCATTCCTCAACAGAGGTCTCGAGATCGTCTTCAAGGACGAGCGTGAGGGCAAGCAGCAAGACGTCACGTTCCAGTACAAGGGCGGCATCGTCGACTTCGTCAAGCACCTCAACATGTCGAAGGAAGCCCTGTTCAGCAAGGTCGCGCACTACGAGGACGAAGACACCGAAGGTGGCCAAACCCTCGACATCGCCATCCAGTGGAACACGGGTTACTACGAGGGCATCCACGGGTACGCCAACGGCATCTCCACCATCGAGGGTGGCATGCACGTGGAGGGGTTCAAGACCGCCCTCACCAGTGTCGTCAACAAGTACGCGCGCACGAAGAACCTGCTGAAGGAAAAGGACGACAACCTGCTCGGCGAGGACATCCGCGAAGGCATCACCGCCATCGTCTCGGTGAAGTTGCGCGAGCCGCAGTTCGAGGGTCAGACCAAGGCCAAGTTGGGCAACGTCCCCATGCGCAGCTTCGTGCAGAAGGCCACCAACGAACGCCTGGCCGAATGGCTGGAGGAGAACCCCACCGAGGCCAACAAGCTGGTCAAGAAGGGTCTCGCGGCCGCGCAGGCCCGAGTGGCGGCGAAGAACGCCCGCAACGCCATCCGGCGCAAGACCGCATTGGCCGGCGCCGGCATGCCCGACAAGCTGAAGGACTGCAGCAGCGGCAACCCCGAGGAGAGCGAGATCTTCATCGTCGAGGGCGACTCGGCGGGTGGCTCGGCGCTCAACGCCCGCGACCCCCGCACGCAGGCACTGCTGCCCATTCGCGGCAAGATCCTCAACGTCGAACGGTCACGCCTCGACAAGATGCTGAAGAACAACGAGATCCAGGCGCTCATCACCGCCATCGGTGGCGGCGTGGGCGACGAGTTCGATGCCGCCAAGGCCCGCTACCACAAGGTGATCATCCTGTGCGACGCCGATGTCGACGGCAGCCACATCCGCACGCTGCTGCTCACCTTCTTCTTCCGCCAGATGCGCACGATGGTCGAGGCCGGCTACGTCTACATCGCCCAGCCGCCGCTGTTCTCCACGCTGGTCGGCAAGGAGAAGATCTACCTCAAGGACGAGCACGCCAAGAACCGCTTCCTCGAGGCGCACCCCAACCACAAGAACGACTTCAACCGGTTGAAGGGCCTCGGCGAGATGGACTGGGAAGAGCTGAAGCCCACCACGATGGACGTCAGCACCCGCACGCTGCTGCAGATCACCGTCGAGGAAGCCGCGCTGGCCGACGAGATCACCAGCGTGCTGATGGGCGACGACGTCGATCTCCGCAAGCAGTTCATCACCACCAACGCCCGCGACGTACGGAACCTGGACTTCTGACATGAGTGACACCCCCAACACCCCGCCCGCCGACGACGACGAGGTGGGTCACGATCTGATCGAGCCCATCCAACTGCAAGACGAGATGGAGCGCAGCTTCCTCGACTACGCGATGTCGGTCATCATGTCGCGTGCGCTGCCCGACGTGCGCGACGGCCTCAAGCCGGTGCACCGCCGCATCATCTGGGACATGGAGCAGCAAGGCTTCCGCCCCAACCGCCCCCACGTGAAGAGCGCCCGTGTCACCGGCGACACGATGGCCAAGTACCACCCGCACGGCAACAGCGCCATCTACGACGCGCTGGTGCGCATGGCCCAGCCGTTCAGCCTGCGCCACCCGCTCATCGACTTCCACGGCAACTACGGCAGCCCCGACTTCGGTGCCGCCGCCGAGCGCTACACCGAGTGCCGGCTGCACCCGTTGGCGATGCAGATGCTGGCCGACATCGACGAGGAAACCGTCGACATGCTGCCCAACTACGACAACACCACCGAAGAGCCCTCGGTGTTGCCGGCGCGGTTCCCCAACCTCTTGGTCAACGGCAGCCAGGGCATCGCGGTGGGCATGGCCACCAGCATCCCGCCGCACAACCTGGGTGAGGTCATCGATGCCACCATCCACCTCATCGACCACCCCGAGGCCACTGCCGACGACCTGATGCAGTTCGTGAAGGGCCCCGACTTCCCCACCGGCGGCACCATCTTGGGGCGCGCCGGCATCATGGATGCGTATCGCACCGGCCGCGGCAGCATCAAGATGCGGGCGAAGGCCAGCATCGAGGAAGGCAAGCGCGGCCAGATGCAGATCCTGGTCACCGAGCTGCCCTACCAGACCAGCTGCAACTCCATCGCCAGCCGCATCCAGGAGCTGGTTGACGCCGGCGAGCTCGACGGCATCGCCGACGTCAACGATGCCTCGGCTGCAGCCAAGACCAACCTGGTGGTCACGCTCAAGCGCGATGCCAACG
Organism: Acidimicrobiaceae bacterium; assembly: GCA_016722025.1. GTDB lineage: Bacteria > Actinomycetota > Acidimicrobiia > Acidimicrobiales > Ilumatobacteraceae > UBA668. The sequence continues at coordinate 370,347 of JADKGZ010000003.1, forward strand.
CCAACGTGGTGATGAACAACCTGTTCAAGCTCACGTCGCTGCAGACCAGCTTCCCGGTCAACATGGTGGCCCTGGTCGACGGTGTGCCGCGCACGCTCAACCTGGTGCAGGCGCTGGAGGGCTACGTGCGCCACCAGGTCGACGTCATCACTCGTCGTACCGAGTTCCGCCTCGCCAAGGCCAAGAAGCGCGAGCACATCCTCGAAGGGCGCATCAAGGCGCTCAACGTCATCGACGCCATCATCGCCCTCATCCGCGCCAGTGACGACGCCGCGGCCGCCAAGGCCGGCCTGATGGCCGCCCCGTACGAGTTCACCGAGATCCAGGCCACCGACATCCTGGAGATGCGCCTGTCACAGCTCACACGGCTCAGCCGCATCGACCTGCAGACCGAGCTGGAAGATGTGCAGGCGCGCATCATCGAGTTGCAGAGCATCCTCGACTCGCCCGAGAAGCTGCGCGGGGTCATCAAGGCCGAGATGCTGGCCATCAAGGAAGAGTTCGCCACGCCACGCGTGTGCCCCATCACCTACGACTCGGGCGAGATGAGCATCGAGGACCTCGTCGACGACAAGGAACTGGTCGTGGTGATGACCGAAGCGCAGTACGTGAAGGCCGTGCCGGCCGGCTCGTTCAAGACGCAAGGCCGTGGTGGCCGCGGTGTCAGTGGCGCCAAGCTGAAGAGCGACGACATCGTGCGTCACGTCATCTTCACCACGGCGCACGCGTTCCTGTTGTTCTTCAGCAACCGCGGCAAGGTCTACCGACTCCGCGCGATGGACCTGCCCGAGCGCGAGCGTCAAGCGAAGGGCATGCCCATCGTCAACCTGCTGCCATTGCAGGCAGGCGAGACCATCCAGGCCATCATCGACACTCGCGACTTCGCCGGTGAGCGCAACCTGTTCTTCGCCACTCGACTGGGCGTGGTGAAGAAGACGGCGTTCAACGAGTACGACAGTGGCCGGCGCGACGGCCTCATCGCCATCAACCTGCGCGACAACGACGAGCTGGTGAAGGTCATCGAGACCAGCGGTAGCGACGACATCTTCATCGTCACCCGCAAGGGCATCACCATCCGCTTCAACGAGACCGAAGTCCGGCCGATGGGTCGCGCCGCCTCCGGCGTGCGTGGCATCAAGCTGAAGCCCGCCGACGAACTGGTGTCGGTCGACGTCGGCCGCGACGACACGGCAATCCTGATGGTCACCGAGTCGGGGTATGGCAAGCGCACACAACTCGATCGCTTCAACGTGCAGGGTCGTGGCGGCCAGGGTGTCATCGGCATCCGCCTCACCGGCAAGAAGGGGCAGGTGGTGGCTGCGTTCATGGTGGGCCTCGACGACGAGATCGTCGCGGTGTCCGACGGCGGCGTCACCATTCGCATGCCGGTGCGCGACATCAGCTCGCAAGGCCGCGACGCCACCGGTGTGCGCCTGATGAGCCTCGACAACGGCCAGTTCGTCGCCTCGGTGGCACCCATCCTGGCCAGCGACGACGCGGAGGAGTGAGCAACTCCACGTACCTTGCGCCTCGGCGCCGCCTTGCGGCTTGAGCCGCCACAACCGACAGCTGTTTCGAACGATCGGGTGTGATGCGCGTGCGACAACGTACGGAGACGGGTCAGGCAACGGTGCTGCTGCTCGCGCTGGTGGTGCTGGCAGTGGTGACGATGGTGGCGACCGCCAGGTTCGGCGGCCGAGTGGTGACGCGCGAGCACGCACAGATCGCCGCCGATGCAGCGGCACTGGCAGGCACCACTGGTGGCCGCGCCGCCGCCGAGCGCCTTGCCGCGGCCAACGGTGGTGTGGTGGTGGGCTTCAGCTGGGTGGGGGACGTGGTGCAGGTGACGGTGCGCGTGGATGACGCAGTGGCGACCGCCCGTGCCACGCGCGCCCCTTGACCACGCCGTGTTGCCTACACTCGCCACGTGGACAACGGCGTGCCTCCCACCGACAAGCGCACGCCGCCGCGCCCCGCCGCACGGCCGAAGAAGAACGCGCGGTCGGCGCCGCCGGGCGATCCGCGCACGGAGGGTGCCAACGGCAGTGCGCACAGCGTCGGTGCGACATCGGGAAACGGGTCGGGGAACGGGAAGAGTGCCGAGACGACCGGCAGTGGCGACCGCGCGGTACCCAAGACACCCCGCCAACGCTCCAGCGCCGCCACCGCCACGCGCACGCACCACGCACCGTCGGCCGCCACCGTTGCCGCGCCGCCGGCCGTTGCCGCGCCGCCGGCCGTTGCCGCGCCACCCGCCGAGGTCGTGTTGCCCAGCGAGGTCGTGTTGCCCAGCGAGGTCGTGTTGCCCAGCGAGGTCGTCGACACAGTGCCGGCATCGGTCAGCCCTGCGCTCGATTCGCCCACGGCCACAGCGGTTGCCGGCGGCAGCGTTGCGGCGGAGTTGGTGGCGTTGCCGCTGCCCGAGGCACCCCTCGATCTCTTCGCCGATCCGTTCGGAGTCGACGGTGTGCTCGCCGAGCAGGCGCGCATGCCGCTGCTGTTGCCACCGATCGTGCCGGGCGAGCCCGACGCGCTGGCCGCGCCACCGACGCCCGCCGGCGCGACGGTGCTGGTGCCGGTGGCGATGCCCGAGTTCACCGACACCGATGGCACCGATGGCATGCCCTCGTTGGCACGCCCGAAGAAGCCGATGCGGCCGTTGCGCAAGCCGATCACCGTGCAGCGCCGCCGGCCGCGAGTGCGCCGGGTCACCCGCGTGGTGCGCCACGTCGACACCTGGAGCGTGTTCAAGGTGGCACTGGTGTTCAACCTGTTCCTCTATGGGGTCTGCCTCACCGCTGGTGTGCTGTTGTGGCAGGTCGCGCAGAACACCGGCACCGTCGACAACATCGAGCGCTTCTTCGAGAGCTTCGGTTGGGAGACCTTCCAGCTCAAGGGCGGCGAGATCTTCCACAACTCGTGGATCGCCGGGCTGTTCCTCGTCGTCGGGTTCACCGGGCTCGCGGTGCTGATGGCCACGCTGTTCAACCTGATCACCGACCTGGTCGGTGGCATTCGGGTGAGTGTGTTGGAGGAGGAAGTGGTGGCCCGCGAGGATCGCGGCTTGGGCTGGCGCCGCGGCGGGCGCAGCCGGCCGGTCGTGCCCGAGGAGAAGGAACCCGGTTGAGGGTTTTCGTGCGCGCCCGCTAGCCTTGCCTACCGCTACTGGGGCTATAGCTCAGTCGGTTAGAGCGCATCCCTGATAAGGATGAGGTCACAAGTTCGATTCTTGTTAGCCCCACATGGTGAATCCCCTGGCAAGTCGGCGAAAGACCGAACGGCCAGGGGATTTGTCGTTCCGGCGTGAGGCAACCGTGATGCAACCCGACCGGCCGATCCTCGGTGGAGCGGGGGCAACCAGGGTGGGTGCCGAAGGTACCCGTTGCAGTGGGTGGGGCGCCGTGGTACTTATGCACCCAAAAGCCGGCCGTCGTAGCCGGTACAGCTTGTCCTTGTAGGTGACCTTTCTGACTTCTGGTTGAATCGCCCCGGTTTTGATGACTGCTCTCGTGTGCCGTGGTTGCCCTCGCTGTTGGTGAGCCCGAAGAGCCGCTCCTTCAGGATGGGGTCGTGCTCGTTCCACAAGGCGACGGCGAGGCACAGCCGCTGCTGGTTGTCGCACACGCCGGCCAGCCCATCCTCGCCCCAGCGGTACGCGCGCGAACGCGACTCGTCGTGGGTGAAGTACGCCCACGCGTCGCCGTCGTCGCTGTAGTCCTCGCGGACGGTGCCCCACTGGCGCTCGCTCAGGTACGGCCCCCAGGTGCGCCACGCGTCGCCCTCGCTCATCTCCTGCAGTCGTCGGTGCTCCGCGTGGGGTTCCATCGACGCAGTCTCGCGCGACACACCCTGCGTTCAGAGTGGCTGGAAGAACACCACCTCCAGCCCGGTGGGGTCGTGAACCGCCAGGTTGCGGTGCCCCCAGGGCTGGTCGGCCAGGCCACGCAGGATGGGCACGCCAGCGGCGGCGAACGTGTCGTGCAAGGTGGCCACATCGGGGTGCTCGACCGAGAGGAACAGGCCAGACACCTCGGCCTGCCGGGTGTGTTCGATGAGCTCCACCCGGGCCGTGTCGCCGTAGCCGAAGATGCGGCCACGACCCTGGCCGTCACCGGCCGGCCACTCGCGAGTGACCGGCCATCCGAGCACGTCGCCGTAGAAGCGGCATGCCGCGTCGAACCGAGTGGTGTGGCGCACGATGCGGAGTTCCATCTCCCGCACGGTACTCAGGGTGGCCGCGCGAGCGCTGCCGCCGGGCACAGTGATGGCACCGCCCTTGGTACGCTCCGCCCATGAAGATGCTGCGTCGGGCACTGGTGGCACTGTCGTTCGCAGGCACGATCGCCGGGGTGCTGCGGTTGCGGGGCAAAGGCGGGGTGCCGCCGCAGGAGGGTGGCTGGCGCGAGGTCAGCGTGCCGCCGAGATGAGCCCAGCCACCGCCCCCATCGTCGGTCTGGTGGGTTGCGGCGTCACCGGCAGCCGTGCGGTCGCCCACCTCGTGGCGCGCCGGGTTCCGGTCGCCGTGTACGACCCTCGACCGGGGCTGGGTGTGCGCCGCCAGGGTGTGGTGGTCGTCGACGACGCCGACGACCTCAGCGTGTGCGACGTGGTGGTGCTGTGCCAGCCCGCACCGCACGCAGCACTCGCTCAACGGTTGCTCACCCGCGGTACACCGGTGGTCTCCATCGGCGACGACGTCGACGACCTGATGGCCATGCTGGCGCTGCAGCCGCTGGCCGTGCAGCACGACGCAGCGCTCATCGTCGGAGCCGGCATGGCCCCAGGTCTGTCGGGTTTGCTCGCCCGGTCGTTGGCCGCACAGCTGCACACCCTCGATGAGCTGCACGTCGCGATCCACGGCACCGCCGGGCCGTCCTGCGCCCGCCAGCACCACGATGCGCTGGGCGACACGGCCCTGGGGTGGCACGATGGCGAGTGGATCGAGCCCCCTGGAGGCAGCGGCCGCGATCTGGTGTGGTTCCCCGACCCGGTGGCCGCCCGCGACTGCTATCGAGCCGCCTTGGGCGACCCGCTGCTGTTGCACAGAGCGTTTCCTCAGGCCTCGCGCATCGCCGCGCGTGTGTCGGCCACCCGTCGAGACCGGCTCACGGCCAGGTTGCCGATGCTGGCGCCGCCGCATGCTTCGGGCAGCATCGGCTCGGTGCGCGTGGAGGCGCGGGGTGCCGCGCAGCACGGCGAGCGCGTCACGGTCATCGCCGGGGCGGCTGGCCACACCGGCGATCTGGCTGCCGCGGTGTGCTCGGCGGTGGTGTTGCGCCTGCTCGCCGACGGCATCACGCCGGGCGTGCACACGCCCGGCGACGACGCGCTCGACGCGCTCGACCTGTTGCACCATGCCACCGCGCTCGGCGTGCGAGTGCAGGAGTTCACCGGCGTCGCCAGAGCTACCAGCTGGTAACTTAGGGGTATGTCCGTACCCATTTCCGCGGGTGCAACGCTGGTGATGCCGTGGTTGCCGCCCGGCCACACGATGGTGCTGCCCGGGCGCGGTGAGGTCTTCTACCGCTACCACCGGCACGCGAATCCGGCTGCGCCCACCCTGTTGCTGCTGCACGGCTGGACCGCCAGCGCGGATCTCCAGTTCTTCACGGCGTACGAGGCCTTGGCAGAGCACTACTCGTTCGTCGCCATCGATCACCGTGGCCACGGCCGTGGCTTGCGCAGCCCTGCGAAGTTCGACCTGGTCGAGGTCGCCGACGACGCGGCGCTGCTCGTGCAGTCGCTCGGGCTCGCCGAGGTGGTGACGGTCGGGTACTCGATGGGTGGGCCGATCAGCTTGCTGCTCACCCAACGGCATCCCCAACTCGTGCGCGCGCTGGTGGTGCAGGCCACTGCACTCGAGTGGCGGGCGAAGTGGTACGAGCGCCTCGAGTGGAAGACGGTGCACGTCATGGGCCCGGTGCTGCGTTCGAGCATGTTCCCGCGCTGGATGCGCTGGGGCATTCGCCGCTTGCTGGGCCCCAACCACCCGCTCGAGCAGTACGTGCCGTGGCTGGCGTGCGAGCTCAGTCGCAACGACACGTTCAGCCTGGTGCATGCTGGCCAGTCGTTGAGCCGCTACGACGCCCGCGTGTTCGCCTCTGCGCTGGGCAAGCCGGCGGCGAGCATGGTCACCACCCGCGATCGTCTGGTGAAGCCGCGCAAGCAGCGTGCCCTCGCCGACGCGTTGAATGCCTTCGTGGTGGAGGTCCCCGACGACCATCTCGCGTCGTGGACCTCACCCGACGCGTTCGCCAAGGCCACCGTGCAACTCGTGCAGCACGTCGTCGGCTGAGCCGATCACGCGCACCGACGAGGTTCAGGGCTCCTTCTGGCTCTGCACTTCCAGCTCGTCGAGGCGCGCGGTCATGCGCTCGATGGCGGTGGTGAGTCGGTCGAGCTGGTCCTCCAGGTCACTGCTGTTGGGCACGTCGGCGAGCGCGAGCCGCACGCTGACGATCTCGCGAGCGAGGAACTCGGTGTCTGCCTGGGTGCGCTCTGCGGTCTTGCGGTCGTTGTCGGTGGTCATCCGGTCGCGCGTCTCCTGTCGGTTCTGCGCGAGCAGGATGAGTGGCGCGGCGTAGGCGGCCTGCAGCGACAGCAGCAGCGTCAGCAACTGCAGTTGCTCGCCGTCGAACTGACGGATGTTGTTGCCCAGGATCCAGAGTGCGATGAATGCGGATTGCCACACGAGGAACCGGGCGGTGCCGATGGTGCGCGCGATGCTTTCGCTGAACTGGCCGAAGGCGTCGGGGTCGTAGTGCACACCGAGGCGGCGACCCTGGCGTGGGGTGGTGAGATCGTCGCGGCGCTTCATCGCGACACCGACCCTGTGCTCACCCGCCTGCGTTGCCGCCAGCCGGTGGGCAGTGTGCGGTCGAGCACGTCGTCGACCGTGATGGCGCCGAGCAGGCGCCCGGCTTCGTCGCACACGCCCAGCGACAACAGGTTGTAGCTGGCCAGGCGCTCGGCCACTTCGCGTTCGAAGATGTCGGGTGTGATGGTGGGTTCCTGCTCGACACAGCGGCCGAGCTCCATCGAGGGTGGTTCGCGCAGCAATCGCTGGAAGTGCACCACGCCCAGGTAGGTACCGGTGGGCGGCTTGTACGGTGGCTGCACCACGAACACCTGCGCAGCGATGCTGACCAACCAGTCCGGGTCGCGGATCTCGGCAAGCGCCTCGGCAACGGTGGCGTTGGCCCCCAGGATGATGATGTCGGGGGTCATCAACGCGCCGGCGGTGCCTTCCTCGTACGACAGCAGCCGGCGCATGACGTCGGCGTCTTCCTCGTCCATGGCATCGAGCACTCGCGTGCGCTGCTCGCCGGGCATCTCGGCCAGCAGGTCGGCCAGGTCGTCGTACTCCATCTCCTCCAGCACGCTGACCATGCGCTCGATGTCGAGACCTTCGATGATGCGCAGCTGCTCGGCTTCGGGCAGCTCCTCCAGCAGGTCGGCCAAGCGTTCGTCGTCCATCGCCTCGGCCAGCTGCTTGCGTTGGGTGAGTGGCAACGCACGCACCACACCGGCCACGTCGCTGGGGTGCATGTCGCGCAGGCGAGCTGCTTCGGCGGCCATCTCGGCGCCGGCCACGATGTGGAACAACGTGGGTACGTCGGCCACATCGAGGAGGCGGTAGCTGGGGCGACGCCGCAGCGCACTGCGCCGCGCGAGGCGCACCTTGGCGGGCTCCCACCACGTCTGCTTGCCGTCGGTGGCCTGACGCAGGGCGACGTCGCTGACCGATTCGTCGCCCACCTTCTTGTCGATGATGTCGCGGCCAACGAGCAGCTCGCCGGGGCGTGGCTTGAACGGGTTGAGGTCGACGTCCCAGCTGCGCAGGCGGGCACCGTCGCTGTCGAGTGTGGCGATGCGGCCGGCGTTGACGAAGATGCGCCGTCGTTGGCTGGTGGCCACGAAGCCGAGCACCCGTGGGTTGCCACCGCGAGCGCCGGGAATGATGACGATGTCGTCGAGCCTGCCGATGGCCGCGCCGCCTGCGTCGAGCAGCGGCAACCGCATGATGCGGAATGCGTAGATCAGCTCCCCTGCCATGCGGGAGAGGCTACCCCTCACCTGCGGCGATGGCGTGACGGGTATCCCGGCCCGGCCGGGCCCGTTGACGAGCCGACCGAGTCGTCGACGGCTCGCTGGTCGGGTTTGTGTCAAGCCTCGGAACCCGGCCGCCCAGGGAGTCGGCCGACAGCGTTTACGTACAGCCGGGTTGCGGTCAGGCGGGGGTGGGAGCAGGGGCGAGGGCGACTCGGGTGTCCCAGAAGGCGACGCCACCACCCCAGTCGGTGAGGGTGTCGTTGGTGAGCGAGTTGGCGACCGGGCCCTGCGTCGACCCGCCGGCGTGCTGCCCCGCCCACCAGCCCCAAGGGATCGCGACCACGCCGGGTCGGACGCGGTCTCCGATGCGCACCGTCGCGGTGACGGCGCCGCGGTCGTTCCACACGCGGGCGCTGGCACCGTCGGTGAGGCCAAGTGCATCTGCGTCGTCGGCGTGCACCTCGACGTACGGGCCGCCCTCGAGCGGGCCGTGCTTGGGCAGGTGCGAATAGCTGCTGTTGAGGAAGCGGGTGTGCACCTTGGGCGTCATCAACGAGAACGGGAAGCGCGGCGCGAACGCTGCCTCGCCAGGCGCCGCGTAGGTCGGGAGCGCCGGCTGGCCCAGCGCAGCCAGCGCGTCGCAACGCAGCTCGACCCTTCCCGACCGAGTGGGGAAGCCGCCGTCGGCGAAGGGGCGCCCGTCGGCCGGGTACGGCACCTTCGTGAACCCGTCGGCCCGCAGTCGATCGAGGTCGATCGAGGGCAGGGTGGCGCGCAGCACGGTGAGGTCGTCGTCGAACAGGGCGGGCTCGGTGAAGCCCATCGCGCCGGCCAGGCGGCGGTGCAGCTCGCTGTTGCTGACGGCCTCGCCGGCGGGAGCGATGGCGGCCTCGTTCCAGCCGAGGTACAGGTGGCCCCAACTGGTGACGACATCGGTGGCTTCGATCTGCGTGGTGGCGGGCAGCACGATGTCGGCGTAGCGCGCGGTGTCGGTGAGGAACTGGTCGTGCACCACGGTGAACAGGTCGTCGCGCAAGAGGCCCTGCCGGACGAGTTCGGTGTTGGGCACCGAGACCATCGCGTTGACGCTGATCATCACCACCGCCTGCACCGGCGGCCCGTCGTGCAGTGCGTCGTGATCGCCGGTGAGGACTCGCCCCAGATGAACCATTGCCAGCTCACGGGGGCTGCGCCCGGCCAGCAGGTCGGGGCGGGTGAGTGCGGCATGGTCCATGACGTCGTTGCTCCACACGCCCACGCTGCGTGCGTAGCCACCACCCTGGTCGCGCCACGCGCCCACCAGTGCCGGCAGGCAGGTGAGCGTGCGGAAGAACATCGCCCCGTGCTCGTGGTGCTCGGCGCCGATCAGCGTGCGGATCGCAGCCGGCCGAATGGTGCCGTAGAGGGTGGCCAGCCGCTCGATGTCGGCGACGGAGAGGCCGGTGGCGGCCGCTGCGCGCGCTGGGGTCCAGTCGGCAACGTGTGCGGCAAGATCCTCGAAGCCGACGGTGTGGGCCGCGACCCACTCCTGGTCGACGAGGTCGTCGCGGATGAGCACGTGCATCATCGCCAGCATCAACGCCACGTCGGTGCCGGGCAGGGGCTGCAGGAACCAATCGGCGCTCTCGGCGGTGATGGTGCGCAACGGGTCGATCACGATCACCTGCGCCCCCGCGGCACGGGCTTCCTCGATGACCGGCCACAGGTGGCGGTTGGTGAGACGGGTGTTGGTGCCCCACAGGATGATCAGCTTGCTGTGCACCAGATCGCTGGGGTCGATGCCCTTGCCCGTGCCGTTGGTGGTGGCAGCGCCGGCGCCGGCCGTTGCCCCGCACAGCGCGCCGGTGACGCGTGACGCGCCCAGGTGGTGCCAGAACCGATCGCCGAACATGATCGAGAGCAGGCTCTGGTTGCCGGCGCTGACGTAGGGCATGATCGCCTCCGCGCCGTGTTGGTCGATGATGCTGCGAAAGCGGGTGGCGATCTCGGTGAGTGCCTCCGCCCACGTGATCTCCTCGAAGCGGCCCTCGCCTTTGGCACCGATGCGACGCAGCGGCCGCAGGATCCGATCCGGGCTGTACACACGATCGAGGAAGCGGTTCACCTTCGGGCACAGCTCGCCCTTGCTGAACGGATGCAGCGGGTTGCCACGCAACTGCACGGCGTGCGCGGTGGCACCGGTGCCATCGACGGTGACCTGCCACCCGCAGCTGTCGGGGCAGTCGTGGTGGCAGGTGCCGTGGACGATGCGGGTGTCGCTCATGTTCGTCAACGATATGTGAGTGCGGGTCGAGGAGACCGGCGCCTTTCGGCCATCAACCCTGATTGCCGATCAGGCGAAGACGGTGGAGAGCACGCTGCCGGCCAGCGCGACGGCTTCCAGGTCGTACGCGTCGGGCATGTTGACGACGATGCCGTCGAGGCCGGCGTCGAGCAGTTCCTGCACCTTGGCGCCCACCTCGTCGGCGTCTCCGACGAGGAACATGCCCTTCACGCGAGCCTGCATGTCGGCGGGCAACTGGTCGATCGTTGCCCCTCCGAGCCGGGCGCTCAACTTGGCCTGCGCCTCCTCCATGGTGCGACCGACGATGAGCGTGCCCAGGCGAGTGCGGCAGATGTCGGCAGGGTTGCGGCCCAGGCGCGCGCAGTGCTCGTCGAGCACACCCATCAGGTGACGCACATGAGTGGCATCACCGAACACGTTGCAGGCATCGCCGTACTGGGCCACCATGCGCAGCGTCTTCTTCTCGCCGCTGCCGCCGATGAGGATGGGCGGGCCGCCGGCCTGCACCGGCTTGGGCACGTTGAACGCATTGGTGACCTTGAACCACTTGCCCTCGAAGGTGGTGGTGTCGTTGACGAACATGCTCTTCGCGATCTGCAGGCCTTCCTCCAGCTTCTCGAAGCGGTCGGTGAACGAGCCGAACTCGAAGTTGTAGTCCTGGTGCTCCTGCTCGAACCAGCCGGCGCCGATGCCCCAGATGGCGCGGCCCTTGGAGATGACGTCGAGGCAGGTGACGGTCTTGGCGAGAAAGGCAGGGTTGCGGTACGTCATGCCACCCACCATGCAGCCCAGGCGCACGGTGTGTGTGCACGCGGCCAGCGCCGACAGCAGCGTGTAGGCCTCGAACATGTTCTCTTCCGGGCGGCCGAGACCGGGCAGTTGGTAGAAGTGATCCATCACGAACACGCTGTCGAAGCCGCTGTCCTCGGCCGTGACGGCGATGTCGCTGACCCGTTCGAACAGGTCGCCCGGCGCCACGTCGGGGAAGGTGAACAACGGGATCTGGAGGCCGAAGCGGATGTTGGGATTCGTCATGCAACCGACCTTACGACACCGGTGAGATCGCGTGTTCGGCGAAGGCCGGTCACGCCTCGCTCGTCGCCGGTGGTCGCGCGCTACGGTTCGCCGCGTGACGTGCCCCTCGAACTCTGTGTCTCGCTGATGCCTCGTTTGCGTCAGGTCGGCCGCGACGATGCGCATCCGTTCGGGCAGGCGATCTACACGATGCTGTTCGGCGATCGCGACCCGGTGGCCGAGCCGGGCACCGCCTCGGGCACGCCGGGCAACTGGTGGACCGTGTTCGCGCTGGTGCCCGACGCGTTCGACCACACCACCAGTGGCTTCCAGTTCTACCGATCACCGGCTCGCGTGCTGGCGCCGAAGCTGCGCGAGCTGGGCCAGATCCGCGCCGGGTTCGCGGTGGGCAGCCAGTTCGTGTTCAGCCAGCACTGCAAGGCGTGTCGCGACGTGGGCTTCACCGACGAACAGGTTGCTGCCATTCCCGCGTGGTCGGTGGCCGACTGCTGGTCGCCGGTGGAGCGGGCGGTGCTCGCCTACACCGACTGCCTGGTGCTGCAGCACGGCCGAGTACCCGATGCGCTCTTTGCGGAACTGCAGCGGCTGCTCTCCGACGAGGAGATCCTCGAGCTCACCTACATCACTGCCACCTACGGCATGCACGCGATCATGAGCCGGGCACTGCGGCTGGAGTTCGACGATGTCGACGAGCGGGTGGTGGAGGTCGCCGACCCATCCGGTCGCACGGCCGGCCTCGACGTGATGGCGGTCGTCGACACCGGTGCCGCGGCGCCCGACGTTGCCGGGTGACGGCTTCCTGAGACTCAGACCAACGGGCAGCTGTCGACCGCACCGACCTGCGGGAACGTCTGCACGGTGGTGTTGCCGGCGGCATCGTGAGTGGTCACGGTGACGTCGTACTTGACCACGTCGCCCACCGGGATCTCCGCGAAGGGAAAGGGGCCGATCGTGCCCGACCACGTGGAGTCGATGCGCGAGAGCGAGGTGGTGCGGGCGGCGCCGCCGGGGGCGACCCAGGTGGCGGTCGCAGCGACGGCCGCAACGTCGTCGTCGATCACCACCGAGAACCCGGTGATGATCTGCGTGGTGCACGTGCCGTCGCCGCTGGGCCCCTGTGAACTGATGCGGAACGGCACCACCTGACCGCCGGAGACTGCCGGCGGGGTCGTGTCGGGGGGCGCCGCACCGGTGGTCGTCGTCGCCGCGGTCGTGGCGGTGGTTGTGGTTGCCGGACTGGTCGTGGCCGCGGTGGTCGGTGGTGCGGTCGCACTGATGGTGCTGGCAGGTGCCGGGCTGTCGGTGCCGGCTGTGGGCGACGAGGTGTTGGTGGCGGTGGGTGCGCCGCCGAGCCCGGGCACCGGGTCGACCGTGATGGTTGCTCCTGGCGGTGCCCCTGCGCCGATCACCGTGATGGATGTGGAGGCGCTGCCGACGGCGCCGTCGGTGCTGGTGGCGGTGGTCGGCGTGCCGGGCCCACCGGCAGCCGATGCTGCCCCGGTGCTGGTGGCCACGGCGATCGTGAACGGCGACGATTCTGCGCTCTGGTGACGCATGACCAGCACGGCGCCGCCGGTGAGTGTGGCGCTCCCGGTGAGCGCGGCGATCGCCAGTCGCGACACCTTCCTCGCTGCCTGCAGTGTGGGGAACCCGTTGTGCAGCCAGCGCACGCCGGTGGTCGCGGCTGGTGCAGGCAGCCCTCGGGCGCCGGCCACCGCCTTGACGGCGGTGGGCACGGTGCTGCCGCGCAGGGCCACCGGGGCCAACGCCATCGGGAGTGCGCCCAGCAGCACTTCCGGGCGCATCCGGTCGTCGCGATCGGCGCTGCACAGCACGCACCCGTCGATGTGCCGGGCGAGTCGCTTGCGGGCCAGCTCACTGAACTCGCCCTCGCGATCGCGCAAGGCGACGAACTCGGGGCAGGTGGGAGCGCGACCGACCAGCACCACACCCAACCCGCGTGCCAGCCGGCCGCGAAGGCGCTGCATGGTGACCGACACGTGCCGCTCGGGGATCTCCAACGCCGCCGCCATCTCTGCTCCCGACAGTCCGTGGCGCAGGTGCAGGTCGAGCACTTCACGGTCGTCGTCGCTGAGCCCATCTGCCGCCGCCTCGATCAGTTGTCGCAGCTCGGCGATCTCTGCCGCCCGTGTCGGGGTGAGGTCGCTGCTCACCGGTTCCCCCGAGTTGTCGTCCCACGCGCCCAGGTGCAGGCGACTGGCACGCAGCCGCCGACGAGACACTTCGGTGCGCATGATCGCGTAGACCCATGGCCGGAACTTGGCGTGGTCGCGGAGTTGCGACAGGCGCTGCATGGCCACGAGGAACACGTCGTGCGTGATGTCGCCGGCGTCGGTGCTGCTGCCGGTGAGGAAGCGGGCGTAGTCGTAGAGCTTGTCGGCGTACCGGTCGTACAGCGCGGCGACGGCAGCTTCGTCACCGGCGAGGGCGCGTGCGACCAGCGGAGTCTCGTCCATTCGCCGCTCACCGTACGCGACCATCGCCGGTCCCTCCGTTCCACGCTGTGTAGGAGCGTCGCTCGCGCCGGTTGACAACAGATTCTGCGGGGCGTTCCCGAAAAGTGTTGTCAACACGGCGACAGACCGTTCTTACCACGCATGGAAGCGACAGAACCTCGAAGAGTGAGCATGCGGACGATGGTGGCGACGGTGCTGGCCGCGACGTTGGCGGTCGCCGCCGTGATCGGCGGCGCTGGGCTCGACGGACGCGTGGGCCGCGCGGCCGCCGCGTCACCTCGGTTCGTCGGCCTCGCGCCGGCTCGCTTGCTCGACACCCGCTCGGGCGCGCCGACGGTCGATGGCGCCGGCAGCGGCGCCGGCCCGGTGGGCGCGGCCACCACCATCGAAGTGTCGGTTCTCGGTCGTGGAGGTGTGCCTCGCACCGGTGTTGCGGCCGTGGTGCTCAACGTCACGGCCACGGAAGCGACGGCGGTGTCGTACGTGACGGCATTTCCGGGCGGCGAGCAACAACCTGGAACGAGCAACGTGAACCTGGTGCCCGGCGCGACGGTGGCCAACAGCGTGATCGTCGGTGTCGGCGACGGAACGGTGCGACTGTTCCAGCACGCCGGTTCGGCCCACCTGCTCGTCGATGTGCTCGGCTGGTTCCCTGTGGGCTCCGAGTTCTCGGCCGTCGCGCCCCAGCGGTTGCTCGACACTCGGCTCGGCACGGCGACCACCGACGGTCTCGCCCGGGCCGGCGCTGGCGTGCGTGGCCCGGCCACTGTCGACGTCGCGGTGCTCGGCAACGGCGGCGTCCCGGCGGCGCACGTGGCGGCGGTGGCGGTGAACATCACCGCGGTCGACCCCACGGCAGAGAGCTACGTGTCGGTGTACCCGTCGGGAGGCCCTCGGCCGTTGGCCTCGACCCTGAACGTGCACCCGGGTACGACGACGGCGAACATGACCATCGTGCCGGTGGGTGCCGACGGGAGCATCTCGCTGTACCTGGCCGGTGGCGCCGGCGATTTCGTCGTCGATGTGCTCGGTTGGTTCGCCGCCTCGCCGTGGCACACGGTGCTGCTCCCGGCGCGGCTCGTCGACACGCGCGCAGCAAGCTCGACCACCGACGGTCGGTTCGAGTCGAGCGGCGCCATGCGCGGCGGCACGGAGCTGCATGTGATGGTGGCTGGACGCGGTGGGGTGCCGTCGACGGGTGCCGGCACCGTGGTGTTGAACGTGACCGTGGTAGACCCGACCGAGGCGCCCTACGTGACGGTGTACCCCAGTGGTGCGCCGCGGCCGTTGGCCAGCAACCTCAACGCCGGCGCCGGTCGCAACACCGCCAACCTGGTGATCGTGCCCGTGGGGCCCGACGGCCGCGTCTCGATCTTCCTCTCCGGTGGGGGTCGTGCGCACCTCGTCGTCGACGTGCTCGGCTGGTTCGCCGATGATGGCGCTGCCCCACCGACCACGTCGACGACGACCACGACCCCGGCCTCGTCGACCACGGTCACGTCGACGTCCAGTTCGGCGCCGACCTCGACGTCCGCTTCGACCTCGACGTCCACGACGTCCAGCTCGACCAGCTCGACCACGGCGCCGAGTACGACCACGACGCCGAGCACGACCACGACGCCGAGCACGACCTCCACGTCCAGCTCGACCACCTCGATGCCGACCTCGACGTCAACCAGTTCGACGACTTCGACGACGTCAACGACGTCACCGACCACCTCGACCTCGACGACGTCGACGACCTCGACGACCTCTACGACCACGACCACGTTGCCGACGGACACGATGCCACCGATCGCGTCGGCGCACCCGCGCATCTACCTGCCGCGCAACGCCACACGGCTGACGGCGCTGATTGCGAGCAACCACCCCAGCGCCACTCGCTACCTGGAGCAGGCTGCCGCCCTGCGCAGCCGGTCGTACAGCTCGCTGTACAACAGCGCCTACACGATGGAGCACTTCGCGCTGGTGACGCAGCTGACCGGTGACACCAGCTACTGCACGTTCGCGGTCACCGGCATCGAGCAGTTCGTGACGGCCGAGGAGGGTCGCATCGCGGCGGGCACGACGCCGGCGGTGGCCGGCGATTCGTACCTGGAGGTTGGCCCGATCGTCGGCGACCTGTCGATCGTGATCGATTGGTGCTTCGAGCAGACAACTGCCACGCAACGCGCTCGCTGGCTTGCATACGGCGACCAGGCGGTGTGGAACGTGTGGCATCCAGATGACGCGCAGTGGGGTGGGCGCGCCAGGCCGTGGACAGGGTGGTCGATCGACAACCCGAGCAACAACTACTACTACTCGTTCCTGCGGGCGACGATGCTGCTGGGCCTCGCCGGTCGCGGCGAGCTGGCGTCGGCCGACCAGTGGCTCGACTTCTTCCGCAACACGAAAATCGCGCAGCAGCTGGTGCCCACCTTCGAGCGCGATCTCGTCGGTGGCGGTTCGCGAGAAGGCACCGGCTACGGCACGGCGATGATGCGGCTGTGGGAGATCTACGACCTGTGGTACGGCACCACCGGTGAGGACATCTCGTCGTGGACGGGCCACACCCGGGCGTCGCTGCTGCACTTCATGCACTACACGCTGCCCACCTTGGACGGGGTGTCGCTGAACGGCGACCACTCGCGCGACTCCACCGGTGCGTTCTTCGACTATCACCGTCACTACGCGCAGCAGCTGGCCACCCTGCTGCCCGGCGACCCGTTGGCGCCACGTGCTCGTTGGTTGGTGGGCCACAGTTCGGTGCCGTCGATGACTTCCGGGTTCATGGTGATCAACGACTTCCTGTATGCCGATCCGACGGTGACACCCACCCCGTTGGCCGGGCTCAACACCGCCTACTACGCCCGCGGCATCGGGCAGGTGTACGCGCGTTCTTCATGGGCCACCGATGCGGCTTGGATGAACTTCACTGCCGGGCCCTACACCGAGTCGCACGCGCATCGTGACCAAGGCTCCTTCCTGCTCTACCGCCAGGAGTGGATGGCCTACGACCCCAACTATCACTCGCACTCGGGCATCGAGCAGGGCGAGGAGCTGCACAACCTGGTGCGCCTGTCGGATGCCACCGGCACGCTGCGGCAGTGGGAGGGCGCCAGCTCGACCATGCAGGCTTTGCAACAAGGCGACGGTTGGGTGCACATGGCGGCCGACTCGACGGCGGTGTACACGCTGCGCAACAACCCGCCTGTGTCGCGGGTGCAGCGCGAGATCGTGTGGCTCGACCCTGGTGTGGCGGTGGTGTTCGACCGCGTGAACACCGGTGCCGGTACGCAGCAGACGTGGCAGCTGAACTCACCGGTGCAGCCGGTGGTCCGCGGGGCCACGGCCACGTTCGCCGGCACCGACGAGACGATGACCCTGCAGCGCGTGATCCCCGCCGCAGCAACCACGTCGGTCTTCGATTGGAGCACCGACAGCGAGTACTCGGGCGGCTTCCGGCTCGACGAGGCAGTTGCCGGAGGTTCCAACACGTTCCTGCACGTGCTCTCGTTCGGTGCCGCTGCCGGGGCCACCGTCTCGTCTGCCGTGCGCAGCGATGCCGCCGGTCGGCAAGGGGTGCAGATCACGTTCGCCGATGGCCGGGTGGCGCTCGTGCGGTTCAGCACCACGGGGGTCGACGGCACCCTCGAGCTGCGGTCGGCGACCGGCACGGTGACGCAATCGGTTGCCTTGAACGTGGGGGTGCGCACGCTCCCGGAGGAGGCTGCTTGACACATTCCGATATCGGAATATGATGGCGAAATGGCCCGAGCAGCAACCACCTCCGACGTGTTCAACGCGATCGCCGAGCCGTGCCGCCGCAACATCCTCGTTGCGCTCGGTGCGGGTGAGGCACCGGTGGCCGATCTGGTCACGCGCCTGCGGCTCACCCAACCGCAGGTGTCGAAGCACCTCGGCGTGCTGCGCGAGGTGGGCGTCGTGCGCTGCCGATCCGTCGGCCGGCAACGCCTGTATCGCGTGCATGCTCCGGCGCTGCAGCCGGTGCACGAGTGGGTGAGCGCGTTCGAGCAGCAGTGGAACGAACGCTTCGACCGGCTCGACAACTACCTCTCCCTCCTCCAGGCGAACGGCACCACGTCATGACCAACACCCGTTTCGGCTCCGCCACCGTCGAACTGCCCACCGACACCCAGATCCTCATCACCCGCCGCTTCGATGCACCTGCCTCCTTGGTGTTCACTGCACTCACCACGCCAGAGCACGTGCGCCGATGGTGGGGGTGGAGCAGCTCGGAGATGATCGTGTGCGACATCGACCTACGAGTGGGTGGCCGGTGGCGTTACGTGGTGCGCGACGAGCACGGCAGCGAGTTCGGCTGGCACGGTGAGTACACGGAGCTCGATGCGCCGGGCCGCATGGTGAGCAGCGAGGTGTTCGAAGGCTTCCCCGATGCGGCCTCGCTGAACACCACCACGCTCACCGAAGCCGATGGCGTCACCACGCTCACCACGCTGGCGCAGCACACCTGCCGCGAGCACCGCGATGGCCACCTCGAAGCCGGCATGGAGGCCGGCATGCAGCACACCTTCGACCGGTTGCAGGTGCTGCTCGCCGAGCAGGGCAGCGTCGCCGGGCGCTACCGCCGAGTTGCCGCCGGCTTCACCGCGGTCGCCGCCGCCGTGCCCTTCGACGGGTGGCAACGCCCGGCCCCGTGCGTGGGCTGGGTGGCGCGTGACATCGTGCGTCACCTGGTCGAGTGGGTGCCGCCGTTCCTGCAGGCCGGCGCCGGCTGCGATCTCGGCCCGCTGCCGTCGGTCGCCGACTCCCCATCGGCGGCATGGGCCGCGCTCGATTCGGCACTGCAGTCGCTCGTCGACGACCCGAGCACTGCGCACGTCGAGTTCAGCCATCCGCAGGCGGGTGTGCACCCGCTCGACGGTGCGATCGCGATGTTCATCCTCGGCGACCTGCTCGTGCACACCTGGGATCTCGCCACGGCCACCGGCCAAGGGGTGGTGCTCGATGCCGATGAGGTGCACCGCATGCGCGTGGGCATCGAGCCGATCACCGCCATGCTCAGCCAGAGCGGCCACTACCACGCCCCGGTCGCAGTGCCGGCCGACGCCGACGAGCAGACCAGGTTGATCGCCCTCACCGGCCGCCAACCCTGACCATTCAGGGTTGCCGTTCAGGGTTGCCGTTCAGGGTTGCGGAGGCTCGGTCAGCACGCCGATCCTGCGGGCTACCTCACCGAAGCGCTCGAGTCGCTCGTGCATCGTCTCCGGACGGCCCATCGCGGCGTTGTAGAACACCAGTCGCGTGGCCAGCCCGCGGTACTTGTCGACCAGCGTGTGCGCCAGGTCGTCCCACGACGACTCGGTGCAGAACGTGGCCAGGTGATCGTCGGTGATCTGCGCGGCCATGCCCAGCACATCGCCGGCCTTCTGGTGTTCGCGGATGCGGGCGGTGGTGCCTTCGTAGCCGGCGTCGTCCCAGATGAACGCGTAGTTGGGGGTGCTGCCGTAGAAGCTGAGCATGCCGCGCAGCAACTCCCGGTCGGCGGCGCGCTCGGCCTCGGTGTCGCCGACGATGAGGTTGACGGGCACGATGATGGCCACGTCGGCAACGTCTCTCTCACCGGCTTCGGCGCCGATCGCCACGTTGGGCAACACGTGTCGCGCAAGGTAGCCCGGTTCGCCGATCGGGTGCACGTGCACGCCGTCGGCCACCTCGCCCGCCATGCGCAGCATCCACGGATTGACTGCGGCCACGTCCACCTTCGGGTCGTCGAACCCGATCGGGCCCGGGCTCCACTGGCGGTTCAACCAGGTGAGCTCGTAGTACGGGCCGTGATGGTCGAGTGCCTCACCACGAAAGCCGGCGAAGCACGCCTTCACGGCTTGGATGTAGTCGCGGATGCGCGGGCCCGGCGGGTCAAAGTCGGTGCCGTAACGGCGCATCACGTGCGTGCGCACCTGTGTGCCGAGGCCGAGCCGGAACTTGCCTTCGGTGGCCTCGTGCAGCTCCCACGCGCTCTGTGCCGTCACCATCGGGCTGCGCGGAAAGGCGACCGCAACGCCGGTGCTCAGCTCGAGCGCCGGTGCCGCGATGGCTGCTGCGGCGGCCGAGAGGTAGGCCGTGCGCCCTGCTTCGGTGAACAGGATGCCGTCGAAACCGGCGTGCTCGATCTGCCGAGCAGCCGCACCCATCTGCTGCAGCGGCTTGGGCGTGAGCATCACATCGACGTGCATCGCGCGAGCGTATGGCCACGCCGTCGGCGCCACCGCTGTCGGACGGCTCGACTCAGACCGGTTGCAGCACCTCGCTGCCGGCCGTGAGCCCCTCGCCGCGCACGCCGGCCGCGGAGCCGGACACGCCGAGCAGTTCGACGTCGACGAAGGTGCTGGTTCCGTCGTCGGCGACGACCTGCACCGCATACGAGCCATCGAGGCGGGAGACGAGTGCCTCGGTGGGCACGAGCAGCACGCCGTCGAGGCTGGTGGTGGTGACGGTGACCTTGACGGACGAGCCGTTGTCCGCGCCCTCGATCGCCGCCGCCGGGGTGATGACCGCCTGGACGACGACCGACCCGTCGCGCTCGAGGCTGCGCAGCAGGGTGACGGTGCCGTCGCCGCTGCCGACCTTCACGGAGAGCCCGGGCACCATGTAGGCCTCGGCGCCGTCGGGCACGTCGATCACGACCTGCTGGCTGGCGGCCGAGAGGGACAGGATGCTGTCGCCGTCTCCGACCTCGTCACCGACGGCGACGGCGACACCGGCGACGGTGGTCTCGCCACCGACGAACACCACCGACCCGAGCGCTACCGAGCCGGTGACCTCCATTCCGTAGCCGGCCTGCCACGCCTTGACGACGGCCTTGGTGTCGCTGTCGAACTCGGTGTCGATCGTCATTCGGCTGTCAGGGTCGTAGCCCAGCGCGGTCAGGTCCATCTCCAACTGCAGCACGTCGATGCCGTCCTCACTGCTGGTGTCGAGCGTGCGCCAGGCCGGGAGCGAGCCGGGCAGCGCCACGACCGGGGAGCTCTCCACCGAGTACAGCACCGTGCCCATCGTGACGTCGCTGCCGTCCGCGATGACCGACGTGACCACCTGGGTGACGCGGGTGCTGGTGCCGGAGGTGCCCGTGCCGGAGGTGCCGGTGCCGCCGCTCCTGCTGGTCGGCGCGCCACCGGTCGGCACCGCGCTACCTGGCGGCACCGCGCCGCCGGTCGGCGTCGGGGTGGTGGTGGCAGTCGTGCAGTCGCCCGGCGTAGTGGGGGTCGTCGGTGCCGAGCCGGTCGGTGCGGTGCCCGCCGGACTGGTCGTCGCTGTCGTTGTCGTTGTTGTTGCCGAGGTTGTTGTCGTTGTTGTTGCCGAGGTTGTTGGTGGTGTCGTTGCAGGTGCCGTACCCGGCGGCTGTCCGGGCTGCCCGGAGGGCACGCTGCCGGATGGGGTGCTGCCGGATGGGGTGCTGCCGGTGGGAACGACCTCGGTCGTCGGGGTCGAGCCGCTGGCGGCCGGCACGGTGGTGCTCGGGCTCGTGTCGCAGTCGTCGACTGCTGCTGCCGTGGCGGCGACCGCTTCTGCCGAGGCCGGTGCCGGTGTTGCCGCCCCGGATGTGACGCCTGCCGCCGTGACACCCACCGCTGTCGGTGCGCCGCTGCTGGCGGACGGGGTCGTGCCGCTCGATGACGTCTGCCCTTCGATGCGGTGGAGCACGCTGGTGACCGCAGAGAGCACCACCGAGCCGTCCAGCGATTCGGAGGTGCCGAGCGTTCCTTCCTCGACGGTGGCGGTCTTGAAGATGCTGGCCGCGACGACCGGCGTGGTGGCGTTCGGGCGGGTGGCGAGGTAGCCCGCGGTGACCGCCGCCGCCAGCACGACGACGATGGCAGAGCGACGGATGAAGCGACGATGGGAGGTGGTGGTGTGGGCCATGGCGATCAGTTGGAGCGAAGGGCTTCGGTGGGCGGGAGCAGGGCGGCGCGGCCGGCCGGGTAGATGCCGGCAATGGCACCGATGACGACCGCAGCGACGAGGCCGCCGCCGATCGCGACCGGCGGGACGACCACCGCCCAATCCTGAGATCGGGCGTAGAGCCAGGTGACGAACGCTCCGAGGAGCACGCCGACCAGGCCGCCGGCGCCGGCGAGCAGGATCGCCTCGGTGAGGAACTGGCGGCGGATGTGGGCCCGGGTGGCGCCGAGTGCGCGGCGCAGGCCGATCTCGGTGCGGCGCTCGATGACCGCGATGACCATCACGTTGGCGATGCCGATGCCACCGACGAGCAGCGCGACCGCGCCGAGACCCAGGAACAGGGAGGTGAACGCACTGCTCGCGGCTTCCTGAGCAGCGAGCGCATCCGACGGTCGCGAGACCTCCACCTCCTCCGGTGTGGCGGGGTTGACGGTTGCGCCGAGCACGCCGCGTACGGCATCGACGGCGTCGTCCTCGGTACGCACGTAGATCGTCTCCGGGGCGATGGTCTCGCCGAGGATGTAGGTCTCGGCCGCAGCGACACCGACGATGGCGGCGCGGTCCAGCCCCTCGGCGGCGGCGACGTGATCGAGGATGCCGATCACTGCGAACCACTGGTCGCCGATGTACACACGCAGGCCGTCGGCGACGTCGACCACCCCCAGCTTCTCGGCAGCGGTGACGCCGAGCACGACGGCCGGATACGTGCTCGTGGCGGCGTTGAACCAGGTGCCATCGACGAGTTGCGCGTGCAACGTGTCGAGCAGACCCTCGTCGGCGGCGAACACCGAGATGCCGCTCGTGATGCCCTCGCTGATGGTGTCGGTGCGGCGGACGGTCGTGTCGACGGTGGTCAGGGAACTGACCGCGGTGACGGGGCCGATGCGGCTGACCATGCCGACGGCGGTGGTGGGCAGCTCGCCCGAGCCGCGCCCGAAGCCGGCGCCGGCCTGCACCTCCAGCAGGTTCGTACCCAGTGCCCTGATCTTCGAGTTGAGGTCCTCCTGCGACGACGCGGACAGTCCCAGCACCCCGACCATGGCAGCGATGCCGATGGCGACTCCGAGCGTCGACAGGCCGGTGCGCAGCCGGCGGGTGCGCAGGCCCAGCGAGCCCACGCGCAGCACGTCGCCGACGCGCAGCTTGGAGCGTGAGAGGTCGGCGGCAACGACGCTCATGACACACCGGCCGTCGCGACCGCGGGGGCGCCGTCGTCGGACTCGATCTTGCCGTCGCGCACCAGCACCTGGCGAGGGAGCGAGGCCGCCAGCTCTCGGTCGTGGGTGATGATGATGATCGTGCGGCCCTCCTGGTGGAGCTCGGTGATCAGCTCCATCACCGACGTGCCCGACTTCGAGTCGAGGTTGCCGGTGGGCTCGTCAGCGAGCACGATCGCCGGCCGGTTGATGATCGCCCGGGCCATCGCGACACGTTGCCGCTCGCCACCGGAGAGCTTGCTGGGGATGTGCTCCAGGCGGTGGCCGAGACCGACGCGCTCGAGTGCCTCCCGGGCCGCAGCCCGCCGTCGCGCCGGCGCGATCCCGCTGTAGAGCAGGCCGTTGGCGACGTTCTCCAACGCGCTCATCCCGTCGAGCAGGAAGAACTGCTGGAACACGAAGCCGAGCAACTGCGAGCGCACCGCGGAGAGGTTGCGGTCGGACATCGCCGATGTCTCGACGCCGGCGAGGCGGACGATGCCACTGGTCGGTTGGTCGAGGGTTCCGATGATGTGCAGCAGGGTCGACTTGCCGGAGCCCGAGGGGCCGACGATGGCGACCATCTCCCCTTCGTCGACGCGCAGGCTGACACCGTCGAGGGCCCGGATCGGCGGTTCGCCCGGGTACTCCTTGACCACGTCGATCAGTTCCAGTGCTGCGGTCATGACGGCACCACGACCTGCAACCCGGCCGTCACCTGTTCGCCCGTGATGCTCACGAACCCGTCGGCGAACAGACCCGGCTCCACCGCGATCAGGCTGGTGGGCGCCGCCGTTGTGCCG
Organism: Acidimicrobiaceae bacterium; assembly: GCA_016722025.1. GTDB lineage: Bacteria > Actinomycetota > Acidimicrobiia > Acidimicrobiales > Ilumatobacteraceae > UBA668. Next base: position 394,117 of record JADKGZ010000003.1, read on the forward strand.
GCGGTGGAGGACGCGTCGCTGCCGGTCGTGATCTCCACCGCGTACCCGCCTTCGGCGAGCGCCACCAGTGCGCTGACCGGGACGACGAACGCGTCCTTCACCTCCTCCGCGATCACTCGCAGGGTGACCGGGATCTGGACGAAGTCGTCGACCGTCGCGGGGATGTCGGCGACGTGGAGCGTGATGTCGACGGTCGGAGTGGAGCCGGGCACGTTGTCGGCGTTGACCGCGACGGTGCCGACGTCGATCACCGTGCCGGTGGAGACGGTGCCGTCGGGGAACTCGACGTCGATGGTGGCACCGAGTGCGAACGTGTCGTCACCGATCGGTGCCGAGGTGGTGACCTCGCGGGCCGCTGTGGTCAGCTCGAGCACGATGGCGTCACCGGCGGGCACGGTGCCGTCGGCCATCAAGGAGGTGCCGGTGAACAACCCTCCGGGCACGACCACGAAGCTGCCGGCGGGCACGGTGATGTCGGCGGCATCGGCAGTGACGCCCAACGATGCCCACCAGCGCTGCACGGCCGCCGCTGTGGCGTCGTCGAACTCGTCGTCGATGACGACGGTGCCGTCGGGGTCGAAGCCACCGGCGACGAGCATCGCCTCCAGCAACTTGACGTCGACGCCGTTGTCCGCGTCGGTGGTCAGGTCGCGGGTGAGCGCGGGTGTGGTGGAGGCGTCACCCTCGATAGCAACCACCGGATGGCCGTTGTGCCAGAAGAGCACGGTGCCGGTGGTCACCACGGTGCCGGTGGCGGCGACGTCGGTGATCGCACCACCATCGGCGCCGGTTGCGGCAACGAGGTAGGACCGTTCCGTCTCGCGGCCAATGAGCAGCGCGTCGCCGGAGCCGACGGCCGCGCCCACCGACACCGTGACGGTGTCGACCAGCAGGTGGCCGGGCACGTAGACGATCTCGCCCTGGGTGATCTCGCCGTCGCCGTCGAGGCCGAGGCTGTCCTCCCACAGGGTGACTGCTGCCGCGGTCGCCGAGTCGTACTCCTCGTCGATCGCGACCTCGCCGTCGGGGTCGAAACCGAGCAGGACGAGGTTCGTCTCCAGCTGCCGGATGTCGATGCCGTCGGTCGAGCCGGTGGAGAGATCGCGGTACGAGGGCACGTCGCCCGTCAGTGCGACGACCGGAGCTCCGTCGATCGTGGCCACGACCGTGCCCGGGTCGATGTCGCCGCCGGCGGCGATGACGCTGGTGACCGTGCCGGCGACCGGCGAGGCGACCGTCACCGAGGTGGTGAACCCGAGGGTGGCGGTCGTCTCGTCGTAGATGACGAGATCGCGTTGGGTGATCTCGACGGTGGTGGTCTGCGCAGGCATCCCGGCCGTCGCGGTGTTCGCGTCGTGCCGTGTGGCGAACCACACACCGGCGCCGACCGCTGCCACGAGCACCGCGCTGGCGAGTGCGACGAAGCGTCTCATCGCTCAGCCGGCCGTCGTGGTGGTGAATGCGCCGTCCAAGATCGGCTGGCAGGTCGCAAGTGCGGCCGTCACGGTGGGGTCGGTCTCATCGAGACCGAGCTGCTCGATCATCCGGGTGGTGGGGTCGAAACCGTCACCACCGGGTGCTGCGCCGTCGGGCAGCGAGCCGCCGGCAGGACCGCCGAAGCCGCCGGGGGGAAGGCTGCCATCACCCGGCGTCGGCACGCCACCGCCTGGGGCGCCACCGCCGGGCCCACCCATGGTGATGTCGTCCACGTCGACGCCTTCGTCGCGCAGGCAGGCGGTGTAGTCGTTCATCGCGGTCTGGATTGCGTCGCGGTCGAGGCCACCGCCGGGTCCGCCACCGAACTGGGCGTTCTGGACGAGATCGCCGCAGACGTCCATCGCGGCGCGGGCCTCGTCACTGCGCATGTCGACCCCGGAGTCAGGGCCGATCCCGCCGCCGGCCACGTTGCCATCGGCGTCGAAGGTGGGGTCCTCCATGTCGACACCGTTCTCGCGCATGCACGCGGCGAACGCGAGCAGTGCCTCCTGGGTGTCGGCCGGGGCAACCGTGTCGGCGGTGGAGCCGTTGGTCGGAGTGGTGCCCAGCGACGCGACCTGGCTGGCGCTGCTGCTGTTGCTGCCGCAGGCGGCCAGCGCGAGGAGGGCGACAAGGCCGGCGGTTGTGGCGAGGCGGTGGAACGGAGCGTGCTGCATGAGGGCAGTGTGTGAGTCGTTCCTGGGTGGTCCCTGGGAAGTTGGTGTGAGTTGGATAAGAGACGTACTCCGTGTCGCCCAGGCCGGTGCGGACCGCCCGACCCTGGCGGCTCGTCATCACGGCCGCTACGGTGGCGAGTTCCAGTACCGGGGGGTGCCGGAGCGAGGGGTGGACGATGGCTGACTTCGACGTACTCATTCGCGGTGGCACGGTGGTCGACGGCACTGGCGCGCCGGGCCGCATCGCCGATGTCGGCATCGTGGGGGATCGCGTGGTGGCGGTCGAGCTCGACCTGCCCGGCACGGCGACGCGGATCATCGATGCCACCGGCAAGTTGGTGACGCCCGGTTTCGTCGACATCCACACGCACCTCGATGCTCAGATCGCGTGGGATCCGAAGGCATCCAGCAGCTGCTACCACGGCGTCACCAGCGTGGTGATGGGCAACTGCGGCGTCACGTTCGCGCCGTGCAAGCCAGAGGACCGCGAGTACCTGGCCGAGCTGATGGAGAGCGTCGAGGACATCCCGCGTGAGGCCATCCTCAGCGGCCTGCCGTGGGATTGGGTGACGTACGGCGAGTATCTCGAGTCGGTGGGCCGCATGCGCAAGGGGCCCAACGTCGGTGGGATGGTGGGCCACTGCGCGCTGCGGCAGTACGCGATGGGCGCGCGCAGCATGGAGAAGGACGAGCCGACGGCCGACGACATGACGGTGATGACCGGTTTGCTCGCCGAAGCGTTGCGTGCCGGTGCCCTCGGTTTCAGCACCAGCCGCACCTACTTGCACAAGGTGCCCGACGGTCGCCCGGTGCCGGGCACCTTCGCCGAACCCGAGGAGCTGTACGCGTTCGCCGATGTGCTCGGCCGCCACGGCGCCGGCGTGTTCGAGAGCGCCAGCCGCCTCGGTGAGGGCGAGCGGGATTCGGTCGACACGCCGAAGACCCGCGCCGAGGTGGCGTGGATGGGCGAGGTCAGCCGCCGCAGCGGGCGCCCGGTGAGCTTCGGTCTCACCCAGCACGACAGCCGCCCCGACCTCTACCGGCGCATCATCGCGATGGCGAAGGAGGAGAACGAGTCCGGCGCAGTGGTGCGCCCGCAGACGACTGCACGCAGCGTGGGCATCCTGTTCAGCCTCGACACGCGCACGCCGTTCGATCGTGCCCCGTCGTGGCGCGAGCTGCGCGGCCTGATCAACGGCAAGAAGCTGATGGCGCTGCGCGATGCGGCCACGCGTGCACGGCTGATCGAGGAGGCCGACTTCCACAAGCCGAGCCTCGACCTCAACCAGGTGTTCGTGCTCAACCAGCCCGGCGGCGCCCGCTACGACCTGGATCCCGAGCACTCGCTGGCGGCCGTGGCCCACCGGCGTGGCATCAGCGCCGCGGCTGCGTACATCGAGCTGCTGTTGGAGACCGACGGCGAAGTGGTGTGCAGTTGGCCGTTCCTGAACCAGCAGCTCGATGCGGTGGAGGAGATGCTCGACGACCCGCTGGTCACGCTCGGCCTCGCCGATGCCGGCGCGCACGTGGGCCAGATCCTCGATGCCAGCCAACCGACGTTCTTCCTCACCTACTGGGTGCGCGAGCGACAGCGGTGGAGCATCGAGGAAGCGGTGCGGCGCCTCACCAGCGACACCGCCGACCTGTTCGGCATCGTCGATCGCGGCCGCCTGCAACCGGGTTCGTTCGCCGATGTCAACGTGATCGACTGGGAGGGCCTGCAGTTGCCGGCCCCCACCTACGCCTACGACTTCCCGCACGGCGCCGGCCGCTACGTGCAAGGCGCGCAGGGGTACGACTTCACCTTGGTGAATGGGCAGGTGTTCATGGATCATGGAGAGCACACGGGTGTCTTCGCCGGCGCCCTGTTGAAGAACGGAGCAGCAACATGACGTCGCCCGCAATCCAGGCCTTGCGCGCCGAGCACTCGCACGCGCTCGAGCTGTTCGATTCGCTCACCGAGGCCGAGTGGGCACTGCCCAGCGGTTGCGCCGGCTGGCGGGTGCAAGATGTTGCGCAGCACATGGCCAGCACGTTCCACTCGATCGCCGACCCGAGCAGCATCGAAACCGGCAACACCCCGGATGTCGAGCAGAACGCGGAGGTGCCGGTGCAGGCTCGTCGCGACTGGTCGGTCGACGAGGTGAAGGCCGAGTACCGCGAGTGGAGCGAGAAGGGCATCGTCGCCTTGGCCGGTCTGCAAGAGCCGCCGATGGCCGACATGGTGATCCCCATCGCCAACCTGGGCAGCCACCCGATGCGGCTGCTGGGCAATGCGATCGCGTTCGACCACTACTGCCACCTGCGCCACGACATCGGTGCCGCGGTGCGGCGCGCCGCCGATCTTCCGCACGATCCGCTGGTGCTCGAGGCAACGATCGAGTGGATGCTGGCCGGCATCCCGCAGATGTGCACCGCAGCCCTCGCCGCGTGCGACACCGGCGTGAACCTGGTGTTCACCGACCTGCGCCACTCGGTGCACACGCTGCGGCCGGGCGCGCCCGGCGAGCTGTGGACCGTCGCCCGGCACCGACGATTCGCTGCCGATCTGCGTCACGTCCGCGCACGAGTTCGTCAGTTGGGCCACCAAGCGTGCCGACTGGCGCACGCACGCGCAGCTCACCGACCAGGCCGCAGCCTCCACCCTCGACGCCATCAACGTCATCTGAGCGGGCTCGGCCATGGGCCGAGTCGCTGTGGCCTACGCTCGGCGCCATGACCGTCGTCCTGCTCCACGGAAACCCCGAGACCCCCGTCATCTGGCAGCCGTTGCTGGCCGAGCTGGGCCGCACCGATGTGGTCACTCCGCAGCTCCCCGGGTTCGGTTGCCCCGTGCCCGCCGGGTTCGGGGCCACCAAGGAGGAGTACGTCGCGTGGTTGGTCGGCGTGGTCGAGCAGATCGTTGCCGAGCACGGCCCGGTCGACTTCGTCGGCCACGACTGGGGCGGCGGCATCGGCATGCGCGCGGTGGCGCTGCGCCCCGAGCTGTTCCGTACCTGGGCGTGCGATGTGCTCGGGTTGTTCCACCCCGACTACGTGTGGCACGACTTCGCCCAGATCTGGCAGTCGCCCGCCGGCGAGGAGTACTTCGAGACCCAGCTGGCAACGCCCGCGGAGGAGCGAATCGCGCTCTACGAGATGATCGGCATCCGCGCGCCACCGGCGAGCAGCTGGTGGCCGTGGCCGACGAGGTGATGAGCGCGTCCATCCTCGCGCTCTACCGCAGCGCGGCGCAGCCGGCCATGAAGGAGTGGGGCGAGGCCATCGGCCCCGCGGGCACGTTGCCCGGGCTGGCCGTCATCGCTCCCAACGACCCGTTCGTTCGTGGCGAAGACCTCGGCGCGGAGGTGGCAGATCGGCTGGGCGCCACGTGCCACGTGCTGGCGGGCCAGGGTCACTGGTGGATGTTGGGCGACCCGGTGGCCGGCGCCGCGATGCTGCGCGAGTTCTGGGCGCAGGCGTACTGATGGACCTGCTCACCGTCACCTGCCCGCGTTGCGGCGCCGAAGCCGACGAGCGCTTCTACGGCCCATGCACTTCGTGCCGCACCGAGCTGCGCGCGAAGTTCCTCAGTGACGGGCGTGTGGTGGAAGTGGCCGAGTACGAGCCGAAGATGAACGTCACCCCCAACGCCGTTGCGCTGAAGGACGACTGATCAGCGGTGCGAGTTACTCGCCGGTGGGCAGGCCGCCGCCGGGACGGAAGACCGGGTCGTTCTCCTGAGCGGCGTTGCGGGCGGCCATCTGCTGCATGGTCGTTGCCATCGCGGCGGCTGCACCCTGGTGGCCCATGATCTTGCTCATGATGGCGGCACCGGCGCTGGCCATCAGCTCGGCCTTGCGCGCACCCACGTACTCGGCGCTCTCGCGCTGCGTGCGGAGCTGGCCGTTGACGGCGGGGATCACGTAGCGCGCAACGAGATCCCAGCTGCGCATCGTTGCCTCGTTGTTGGCCCAGTCGTTGGCGAAGCCGAGCACGGTACCGAACCCTCCGGTGACCTCCTGTAGGCCGAGGATGGCCTCGATCAGATCGTCGGGCGTGCCGATCACGGCTGCACCACTGCCCTCGGCGCCACCCACTGCGACCTGCGCGAACAGTTCGTTGGGGTCTTCCACGCGCAGTGCGCCGGGGCGACCGAGCACGTCGACGTTGTACTCGTTGTGCCACTTCTGCAGGCCCATGATCGCTTCCTTGCGGGCCTGCTCACGGGTCTCGGCGATGTGCCAGCTCATCAGCACGCGCCAGTCGTTGCGAGTCACGGTCTGGCCGTTGGCGGCGGCGGCTTCCTCGGCGAAGCTCCACTGCGTGGGCAGCGCCTGCAGGCCTTCCTTCGAGGTGCTGGCGATGCTGAGCGTTGATCCGCCCATGCCGCCTGCCAGCTGCATGCCGCTGGGCGAGATGCTGCTGGCGGTGGCCATCGGCATCGTCTCCTGCAGCGGCAAGATCTGCAACGCGGCATCGCGCATGGTGAACCAGTCGCACTCGTAGTCGAAGCGATCGTCGCCGCGCAGCAGGCGGACGATGACGCCCAGCGCTTCGTCCTGCCGGTCGCGCTGGGTCATCGGGTCGATGTTCAGCGTGCGCGCATCACTGGGCAGTGCGCCGGGGCCGCTGCCGAAGATGGCGCGGCCGCGCGTCATGTGGTCGAGTTGCACCATGCGCTGCGCCACGTTGAACGGGTGGTGGTACGGCAGCGACACCACGCCGGTGCCCAGCTTGATGGTGTGGGTGCGCTGGCCGGCGGCGGCCAGGAACATCTCCGGGCTGGCGATCATCTCCCACCCGGTGCTGTGGTGCTCGCCGCACCAGAACTCGTCGTAGCCCAGCCGGTCGAGGTGCGCCGCCAGGTCGAGGTCGCGCTGGAACTGCAGCGTCGGGCTCTCGCCCAGCGGGTGGTGAGGTGCAAGGAACGTGCCGAACTTGATGCGAGACATGAGCCGGGAGCCTACGGACCGAGCCGCCTGCGCCCGGAGTCGTGCTCCCCCGGGCCGGTGCTGCGGTTCATTGGCGACCGGCGGAGGTCGTTCGGGACCGAACACTGAATTCACGGTTGCCCGTAGCGACCAATGCATTCACGGTTCGGTCCCGAAGGATCGGGGCGACGGGTGTCAGCCGCCGATGAGCTGGACAGCGAGCACGGTGACCATCAGCGCCATGAAGGCGAGGTGGTCGCGAAGGATGCCGCGGGCAAGTGCCGACCGCGCCGGCTGTTCGTCGGTGCGTTGCCCCAGGCGCACCGCATGGGGCACCACCCTGGTGAGTGCCAACCCGATCGCGGTGGCAGCGGCGACCAGCGAGACCGCCGACACCCAGCCGGGTGTACCACCGCGGGTTGCCTGCCACCAGCAGACCTACCAGCGTGGCCATCACCAGCGAGATCAGCCGGCCCATCGGCGAGGCGTCGGTGGTCACTCGTCGGTAATAGGTGGCGATCGAGTCGACCACGTCATCGGGCACTAGTGCCGCGTGGCGGTGGGCGACGACCTGCACATCGAACATCAGGTCGAACCACAGCACGGCGATGAGGAAGCCGACGCAGGCGGTGATGGCAGCATGCATGGCGGCATCATCCCACGTTGCGGCCCCGGCTCGACAGCTGTCGTCGGCGGCGCCGCGATCGGCAACCGGGCTGCCCTCAGTTGCTGAAACTCAGGAGTACGACGCGCAGCCCAAGCCGATAACCTGGCGCCCGCCATACCGCAGTGCGGGGACGTAGCTCAGTTGGCAGAGCGCTACCTTTGCAAGGTAGATGTCAGGGGTTCGATTCCCCTCGTCTCCACCGAAGAAAGCCCAGCTCAGAGGCTATTTCTGAGTTCGGGCTTCCCTGCCGGACAGGCGCCAGGTACACACCAGGTACACAGGAATTTCAGAGACCCGTCGTGACTGGACGCGATTCTGCGGCCCAACCGGACGATGCGAACTTCGGCGGACGAGTGCACGCAACGGGTCGCCGAGAAGGAATTTTGGGCGCGTCGACACCAAATGGTCGCTGCGATTCACGTCATCCGTTGACGAAATGAGTCGTGCCGCGGGCATCGCAGAGCCCGCGTATGAGGCGCGGTGGCAGGTGTTGGGCGGTCAGCGTGTTGCGTGGTTGGCGAGGAGTGCGTCGATCACGGCAGCCGAGATGACGATGCGTCCGCGGAAGCGCAGCGCGGGGAGTTCCTTCGTCTTCACACACTCGTAGGCGGTGGTCCGCGAGATCCCAAGGATCGCAGCGGCTTCGTCCACGCTGTACGTGCGCCGTGCCGCAGGCAGCTCGCTATGAGGCGTCGAGCTCACGACGTGCTCGCCATCGCGCGTGCAAGGTGATTGTGCCTGCGGGCGGACGTGGACGGTGCGTGCGGTTGCAAGGTCATCACACTCGTAGGTGGTCAACGACGAGACGCGCAGGCGCAGATCGGTTCGCACGTCGCGCGCGCCAGGCGGTCGCGGTGACCACCGAGGGGCATGTGGAGGGACTTCGCTGCGTGCGCCCGAGAGGAGTGGTCGTCGTTGCCGTGGAGCGACGACGCGCCCAAGGGTGACGTCGATCGGATGCGCCTGGGTCTGCCTGCACATCTGTCCGTCTCGGCCGGGTTGC
>JADKGZ010000004.1 GCA_016722025.1 Acidimicrobiaceae bacterium
ACAGGTAAGGCCGGTGAGCGTCAAGCCCCGGAGGGCAGCGCAGCGCCGGCCGTGACGGTGGCGATGATCTGCCGGATCACGTTGGCGTCGATGGGGGCGTCGGTGACCACCCAGCGGTACATCAGCGGCGCGATCAGGAGGTCGTGCACCACTTCCAGGTCGGCGGCAGGGTCGATCTCGCCGCGTTCCACACCGCGCTGCAAGACGGCCTGCAGCGGCACGCGGCGTTGTGCGACGAAGGCACGATAGGCATCGGCAACGTCGGGGTTCACCTTCGCCGCTGCGATCATCTGCGGGAACACTCGCTGCAACTCGCGATCGTTGAGCGGATGATCGAGCCCACCGAGCAGCACCTCCAGATCGCCGCGCAGCGTGCCCGTGTCGGGTACGGGTGGCGTGCGCACGCACGACATCCAGGCATCGAGCATCAACGCTTCCTTCGACGACCAGCGTCGGTAGATGGTCGCCTTGCCCACCCCCGCGGCGGCGGCGACGGCATCCATGGTGAGACCGGCGATCCCGACATCGGCCACGAGCTGCAGTGCGGCCTCCAGGATCTCGCCGGTGCACGCCTCGTTGCGCGGCCGGCCGCGTCGCACGTCGTCCTTCGTCGTCTCCACGCTCCTTCACGACATCCTCACGACACATCCTCGCTGTTCATGGCCACTGGCTGGAGGTCGGTCGGCACTCGATCGTCGACCGCATCGTGAGCGCTGGCCGGCAGGAACCGGTACGCCACGAACGCGGCTGCAAGCACGACCACGGCGCCGAGGCGCAGGCCGAGGGACAGACCGTGCACGAACGAGTCCTTTGCCGCACGTGCGAACTCGGGCCCGGCAGCGCCCATGCCGGGAACGGCCTTCAACGCCCCACCGAGGCTGGCGCGCACATCACCGAGTGCCGAGCCGGAGAGCCCGAACGAGGCAGCGACATCGTCGATGCCGGCGGCGTAGACGCTGGCGACCAGGCTGCCGATGACGGCCACACCGAGCGCACCACCCATCTGGCGAGTGGTGTCGTTGACGGCCGAACCGACGCCGGCCTTCGAGCGCGGCAGCGAACCCATCACGCTCTCGGTGGCGGGCGCCATCACCAGTGCCATGCCGACGCCATGAAGCACATTGCCGATCACGCGGAAGTAGCTGGAATCGTGTGCAGCGTGGAGAGCACGAGCATCGCCACCGAGATCGTGGTGAGACCGATGGTGACCACCAGTTTGCGCCCAGCCGTTCCACGAGCGCGCCGACAGCGGAGCGGTGATCATCATCGTCATCGCGTACGGCACCAGCCGCACACCCGCCTGCAGCGGGCTGTAGCCGTGCACCAGCTGCCAGTACTGCGTCATCAGGAACAGCGAGCCGAAGAGGGCGAAGAAGGTGAGCGTGACCGCAGTGTTGGCAGCGGTGAACCGTGGGTTGCTGAAGAAGCTCATGTCGAGCATCGGATGGTCGGTGTGACGCTCCCACAGGATGAATGCGGTGAGGCTGGTGATGCCGATCGCGAACGCGAACAGCACCTCGGTGCTCGTCCAGCCCTTGTCGGGCCCTTCGATGATGCCGAAGAGCACGGCACCGAGGCCGACGATCGAGAGCAGCGCGCCCAGCGGGTCGAGCCGCGGGGCCGACGGGTCTTTCGACTCGGGCACGTAGAAGTGACCGGCGACCAGCGCGATGGCGCCGATGGGCAGGTTCACCCAGAACACCGAGCTCCACGAGAAGTGAGTGAGCAGCACGCCGCCGATGACCGGGCCGAGTGCCACCCCGAGGCCCGAGAAGCCGGCCCAGATGGCGATTGCGCGGCCGCGCTCCTTGGGGTCGCGGAACACGTTGGTGAGGATGGACAGCGTGGACGGCATGATCAGCGCGCCACCGATGCCCATCAACGCTCTGGTCATGATGAGGTTCGAGGGGCTGCCGGCCAGCGCCGACAGCACCGAACCGAACGCGAAGATCACGATGCCGACGCGCAATGCCAGCTTGCGACCGAACCGGTCGCCCAGGCTGCCGGTGGTGAGCAGCAAGCCCGCGAACACCAGCGTGTACCCATCGACGATCCACTGCAGCTGGCTGTTGGTCGCACCCAGCTCCTTCACCAGCGACGGGATGGCCACGTTGAGGATGGTGTTGTCCATCACGATGATCAGCAGGCTGAGGCACAGCGTCGCCAGCGTGAACCAACGACGAGCATGCACCACCGGGTCGACCAGGTCGGATTCGTGCAAGGGAGCAGCATGACTCATCGGCGGGCCTTTCGATACGGAACGGTTCCGTATCGTATTGCCGTTGCGGTCCGAGCGACGCTGCTGCCGATGTGACATCCGCCACGGCGCATCGGCGGCGGGTGACCCGTCAGCGCTCGACCACCACGGTCATCTGCGGGAACACTCGCCCGACGGCGGGTTCGATGACGCGCCGAACGGTGTCGTCGGTGAACCGGCAGCCGTGGCACGCCCCCGACAAGCGCAGCGTCACCACGTCGGCATCGAGGCCGACGACGGTGATGCTGCCACCGTGGGCGCCGGTGATCGCGCCTGCCGCACTGTCGACGATGCGTTGCACAGCACCTGTGGTGGCACCGCCGACGATGGCGGGCAGCACATCGACCGGGTCGAACAGCCACTGGGCTCGATCACGCAACGAGTCGACGATCGCGTCGTTCACCGCAGCCACCTCGGCCGCCCAGTCGGCGCCGTCGTGCAGCCGCACGACGAGTGCGCCGGCCACGACCGCAACCTCCGCCACCGAGGCGGCGGCAGCGAGACGCGACCACGGTGGATGCCGTTGGCCCTGGGCAACTGCGTGCAGCGACGGCGACGAGCAGACCCAGCGCAGCACCGCGGGGTCGTCGGTGCGTTCCACGTGCACCGACGGCGCTGGGCGGGCATCAGGTGACGACATGCACGACCACCCTCGCGACGAGCGCGCCCACGTACGCCAGCACGAACATCGAAGTGAACGCGATGACCGGCCACCTCCACGAGTTGGTTTCGCGGCGCAACACCGCAACGGTGGACATGCACTGCAGCGCGTAGACGAAGAACACCAGCAGGGCTGCCACCGTCGCCGCGTCGTACACCTGGGTGCCGTCGTCGTTGCGCAGCTCGTGCAACCGATCGGGCAGCGAGCTGTCGTCCTCGTTGCCGGTGGTGAGCGCCAGCGTGGTGACGAACACCTCACGTGCGGCCAGGCTGCCGATGAGCGCCACGTTCGTACGCCACTCGAACCCGAGCGGCGCAAAGATCGGTTCCATCGCCTTGCCCACCGAGCCCGCCGCGCTGTGCTCCAGCCGGTGACCCGCACGCTGCGACTCGGTGAGGCCGGCGGGCGGGGTGGACCCGGGCACGTTGAGCAACACCCACAGCACCAGCGAGCTGCCGAGGATGATGCTGCCCGCTTTGCGCACGAACGACCACGCGCCCTCCCACGTCTGGCGCAGCACCGCCGGCAACGTGGGACGGCGATATGGCGGCAGCTCCATCACGACCGGCGCCGCCGGCCCGGACAACGCCGTGGCACTAAGGACACCCGCATACAGCAGACCCGACACCGCGCCGAGCACGTACAGACCCAACAGCACCAGACCCTGGCTGCGGATGGGGCCGAGCACCGACCGGTCGGGCACGAAGCCCGAGATCAGCAGCGTGAACACCGGCAGACGGGCCGAGCAGGTCATCAACGGCGCGGCCATCATCGTCGCAATTCGCCGGCGTTCGCTGGGGATGGTGCGAGCCGAGAGGATGCCGGGGATCGCGCAGGCGAACGACGACAGCATGGCCACGAAGCTCCGCCCTTCCATCCCGAACCGGCCCATCAACCGGTCGGCGAGGAACGCTGCTCGCGACAGGTACCCCACCTTCTCCAGCAGAGTGAGGATCAGGAACAGCAGGATGATCTGCGGCAGGAAGACCAGCACGCCGCCGACGCCGGCGATGGCGCCATCGGCGAGCATCTCGCCGAGCCAACCGGGCACGCGATCGCGGACCCCGTCGCCCAGCCAGCCGAACAGCGAGTCGAGCGCGTCGGCAGCCGGGGCCGCCAGCGTGAAGATGGCCTGGAAGAACGCCAGCATCACCAGCGCGAACACGACGACCCCCAGCACGGGGTGCAGCAGCACCGCGTCGATGCGGCGTGTGCGGCGGTCGGCTCCCGGTGGGCGGTACGCCACGGCCAGCACCGATGCCACCCATGCCGAGCGCGCGGCCGCGCCTTCGGGCGGCGCCATCACCGGCCGCTGCCACGACACCGGATCGGCGAGCAGCGCCCGCACCGAGTCGAGCCCCACCCCGCGGTGACCGATCACGCCGACCACCGGGATGCCGATGGCCAGACCGAGCCGCTCCACGTCGATGGAGCCGCCCCGCGCCGCGACCTCGTCGATCATCGTGACCACCAAGCACGCCGGCAGGCCCAGCCGCAGCAGTTCGGCGACGAACAGCAGCGAGCGCTCCAGCGTGGACGCGTCGGCCACCATCACCAACGCATCCGGCCGGGCGACGCCTTCGATCACGCCTTCCAGCGAGTCCGCCACGATCTGTTCGTCGGGGCTGATCGCCGCCAGCCCGTAGGTGCCGGGAAGATCGACGACCATCACTTCCAGGTCGCCGAACATCGCGATCGCTTCGCGACGGGTGACCGTCACGCCCGGGTAGTTGGCGGTCTTCGCATGCATGCCGGTGAGCGAGTTGAACAGCGTGGTCTTGCCCGCGTTCGGGCTGCCGACGAGGGCGACGTGCAGCGCACCGGGCGCAAGCGATCGCGGTGCCGAGCCGGGCTCACAGTGCGACATGGCCACCGCCACCGGCTTCGGCGGTTGGCACCTCGAGCCACGCCTCGACCTGCACCAGCGCCGCGTCGGCCTTGCGCATCGCCAAGCGTGCGTTGCGCACCTCGTAGATGGTGGGATCCCCCATCGGCGCCCGCCGCTCCACGCGCACGATCGTGCCGGCGATGACACCGAGGTCTTCCAGGCGCCTGCCCTGGCCGGCCTCGCCGGGAGCCACCGAACGCACCACCACTGCGGCGCCCACCGCCACATCACACAACCGCCGCGATCCAGTCACTGTTAGGAAAGATTAACAATCCGGGACCGCCGCTCGCAAAGCGAGTCGCGCTGGACATGTCCGAACATGGCACGATCGTGACGATGAACGTGCACGAGCTCCCGACACCGGCAATGGTGATCGATGCCGATCTGCTGCAGCACAACCTCGGGGCCATGGCGTTGGCACGGCCCGGCGCCTCGCTGCGCCCCCACGTGAAGGCCCACAAGTGCACGGCCCTCGCCGCTCAGCAACGTGCTCACGGCCACGCCTCGTTCACCTGCGCGACGCCACGCGAGGTGCTGGGCATGGTCGCCGCCGGCCTCGGCGACGACCTGCTGCTGGCCAACGAGGTGCTCGAACCCACGCGGCTCACCGAGCTCGCCGCGGCGCAGGCCGGCGCCCGCATCACGATCGCCGTCGACTCTGCCGAGACCGTCGACGCCGCGGCCGCCGCCGGGCTGCGCGAGGTGCTGGTCGATGTGAACGTCGGTCTCCCCCGCTGCGGCTGCCGCCCCGACGACGCCGGCCGCGTGGCCGACCTGGCCCGCGGCCGCGGGCTCACCGTACGCGGGGTGATGGGGTACGAGGGGCACCTGATGGTGATGGACGATCGCGACGAGCAGCGGGCCAAGGTCGCCGACTCCGTCGATCGGCTGTTGCTGGCTCATGCGCTCACCGGCGGCGACATCATCAGCGCCGGTGGCACCGGCACCTACCACCTCCACGACCGCGTCACCGAGGTGCAGGCGGGCAGCTACGCGCTGATGGACACGTACTACGCCCGGATGGGCACCCCCTTCGAGCAGGCCTGCTTCGTCATCGGCACCGTGGTGTCCGCGACGCCCAGGTTCGCGGTTGCCGACGTGGGCCTGAAGGCCATGGGCATGGATCACGGCAACCCGACGCTGGAGACGCTCGACGGCCAGGGCGCCGACGTGTGGTTCCTGAGCGACGAGCACATCACGTTCGTGCCGCATGCCGGCGTCGCGGCAGTCGGCGACCGGGTGCGAGTGATCCCCGCCCACATCGACCCGACGATGGCCATGCACGAGGTCGCGTGGCTCGCACGCGGCCACGAGGTGATCGACCGGTGGCCCATCGACCTGCGCGGCTGGTGACCACCAGCGGCACCCGCAGCCGACACCAACCGTCGTACCCGATGTGATGGGATAGTCGAAGTGTCTCGCTCTGGCCCGAAGGTGCTGCACGCAATCGGCTGGTTGGCCCTGCTGCCGCTGTTGGGCCTGTGCTGCACCCAGTGGTTCGGCATCGATGGCCGGCGCAGCCTCGCCGTGCTGCACGCCGTCACTCCGTACGTGCTGGTCTGGGCGGCGCCGCTCGCGCTGATCGCGTGCCTCACCCGACGCCACCCGCTGGCGCTCGTGTCGCTGGTGCCGGTGTTCACACTGCTCACGCTGAGCTACCCGATCGTGTTCCCGGGTGGCGCGCCGGCTGTCGCCGCCGGCTCGCCTCGCCTCACCATCGCGTTCAGCAACGCGCTGTATCGCAACGTCACGCCGGAGGAGGCTGGCCGCGCGATGGCCGCCACCGATGCCGATGTGCTGGTGGTGGCAGAGCTCGTCTCGGAGTTCCGCGAGGCCGTCAACGACGCCGTGGCAACTGGCGACTACCCGTTCCGGTCGCAGAACATCGCCGACGGGTCGGGGCGGGTTGGCATGTGGAGGCTTCCCCATCGTCTCCGGCGGCCGCGTAGAGGTCGGCGGGCGCGAGGCGCTCGACGTGGTGCTCGACGTCGACGGGCAGCTGGTGCGCATGCTCGCCGTGCACACCACGTCACCGCTCACCGACGTCCGCAGCCTGGTGGACCAGCTCGCCGCGATCGGCGACCACGTCGAGTCGACTCGCCACCCGACGGTCATCGTCGGCGACTTCAACGCCTCGCGCTGGCATCCGGCGTTCCGAGCGCTGCTCGACCGCGGCTGGTCCGACGCGCACGAGGCGCTCGGTCATGGCTGGAGCACCAGCTGGCCGATGGACAGAGGCTCGCGACCACCTCCCTTCGTCCGCATCGATCACGCCCTCTTCGCGGCGGGCATCACGCCGACGGCCATCCACGATCTGGAGATCCCGGGCAGCGACCACAAGGCATTCGTGGTCACCCTCGGCCTCACGGCCGCCGCGCTCACGCCGGAGGAGTGAAGGCCGCTTGCTCGCGTAGCGCGTCAACCAGGGCCACGAAGGCTCGACCGCGGTGCGAGATCTCGTTCTTCTCGGAGTCGGTCATCAGGCTGAACGTGCGACCGTCACCATCGTCGGGCACGAACAGCGGGTCGAAGCCGAAGCCGCTCACCACGTTCCTCTGGTGCGATGGTGCCGCTGCACATGCCCTCCACGCACAGCTCACGGCCGTCGGGCCAGACGACCATCACGATCGTGCGGAAGCTGGCTCGACGATCGGCAACACCTGACAGCACCGCCAGCAGCTTCGCTCTGTTCTCGGCATAGGTGGCGTTCGGGCCCGGCGTAGTACGCGGTCTCGACACCGGGCTCGCCGTCGAGCGCGTCGACGAACAGGCCGGTGTCGTCGCTCACCGCGGGCATCCCGGTCGCGGCGCAGATGGCCGCGGCCTTCAGCCGCGCGTTGCCCTCCAACGTGCCCGCGTCCTCCACGACCTCGGCCACATCGGCCGGGCGGGGCAGCAGCTCCACCACACCGGCCAGGATCGCTGCGATCTCGGCCACCTTGTGCGGATTGGCGGTCGCGCTGACCAGCTGTGGCAAGGAGCTCATCGCCCCAGCGCTCGCGCCGGCGGCGGCTCCGACACCAGCAGCGCCTGCAGGTCGATGATCTCGGCGAGGCCCTTGGTGGCGAGCCCGAGCATCGAGTCCAGCTCGGACTGGCTGAAGGCCGCGCCCTCGGCTGTGCCCTGCACCTCTACGAACTTCGGCTCGGCGCCCGGCTGGCCGAGCACCACCACGTTCATGTCGACCTCGGCGGTGCTGTCCTCCACATACGGGAGATCGAGCACCGGCACGCCGTTGACGATGCCGACGCTGATGGCCGACACGAACGAGTGCAGCGGGTGCTGCTTGATGGCCTTGTTCTCCACCAACCGGCTGAGCGCGTCGTGCAGCGCCAAGTAGCCACCGCAGATGCTGGCCGTGCGCGTGCCGCCGTCGGCTTGCAGCACGTCGCAGTCGACGATGACCTGTCGCTCGCCCAGCAGCTTCATGTCGCACGAGGCGCGCAGCGCCCGGCCGATGAGGCGCTGGATCTCCACGGTGCGACCGCTCTGCTTGCCCTTGGCGGCCTCACGATCGATGCGTTCCGGCGAGGCACCGGGCAGCATCGAGTACTCGGCCGTCACCCAGCCTTTCCCGCTGTTCTTCATCCAGCGCGGCACGCCGTCGTCGATGCTGGCGGTGCACAGCACACGGGTCTTGCCGAAGCTCACCAGCACGCTGCCGGCAGCCATCTCGGTGTAGTCGCGCTCGAAGGTGATCGGGCGCAGTTCGTCGTCGGCGCGGCCGTCGGGGCGAGGCATGATGGGTCTCCTCAGGATGTGGTGGAGTGCGGTGGTGTCGTGGTGAGTCCGTGTCGTGATGCCACTGAGCGGCATCGCGGAGTTCGGGGCCGAGCAGGCGGCCCCCGAGGTCGGCGAACCAGGAGATGTCGCCGCTGGACAGGAAGCGGTGCTCGGCCGGCTCGCGGGCGCCGGACTCGGCGTCGCGCAGCAGGCCGAGGCTGCGCAGCTCGTCGCGGACCACGTACGCGGTCTCGTCGGCGCTGCTGACGAGCGTGACCGCCGGGCCCATCACGTCGCCGATCACCCGGGCCAGGTACGGGTAGTGCGTGCAGCCCAGCAGCAGGGTGTCGACGCCCGCGTCGTGCACCGGAGCGAGCAGCCGCTCGGCCAGGATCTCGATCTCGTCGCCACTCGTCTGGCCGCGCTCGACGAACTCGACGAAACCCGGGCACGCCGCCGGCGGTGAGCGCACGGCGCCGCCAGCTGGCTGCAACCGCTCGCTCGTACGCCCCGGAGCGGATGGTGCCCACCGTGCCGATGACACCCACCTTGCCGCTGCGGCTGGCCTTCACCAGCCACGCGCGCCGGGCGCAACCACATCGATCACCGGCACCGGCAGCTCGGCCTCCAGCTCGTGCAGCGCGGCAGCCGAGGCGGTGTTGCACGCGACGACGATGGCCTTCACGTCGTGGTCCTTCACCAGGCTCCATGCGAGCTGGTGCGCGAACTCGCGCACTTCCGCCTGCGGCCGTGGCCCGTAGGGGTAGCGACCCGTGTCGCCGATGTAGACGAGGTGCTCGTGCGGCAGCAGGTCGATGACGGCGCGGGCCACGGTGAGCCCACCGAAACCGCTGTCGAACATCCCGATCGGCCGATCCATCGGCGTCGAGGCTAACGGGGCCCACCGGCCGGCCGCGGCTCAGCGGGTGACCAACCAGGCGATGGTGTACGCGACGGAGTTGGAGGCGACGTGGCCCAGCATCGTCGCCAGCACGCTGCGTGCCCGGTACCTGACCCAGCACCACCACAGGCCGGCCAGCGCCGTGCCGACCACACCGAACGCCACCGCCGCCACGACCCCCGCCGGCCGGAGCCGAACATGCGCGCTGCCGTCGGGTTCACCTCGTTGAGGTTCAGCGCGGGCAGCACGTGCCACAGCCCGAAGCACACCGACGCGGCAACACACCCGCGCAGCACCCCCCACCGCACGGCGAACACGGCCGGCAGCACCGCACGGAACGCCGTCTCCTCCAGCGCGGCGGTACCGAACGGGATGCGGATGAACGCCTGGTAGAGCCACGTGGCAGTGCCACCGCTGACGCGTCGATCGTGGTACATCTCGTTGAACGCCGGCATGGTGACGCCCAACGCGAGCACGCCGGCCGTGAGCAGGAACAGCACGCCGCCCCAGGCCGCCCCCCTGCGCCACTCGGTGAAACCCATCTCCTCCATCGTCGCGCCCCGGGCCGCCAGCACGGCGCTCGCTGCGACAGCGAGGTTCCACGGCACGTACGGCCCAGCGGGAATGACCCGGTTCGACATCAGGTTGGCGACCACCAGCACGAGCAGAACACCACCGACCGCCTCGACTGCCAGCGCCTACGCTCGTGGCGATGCACCGGCGCCACGGCACGAGGGTACCGGTGACCGAGCGACGTCGCTGCCCCACCCGCTCGCGACAGCTACATCGACTTCATGCGAGCGTTCAGCCTGCTCATCGTGGTGGCCTGGCACTGGGTGTTCACCATCGTCATCTGGAAGGACGACGGCCCGCACGCCACCAACCCGATCGGGTTCACCACCGGGCTGTGGGCGGTCACCTGGCTGCTGCAGGTGATGCCGCTGTTCTTCTACGTCGGCGGCTACTCGCACCTCGTCGCGTGGCGGCGCGCGCAGGCCAAGGGCGAGCACCTCGGCAGCTTCGTGCTGCGGCGCCTGCGGGGCCTGGCGGTGCCCGCCTCGCCTCGTTCGGGGTGTGGGTCGCGCTCGGCATCACCCTCGGAGCGATCTTCAACCTGCGCTGGATCGGGCGGGCGGTGCTGCTCGTGGTGAGCCCTCTGTGGTTCATGGCCGTGTACCTGTGCCTCATCGCCCTGCTGCCGGTGTTCCTGTGGCTGCACGAGCGGTGGGATTCCACCGTGCTCGTGTTCCTCGCCGCCGCGGCCGGTGCGGTCGACATCCTTCGCTTCCGCTACGACCTCGAGTGGCTGGGCATCGTCAACATGGTGGCCGTCTGGGCGCTGTGCCACCAGCTCGGCTTCTTCTACGAACGCCTGGTGCATGCGGCCCGGCGCGCCGACTGGACGCTGTTGTGGGCGGGCCTCGCCGCGCTCTGCGGCCTGGTGGCCAGTGGCCTCTACCCGGGTTCGATGGTGGGGGTGCCGGGCGAGACCTCCAACATGGCGCCACCCACTCTGTGCATCGTGGCGCTCGTTGCGTTCCAAGCGGGTGTGGCGGAGGTGTTGCGGCCCCGTGTGGAACTGCGGCTGCAACGAGCACGCTGGCAGCGGGTGAACGAGACCATCAACAGGTTCTCGATGCCGCTGTTCCTCTTCCACACCACCGGCATGGCCTTGCACCGCGCCGTGCGCTACGCGGTCGCCGGCAATCGCAACGAGGCTCGCGAACCCACACTCGGCTGGTGGCTCTACCGCCCGCTGGCGTTCATCGGCCCGCTGCTGTTCACGCTGCCGGTCATCTTCGTCTTCGGCCGCCAATGGGTGAAGCAGGCTCGTCCGCCCGCATCCACGCCGGCGCCGGCGAACTGAACCGCCTTGCTCGTCGCCACCCTGCTCTCGCTCACCGCCGCGGTCATGCACGCGTCATGGAACTTCGTGGCCAAGCGCGCCGAGGGCGACCGCTACCTGGTGCTGTGGGCACAGTTCTTCGCCGCCGGCCTCATCGCCTTGCCGTTGATGATCGCCAACCAGCTCATCTGGGGCATGCCCTGGCAGGGCTATGCGATGGCGGCCGCCAGCGGGCTGGTGCACCTGCCGTACCTCACGCTGCTGGCGAAGGCGTACACGCTGGGCGACTTCTCGGTCAGCTACCCGGTGGCGCGCGGTGGCGGCGCCGCGATCGCGGCGCTCGGCGGCGTGCTCTTCCTCGGCGACCACCTCAGCGTGTTGGAGGTTGCCGGCATCGCGATCGTGGTGGGCGGTCTCACGATGCTGGCTGCGGGCGCCACCGGGCCGAACCTGGCACTGGCCCTGCTGGTTGCCGTCACCATCGGCACCTATTCGGTGCTCGATGCCAGAGGCGCCCGCCTCAGCAACACCGTGGCCTACATCTTCGCCACGCAGGTGGCCGCGGCTGCTGCCAACACCGCCTACGCACTGGCACGGGGGCGGCGCGCCGGCATGGTGCAGATGCTGCGCACCAACTGGCGGCGCGCGGGCGTCACCGGCGCGGCCACGATGGTCACCTACGGGCTGGTGCTCGTCGCCATGCAGCGCGCCTCGGTGGGGTACGTCACCGCGCTGCGCGAGTCCAGCGTCGTGCTGGCCGCCTTGGCGGGTTGGAAGTTGCTGGGCGAAGGCGACCACCGCCGCCGGCTCACCGCCGCGGCCGTGGTGTTCACCGGCCTGATGGTGCTGGTGCTCGGGCACTGAGCAGCCGGCCGCGGGCGGACGAAGCGGCAGCCCGACCGACGCCGGGCGTGACATTCCTTCGTGCGACCGCCGCACGCATCACCAGGGCAGCAACGTTGTCCCCGCCGAAGACGAGCATGCCAGTTCGCCACGAGGCTCGCGACCCGCGCCCGCCGGCGCGGCGTCAGAAGTAGATGATCGACTCGGCCTTGGCCTCGGCGGCGTCGAGGTCGTCGGTGTAGGCGCCGGTGCTGAGGTACTTCCAGCCGCCGTCGCAGACGATGAACACGATCACGCCTTCGTCGATCTCGCTCGCCACCTTGGCCGCCCCGGCCAGCGCAGCGCCGGCCGAGATGCCGGCGAACACACCACACTCGGCCACCAGGCGACGAGTCCACTCGATGCTTTCGCGAGGCCGCACGACACGCTTGCGGTCGAGCAGATCGAAGCCGTGCCAGCGGTCGAACAGCGGCGGGATGTAGCCCTCGTCGAGGTTGCGCAACCCCTCCACCTTCTCGCCCAGCGGTGGCTCGATGGCGATGACCTTGATGTGGGGGTTCTGCTCCTTGAGGAACTTGCCGGTGCCCATCAGCGTGCCGCTGGTGCCGAGGCCGGCCACGAAGTGGGTGATCTCGGGGCAGTCGCGCCAGATCTCCGGGCCGGTGCCGTGATAGTGCGCGAGCGGGTTGTTGTCGTTGCCGTACTGGTACAGGAAGCACCACTCGGGGTGCTGTGCGGCCATCGCCTGCGCGCGCTTCACTGCGCCGTTGCTGCCCTCCTCACCAGGGGTGAGGATGAGCTCGGCGCCGAACACCTCCAGCATCTGGCGGCGCTCGATCGACACACTGGTGGGCATCAGGATCTTGATCGGGTAGCCGCGCATCTTGGCGATCGCGGCCAAGGCGATGCCGGTGTTGCCCGACGAGGGCTCGAGGATGGTCTGACCCGGCTGCAGGATGCCGTCGGCCTCGGCTTGCAGGATCATCTGGCGGGCGATGCGATCCTTCACCGAGCCGAACGGGTTCTGGCTCTCCAGCTTGGCAATGATGCGCACGCGGGGGTTGGGCGAGAGCACGCTCACATCGACCATCGGTGTGTTGCCGATGAGGTCGAGCACGCTGCCGTGCACCGCACTGGTCCTGATGTGTTCGATATCGACCATGTGGTGCACCCCTCGCGAGTATCCGACCTACGGGGTCAGGATTCTAGTCGGCGCACCGGCGACATCAGCCGACGCTGATCGGCACTTCGCTGACGGCCTCGTCGACGATGCGGTAGCAGCGCGGTTCGGGGGCCTCTCGCTTCAGGCTCACGATCACGTAGAACCAACCCGGGTCGGGCGCCTGCGCCACGTCGGTGGGGCTGGGATACGGCTCGCTGTGCGTGTGGCTGTGGAAGACGCCGATGATCTCCAACCCGTCGCCCTCCGCGGCCATCTCGGCGCGCAGCAGCTCCTTGCCCGGAATCGTGTACACCCGGGCGGATGCGGCCTCGTTGGTGCACGCCACGAACCGGTGCACCCTGGTTCCTCTGCCCACCAGCAGGCCGCAGGCCTCCAGCGGGTACCCGTCGTAGGCGTTGCCGATCATCTCGGCATAGGCCTGGGCGGGGAACGACAACGGGGGCACGGAAACGGTCGGCATCGGCCGGGAAGGGTACCGCTACCCTGGTGCCTCCCATGGCGCCACCCCGCGATCGCAGCAACTCAGAGGGCCACAAGCTCGTCGCCAGCAACCGCCGCGCGCACCGCGACTACGACATCCTGGAGACGTTCGAGACCGGCATCGTGCTCAGTGGCAGCGAGGTGAAGTCGCTGCGCGACGGCCACGCTCAGGTCGCCGATTCGTTCGCTCGCATCATCAACGGCCAGGTGTGGCTCGACGGTGTGCACATCCCTCCGTACCAGCGGGCACACGGCGTCGGCGCTCACGACCCCGACCGCGCCCGCAAGCTGCTGATGCACCGCCGCGAGATCGACCGGTTGGCGCACGAACTGGCCGTCGAGCACCTCGCGCTCATCCCGCTGTCGTTCTACTTCAAGGACGGCCGCGTGAAGGTGGAGATCGCCGTGGCCCGCGGCCGCAAGAAGGCCGACAAGCGCCAGGCGTTGGCAGCCCGCGACGTGAAGTTGGAGATGGCCAAGGCGATGGGCCGCCAGGCCAAGGGCCGCACGTGATGCGGAATGCTCTCGGGGAGGAACCAATGACACATCACGCGCTCGTTCGCCGTCCCAGCCCGCGCCTCGCCGATGGCCTGGTCACCCACATCGGTCGCTCGCCGGTCGATGTTGCGCTCGCGCAGCAGCAGTGGGTCGAGTACGTCGCCGCGCTCGAGGCCAATGGTTGGGCGACCACCGAGGTCGCGCCGGCGCCCGGCCTCCCCGATTCGGCGTTCGTGGAAGACACGATGGTCGTGTTTCGCGACGTCGTGGTGCTGGCCCGGCCGGGTGCCGACGAGCGCAAGCCGGAGGTGGCCGCCGCCGCCGAGGCAGTTCGCCGCTTCGGCTACCGCGAGGTCACCATCGAGGCGCCGGGCACGCTCGACGGTGGCGACGTGTTGAAGGTGGGCGACACCATCTACGTGGGCAACGGAGGCCGCACCAACCAGGCGGGCATCGCGCAGCTGGCAGCGGCGTTCGAGCCGCTGGGCGCCACGGTCGTGACGGTGCCGCTCAACAAGGTGCTCCACCTCAAGTCGGCGGTCACCGCACTCCCCGATGGCACCATCATCGGTTGGGAGCCGGCGATCGACGACATCTCGGTGTTCCCGCGGTTCCTCGGCATGCCCGAGGAGTCGGGCTCGCACGTCGTGCTGCTCGGCGGCGACAAGGTGCTCATGTCGTCCGACTGCCCACGCAGTGCGGTGCTGTTGCGTTCCGCAGGGCTCGAGCCGGTGCTGGTCGACATCAGCGAGTTCATCAAGCTCGAAGGCTGCGTCACGTGCCTCAGCGTGCGCCTGCGCGAAGCTCCGCACGCACCTCAACACTGAACGACACCTGCGAACGACACGTGCGAACGACACCTGTGAACGACAGCTGTGAACGACACCGCTGAACGATCGCACTGACATCTCTGCACCGACACCCGGAGCCGCCATGAGCACCCCCTCGATCCGTCGCACGTTCGGGTCCATCACCGAGCCCGCCAGGCAGATCGACGTGATCCACGAAGCCGATGTGCTGGTCGTCGGTTCCGGCCCGGCGGGGCTGGCCGCCGCGTTGGGCGCGGCGCGTGCGGGTGCGGAGGTGACGCTCGTCGAGCGCTTCGGGTGCTACGGCGGCAACATCACGACCGTCGGCGTGGAGGGCCTGGCCTGGTATCGCCACGAGCAGACGGTGGAGGCCGACGGCATCGGCCGCGAGTTCGAGACGCGCGCCTTCGAGATGGGCGCCGCCGTGCAGGAGAGCCAGTCGCAGTCGTACGAGCTCGATTCGGAGGGCTTCAAGCTGGTGGCCGACCGCCTGGTCGAGGAAGCCGGCATCAACGGCATGCTGCACCGCTCGTTCGCCGCACCGATCATGGATGGCGACGCTGTGGTCGGCATCATCACCGAGTCGAAGGCGGGGCGCGAGGCGATCCGCGCGCGTCGGGTGATCGACGCCACCGGCGACGCCGACGTGGCGTTCCGTGCCGGCGCCCCCACTCATCACACGCCTCGCGAGCAGATGATGGCGGCGTCGGTGATGTTCCACCTCGCCGGCGTCGACAAGCAGGCGTTCATGGCCGGCATCGCCGCCGACCCGCAGACGTACCAGGACTGGGGCGGCGGCGGCGAGTGGAACATCGAGACCAGCGGCAAGGAAGACGGCATGTTCTCGCCGTTCCTGAAGAAGCCGTTCCAGCAGGCCATCGACGACGGTCTGCTGCCGCCGCACCTCAGCACCATCGCCGGCACGTGGGGGGCGATGCACGACACCGGCGAGCTCACCTACATGAACCTCGTGCACCTCGACGGCATCGACGGCACCGACCCCGACGACCTGACGCGAGGAGAGGTCGAAGGCCGCCGGCAGGCGCTGCTGGCCATCGAGGCGCTGCGGCGCTACACGCCGGGCTGCGAGGGTGCTCGACTGCGCAACTTCGGCATGACGCTCGGCGTTCGCGACACTCGCAAGATCGACGCCGTCTACAACATGACGGAGACCGATGTGCGCGAGCAGGCCAGGTTCCACGACAGCATCGGCATCTACCCCGAGTTCATCGACGGCTACGGCATCCTCATCCTGCCCACCACCGGCCGCTACATGCAGCTGCCCTACCGCAACGTGCTGCCCAAAGGCGTGCGCAACCTGCTGGTGCCGGGCCGCTCGTCGGGCGGCGACCGCATCTCCCACGCGGCAACCCGCAACATGGCGTGCTGCGCAGTGCTGGGCCAGGGCGCCGGCGTGGCCGCAGCGCTGTCGCTGCACTCCGCGCGCGAGTTGGCCGACGTCGACATCGGCGCGGTGCAGCGCGAGTTGACCCGCCAAGGCGTCCGTCACCAGTAGCCAGCGCCTCACTTCGTCGCCCGGTCGCCCCAACTCCACACCCGCTGTCGCAATCGCGCGACCAGACGACCGGTCAGGCCGGGGCAGCGGCCGCCCAGGCAGCGCCGTAGGCGGCGGCCAGCGATGCGGTCGTCTCGTGGGCATTCAGCCCGCTGGGGTTGGGCAGCACCCACAGCTCAGCGCCGCCGAGGCGTTCGCCTTGCTTGCCCGCCACCGCCCGGGGCCGCTCGAACGCCTGACGGTAGGCAGTGAGCCCGAGCACTGCCACCACGTTCGGCCGCAACGCGCTCACCTTCGCCGCCAGCGCGGCGCCTCCGGCACGCAGCTCGGCGCGGGTGAGCTCGTCTGCCCGCGCGCTGGCGGTGGGCACGATGTTGGTGATGCCGACGCCCAGCGCAGCGAGCATCGCCAGATCGTCGGCACGCATGCCGTCACTGGCATCGACCTCGTACGGCGTGATGCCGGCGGCGTGCAGCGCCGGCCAGAAGCGGTTGCCGCGGCGGGCGAAGTGAGCGTTGACCGCTGCCGTCCACAGGCCCGGGTTGATGCCCACGAACAACAGGCGAACGCGCCCGCCGACCAGATCGTCGACGAGCGCGCCGTTGAACGACTCCAGCTGGGCGCGAGTGAAGCGCGCCATCAGCGGTTCAGCTGACGACTTCGGACACCTGCATCACCGGTGCGATGTTGGTGTAGTTCGCCACGTCGGCCATCACCTCGGCGGTGCCGGCGGCGCCCAGCGCACCGTGGAACGCTTCCATCGACTCGAAGTAGAAGTGCACGCCGGCCACGTTGGGGCCGTCGATGCCCTTCTCCACCTCGCTCTTCACCGGGCTCCACGCGCTCAGGCACAGCGGCACGTGAGTGGCCGAGTAGTAGTCGTGATCGAAGGTGGTGCCTTCGCCTGACGGGTAGGTGACGCTGACTTTGATCATGGGTGCGAAGGGTACGGGTTGGGTTCGCCGGTGATCGACTCGAAGAGCCGATCGATGCTCGGGCGGGTGATGAGCGTGTAGGTGTCGGCGATGGCCGTCTCGCGATGCGCGGCCTGCGCCGCCAAACGCTCGGGGTCCATCACCACCGCCATGAACGCGGATCGGCTGGGGAACACGTTGAAGCGGATCTGGTCCCACTCGCGACCGTCGCCCATGATGGTGCCCTCGACCTGCGTCCACGCGGCCAGGCGCACGCCGTGGGGCACTGCGATCTTGGCCGCATGGTCGGTGTAGGTGGCCATCTCGTCGCGGCGATCGTCGTCCTTGAACTTGATGACGTGCACCACCACCACGTAGGGGTCGGCGGCCGTGGGTGGGTGGGGCACGTCGGCCCAGCTCGGTGCGTCGGCGGGCAGCGGCGGCAACTCCATCGGCAGGCAACCGGCGACGATCGTCTCGGCCATGCCGGCTTCCTTGTGGTGGTGCAGTTCCTGGAAGTCGGGGCGGCTCTGCATCTCGATGAACGCGCGGCGGGTGGGGTACTTGACGATGCCGACGCGGTCCCACTTCGGGGTGTCGTTGAGGAACTGGGTGTCGACATCGGCCAGGAACACCGGCTGCGCGCCGATGGCCTTCAGCGGGCCCAGCGGTGCGTACCGATCGTCGGCCTCCTTGCCGCTGTACGCGGCCTCGCGACCGTCGGCATAGTCGGCCTTGGCGCGATAGCTCATCAGGTTGACCATCCAGATCGGGCCGTCGTCGGCCGGTGCGGTCGTGGCCAAACGGAAGCCGTACTCCTTGTTCACCGTGCCATAGCGCACCTTGGCCTTGTTGATGTCCGGCTTCACGTCGTCCGACATGGTCGCTCCCCCTGCTGCTCCTGATCAATTGTCAGCGAGTATGACACGAACGGCTGTGAAGGTCCACCACCGCTTCGGTGGGTTCGCACGACCCGCCGACGCATACATTCACTCCCACTCAGGAAACCTGCGGAACGGGGAACACTCGATGCACGTACACAGCGATCTCTACATCGGTGGCAGATGGGTGCCGGCCACTTCTACAGACGTCATCGAGGTGGTCAACCCGGCGACCGAGGAGGTCATCGCCACCGTCCCGGCGGCATCGACCGACGACGCCGACGCCGCGGTCCGCGCAGCTCGCGCCGCCTTCAACTCGTGGTCGCAGCTGACGGTCGACGAACGGGTCGACTACGTCGAGAGGATTGCAGCGGCGATGGCGGCGCGCGCCTAGGAGATCGCGTCGGTGGTGTCGGCCGAGCAAGGCATGCCGATGACCAACGCGCGCCGGGTGCAATCGGGGCTCCCCATCACGGTGATGAAGAGCTACGTCGACATCGGCCGTCAGTACGCGCGATCGGAGCCGGAGAAGGTCGGCAACTCGATCGTCGTCCATGAGCCGATCGGTGTCTGCACCTTCATCACCCCGTGGAACTATCCACTCCACCAGATCGTCGGCAAGGTTGCGCCGGCGCTCGTGGCGGGCTGCACGATGATCGTCAAGCCGAGCTCGGAAACTCCGCTCAACGCATTTCTCCTCGCACAGATCATCGATGAAGTGGGGCTTCCCGCCGGGGTCTTCAACCTGGTGACCGGCGCCGGGCGCACCGTCGGCGAAGCGCTCTGCGTGCACCCCGACGTGGACATGATCTCGATCACTGGCTCGACCGAAGCGGGAGCGCGCATCGCCACGCTCGGCGCCGCGTCGGTGAAGCGCATCTGTCAAGAGCTCGGCGGTAAGTCGGCGAACGTGATCCTCGATGGCGCCGACCTCGCGGCAGCGGTACCCGCCGGCGTGATCGGGATGATGCTCAACTGCGGTCAGACCTGCACCGCACTCACTCGGATGATCGTGCCCCGCAGCCGGCAACAAGAAGTGGTCGATCTTGCCGTGGGTGCACTCGCCACCCTTGCAATGGGCGACCCGTTGAGCGACGGCAACTTCCTCGGCCCGGTCGTGTCGGCCGCGCAGAAGCGGACGGTACAGGGCTACGTTCGCACCGGCATCGAGGAAGGCGCGCGTGGTCGCCGGTGGCGCCGACGATCCCGAAGGCTTCGACACCGGCTTCTACGTGCAGCCGACGATCTTCGCCGACGTCGTCAACTCGATGGTGATCGCCCAGGAAGAGATCTTCGGCCCGGTGCTGTGCATCATCCCGGTCGACAGCGAAGAGGAAGCGATCGCCGTTGCCAACGATTCGCCGTACGGACTGTCCGGTGCTGTGTGGGCCGACACGAACGAGCACGCAATCGCAGTTGCTCGCCGGTTGCAGACGGGACAGGTGATGGTGAACGGCGGCCGGTTCAACCCGTTGGCGCCGTTCGGCGGGTACAAGACGTCCGGCAATGGGCGCGAACTGGGGCGCGCCGGGCTCGACGAGTTCCTGGAGACGAAAGCGATCCAGTTGCCGGCCTGACCCACCGAAGATCTGCGATGAACGACCGCTGGTGTTGTCGACAGCCCAACCGCGGTGATCCAGCGCTCGGGTGGCAGCCCGCACGTGCTGTGCGAGCCGATCGTGGACGGTTGTTCGTGGACGGCTGGTCGACGACCGCCATGTGATGACTTTCTGACAGGCCCACCACCGATCGGGCTCTTCTCGGGCAACCAACCCGAAGGGAGCCCGCCGTGGCCCGCAATCCGAAGTCCGTGTCCAGTCCATCCCACCTCGGCAACCGGCGTAGAGCCCGACGCGTTGCCGTGGCGCTCGTGCTCGCAGCGCTCGCCACATGGGCGGCCGTACTCGTCGCTCGACCGGGCGAGGGCGACCAGCCAACTGCGGCGACCGACGCATCGATCACCGCCACGACCGCCACCGACGGGTCCGGCCTGTCCCCCACCGGCAGCGACCTGTCGGGGCCGCCCGCGGGAGAACCCGAGGGGCCCGAGCCCGGCGGTGATCCCGAAGCGGACCCCGGTCCCGAAGCGGACCCTGATCCCGACCCGGACCCGGAGCCCGATCCCGACGCGGATCCGGAGCCCGATCCCGATCCCGACCCGGATCCCGACCCGCAGGTGCCCCAGGGCGGCAACGGCGATCTGGCGCCGGCGCCGACCTCCCCGCCGCCAACATGCGACGGAGGCTGCGTCGCTCCGGTCGACCTGACACCGCTCTCGCAGGACGTCGGCGATCCGGCGGCGAACGTTGCGATCGCTGGAACCGAGACGGCGGGGTGCTCGATCCACTGCATCACTCGCGCCCAGGCGTTCACGCACGATGACGGGACCACCGACGTCACCGTCGAGGTGGTCACGCTCACGCCCGCAACCATCGAGGTGTACATCCACACTTCGGCTCCTCAACTCACCAGTGCCGGCAGGCCGTACTTCCCTGGCGTGAGTGCCACCGATCACACCGTGGGTGATCTCGATGAGTTCTTCAGCACGACGCTCACCGGCCTCGAGGAGGAGTGGACGTACTGGATCATCATCTCGGCAACCGACGAGGACGGCCGCCGAGAGTACGTCACCGGCAACATCACCACCCCGCGCATCGATGACGACGTGGTGGTCGCCTTCGCCGCCATCGACGTGATCTACGACGGCGACAAGGGACGCAACAAGGGTGAGTTGACGTTCGATTGGAACCTGGGGACAGAGGAGGTCGGGCGCAACGGCGAGTACCACCGCGGCGACGGCAGCCGCATCGACCTCGATGGACAGGACAGCTCACGAGTGCTCTTCGACGTCGAAGGTGTGCTCCCGGTGCTGCAGGTACGTGGACTGGAAACCGACCCACGTGGCGGGCTCGAGTTCTGCAGCGCGGGCCCGGATCAGGGCGGCTACGGCACGGACGAAGACTGCGGGTATGCGTGGAACTCCACGCTGCCCTTCGAGCCCACGATCGATGACATCTCCCTCATGTCCGACTGCGACGTGTTCGACATCGGGGAGCTGTACGACGGGTACCGCTGCACCCGCATCGCAACCACCGAGTCGCACAGCGGCATCCCCGAGTTCTCGGTGGTCGTCGCCTTCAAGGTGTTCTGAACTGCACCCGGCCAAGGGGCAGCGCCGCTGGTAGCCTGGTTGCGCTATCCCACACAACGGGGCTGACAGGTTTCGACGTCAGATTCATTGGGCGGGCGTGCGACCCGAGTTGCTCAGACTCGCTAAACGGGGCAACCAAAGAATTGCCAACGAGCAGTTCGCTCTCGCCGCCTGATTCGTCAAGTGAGCGAAGAGACATCGTGACCAGAAATGGCGCACGGGGCCGATCCACCGCAGCCTGGCACCAGAAGCGGGGGATGACAGCGGAAAAGACTGCTGGCGTCGGGAAAGACCGATGACTGCTCGGAAAGACGAGTCGCGGGCCACCGGGCAACCGATGGCCAACTGACCCGCCGGTCTCCCTGCGTCAGGGTGAAGGTCGGGAATGGTCGTAGCACGAACGTACAGTGCCTGATGGACGGGGGTTCGATTCCCCCCAGCTCCACTTTTGTCTGCAATTGCCCTCTGATCTTGGCTCGTACACCAGGTCATGAGGGCCGAACGCGAGGTTGTCATCACCTCCGACGCCGAACGTGCAGCGAGGGACACCTGCTCGTCGGCGTGCTCAGGTCGCTGCGTCGCTCGTGTCGACGACGAGCACCGAGCAGGTCGCACCGCGCAGCACGCGTGCCGGCGCGGCCTGGTGAACCGACCGTTGCGCACCATGCCCCGGTTGCCGATCACGATGAGATCGGCCTGGGTGCGTTCGGCAACGTCGAGGATGGCCTGGTGTGGCTCAGCCAGGATGGTGTGCACCGAGACGGGCCGGTTCGACGAGAGCTGAAGGGATTCCAACAACCCGTCCGCGTGTCTGCGAGCGGTTTCGGCGTCCGCCCCCCGTCCGTCCACGGCGTACACGAGGTGGATCTGGTCGCCTGGTCGTGCGAGTTCGAATGCCCGGTTGCAGGCAGCGAGTGCCGTGGTGTGGCTGGTGACGCCGATGACGATGGTGGTCATGAGTACTGGTCCTTCGTGAGATGCGAATGTGGGGTGCGCGAGCACTCCGGGTCAGAGACCGGGATTGGCTGATCGTTCAGTGGCGAGCGCAGTGAGCTGGCTCCGGTTCCGCCGGAAGGTGATCACTGACATTCGCGACGGAGATCCTCTCACTTGGACGGCACCCGACGAAGCGTTGTCCGCCCCGACCCGCGTGCAGCGCGACGCCCGTCAACTCGTCAGTGACCGGCGGACGGTGGGATGAGGACGAAGTTGCCGACATGGTGCTTCTGCAGGAACTCGCGCTGCGCGTCGGCGATGCGTTCCAGTGGGAACGTCTTGGCGACGAGTGGACGGATCTCGCCTCGCTCGATGTAGCCGACGAGATTGGGAAACACCGGCTCATCCCACGCGGTGCAACCGATCAGCCGGAGATCCTTGAGATAGAAGGTACGCAGGTCGAGCGTGACCAGCGGGCCGCCGATGGCCCCCGAGGACACGTAGCGTCCGCCTCGCCGCAACACCTTCAGCATGCCGGGGAACGATGGCCCCCCGACGTTGTCGATGACGACATCGATCGACTCCGCGCCGAGCGCGAGCACGACATCGTCGCTTCGATCAATGACGTCGTCCGCCCCGATCGCCCGCACCCGGTCCATCTTCGCCCTCCCTGCGATCGCGGTGACCGTGGCGCCACGCCGCTTGACGAGTTGCACCACTGCCGAGCCGACCCCACCGGACGCGCCGGCTACCAGCACGTGCTCACCCTTGGCCACCCCTGCGCGATGCACCATGTTCTCGGCAGTGCCGTAGGCGCATGGGATCGAGCCCAGCTCTACGTCGGTCCAGTCGCACATCACCGGAAAGATGTCCGACGACGGAGCCGTCACGAACTGGGCGAATGCGCCGTCGAAGTCGGAACCCATCCACACGTTGTCCATCGACCCGAACCCGGCCGGGCGAATGCACGGTCGCACCAGTACTCGGGATCCGATGGTGCTCTCGTCGCCACCGGGCCCCACCGCGACCACTCGGCCGCAGCAATCGGTGCCCTGGATGAACGGGAACGGTGTGGTCGCGTTCCAACCCCCATCGGACCGTGCGACCACGTTCTCCCCCGCAGCCTCTTCGGCGACAGCCGCGGTGGCGGTGGAAAGACGACGGCTTTCATCGTCGCCCTGCCATTCGGGGCGTACCTGGTGCCGGTCATCCCCGTCAGTCGACCAGTGCGTCGCTGCGCACTCCGGCGCGCTCGACGTGGACGGGCAGCACGCGGCCGTAGAGCTGGGCGGTGCGCTCCGCACTGCCGACCATCCCCGGTTCCTCGACGTAGCTGAAGATCGCCACGTACCGCGCCTGCGACCCCGAGAGCGGCGTGACACGATGCAGGGAGTACCGGCCCTTGAAGATCTGCAGGTCGCCGGGCTCGAGGTGCAGTGTGCGGATCAGGCCGGCGTCACCGTCGAGCACGGCTTGCACGCCCTCGTAGTTCTCGTCGGTGGGGGTGCGCAGATGCGGGCTGTACTCGAAGTCGCCGCCCACCTCAGCGTTCTGGATGGCAAGGGTGACGGTGTAGTTGTTGGTGTCGAAGTGCCACGGAAAGCCGTTGCCCGCTTCGGCGGTGTTGACGATGACGTCGGCCAATGGATCGGCGTAGCGGAAGAACCGCTGCTCGCCGAGCGCAGCCTGGACGAATGGTGCGAACACGGGCCATTCGTAGATCTCACGCAGGATGCTGCCCCGACCGAAGTTGTCGGCAGGGACGAACGCGTTCGACCGGTCGTAGAAGCGCCGCAACGGGTGCTCTGCGGGGAGATCCGCCCGGTCCTGCGTGAAGTACGGGTTCGTGCGGCTGAAGTTGCGATGCCCGTGCACGGCGACGCGGTCGCACCTCGACCAGCTGGGCGATGCGCTCGGCTCGCACGAAACCCTTCAGCACCGCACATCCGTCGGCCTCGATGGCCCTGGGCGCAGCCGGGCGATCAGCGCATCGCCGGGCCGGCCTCGACGATGGGGTAGCGGTCGGTGTCGACGTAGTCGACGGCACTCGGGTTCACGGTGCCTCTCCTCCGGTGAAAGGATCTTGTTGAATCGCGGCCTCACGCTACTGCGTCTCCCCTCCCCACTGGTGTCCCCCGATCCCTGTGGCGTGGAGCGATGCATCGATACCGGAATCAGTCCAGTACTTGACTCAGTCCGGAATCTGTGGTGAGATCAGCGCTGTGACGAGAGCAACCGGCATGACGACGACCGACGAAGTGGATCAACTCCTTCGACACCACGGCGTGCAGGTGACGGCGCAGCGGTTGGCCATCATGCGCGCGGTGTCGGCCCGCCCCCACGCCACGGCCGACGAGCTCACCGACGACGTGCGCGCCGTCATCGGCTCGATCTCTCGCCAGGCGGTGTACGACTCGCTCGGTGTGCTGGTCGACAAGCACCTCGTTCGCCGCATCCAGCCGGCGGGGTCACCGGCACGGTTCGAGAACCGGGTCGACGACAACCACCACCACCTCATCTGTCGCACCTGCGGCAGCACGTTCGACATCGACTGTGCAGTCGGGGCCGTGCCCTGCCTCACCGCCGACGATGACCACGGCTACGAGATCGACGAGGCCGAGGTCATCTACTGGGGCCGCTGCCCGTCGTGCCGTCGTTCCACCACATGACCTTCGTGACCGTTACAAGGAGCAGCAATGACTGACCACACAGCCCTCGAGATCAACGACAGCGTGCAGACCTGCCCGGTGATGGGCGGCCCTCTCGCCGCCCACACTGCTGCTGGGGCGACCGCCAACCAGCACTGGTGGCCCAACCAGTTGAGCCTGAGGATGCTGCACCAGCACTCCCCCGCCGCCAATCCGCTCGGTGCCGACTTCGACTACGCGAAGGGAGTTCAACACGCTCGATCTCGCCGCAGTCAAGCACGACCTCACCACGCTGATGACCGCGTCGCAGGACTGGTGGCCCGCCGACTACGGCCACTACGGCCCCTTCTTCATCCGCATGTCGTGGCACAGCTGCCGGCACCTACCGCATCAAAGACGGTCGCGGTGGCGCGGGCAACGGCACGCAGCGCTTCGCCCCGCTCAACAGCTGGCCCGACAACGGCAACCTCGACAAGGCACGCGCGCTGCTGCTGCCGATCAAGCAGAAGTACGGGCGCAAGCTCTCGTGGGCCGACCTGATGGTGCTCGCCGGCAACGTCGCGCTGGAGACGATGGGCTTCGAGACCTTCGGTTTCGCCGGTGGCCGCGTCGACGTGTTCGAGCCAGAGGAGGACATCTACTGGGGCCCGGAGACCACCTGGCTCGGCGACCAGCGCTACCGCGGCGACCGCGAGCTGTTGAACCCGCTCGGCGCGGTGCAGATGGGGCTGATCTACGTGAACCCGGAAGGGCCGAACGGCAACCCCGACCCACTCGCCTCGGCTCGCGACATTCGTGAGACCTTCGCCCGGATGGCGATGGACGACGAAGAGACCGTCGCCCTCGTGGCCGGCGGTCACACTTTCGGCCCGGCGCGCAGCAGTGGACGCCCTCGAACCCCGAGGCGCAAGGCACCGTGCCCGACGCGCACGACCCGTCGCGCACACATGCGCCGATGATGACCACCGCCGACATGGCCTTGCGGATGGACCCGGCGTACGAGCGGATCTCGCGTCGCTTCTACGAGAACCCGGCCGAGTTCGCCGACGCCTTCGCCCGCGCCTGGTTCAAGCTCACCCACCGCGACATGGGCCCGGTGGCCCGCTACCTCGGTCCCGAGGTCCCCGCCGAAGAGCTGATCTGGCAGGACCCGCTGCCCGCCGTTGACCACGAGCTGATCGGCGACGCCGACATCGCTGCGCTGAAGGCCACCCTCCTCGCATCGGGCTTGAGCATCGGCGACCTCGTGTCGACCGCATGGGCATCGGCCTCGACGTTCCGCACCAGCGACAAGCGCGGCGGCGCCAACGGTGCGCGCCTGCGCCTCGCCCCGCAGGACGAGTGGGAGGTCAACAACCCGGACGAACTGCGCCGGATCCTGCCCACGCTGCAAGGCATCCGCGCCAAGTTCAACCGCTCCGGCGCGACCGTGTCGATGGCCGACCTGATCGTGCTCGGCGGGTGCGCGGCAGTCGAGGCCGCAGCCAAGCGCGCCGGGCACGACGTGACCGTGCCCTTCACGCCGGGGCGCACCGACGCATCGCAGGAGCAGACCGACATCGACTCCTTCGCGGTGCTCGAACCCACCGCCGACGGGTTCCGCAACTACCTCGCCACGGGCCACGAGCTGCCGGCCGAGGCCCTGCTGGTGGATCGTGCGCAGCAGCTCACGCTCACCGCTCCGGAGATGACGGTGCTCGTGGGCGGCATGCGCGTGTTGAACGCGAACACCAACCGGTCTGCGCACGGTGTCTTCACCGACCGAGTCGAGACGCTCAGCAACGACTTCTTCGTCAACCTGCTCGACATCAACACCGAGTGGCAGCCCGCCGGTGGCTCCGACGACCAGTTCGAGGGCCGCGACCGGGCAAGCGGCGACATCAAGTGGACCGCCACTCGCTGCGACCTCGTCTTCGGAGCGAACTCCCAGTTGCGAGCCATCGCCGAGGTCTACGGATCGAGCGATGCACAGCAGCAGTTCGTCACCGACTTCGTCGCCGCGTGGTGCAAGGTCATGAACGCCGATCGCTTCGACCTAGCCTGAGCCAGACACCGCAACTCACGTATGTGCATGTTAGCTGGCCGGCCGAGCGGACGTGCACAGGCGGTCGAGCGGTTCCGGCGGCTGGTGGAGGGAGCCGACTCCCCCGGCTCACTCGGCTCGGCGGCCGGCGTGCACCCGCTGGCGAGCAGCACCCAGCCGATTGCTGCACTGCTGAGCGAAGTGCAGCCCGCTCAGGCTGGCCGTCATCGGCATGCTGGCCACGTAGCCGCCGAGCGTATGGGCGCGCCGCTTCTCGTGGAACAGTCGCCGCGAGAAGGCGCGCGGGTCGATCGGTGCGGGTGCGGAGGTGGTTCGATAGATGTCGAGCATCTCGGTGAGCGGCATCTCGTCCTTGTTCGCGCGGTCGAACGCGTCGAGCATCTTCTGAAACGGCGCCGCGTGCCTGCGCATCATCTGGGCCTTGCGCACGCCGCCGGCAGCCAGCCTCGAACGTCGGATCACGGTGGAGCCGGCGGCAGCTCTCCACGACAGTGCAACACGATCGGTGTCCGCGTCCTGCGTGCGATGGACGATGTCGCCGCGCATCAGCAACAGATCGCCGACACAGAGCTCGGGAGTGACCGCGAGCTCCTCCAAGTCCGCATTGATGACGCGCATGCCGCCGAGATCGTCGTTGGTCGCCAGCCACCGGCCACCGACCGGGTGGAAGTGGCCCGCGCCGTTGCGCACGAGGAAGTCGTGGGCACGAGGGGCCTCCCGCTGCAGCACGTCGAAGGGAACGAGGCAGATGTTCGACTTCGTCGGATCCGGCTTGATGATCGGCATGTAGAAGTTGACGTAGTCGAAGTGGTTCTGGACGATGTAGAAGCTCTCGTGGTCCTGGTGCCATGGGAAGTTGACCCCGGCCGCGGTGCCGACGGCGAAGTAGACCGACGTGTCGGGCACGTACACGTCGGCGCGCACCGTCGTCTGCTCGTTCACCTGGCGCAGCACGTCGTCGAAGCGAGGCGTCAGCCGGCCGATCACGTCGGCGTTCGGCGTCTTCGCGTTGAAGTTGCGGTTGTCGTCGAGCGACAGCTGCGCGTGGTCGTCGCGCAGCAGCTGCACCTCCTCGGGCGTGAGAAAGCCGCGCAGCACCACGAACCCTCTGGTTTCCAGATCGGTCAACGACTCGAACTTCATTGGTACTTCCGCCTCGCCAGCGCACTATCGGCGCTCGATCGACTACTCTACGTGCCAATCTGTCGAGATGGCAAGGGCCCAGGCCGGCGGAGGCGGAGGCGGCGGCGGCGGCGAGCGCTTGTACGCAGACCCGGACCGGCCGCTAACTTTCTGACGTGAGCAAAGCGACCAAGAAGCTCGATGCGGTCGACCTGGCCTCGGCCCCGCTGTTCGTCGTCACGATGCTGGCCGAGTATGCGTGGTTGCGAAAGGTGCCCAAGCGCACCGACGGCGATCTCGACGACGCCGACCAAGCCACGCTCTCGGGTACCCAGCTGCCGCCCGACCCACTGGTGCCCGTGGGCTACGAGCGCAAGGACACCACCGCCAGCCTCTCGATGCTGGTGGGCAACGTGGCCTTCTCGTTCGTCACCGCTGCTGCGTTCAGCCGCTTCGACCGCCTCCTGTTCCGCCACCGCGTCTCCAACGTCGGGCGTCGTCGCGGTTCGTTCCTCACCGCCATGGTGCTGTGGGACTTCCTCTACTACTGGGACCACCGGTGGATGCACGAGGTGCGACTGCTGTGGGCCAACCACGTCACTCACCACTCGAGCCAGCGCTACAACCTGTCCACGGCGCTGCGCCAGCCCTGGTCGGGCTTCCTCACGTTCTGGGTGTTCGCCCCCATGCCCCTGCTGGGCTACGCCAGCAAGACCACGATGCGAGCGGGCCAGCTCAACCTGCTCTACCAGTACTGGATCCACACCGAGGCCATCGATCGCCTGCCAGCGGCGGCGGAGCAGGTGCTCAACACCCCTTCGCACCACCGCGTGCACCATGGGGCCAACCAGCAGTACCTCGACAAGAACTACGGCGGCATCCTCATCGTGTGGGACCGGCTGTTCGGCACCTTCGAGCCCGAGGTGCGGCGCATCAAGTACGGCCTCACCAAGAACATCAAGACCTACAACCCGTTGCGCATCGCCTACCACGAAATGGCCGACATCGCCCGCGACGTGCGCTCCGCAGGCAACATGCGCGATCGACTCGGGTACGTCCTGCGCCGACCGGGCTGGAAGCCGGTCGCTCGCTGAAGTTCGAGCGCCCTGGCGCTCACAGATCACGCCGCGGCGGCGGCCCAAGCAGCGACGATCGCAGCAACGTGGCGGTGGTCGGTGCCGCAGCAGCCGCCCAGCACGCGCAGCCCGGGCAACGATGAGCGGAGTGCCACGTACCTCGCAGCGAGGTCGGCAGGGTCGCCTTCGTCGAGAGCTCGACCATCTCGTCGAGCTCGGCATGGCTGCGCTGCGACGCGTTGGCGCGCAGACCGCCGATGCGAGCCACCCACGGAGCTGCGTGGTCGAGCACGTGGTCGAAGTGTGCAGGATGGGCGCAATTGACCATGTAGTGGGTGGGGTAGCCGGCGGTCGCCGAGTCGGTGCTCGTGATCGCGTCCGCGAGCGACATCCCCGACGGCAGCCGGCCATCGGTGTCGACCGTGAACGACAGCACCACCGGCAAGCCGACCGCCTCGGCCGCCAGCGCGATGCCCACCGCTTCCTCCGCTGCGCTCATCGTCAGCGCACTCACCAGGTCGACGCCCGCCGCCGCCATGCACTCGATCTGGAACGAGTGGTACTCGGCAGCTGAGTGCACGTCCATCATCGAGTCGGCGCGGTAGCCGTCGCCACGTGGGCCCACCGTGCCACCGATCAGGAACGGTTGATCGCCGGCCCACCGGCTGCGGACGTCGTGCAGCACCCTCACCGATGCCGAGATGAGCTCGGCCAGCGTGGTGCGGTCATGCCCGAGCGTTGCTGCCCAGTGCGGGTTGGCCCGCCACGTCGGTGTATCCAGCAGCGTGCCGGCACCGTGCGTGTGGGCGATCGCTACGTAGTGCTCGTAGTACTCGACCAGCAGTGCCCGGCCCTCGGGGCTGGCCGCCAACGGGTAGGCGGCGAATGCCGGCAGCTCGATGCCGCGACCGAAGACCAACCACGTCTCCAACCCGGCGTCGGTGACGATGAACCCATCGGTGGACGGCCATGGGGTGCGACGACCCTGCGTGCTCATAGCACCCATCCAACCACGAGCCGCTGTCGGCGGGTGTCAGGTGGGCGACTCGGTGACGCGCAGCTCGCACGCGTGACCAGCGCGGGGCGGGCGTCGCAGGTCGACCTCGAAGTGCTGTGCGAGCGCCTCGGCCAGCGCCTCCGGCCGGGGTGGGTCGATGGCATCGGTGACGATCCGGCGGACGATCAGGCCCTGGGTGCGCTTGGCGTTGTGCGACGCGGCCCCACGCGAGCGATCGCCGCTGCGCACCACTTTGATCACCACGGTGCGCTCGGCGAGCGCGCCGACCGGTCGCCAGGCCGTGGCGTACTCAGCGGTGCGGAAGTCGACCACGACCCCTCGGCGCGCCACCGCCGGCAGCACCTCGGCCAGGGGTTGCTGCC
Source organism: Acidimicrobiaceae bacterium (assembly GCA_016722025.1). Taxonomy (GTDB): domain Bacteria; phylum Actinomycetota; class Acidimicrobiia; order Acidimicrobiales; family Ilumatobacteraceae; genus UBA668. Next base: position 30,758 of record JADKGZ010000004.1, read on the forward strand.
ACACCTGCGGAAGGTGCCCCAGCCCGGGCAGGCGACCACACATGTTGAGGCGGTAGGCCGGGATGCGGTCGCACAGGCGCACCGCCCCCCACAACGCGGAGATGACGATGACCCAGGCATGCGCCCGGCGCCGCGACGCTGGGTCGAGGTCGGCCAACCCCATTGCGTGGAAGACAACCCCGGCGTAGACGACCTCGGCGGCCGCGATGGGTGCATCGCGCAGTGTCGTGTTGCGGTGAACGAGCTCGCCGAGGTTCTCCCGAACGCCGAGACGATGCGTCGCATCCGGGTGCCCGCTCACCTCGATGAGTGCCTCCAGCACCGCGGCGCGGGTTGCTGCCAGTGGCGGGAACGACAGATCGGCGGGGTCGAGCCGCGAGCCGCGACCGACCGACGACTTCGCCTCCGACGACGGCACCAGGATGAGCACATCCACTTCCTAGCAGCCGGAGATGTGCCGCCGACGCCGACCGGACCGGTGAGTACAGTGGCCACATGACCGCCGGCGCGACGAGGCCCGACATCAGGATCGTCCCCGCCAACGAGGCCAGTTGGGAAGACCTCCAGGCTGTGTTCGGCACGCGGCGACACATCGAGGTGCCAGTGCCAGCACTACAAGATCCTCGGAGTGCGACTGGCGCTCGGTGCCGGTCGAGGAACGCGCCTTCCGGCTGCGCGACCAGACCGACTGCGGGCACCCCGAGTCGGAGACCACCACCGGCATCGTGGCCTACGTGGCCGGCGAGCCCGCCGGCTGGTGTGCGATCGAACCGCGCACCGAGTACCCGCGGCTACTGGTCATGCCCATCCCGTGGGCCGGGCGCTCCCAGGACAAGACCGACGCCGGTGTGTGGGCCGTCACCTGCTTCGTCACCCGCGCCGGCTTCCGGCGCCGGGGTGTCAGCCGCGCGCTCGCCAGTGCCGCGGTCGACTTCGCTCGCCGGCGCGGTGCCAGTGCACTCGAGGGCTACCCGATGATCACGCACCCCGGGCACGACATCGCCTGGGGTGAGCTCCACGTCGGCAGCCGCAGCATCTTCGCCGCCGCCGGGTTCAGCGAGGTGCACCAACCCACGCTGCGCAGGGTTGTGATGCGCATCGACTTCTAGCGCCACCCGCGGTCGAGTGTCGAGTGTCGACGGTCGAGTCGATCTGCCGCGACCAGCTCCACTGCGGTGTCACCCGGTCGGTGGCCGTGGACGTCTGTGAGAGCACAGGCCCACCCACTTCGAAGGAGATCGCCATGATCACCGACCACGCCGGCGCACCGCCCGGCTCCACGGCACGCTCACCGCTACGGACCGCGGCGACACTGGCGGCGGGCTTGGTGGGCGGATGCGCGCTCGGCATCGCCGCGCGGGCCTGGATGCGGCTGATCTCGGACGATCCTGAGTTCACTTGGTCAGGCACCCTCTTCATCGTCGGTGGCTTCACGATCTTCGGCTTCGCCCAGTCCATCGTCGCCATCGCGCGCCGCCGGCAGCCGCAGCGGTGGAAGCTGACCATCGTGCGCGCCGTCGGTGCGGTTGCCATGCTCCCGCTGTTCGTCGCTGCCGGCGGTGTGATGCTCCCCACGGTGCTCGGGGGCGGGCTCGCTCGGGCGCGCACCGACTGGCGACCGGTCACACGCGTGCTGTGGCTGTTGCTCGCTGCGGGTCCGGTGCTCTTCGTCGGCCTCGACCTGGTTGATTCGTTCGGTTGGTCGCTGCACACGCTCGCCGGGTTCGCGGCGATGCTCGCGGTCTACACCGCGATCATCTGGGCAACCAGGTTCACGTTCGCCCCTCAGGCCGACGGCTGGCGCCTGTCGCGTCGGGCCAAGTTGCTCGTACCGGGGTTCGTCGCCCTGTCGGTGTTGGTCCTGCTCCTCGTCAACGTCGGCGTCGGGTGAGCTCGGTCGTCGCTACGACGACGTCTCCTGCGAAGTCTCGGGCGCAATCGACCCCGGAGCCTGCTCGATGCGCAGGATCCACGTGCCCGGGCCGAGGGGCGGCACCGAGATCGACGGCTGCACACCGGAACCGGGGTGAGCACGCGAGTCGTCGAGCCGCTTGTTGCTCGACAGCAGCCCTCCGATGATCGGCAACGCGACCACGTTTGCGGCGTGGAGGATGCCCATGATCAGCAAGATGCCGCCGATCCGAGCCACTTCGTGCTTGAGCTGAGCGCCGGTCGATCGTGCCCAGTCAGCCGGCTCGACGAAGGTGACGGTGAACAGCACGAACGAGGTGAAGATCAGGTAGTAGGCGACGTCGGTGAGCACCAGGTAGCTCTTGCCCGTTCGTGGGTTGGCACGAAAGACATCGGCAGCGTAGGAGCGCCCGAAGCGTTTGATGAACGGTCCGAGACCGATTGCGAGTGCGATGAGCACGATGTTGGTGATCAGTTCGATGACCCACCAGGGCATGATGAACCTCCTGTTGTCGAAGTCGGAAAGAGCGAGTGCGAGTACCGCGTTCGCAGCCACGAACGTGAGAATCCAACCGGCGAGGCGCCACCGGAACCGGCGCCGCGCCCGAGCATCTTCGAGGCTGCGGTTGACCCGGGCGAACAGATCCGCGTTCTCCTCGGTTGCAGTGCGAGCATCGGCGAAGGCGGCGATGAGGCGGCGTTCGAGACCGCTCTCGTTCACGAGTCGCTCAGCGATCGGTCGAGTGCGGCCATGCCACGTTGCAGATGCGTCTTCACCGAGTTCACCGACACGCCCAGCGTGATCGCGATCCGATCGATGGGGTACTCCTCGAAGTAGCGCAACGTGATGCAGTCGCGCTGGCGGCCAGGCAGCCGGCGCACCGCCTGCAGCACCCGATCACTCTCCTCCGAGCGCACCAGCTGATCGGCGGTGTCGTCACCCACGTCGACCTCGCGCCCCGCAGTGGCATGGTGTCGCAGCGAGACGAGGCCTCGCCGGTTGTGATCGCGGGCCAGGTTCAGCACGATCGAACGCAGATACGCCGGAGCACGATCGAGTGCGTCGATGCGGCCCGCGTGGCGAGCGAGGCGCAGGAACGCCTCTTGCACGATGTCCTCCGCGGCATCACGATCGTCGACGAACAGCCGCGCCAAGCGCACCAGCGAGCGGCCCTCGGCCTGGAACAGCTCGACGACGAGTTGCTCCGCCTCGACGGTGATCGTCTCGCCCTGCAACCTGGCGGCGGCGATGGCCAACAGGAACGGCGGCGGGTTCGACCTCCTCCTCGGAACGACGATCGCGTGCACCTGTGCTCAACCGCTCACGATCGGGTGTCCGACAGCACGGTCACGAGTGCACATCCCACCAGCGTGCCACCAACGCCGAAGACGTCGGGACGACGACGCACCGACCGGCGCCGTGCTCGCGCGTCGAAAGCTCCTCCATGCATCCACAGACGAACGAGATGCCGGCACGGGTGACACGAATCATCTCTTCTTCGCCGTGTCACCCCATCACCGCTCGCCGTCGTCTGTTCTGGCAACTACTGCAAGGAGGCACTCCATGAAGCACAGACTGATGGTCATCGCATCCGGCGCCGCACTCGTCGCCGGACTCGTCGCGGCGAACACCGCTGACGCGCACGGTCGCTCGGCCAGGGCGATTCTCGCGAACGCCGAGGGCGCCAGGATCGGCTCTGTCGAGTTCAGGACCGACGACGGGCACACCGAGGTGCGGGTGCGCCTCACCGGCGCTCCCGGCGTCGACGCGTTCCACGGGTTCCACATCCACGCCAACGACGTCCCGGCCAACGGCGACGGTTGTGTGGCCGACCCGACCACCGCGCCGGCGACGTGGTTCGTCTCCGCCGATGGTCACTACAACCCGACCGGCGCCGGCCACTCCCACCACGTCGGCGACATGCCCGTCGTGTACGTGAGCGCCGACGGCAGCGTGGAGACCCGGTTCCGGATCGACAGGATCAGCCCCGCCGACCTCAATGGCAGGGTGGTGATCCTGCACGCGGGTGCCGACAACTACGCCAACATCCCGCTCGGCTCGCTGCCCACCCAGTACACGGCGAACTCGGCCGACGCGACTGCGGCAACAGCCAAAACCGGCAACGCCGGCGACCGCGTGGCGTGCGGTGTGATCGCATCCCGATGAACCGCTGGCGGCCTGTCGGTCAGCCGACGCCGTTGAGCCGGTTGACGACCGCGATCAGATCACCGATGTCGGCGTAGTTGACCGCGACGAACGTGGGCTGCGTGCCACGTTCGTCGCGGCACTGCTCCGCTCGGCCGCCGAGCACGTCGGCCGTGTTCGCCAACTGAGCGTTCGACACGAGGCTGGTGAACCCGGAGAGCCAATGGTTGATCTGCAGCAGCGGCGCATCGGACGGCCCACGGTTCTCGTCGCACGTGAACGACCCCACGGTGGGGAACGTGTACGGCGTCTCTTGCACGAACTCGAAGCCATTGACCAACCACGGCGCGCCGGGGCGACCGTCGCCCGCCTCGAGCATCACGACGAGGCGCTTCCCCGAGCGGATCATCTCGCCGAGCGTGGGGAACGCCTTCCCCTGGACCGGGGTGAAGGCGTAGGCGTCGAGGCCGGCCGCTGTGACTGCACCAGCAACGTCGACGGCATCGACGTGGTCCTCGATGAAGACCGAGAGCACCTCGTCGGGATGGGTCTCGAGCCACGTTCGGATCTGACGCAACGTGGCATCGAACGAGGTGCCACCGGTCTCGCACAGGCCATGGCACAGGAACAGCGCTTCGGCACCCTGTGGTTCGCCGGGCGCGACCGCGTTCACCACTCGCAGCGCCGAGGCGACGATCTCCGGCCCGAGCTCCTCGTTGGCCACGGCCAGCGCCTCGTCGTACGAGCGGGCGGAGGTGCGCACCCTGCCATTGCCGGCATCGCGCCCGTACCAGACGTCGACGAGCAGCGCCCGAACCCCGAAGTCGAGCTGCCCGACGATGTCGAGGCCCTGCTCACCCAAGAACCACCCGGGCTTGCCGGCCACTGCCATCGAGTTGTGGGTCGCCGCGTACGACACCTCGTCGAAGGGTCGGTCGCACAGCTCGGCATGGCCGTTGCACACGTTCCCCTCGCCGGCCACGGCGCCGTTCACCACCCCGGCGACCTCCCCGGTAGGTGTGCCCGCGGCCCACACGACGAGACCGGCCAGCACCACGGCCCCGGCTGCGGCCGCGGCCACGAGTGGCCTCCGGCTGGGGCGTTGCTGGCCGGATTCACCGGAGCGCCGCGTGGCAAGGCGAGCGAGTGCCACGACGCCGGCGCACAGCAACAGCGCTCCGGCGACGGAGACGGCCAGAGTGACCACGCCGGCGGGCTCGACGATCAACGCTGCGCCGAGCACGATCGCTGCGCAGGCTCTGACCGCCACCCCGCCCGGGGTGGCCGGCTGCACGGTGAGCCAGCTGCGAACCCGGTCGGCGTTCCACCCAGCGCCGCGGCCGGAGCCGATCATCACCAGCAGCACGCCAACGGCGGCGAACAGGCCGAGCGGCCACCAGATGGGCCGCACGAACACGTCCCAAACGCCATCGATGATCGCATCCGCTCGCTCGCCGCTGCCCGCTGCGCGGCTCAGCGCACGACCGGCCACGAGGGCCACTGCGAGACCGGCGGCACCCGCCACGATGGCCCACCCGGCCCGACGCACCCCGTTCCAGCGATCGCGGGCGAGCAGCACGGCGCCGACCAAGCAGGCAACACCCAGCAGCGGCAGCAACCAGGCGAGGGTGTCGAGGATGCCCGCGAGGTGCAGCACGTCGGCGGCGAAGTCCTGATTGCCGATGCTGGCGAGGGTGATGCTCACTTCCGTGGCCTGCGGCGCGCGCTGAGGAGCGAGCGCGCCCACCACGCCGGCGACGACGGCGCCGACATCGGCAACCCGCAGCACCAGCTGGCCGGAGCTCTCGGTGGTCATCGCCCGGTGGAACTGAGTGGTGGCCACCCGCACCGGACCGCTGAGCACGTCGCTGCGCACGACGGCGATGGAGGTCTGCTCGAGCAGCGGTGCCAGCGCCACGAGATCGGGGTTGGCCGCGAGCAACTGCCGGCTGACCTCGCGGCCCAGCACTGCGCTGACATCGTCTCGCCGGCGCACGTCGTCGACCCGCTCGGCGAAGGTGGGCGCGTCGAGCACCGTGCGATTCAGGTACCCGGCAGGCACGGCGAGCGCGAGCACCAGACCGCCGACGATCAGCAGCACCCACGAGGCGACTCTTCTGGCCACGACACCCTCCCCTTCGACGTCGGGCCAGCAGATCAGCCCTCCAGACCGCCCGGTTGCCCGTGCCGGCGACTCCCGAGTCTGCCACGGCGCGCCGCACTGGCCCTCGACATGCCGGCGAGCCGGGTGCACTGGCAGGCTTCCGGGCCGCCTGCGTGCGATGTCAGGAGGTTGCCGCAGCAAGCGCGTCGTCGAGCGAACCCTCGTCGACCGCGCCGAGCAGAGTGGTTGCCGACCCATCGGCCTCGACGATCACGAAGGCTGGTTGCGCGGGCACCCCGAAGTGGGCGAACACGGCGCCAGGATCGTCACTGAGCTGAGGGAAGGTGAGCTCGTGCTCGTCGATGAACGCCTGGAACGCGGCATCGTCACCCGTCCAGGCGACCCCGACGAAGTCGACTCGTCCTTCCCACCGCTGCGCTGCAGCCTCGACCGAGGATGCTTCTGCGTTGCAGATCGTTCAAGTAGGGGCCCAGAACCAGAACGCGACCGGTCGGCCGGCCATGGCGGCACCGCTGAACTCGCCACCACCGACGAGCGGCGCGGAGAAGTTCAAGACGGCGGGAACCCCTTCGGCGCCACCGGCAGCAGTGCTCGCATCCGAGCCCGAGCCCGAGCCGCACCCGGCAATGGCCAACAGCCCGGAGAGCGAGCGTGGAAGCCGTGCGACGCAGAGAACGCATGCGTCCATTTTCACATCATCGAGCGGCTCGACGAAGACGTGCGGCGGAGTTTCTCGATTGTTTCGAAGTGGCCGACCGGCGCCGGCCGGCCACCCGTGAACGGCCGACTCAGTACGTGGGCCGCATGCCGGCCAGATCCGGGTTTCGCGACCGGAAGCTACCGCCGGCGGGTACCGGGCTCGACAGCACCGACTTGGCATACTCCACCCGGAGTCCCAATGCGCATCCTGTACATCGACATCGACACCCTGCGGCCCGATCACCTCGGGTGCTACGGCTACCACCGCGACACCAGCCCCAACATCGACGCACTGGCCCGAGACGCGTTCGTCTTCGAGAACGTGCACGCATCCGACGTGCCGTGCCTGCCCAGCCGTACGGCGCTGCTCACCGGCCGCTTCGGCATCCACAACGGTGTCGTCAACCATGGCGGCACCGATGCCGACCCCGCACTCGATGGAGCGGGCCGCGAGTTCTGGTCGCGGCTGCAGGTGGACAGCTTTCCGTCGCGCCTCAAGCAGGCCGGGCTGCGCACGGTGAGCATCAGCTCCTTCGCCCAGCGCCACTCGGCGTTCCACTGGTACGCGGGCTTCGACGAGGCCTACAACGTGGGCCAGTACGGCCTGGAGATCGCCGACGACGTGCATGCCATCGCATCCGATTGGCTGGCCCGCAACGGCAGCGCCGACAACTGGTTCCTGCACGTGCACATGTGGGATCCGCACACGCCCTATCGGGCACCGGCACGCTACGGCGAACCGTTCGCGCACAGCCCCCTCCCCGCCTGGCTCACCGACGACACTCGCCGCGAGCACTGGCACGGTTGCGGGCCGCACTCGGCACAGGAGAGCAACGGCTACGCACCCAACCCCACCACCGCGCTGCGCTTCCCTCGCCAACCACAGCAGGTTCCCGACCTGGTCGGCGTACGCCAGATGTTCGACGGGTACGACACCGGCGTGCTGGTTGCCGACGACTTCACCGGCCGCTTGCTGCACCAGCTGACCGAGCTGGGAGTGCACGACGAGACGGCCGTGATGGTGTCGTCGGACCACGGCGAGACCCTTGGCGAACTGAACGTCTACGGCGATCATCAGACGGCAGATCAGCTCACCACTCGCGTGCCGCTGATCCTGCGTTGGCCCGGCCTGCAGGGTGGTCGGCGCCGGCACGCGTTCCACTACCAGATCGACATCGCGGCAACCATCCTCGAGCTGCTGGGGCAACGAGCGCCGTCACGTTGGGATGGCCACGGCTTCGCCTCATCGCTGCGCGCCGGCGACGACCACGGGCGCGACCACCTGGTGGTGTCGCAGGCGGCCTGGGCGTGCCAACGTGGCGTGCGGTTCGAGCACTGGATCTACATCAACACCCGCCACGACGCGTACCACCTGTACCCGGACGAGATGCTCTTCGATCTCGCTGCCGACCCGCACGAGCAGCACGATGTCGCCGGCACTCAGCCGGTGGTGCTCTCGCGCGCCCGCTCGTTGCTCGCCGACTGGCTGGCGCAGCAGCTGCCCGATGCCGCACGCGGCCGCGACCCCCACGACAACGTGATGGCCGAAGGCGGCCCGTACCACGTGCGCGGCAAGTTGCCGGCGTATGCCGCCCGCCTGCGCGCCACCGAGCGCAGCGTGTTGGCCGATCTGCTCGAACATCGATCGCAGCCGGTCGGACGCACCTGACGCACCGCACCACTGGCACCGCGCGCCGCCGGGCGCCGGGTGCCGGACGTCAGTCGCTGCGCCGGCTGGGCAGCACGCCGTCGACCTCCGTGGCGGTGGCGTCGATGGCCGAGTACGGCAGACGCGAGAAGAACTGATCGGCGTGCCGGGCCAACGCCCGCACGGCCATGTAGTTGGCACTACCCCCGACGATCGCCCCGATGCCCAAGGGCAGTGTGGTACCCAACGCAATGGCGCCGCGTCGGGCACCGTAGCGCTTCACCAGCCGCGGGGTGAGCAAGCGGTTCACAGTCTGCAGCGTCGCCATCGGCAGCTTCGTGCCATTGGCCGGGCTGAGGCCGGTGTTGGCCTCGTTGATCGTCTTCGCGAAGCCTTCCCGCGCCGACCCTCCGTAGATGAGGACGGCCAGCATCCATGCGCGCCGCTCCTCCACCGACGGCGATGGCCGCCCGTGCAGCGCGGCGACGGTGAGGATGAGATCTCCGGCGCGACCGGTGAACCACGCCAGCTCGGCCATCGCTGCCAGCAACGTCGCCGTGGTGCCGACGGCGGGCGTGGCCGCCGCGGCGCCGGCACCGGCACCGAAGGCGCCCAGCTCGCGAGCGAACGAGTCAGTGAGCGCCTTCATCTTCTCCGGCCGCACGTCGCCACCCAACGCCGCGGCGCGGCCCACGGCCGCTTCCCATCGCGAGCTGCTGACCCGATCGATGGTCACCAGCATGGTTCGGCCCAGGCGCTCGATGTCGGCAGGGCTGACGCGCATGGTCAGCCTCTCGGCCCACTCGCGTGCGCTGTAGGTACGCATGGTGATGTTGTATCGCGTCGAGGGAGAGCACGCTGCTCATCCAGTGACGAGGTCGCCGGCCCCGGCGGTGCGTCGACCTACCGGTTCTACTCGGTTGCCAGGAGGGCGGCGTTCGCGGCTGCCCGCTGCACCTTCTTGGCCCGGCTCTGCAACACGCGAGCGACGAAGGCGAACAGCAAGATGGCGATGCCCCCGCAGGCGACCGCGAAGAACACGATGTTGGTGCTGTCGCTGCCGGCCATGAACCCGTGCACGGTGACCATCACGAACAGCACGTACGACAGCAGGTGGATGGCATGCCACAGCTTGCGCGGCAACCACTTCATCACCCACGACGACAGCTGGATCAGCATCAGCAAGTAGAAGGCCAGCACGCCCCAGGTGACAGCGGCCGTTCGCCAGACGCTTGCCTGCGGCACGAACAGCTCGCGCCAGCCGAAGTACACCCAGTTGTCACCCACCAGGGTTGCCATGTGGGCGCCGACCGTGACCAGCGAGAGCACTCCGAGGTAGCGGTGCAGGTCGAGCAACCAGGCAGGCCGATCGGCGGGCTTGAGCATGCGCGTGATGAGCAGGATGCCCCACAGACATGTGATGCCCAGCACGATCCAAGCGATCATGCCGCTGGCGCGCGACAGGTACCACATCGAGTGTTCGTTCATGCTGCGAAGTCTTTCAGTGTCGAGGTTTCGAACACGCAACCTTGGTCGTCGACGGCCAGCCCGGCGAGTTGCACTCGTTCGAGCATCGCCATCGCTTCCGCCCCTGGCAGCATCATCGCCGCCGTCGCAAAGGCTTCCGCCGTCGCGGCGTCGGCGGCGATCACGGTTGCCGTGACGATGCCGGCGACCGAGGGCGCTGCTCGGTCGGGGTCGATGAGGTGATGCGCCGCCGTACCGTCGGCCTGCGTCCACTTGCGGATGGTGGTGCCCGACGTGGCGAGCCCGCCGGTGAGCAGTCGCAACCGCGCGATGTGCTGCGGAGGACGGCGAGGGTCCTCGATGCCCACGTACCACGACGTGTCGTCGCTGGGGTGGCCGAGCACCACCAGATCACCGCCCACGTTGACGAGCGCTCCGGTGGCCCCGGCCTCGATGAGCTCTTCGGCAACGATGTCGGCGGCGAACCCCTTGCCGATGCCACCCAGATCGATGGCGGTCATGGCCGGCACGGTGAGCGTGGACGCGGCATAGTCGGTGTGCACCATGGCGCTCATGCCGATGCGCGACCCCGGAACGTGGGGCGCCGCCGAGTGGTCGACCGCACTGTGGGTGTAGCCGTGGGCCAGCAGTGCGGGAAGCATCGTGATGTCGAACCGGCCGCCGGTCTGCCGCCAGGCATCCAGCGCCCCGGGCGACCACGGCGAGCGTGTCGCCGTGCACCACCACCGGTCGCCCGGCGGCCTGGTTCGCGAGGGTGATGTCGCTGTCGGCCCGGAAGCGGCTCCACCACGACTCGAGCTCGCGAAGGCGCGCTTCGGCGTGATCGAGCATGGCGGGGGTGCCGCCATGCACGATCACGAACGAGCGGCTGCCCATCACGCGGAAGTCGCGTTGCAGCGGCACGGCCACGCCTGCGGGAGCAGGACCGAGATGGGGCATCAGCCGCTGGGCTTGGTGGTGGCGGGCGGCGCCGGGGGCTGCGTGACCGGCGGCGGCGGCGGCGGCGGTGCAGCGGTGGTCACCGGAGCCGGCGGTGCGGTGGGGGGCGGCGCCGGGGCGGCGGTGGGAGCAGGCGCGGCCGGGGTCGGGGCGGGCGTTGCAGCCGGAGTGGCGGCTGCGGGCGTCGCCGCAGCCGGCGCCGGAGTGGCCGGGGTGGCCGCAGCGGGTGCGGGCGTCCCCGGGGTGGCCGGCTTCGGCGCCCCCGGAGTCGTGGCCGCCGGTGCTGCACCGGGCACCACCGCTGCGGGCACGAGTGCCGCCGGCGAGGCGCCGACGATGGTGATGGCCGGGTCGCCAACACCCGGGATGGACAGCACGACTGCCTCCCCGGGCACGCCGGCGGCGGGCAGCGTGGTGGCGACGGTGGCCGTCGGGTCGGGGGTGAGCACTGCACCCGGCGGCACGGTGGTGGCGGCGGGAGTGGCCGCAGGTTGGTTGGCGGCAGCGATGACGGTCGTGAGACCGAACACTGCCGAAGCGGTGACACCGGTCATCACGATGCGGGCACCCGCCGCGGCGTGCTGGCGCTTCTTGCGAGCCACCGGTGAGTGGTCCGCCTGCACCGCAGTGCGGCGCGTCGGCGCCGGCTTGTCGGCGGCGACCATGGCCGCGACCGGAGCGGGGCGTGCGGCCGATTCGAGCGGCGCTGCCCACATCTCGTGGCCGGCTTGCACCGGCTGCTGGCGAGTGACGGGCATCGCGGCCGGCGCTTGACCGCGTTTCGCACGGATGGCCGCAAGCCGGGCTGCTTGGTCCTGGTCAGTCATCGTCGTGCTCCTCGCCGTCGTCACCGTGATCTTCGTCTTCGTGATCGTCGTCCTCGTAGTCGCCGTCGTCATCGTCGTCGTCGCCGCCGCCCGAGGGCGCCGTGGTGGCTGCAGGTGCCGGCTGCGTGCTGGTGGACGCCGGCTGGGCCGTGGCGGGAGCTGCGGTGGTGGAGGCGGCCGGGGTGGCAGCGGCCGGCGCGGGAGCAGGTGTCGTGGGAGAAGCGGTCGGGGCGGGGGTGGTCGGCTGCGAGGCGGTGCTGCCGGGGGCCGAACCGCTGTGCGACGTGGTGATGACCGTCACGTTGATGGGCGCTGCAGCCACGGTGGTGGGTGCACCCTCGACGGCGACGTTGGTGAGGGAGACGACCACGTCGTCACCCGCAGATCGGCGGAGAAGGTGACCAGCTGCAACGTGTCGCTGAACTGCACCTCCACGTGAGTGGCGGGGCCGGTAGCGCTCAGCACGGTCCAGCCGGTGCCGCCGGCGGCCTCGATGACGGTGAGCGAGCCACCGGCAACCGAGATGGAGGCGGTGCCGGCAGCACCGATCTGATAGCTGATGGTGCGAGTGGTGGTGGTGGCGCTCTGCTGGGAGGTGCTCGGTGCCGGCTGCGTCTGTGTACCGAGGCTGTCGCCCGCCGCAACGCCCGCGTAGGCAGCCCCTGCGGTACCGGCGACACCGGCAAGTGCCAGCCCTGTGATCCATGAACGATTCATTGCGCTCTCCTTCGTCGGGGTGTGCCCGCCCTAGGAGTTGCATTGAACACGGGGCCTTCCCAAGGGGTGTCCCGCCGATATCCAACGGACGTCGAAGACTCCGTCAAGGATCTGCGCTCCAGCAGCAAGCGAACCTCAACGATTCGTCAAGGCGAACGCCCGCTGCCCGAGACGTTGATCGGCCAATGCCGGCCGCCTGATCGGCACGCTGCTGTCGGTGGGATCGGGCGAGGAGCCGTCAGGTACCGCAGTAGGTCTGGAAGCGTCCGAACGAAGCCGGCGCCGGCTCGGCGTAGCGCTCGCCGCCGCGACGTTCGTGGAACGGCTGAGTGACCGCGTCGAGCAACTGGCGCAGCGGCGTGAGATCACCGGCTGTGGAAGCAGCAGCGAGTGCCTCCTCCACGAGGTGGTTGCGCGGGATGTACACCGGGTTCACTGCGTCCATTGCGGCGGCCACCGTTGCCGGGTCGCGACCCTCACCATGCACACGGCCCATCCACCGCTTCGCCCAGGCGTGGAACGAGGTTGGCTCCGGCACGAGCGCAGCGACCGCGGCCAGGTCGCCCGCCACCGCCGACGACAGCCGACGGAAGAAGCGCGTGTGATCGACCCGCTGGTCGTGCAGTACGGCGAGCAGATCGTTGACGAGTGCCGGGTCACCGCTGTCGGCTCCGGCGACGCCGAGCTTCGACCGCATGCCTCCCAACCACCTCGCATCGAATCGGTCGGCGAAGCCACGCATCGCCGTCGTGGCCAGCTCGATGCTGCGCTCGGAGTCGTCGTGGATCAACGGCAGCAGGGGCTCGGCGAGCCGGGCGAGGTTCCACTGGACGATCGACGGCTGGTTGCCGTACGCGTAGCGACCGCCGTGGTCGATGGAGCTGAACACCGTCGCAGGGTCGAACTGGTCCATGAAGGCGCACGGCCCGTAGTCGATCGTCTCGCCGGAGAGCGTCATGTTGTCGGTGTTCATCACTCCGTGGACGAAGCCGACCAGCATCCAGCTCGCGACCAGCTCGGCCTGCACCCGCACCACTTCCTGCAACAGGCCCAGGTACCGATCGGGCTGCTCGGCGAGGTACGGGAAGTGGCGGGCGATCGCGTGGTCGGCCACCCGCTGCACCATTCCTGTGCCGTGATGAGCAGCTGCGAACTGGAACGTGCCGACGCGCAAGTGGCTTGCGGCCACACGAGCAAGCACCGCACCGGGCAGCACCGTCTCGCGCCGAACTGGATCGCCGGTGGCCACCACTGCCAGCGCCCGTGTGGTGGGTATGCCCAGCGCGTGCATCGCCTCGCCCATCACGTACTCGCGCAGCATCGGCCCCACCGCTGCCTTGCCATCGCCGCCGCGAGCGAACGACGTGCGCCCGCTGCCCTTCAGGTGCAGGTCGCGCCGGCGACCGAACACGTCGATCACTTCGCCCACCAGCAGCGCGCGGCCGTCGCCCAGCCGAGGCGAGAAGCCACCGAACTGGTGCCCCGAGTACGCCTGCGCCAGCGGTTCGGCGCCCGCAGGGGCGACGTTGCCGACCAGCACATCGACGCCCTCCGGCGACGCCAGCCACGACGCGTCGATGCCCAGCTCGAGTGCCAGCGACTCGTTGATCAACAGCGCGTTGGGCGTCGGTGCCGTGGCAGCCACCGCCGGCTCGTACATGCCCACCAGGTCGCGCGCGAACGAGTTGTCGAACGCGAACTCCGTGGCGCAGCGTGCTTCCATCGACGGCCGAGGCTAGCCCTGGTCACGTCGATCGACGAGGGGCCACGGCGCTACGTTTGCGGCCATGCCGATCGGTCCCTTCCGCGCGTACCTCGCCGCGCAGCCCGAGCCCCAGCGCACCACGCTGCAGGCGGTGGCAGTCGCGTTGCACAAGATCCTTCCCGGCGCACAGGCATGCATCAGCTACGGGATGCCGGCGTTCAAGACCGACGGCCTCGCTGTGGCCGGGTTCGCCGGCTTCAAGCACCATTGCTCGTACTTCCCGCACAGCGGCTCGGTGATCCCTCAGCTCACCGCCGAGCTCAGCGCATACGACTGCGATGCCGGCACGCTGCGCTTCCCGGTCGACCAGCCGCTGCCGGTCGCCGTGTTGCGCCTGTTGGTGTCGACTCGCCTGCGGATGGAGTCGGAGCACCCGCCACGAGCGGGCAAGGTACGACGGTTCTACGACAACGGCTTCCTGCAGTCCAAGGGTGCGATGCGCGACGGCGTGATGCACGGCGACTGGTCGTGGTACCGCAAGGACGGCTCGCTGATGCGCACGGGTCGGTTCGAGCACGGTGCACAGGTGGGCACGTGGCGCACGTTCGACCGCGACGAGGTGCTGGTGAAGGAGACGACGTTCTGATGGCAGCGCCCGTCTCGTGGAGCGTCGTGGCGCAGAACCTGCCCGAACACGCGCGCAACCCCATCCACACCGATGCAGGCGCCCAGGCCGCCGGGTTCCCGCGTGCACTCGTGGCGGGTGTCACCACCTACGCCTACCTGACGCACCCGATCGTGGTCGCATGGGGCGTCGAGTGGTTGCAGCGAGGCGGCGGCGAGGTGCGCTTTCGCCGCCCCGTGTTCGACCACGATCTGCTGCGGTGCACCCCCTCGCCCGACGAGGACGGCGACGACGACGCAGGCGCTGGCGTTGGCGCGGTGACGGTGCACGCCATCACCGACGAGCCCGAGCAGCCGGGCCGCGTTCCGAGCAGTCCGTCGCGGCGGTGAACCGCAGCCGATGCGCCCGGGCGAGACGTTGCGGAGCACGTGCGTGCAGCTGGTCGGCGAGATGGGCAGTGACTACGGCTCACGAGCCGGCGACGAGCTGGCACTGTTCCGCCACCATGGGCTGGTGCATCCCGCAGTGTGGCCGGCGCTGGCCAATCACCTCGTGCACACGCAGGTCGCGCGTGGCAGCTGGATCCACACGCGCAGCAACATCCGCCATCACGCGACCGCGCGTGCAGGGTCGACGGCGCATGTTCACGCGACGGTCGTGCGTCGCTTCCAGTCGCATGGCGAGCGAGCCGTCCTCGATGTGCACATCGAGATCGACGGCGTGCTCGTTGCCTCGCTCGAACACGAGGCGATCGTGCTGCTGCCTGCTGCGGCGCCGGCCCGGGTGTGAAGCCCACCTGCAGAGCTGCGTTCTCAGCGCACTACGACTTGGCTACCACTGCGAAGCGGGTGAGGCCGAGCTCGGACTCGATGGCGTGGCGAGGGCGAGCACCGACCGCCTGCTTGGTGAGCTTGCCGCCCTCGAACAGCCCGATCGTGGGGATGCCACGAATGCCGTAGCGACCGGCAACTGCCTGGTTCGCATCGACATCCACCTTCACCACCTTGATCGCCGAGCCGTACTTCTCGGCCAGCGCCTCCACCTCCGGTGCAACGGCGCGACACGGGCCGCACCAAGCAGCCCAGAAGTCGACCACCACCGGCACGGTGGAGTCGAGCACCTCCCGTTGAAAGCTCGCCTGGTCGTCGGCTGTGGTCATGGTTGCCATGTCGGTTCCTTTCGGTGATCGGGCCCGAGCGGGGCCTGCAGGTACTCTCAACCAATACCCCACAGGGTATATTCCCGCGTCGCTCGGGGCGCCGGCGGGCCGACCGGCACCGTCTGGTCGGCCCACATCCACCATGGCTGTGGATGTAGGCCGACCAGCCAGCTGTAGGCGCGCATCACTGTCGCGACATCTCCGCTCGCCCGGCGGCGTCGGCCACGTCGGCGTACTTCTCCGGGCTGGCCTGCACCACGATCTCGTGCAGCGTGCCGGTGAACTCGTACGGAGCCGCGTAGCGCTGCGACACGGGCGACCCGTGATCGCCCCCCACACTGGGGCCGATCGACGAGATCATGCGCATGTACAGCCCCAGGTCGGCAGCGCCGACCACGCGACCGTCGACCACGATCTCGGCTCGCCCCGACATGCCCTCACCGCGACGCAGGCGAACAGCGAGCTCCACCTCGCCCAACGGCAGCTCGACATCCGACTCGATGATGGTGTGCTCGCTGAACGCGTTGTAGTCGAGCACCAGACGGCCGCCCTGCACGAACATGGAGATGCCCGAGTTCTGCGTGCCGGTGGCGAAGAGCACACCTTCGTCGCCGGCAGCGAGGGCGACGCGTGCGGTCAGATCGCAGTGGCGGCCGCCGATGGCTGCCGACGCCTGGCCGGGCAGCGGCGACATCGGCGGCCGGTACACGTAGCGACGGTTCTCGGGATGCGGCGACCGTGGCCGGAAGCGAGCACCGAACAGCTGCACGCCGCGATCGTCGAGCGGGAACACTCCGTGCCGCTCGGCCTCGCTGTTCCATAGCGCCACCAGCTCGGCCAGCTGCTGCGGGTTGGTGGCAGCAAGGTCGTTGCACTCCGACCGGTCGGTCGCCAGGTGGTACAGCTCCCACGCCTCGGTGGCGAAGTCGGCGCCCGGGTTGTGCTTGAGCACCGCTTTCCAGTCGCCGGCCACCAGCGCCATGCTGCCACCGTTCTCGAAGTACTGCAGCTGGTTCACCGCCGGTGCCTGCGGCTGCGCGAGCAGCGAGGAGAACGAGTGCCCGGTGACGGGCAGCTGCTGCAGGCCGCGACGAACCGCTGCCGGCTCGACTCCGACCAGGTCGTACACCGTGGGCACGATGTCGGAGACGAACACGAACTGCTCGCGCGTGCTGCCGCGCTGATCGGCCGGCACACCATCGGGCCAGTGCAGCACCATCGGCACGTGCACGCCGCCTTCGTGCGTGTTCTGCTTGTACCAACGAAACGGCGTGTTGCCGCACTGCGCCCAGCCCCACGGATAGTTGGTGTGGCTGTTCGGCCCGCCGATGGTGTCGATGCGCTGCACCGCTTCGTCGGGCATCTCGATGATGCCGTTGAAGAACTTCATCTCGTGCATCACCCCGAACGGCCCACCCTCTTGCGATGCGCCGTTGTCGGCATGCACCACCAGGATCGTGTTGTCGAGCTGCCCCAGCCGGCGGAGACCATCGACCAGACGACCGATCTGCACATCGGTGTGATCCAGGAACGCCGCGAACGCCTCTTGCAGGCGAGCAGCGAGGCGGCGCTCGTTGTCGGACAGCTCGTCCCACGGCTTCACGCCCGGGTTGCGCGGTGCCAGCTGCGTGTCGGCCGGGATGACACCCAACTCGATCTGCCGGCGGAACCAGCGCTCGCGCACGAGGTCCCACCCTTCGTCGTAGCGCCCGCGGTACTTGGCCAGGTACTCCGGCGGCGCCTGGTGTGGCGCATGCGTGGCCCCGAAGGCGAGGTAGGTGAAGAACGGCCGATCGGGGCGCACACCCTTCGAATCGGCGATCATCCGCAGCGCCTGGTCGACCAGGTCGGCCGACACGTGGTAGCCGTCGTCGGGCGTGCCCGGCGTGGGGATGGGGTGGTTGTCGGCAACCAGCTCGGGATAGAACTGATCGGTCTCACCGTCGAGGAACCCGTAGAAGCGATCGAAACCACGGCCAAGTGGCCATTGATCGAACGGGCCGGCGGCCGAGCACTGCTCCATCGGTGCCAGGTGCCACTTGCCCAACGCGAACGTGGCGTATCCGGCGTCGCCCAGCACCTCGGCCACGGTGGCCGCGTGGTTGGAGATGTGGCCCAGCTGGTTGGGGAACCCGGTGACGAAGTTGGAGACCGAGCGCATGCCCACGGCGTGGTTGGCACGCCCGGTGAGCAGCGCTGCGCGGGTGGGCGAGCACAACGGAGTGACGTGGAAGTTGGTGAACTGCAACCCGCCGGCAGCCAACGCATCGATGTTGGGCGTGTCGATGTCGGAGCCGAAGCACCCCAGCTGCGCGAAGCCGGTGTCGTCGAGCAGCACGATGATCACGTTGGGCGCGTCCTCGCCAGGGTGCGGGGCCTGTTCGAACGACGGCTCCGACTCGGCGACCGTTCTGCCGATGCGACCTCGGAACTCATGGCTGATCCCCATGGCTACCCCTTCCCCGACCTGCCCGCCGATGATCTGTCACCGACACTGGCAATACCGTACCGACACGCGCCGGCCGTGGCCGAACCCGCGGTACCACGGTGCGCCCCCCGATCGGCGCCGGTGGATGTGGGATAGCTTGACCGGCATGTCCGGCCCCGCCGAAACCCCGCTGCTGCGCAAGATCCGCGAGTCGGTGATCGGCGACGATCAGGTGATGGACGGGCCCTACGGTCCGCACCGCATCACCTACGCGGACTACACCGCATCCGGCCGGGCGCTCAGCTTCATCGAAGACTTCATCCGCGACGAGGTGCTGCCCCGCTACGCCAACACCCACACCGAGTCGTCGGGCACCGGCCTGCAGACCACTCGCCTGCGCGAAGACGCTCGCCGCATCATCCACGACGCCGTGGGCGGCGACGACGACACGTGCGTCATCTTCTGCGGTTCGGGCGCCACCGGAGCCATCGATCGGCTGATCGGCATCATGAACATCCGGCTGCCCGCCGACCTCGACGACCGCTACCACCTGCTGCAGCACATCCCGCCTCGCGAACGCCCGGTCGTGTTCGTCGGCCCGTTCGAGCACCACTCCAACGAGCTGCCCTGGCGCGAGTCGATCGCCGATGTGGTCACCATCCAGGAAGACGCCGACGGTCACATCGACCTTGCCCAGCTGGAAGCCGAACTGGTGCGCTTCACCGATCGACCGGTGAAGATCGGCTCGTTCTCGGCCGCCTCCAACGTCACCGGCATCCTGTCGAACTCGTGTGCCATTGCCGACCTGCTCCACCGCCACGGAGCGCTCTCCATGTGGGATTTCGCCGCCGCCGCCCCGTACGTCGACATCGACATGTACCCGAGGTGCGCCGAGCACCCGCTGGCGTACAAGGATGCCGTGGTGCTCAGCCCGCACAAGTTCGTCGGCGGCCCCGGCACCCCGGGCGTGCTCGTCATCCGCCGCGAACTGCTGAAGAACCGTGTGCCCGACGTCGTCGGCGGCGGCACGGTCGCCTACGTGAACCCCACCGAGCACCGCTTCCTCGACGACCCCGTGCACCGTGAGGAGGGCGGCACACCGGCCATCATCGAATCCATCCGCGCGGGGCTGGTGTTCCAGCTCAAGCAGGCGGTCGGCGTCGCCACGATCAAGCAGCACGAAGAGTCGTACTGGCATCGTGCCGTCGAGGCGTGGTCGGCCAATCCCGCGCTGCAGGTGCTGGGCAACACCACGTGCGACCGGTTGTCCATCCTCTCCTTCGTCGTCCGTCGCCCTGGTGGCCGCTACTTGCACCACAACTTCGTCGTGGCCTTGCTCAGCGACCTGTTCGGCATCCAGTCGCGCGGCGGCTGCTCGTGCGCCGGTCCCTACGGGCACCGGCTGCTGGGCATCGACATCGAACGATCACACGAGTTCGAACACGAGATCACACATGGTTGCGAAGGCATCAAGCCGGGCTGGACCCGCGTCAGCTTCAACTACTTCATCTCCGAGACCGTGTTCCACTACCTCGTCGATGCGGTCGACCTGCTCGCCGAGCACGGCTGGAAGCTGCTCCCCGAGTACCGCTTCGACCCTGCAACCGGGTTGTGGCGCCATCACCACGGCCCTGTCGAGCCGCCGCTGCGCCTGGCACAGCTGTCGTACGACGCGGCCACCGGCGAACTGCTGCGCCCACCGGTCGATCGTGCACGCGCCTCGGAAGATGCACTGGCCGGCTACCTCGAGGCGGCACGGCAACGCTTTGCTGCCGCGCCGGCGTGGGAGCAGGCCGGCCCTCACGCCGGGGCACTGTCGGCAGAGTTCGAACACCTCCGCTGGTTCGACCTGCCCGACCAGTCGCTCGCCGTCTGATCTCACCGCGCTGGCCGATGCACGGCTCGTCGGTGCCTCGCCGCTCCCATTGACTGAAAAATCA
Source organism: Acidimicrobiaceae bacterium (assembly GCA_016722025.1). Lineage (GTDB taxonomy): Bacteria > Actinomycetota > Acidimicrobiia > Acidimicrobiales > Ilumatobacteraceae > UBA668. The sequence continues at coordinate 51,115 of JADKGZ010000004.1, forward strand.
GTCAATGCCATCATCCGGTGATGACGACCACACCTTCCGCCGCCGGCTTCACCATGCCGGCCGAGCACGAGCCTCACTCCGGGTGCCTCATGGCATGGCCCTCGCGAGCCGAGCTCTGGGGTGAGCGGTTGGAGGCTGCAACCCACGAGTACGCCGCCGTCGCTCGCACCATTGCCGCCTTCGAGCCAGTGACCATGGTCTGCAACCCTGGCCTGGCAGCCGACGTGCGCAACCTGTGCGGCGACGGCGTCACCCCCGTCGAGATCCCCATCAACGACTCGTGGATCCGCGACAGCGGGCCCGCCTTCGTGCGCAACCCCACCGGCAAGGTGGCGGCTGTCGGCTTCGGCTTCAACGCCTGGGGCAACCGCTGGCACCCTCACGACGACGATGCTCGCCTCGCCGAGCGGCTGGCCGCGTACTTCTCCGTTCCCTTCTTCCGCGCCCCCTTCGTGCTCGAAGGTGGGTCCTTCTTCGTCGATGGCGAGGGCACCCTCATCACCACCGAGCAGTGCTTGCTCAACCCGAACCGCAACCCACACCTCACCCGCGAGCAGATCGAGCAGGGCCTCAAGGATCACCTCGGTGTCACCACCGTGATCTGGCTGCCGTTCGGGCACAGCCTCGACACCGGCCCGGCGGGTACCGACGGGCACGTCGACGGCGTGCTGCAGTACGTCGCGCCGGGTCGAGTGCTGCTGGAGGCCGTGTCGCACAACGCCTCCCCCGAACACGAGCGTGGGCTGCGCAACCTCGCCGCGTTGCACGCCGCTCGCGACGCCCGGGGGCGTTCGCTCGAGGTCACCATCCTCGACCCCGGCCCCAACGCGACCGTCTCGTACGCCAACCACTACCTGGCCAACGGTGCGGTGATCGTGCCGATGGGCGACGACGAGGCCGACGCGCCGGCGCTCGACGTGCTGCGCCGAGCACATCCCGACCGCGAGGTGGTTGGCGTGCCGGGTGAGACCATCGCGTTCGGCGGCGGTGGGCCGCACTGCATCACACAGCAGATCCCCGAGGGAACATGAGCGCCCTCGATCGGCGCACGGCACTGCTCGACGCCGCGGTGGGCGAGATCGCCAGCAGGGGTACCCGCGGCATGCGCATCGAGCAAGTGGCCCGCGCGGCCGGCGTGTCGCCCGCGCTCATCTACCACCACTTCGGCGATCGCTCCACGTTGCTGCAACACGCGCTCGAGCACATCGGCGCACGAGCCGAGACGTACACCACCGTCATCGGAGCGGATGCTCACGACACGGTGCTCGCCGTGCTGCTCGCAGAGATACAAGACGTCGAGACGGTGCGCATCAACTCCGCCGCATGGGGTGAACTGCGCGACGCGGCGATCTTCGACGAAGCGCTGCGCCCCATCATCACCTCGCTCACAACTCGGTGGGCGGCCGACGTCGCGGCACTGGCGCGCGCCGGCCAGCACGACGGGTCGATCACCGCCACACGCGATGCGGAAGCGCTCGGCGTGCAGCTGACCGCACTGGTCGAGGGCATCAGCTCGCGTTGGCTCACCGGCCAGCTCACCACCACCGAGGCGAGAGCGCACGTGACCTCGGTGGCAGGCTCGTTGCTGCGTTGACCCGGCTACCACCGGCGTGCCGGCAGCGGCATACTGGCGGCATGTCGAACGAACCCAGCACCGAACCTGCCAACACCCCCGAACCCACCAGCACCGACACCGACGCCGACGTCGACGCCGACGAAGCACTCGACCTGGTCAGCTACGACCTCAACGACGACGGCAAGATCTCACCGCTGGAGGGCGCCCGCGCCGAGCTCGGCCTCGTCGACGCCAGGCTCGAGCAGTTGGCACAGGAACCAGGGGTGAAGGGCAAGCTGGCCGACGCCGCACACCACCTCCTCGACAAGCTGGACAACGACTGAACACCCGCGCATGCGCGACCGCTCAGGCGAGATGGAGATCATCGAGGTGCTCACGCCCGATGATCCGGCATGGGGGCCAGACGACGGTGCGGCGACTGCGGCGCCGCCCGCCCGCCACCGCACTCGACGGCGCACTGCCCTCGTCACCGGCCTCGTCATCGCTGCGGTCGCCGCCGCCGGCCTCGCGCTCTTCCCCGACGACGACAGCGACAGCGCCAGCGACGCAGCGGCACAGGCGTCGACCACTCTCGCCGCCGCCACCACCGCGCCGGCCCGCCTGACACCCTCGGCCGCTGCTCAGCCGGCGGTCGCCCACTTCGTCATCGACGACCCTGCGTTGCGCCCGTGCTCCCTCTGTGTCCATGATCCGTGAGACAGATTCTCGCGGAGGTGGTTGCGGTGAAGCAGCGGGTGACGACCGGGATTCGTACCGGTCAGACTGAACGGCGGGAACGTCACGCAAATCACTTCGAGGCGGGGGCGCCGAGCGTCGGATCTTCGGATCGACTACAAGCTCTCGGTGCTCGCCGAGTGACCGCTGCTCCGAGCCTGGCGGAAAGGCGCGCTGTCGCCGCGAAGGCCTCTACTCATCGATCATCACCGACTGGCGACGCCAACACCGCGAAGGCACTCGTGGTGACCGAAGGCCGCGTCGAAGGCGGCCGAGGGGCCCATCGGCCAACGAGGTCGCCCGGCTCCGCCACGAGAACGAACGCTTGAAGATCAAACTCGCCAAAGCCGAAGCGATCATCGAGGTCCAGGGAAAAGACACGCGCTCTGGAACAGCTCTCCAAGAGCGCGGACAACGACGACTCGTAGACGACATCATCGACACGGCGATCGACGAACTCGCCGACCGCAAGATCGCTCGAGTCGCCGCCTGCCAGGCAATGGGACGCTCCCGAGCAACGCACTACGGCGACACCTCACCGCACCCGTGCAAGGGCCGCCAGCACCACGACCACCGTCGCATCGTGCGCTCACCCCAACCCAGGTCGACGAGATCGTTGACGTGTTGAACAGCGAACGGTTCCGCGATCAGCGCCAGCACAGATCTGGGCAACGTTGCTCGACGAAGGCCACTACCTGGCCTCAGTGTCAACGATGTATCGGATCCTGCGCTACGCCACCAAGTCCGCGAACGCCGCCAACAGTCCCGTCACCCAGCGCACCTCAAACCCGAACTCGTTGCACCGGCGAACCAGGTGTGGTCCTGGGACATCACCAAACTCGCCGGCCCCACAAATGGAACTGGTTCCACCTCTACGTCATCATCGACGTCTGGTCACGGTTCGCTGTTGGTTGGCCGTCGCCCTCGCGAGTCCGACCGTCTCGCCCATGACCTCATCGCCGCCACCATCCAGGTCGAAGGCATCGACCGTGAGCAGCGACCTTGCACGCAGACCGCGGCAGCTCCATGACCTCGCGAACCGTCGCCCAACCTCGCTGATCTCGGCGTCACCAGATCGCATTCCCGGCCGCACGCTCCAACGACAACCCGTACCGAGTCACAGTTCAAGACCCTCAAGAACACACCCAGATTCCCCGAACGCTTCGCCAGCCTCGCCCACGCCCGAGCGTTCGTCGACGAGTTCTTCGAGCACTACAACCACCACCATCGACACCCGGCATCGGCTACCACACCCCAGCCAGCGTCCACCTCGGCCACCACACCACCATGGCCCACCGCCAGCGCTCGACCACGCCTACGCAACCAACCCCACCGCTTCCGTCGGCCCGATCGCACCCGCCGTCCCCGACATCGCCTGGATCAACCCACCCGAACCAAATCTGTCTCAATCGGCTTGACAGCTTCCGCTCGGCCGACGTGGTCACACCCCCTCCGCCCGACGCCTCGTTCACGCTCTGGGCCAGTGGCGATGCCACGACGCCATGGTTGATGCTGCAGGTCGCCCGCGATCGCCCACCGTTCGTGTTCACCGACTCGTCGCGACGGCTGGCGGGGGGCTTCGAACTGGTGAGCCGGCGCGGCCAGCTCTCCACGACCGACGTGGTGATCGACATCGGAGGCCGATGGACGGCGTCGATTCGAGCGTTCGGCATCGACGACGACGCGCTGACCCGATTCGCGAGCGGCCTCCAGCTCGTCGACGGGCTGGTCGTGGTCGACGACGCGGTCACCGAGCAGCTCGGCCTCTCCGTCACCCACACCGACCAGTGGGCAGCCCAGCTGCTGTACGGCACGGTGACCTCGGAGATGCGGTCGCTCACCGCCCAGGGCACCACCATCACGCTGCGAGCGGCACGGGTGCGCTCGACGAGCGCCGCGCGTTGCTGCCTTTCTTCACCACCGGCTTGGTGGGTGGCGCCGACCGCTACACCACCGGCACCCTGGTGGCCACCGGTGAAGCCATCGTGATCTGGGCAACCGATGGCCACTTGCTCAGCCTCACCGGAGCAACGACTCCTCACCGCCTGCTGAGCATCGCCCGGTCGGTGCGACGCGCCGGGGCACGCGAGTGGCAGCAGTTGCTGTACGGGCTGCATCCCGACTACCGACTGGGCGAGTTCGCCGAAGTCGCCCGAGCAGGAACAGGAACGGACGACAGCGGGGCCTGGAAGGCCGGGTTGCAGCTGGCCCAGCGCGACGGCCGCACCGAGTACCTGTGGTGGTGGACATGGCCTGACGCGCCCGACATCTCGTCGTCGATCAGTGCCGGCCGCGACCTGGCTGGCGCGCTCACCATCGAGACGATCGTGGTGCGCGGCGCCACCTACGTGTTCGTGGCCGCGCCCACCGCGTCGGCGCCCAACGGGGCCGTCGTGCAGGCGGCCGATGGCACGGCCACCGAACTGCGGTTGTCGCAACCGTTCCCGAACGTGCCAGTGCTCGTGGGAGTGGCGCGAGTCGACACGACCGGCCCCGTGGAGGTGGTCATCCGCACATCGGAGTGACGCTCAGCAAACTGGCATGCACGGCGCGGCCGCGACATACGCGGCGGGCCGCACCGTGTGCTCAGAAGCGACGGTCGTTGGTCTTCTTCTTCGGCGGCGGGGTGAACGGAGCGGCGATGAGCGCTTCGAACTGCGCATCGTCGGGCTGCTTGGGCTCGTTGAGGCGCTGCAGGTAGGTCTTCAGCGCGGCGCGGCCGGCGATGACCCAATCACCCTTGGCGCCCACGGAGCGGGCCAGTGCGTCCTTGGCCTTCGCCACCCGGTCCTTGCGGGTTGCCTTCTCCTCCTCGGAGATGGCTCGCTTGGGCTTGTCGGCCGCTGCGGCGGCGCGACGGGCTTCAACTTCCTGGAGCGGGGTGAGCTTGGGGCCGATTGCCATGGAACTGTTCCTTCGGGTGTAGGTGGTAGCAAGCTACCGGTGAGACTCGCTGACTCCCTCCCTCGTGCTCACCGAACGGGCGCCGCACCTGCGTTTCGAAAGGGCCTGATGAACACCCAATCCCCCACGATCGACACTTCCGGCGACGCCGTTGCCCGCGTGCTCAATGCCGTCGACGAGCGCCAGCAGGAGATGACCGCACTGCTGCAAGACCTCGTGCGCATTCCCAGCATCAGCGGCAGCGACGACGAGAACGAGGCGATTGCTCATGCTGCCTCGTTGTTCCGCGAGCGCGGCCTCGATGTGGATCACTGGCAGATACCGCTCGCCGACATCACCGCGCGGCCCGACTTCCCCGGCATGGAGGTCGAGCGATCAGAGGCGTGGGGCGTGGTCGGCAGGCTGCCCGGTGCGGCCCCCACCACGGCGCGCACCCTGCTGTTCAACGGGCACCTCGACGTCGTACCAGTGGGCGACCCACAGCAGTGGTCGACCGCTCCCTTCGACCCGCGCATCGCCGATGGTCGCCTGTACGGGCGAGGCAGCTGCGACATGAAGGCCGGGTTCGTCGCCGCGCTGTGGGCCGTGGAAGCGGTGCGCCAGTCAGGGGTGCGACTCGCCGGCGACCTGCTCATCACCGCGGTGCTCGGAGAAGAAGACGGGGGTCTCGGCACGTACAGCACCCTCGCTCGTGGCTGGCGCGCCGACGCCTGTGTGATCCCCGAACCCACTGGCCTCGACCTCGTGCCTGCCAACGCCGGGGCGCTCACCTTCCGGCTGCGCGTACCCGGGGTGGCCACTCACGCGTCGCGACGCACGGAAGGCGTCAGCGCGATCGAGAAATTCATCCCGCTGTTCGCTGCGCTGCACCGGCTGGAAGCCCGCCGCAACGCCAACCCGGTTGCGTCGGCCAGCCGCTGGCCGCTGGCCTACCCGCTGTCCATCGGCACCATCCACGCCGGCGACTGGGCGTCGTCGGTGCCGGATCTGCTGGTCGCCGAAGGTCGCCTCGGCGTCGCGCTCGACGAGCCGATGGAGGCCGCCCGGGCGGATCTCGAGCAGGCGGTGGCCGAAGCATGCCGCCACGACCCATGGCTGCGCGACCACCCCGCCAGCGTCGAGTGGTGGGGCGGTCAGTTCGCCAGCGGGCGCCTCCCCGACGACAGCGACCTCCTCGGTCGCGTCGGCGCCGCTCACTCGGCCGTGGGTGGCGGCCCGCAGGAGTCGTACACCGCTCCGTACGGCAGCGACCTGCGCCTGATGACCGGCATCGGCGGCGTGCCCACCTTGCAGTACGGGCCTGGTGAGGCAGTGCAGGCGCACGGCCCCGACGAGCACGTGCCGCTGCAGCAGGTCCTCACCACCGCGCGCACGCTGGCACTGCTGGCCGTCGACCTGTGCGGCGGGTGAGCGGGCTCGGCGCCACTGCGGCTACAGCCACCCCGAGCTCTTGAACTTGCGGTACAGCCCGAGGCAGGCACCGATCATCAGCGTCATCACCACCGGGTACCCCCACTTGGAGCGCAGCTCGGGCATGTGTTCGAAGTTCATCCCGTACACGCCGGCGATCATCGTCGGCACGGCGGCGATGGCGACCCACGACGAGATCTTGCGCATGTCCTCGTTCTGGCGGATGGAGACTCGGGTGAGGTTGGCAGCGAGGATGCCCGTGAGCAGGTCGTGCAGCGTCCCCACCCGTTGCACGACGGCCACCAGGTGGTCGTGAGCGTCGCGGAAGTACTCGCGCAGGCTGGGGTGCACCGTCGGGAAGCTCTTCGAGGCCAGGTCGCCGAGCGGTGCGACCAACGGCGTGAGCGCGTCCTGCACGATGAGCACGGTCCTCATCAGGCCGTAGACGCGCTCCACCGGGTTGTCGCCGAGATGCCGGTTGAACACCTCGCGCTCCACCTCGCGCACGTCCTGCTCGAGACCATCGACGACCGGCTCGTAGCCATCCACCACCTGGTCGACGATGGCATGCAGCACGGAGCCGGGGCCGAACGCCAAGCGGTCGGGTTGGCCCTCCAGACGGGCTCGCACGTCGACCAGTTTCGAGGGCGCCTTGTGCCGCACGTGGAGAACGGCACGAGGAGTGACGAACACCTGGATCTCGCCGAAGTCGACGTTCTCCTCGCTGTCGAAGTACTTGGCCGTCCTGAGCACCAGGAAGAGCGCATCGCCGTACTGCTCCAGCTTGGGTCGCTGGTGCGCGTTGAGCGCGTCTTCCACCACCAGGTCGTGGAGGTCGACGTGCCGGCGGATCTGGTCGAACTCGGCCTTCGTCGGCTCGAACAGCCCGGTCCAGCTGAACGAACCGTGGGGCAGCTCGTCTTCGGCGCCCGTATCGAACTGGCCCGGTCGGCGGCGACCGTCGACGTACAGCGCGCTATCAACGATCATTCCCGGATCATCGCACGTCGGCGGCAGATGGCGAGACAACACCGCTTCCACCGACGAGGTGACGCGCTCGCAAGGCTGCCGGATCGGTGAGATGCATGCGCCCATCTCGGCGGCCGACGACACCCTCACGTTCCCAGGCGCGCAGGATCTGGTTCAGCGATTGTCGGCTGACACCGAGCAAACCGGCCAGCTCACCTTGGGTGACTCGCCGCAGCAGGCCAGGATCATCGAACAGCAACGTGGCGACCACGCTCTCCAGCGGCTGCGATCGTTCGATCACCAGTCGCTTCGTGTTCTCGCGAACGACTGCGACCAGGCCGGCCAGGATGCCTCGGCCAACGGTGCCCGGTGCCGGGAGCTCGGCCGCGAGTAGGGCCGCCGGCAGCCGGTACGCAACCACCGAACGCATCGCAATCGCGCTGGCCGACCGTAGGCCGCCGTCGATCACCGCCAGCTCGCCCAGCAGCTCCCCTCTGCCCACCAGCCGCACGGTGGTCTCGCTGCCGTCGAGCTCGGTGACGAAGATGCGCACAAGGCCGCTGCACACCAGGTACACGGCATCGGGCCGGTCGCCTTCCAGGAACAGCACTCGCCCACGGCGCAGCGACACCTCGCGCACGCCCGCTGCAAGGCGGGCACGAGCCTCTGCACAGAGCGTGTCGAGGAAGGGGCAGCGGGCGGCCAGTGCCGAGAAGTCAGCACCGACCAACGGCCACCGCCTCATCACGCGAGGACGCGATGATGTCGCGCAGGCCTGCGCGGACCATCGACTCCAGTTCACAGAGTGAGACCCCGCTACCGGGGGCCGCGGCCTGCCGCGCGAGATCCACGAAGTCCATCATCGACAGGAACGGAGCGATGCGGCTCATGGTCATCGTCGCGAGGGCCGAGCTCGCCGACGGATGCCCGACGCGATGCAGCAGTGCCGTGCCGTAGAAGATTGGGATCAGGTCGACGAACGACCGCCGAACCGGCATTGCATCGAGCTGCTCCATCAGGCCCTGCGCGGCGAGACAGGGGGCAAGACGGGTGAGCAACCGCGAGGCACTGCCGGGCAGCGTCAAGCGGGTGAGCGCCGGAACGTACGGAACGTCGGCCAGCGCCTGTCGAACGAGCTCGAGCGACCGGTCGGGGTCGGTGGCTGCCAGCCCCCAGGCGGCACCGAGTCGGCAGGTGGTGCGCTGCAGGGCGACCTCGCTGCGCGCCACCGTGGTCAATGCCCGTTCGATCAGGTGGTCGGGATCATCGGGGGCCTCGAGGAGGCTGAACTGCCCGAGCACCGCAATGCCGAGCAGCTTGTCGCGGGTCGTCTCGTGCAGTCGCATGTCGTTGGCGCCCAGCAAGCACTGCTCGATCGCCGCCTCGAACTCGCCACTCCATGCGTAGGTCATCCACTTCATCAGCCGGCCGACGCCGGTGGGCTCTTCTTCGTCGAGTGCGTACACCTCGTCGGCGCGAGCGCGCGTCAGCTCGGGCGGGGCGGCCCCGGCGGCGGAGTTGATCAAGGCGGTGAGCACCGAGCGACGATGACTGGGCCGATCGACACCGCACAGCGGCAGCAGCGGCAGCAACAGGTCGGCAAGGTCGTGTCGGCCGAGCAGGAAGTACGCCACCGGCGGGCCGCACAGCCGACCGGCAAGATCGCCGGAGCCGAGACGGGCGGCATGCATGACCGCATCGCGCCAGTTGTCGGCCTCACGCTCGAGGCGGATCGAGTTTCGTTCGACGGCGGCGGTGCACGGCGTCTCCACGGGAAGGTCGGTGAGCGTGGCCACCCACTCGGCGTGCGCGGTGGCGGCCGCCAACCGGTCGCCGCGAGCATCCAGCTCCTCCAACGCATAGGCACGCATCGTCTCCAGCATCCGGTAGCGCACACCATGCGGCGACGGCTCCGGTGACACCATGCTCTTGTGCACCAACGATGCGACGTGATCGGTGGCCGCGAGCTCGTCGATGCCCAGCGCGGCACCGATGTGACGGGCCGCGTCGAGCTCGAAGCCGCTGGAGAACACAGCGAGCCACTGGAACATGCGCTGTTCATCGGCAGCGAGCAACCGGTGCGACCAATCGATGGTCGCACGCATGGTGCCGTGTCGATCGAGCGCACGTCGGCGGCCACCACTGAGCACGCTGAACCGGTCGTCGAGCGCGTCGACCAACGCGTCGACGCCGAGGGTGGCGGCACGAGCTGCCGCCAGCTCGATGGCCAGGGGGATGCCATCGAGCCGGCGACAGATGTGCTCCAGCAGCGAACGGTCCATGTGCTGCACGTCGGCTCCAGCTGCCAGTGCCCGTTGCCGGAAGAGCTCGACGGCGGTGGTGGCCGAGTCGAGCGAGCGCACTGCGACCACGTGTTCACCGTCGATGCCGAGCGCCTCGCGGCTGGTCACGATCACAGAGAGGTCGCGACAATCGGCCGTGAGTGCGTCGATCACCGCGGCGGCGCTGTCGACGACGTGCTAGCAGTTGTCGACCACCAACAGGTTCGGCTCTCCGCACAGCAGCGCGCCGGCGGCCGCCAACGGATCGGCCATCGCGCCGGCGCCCAAGGTGCGGGCGATGGCGTCGGCGACATCTTCGGGGTCGGCAACGCCGGCCAGCTCCACGAACCAGACGTTGGCGAACCTGGACAGCAGATCTGCCGCCGACTGCACGGCCAAGCGGGTCTTGCCCACGCCACCGACGCCGGTGAGCGTGACGATTCGATGCTGCTTCACCAGACCGATCACGCGGTCGACGTCGCGCTCGCGGCCCACCAGCGACGATCGCTGCGTGGGCAGGTTGTTGGAGTACGTGTCGAGGCCGCGCACCGTGGGGAACTGCTCCGCCAGTTCGGGGTGCATCACCTGCCACACTCGTTCAGGGTCGGTGAGGTCGCGCAGGCGGTGGGTGCCCAGGTCGGTGAGGGCGACCGGGCTGGGCCCGGTGCGCACCAACGACGCAGACACATCCGACAGCAGGATCTGTCCTCCGTGGCCAACCGCCATGATGCGCGCCGCACGGTTGACCGGGCGGCCGCGAAAGTCGTCGTCGATGCGCTCCACCTCGCCGGTGTGAATGCCCATCCGGACGGCGAGACCGACGCTGGGCATCTCCAGCTGAGCACTGATGGCTGCGTGCACCGCCGCTTCGGCCGACGTGAACGCGGCGGCGATGCCGTCGCCCATCGTCGCGAACACCTCACCGCCCACGTCGTTGACCGCCTCGCGCAGGACCGCGAAGTGACGATCGACGAGGTCGCTCATGTGCGGTGACTCCTCCCACTGCCGGGTGGAGCCTTCGATGTCGGTGAGGAGGAACGTCATCGTCATGTGCGGAACGCCATTGCTCATCGGGCGGCCCGCCGCACGACCGCCGCAGCCAGTTCCGCACGATTGCCGAAGCCGAGCTTGGCGTACACGTGCACCAGATGGGTCTTCACCGTTGCCCGTGACATCAGCAGTCGCTCGGCGATCTGCGGGTTGGTGAGGCCCGCCGCCACCTGCTCGGCCACCTGCAGTTCGGTCGGGGTGAGGCTGTCCCAGCCTGCCTGCGGGCGAACACGCTCGCCACGCATCCGCTGCGCCAGGTCGACCGCCGCCGCGAGGCTGAGCGCAGCACCCTCCGCCCACCCGTCGTCACCGTGCACAGCAGCACGTGCCGCGGCCACGTAGGCGGCTCGATGCGCGAAGCGGTAGCGGTACGACATCGCCGACCGGGCGCTGTCGGCAGCGGCCAGCAGCCGCGACGCATCCTTGCTACGACCGTTGTCGGCCAGCATCGACCCGATCAGCTCCAGCAGGTCGACCACCACCTGCGCGAGGCCGAACTCGGCCGCTGTGGCGAGCGCCCGATGAGCGTCGTCGAGCGCGCCGTTCACATCCGTCGCCCAGTCGCACTCTGCCAGCACCAGACCCGCAGTCGCTTCGTACAGCGGCGCCGACACGTCGGCCGAGGGAACGCTCATCCGCATCGCGGCCGCACGCGCAGCGACCTCGTCGCCGAGGGCGAGCTCGGTCTCGGCCAGCAGGCAGACCAGGCGCCAGGAGGTGAACAGATCCGGCTCGCGCTCGGCGAACGCGTCGCGCGCGTGCGTCAGCCGACCTGCGAGCAGCTCGTCCACACCTCGCGCCATCGTGTACGCCGACAGGTAGCCGGCCGGCAGTGACTCGAGGCTGATGTCGGCCAACCGCAGCGACGCAAGTGGCGAACGATCGTCCAACGCCAGCGCTACCCCGGCCAGCGAGAATGCCGTCAGCACACGGTCGAGCACGGCACCGAGCCGCGCGTCGAGCAGTCCCTGCGCGTCGGCTGCCAGCTGCAGCGACAGCGCGATCTCCCCGCGCAGCTGCGCGGCGACCGAGCGGATCAAGATGGCCCGAGCACCGGTGAGCGAGGCAACCAGCGCCTCCCCCTCGTCGGGTCTGCCGGCCGCGACCACCATCACGGCGGGGCTCTGCGACGCGTTCCACGCGGTCAGCCACTCCCCGCATTTGAACGCATGCTGCCGAACTCGTGCCAACTCGTCGAGCAGGTCGGCCCTGGGGCCCACGAACATCAGCATCGAGACCTGGGCAACCGTCGCCAGGCGCATCAACGCCACGGTGTCGTCGCGTTCCTCCGCCAGCGCCTGCGCCTCCTGACGCAGCGGCCAGAACGCGGCGTCGCCGGCATTCGTGCGCAACAGCATCAGCTTCAGCACCGCCAGCAGCCACTCGGGTCGCTGCCGATCGCCGGCCAGCAGCGAGGGCATGCCGTGGCGCGCCGAGTCGGTGGCGCGCTGCCGCAAGGTCCAGTAGTCGCCGAGTCCGGCGACGAGTCGCAGCGCGAGCGGGCTGCCCACTTCCACCCAGTCGAGCGCGCTGGCCGCATTCGGCCACTCCGGGTCGACCTTGGCGACGATGGCGAGTCGCGACGCCCACCAGCTGTTGACGTCGGGCGTCGCGTTCTCCGAGGTGGCCGCCGCGAGCCATTGCGCGCACCACTCGGCGTGGGCATCGCGCGTCGCCGCCATCTCGCCAGTCTCCAGCAGGCGTTGCATGGCATACGCCCGAATGGTGTCGAGCAGCGAGTAGCGGTCACGGCTGTCGTCGAACTGCACCAGGCTCTTGTCGACCAGGCGGCCCACCGCCTCGGTGATGTCGTAGCGGTCGACGTCGCCGAACGAGCCGATCACCGCCTCCGCTGCTTCGGCGGTGAAGCCGGCGACGAACACACCGAGCCGCCGGAACACCAGTTGCTCGGTCGTGTCGAGCAGGCCCTCGCTCCACGCCACCGACGCCTGCAGCGTCTGCTGACGCTCCATCAAGGTGCGCGGACCACCAGCCAACAGGCGAAACCGGTCGTCGAGCTGGGCGGCGATGCGGTCGGGTGGCATGTTCCTGACGCGCGCCGCCGCCAACTCGATGGCCAGCGGCAGGCCGTCGAGGCGCACGCAGATCTGGGCGACGGCCGGCGCGTTGTCGTCGGTGATGGTGAAACCTCGACGCGCCCGCCGCGCCCGCTCGAGGAACAGCCGCGCCGCGTCGAACTGCCCGACTGCAGCAGCGGTGAGCAGCGAGGTGTCGTGCAGCGAGGGTGTGCTCAGCGAGGGCACCCGCCACACGACCTCGCCGTGCACGCCGATCGGTTCCCGGCTGGTGCACAGCACCTTCACGTCCGGGGCCCGCTCGACGACCACTGCCACCAGCTGGGCAGCAGCGTCCAGCACGTGTTCGGCGTTGTCGAGCACGAGCAGCGTCGGCGCACGCCCGGCGAGCATCCTGGCGACGCTGTCGAGCCCCGCTTCCCCGGGCGACTCCGTCACCTCGAGCACATCGACCACCGCGGCCAGCACATCCTCGCTGCCCGAGCACGAGGCGAGCTCCGCCCACACCGCACCGCCCGCCATCTGCTCGACGGCATCGACTGCGAGCTCATAGGCCAGGCGGGTCTTGCCGCAGCCACCCGAGCCGGTGAGCGTGACGACGCGTTCGCCGGCCAGCAGCAACGACAGCTCGGCAAGTTCGGGCGCGCGCCCGATCAATGGCGTCAGCGGGGCGGGAGGAACGTGTCGGTAGCTCACGGGCTTCCCGTCACCGATGGGCAGCCGCCGCCCGAGGAGGGCATTCGAAACCATTCGATGCATCATTCTCTCGCACGCTCGCCAGAACATCGACCAAGTGGTTGATCTCCATCAGATCAGCGCGCATCCCCCCGCCCGCTCTGTCGTCGGCCGCAGCTGCTGTTGTCGGTAGCTGCTGCGCGTGCGCTCTGCCAGCACCCCCAGCAGCCGGCGAACCAGCGTCGGGCAGCTGTCGATGATCTCGGCGAACTCCTGGGCGCTGCACACCCAGACGAGCAGCTCGGTCTCGGCGACCACGCTGGCCGTTCGGTCCCCGTGGTCGAGCAGCGCCACCTCGCCGCAGCACTCGCCCGGCCCCAGGCGCGCCACCTCCCGACCACCGATCGACACCACGGCCGAGCCCTGCGCGATGACGACGAACTGGTGCCCTGAACGCCCCTCTTGAAGGAGCACTGCTCCCGCGGCCGACCGGTGCTCGATGCCGCGGCGAGCGATGAACTGCAGCTCCTTCTCACTGCACGTCGCGAAGAGCGAGAGCTGCCGCAGGCGCGCCACCGTCGGATCGACCGTTCTCATGACCGAACCAGCTGGCGAGCGGCGTGACCCGTGTGCTCGATGCCGTCTCGGTGCATGTCCAACACCTGATCTGCGAACGGCAGCAGCCGATCGTCGTGGGTCGCCACCACCAGCACGCGGCCTTCGTCGGCAAGCGACCGCAGCAACTGCAGCACGCCCGCGACCTGGATGTGGTCGAGGTGCGCAGTCGGTTCGTCGGCCAGCAGCAACGGAGCGTCGGTGGCCAACGCGCGAGCGATCGCCACGCGCTGTTGCTGCCCACCGCTCAGCTCAGTTGGTCGGCGTCGGAGATGATCCGCCAGCCCCACGCGGGCCAGCACCGCCTTCGCATGCTCCTTCGCGACGCGACGCGACGCCCCCGCGGCACGTTGCGGCACCATGACGTTCTCGACCAGGTCGAGGCTGCCGACCAGGTTGAACGCCTGGAACACGATGCCCACACGGTGTCGCCGATACGCCGCCAGCGCAGCGCCGGCAAGACCGACGACCTCGGTGCCGCCAACGACGATCGAACCGCTCTGCGCCGGCAGCAGTGCACCGAGGCAGGACAGCAGCGTCGTCTTGCCGCAACCCGACGGCCCGTGCAGCAGCGTGAGGGTGCCCGGGCGGGCGGCGAAGGACAGCCGGTCGATCGGCCTCGAGACGAACGGGCCGGTGGTGTACTCGACCACCAGATCGTGGACGGCGAGCGAGGTGTGGAACGCGTGCATCAGAGTGCTCCGAAAGCGAGGGCGGGCGGGACGACGAGTGCACGCCGCATGCCGCTGACCGCGCCCACCAGCGACACGGCGAGCGCAACCATCGGCAGCATCAGGTACAACCGGGCGGACAGCTCCACCGACATCGGGAAGCGCGGCGCGAGCGCCGTTGCCGACGCCGCCGCGACTGCAGCAGCCAGCAGGGCGACGACGGCTGCCTGAACGGCCAGCCGAGGGCGATCGAGCCGGCCGACGTGCCGGTGGCCTTGAACACGGCCATGTCACGGGTGCGTTCGATCGCGTTGAGGTAGAGCACCGACCCGACGACGAGCGCGGCGACCAGCCACAGCAGCGTGCGTACGAGCGCGATGGTGCTGCTGGCCGACTTCAGCGGTTCCATTGCATCGGCGATCGCTTGCGTGGGGCTCATCTGCTGCAGGCCGTCGGGCACCTCCAGCAACGTGCCGCGAACCAGGACCCCCGATGACAGCGGCGCACCTTCCAGGCCCAACGCTCGCGCTTCCTCGATCGCGACGTACACAACCGGTGCCGCCGCGAACAGCGACGACCGAACCGTGCCGGACACCGTGAACGGACGGCCGGCGACCGCAACCGTGTCGCCGACCCTCACGTCGAGCCGGCTGTCCACCACCGCCTCTCCCGGCATCGCCAGCGGCGCACCGTGGGTCGGCCGGGGCGCTCCCATCTTGCCCGGCTGCACCCCGATCAGAATCGAGAACACCGGCTCCCCTGTCGCGACCACCGCCTGTCGTGTGATCAGGATCGGCTCGGCCTCCTGCACCCCGGCGCTGCTGCGCACAGCGGCGAGAGCCGAATCGTCGATGAGGACCGAGGTGGTGAACGGCCCTGCAGCCCCGTCGGACACCACCCACGTGTCGGCGCCCGCAAGCGCGACGGTGCGCGCAGCCTCGTTGTGGAAGCTGGCGGTGAGCCCGCTCATGATCATTCCCAGCGCCAGCACCAGCCCGGCACCGAGGATCGCGACGAGGAACCGTCGCCGTCGAGCTTGCAGGTCCCGCAGAGCGGCTCTGATCATCATCGGGTGTCTCCATCGTGCTGGGCAACCTGCACAGAGTGCGCCGGTCGCGCACGGTGCGCTGTCGGGTTGCCGACACCTGGCCGTGTGCCGAATGCCGCCTACGATTCACCACATGCATGCACCCGTCGTCGTCTCCGCGTTCGACCACCTGGTCCTCAAGTGCGCCGATGTGGAGACCACACTCGCCTGGTACGTCGATGTGCTGGGCCTGCAACCGATGCGCGTGAAGGAGTGGCGCAACGGCGACGTGCCGTTCCCGTCGGTCCGCGTCGATGCAGGCACCATCATCGATCTCATCAAGGGCACCGATCTCATCGACGGCGACAGCACCGACGGCCACCTGGATCACTTCTGTCTCGTGATCGAAGCGGTCGACCTCGCCGGGCTGGCGGCGTCGGGCCGGTTCGATGTGGCCGGCGGGCCGGCCACCCTCTTCGGCGCACGCGGCAATGGCACCTCGCTGTACGTGCGCGACCCCGACGGCACCGTCGTCGAGTTGCGCCACTACTGACGCTCGTCGCCGCACGCTGCCAACGGCACGCCACCGACGGCACAGGGGTACTGTTCGGCTCGTGAACGTGCATGGGCCGGAACGGTTGGCAGGTCAGGGTCTCGACAGCGAGCAGCACGACTCGGGCAACCGTGCGATCCACGCGTTGCTCAGCGACAGCGGCGTCGGCGCGCAGGTCGATCTCGTGCTCACGTGGCGCGCTGGCGATGATGGCGAGCACGGTGCGTATGAAGCCTGGGCGACGCGTGGGCTGGTGCGCTTTCGAAGGTTGATCGCAGGCGACGGCACGTTGCAGTTCGAGGTGATCGAGGTGGTCGGCCAGAACCCTCTCGCCAATCAGGACCCGCTGGCACTGTGCACGCTCGACGCCGAACGAGCCGCCGCAATGGCCGGCGGGTTCGACTCCGACGACCACACCCGACGATTCATCGCACCCGAGCAGCAGAGCTACCCCTTCGCCTACGAGCGCGTCGCTCAGCTGTTCGACTCGCCCAACGCACCGGATCTTGCCGTCTCACCTCGGGACTGGTGCTCCGGTTCGTCACCCGGCACTCATGGCGCGCTGCACGTGCGCCAGTCGCGAGCGCCCTTGTGGTTCAGTGGGCCCGGCGTCGTCGTGGGCACCCACGATCTTGCCGTCCGGTCCATCGACATCGCTCCCACCTGCCTTGCCGCACTCGGCTTCCCGCTGATCGACGGTGAGGACGCCACCGGCCGCACCAGCAGCGAGCGTGGCGCCGCCCCCGACGTGCTGCTCGCCCGCCAGGATGGCCGAGTGGTCGGCGAGGTGCTCGATGGCACCGGCCGGCAGCCGAGCCGTCTGTACGTGATCCTCATGGATGGCATGCATCAGACCGAGCTCGATGATCGACTGGCCAACGATCCCGATGCGCTCCCCCACCTGCGTCGCCTTCGTGCTCGTGCGGCGGTGCTCACCGGCGGCTCGATCGTCAACTTCCCCTCCATCACCTGGCCCAGCCACACGGCCATCGGTACCGGCACGTGGGGTGGGCACCACGACGTGGTCAACCCCACCTACTACCTGCGTGATCGCCGGGCGACGGTGTCGCCGCAGGGCATCTCGATGGGCACCGAGGTGTACGCCAACACGGCAGTGGAGAGCGTCTACGAGGCATTCCACCGCGTGCACCCCGGCTGCCTCACCGCCGCGATCCACGCGCCCTTCGGTCGCGGGGCCACGCATGCGTTCCTGGAAGGTCGCAACCTGTGCGACCGCACGCGAGTGAAGCTGCTCACCGCCGAGTTCGCCGCCGACATGAACCCCCGTTGGCAGAACGAGCACCAGTCGGTCGCGAGCGAATCGCTGCTCGACACTCGGGGCATGGCCCAGGTGGCCGAACTGCTGAGTCGCGGCGACCTGCCCGCACCGCTGTTCGTGTACCACGAACTGGCGGTCACCGACGGGGCCGGGCACGAGTACGGCCCACACAGCGACGGCGTGGCGGCCGCGCTCGCCGAGACCGATCGGCGCATCGGCCGTGTGCTGGGCTTGCTCGACGAGCGCGGATTGTTCGAGGAGACGCTGTTCGTGGTGTCTGCCGACCACGGCATGGCCCCGCAGGACGCTGCACTGCGCGCCAACCCCACCGCTCACGTGCTGGCAGCCGGGCTGGCGGCGATCGTGGCCGAGCCGATGATCTGGCTGCTCGATCTCGCAGTCGAGGCCGAACGAGCGTCGGACGGTCGTACGGGGCGGGTCATCGTGTACGACAACGACGCCGACACGAGCGGCGAGCAGCCGCCGTACGAGGGCGCGGAGGTGATCGTGGAGGCGCACTCGGAGGGCGCCAGGCCACGCCTCATCGCCAGCGGCAGCACCGACCCGAACGGCCGGTTCGGCTTCGCGACGCCCAGCGATGTGGCCAGTGATCGCATCGCCATCAGCGTGAGGGCCGACGGCCGCAACTCGCGCCATCTGCTGCTCGACGGCACCCGCCTCACGTTCGACCTGCGCACAGCGCTGTACGGCACCCCCACCTGAGCACCTGGACGAGCCACGGCGAGGCGAGGCGAGGGCGAGGTGAGCCCGCGGTGAGCCCGCCGACCACCCGTACACCCTCACTGGTCAGCCGGAAGCCACACCGACTGTCGATCTCGGGCGACCAGACGTACACCCTCACTGGTCTGTCGGCGGACAGGTGAACCTGCCCACTGCCGGCCATCTGGACTTGCCCCTGCGCTCGCACCGGGTGATCCATTCGACAGCTCAGAGAGCGAGTCGCGCCACCTTCTCGTCATCGTCCCACTCGCCGGTCGGCTCGAACCCGAGTCCGAGGTAGAAACCCTCAGGTCCGCCGTCGCCAGGCACCCACGAAGTGAACAGCTCCGTCGCGTTCCGCCGGCGACATTCCTCGACGCCGAGGGCCAAGGCGGCCCGGCCGTAGCCCTTGCCTTGGTGTTCGGCTGCGATCATCAGCCGCCAGAGCTGGTACGGCCGACCGTCGTCATCGTCCGGGTCGAACTGCAGCATGATGAACCCGACCACCGTGCCGTCGGCAACGATCGCGCGCGGCCAAGCGATCTTGCGCTCTGCGTACGCCTGCGCCAGCGACCATGGGTTCGATGCCACGAACTCGTTCTGCCCAGGACCGACGGCGAGGTCGTACACCTCCCCGAGATTGTCGGCGGTGATCTCGGCCAACTCGACTGCCATGCGACGTCACCGTAGCCGTCGTCCGAAAGTCCGAGAACCGATCGAGGCCGGACTCGGATCGGAACAACCGAATGCCCGCCACCACCGCCATCTGAACGACGTTGCGCGAGGTGACGGCGAGCGGTGAAAGGATCGGGCGATGAATGTTCTGTCGACGGAGTTCTACGCGACGCCGGGGCGTCACACCGACGTCACCGGTTTCGGCCTCCAGGTCTCCAGTGTCGAAGAAGCGGTACGCGTCGTGCAGGGGCTGCTCGTGTACGACCTCGCGGCCAAGGACCTCTACGGCGTCGAGCTGACCGCGACGCAGGCAGGCGCGGTCCACGAACGCGATGCCGCAGCGTTGCTCGAACTCGCCCGGACGATCGACCCCCGTCCACTCGACCAGCCCCGCAACCCAGGCGAACGCATTGGTGGGCGATGCAACACCTACACGCTGCTCACCGTCGCGCTGCTGCGGGCGGCCGGGGTCCCGGCGCGATCTCGTTGCGGGTTCGGCGCGTACTTCGTGCAGGGGTTCTACGAGGACCACTGGGTGGCCGAGTACTGGGACCCTGAGGAACGGCGTTGGACGATGGTGGACGCCCAGCTCGACGACACCTGGCAGCGAACGATCGGAATGAACGCAAGCATCCCGGCGACAGTCGGGCCAGAGCAGTTCCTGACAGCGGGACATGCGTGGCAGGCATGGCGGGCCGGACAGCTCGACGCCGACCGATGTGGCCTCACATCGATCGACGAACACGGGGCGTTCTGGATCGCCGGCAACCTCCGCCTCGATCTCGCCGCGCTGAACAAGGTCGAGATGCTGCCCTGGGACGTCTGGGGACTCGGCTGGGAACCGCCGGAGCAACCGACATCGGAGATGCTGGCGTCGTTCGATGCGATCGCCGCGTTGACAATCGACCCCGACCACGGACTCGACGACCTGCTCGACCGCTACGAGTCGGATCCCTCCTTCAGGATGAACGGCACTGTGTTCAGTGTCGCGCTCGGCGAGCATCAACAGGTCTGACGATCTCACGCCCACGCCGCCCCAGACCGCCGGTGGTACGTGTGATCCACACGCGAGTCGCACCTCGAATTCGCCCCTCTGAGCGTTCGTCACTGCAAAGGATCTGCTGGCCGCCAGTGGACAATTTTCGTGGCCACCCCCACTGGTCAGCCGGAAGCCACATCGACTGTCGATCTCGGGCGACCAGACGGGTTGTGTTGGTGTGGGGGCGCGCTGACGGATAGGCCTCAACACCGAATGCGCAGGTGCCGATAGACCATCGATGTCTGCCGAACACGATCAGTTGTCGCGACGACTGGCGACCACCACCAGCATCGCCGCCTGCGCGCAGCTGGTGTGCGACCACCTGGTTGCGCTCGGCTACCCCTTGATCAGCATCTACCTGTGCCGATCGGATCGCCTCCGCTGCTTTGCCGCCAGCGGGTACTCGCAGGTGCTCGACGGCTTTCCGCCGGTGGCGGGCGTGATCTCCGCCACCGTGCGCACTGGCCAGGCCCACGCAATCGACGTCGCACTCAGCCACGTGTATCTCAAGGCAGCACCGTCGGTGGTTGCCGAAGTCTGCGTACCGATCAAGGTCGCCGGCAGCAGCATCGGAGCGCTGAACATCGAGTCGCCGACACCGCTGGGGCCCGAGGCGCTACGCCTGGCCGGCGAGTGTTCGGACCTGTTCGCTCGCCGCCTCGTCGAGCTGGGTGGCCTACCCACGCCGACGGGCTGGATGTACCTCGCTGATCAGGCGACTCGCGTCGTGCAGATCGAGGATCCGGACCGTCTCTACGGCGCCGCGCTGGAGATCGCCAGCGAGCTCTCCGGCGCCGAGTCGGGCATGGTCGTCGTCGGCAGCCGGACGCGCGGCTTCACGGCAGTCGCTGCGCAGGGCTTGCTGCGGCCGCAGCTGCTGGCCCTGCCAGCGAGCAGCCTCGCCGAGATCGGCGCATGGGTCGACGGGCCGCTGGCCTGCTACACCGTGGGCTCCGTCGACGGCGAGTGGTTCGTCGGCTTCGACCGGCTGCGTGATGCCGGTCTGGGCATGTTGGTCGTGATCGCACTGGTGCGCGGCTCGGAGCAGTTGGGCTTCTTCGTCGTCGCCGACCGTCGAGCCTCCACGCCCAGCACGGAGCTGGTGGAGCAACTGGAGCTGTTGGGCAGCCTGGTCAGCAGCGTGCTCACCAATGTCCGTGACCACGAAACCCTGCGTGACCTGGCACGGCGTGACCCGCTCACCGGTCTGGAGCACAACACCGCCTTCGGCGAGCGGCTCGACGCACTGCGCCGACGGGCAGCGTCGTACGCGGTGCTGGCCATCGATGTCGACCACTTCAAGAACGTCAACGACACCTACGGGCACGAGCACGGCAACACGGTGCTGCGCACGCTCGCCCAGGCGCTGGTGGCAGCGCTCCCCGCCCAAGACCTGCTGTTCCGCACCGGCGGCGACGAGTTCGCGGCGGTGCTCGAAGCAGCCAGCCTGCAGGACGCGATGCGGGTTGCCGCGGGTCTGGAACACGCCGCACGCTGTGTGGGCACACCGGTGTCGATCGGCGTTGCGTTCGACGAGGAGGGCGGCAGCCCGGACCTGTACGTACGCGCCGACGAAGCGCTGTACCGGGCGAAGCGAGCGGGTCGCAACGTCACCGTGCTCGCCGGCGCGCACCAGCACAGCGCACACTGAGCGCCCGGCAAAGCGGCGACGAGCCACTACGCTGCGGCAGTGAGCGACCACGCCTTCGCCCCCGAGATCGACCTGCACGAGGTGGAGGCGGCAGTGGCCGCAGCAATCGTCAGCGGCCGCACCGACCGGTTGCGCCTGCTCGGTCATGGCGAGATCAGCATCGTGCTCGCCTGGCCACAGACAGAACCACATGCAGCGCTCAAGCGGGTGCCACCGTTCCGCAACCGGGTCGAGGCCTTCCGGTACGTCGACGAGTGCAACGCGTTCTTCGAACGCCTCCGCGCTGCCGACGTGGCGGCGTTGCCCACCAGCTTGCACGCGCTCGAGCGCGCCGATGGACGCACCGTGGTGTACCACCGGCAACCGATCGCCGATGCGGCACAGTTGGGCAGCAACGTGCTGCGGGCAGCGGCACCAGCGCCCTCGCACCCTCTGCTCGACGCAATCGTCGATGCGGCCGCAAAGGTCTGCACCCCCACCGTCGGCCTCGACTGCCAGGTGGCCAACTGGTTGTGGGACGGCACCACGGCGACCCAGATCGACTTCACCTCGCCGTTCACGCTCACCGACGGCCGCGACGACATCACCTACGACTCGGCCGCGTTCCTGCAGGAGTACCCCGCCGCGCTGCGCCCATATCTCAAGCGCGAGCTCACCCGACTGATCCAGCGCTACACCACCGCCGAGGGTGCGCTGGCCGACATGGTGGCCAACTTGCTCAAGGAAGGTCTCGACGGCTGGGTCGACCCCGCCATCGCCACCATCAACACGCGTCTCGGAACCGACCTGCGGCGCGAGACGGCGCAAAGGATGCTCGACGAGGACCGCAAGTTCATGCCGCTCACGCTGAAGATGAAGAAGTCGCAACGCTGGTGGCTGCAGCACACCCGCCGCCGCTACGAGGCACTGCTGCCCGAACGCACCACCTACGACCGCACCGGATCGTGAGGCGTCAGACCGCGTTGGACGACTCGACGACCGCCAGCAGGCGAGCCCGGCCCCGAGCCACTCGCGATCGCACGGTGCCCACCGGGCAGCCGATCACCTCGGCGGCTTCCTCGTAGGACAGGCCGACCATCTGGGTCAGCTCGAACGCCTCGCGCTGCTCGGCCAGCAGCTGTGGCAGCAGGTGATCGACCGGGTCGGCGAGCACCGCAGGCTCGGAGAACGTGTTGCGCGAGATGCGATCGACCAGCCGGCGCTGCCGAGTGCGCCGGCGGACGTGATCCGCACAGACGTGGCGAGCGATGGACAGCAGCCACGCCTGCACCGGCGCCTCACCGCGGTACGTCGCTGCCGAGCGCAACGCGCGCAGGTACGTCTCCTGCACGAGGTCTTCCTCCTCACCCTGCGAGCCGAGCACCGAGCACAGCCGCCAGACGACGGGCTGCGTGCGCACCACCAGTTCGCGCACAGCTCGATCGTCGCCCTCGCGGGCGGCGTCGAACAGGGAACGAAGCGGATCCTCTCGCACGATGCCATCATGGCAAGGCGTGGTGGCGAACTCCAACATCTCGGGAACCGTACGGTCATGAGCGACGACCTGTCGCGCATGCAGTGCGAACGATGGCACGAGGCCATCTCGGCAAGAGCCGACGGCGAGGACCCGGGGGTCGATGAGCGGCTCATCGACGCGCACCTCGCTCATTGCACCGCGTGCGCATCGTTCGCGGCGGCGATCGAGGGCAGCCGTCGCCGGCTGGTGATGCAGCCCGCGCCGGTCATGCCCGACGTGTCGCGCAGGGTCGCGAAGTCGAATGCGGTGCTCGACCGCGCCGGCAAGTGGAGCATCGTGCGGGCGCTGCTGGTGGTGGTTGCCGTCGAGATCCTCGTGCTGTCGGTTCCCGCACTCGTGCTCGGCGACGGCACCGCCGGCGGCCACGAGGCCCGCCACCTGGGTGCGTTCAGCATCGCCTACGCCGTGGCACTGTTGGTGGTGGCGGTGCGGCCGGCACGCGCTCGCACCGTGTTGCCCGTGGCGGCAGTGCTCGCGGGTGCGCTGTTCGTCACCGCTGTGGTCGATCTCGCCACCGGCACCGTGCCGTTCATCAACGAAACGCTGCACATCCCCGAGCTGCTCAGCGTGTTGCTGGTGTGGCTGCTCGCCGTTCCCTCGCCGCGGCGACCGGTACGCATCGACACTGCCGGCGGCGCAGGCCTGCGGGCCGTCGACGACGGCGAGCAGCGCCGAGCGGTGTGACGCGCAACGGATCAGGCGCTGATGCGGGCCACGGTGGTGAACGAGCAGTAGTACAGGTCGCGCTCGAAGCCGGGGGCGAGGAACAGCACCGACTGAATGGGGCTGCCCGTGTCGGCGCGGGCCAGCTCGTGCCCGGTCTCGATGTCGATCACCACCACCTGATCGGCGTTGCGCACGGCATCGTGATCACACAGCACCAGCTCGCCGGACTCAGGGAACCGAAGCGGGTGCGCGCCATGGTTCAGCTCGCAGCGCCACAGCGGTGTGGTGGCCCCCGCACCGTCGAACCGGAACGCGGCCACCACACCGTCGCCGCTGTCGTACGCCACCGCGATTCGGCGCACGGGGTCGATGGCCGGCGGGTTGGCGATCAGGCCGCCGGGCAACCCGCAGACCTCGGTGAGCGACACTGCTCCGGTGACGAGATCGACCCGTACCAGGTGCAGAGGGGCCTCGTTCGCGCCCATGCCGCGGAACGTGCCGGCGAAGCGGTTGCTGCCGGCCCCGTTGTCGAGGAACCATGCGGCGCCGGCGTCGATGACTGCATCCCAGCCGTAGGTCTGCCCTTCCACGGTTCGGTAGACGGCGTGAAACGACTCGTCGAGCACGAGCTCACCGTCGTGCCAGCCCACTCGCGACAGGCTGGTGTCGCCGACCACGTAGATGGCGTTGCCGTCGGCGCTGAGCCGGGCGATCGACGGCTCGGGAAGGTCGCAGCGAGCGACGACCGTCAACTGCGCAGGCTCCAGCACCACCAGCTCCGACGCGCCGAGGCCGTCGGGTTCGATGTGACCGGCCCGGATGCCGCCGAAGTCCTTGCGGCCAGGTGGCCGTCGGGCAGGATCACGAAGCTGTTGTAGGGCCGCAGCCGCGGCAGCTCGGTGGTTGCGAGCAGCTCCAGCGATGCGCTCAACCGATGGGCATGGCGACCGAAGACCACGTAGAGCGAACCGTTGGCGTGGCAGGCCAGGCCGCCGGGCCACGTGGGGCCGCCCGGTAGATCGGGCGAGCGGCGCAACACTTCCAACGTGTGGGGGTGGATCTGCTCGACCCACGAGATCGCATCGTCGCCACCGGTGTGGCACAGCAGGTACACCTCTCCCGGGTCGCGCAGCACCACCATCGTGGAGGCCAGCGCCATCCGTGAGGTCACCTGCAACGAGCTGCTGCACCCCAACCCGGCGCCGTCGCCGTGCGGTGCCTGCCGGCGCGCCGGCCCACCGTCCTCCCCCGGCCACCGGCAGGGCCAGTACCCCGCCGGTGCGCTCACACCGGCGCTTCCACGCCGGGCAACGGCGACTTCATCGGCGGCTGGTGATCCCACAGGTCGGCGATCAGATCGCTCTGCAACGACGTGAGCGATGGGTCGTTCCAGCGGTTGACGCGCTGCAACGGATCGTCGATCAACGAGTACAGCTCGCCCTCGCTGCCGTCGTGCACCGAGCCGGGCAGGTAGGTGGTGCACACGTACCCGTCGCGCGTGATGGTGCGCAGGTGCACGCTCACGCCGAACAGCTCGCTGTCCCACTCCGTGAGCACGCGCTCGAAGCCGCGGCCGGCGGCATCGGCGTCGTTCACCGGTAGCGCCTTCCCCTCCATCCACGGCGACGCCGGAACTCCGGCGATGGCACAGAACGTAGGTGCCAGATCGACGTGGCCGACCGGCTTGCCGACGACAGCCGGTGCGATGCCCGACGACGGCGCGGGCCGCCAGATGAGCGGCAGGCGCATCAGGCCCTCCACGTGGTAGGGCCCCTTGAACAACAGCCCGAAGTCGCCACCCAGCTCGCCGTGGTCGGTGGTGAACACGATGTCGAGATCGTCGCCCCAGCCGCGTGCGGTGACTGCCGCCAGCACGCGCCCGATCGCTTCGTCGATCAGTTCGCACTCCACCGCGTTGAGCGCCGTGGTCTCGCGGATCTGGTCGGCGGTGAGCGTCGCCGGCACCCATGCTGCCGGCGCTTCGTAGTTGCTGACCAGGCGACCGTCGTACCAGGCCCGGAAGTGGCGCGGCTTGGCATCGAGCACGGCTTCGCGTTCGGATGCATCCTCGATGTAGCCGGCGGGCAGTGGCACGTCGCGCCAGTCGATGCGACCGACCTCGCTGGCCGGCGGATCCCATGGGTGATGCGGGTCGGGGAAGCTCATCCAACAGAACCAGTCGTCGTCGACCGGTAGCGACTCGAGCCAGCTGATCGTGCGATCCGCCACCCAGTCGGTGTGGTACCACTCGCGCGGGATGTTGTTGACCCATGCCTGCGGCGCACCGGTGTCGCCGCCACCCATCGCGTTCACCTCCAGCGAACCATCGAGCACCGGGTAGAACATGCCGACGGTCTCGGGATGGTTGGCCAGCAACCAGCGGGCATAGTGCAGTGGGCCGGCCGCACCGTGAGTGGCCGACTCGAAGTGCTCGAAGCCACGGTGTGGGCCGAACGTGCCCTTGCCGGCAAAGCCGTTCTCGGCGAAGCGGGCGAACGGGTCGAGGAACGGCTCGAAGTGTGGCTTGCCGATGATCGCCGTGCGGTAGCCGGCGTCGTGCAGCACCTGCGCGACCGACGGTGCATCCTCCGGCAGCGCCACGCCGTTCATCCACACCCCGTGAGTGCTGACGTGCTGACCGGTGACCATCGTGCTGCGCGAGGGCATGCACACCACGCTCTGCGGGTGGGCCCGCTCGTAGCGCACCCCTTGCGCGGCGACCGCATCGATCACCGGCGTGCGGGCGATGGTGCCACCGTTGCAGCCCAGCGTGTCGTAGCGCTGCTGATCGGTGGTGATGAAGAGGATCTTGCGGCCCATCAGTTCGTACCCTCCGGTGTGTCGTCTTCCATCTGCCGTTCCATCTGCCGTTTCAGTTCGCGAAGCGCACCTGCCGTTCCGCCACCGATCACCAGCGCCATTGCCCGCGGGTCGGCCTCGGTGGAGTACACGACCAAACAGGTCTGGTCACCCAGGTCGATGACGTCGATCGTGCCGCGGTGGTGTTTGAAGATGGGCAGCAGCAGCCGGTACTGGAACCGTCGTTGCGTGTTGTCGCACACCAGGATCTCCTCCGGCATGGGCGCACCGGAGCCGGTGATGATGACGCGCTGGTTGCCGTCGACCGTGCAGTCGGTGATGCCGGGGAACCAGTGGTGCAACTTGGCGGCATCGCCCGCCAACGCCCACACGTCGGCGGCAGGGCGGTTGATGCGGATCTCGTGGCGGATGGTGCCGTACATTCAGACTGCCTCTGACGGGGTTGCCTCGATGAACGCAGCGATCACCTCGGCCAACTCGGGGCCCTTGTCCTCCTGCAGGAAGTGACCACCACCGACGATGGTGGTGTGCGGCTGGCCCGCTGCACCGGGGATGCGGCGGATGAACGGTGCCTCGCCCCCGCGGGTGACCGCGTCTTTGTCGCCGAAGGCGCACAGCCACGGCTTGTTCCACTGCTCGAGCACCTTCCAGGCGGCACGGTTCTCGGCTGCCCCAGGATCGTCGGGCATGCTCGGAACCAGCGAGGGAAAGATGCGCGCGCCGGCTTTGTAGGTGTCGTCGGGGAACGGTGCGTCGTACGCGGCCACCACTGCGGGTGACAGGTCGGTGGCACTGCCACCGTTGACGATGGTGCCGATCGGGAACACCGGCGACTCGCGGGAGAACTGCTGCCAGCTCAGGAAGGCCTCGCTGAGCTTGCCGTCACCCTCGGGCAAGCCGGTGTTGCCCACCACGACGCGGGCGTAACGATCGGGCCGGGCGGCGACCATGCGCAGGCCGACGAGGCCACCCCAGTCCTGCCCGAAGTAGGTGATGCCCTGCAGGTCGAGGTGGTCGAAGACGAGCTCGCTCATCCATGCCACGTGCCGCTCGTAGGTGTAGTCGCTCGTCGCTGTGGGCTTGTCGCTCTTGCCGAAGCCGACCAGGTCGGGCACGATCACCCGGTGCCCGGCGGCGACCAGCACCGGCACCATGTGGCGGTAGAGGTAGCTCCACGACGGCTCGCCGTGCATCAGCAGCACCGGCGCCGCGCCGGGCGGCCCCTCGTCGAGGTAGTGCACCCGCAGCGTGCCGCTGTCGGCGGCGCCGGGCACCGCCGTGATCTCGGCGTAGTGGGCCTCGAACGAGTAGTCGGGCAGGTCGGCGAAGCGCTCGTCGGGGGTGCGAAGGATCTGCATGATGGCTCCTGAAGCGATGGTGGTCAGAGATCGACGAAGGTGAGATCGTCACCGAGCACGATGGGCCCGGCGAAGTGTTCGGCCGCCAGGGCGCGCCACTCGTCCTCCTGGCCGGGCTGCATGCCCGGCACGTAGTGAGTGAGCACGAGCGTGCCCACGCCCGCCTTGGCGGCGGTCTGCGCCGCTTGCTGCACGGTGGAGTGGTAATCGAGGATGTCGTGGAAGCGAGCGCTGGGCACCATCCGCACGAGGTCGTCGCGCAAGACGGTCTGCACGTAGCCGTCGGCGCCCTTGCACAGCTCGTCGAGGCCGGCACACGGCACGCCGTCGCCGCCGAGCACCGCCGACTTGCCGCCCGCCTCGAGGCGGAACGCCACGGTGGGCTCGACCGGGCGGTGGTCGGTTGCACCCACGATGGTGGTGGCCGAGCCGACGGTGAACGTGTCACCCGGGCCCACCTCGCGCACGTCGACGGCAGGCCCCTCGTGCAGATCGTCGTGATGCGCGATGCGGTAGCCCACGTCGGGGTTCAGCGAAGCGAGCGTGAGCCGCACCACCTCGGCCGTACCGACCGGGCCGATGATCGTGAGCGGGCGCGGCCCTGGCGACATGATCCAGCGCGTGGTGATGACGTCGCCGAGATCCGTGATGTGATCGCTGTGCAGGTGCGTGATCAGCAGTGCGTCGAGCATCGGGGGCAGCACGCCCGCTGCCGCGAGCCGCATGATCACGCCACGGCCGCAATCCACCAACACGGTGAGGCCGTCGGCGGTGACGAGCGTCGCTGCTCCTGCGCGGCGCGGGTCGGGGATGGGGCTTCCAGTGCCCAACAGGGTGATGCGCACGTCAGGCCTCCAACAGGCGGGCGATGGTGCGAACGAGCGTTGCCTCGATCTGAGCCGGCGAGAGTTGCTGGTCGTGCTGGAGGAGATGCAGCGACTCGAACGAGGTGAGCACGTCGATTGCAGCCAGCGAGCCGGCTGCATCGGCGGGGTCGCGGGCCGTGAGCTCTGGCTCGAAGAGCTGCTCGATCTGGCGTCGCAGGAACGAACGGGAGATGGCGAGCTCGGAGGCGATGAGCGGCTGGAACGGTGCTCGGACGCGCGACACGATGCCCACAGAGGAGATCTTGTCGAACAGGCGCAGCCGCTGATCGACGAGGCGGGCCACACGCGCGGCGAGCGGTGAGTCGACGGAGACGTCGAGCCCTGCCAGGGGGAGCAACCGCTCGTGCTGCCGGCCGATCGCCACCCGCACCAGATCGTCGAGGTCGTCGAAGTAGCGGAACAGCGATCGCGGCGACAGACCTGCCCGCTCGGCGATCTCGTCGCTCGAAGGGTCGAGGTTGCCCTCGGCGTAGAGCTGGAGCATTGCGTCGACCACCGCTAGCCGGTTGCGATCGCGACGGGCGTGCCGGCCGTCCTCTGGCACCGACGCGGTGTCGGCGTCGGCCTGGATCGCGGTCACTCGTCCTCCATCGTGCACACATGGCCCACTCGCGGATCGACGCGCCCGGCCAACAACTGCTGGTAGGTGTGCTCGACCCCGGCAGCGCCGTGCGAGCGCTCGAAGTGCAGCCAGCCGTCGACCCAGTCGCGGTACGCGCCCCACGCATCGACGGTGCGCGCCTCGAGCCCGTCGCGGCCCCACTCCTTGCTGCGCTTCGCGATCTGCGAGGGAGCGAAGAAGAACTCCGGCGTCGGGCCGGGCAGGTCGCCGGGCACGGCCGGTGGCCCATCCCAGTGGGTGCCGCCGACGATCATGCTGTACTTCAGCGAGTCTGCGAAGTGCTCGTGCACCGCCCGGGTGACTGCGCTGTCGCCGGCGATGTCGACGTACGAGGCCGGCCCGGACGGCAGCTCGTGCAGCGCGTCGTAGGTGAGCACTTCGTGGTAGCAGCCCAGCTCGCGCACGAACTCGGCGTTGCGAGCCGAGGTGAGCCCCACCACGTGCGCGCCTTCACGACGTGACAACAGGTAGGCGGCGCCGATTGCCGTCTTGGCCGAGGCGCTGGAGATGACGACGGTGCCGGGCAGTTGACCCGTGTCGTCGAGCACGTCGTCGATCATGAACGAAGTGAAGAACAACGGGTACAGCACCATCTGGTGCGGCTCGCGGTCGGCGTCGTAGATGGGGTCTTCGTCGCAGAACACGTAGCGGTTGTACGCGGCAGCCATCGGCGCGCGGTGGGCGGCCATGTCGACGAAACCGCGGTCGTCGAAGCGGCCGGGCTGCACGACCAGCTCGTGCGACATCGGCAGGTAGCCGTAGACGCGCGTGCCCTCCGCGAGCTCGCCGACGGTGGACTCGACGACGTCGGCGAAGCCCCACACCGGCACGCGACCCCAGTTGATGCCATCGTCGGCCGGGCCGGCCGGGAAGAAGTTCCAGTACTGCATCATGTCGCCGAACACCGCATAGGTGATGTTGTTGGCGGTGAGAGCGAATCGGCGCACTCGTAGGCGCGCCTCGCCCGGCTGCAGCGCCGCCGAGGCCGCATCGACGATGCGGACGGTGCTCAGGTGCTGACGATCGACTTCCAGATCCATCTCATCCCTCCGGGTTCGGCCTGCTGAAGTTGATCACTTCGCCGCGATTGATGCTCACCCAGTCGCGAGCGTCGAGGTACGGGCGGAAGGCAGCGGCGATCGCCCGCTGGTGTGCCGGCGTCTTCGGGCGCTGCAGCTCGAACACATGCGGAAACTCGAGCCACGCCGTGACGCTGTGCCACAGCCGAACGGCTGCTTCGCCGGTGGGCGGGTCGAGCAGCACGGGGCCGAACAGCATCTGGCCGTCGGGAAAGACGAGCGTGGGCACGCCGTAGCCGCCCCCGTCGATGACCCGCTGATGCTCGGCGAGCACTTCGTCGTGCGTGGTCGGGTCGGCGATGGCGGCGTCGACGAGCCCCGGGTCGAGCCCGATCTCCTGCAGCAAGTGCCGGGCGACCGCAGGCTCGTGCGGCTTGTGGCCTTCCTCGTGCAGCGCGCGACCGGCACGCGCGTACCAGGCATCGAGCCAGGCCATGTCGGTACGGCGCAACAACGCACCGATGCGCATCATGCTCCAGCCATAGCTCCAGTCGCGCTCCCACGGGTGCTTCTTGCCCTCGACGCGATTCACCTCTTCCAGGCTGAAGAAGCGCCAGTTGACGGTGAGCCCCAGCTGATCGCGCACGGAGCGCATCCAGATCGAGGTCTGGTAGGCGAAGGGGCACATCACGTCGAAGTGGAAGTCGACGGTGAGCGCACCAGGGTGCGCGGCAGGGCCGCTGGTGACTGCTGAGGCGTTCGCCATGGTCGAACCGTAACAGTTGACAGTCACTCTGACAAGTCTTATGGTGCCAAGGATGTCGGACGACCTGATCCTCGATTCCCTGCAGCGCCGGATGAAGGCGATGCACTCGCTCTATCACCAGGCCGTGTCCACCATGAACCTCGAGCACGTCAACCACTTCGAGCGGGAAGGCGTGCTGCCCATCGCGTTCTGCCTGTTCCACATCACCAACATGATCGATGCCTCGTTCATGTTGATGACCGGTACGCCACCGATCTGGAACGACGAGTGGCAGGCCCGAGTGGGCATGACGGTGAACGACCACGGCAAGCACCGCACCGTCGACGAGATGGTGCACCAGCGCATCGGCGACTACGACGCGTTCCAGGAGTACATGCGCGCCGTGTTCACCCGCACCGAGGAGTGGCTCGAGCAACTCGAACCGGCCGAGCTGTCCCGCGTGGTCATCCCCCGCCCCTTCCCCCCGCAGATCGCATCCACGTACAGCGCCCGCGTTGCCGGCGACGTGGGCATCACCCTGCTCGATGCCACCGAGTGCTGGATCTATCAGCACGGCTTGCGCCACATGGGCGAGATCGAGTTGGCCCGCGGCCTGGTCGGCCTCGGCGGCATGACCTCCTGAACCGTCTCGGCTCTCTGGGCGGGAGTCGTCCCAACCCGGCTTCTCGGCGTGATTCGTCTCGCTGTCCGAGACGAATCACGCCCGGAATCCGACGGGCTCACCACGAAAATCGGGCGGGTGGCGCCGACAGTTCGCACTAGCGTCGCCCCGCATGGAGACCATCGCGCGCGCATCGACGAGATCGCAGAGTCGACGAACTTCAGCGGGGCCGTGCGCATCGACTCGCACGGCACCACCGTGGTCGAGCGCGCATACGGGCTGGCTCATCGCGGTCACGGCGTGGCCAACACCTCACAGACGAGGTTCGCACTGGCCAGTGGGGCCAAGGGGTTCACCGCGCTCGCGGTGATGTCGCTGGTCGAGGAGGGCGTGCTCAGCCTGTCCACCACGGCGCGTTCGTTGCTGGGCGCAGACCTGCCGCTGATCGACGACGGCGTCACCGTCGAGCAGCTGCTCGCCCATACGTCGGGCATCGGCGACTACCTCGACGAAGAAGCGGGCGGCGACGTTCTCGACTACGCCATGTCCATTCCCGTGCACCTGTTGTCCGAGCCCGAGGGTTACCTGCCGGCGCTCGACGGCTTTCCCAGCAAGGCTGCACCCGGCGAGCAGTGGGCCTACAACAACAGTGCGTACGCAGTGCTGGCGGTGCTGGCCGAGCGCGCCAGCGGAACCTCCTACTACGACCTCGTGCACACCCGCGTGTGCACGCCGGCGGGGTTGAGAAACACCGAGTTCCTGCGTTCCGACCAGCTCGACGGCAGCGCCGCCATCGGCTACCTGCAGCCCTCGGGCCTGCAGACCAACGTGCTGCACTTGCCGGTCCGCGGCACCGGCGACGGTGGCATCTACTCCACGTTGGCCGACATGCATTTGCTCTGGTCAGCCTTCGCCGACGGCCGCATCGTGGCGCTGTCGACCATCGCGGAGATGGTGCGGCTACGCCCGACGCCCACCGACCAGGACGACGACTACGGCCTGGGGTTCTGGCTGCATGCCAGGTCCGACGCGCGCAAGCTGGCCGGCTACGACCCTGGTGTGTCGTTCCGGTCGTTGCACCAGCCCAGCACCGAACTGGTGGCCACCGTCATCTCCAACACCACCGACGGCGCCTGGCCGATCGCTCGCGTGCTCGACGGGCTGATCACCACCGGCTGACCGCCGTGGTGCGAGACCGGCTACTCCTCGAACTCCCAGCTCATCGTGCTTGCCGGCTCGGGGGGCCCGGCCCCGGCCGACAGGTAGGTGGCGACCGCTGCTTCGTTGTCGAGCTCGATCGGCACCCACATCTGGCGGCACCCTCGTTCCACCGCGAGGTCGCCGAGCGCGACGACCAGCGAGCGACCGACGCCGCGACGACGGAACGCGTCGTCGACACCGAGCTCGTAGAGCAACATCTCGGCGCCCTTGTCCGGGTGCAGGCACTCGATGCCGGTGACGAACCCGGCGGGCTCGTCGTCGACAAGTGCGAGCAGCAGGTGGCCCGCATGGGCAAGGAAGGCGGCGGTCCAGTCGCGGCGCGGCGGGTCGTCGAACAGATGACCCGCGGTCATCACATCGTCGATGTCGTCGGGCGCCAGACGGCGGATGCAGATGCTCATGCGCGGCCCACGCTCACTCCGGCGCGTGGCACACCGCCTCGACGTTGTTGCCATCAGGGTCGCGCACGAAGGCGCCGTAGTAGGCGGGGTGGTACTCGGGCCACACGCGTGGCGGGTGCAGCGCCTCTGCGCCCGCGTCGACAGCCGCGACGAAGAAGGCACGCACCGCTGCTCGATCGGGCGCAGTGAACGCGATGTGCGACTCGCGGAAACCCTCACCCGTCGAGTGAGGCCCGAGCCAGAAGTCGGGCATCGGCGGCACGCCGTACCCGATGACGTCGCCGAAGTCCATGACTCGCGTGCCACCGAGCTCGGCGAGCACCGCGTCGTAGAAGGCTGCGCTGGCTGCGACGTCGGTGCACTGGATGGAGAGGTGGTCGATCATCCCGCAATCCTGCGCCGCGTCATGGAGCGTCGTCAATCACCGAATCGGCCGGCGCCGGTCACCGCAACTCGACCGGCACGCTCGTAAGACGAGCACCCGCGATGGCGTGCACGAACGACCCGTCGAGACGGCACCACCCGGTGACGACCCGATCCTCGGTGGGCCACCGCACCGTCGTGCGTCGCCACCGGCGCCCGAGCTCGTCGGCCACCTCGTCGCTCTCCAGCACCACCGCCGCGCTGCGTGGATCGAGCCGCAAGCCCTCGCGCAGCACCTTCGCCGATGCCTCCTTCACCGACCACAGCAGGCACGTCAGCTCGTCGTGGCGATCCACGTCGCGAGCCGCAGCGATCGACACCTGCTCGCGCTCGTCGAACCACTCGCGCACGAACGCGGCCGAGCGGGGCTCGATCAGTTCCAGATCGCCTCCGACGACGACGTGCCTGCTCACGGTGACAAGACCCAGCCCCGCCCGATGGCTGATGGACACCGAGATCGGCAGTGGCAGCGGCAGGTCACCGACGAAGGCCTCCGGTGCGCCGTCCTCGGCAGCGAGGATCGACACGCGCGACGGCTCGACCGCGAGCACCATCGCCAGCGCGGCCTTCGCCGTCCACCGACCCAGTCGCCAGTCAGCGCGTCGTTTCGGCACCAGCAGACGAGCCTGCACGTCCAGTTCGCGCGCCGACAGCCACTCGTCACCCGCGGGTACGTCGTGCAGCCGTCGCTGCAACCAAACGACCCCGGCCATCGGGTCCACGATCAGATCTGCACACCCAACCGGTCGAGCTCGCGAGCCATGCCACGTTCGACCGCGTCGATCAGCAGCGGCCTCAGTTGCGCGGCCGGAATGATCCGGTTCACCGAGCCGACGGCCAGCGCGCGCTCCACGCTGTGGATCGCATCGAACTCGGCGGCGACAGCCCCCAAGTGGTCGGAGTGGGCCTGCGCCAACGCGTCGGCGAGCGCGCCACGCCACGTCGCTCGCTCGCCGGCGTCGGCAGCAGCCACCTTCGCCTGCAGCTCGACCACGCGGGCATCAGCGCGGGTGCGCTTCTCCACCTCGCCGGCGAACACGACCGCGGCAGCAGGCGAGCCGCCGATCACCGAGGCGTGCGACCCTTCGATCGCCAAGGTCTCGAGCCTCGGGTTCAGCTTCTGACTGAAGACCACGAACGCCCCACCGTGGAAGCGACTGACCACGCAGAACACCACCGGGCCACGGAAGTTCACCACCGCGCGACCGATCTCGGCACCGAACTCGAGCTGTGTGCGCCGCATCGACTCCGGCGAACCGTCGAACCCGGAGAGGTTCGCCAGCACCAGCAGTGGTTGGCTACCGCTGGCGGCGTTCACCGCGCGCGCGATCTTCTTCGACGACATCGGGAACAGGGTGCCCGATGTCCACTGGTCGGGCCCGTCGGCAGGCAGCCGACCCTGGCGTGCCAGCGCGTGCGCTTCGATCCCGATGGCACACACCGGGATGCCACCGAGGTGACCGTCCCACACGACGGCGGTATCGCTCTCGGCGAGGTCGGCCCAGCGCTCGGCCGTCGGATGATCGAGATCGAGCACCGCCCGCATGACCGAGCGGATGTCGAACGGCTTCTTGCGCTCGGGGTTCGTCGTCTCGCTGAAGATGTCGCCCACCGTCGTCAGGTCGGAGCCCTCGAGGTGATGACGCGACGTGCGAACGTCGCGATCGAAGGGGTCGCCCGTCAGCGCTCGTCGTGGGAAGCGTTCGCCTGGCGCCGAGTAGCTGTGGGCGTAGTGCGCGAGCAGCACGCCGCACGCAGCCGGCACGTCGGGCGCCCAGTACTGGGCCTGACCGTTGGGGCCCATCACCCGCTCATAGCCGCCGATGCCGTGGTTGTCCTCCGCCGAGACGCCACCGGAGAAGTCGAGCGCCTGCTTGCCGGTGAGCACCATCGCGCTCGCCGGCGTCATCACCAGGATGCCCTTGGTGTGCATCAGCATCGTCGCCTCGGCGTTCCAGTAGGGCTGGGCACCGACGTTGATGCCGGTGACGACCACGT
This sequence comes from Acidimicrobiaceae bacterium, assembly GCA_016722025.1. Classification (GTDB taxonomy): domain Bacteria; phylum Actinomycetota; class Acidimicrobiia; order Acidimicrobiales; family Ilumatobacteraceae; genus UBA668. The sequence continues at coordinate 87,259 of JADKGZ010000004.1, forward strand.
TGATCTCGCCTCCCTGCTGCGTGAACTCGATGATGCGGCGCAGCACGTCGGCGATCCAGTCCATGTTCTCGGTGCCGCTGTCCATCGCGATCTTGGCGCCGGCCGACAGCGCATACCACTCCAGTGGCACACCCATCTGCTCGGCCAGATCGATTGCCGCCATGATCCGCACGCACTCCGGCTCCGCCAGTGCGCCCAGCGCCCGCGTCGGGTCGCCCAGCAACGCCACGCGGCTCATGCCCTCCGGGTAGCGGTCGGTGGTGTTGGTCACCACCCCGACGACGATGCTGGCCAGGTTGCAGCCAGGCGGGCGCTGCACGGGCGCGAGACACCCGGCATCGTCGAGGTCGTACTCGGTGAAGCTGCCGCCGGTGATCTCGTCACGACCGCCCGCGCGGGGCGCCACGAGACCGCGCAGCAGCTCGTATGGATAGGTGGTGCCCCGACGGCGGCTCTGCACGACCTTGCGCGAGTACTCGTCGAGCGGCACCAGTGGCGCCGCGGGCTGTTCCGTCTCCTCCAGCACGAAACTGGTGCCGGTGGTGGTGGTGAACCGCAGCGCGACATCGCGCAACTGCCCGCTGCTCGCGTCGACCCGGCGGCACAGCAGATGCACCTCCTCCAGGCCCAGGCCCACCGCCGCGCCCGCCAACGTGGCCGCGATGCTCTCGATCTCGCCGAGGGTGAACGTCACTGGGGGCCAGATGCCCAGCACGATGCGGTTCCACCACAAGCGCTGGCCCAGCGGTCGCGGTGCCTGCACGCGGCGGATGGCCTCCATCGACGTCAGCAGCGTGCGCTCGAGCTCCGGGAGGGCGACAACACGGCCCGCGTCGTCGCGCACCGGCGTGAGGTCGCGCACCTCGGCGATGGCGAACAGTCGCTCGTCGCTCGCATTGCCGCGGGCGGTCGCGCGGAACAGGTGCACGCCCGTCGGCGAGCCAAGGCGTTCGAGCTCGAAGTTGGCCAGCCGCCAGAGGCGAAGCCGCTCGGCCATCATCGGGTGCAGGCCGCGAAGGAAGCGATCCTCGACGAGCCCGGCCGGCGACGGCCGCAACGTGACGTGTCGCACGCTCTGCTCGCCATGAACGGAGCCGTTCCCACCACTCGCCACCGCCACGACCGCGTACCGCAAGGAGTCGCCGAGCGGGTGTGCGGACAGTGCGTCGAGTGCAGCGGCCGCGATCGCGTCGTCAGCGAGTTGCGCGTCGACGTCGGTGAGCCAGGTGTAGATCTCGATCATCGCGGGGAACTCGCTGCCAGCCGACTGCAACGCCGAGACTGCGGCCGCGGCCGCGGTGGGCAGCGCAGAGAACGGCGCGCAGAGGGCAACCAGGCGGACCGGCCCGTGCACGTACGACTCATGGTCGACGCTGACGGTCGACGGCGCCACCGGTTCGACGCCCACCGCGAAGGCACCGAACGTGCCCCACCGATGGTGCCGACGCGTGAGCACCTCGGCGACCACCTCGGCCGTGGTGCGATCGCCGTTGCGGGCGCGATCGAGCAGGGCGTGCTCCATCGGCTCCGAGCACGCGATCAGCGCGTCGAGGTGCTCCGACCGCTCACCCCTGCCGGCGACGAGCTCATCGAGATGGGCGAGTGCCATCTCCAGCACGTCGCGCCGAGCCGCATCCACGATGGGCCGATCGATCGCCTCGAAACGGACCTCGCGTGCCAGGTCGGCGATGACCGGATGGTCGTGCTGCGTCGCTGCGACCAGTCGATCGAGCGTGTCGCGGAGCTGTTCTCCGACCCCGACGGCGGGGCGGGCCAACCAATGGTTGAGCACCGCCACGATCACCGGCACCTGCACGTCGGTGCGCTGGCGCGACTGCATGATCCAGTAGAGCGCCTCCTCCAGCGCCTCATCGTGCTCGAGGTCGCGGATGCCGTAGTGGGCAAGCGCTCGACCTAGTGCCTGCAGGTAGCGCGGCGGCACGCCTTCCACCGCCGGCCCGGGCGACCGCAAGAACGCATGCAGGTGCTCCTGCGGGCTGGTCACCGACAGATCGGCCTCCGCCGGGTCGTTGTCGGATGAGTCGCGTTCGCTGCGGAACAGCGCCCGCAGATCCGCGAACACACCCAGCAACCGCAACTCGCCGGCCACGCGTTCGGGCGAGTCGACCGCCAGTTCACGCGCGATGGCAGCCTGGTCGGCGGCAACGCGGGTGGCGGCGAGCGCGGCGACGTCGTAGCCCATCACCAGGCGGGTGAGCGTGTCGAGGTTGGCGGCGAAGCGACGCTCCACCGACAGCACCGCACCGTCGTCGGCCGGGCTGAAGGTGCATCGCGGTTCGCCGAGCGCGGCTCGGCGGGCGTTGCCCGGCTCGAGGTGCACGAGCGGCGCGCCGGAATCGACCTGCACGTTGGTGCCGATGCACACCTGGCGCACGCGGCCGGTGAAGGGCGCCAGGATCTGGCTCTCCATCTTCATGCTCTCGATCGTGACCAGCGCATCGTTGGCGGTGACCTCGTCGCCCACCGTCACATGAACGGCCACCACCACGCCCGGTAGGCCGGACCGGACGATGCCACCGTCGCCTCGCGAGAGCCGGTGGGGCACACCGTCGACTTCCACCAGGTGGTCGCCTGCCTGGATGGCGGAGACGATGCGCAGCGAGCGGCCGTCGACGTCGAGCCGGCTCTGGTATCGACCGAGGCGGGTGACGACGAGACCGATCTCCACACCGTCGACAGCCACGCGGTACTGCCGGCGACCGGTGCGCCGCACGAACACCGCGTACTCGTTCCCTCGGTGATTCAGCTCGAAGTGGCGCCCGAGCTCGCTCGACACCTGCGGCCGGCCGCGCCGAGCCGTTGCGAACAGGTGACCGCGGCTGCTGCGCTGCCGTTCGTCATAGGCGTCGACGGCCGCCATCAGCACCGCCATCTCACCGTGTTCGCGGCCGGCGGTCTCACCCGCGGCGGCCAAGCGATCGAGCCAGCCGGTGTCGTAGTCGCCGCGGCGCACCTCGTCGCGGTCGAGCAGATCCAGCAGGAACCCCTTGTTGGTGGTGCCGCCCTCCAGTACCACCGGCAACTGTGCCAGGGCCCGGCGGAGGCGCACTCGCGCCTCGTCGCGGTCGCGGCCCCAGGCAACCACCTCCGCCAGCGTCGAGTCGTCGCCGGGCCGGACCGAGTCGCCTTCCGACACGGCGGGGTCGATGCGCAGGCCGGGGCCGGTGGGCACCTGCAGCAGCACGACGCGGCCGGGCGCCGGCGCGAAGCCCAGTTCGGCGTCCTCGGCGTTCAGGCGCACGGCGATCGCATGCCCATCCGCGATGGGGGCCCACACGTCGCCGGACCGATCCCCAGCGACGGGCACCTCGACGTGGCGGGAGTACCCGCGCTCGACGATCTCGAGCGACGAGAGGTTGCCACCCGCCGACTCGGCCGCGGACTGCAGCACGGATCGGTCGCCGATGCTGGTGAGGGTTGCCGCACTGAGCCCGACGTTGGTGATGCCGAGGTGCGCGCACATCTCGGCAAACGCCGGCTGCTGCGCGAGCGGACCCCAGCCGACCCACGCACCATCCACGCCCGCCAAGGTGAGCGCCGCAGCGACCGCGGTGAGGTTGTCGACGGAGATCGGCCCGTCGACCCGCGCCGCAAAGTCGGCCTCGCGCACGAAGAGTGCCCGAGCATCGGCCTCGGTGTGAATGGCCACGATCTGGATGTCGCGCTGGTGCTCCGCCGCGTACTCGCGAGCGGCGTTGATCAGTCGCATGGCAGCCGCCCCGCGGTTGACGATCGCCAATCGGGTGATGGTCGCCACCGCGCTCACTTCTTGCCTCGCCGGCTCGCCCGCGTCGGGGGTGCAACCGGCACCATGGCTGCCTTCAGCGGAGCGAGCAACGCCTCCTCGGGCCCGCCGGGAAGCACCGTGGTGGTGTAGCCGGTGAGGTGCAGCACCACCGCTCCCTTGCTGTCGACGACAACGGCGTCGTCACCGTCGACATGTCGACGCACCACCGCACGGGCGCCGGCGAGCGAGCCGGTGCCGCCGGTAGGCGGTTGCACGATGTCGAAACGGCCCACCTTGGCCGGCAACGCCATCGAACCGGTGGTGCCCAGTTCGTGCACGCCGGCAGTCTGGAAGCACAGCTCGACGAGTCGCGGCCATGCCAGCAACAGCATGTCGGCCGGTTGCTGGTTGGGGGGCAGTGTCTCCGGCGTCGACCCGACGACCACATCACCTTCGGCCCACGCATTGTCGAGAACCTGATAGGCGGGCCCGTGGAAGTAGATGCCGTAGGTGCTGTCGGCAGCGACGGCCGCCGCCGGGGCCTTCTTGGCTGTCGCCGCCGGGGCGGTCACCACCGCACGCGCGGCGCCGGCGGGAGCCAGCACCACCGTGCCCACGAAGTGAGTGGTCGCCTGCTCCGGCTGGCCCGGCAGTGTGCGACGGCCGATCAGCTCGCACTCGGCGACGAGCGTGCCGTCGCCACCCGGTAGCAACCGTGCCCGCACCTCGGCCACTCGCGGCTCGTCGCGATACAGCTTGAACGGGGCGAGGAACGCGACGTCGCGGATGGAGTGCACCTCCCAGCCGGGCACCAGTGCGGTAGCGGCCTCGGCAAAGGCCTCCATGCCCATCACACCCGGCAGCACCGGAGTGCCGTCGATGCGATGGTTGTCGAGGAACGGCTGCTCGGCGCTGAGTGTGATGCGCACCACCAGCCCGTCGGCGAGGGTGCAGGCGACGAGATCGCCGGTCATCGGCCCGTGCTGAGCAGCCACGCTCGCCGCAGTTGCTGACGCCGCGTCGAGACCGCCGGTGGCCGACTCCTGCAGCATGATGCCCAACGACCCGGCCACCACCACTTCGCCGCCGTCGCCGGCCGCGGTGAGCTCGTGGCGAACGGCCGGGATGCCGATCTCCGGTGGCAGCATGTCGATGCCGGCCATTGCCATCATCTTGGGGATCGAGCCGCGGCTCGCCATGCCGATGCTCGCCCACGCAGTCCAGTCGATGGCAACGCCGCGCGTGGCGGGCCGCGACGACCGGAAGGCCGACACGCTCTTGCACAGCAGGTCGTTGGCCGCGCTGTAGTCGGTCTGGCCCCCGTTGCCGAACCTGCCGGCGATGGAGCTGAACACGACTGCGGCACCCAGCGGGGTCTCGCCTAACGCATGCAGCAGATGGAACCAACCGTTGCTCTTCACGTCGAACACGAGGTCGTACTCGCGATCCGTCTTGTCGGGCAGGAAGCGGCTGATCTCCAGACCAGCACAGTGCAGCAGCACGTCGACGCGGCCGGACCGTTCGACGATCTGCTCGACGGCGGCACGTACCGCGCTGGCGTCGGTGAGATCGGCCTGGTACCAGAACACGGTGCCGCCGGCGCGCTGCACGGCCTGCATCGCGTCGAGGGCCGCCCGCGACCGCTCCAGCCGGGCGAGCTCGCGCTCCACCAGCGCCGGAGTCGCCCGCTCGCCGCGCTCGGTGATGCGATGTGCGATGTCGCTCTTGAGACCCTCGTGATCGTGTACGAAACGCTCGAGATCGACATCGTCGGCCAACGGCTCGGGCGTGAGGTCGATCAGGTGGAACGTGCCCCGTGACGCTGCCGCCAGATCGGTGGTGATCGCGCTGACGATGCTGCCGGCCGCGCCGGTGACGACGATGACATCGTCTGGCCCGAGCGCTCGCGCGGGATCCTCGGCGATGTCGCGTTCGGCCACTCCGATCCCCCAGCGCAGCCCGGCGGCACGGCCGACTTCCACAGCGCCTGGGTCGCGGCTCACCTCCGCCAGAAGGTGGCTCGCCACCTCGTCAGCGGGGGCCTCGGTTGCGAAGTCGACCACCTTCACCAACGCCTCCACCCGCTCGCGTGCGAGGGCCTTGGTGAAGCCACTGGTGCCGCCCCCGAGCACGTCCTGCGCGCCGGGAACGTCGTAGCCGAAGCATCCGCCCAGCCGCACGCCACTGACCAGGAAGTGACCGGCGGACATGTCGTCGTAGAGGGTGCGCATGGTGGTCGCCAGCAGCTTCACGCGCACACGCAACGCCTCCGACCACGACGCGGGGTCGAGCGACGCGACGTCGACCTGATCGAGCGCCGGCAGCCAGAAGACGCCGCTGATCGGCCCCGCCGCTCGCCAACCCTGCAGGGTGGCCTCCCACGCGTCGCGCTCGGGCGCGCCGGCCGCCAGCAGCACTTCCACACCCAGCTCGCCCAACGCCACTGCCAGTGCGGCAGCGACACCACCGGCGTCGGGGAAGACCACCACCCGGTCGCCCGGTGCCAGCACCACGCCCGTCGGCTGGCACCACTCGAGTGCAGGGCGCACCACGGGCACGGGCACCCGTCGCGGGAAGCGCCCGTCACCGGCGGTCGCCGCCAGCCCGGGGTCGGCGGCGGGAACGGTGCCGTCGGGCACTGCACCAGGCGCTTGCACGGTCTGCGGGGACCGCTCGTGCACGAACCCGATCACATGACCCAACGTCGGATAGTCACGCAGCTTCAACTTGTCATCACGCTCGATGCCATACGCCTCACGCACCGCCGCGAACAACTCCGCCTGCTTCACCGTGTCGACACCCAGATCCGCCTCCAGATCCAGATCCAGATCCAACATCTCCGGCGGATACCCCGTCTGCTCCGCCACCAACCGCAAGATTCTGGCCTGCACCTCATCGGCCACCGACGCCGACGCAGCAACCACCGGCACCGCGACAGCAGGCGCGGTGACAGCAGGCGCGGCCGCGGCGGCAACGACCGTGTGCGGGGCACGCTCGTGCACGAACCCGATCACATGACCCAACGTCGGATAATCACGCAGCTTCAACTTGTCGTCGCGCTCGATGCCATACGCCTCACGCACCGCCGCGAACAACTCCGCCTGCTTCACCGTGTCGACACCCAGATCCGCCTCCAGATCCAGATCCAGATCCAACATCTCCGGCGGATACCCCGTCTGCTCCGCCACCAACCGCAAGATCGTCGACGACACCTCATCCGCCACCGGCGCCGCCACCGCAACAGCAGGAACCGCCACGGCAGGAGCCGCAGCGACCGCAGCCGCGACGACGGTCTGCGGGGCACGCTCGTGCACGAACCCGATCACATGCCCCAACGTCGGATAGTCACGCAGCTTCAACTTGTCGTCGCGCTCGATGCCATACGCTTCACGCACCGCCGCGAACAACTCCGCCTGCTTCACCGTGTCGACACCCAGATCCGCCTCCAGATCCAAGTCCAGATCCAACATCTCCGGCGGATACCCCGTCTGCTCCGCCACCAACCGCAAGATCGTCGACGACACCTCATCCACCACCGGCTCCGCCACGACCGCCGGCGTCACGACCGGCGCCGACACGAGGTGCCGCCACAGCAGGAACCGCTGCGGCCGCAGCCGCGACGACGGTCTGCGGGGCACGCTCGTGCACGAACCCGATCACATGCCCCAACGTCGGATAGTCACGCAGCTTCAACTTGTCGTCGCGCTCGATGCCATACGCCTCACGCACCGCCGCGAACAGCTCTGCCTGCTTCACCGTGTCGACACCCAGATCCGCCTCCAGATCCAGATCCAACGCCAGCATCTCCGCGGGATACCCCGTCTGCTCCGCCACCAACCGCAAGATCGTCGACGACACCTCATCCACCACCGGCTCCGCCACGACCGGCGCCGCCACGACCGCCGGCGTCACGACGGCCGGCGCGGCGATTGGCGCTGCCGCCACTGCCGGTGGTGCGACGGGAGCGGCAGCCACTGCTGGCGCGACAGCGGCCGGCGCAACGACCCGCTCCACCGGGCCGTTGTCGACGATGCGCAGCCGACGCTGCACCACTTCCAACTGTGCCGACTCCTGCCCGGAGATGCGCCGCAACCATGCGGCCCAACGCTGCTGGTCGCCGATGCGGTAGGCGTAGCCGAGCTCGTCGGGCGAGCGGTGGCGGCCATCGGCAACCGGGGTCCAGCGCAGCAGCACCATGCTGATCTGCGAGCCGAAACCGGCCGCCAACCGCAGAGCGAAGCGCACCGGATAGGCGCCACCATGGGAGAGGTTGAGCGCGCCCAGCTCCGGGTCGATCTCGCGGAAGTTCGCGACCGGCGGCACGATGCCGGTCTCGAGCGCCTTCACCGCGACGACGTCTTCCAGCCCGACGCCCATCGGATGACCGGTGATGCCCTTCGTATTCGCGATCACGATGCGGTCGGCGTTGCCGCCGAACACGTGACGCAGCGCGTGGATCTCGGCAGCTGCGCTGCCGCCCCGCGCGGGGGTGTAGGTCTCGTGCGAGACGAAGACCATCTCGGCGGCCATGGCGGCGCGGTCTGCGCCGCGAGCTTCGCCCTGGCGCACCACCGTCTCCATCACGCCGGCGATGTGCTCGACATCCAGCCTGGTGCCGTGGAAGGCGCTGTTCGCGGTGACCGCGCCCAACACCTCGCAGATCGGTTGCACGCCGCGCTCGCGCGCTGACTCCGGCACTCTCGACCACGAGCGCCGCAGCGCCCATGCCCAGGATCATCCCGTGACGTCGCTTGTCGAACGGCAGCGCCGCCTCCGCCACGTCCTCGTCGGTTGCGGCTGCGCCCGTCGCCAGGAAGCCGGCGCCCAACCAGCCGAGCAAGTCGTCGCTGGTCGCATCGTCGGCGGCAACGATGACGACCCGGCGGCAGCGACCGGCATGGATCCAGTCCTCCGCGAGCGCGATGGCCTGGGTGGTGCTTGCGCACGCCGAGTTCACCTGCGTGTTCGGGCCGCGGGCACCCACCAGTTCGGCGAACTGCGAGTGCCCCATGGAGAGCACACGGAACAGGAACCGGCGATCGAACGCGTAGGGGTGGAGATCCAGTTCGCGCTGCACGTCGTGGATGCGCCGGTCGATCTCCGCCAGCGCGGTGCTGGCAGCATCGGCCTCGGCGACACGAGCTCGCACCGCCTGCAACTCGTCGAGCTCGAGGCGGCGGGCCTTGTCCTGCTCGTACCGGCGCACCTCGTCGGCCAGCTCCTCCAGGCCGGGGAAGGCGGAGGCGAAGATGACACCGGTCTCGTCGCGCAACGCATCGGGCAGGCCCCAACGCTCGGGGAGCTGGGTGCCGATGTGCGTGGTCTTGTAGCGCTGCACGAGCGGCACGCCCGCGTCGCGCAAGGCGTCGAGCCCGGCGCCGATGGCCAGCTGCGTGGTGCGGCCCAGTGCGCCGATGCGATCCGCTTCCACACCGAACTCGGCTGCCAGGTCGAACAACCCGGCGCGGCCGGCCAGCTTGATCACGTCGGCGACGTTGTCGATGGCTTCGAAGCTCGCACCGCGCGTGTCGCTCTTGATGAGGCGCACGATGTGCTTGTCGACGATCTCGTGGCGCAGTCGTGCCGGGATCACATCGATGAGCTGCTCACCGTGCAGCATCTTCGCGAGGTTCTCGTCGTCGAACACGTTCGGCGTGCCCGGCGTGCCCAACGCGGCGCCGGTGATGACCACCGCGTCGGAGCGATCGGTGGAACCACCATTGGCGCCGGCACCGCCCAGCAGTGAACGAGCCTTGTCGAGGAAGTCGTCGAACAGGGTCCTGAGCTCGGTCTGCACGGCATTGCTCGCTTTCATCGGGGGGGTCGGGGATGCGGGTGCGGCCATCGCCGCCGGCGTGGGCACCGCGGCCGCGGTTGCGGTGTCGCACGCGGCGCCGTGGCCGGCTGCGTACAGACCGCAGAGTGCCTGGTTGAACGCCACCACGTCGGTCTGCTTCGGATGGTTGGTGAAGAGCACCGACACGTCGTCGCCCAGCACATCGGCGGCGAACCCGTGCAACGCGCGCTTCGGGCCCACTTCCACGAACACACGCGCGCCGGCGTCGTAGAGCGTGTGCAGTCCGCGCACGAACTGCACCGGCGACGCGACCTGCTGCGCCAGCAGGTCGAGCATCGTCTCGGTGACATCGGCGCCCATCGGGTAGAACTCGCCGGTCACGTTCGACACGATCGGCAGCACCGGCGAGTGCAGGTCGAGGCGCTCCAGCGTGCGGCGCAACGGCTCGCTGGCGGCCGCGACGATGCTGGTGTGGAACGCGTGGCTCACCGTCAGGCGAGCCGTCAGCCAGCCGCGAGCTTCGCATGCGGCCAGCGCCGTCTCCACGGCCACGGTGGCGCCACCGATCACGGACTGCGCATTCGAGTTCACGTTGGCCAGCACGACGTTGCCATCGATGCCCTCGACAAGCTGCTGCACCTCCTCGACCGGGGCGAACACGGCAGCCATCACTCCGCTGTCCTCGATGGTGAGGCTCGCCATCTCATGACCGCGGGCGCTCACCGCTTCCAGCGCGGCGGGAAAGGAGAGCGCGCCGGCAGCGACCAGCGCGCCGTACTCGCCGAGGCTGTGCCCGATCACCATGTCGGGCTGGATGCCGTAGGCCGTCAGCAGCGCCGTCAACGCCAGGTCGGTGGCCAGCACCGCTGGTTGCGTGATCTCGGTGTTGCGCAGGTCTTCCTCTGCCGCGGCGACCGCGACCTCGTCACCGGCGTCGACGAAGATGTACTCGCTGAGCGGCTTGCCCAGCAGCGGCGTCATCACGTGATCCGCGGCCACGAACCGCTCGGCGACGATGGGTTCCGTCGCGCGCAGGTTGCCCAGCATGTTGACGTACTGCGAGCCCTGGCCGGTGTACATGAAGGCCACGGGTGCGGCCGGCCCGCTGCCGCGGAACACACCGCGGCCGCGCAGCAACGCCCACATCGTCGGCGCCGCGAACGCCGCCAGCGCCCTGCCGGCCTTGTCGGCAAGTTCGGCCGCATCGCCGAAGTCGATCGCGAGTCGTTCGGCAGCTGCCAGTGCCTCGGCACGAGGTGGCTCGGCCGCCGGAGCGGTGCCCGCAGTGGCGGCCGCTTGCACCGCACGCAGCTGCTCGATCAACTCTCCGACAGTGGCCGCGCCCAGCACGAGCGCACCGCGCAACGGCGCCTTCGCAACGCCCTCACTCGCCTGTCCGCGAACCGGCTCTGCAATCGCCGCTGCCGGCGCGGTCGCTGTGGTTGCCGTGGTCGCTGTGGTCGCCGTGGTCGACGACGCCAGGTCGGCGCCCACCGCCACCATCTTCGGCGCATTGAAGCGCAGCCGCCCCGGCACGTGCTCCTCGAGCACGACGTGGAAGTTGGTGCCACCGAAGCCGAACGCGCTGACACCCGCCGTGCGCACCCCGCCGGCAGGCACCGCCCACTCGCGCAGCTCGGTGTTGACCCGGAACGGCGACGACTTCCAGTCGATGTTGGGGTTCGGCTCGACGAAGTTCAAGCTGGGCGGCAGCACCTTGTGGTGCAGCGCCATCGTGGCCTTGAGGATGCCCGCCGCGCCGGCGGCCGCCTTCAGGTGGCCGATGTTCGACTTGGCCGAGCCGAGCGCCACCGCGCCGGGGCGCAGGCCGGCGCTGGCGAACACCTCGCCGAGGCTGCTCACCTCCACCACGTCACCCACTCTGGTGCTGGTGCCGTGCGCCTCCATCAACCCGCACACCGCGGGCGACAGGCCGGCAGCCGACCAGGCGCGGGCAACGGCCAGCCGCTGACCAACCGGGTTCGGTGCGGTGATGCCCTTCCCCCGGCCGTCGCTGGCGCCGGCGATGCCGCGCAGCACCGCGTAGACGCGGTCGCCGGCACGCTCGGCGTCGGAGAGCCGCTTGAGCAGGAAGAGCGCGGCACCTTCACCCATCACGAACCCGTCTGCACCCGCGTCGAACGGGCGCGTGCCAGTGGCGGACAACGCACCGATCTTGCAGAACTTGACGAAGCTGGACGCTCCCATGTTGCGATCGATGCCACCGGTGACGACGGTGTCGAACTCGTGCTCGATGAGGCCTTCGATGGACGCGTCGATGGCGGCCATCGCGGACGCGCACGCGGCATCGACGATGAAGTTGGGCCCGTGGAAGTCGAACAGGTTGGCGACTCGGCCGGCCATCACGTTGCCCAGCTCGCCGGCCATCGTGTCCTCGGTGACCTCCGGGTAGTTCATGCTCATCCGGATGCCCAGCTCCTCGGTGATCGCGATGCGCATCTCGGGCGACAGCTGCTGGAACGAGGGGGCGCTGTGCAGCTCGCGCGCGATCTCGGGCATGGCGATGCGCAAGGCGGTGAGGTAGTGGTGCTCGCCGGCCATCGCGTTGCCCAGGATCACTGCCGTGCGCTCGTGGTCGATGGGCTTGCCATGGTCGGCCAGCACGGCACGGGTGCAGGCGATGGCCCACTTCTGACCATCGTCGATCGCGTCGCTCACCTTCGGCGGGATGGGCAACTTCCACTCCATCGGGTCCCAGTGCCAGTCGCGCACCCAGCCGCCGATCTTGGAGTAGGTCTTGTCGGGCGCAGAGTGGTCCTCGTCGAAGTACAGCGCTGGGTCCCAGCGACTGGGGGTGACCTCACTGATCGAGTAGCGACCGGTGGTGATGTTGCTCCAGAACGTTGCCGCATCGGGCGCGTCGGGCAGGATTGCCGATACGCCCACGATTGCCACTGGCTCCATCAGGGATGTCCTTTCGATCCGGCCGGGAACGGGGGTCCGGCCGTGTGCTTCGATGTTCAGCCGCGCCCGTAGAGAGCGTCGGCAATGGTGTCCATGTCGGCGATCTGGCCGCCTTGGACGGAGAGGATGCGCGGCAGCCCGACGGCCGCCTGCAACTGGCTGCCGCTGCCGGCGTCGGCCTCGTCGGCCGAGCCGACGATCAGGCCGAGCCCTTCGCTGGCAACGCGCAGAGCGGTGGTGCGTGCGTTCACACGGCTCACTGCGGCCAGCGCTGCCGGGTCGAACCGACGATCGGCCTTCGCCGGCAGTACGCCATCGGCGGCACGTGCCGCCCGCCGGGCCAAGGCTGCGCTGCACTCGGTGATCGCCACCAGTTCGCCCAGGCGCAGCAGCACGTGCTGGTTGCGGGTGAGCCGACCGATTCGCGCCACTTCCATCAACTCGGCCAGCGCCCTGTGCGCCAAGGCCGCGATGCCCGCGCCCACCTGCGGCAACCGCTGATCGAGGGCCTCCAGCTCGGTGGCCTGATCGCGGTAGTACCCACCACTGGACTTCAAGTGCTGCTGCCAGCGGTCGCGGCTGATCGTCATCTCCATGATCTCGGAGGTGCCTTCGTAGATGGTGGTGATGCGCACATCGCGCTTGATCTTCTCCACCATGTACTCGTGGGTGTAGCCGTATCCGCCCAAGGCCTGGATGGCCGCATCGGCAGCGGCGTTGCCGGCCTCGGTGGAGACGTACTTGGCGATCGCCCCTTCCGTGTTGAGGGTTCCCTCGCCACCGCGGTCGATGCGCTCGGCAGTCTCCTCGATGTAGGCGCGGCCGGCCTCCAGGCGCACCGCGTGCGGCACGATCAGCTTGTGCGTGTAGCCCTGCTTCTGCGACAGCGGGCTGCCGGCCTGGATGCGCTCCGCAGAGTACGGAATGGCGCGATCGAGCGCAGCCCAACCCGCCCCCAGGCCGAACGCGGCCACCATCAAGCGGGTGTAGCCGAAGACCAGCTGCGCCTGGAACAGGCCCTGCCCTTCGACCGTGCCGACCAGGCGGTCGGCATCCACGTAGACGTCGTCGAGGAACAGCGCCGCGGTGTTCGACAGCCTGATGCCGTGCTTGTTCTCCGGCTTGGCCTTGTCGAACCCGGGCAGATCGTGCTCCAGCACGAACCACGTAGGCCCGCCTGGCGCATTGGCAAGGATCGTGTACAGGTCGGCCACCGCGCCGTTGCTGATCCACTGCTTCTTGCCGGTGATGCGATAGCCGGTGACGACGCCGTCGGTCTCCACCGGCACCGCAACGGTCTTCAGCGAGCCGAGGTCGCTCCCGGCCTCGGGTTCGGTGGCGCCGTAGGCCATCATCAGGCCTTCGTTGGCGATGCGGCTCATCCAGTGGTGGATCTGCTCCGGCGTCCCACCCATCAGGATCGGATCGCTGCCCAAGAAGGTGGCGAGCACGGAAGTGGCCACACCGAGATCGATCGCCGCCATCTCGGCACACACGCGGTACACGTCGAACGCGTTGCCGCCCATGCCACCGTGTTCCTCCTCGATGAACAGCAGCTGCACGCCCAGCTCGTCGCTGCACATCTTCTTCACCGCTGCCGCCGGGAACTCATCGCGCTCGTCCAGCTCGATGAGCAGGTTCTCCGGCAGTTCCCGCTCGGCGAACTCCTTGATCGCCGCCAACGTCATCTCGAGCATGTCGAGATCCAAACCCTCAGCCATTCCGCGTCCCCAGGTGCCAGCGTCGTGAACCGGACAGCCGGTTCGACAACGACGCTTCGTTCACAGTGACAACAGTGCAGTACCAAGGCCCGCCGAGGGCATGGTCTTACGTCCCGAGTCTGCCCGCCAGGGGTCCCCACTCGCGCTCCACTTGTGCTAACGTACAACCATATGGTTGTAGATGAGTTGCGCAAGGTGCTCCCGAGCCAGGAGCAAGTGGATCGAGTGTTCCACGCACTCGCCGATGCCACGCGGCGCGACATCCTGGCGCGCACGCTGCGTACCGAGTCGTCGGTGTCGGCGCTCGCCCACCAGTACCCGATGAGCTTTGCCGCCGTCCAGAAGCACGTGACCGTGCTCGCTGCGGCCGGGTTGGTCACCAAGCACCGTCGCGGCCGCGAGCAGATCGTCAGCACTGACATCCGCGCGCTGCGCACCGCAGCGCAGCTGCTCGACCAACTCGAGTCCATCTGGCGAACACGCATCGACCGGCTCGGCGACATCCTCGCCGAGCCCGAAGGAGGAGCACCGCAATGACCGTCACCAACATCCTGAAGGACGCCGAGTCCTTGACGATGACCATCAACGCCACGTTCGACGCACCCGTCGAGCGGGTGTGGCAGGTGTGGAACGACCCTCGCCAGCTCGAGCGCTGGTGGGGGCCACCCACCTACCCGGCAACAGTCGTCGAGCACGACTTCTCCCCGGCGGCACCGTCAACTACTACATGACCGGCCCAGAGGGTGATCGGCCGCACGGATGGTGGCGAGTCGTCGCGGTCGACGCCCCTCACCACCTCCAGTTCGAGGACGGCTTCGCCGATGGCGACGGACGCCCCGATCCATCGCTGCCGACCACCAACTGCACGGTGCACCTCGCGCCGCGAGATGGTGGCGGCACCGACATGCAGGTCGTGACGACCTTCGCCTCGCTGGAGGCGATGGAGCAGCTGGTGACGATGGGAATGGAAGAGGGAATGCGGGCCGCCATGGGCCAGATCGATGCGTTGCTACACGCCTGATCGGTCGCCTACGAACCCGCTGGCCGATCAGGGGCCGACGAGCATGCGTGCGTAGTCGAGCGCGTGCTGCAGCGAGTCGGTGAACGCCTCACCCTTCCACGCGATGTCGAAGGCGGTGCCGTGGTCGACGGACGTGCGCACGATGGGCAGCCCGAGCGTCACGTTGACGCCGGTGTCGAAGGCGAGGAGCTTCATCGGGCCGTGCCCCTGGTCGTGGTACATGCACACGATCGCGTCGTATCGGCCACGATGCACCGCCTGGTAGAACACCGTGTCGGCCGGGTGCGGGCCGGAGGCGTCGATGCCCTCCGCCACCGCCGCCGCGATCGCGGGCGCGATGTGCTCGATGTCCTCGCCACCGAACAGGCCGTGCTCGCCGGCATGAGGGTTGAGGCCGCACACGGCGATGCGCGGTCGGTCGAGGAACCGACCCAGCACGTCGTTGGTGAGGTGGATCACGTCGAGCACCCGCTCGCGACGCACTCGTTCGATGGCGGTCGCCAACGAGACGTGAGTGCTCACGTGTGTGACGGCGAGCGGGCCGCCGGGCAGCCTCGTGGTGAGCATCATCGTCACCTTCTGCACGCCGCAGAGACCGGCGATGAGCTCGGTGTGACCGACGAACGCTGGGTCGGAGAGCTGAGTCGCCTCCTTGTTCATCGGCATCGTGACGATGCCGGCCACCGTGCCGGCCAGCGCATCACGAGTCGCCCGCTCCACGTAGGCCCGCGCCGCCGCGCCCGATGCAGCATCCAGTTGGCCGGGCCGGTGGTCGGCAGCGGTCAACAGCGCGAGATCCACGATCGGCAGCCGCGCCCAGTCGACATCGAGCCCCAGCAACGATGCGCCGTGCCGCAGGATCGAAGCGTCGCCGTACACGACGACGTCGTCGCCGAGGCCGCCCTCGCAGAAGCGGCGCAGCACGATCTCGGGCCCGATGCCGGAGGCATCACCCATGGTGATCGCCAGCGGTGCGCTCATTCCCGGTCTCGCGAAGCGCTCATCGGTCGTACGGTAGCGCCGGCTCACCGCGCCTCGGCGAGCAACCGCACCAGCGCATCGGCATCGCCGAAGCCGCCGGCCTTGGTGATCACCAGCGGCCCCGAGTCGTCGGCGGCGCGACTCCATGGCATGCCCGACGCCGCGAAGCCGCCCACCCGTCGCGGGGCATCACCCAGGAACGCCGCAGCCGTGTCCCCACCGATGATCACGAGGTTGTCGGGAGCGCACGACTCGAACCGGCCGCGGGCGCGTGCTGCGAGGTCGGCGGCGACGTCGGCGTGCAACGGCCCCTGCGCTGCCGGGGCCGACACGATCTCGATGTCGGGCCGCGCGGCAGCCAACCGAAGGATCTGTTCGCGCGACACGGCGTTGGCACTCCCGCACACGACCATCGCCGTGCCGGCGATTGACGGCGTCGGCACGTTCGGGCGCGTGCCCAACCTGGCAGCGAACACCGCTCCGAGGGGGCCGGCCGGCCCGGCGAGCAACACGTCGGCTTCCGCCAACTCGCGTGCCAGGTCGCTCAGCGACACGGCATCCGGTACGTCGCACACGGCCATCGAGCCGCTTCCCCGCAACCAGGCCCGCAGCGCGTCGGCATCGGCCAGCAGCGCAGCCCCCGGCAGCGCGTCGAGCGGGCTCCCGATCGGCTCGCCGTGCACCAGCACCTGGCCTCCTACACATGTGCGACCCATCTCCGGCCACCCGGGCAGCAGCACCAGCCGGCGGCCCGTCGCGGCTCGACGCGCCGACAGCTCCGCCGCCCAGTGGCCGCGCAACGTGGAGTCGATCTTGTGCGCCGTCCAACGAGAGGGGGTGTCGTCCACGCTGCGCGCGCGGTCGCCGGCAGCCACCACGGTCGCGGCCCGCGACCCCAGATCCACCACGCCACTGCCGTCCGGGGCGCGACCCACGCTCACGGTGATCGGGCCGACCACCGCCGTGAGCAGAGCGGCCACCTCGAACGCGCCCGTCCGATCATCGGCCGCCACCAACCACTCCCTCATCGGCCGGGCTGACACGGGCATCGGCCGGGCTGGAACGGGCATCAGCCGGACTGTATACCGGGGCCTCGCACGGGCTGCGTGCGTGCCGGGTGGACGGCTCAGTTCACCTTGCGGTCGTGGCCTTCCCAGTACGGCTCGCGCAGATCCTTCTTGAGCACCTTCATCGCGCCCGACAGCGGCAGCGGCTCGGTGCGGAACTCGACGCTCTTGGGCAGCTTGTAACCGGCGATCGCGTCGCGGCAGTGGTCGATGAGCTCGGCGGCGGTGGCAGTGAGCCCCTCCTTCAGCACGACCACCGCATGCACGGCTTCACCCCACTGGTCGCTGGGGATGCCGATCACCGCCACCTGCAGCACGGCCGGGTGACTGGCGATCGCGTTCTCCACCTCGGTGGAGTACACGTTCTCGCCACCGGTGACGATCATGTCCTTCACCCGGTCGACCAGGAACAGGTAGCCGTCGCTGTCGAGGTAGCCGGCATCGCCGCTGTGGTACCAACCGCCGCGAAAGGCTTCGGTCGTGGCCTCGGGCTTGTTCCAGTACTCGATCATGAAGTTGCCGGCACGTGCGCACACCTCGCCCGGCGTGCCGACGGGCAGCAGGTTGCCATGGTCGTCCTGGATGGAGAACACCACCCCCATCGCCGGCTTGCCGGCGGAGCGCAGGTACTTGCCACCGGCGCGGTGCTCGTCGGGGCCGAGGAAGCTGAGCACGCTGGAGCTCTCGGTCATGCCGTAGCCCTGCCAGATGTTGGTGTCGGGGTACAGCGCGAGCAGCTTCTCGAGCAAGGCCTGCGGCATCGGCGAGGCGCCGTAGACCAGGTCGGTGAAGCTGCTCAGCCCGTCGGGCGTGAAGTCGGGGTGGGCCATGGTCATGCCGATCATCGTCGGCACCATGACGGTGCTGGTGGGCTGGTAGGCACGCACCGTCTTCATCACGGCCGTCGGTTCGAACATCGGCTGGATCACGGAGTGCGCACCCTGTGCCGGCCCACCCAGCACCCCGAACATCGACGCGGCATGGAACATCGGGGTCTGGATGAGGTTGACGGTGCTGCGATCGAACTGCAGGCGGGTGAACACGTGGTACGCGTTGAGCATCTCGGCACGCTGGTCGAGCAGCACGCCCTTGGGCAGGCCGGTGGTACCACCGGTGTACATCAGCACGACCGGATCGGTCTCTTCGCCTTCGTCGGGGATGACGGCGTCGGCCGCGGCGAGCAGATCGGCGTGCCTGACCGTGTGGGGCACGTCGCCGCCGCCCACCAGCACCACGTGCTCGAGACCGGCCTCCTCCTTCACCGAGTCGATGAGACCGGCGAAGAAGGCGTCGACGAAGCACACCTTGGTGCCCGAGTCGCGCAGCACGTACGCCAGCTCCTTGGGGGCAAAGCGGAGGTTGAGCGGGTTGACCACGCCGCCGCCGAGGAACGCAGCGTGGTACAGCTCGAGGTACTCGACAGAGTTGAGCGTCATCACCGCGAACCGGTCGCCGCGGCCGACGCCAAGGCTCTGCAAGCCGCCGATGGTCGTGCTCACGTTGTACAGGTGCTCGGCGAACGTGGTGCCCACGCCGGTACCGGCATTGGTGGCACAGGGACGGTCGGCGTTGGCGGCGACGGCGGGCAACAGCAGGCGGTGGTAGATGAGCTCCTTCATGCGCCCACCATAGGCCAGCCTCGGCACCGTCCGACGCGGCCGCCCCGGACGCCGTTCAGGGGGGTTTCGCAACGGGCATAGGATCACGTCCGACAGCGCCTGGGTGGGGGTGTTGCCGGTTTCCCTACAACTTCTTCTCGAAGGGTGAGCTCATGAGATCGTCCCGTACCCGGCGCTGGGGTGTCGTCTGCGTCGTTGCCGCAGCCGCCGGCCTCGTCACCGTCCACTCCCCCACCAGTGCCGCGCCGGCCGTTGCCGGCCCCGGCCAGGTCGACCTGACGTTCCTCAACATCAACGACTTCCACGGCCGCATCGACGCGAACACCGTCAAGTGGGCCGGCACCGTCGAAATGCTCCGGGCCGCCGCCGGCGAGGCCAACACCGCCCTGCTCGCCGCCGGCGACAACGTCAGTGCCAGCTTGTTCGCATCCGCTGTCCAAGGTGATCAACCGACGATCGACGTGCTCAACGCGCTCGACCTCGATGCCTCCGCCGTGGGCAACCACGAGCTGGATCAAGGCTTTCTCGATCTCACCGGCCGCATCATCAATGGTGGCGCCAACGCGCAGTTCGCCTTCCTCGCGGCCAACATCTACGACAGCGGCGGCGACACCGTGCTGCCGGAGTACGCGCTGCTCACCGTCGGTGGCCAGACCGTCGGTGTCATCGGCGCCGTCACGCAGGAGACCCCCTCGCTCGTCTCACCCGGCGGCGTCGTCGGTCTCACGTTCGGCGATCCCGTCGACGCGGTGAACCGAGTTGCCGCTGAGCTCAGCGATGGCAACCCGGCCAACGGTGAAGCCGACATCCTGGTCGCCGAGTACCACGAGGGCGCATCCGACGGCACACCCCCGTCCTCCCTCGCTCAAGAGCTCGCCAAGGGTGGCATGTTCGCCAAGATCGTGAACCAGACGAGCGCCCTCGTCGACGCGATCTTCACCGGCCACACCCACAAGGCCTATGCCTGGGACGGCCCCGTTCCCGGCGACCCCACTCGTACTCGCCCGCTGCTGCAGACCGGTTCCTACGGCGAGAACGTCGGCAAGGTGGTGCTCACCGTCGACACCACCACGCACGCCGTTGCTTCGTACACGGTTGCGAACGTCGCTCGCACCACCACCCCCGACGCCACCCTCGTCGCCACGTACCCGCGGGTGGCAGCCGTGAAGACCATCGTCGATGCCGCGCTCGCCTACTCGGCAGCCGTCGGCAACGTGCCGGTGGGCAGCGTCGCCGCCGACATCACCACCGCCTTCACCGGCACCGGTCCTTGCGTTCTGGTCGGTGGCGGTCGTGATGACCGCTCGAGGGAGTCGACGATCGGCGACCTGGTCGCCGACTCGATGGTCAGCTCGCTCGGCGACCCGGCGCGCGGTGGCGCCACGATCGGCGTGGTGAACCCCGGGGGCCTGCGCAGCGAGCTGTGCTACTCGCCCGACGGGGTCGTCACCTACGCGGAGGCCAACAACGTCCTTCCGTTCGTCAACAACCTGTGGACCATCACGCTCACCGGCGCCCAGTTCAAGACGCTCCTCGAGCAGCAGTGGCAGAGGAACCCCGACGGCACCATCCCGTCGCGCCCGTACCTGCAGCTCGGGCTCTCCGAGAACGTCACCTACACCTTCGACGCATCGCTCGCCGAGGGTTCACGCATCACGTCGATCACCGTTGACGGACAGCCCATCGACCCCGCAGCCGGGTACCGGGTGGGCACGTTCTCCTTCCTGGCTCTGGGTGGCGACAACTTCCGCGTCTTCAGCCAAGGCACGAACGTGCGCGACTCGGGCCTCATCGACCGTGACGCGTGGATCTCCTACATCACGGCCAACTCGCCGTTGCAGCCCGACTTCGCGCGGCAAGCGGTGGGCGTGTCGCCACTGCCGACGACTGCCTCGATCGGCCAGCACCTCACGTTCAACGTCTCGGGCCTCGATCTCACCAGCGTCGGCTCACCGCCGAACACCAGCATCTCGGCATCGATCGGTGGTGTGCCCGCGGTGCAGATGCCAGTGGTTGCCGGTGCTGTCGCGCTCGACATGATCGTGCCACCGGGTACCCCGGTCGGTGCTCAGTCGCTGGTACTGGTGGCCAGCCCGTCGAACACCACCGTCACCATCCCGGTACAGGTGGTCGACAACCGGGTCACGTCCGCCACCACGCTCTCCAGCAACCGCAGCTCGCAACGTTTCGGCGGCCCGCAGGTGGCCACGCTCACGGCTTCTGTCTCGCTCAGCGACGCCAGTTCTGCCAGCGGCGCGGTCGACATCCTGCAGGACGACGTGGTGCTGGCGACGGTGTCACTGGTCGGTGGTTCGGCCACCTTCCAGCTGCCGGCCGACACACCGGCCGGTGCGCACGTGTACACCGCCCGATACGCCGACTCGAACACCATCGCCGGCAGCGTCTCGGCGCCCACCACCGTCACGGTCACCAAGGCCTCGTCGGGCACCCTGCTCTGGAGCAGCAAGTTCGTGGTCAAGCGTGGCCAGCCGGGCCCGAAGCTCACGGCCTACGTGGCGCTCAACAGCCCTGCTGCAGCCACCGGCAACGTCACGTTCACCCTCGACGGCAGGGCCATCGGTTCGGCTCCGGTGA
This sequence comes from Acidimicrobiaceae bacterium, assembly GCA_016722025.1. Classification (GTDB taxonomy): domain Bacteria; phylum Actinomycetota; class Acidimicrobiia; order Acidimicrobiales; family Ilumatobacteraceae; genus UBA668. The sequence continues at coordinate 108,733 of JADKGZ010000004.1, forward strand.
TCAACGGAGTGGCGACGCTGCAACTGGGCAGCAACCTCACCGTCGGCGTGCACATCGTGCGCAGCCAGTACTCGGGTACGGCGTCGATCAACGGTTCGACCAGCAACCCGCTCCTCATCATCGTCACACGCTGACCATTGCCGGCGGTTCCGTTCCCTCCGTGGGGCGGGGCCGCCGGCGCACGGTGGTCACACCGGGTTCGTGGAGGGCCCGGCCGCTCAGCCGCGAGCACGATCGAGCCAGGCGCCGACGGCCTCCAAGCCGTCGATGTACTCCTGACCCATCATCTTCGCCATCGACCAACCACCCAGGGCCATGATCTTGTACTTGTCGCCACCGGTGGTGGTGAACCGCAGCTGGAACTCGGAGTTGGTGGCCAGCCACTCGCGAAAGCCGCCACCCTCGCCCCAGATGGTGGCCGACGCGATGTCGCTGGGCCGCAACCATGCCAACGGCTTCGACGGTTGCAGCTTCTTGTCGAGGGCCTGCAGCGCCAACAGCCCCTGCGACACGGCGACGGCGTAGGTCTGGTTGCTGAACGACGTGGAGTGAGTGCCGAGCATCGCGCCGATCATCGGGTCGTCGGCGGGAAAGGCTCCCTGCATGTACGCCCGAACGGCGGTGAACATGCCTCGCTGCTTGTCGAAGACACTCATCCGGCACCCCTGTGGATCAATGCCGAAGACTATCCGCGCCCGGCCGCGCCAGGCGCCAAGTGCCACCTGAATGGCCTGCAGACCGTTCACGAGCGCCGCCCGTTCATCGTCGGCCAGCACCGCGAAGGCAGGCGCGACCAGGCGGTCGGTCAGCGCCTCGGCGTCGGCCATCGCGGCCACCAGCGCCTCGTCGATCGTGGGCGCGTCGGCGTCGGTCCAGCCGAACAGCCCGATGTCGGCAGGGCGCTTGACGAAGTGTGCATCCTTGCTGCTCACTCCCGCCGAGCGCAGCGCCACCAGGTGCGCACTGCCCCGGTACTCGCGCAGAATGGTGACCAGCTGCATCGCGCGACCGGGTAGGTCGGCGGCCGCCGGCTCGGCGGCGGCACCGGCGAAGAGCGCGAACGCATCTCCGTCACTGGCGGCGAGCACCTTCTCGGCGGCAGCGACGAACCCTGCGAGACCGGCCACGTCGGCCAGCGCACCACGCCCGTGCTCCGCGCAGCACTCCATGTACGCGGCGCCGGCCACGCGCGGCGCGACGATGCTGCGAGCCGTGTTCCACAGCCCGGCCACCATGCCCGGATTGAAGTAGCCGAATGCGGCCGAGACGACCGGCGGTTCCACGTCGCCCAACACACCACCGCGACCCAGCGCGTAGAACTGCACGGGGTCGAGCCCGAGCTGCGCACCTCGGGCGGCGGTGGCCGGCGCGAAGTAGAACGCCGGGCCGCACGCGTTGATGATGGGGCAGGCCAGGGCAACGAGGGCTGCGTCGTCCAAAGGGGCAGCGTCGTTGGAAGCGGCGGTATCGGTCATGCCGGGCACCGTACCCACCCGGTCGTCCGCCCAACGACGCGAGCGCGTGCTTCAATGACTGATCGTGAGCCAGCCCACTTCCTCCACGCTCCCGCCGCGCGCCCGAGTGGTCGTGATCGGTGGCGGCATCATCGGTACCTCGATCGCATATCACCTGGGGCACCTCGGCTGGACCGACACGGTGCTCGTGGAGCGCGATCAGCTCACCTCCGGCACCACCTGGCACGCCGCCGGCCTGATGGTGACGTTCGGTTCCACCTCCGAGACCTCCACCGAACTGCGCAAGTACACCCGCGACCTCTACGCCAACCTGGAGGCCGAGACCGGGCTGGCCACCGGCTTCAAGCCGGTGGGCTTCATCGAACTGGCCGCTGACGCAGGGCGGCTGGAGGAGTACCGACGCGTGAGCACGTTCAACCGCTACTGCGGGGTCGACGTGCACGAGCTGTCGCCGCGCGAGGTGGCCGACATGTTCCCGCTCGCCCGCACCGACGACCTGCTGGCGGGCTTCTACGTGGCGGAGGACGGTCGGGTGAACCCCGTCGACGCGACCATGTCGATGGCCAAGGGTGCCCGTCAGACCGGCGTCAGGATCGCTCAAGGCGTGTCGGTGCTCGAGGTGCTGATGCGCGACGGCGCCGTCAGTGGTGTGCTCACCGACCAGGGCATCATCGAGTGCGAGTACGTGGTCAACGCAGCCGGCATGTGGGCGCGACAGTTGGGCGCCCGGTCCGGTGTCTCGATTCCGCTGCAGGCTGCCGAGCACTACTACCTCATCACCGAGCACATGCCCGGCCTCGACCCGTCGTGGCCGGTCATCGAGGATCCGGCGAACTACGGCTACTACCGCGAGGAAGTGGGCGGGCTGATGATCGGCTTGTTCGAAAAGGAATGCGCACCCTGGAACGTGGGCGCCATTCCCGCCGACTCGTCGTTCACCTCGATCCAGCCCGACTGGGATCGCATGGGCCCCTACGTCGAGGCGGCGATGAGCCGCGTGCCGAAGTCGCTCGACACGGGCATCCGTACGTTCTTCTGCGGGCCGGAGAGCTTCACGCCCGACCTACGCCCCATCATCGGGCCCGCCCCCGAGGTGCGCAACTACTTCGTTGCTGCCGGGTTGAACTCGATCGGCATCCTCACCGGTGGTGGGCTGGGCCGGCTGGTCGCGCACTGGATCGTCGACGGCGACCCGGGGGCGGATGTCACCGCCATACATCCCGACCGCCTCCACCCGTACCAGGCCAACCCCGAGTACCGGCGCACCCGCACGGTCGAGTCGCTGGGCATGGTGTACGAGTGCCACTACCCGAACAAGGCACTGCAGACAGCGCGCGGCGCAAAGCTCTCACCGCTGCACGCGCGATTGGTCGAGCACGGCGCGTACCTGCGCGACGTGAGCGGCTGGGAGAGCGCCGACTGGTACGCCGGCCCGGCGGCCGCTCCCGATGGCGGCCCGCTCACATGGGGGCGCCCATCGTGGTGGGCGCAGTGGGCGGCCGAGCATCGCGCCTGCCGCGAGGCCGTGGTGCTGATGGACATGAGCTTCATGTCCAAGTTCCGGGTGCAGGGCCGCGATGCCGGGGAGGTGCTGGATCGCATGTCGGGCAACTCGGTCAACGGCGCTTCCGGCCAGATCACCTACACGCAGTGGCTCAACGAGCGGGGCACGCTGGAGGCAGACCTCACCGTCACCAAGTTGGCCGACGACTCGTTCCTCGTGGTTGCCACCGACACCGCCCATCGCCACGTCGAGTCGCAGCTTTCACGAGCCTGCGGGCTGGGTGGGCACGCGTTCGTCACCGACGTCACCGGCGCGTACGCACAGCTCAACGTGCAGGGGCCACGCTCGCGCGAGCTGTTGCAGTCGTTGACCACCGCCGACCTGTCGAACGACGCACTCCCGTTCCGCGCCGCCCGCGAGATCGACCTCGGGTTCGCCCGCGTGCTGTGCGCCCGCATCACCTACCTCGGCGAGCTCGGCTACGAGCTGTACGTGCCCACCGAGCAGGCCATCCACGTGCACGATCGCATCGTCGCGGCAGGGGCCGAATTCGGGCTGCGGCATGCGGGCCTGAAAGCCCTGGCCAGCCTGCGGATGGAGAAGGGCTACCGCGACTACGGGCACGACATCGACAACACCGATGGGCCGCTGGAAGCCGGCTTCGGGTTCGCGCTCGCCTTCGACAAGCCGGGCGGCTTCGTGGGTCGCGAGGCGGTGCTGGCCCGTCGCGAAGCCGGCGCACTGCAGCGCCGGCTGGTCTCGGTGCTGCTCGACGACCCAGAGCCGCTGATGTACCACGCGGAGGTGTTGCGCCGCGACGGCACTGCCGTCGGCTACATCCGCGCCGCCTCCTACGGCCACACGCTCGGGGGCGCCTGCGGTCTCGCGATGGTGGAGGGCAACGGCGCAACCATCACTCCCGCATGGCTCGCCGACGGTTCGTGGACGGTGGAGGTCAACGGCGCCGAGCACCCGGCCACGGTGTCGTTGCGCCCGCTGTACGACCCCACCAACGCCCGCATCAAGGTGTGATGCATGAGCGGTCGCTCGGTCAGAGCCGGCGGATCACCTGGCTGCCGATGCTGTACCCGGCACCGAAGCTGCAGATCACGCCGATGTCGCCGGCCACCATGCCGTCACGGCAGAGGTGGAACGCGATCACCGACCCGGCCGACGACGTGTTGGCGTAGCGGTCGAGGATGACCGGGGCTTCGTCCTCGTCGGGCACTCGGCCGAGCACACCCTTCGCGATCAGCTGGTTCATCTTCAAGTTGGCCTGGTGCAGCCAGAAGCGGCGCACTTGCGAAGCTTCCAGTGAGAGCGCCTGCAGCTGTTCGTTGATGTGGCCCACCACCATCGGGCAGACCTCCTTGAACACCTGTTGGCCCCGCTGGCGGAAGACGAGCTCAGCAGGATCGCGCTCAGTGTCCTCGCTGGGGTTGAGGAAGCCGAAGTCGTTGCGGATGCTGTTGGAGAACTTCGTCAGCAGACGGCCGCGCAGCACCTCCCACTGCTCGCCGGCAATCGCATCCTCGGCTCGTTCCAGCACCACTGCGGTGCAGGCGTCGCCGAAGATGAAGTGGTGATCGCGAGCGGCGAAGTTGTTGTGGCCCGACGTGATCTCCGGGTGCACCACCACCACGCAGTCGGCGGAACCGTTGAGCAGCGCATCGACACCGGCCTGCATCGAGAAGGTTGCCGACGAGCAGGCCACGTTCATGTCGTACGCCCAGCCACCGGCGCCGAGCGCATGCTGGATCTCGATCGCCACGGCAGGGTACGCACGCTGCAGGTTCGAGCAACCGACGATCACGCAGTCCACTTCGTCGGCACGGCGGCCGGCCTGGGCCAGCGCTTCGTGGATCGCGGGGAGGGCCATCTCGGCCTGCAGACCCAGCTCGTCCTCGCTGCGAGTGGGGAGGTGCGGGCGCAGCCGCTGTGGGTCGAGCACGCCCGACTTCTCCATCACGTAGCGGCTCTTGATGCCCGAGGCGCGCTCGATGAACTCCGCATCTGGCACCGGCCGCGCGGCCACGGTCCCCTCGGCGATCTGCGCCGCACGCTCCGCGTTCCACTCCTCGACCGCGACGGTCAACGACGCCACCAGTTCCTCGTTGGAGATGGAGAACGGCGGTGTGAACAGGCCGGTCCCAGTGATGACGACGCGATCGGGCATGGCTGCCGACCCTACCGCGCAGCCGGGACCACCCCCACGCACTCAGCAGCGACGTTTAGGCTGCTCGCCGCATGCAGACTTCCGTGTTCGACTCACCGAAGCCCACCCTCACCGACGACGAAGTGGCACGACTCGCCCGCGAGCACTTCGGCATCAGTGGCCCACTGCGCGATCTCGACAGCGAGCGCGACCAGAACGTGCAGGTGGGCGATCACGTGGTGAAGATCGCCAACGAAGCGGAGCAACGATCCACGCTGGAACTGCAGCACGCTGCGTTGCAGCACCTGGCAGCGGTCGACCCCACGCTGCCGCTTCCCCGCGTGCTGCCGCCCGGCATCGTGCAACACCAGGGCAACCTGCTGCGCGCGGTCACGTTCGTGCGCGGCGCCCCCTATGCAACCGTGCCGCAGTCCCCGCACCTGCGCCACCAGCTGGGGCGGTTCATGGGCCGCGTGTCGAAGGGGCTGCACGGCTTCGGTCACCCTGCCGCACACAAGCCCGACTTCCTGTGGAACCTCGATGCCGCGCAGGCCGTCCGACCGTGGGCCGCCGGCATCGCCAACACGGATGATCGTGCCGTCATCGAGGCCGCGTTCCGCCGGCACAGCCAACGCGTGGTGCCACTGCTGCCGATGCTGCGCGGCGCGGTCGTGCACCACGACGCCAACGACTACAACGTGCTCGTCGACGAGCACACGACCACCGGCACCCCCAGCTCCAACGTCAGCGACCTCGACGTCAGCGGCCTGATCGACTTCGGCGACATGGTCTTCGCTCGTCAGGTCAACGAGCTCGCCGTCACCCTTGCCTACGGCCTGCTCGACGTCGACGATGTCGTGGCGGCCGGCCGCGACATCATCAGCGGCTACGTCAGCGAGTTCCCGCTCACCGCCGAGGAGCTGCGCGTGCTGTACGACCTGGCGGCCACGCGCCTGGCGATGAGCTTCGTGATCTCGCTGCACCGCAGTCGCGACTTCCCCGACAACGAGTACCTCTTGGTCTCCCAGGCGTCCGCCCTCCGCCTGTTGCGGCGCCTGATGAGCCTGCGGCCCGAGTTCCTGCACTTCGCCGCCCGCGAGGCCGCCGGGCTCGCGCCGGTGCCACAGCACGACCGCATCGTGAGTTGGCTGCAGTCGGCCGATTGCCGGCCGGCAGCCGTGCTGCCGCTCGATCTGCGCCGCGCAGGTCGCGTGGTCATCAGCCTCGCCGACGGCGCGCCGGCGACGCGCTTCACCGATCCTGTCGAGTCGTGGGACTGGATGCGGGCCCAGATGGACGCCGTGGAAGCAGCGGTGGTCGTCGGCCGGTACGACGAGGACCGTTCGTGCTACGCGGGTGAGCAGTTCCACACCGACGCTCCCGAACCGCGCTCCGTGCACACTGGCATCGACCTGTTCATCGGCGAGGGCACCACGGTGCATGCGATGCTGCCGGGCACCATCGAAACCGTTGTCGACAACGACATGGCGTACGACTACGGCCCCACCGTGGTCCTGCGCCACCTCACCGGCGACGGCACTCCGTTCTGGGTGCTCTACGGCCATCTGTCGCGCGCCACCCTCACTTTCGTGCGGCAGGGCCAGCAGGTCGCTGCCGGCGACGTGGTCGGCTTCATCGGCGACCACACGGTGAACGGCGGCTGGGCGCCGCACGTGCACGTGCAGATCATGACCGACCTGATGGCCGACCCCGAGGTGGGGTTCGACGGCAACTTCGAAGGCGCCGGCGAACCCAGCCGGATGGCCATCTGGAAGTCGATCGTGCCCGACGCGAACCTCCTGATCCGCTTGGCCCCCGAGACGTTCGCCGATCACCGCTCCGATCAGCCGGCTGCGCTGGAGCCGCGCCGTGCCGCCGACCTCGGCGCCTCGCTGTCCACCAGCTACTTGCATCACCTGTCGATCGTGCGCGGCGAAGGCGCCTGGCTCTACGACCACACCGGCCGCGGCTACCTCGACTGCGTCAACAACGTCGCGCACGTCGGCCACGCTCACCCGCACGTGGTGCAGGCCATCGCCCGCCAGGCGGCGCTGCTCAACACCAACACGCGCTACCTGCACCGCACCATCCTCGACTACGCCGAACGACTTGCCGCCACGTTTCCGGAACCGCTTCGTGTCGTGTACTTCACCAACTCGGGCAGCGAAGCCAATGAGCTCGCGCTGCGAATCGCCCGCACTGTCACCGGCCGCCACGATGTCGTCGCCCTCGAGTGGGGCTACCACGGCAACACCAACGACCTGGTCGAGATCAGCGCGTACAAGTTCAACCGCAAGGGGGGCGCCGGCAGGTCGCCCCACGTGCACCTCGCCGAACTCCCCGACCCGTATCGCGGCGCCCACGGCAACGACGGCGCGGCCTACGCGCGATCGGTTGCCACCGCCGCCGGCTCCGCGCTCGAGCGCAACGGCAAGGGCCCGGCGGCGTTCATCGCCGAGAGCATCAGCGGCTGCGGTGGCCAGGTGGTGTTCCCCGACGGATACCTCGCTGCGGCGTACCACCACGCTCGTGCCGCCGGCGCGGTGTGCATCGCCGACGAGGTGCAGGTGGGCTTCGGTCGCGTCGGCACGTCGATGTGGGCCTTCCAGTCACAGGGCGTCGTGCCCGACATCGTCACGTTGGGCAAGCCGATCGGCAATGGTCATCCGCTGGGCGCGGTGGTCACCACACCGGCGCTGGCGTCGGCGTTCGCCAACGGCATGGAGTGGTTCAACACGTTCGGCGGCAACCCCGTCTCGTGCGCCGCCGGCATGGCTGTGCTCGACGTGATCGATGCCGAGGGTCTGCAGAGCCGGGCGCTCACCATCGGCAACCACCTGCTCACCCGCTTGCAGCAGTTGGCCCAGCACCACGGCGCGATCGGCGACGTGCGTGGTGCAGGGTTGTACCTGGGCATCGACCTGGTCAGCGACCGGGCCACGAAGGCCCCTGCCACCACCGTGGCTGCCGAGGTCGCGAATCGCCTCCGTGATCGCGGCGTGCTCATCTCCACCGACGGCCCTCACGACAACGTGATCAAGATCAAGCCACCGCTCGTCTTCAGCAGCGACCACGCCGACATCCTGTGCTCCGAGCTCGACCAGGCCCTCCACCGAGCGGTCGCCGGCAGCTTCGCCGCGCCGTGACGCCTCCTCCGGCTGGCCGCTTGTTCGCCCGGTGTCACAGGCGAACGGCTCCAGCTGCCTCTATCGTTGAGTGATTCATGAAATGAGAGACACCGTGGAAGCACACAGTGACAGCGTCCAGAGCGACGACACCGAGACGGAAGTGACCGTCGCAGACACACAGGCCGAGGCAAGCCCTGCGGCAGAGAACGGGTTCGCCTCGCTGGGCCTGCGGCCCGAGCTGCTCAAGGCACTCGACGAGTTGGGCTACGAAGAGCCCACGCCCATCCAGCGCGAGACCATCCCCTACCTGATGGCCGGCAAAGACCTGCTCGGGCAAGCCGCCACCGGCACCGGCAAGACCGCCGCGTTTGCGCTGCCCGCGCTGCAGCTCATCGATGGGCGCGCCGCCAACAAGGCGGTCGCCCTGGTGCTCGTCCCAACACGCGAACTGGCCATGCAGGTCAGCGAAGCGTTCTTCCGTTACGGCAAGGACCTCGGCGCGAAGTGCGTGCCGGTGTACGGCGGCCAGCCGATCTTCCGGCAACTGCAGGCGCTCGATCGCGGCGTGCACATCGTGGTCGGCACACCCGGCCGCATCATCGACCACATCGGTCGCGGTTCACTGAACCTCGACGGCATCAAGATGGTGGTGCTCGACGAGGCCGACGAGATGCTCGACATGGGCTTCGCCGACGACATCGAGAGCATCCTCGAGGGCATCCCCCACGCACATCAGACCGTGCTGTTCTCGGCCACGATGCCGCCGCGCATCAACTCCATCGCCAAGCGCTACCAGACCGACCCCGTGCGCATCAACGTCGTGCGTGGCGACACCAAGGCCAGCGCCGGCAAGGTACGCCAGAGCGCCTACGTCGTGCAGCGCAACCACAAGCCGGCCGCACTCGGCCGCATCCTCGACATCGAGTCGCCCGGCGGAGCACTGGTGTTCTGCCGCACTCGCCACGAGGTCGACCAGCTCACCGAGACGATGAACGCCCGCGGCTACCGCGCCGAGGCGTTGCACGGCGGCATGGACCAAGCGCAGCGCGATCGCGTGATGAGCCGGTTGCGCGACGGCACCGCCGAACTGCTGGTCGCCACCGACGTCGCGGCGCGTGGCCTCGATGTCGACACGCTCACCCACGTGGTCAACTACGACGTGCCATCCGCACCGGAGAGCTACGTGCACCGCATCGGTCGCGTCGGCCGGGCAGGTCGCGAGGGTGTTGCCATCACGCTGGCCGAGCCGCGCGAGCAGCGCCTGCTGCAGAACATCGAGCGGCTCACCAAGCAGGCCATCACCATCGTGAAGGTGCCGTCGGTCGCCGACCTGCGCGCCGCTCAGCTCGAGCAGACCGTCGCTGCCATTCGCGAGTCGATGGCCGCCGACGACCTCGACGACTTCTACCCGGTGCTCAACGCGCTCTCCGGCGAGGCCAACCCGCAGCGCATCGCGCTCGCCGCCATTCGCCTGTACCACGAGATGGCCGGCAACATCGTCGACGAGCAGGACATCCCCGACATCAGCCACCGCATGGAGCGCCGCCCCGATGGCGGCGGCCCGGTTCGTGCCGGCGGCAAGCCGCAACGCGGCGGCGAGCGCGGCCATGCCAGCGACAAGGGCGGCGCCACCGGCTTCGTGCACATCTCGCTGGGCCGCAACGCCGGCATCCGACCCGGAGACCTCGTCGGCGCCATCGCCAACGAGACCGACCTCGTCGGCCGCGAGATCGGGCCGATCAAGATCACCGAGAAGTTCGCCATCGTCGGCGTGCCCGACCGCAGCGTCGACAAGGTGATCGCCGCACTCAAGCAGACGACGATCAAGGGCAAGAAGCCCACCGTCCGCCGCTACACCGACTGACACCCCTTCGGGGCCGGCTCGCAGCCTCCGGGCATGAAGGCCTCGAGACTGGGGCTGGCGCGGTCAGCGGGCCAGTTCGGGGCGACCACTGGCGCTCAAGGTCAACACGCCTTCGACGAACAGCTGCAGACCGCCGAGGTCGACGGTCTGCTCGTGCCAGTGCTCGTTCGTCTCGAACACGGGGGCACCGGCGGCGACCATGTCGCCGGCGATCGCGGCCAGAAGGTGCTGGCGGGCGAACGACGTGGCAGCAACGAGATCGGTGAACATCGCCGGCACCTCGCCGGCGACGTGCACGAGGTACTGCCCCTGCTGCGGCGCACTGATCACGCACTCGTGCGCCAGCCGCACCCGACCGACGACGGCACCGACGGCGTTGGCGACATCGGCGTGCGCCGGCACCAGCGGTTCGACGCCGAGCAGGGCTGCGACCATCGGGTAGTAGGCGGCGGCGGATGCCCCGAGGCCTGACACGGTGAGCACGCTGTAGCGCCGGTCGAGCGCGGCCTGCACCACGGGTTGGCGCACGATGTCGGCCGGCAGCCCATCGTGCACGAACGCGGCCGCCAGCACTGCCTCTGCGCTGCGTCGCACGAGCGTGTCGATGGCGAGCTGTGCCACCTCGGTGCCGTTGGCCGCCAACGCCTTGCCCAGGCGATCTCGCTTGCGAGCGAACAACTCTGCGGCCTTCGTCGCCGCGACGGCGTCGTAGTTGGCTTGCAGGCCCAGCACGTGTGCGGCGTCGGTGGGCGTGAACGCCGCGAGCTGCAACGCCCCGCGCTGCACCAGCCGTTCCATGACACGACGTTGCTGCATCGTCGACAGCGCGGTGGCCGCGACTGCCACCCGCCCACCCATGGCCGCGAGCACGGCGTGCTCGACGCCTGCGAGGGCGGCCAGTTGCTGCTCGTAGTGCTCCGCGATCAACAACATGCCGTCGAGATCGCCGGGCATCTGGCCCGTCAGCTGCTGGTCGAGCATGGCGTGCACCAGCGCCGGCTCCTGCATCGCGAGTTGGCAGATCGGCACGACCCGGCGCGGCCCGACCAGCAGCACTGCACCGGCAGCGCGCTCGTCGTGGCGCACGTGGCTGTCGCCACCCAGACCGTGCGTGTGCATCGCGACCGCCGACACCATCGTCTGGTGTCCACCCACCGTCGCACCATCTGCGCTGACGATGGGTACTCCATCGCGCAGGACAGCGATGTCGGTGGTGGTGCCTCCGATGTCGGCGATGACCGCATCGGTGAGGCCGGTGAGGTGCGCGGCGCCGACCAGGCTGGCGGCCGGGCCGGACAGGATGGTCTCGATCGGCCGTTCGCGCACGAACGCCGCCGACACCAGCGAGCCGTCACCGCGCACCACCATCAACGGCGCCCGCACGCCCCGATCGACGAGCGCGGACTCGGTGGTACGAACCAGCCCGTCGATGATGGAGATGAGACGAGCGTTCAGCACGGCGGTCACGGCCCGCTTCGGCCCGTTGAGCCGGGCCGACAGATGGTGGCTCAGCGTCACCGGCTTACCGGTGAGGGTGCGGATGACCTCGGCCGCGGCGAGCTCGTGCTCCGGATTTCGAACGCTGAACTGAGCGGTGACGGCGAAGGCCTCGACTCGCTGGGCGACCGCCTCGATCTCGCCGGCGAGCCGGTCGACATCGAACGGCGCGATCGCGCTGCCATGAGGGTCGTGCCCACCGGGGAGGATGATCACCGGATCGTTGCCCAACGCCTCGCCGAGCCCGGCACGCTCGAGCACATCACCGTCGAAACCGATGATGACCGCGCACACCGAGCGACCCTTGCCCTCCACGAGCGCGTTCGTGGCCAAGGTGGTGGAGAGCGAGACGAGCTCGATTCGCTGCGGTTGCACTGCGGCTGCGCGCAGCACCGCGTCGATGGCGGCGCAGATGCCGATGGCGAGATCGTGATGCGTGGTAGGCGATTTGGCCTTGGCGAGCACCACACCGGCCACCTCGTCGTAGACAACGGCGTCGGTGTAGGTGCCGCCCGTATCGATGCCGAGGAGCATCGAGCCACGCTACAAGTCGATGGCCGCAAGTCGGCGGCGGCGTTCGCGCTCCCCCACCGCCCACCGATCATCGGATTCGGCGGCGATCAGCCGGCGAACCACTGCTCGTACAGCTGCTGCAGCACCGGTTCGGCGACCGCGCTGACGCCACAGGTCTGCACCTGACCGTCGGCGACCGCGACGAGGTACTCCGTACCGGGAACGAACGCGATGCCGTCGAGGGCAGGGCTGGCCACGTCGGTGACGTCGAGCACGACCTGGTCCGCCTCGCCACCGACGAACCACCTGCTGACTTCGAGCGTGACCGAACCCTGACCGACAGCAGTGACAGTGCCCTCGAACGCAGCCATGCCGGCCGGCGGCTGGTAGTCGGTGACTGCAAGGCACATCGTGGTGAGCGGGTCGGCCTGCTCGCCCAGCTGGTAGTGGACGCTGGTGGTGGCACTGCTGCCGCCGCCGAACGCGCCGAGCCCGACGGCCGCGCCGCCGATGAGTGCTGCGGCAGCAGTGCCGATGAGCGCGAACCGCGGCCAACGGCGAGGTGAGGACGGCGGGGTGGTTGCTCGGGTTGCCGTTGCCGTTGCCGTTGCCGTTGGGGTTGCCGTTGCGGTGTTCATGATCTGCTCCATCAGTAGTGCGGCACGTGGGCCGCCGGCGGGGTGAACGGACACTCCCGCGGATGGGTCGAGACGGCGGAGCCGGTGCTGCAGTTCTTCGTCGTTCACGGCGCCTCCTGGGTGTGTCCAACGTCTGTGTGTCCGTCACGGTGCGTCGTCTTTCGCTCCATCGCCGCGGCCAACCGCTGCTTCGCGCGGTGCACGCGGATCGACGCAGCATTGGCGGTGATGCCCAGCGCCGCGCCGATCTCTCGCGGCTGCAACTGCTCCCACGCCCACAGCTGGATGACCTCACGATCATCGGCGGAGAGCTCGGCAAGCGCTGCCAGCAACGCGTCGTCACCAGTTCGCTCGTCGTTCGACGCCCCGTCGACGAGCGGCAGCGACCGCTCACCTGCCAGGCGATCGACGAGTGCGAGGCGGCGCTGACCGCCGCGCCGCTGGTTGGCCAAGCAGCGGCGCGCCACGCCGTACGCCCAGGGCACGATCTGATCGACGGGGGCCTCCTCCAACCGGCGCCACAGCACCAGCAGGGTTTCGGCCACCACATCATCGGCCGTCGCAGCATCGGTTCGTCGGTGGGCGTACGCCTGCAACGGTTCGTACACCTGCACGAAGACGGCCTCGAACCGAGCGCGACGGTCTGCTGCGACAGCGAGAGGCACTGATCGCCGACGGCTCATGAGTGGCACATGTCCGGCACCGTTGCGATCCTTTCAGAGAAAGAACACGTCGCAAACGGCAGCGAGTTGGTACAACTGATCAGGTGACCACGCAGGTAGAGGCTCCCACCACCTTCCGCTGGGATCGTCTCACCTACTCATCGGCACTCGGCTACTGCCTCCTCGTCGCCGGGCTCAGCGTGGGTGTGGTGCTGAGCGAACTGCGCGACGAGTTCGGCATCAGCGGCGTGGTGGCCGCGTTGCACGGCAGCACGTTCGGCATCGGCCTGCTGTTCGCGGGTGTCTTCGGCGTGAAGCTGGTCGATCGCGTCGGGCGCCGGGAGGTGCTCACCATCTCCGCGGCGTGCCTGGCCGGAGGCGTGGTGCTGTTCTGCATCGGGCCCAGCTGGCCGATCACACTGCTCGGCACCGCGTTCTCGGGTGCCGGCGGCGCGCTGCTGGTGATGGTGATGCCCGGCCTCATCAGCGATCACCACGGCGAGCATCGCGCCGCCGCGTTCGCTGCCGTCAACGGCGCCCCAGGCATCGCCGGCGTCGCCTTCAGCCTCGTCATCGGTGGCGCGCTGAGCGCCGGCTGGTCGTGGCGACCGCCGTACCTCATCCTCACGGGGGTCTTCACGTTGGCGCTGGTCGTGGTGGCACACCCGGTCGCCTTGCCCGACGGTGAGCGTCACGGCGCGTTCTCACTGCGCCACTTCTTCGACCGCGACGTGCTGGTGCCGTGGGCGCACATCGTCAACGCGGTGCTGGCCGAGTTCACGGTCGGCATCTGGGCCGTCACCTACCTCCGCGAGGTCGGGCACGCCGGCGCCGGCCTGGCGCCCATCCTCGCCAGCGTCTTCGGCGTGATGATGTTCGCCACGCGCCTCGCGCTGCCCGTGTTGCTGCGCTGGTGGGGTGAGGCCACCATCTCGTACAGCTTCGTCGTCATCGGCGCCGGTGCCGCCGTGATGTGCTTTGCACCCAACCTGGCCGGCAAGACCGTCGGGCTGGTGATCGTCGGCTTCGGCGGTGCGCCGCTGTACCCACTCACCGTCAACCGCTTCTACCAGCGGTCCGGCCACGCGCTCGACGCGGTCGCGCTGGGTGCGTACTGCGCGCTCGCCTCGGGCGTCGCGGTCACCCTCGGTCCGCTGGCACTCGGTGCCCTGGCCGACTCTGTCGGTCTCCGCTGGGCCATCCTGATCGTGCCGGTGCTCGCCGCCGTCGGCGCGTTTACACAGCGTTCACGCACGGTGTATTGACGTCATCAATAGTTCTGATACGGTCAGCGGACCAAGCCGTGCAGAAACGAGTGTGCAGATGAAACTGGGAGCCTTCTTCTTCGGTGGTGTCGAGATGACCGACGCCGGCGCCGGTGCCCCGAACCCGATGGACCGCTACTACGACAACGCCGCCTGCTGGAACGCGACGTTGCAGTACATCGACGCAGCAGTCGCCGCCGACAAGCTGGGCTACGACAGCTTCTGGACCACCGAGCACCACTTCCAGTACGAAGGGTACGAGGTCATCCCCAACGGCATCCTGGTGTCGGCATGGATCGCGGCACGCACCGAGCGCATTCGCCTCGGCGCGATGTTCAACGTGGTGCCGCAGTGGAACCCGTTGCGCCTGGCCGAGGACTTCGCCACCATGCACAACCTCAGCGGTGGCCGCGGCATCTTGGGCGTCGGTCGCGGCACCGTGCCTCGCGAGATCCTGCATCTCAACGACCAGCACATCTCGATCGGTTCGCACGACAACCCCGACCAGGCGGCCGACGACAAGAAGAACCGCGAGTACTTCGAGGAGTCGATGGAGATCATCCGCACCGCGCTCGCCAACGAACGCTTCTCGTTCAGCGGCAAGTACTTCCAGCTGCCGCAGCCCGGCATCCCCGATCGCGGCGAGACCGTGCAGCAGCTCACGCTGGTACCGCGCCCCATCTACCCCTACGAGATCTGGCAGGCCGTCACCAGCCCGCCCACCGTGGAGTACGTGCCCACCGTCGACCACGGCGCAGTGTTCTGGAACCAGCACCCCACGTTCATCAAGCGCATGTGGGACCGATACGGCGAGCTGCACGAGCAGTACCAGCACAGCGCCCTCACCCCCGGCGCGAAGCGGATGCTCGTGGTCAGCGTGCGCATCGAGGACACTCACGAGGAAGCCTTGCGCACCGCCCGCAACGGCCACGACGAGTTCTGGAAGTTCCTCGGCCCGTACGGCTGGAGCCGTGGGTACATGGGCGACGACGGCAAGCCGGTGCAGCCGGGCCTCATCCCGTCGCTGGAGGAGTCGATGCGGCAGCGCACCATTCTCGTCGGCTCGGTCGAAGAGGTGGCCGCGCAGGTGCAGGAGCTGAAGGACCTGCTGGGGGTCGAGTACCTCACGCTGTTCCCGCACCTGGTGGGCGACCCGTACAGCAAGGCCGTCGAGCAGATGGATCGCTTCGTCAACGAAGTGATGCCCCTTGTGTCCTGAAGCAGCACGTCGCGCCGCATGACCACCGCTCCCGAAGCCCATCGCTGGGAGGTCATGGGCCGGGCCATCAAGGAGCGCCGGCTCGGGCAGCCCTTCACGTTGGTGGAGCTCGCGGAACGGGCCGGGCTCTCACAGCCCTTCCTGTCGCAGGTGGAGAACGGCCGCGCCCAGCCGTCGATGGCCTCGCTCTACCGCATCGCCAGTGCGCTGGGCACCACGCCGCAGGCGCTCTTCGGCGGGCTGGCCAATGCGGCAGCACCGGCACTCGCTCGCGCCACCGGCACCGACGTGGCGACCATCGCCACCGACGGCGAGTCGTTGCGCCGGTTGCTGCTACCGGGCGACACGCCGGTCCACGTCATCGAGTTGGTGGGCCTGGCCGTCGATTTCCTGGAGCCGTGGCAGCACCCGGGGTTCGAGGCGCTGTACGTGCTGACCGGGCCGATCGACGTGGAAGTGGATGGGCAGTGCTCCACGCTGGCCACCGGCGACTTCCTCTCCTACCCGTCGCACCTGCCGCATCGCTATCGCTCGGCACTCGGTGCCGGTGCACGCGTGCTGCTGATCGAGACGCAGCACGAAGCCGGCCAGCGCGGCACGCACTCGATCTAGCAACTCGCGCTGCGCACCCGGGTTTCTGGGCGTGATCCTTCCAAATCAACCGTCTGGGCGTGACTCGTCTCGGCCACCGAGACGAAGTACGCCCGGAAGCCGAGCACGGCGGGGTACCGCTGCTACCGACGACCCTTCCACGGGAAGCGAGGGGCTCGGCGTTCCTGGAACGCCGCCACACCTTCGGTCATCTCACCCGACATCGCGACCTCGCGAGCCCACGTCTCGGCCAGGTCGGCCGAGACCACCCCATGCTCGGTGACCGCCGCGATCATCTCCTTCGTCGCGGCCTGCGTGAGCAGCGAGCGTTGCGCCAGGGAGGTGCACAGATCGACGAGCCGTGCCTCGATCGCATCGGCAGCCAGCAGTTCGTCGACGAGGCCGATTCGATGCGCTTCGGGCGCGTCGATCAGGTCGCCGGTGAACAGCAGTCGCTTGGCGGCCGGACCGAGCAGCCGCACCGACCGTTCGAGCGACGCGGGCGGGTAGACGATGCCCAGCTTGGCGGGCGTGATGCCGAAGCGCGCGCCGCCGACCGCCAACCGGAAGTCGCAGTCGATCGCTACTGCGCAGCCCCCTCCGATGCAGTCGCCCTGCACCACCGCGATGGTGGGCTTGGGCAGCATCGCCAACGCATGCTCGGCGGCCATGTTGGCGTCCATGAACGACGGCGAGCCCGTCGCCCGATCCGCCAGCAGCTCGGTGATGTCGGCGCCGGCGCAGAAGTGGTCGCCTGCACCGCGCAGCACCACCACTCGCACCGCAGCATCGGCCGCAAGCCGATGACACGCGGCACCCAGCGCCAGCCACATGTCGTAGGTGACGGCATTGCGCTTGCCCGGTCGGTTGAGCGTGATGGTGCCGATGGCCCCATCGACGGAGACGAGCAGATCCGGCAGCGACGTGCCGCCGGTGCTCATGCGCCGACCTGCGCCTCGAACTCCGCGAGCCGCGCAAGGAAGCGGGCGGGGTCGACGAGGTGCAGGTAGTGACCCATGTCGGGCCACACCTCGACGGTCGCGGTGGGCACCAGGTGCTGCAGCCACGGGCCGTAGTCGGGGCCGGGATCGATGCCGTGCAGGGCCAGGTACGGCACGGTGATGCCGCCCGCCAACGCTTCGACGGTGGCATCGAGCTCGGCCTCGGTGGACTCGAACACCGCGGCCCAGGTGGCGAGCACCACTGCTTGGTCGGCACGACGGTGCTCGCGCAAGCGCGCCTGCTCGCTGGCCGACAACGGGCCGTCCATTGCGGTGAACATCAGCTCCAGCGCTTGCTGGAACGACTCGTCGTCACCCTTCAACATCGGCTCCAGCTGCTCGAGTGCGGCCTTGAACGCCGACAGGCGCAACGATTGGTCGATGTTGATGACCGCGCGACACGGAGCGATCGCAGCGAAGGCGCTGGCCACCACGCCTCCCAACGAGTGCCCGACCACCAGTGCATCGTTCACGCCGAGGGCAGATGCGGTCTCCACCACGTCGGTGGCGTAGCTGATGGGGTCGTAGCCGACATCGGAGTCGCTTTCGCCATGGCCGCGCAGATCGACGGCCAGCACGAGATGATGCGCGGCCAGCGAGTGCAGCAAGGGGTGCCACGCGTGCCTGCTGTCGGTGATGCCATGGATGAGGACGATGGCGGGGTCGTGAGCATGACCGATCAGTTCGTGCGCGAGCAGCATGGCCGAAGGCTAGGCCAACACCTGTCACACGACGGTCCTCGGACAGCGCCGGGTCGGGCAACTACGCTACATGCACCCCCTGACACATTGGAGATTCAGATGAAGCGTTCCAGCACCCTGATCGTCGGCGCGCTGCTCGCCATGGTTGCGTTCACCGGCTGTGGCGACGACGACAAGTCGAGCGGCGGCTCGAGCGGCGACTACTGCGCCAGGATCGCGGCGTACAAGGCGAAGTCCGACGAGCTCGACGTCGTGTTCTCCGACACGCCCGACCCGGCCAAGGTGGAGGATGCGTTCGTCACCATGCAGACCATGATCAGCGACATGAAGAACGGCGCGCCCGCCGAGATCAAGGCCGATGTCATCACGATGAGCGCCGCCATCGACAACGTGGTCGCGATCTTCAGCAAGTACGACTGGGATTTCACCGCGCTGGCCGCCGCACCCGACTTCGCCGAACTGCAGGATCAGCTCGCCGGCGCCGACATGCAGGCCGCCAGCGATCGCCTCGAGGCGTACTCCACCAGCGTGTGCGGCATCGCCTCGGAGACGACGACAGCGTGAGCCGCGTCACCATCTTGGCCATCACTGCCCTGCTCGGGTTGGCAGCGTGCGGCGACGACACGTCCAGCACCTCCAACAGCGTCGACCCCTCCACGGTCGAGTCGGTCACGGCCGCCGACCCCACGGTCGCCGAAACCGCGCCCGGTGACACCGCGCCCAGCGACACCGCACCCGGCGATACGGCCAGCGACGACACGTTCCCTCTCGACACGTTCCCCGTCGACACGGCCGACCCCAACGCCCCTGGCATCGGCAGCGAGTTCTGTGCCGTCAGCGACGAACTGAACGCCTCCGATTTCGACCCGTTCTCGGCCACGCCCGCGGAGGTGGAGGCGTTCTTCAACGTCGAGTTCGCCGACATGTTCGGCCGGCTGCAGGCCGCCACACCGGCGGAACTGACCGACGACGTCGAGACCGTGGGCAACCTCTACGGCATCCTGATCGCGGAACTGGAAGCCAACGGCTGGGATGTCAACGCCGCGTTCGAGATCCCAGAGGTCCAAGCAGCGATGACCGGCGAAGAGATCTCCACGGCCGGCGGCAACCTCGACGCCTACTGCGGGCTGTAAGGCTACGATTGTCGTAGTCATCCACTACGACAATCGGAGTTCTACATGAACATCACCTCCGATGACGCTGCGCGTCATCATTCCTCGCTCTCCGACGACGCGCAGCGCCATCTGTGGATGCACTTCACCCGCCTCGGCGCCTTCACCGGCAACACCGTGCCGGTGATCGCCCGCGGCGAAGGCTGCTACGTCTACGACCAGCAGGGCAAGCGCTACCTCGACGGCCTCTCCGGGCTGTTCACCGTGCAGGTCGGCCATGGCCGCAAGGAGATCGCGGAAGCCGCCAGGCACCAGTCCGAAACGCTGGCCTACTTCCCCGTCTGGTCGTTCGCGCACGAGCCGGCCATCACGCTCGCCAAGCGACTGGCCGACCACGCCCCCGGCGACCTCAACCGCGTGTTCTTCACCCCCAGCGGCGGCGACGCGGTGGAGACGGCGATCAAGCTGGCCCGCCAGTACTGGAAGCTGCGCGGGCAGCACGGCCGCACGAAGGTCATCTCGCGCTACCTCGCCTACCACGGCACCACGATGGGCGCCCTCAGCCTCACCGGCGTGCCCTCGATCAAGACCCCGTTCGAGCCACTGATGCCCGGCGCCATCAAGGTGCAGACCCCGTACCGGTACCGGTGCAACGACTGCCGTGACGCCCTCACCGACGACAGCACGTGCAGCCTGCGCTGCGCCGACGACCTGGCGTTGCGCATCGAGATGGAGGGCCCCGACAGCATCGCCGCCGTCTTCATGGAGCCGGTGCAGAACACGGGCGGCGCCTTCACCCCACCCGACGGGTACTGGGCGCGAGTGCGCGAGATCTGTGACGAGTACGACATCTTGCTGGTGAGCGACGAGGTCATCTCCGCCTTCGGTCGCTTCGGCCACATGTTCGGCAGCCAGCGCTACCAGTACCAGCCCGACATGATCACCTTCGCCAAGGGCGTCACGTCCGGTTACGCGCCGCTGGGAGGCGTGATGATCAGCGATCGCATCGCCGAGCCGTTCCTCAACGACACCACCACCTTCCTGCAAGGGCAGACCTTCGGCGCCCACCCCGTGTCGTGCGCCGTCGCCAACGCCAACCTCGACATCTTCGAGCGTGAAGACATCTGTGGCCACGTCCTCGCCAATGAAGGTCGGTTCAAGCAGCTCATCGAAGGCCTCCTCGACATCCCTCTAGTGGGCGACGTGCGCGGCGACGGCTACTTCCTGGCCATCGAGTTGGTTCCCGACAAGGCCACCCGCGGCGTGTTCACGGCCGAACAGGCGGAGTGGCTGCTACGCGGCTACCTGTCGCCGCGCCTCTACGACGCCGGCCTCATCTGCCGCGCCGACGATCGCGGCGAGCCGGTGATCACGCTGTCGCCGCCGCTCATCGCCGGCGAGGAGGAGTTCGCGTTCATCGAATCAACGCTGCGCCGAGCGCTCACCGACGCCAGCCGCGAGTTCGCCGGCCGCCAGGGCCAGGCTGTGACAGTGCGATGAGCGCCACTACCGGGCCGGCGGCGCTCGACGACAAGGACCGCACCATCATCGAGTTGCTGCAGGCCGACGGTCGCATGCCGTTCACAAAAGTGGCCGCCGAGGTGGGCCTCACCGAAGGCGCCATCCGCCAGCGAGTCCAGCGCCTCACCGACACCGGTGTGATGCAGATCGTCGCCGTCACCGACCCCCTCTCGTTGGGCATGCGCCGAGTCGCGATGATCGGCGCCCGCGTCGGCGGCGATGCGGAGGCCACCGCTGCCTCGCTGTCGAAGATGGAGGAAGTCGAGTACCTCGTCGCCACCGCCGGCCGCTACGACCTGATGTTCGAGGTGGTCGCCGACGACGACACACATCTGATGTCGTTGCTGTCCGCTTTGCGCGGCCGCGACGACATCCTGGAGGCCGAGGCATTCGTGTGCCTCAAGTTGTTCAAGCAGACCTTCAGTTGGGGAGCCCGATGAACGCAGCGCACAGCCTTTCCATCCTGCCCGCGGTCGCGGAAGCCCTCGCTGCCGGCCATCCCGTGGTCGCGCTGGAGAGCACCATCATCAGCCATGGCATGCCCTACCCGCAGAACGTGCAGATGGCAACCGAGGTGGAAGGCATCGTGCGCGCCAACGGCGCGACACCGGCCACCATCGCAGTGCTCGACGGCGTGTGCTGCGTCGGCCTCGACGCCGACCAACTGGAACGCCTGGGCACCGAGCACGGCGTGCACAAGGCCACCACCCGCGATCTGCCATGGCTGATCGCCACGCAGGCCACTGGCGCCACCACCGTGGCGGCCACCATGCGCATCGCCGCGCTCGCCGGCATCCGAGTGTTCGCCACCGGGGGCATCGGCGGCGTGCACCGCGGCGCGGCCACCACCTTCGACATCTCCGCCGACCTCACCGAGCTCGCCGTCACGCCGGTGGCCGTGGTGTCGGCCGGGGTGAAGAGCATCCTCGACATCCGCCTCACGCTCGAGCGGCTGGAGACACTCGGCGTGCCCGTCGTGGTGAACGGCAGCGACGAGTTCCCCAGCTTCTACAGCCGCGAGAGCGGGCTGGCGGCGCCCCACCGCCTCGACGGCGCGGCCGCGTTGGCCAGCATGCTGCACGCCACCTGGAACGTGCTCGGCCTCACCACCGGCATCAGCATCGCCAACCCGATTCCTGCGGCCGACGAGATCCCGGCATCCGAGATCAGCGCCTTCATCGAAGAGGCGATCGTCGAGCTCGATGTGCAGCACGTCAGCGGGCAAGATGTCACCCCGTTCCTGCTCAAGCGCATCGTCGAACGCACAGCGGGTCGCAGCTTGGTGGCCAACCTCGCCCTCGTCCGCAACAATGCCGCCACGGCCGCTGCGATTGCCGTGGAGTACGCGAAGCTCCAGGGATGAGACGCGCCGCCGCCTTCGCCTGCTCCCTGTTGCTCATCGCAGCCTGCACCTCCGACGACAGCACCTCCGACGACGGCAGCGATGCCGGCGGCAGCGGCACCACCGAGGCGGCGGCGGAGACCTCCCTCGCGGCGCCGGCGACAGATGCGCCCACCAGCACTGCAGCAGCGACCACGACCACGACCATCGAGCCGGCGCAGCAGTACGCGGCCACCGTCGACGAGCTGCTCGCCATCGGCCGCCCGATCGTGCTGGCCCACACCGCGGGCGAGGACGAGTTCCCCGCCAGCACGATGTTCGGGTTCGGCGAGAGCGTGAAGGCCGGTGTCGACATGCTCGATCTGAACGTGCAGCTCACCAAGGACGGCGTGCTGATCGTGCATCACGACGACACCCTCGATCGTGCGACGAACGGGGTGGGTGCAGTTGCCGACTTCACCTACGCCGAACTCGCTCTGTTCGACGATGCCTACTGGTTCACGAAGGACTGCGGCGCCTGCGCCGACCGACCGGCCGACGAGTACCTCTACCGCGGCATCCGCACGGGCGACGTGCCGGCGCCGGCGGGCTACACCGCCGACGACTTCAAGATCCCGACCTTCCGTGAACTTGTCGAGCGGTACCCCGACATCCCGCTCAACGTGGAGATCAAGGGCAGCGGCGATCCAGCGAAGGCGGCCGCCGACGTGCTCCTCGCCGAGCTCACCGAGCTCGGTCGCGCCAGTGCCACCGTCGTCGCCTCGTTCGATGACGAGGTCGTCAGCTACTTCCGGTCGATTGCTCCTGAGATCGAGGTCTCCCCCGGCCTCGGCGTGCTCACCGCCTACGTGCTCGACGGCACGGCGGTGCCCGACGGCATGCGGATCCTGCAGCTGCCGCCGGAGTACAGCGGCCTGCAGGTGCTCACGCCCGAGCTCATCGCCCGTACCAAAGCCGACGGCCTTCCGATCTGGGTGTGGCCCAACGATCGCGAACTGGAGAACTACGACGCGTACCTCGCCTTCCTGCAGCAAGGCATCGAAGGGCTGAACATCAACTTCCCGGCGCAGGGTGTCGAAGCGGTGCGTGACTTCATCACGCCGGGCGCACTGATCGCCGCAGCTCCCTCCGCTGGGTGCGAGGCACCACCGGTGGCGCCGGGCGAGGCGACGTTGAACCTGTCGGTGCAGTTGGCGGGCACCTACATCCGCCACTTGCCGCCGTCGTACGACGGTGTCACTCCGCTGCCCCTCGTGCTCGGCCTGCACGGATGGTTGCAGTCGGCCCCGCTGCTGATGACACAGGCCGCCCTGCCCGCCGCGGCCGATCGGCACCGCTTCATCGCCGTTGCGCCCGACATCACCAGACCGGTGTCGCTGTGGGACACCGCGCTCGACGGCGATGACGTGGTGTGGTTCGGTGCGCTCATCGCGACGCTGCAGGACGAGCTGTGCATCGACACCAACCGCATCTATGTCACCGGCATGTCGAACGGGGCAATGATGGCATCCACCCTCGCCTGCGTGCTCGGCAGCCGCATCGCGGCGGTGGCGCCGGTCGCCGGGGTGCAGGCGCCACAGGGCTGCGAGCCGGGTCGGGCGGTGCCGCTGTTGGCGTTCCACGGCACCGGCGACCAATATCTCTCGTTCGAGGGTGGCTACGGCCCGAAGGTGGGCGATCTCCCCACTCCCGACGGCACCGGCACACTCGCCGACGCAGGCCTCGCCGATGCCGACGATGCCATGCCCGTCGTCGACCGAGTCGAGGTGTGGGCGGCACTCAACGGTTGCGACGGAGAACTGCTGGCGACGCCGGTGGCCGACGACGTCGAGCGGCTCGTCAGCTGCGAAGCCGGCGCCACCGAGCTGTACGTCATCACGGGTGGCGGCCACACCTGGCCGGGCAGCGAGTTCGACGCCGGCATCGCCGACTTCGTCGGCCCGACGACCACCAGCATCGACGCGACGGAACTGATCTGGGAGTTCTTTCGCGAGCACCCGCTGCGCGCGTAGCCATCGTCGGCGGCACTGCCGCCTGTCACACGGCTGCCGCGAGGCCTTCGAGTGTGGTCTCCATGTTCGCCCGGTTGTGGCTGGCGCGATCCTTCACCCCCAGCGCCAACCCGGTCAGCTTGGCGATGATCGAGTTGCGGTGGTCGTCCCAGAAGTGGGTGACGGTGGTGCCGGCATCGGTCGCGGTCATCGAGAAGCCCCAGCCCGCCACCTTCATGCCGGCCGCGGTGACGTCGAACGCGAACTGCTTGCCCGGCGTCGCTGCGGTCACCGTGCTGATGGTCTTCCACTTCTTCTTGCCGAGTGCGTTGGTGCCTTGGAACTTGGCACCGACGGCCGCGCCGGTGGCCCCTTTGATCCACTTGCCACCGGTGTTCTCCGGCGACCACTCCCCCATGCGGGGCAGGTCGCTGACCAGCGCGTACACCTGCTCCGGAGTCGCAGCGATGGTGCGGGTGACTTCGATCTGATGGCTCATCGCGCTATCTGAACAGATCGCGGGACTGGTCGCGCAACACCGGCGCGATCGTCGCCGTGTCGTCTTGGGCCCACTGGTACCCGCGGATGACCGCGACCGGCACGCGCGACAGGTTGCCCTTCACCAGTTCTGCGGCACCTGCCAGCTCGTCGGCCGTGCACAGCGCCTGCACCATGAACTCGTGACCGTGCGGATCCACTTGGCCGATGTAGCTGAGGATGGGCTGCATGCCGGCGATGCCGATGGCGATGTCGGTCTGGCCCTCGCGCCACGCGCGCCCGAAGGTGTCGGAGATGATGACCGCCGCGTTCACCCCTGCTGCCACGAACCCGGCGCGGATGCGCCGAGCGGAGTCGTCGGAGTCGAGCGGCAGCAGCACCGCCCTGCCGTGAGCGCCCGACGACGACTGGTCGACGCCGCTGTTCGCGCAGACGAAGCCATGATGCGTCTCGGTGATGAGGATGGGGCCGATCTGGCGCACCACCCGCTTCGACTCGCGCAGCACGATCTCGGTGACCGCTGGGTCCTTGCCCCACTGCGCCGACCACTCGAGTGCGAACTGCGAGGGCACGATCTCGGCCAGCTCCACGGTGCGGCCTTCGGCCTTGGAGACGATCTTGGAAGTGACGACGACGACGTCGCCATCCTTCAACGCCTGGCCGCCTTCAGTTGCGGCGCGCAGGATGGAACCGGCCAGATCGGCCCCTGGTTCGATCTCCGGCAGACCACCGACGCCGAAGATCTGCAGCGACGTCACGCGGGCAACCCGGCAAGGAAGTCGAGGATGGCGGCGTTCACCGGCTCCGGGTTGGTGAGGTTGGCCGCGTGCGCGCCGGCGACCTTCACCACGCCGCCGCAACCGACCAGGTCGTGCGCCATCTCTTCGGCGTGCTCCATCGTGATCGCGGTGTCTTCGGTGCCGTGCACCACCAGCGCCGGGCAGGTGATCTCGCCCAGCCGGCCGCTGACGTCGTCGCGCGTGAGCAGGCAGCGGGCCGGCTCGGCCATCAGTTCCTTCGCCCGTGCCTGCCACTTGGCCACCCACTTCGGATTCTCGGCCGGATCGTCGATGATGATGGCGGCTACCGCAGCGGCGAGATCGTCGACCGGCCCTACCGCCAGCCACATGTCGACCATGCCTTGGTTCGCCGCCAGCGTCTCGGGTGGGTCGAGCGCCGCACCCGAGTCGAGCAGGATGAGCGCCCGCACTCGCTGCGGAGCGGTGAGTGCGACGCGCAACGAGAGGTAACCACCTTGGCTCATCCCGCCGACGACGGCGCGGTCGATGCCCAGGTGGTCGAGCACGCCGAGGCAGTCGGCTGCAGAATCCCAGTACGTGAACGGCTTGCCGTCGAACTCGGTGAGCCCGAAGCCGCGCTCGTCCCACGTGATCACGCGGTAGCCGTCGCGCAGAGCAGCCACCTGGTGCACGAACATCTCGTGATCCATCAGGAAGCCGTGCCCGAGGATGACCGCCGGTCCCTCGCCACCAGTGTCCTCGAAGTAGATCTGCTGGCCGTTGATCGCTGCGTGAGGCATGGGCTGAACGTAGCACCGTGCCTTCGCCCAGCAGACCCCGGTAGCACCCGGCCCGAACCGGAACAACGAGCTCCGGCGACAGATCCGTAGAGTGACGCCCATGGTCTCCGAGATCTTCGACCCCGCTGCGTGGCGCCAGGTACCTGGCTTCGACTTCGACGACATCACGTATCACCGCAGCGTGGAACACGGCACCGTCCGCATCGCCTTCAATCGGCCGGAGGTGCGCAACGCGTTCCGCCCGCGCACGGTCGACCAGCTCTACACCGCGCTCGACCATGCGCGCATGAGCACCGACGTCGGCTGCGTGTTGCTCACCGGCAACGGGCCTTCCCCGAAAGACGGCGGCTGGGCGTTCTGCAGCGGTGGCGACCAGCGCATCCGCGGCAAGGACGGCTACAAGTACGCCGAGGGCGAGACGGCCGACTCGATCGAGCCCGGGCGTGCCGGCCGGCTGCACATCCTGGAGGTGCAGCGCCTCATCCGCTTCATGCCGAAGGTGGTCATCTGTGTGGTTCCCGGCTGGGCCGCCGGCGGCGGCCACAGCCTGCACGTGGTGGCCGACCTCACGCTCGCCAGCACCGAACACGCTCGGTTCAAGCAGACCGACGCCGACGTCGCCAGCTTCGACGGTGGCTTCGGCAGCGCCTACCTGGCCCGCCAGGTGGGCCAGAAGTTCGCCCGCGAGATCTTCTTCCTCGGCCGCGAGTACACCGCCGACGATGCCTACCGGATGGGCATGGTCAACGCCTCCGTGCCACACGCCGAGCTGGAGGCCACGGCGCTGCAATGGGCGAAGGAGATCAACGGCAAGAGCCCCACCGCGCAGCGAATGCTGAAGTTCAGCTTCAACCTGATCGACGACGGCCTGGTCGGCCAGCAGGTGTTCGCCGGCGAGGCCACCCGACTTGCCTATGCCAGCGATGAGGCCCAGGAGGGGCGCAACTCGTTCCTCGAGAAGCGCGACCCCGACTGGAGCCCGTACCCCTGGCACTACTGATCGACCGTGAGCATGATCCACCGTGACGCATGATCCTCATCGATGATCCCGACGACCCGCGCGTGGCGCCGTTCCGGCTGAACGAGCGGGGCCTGGCCAACCGCGCGCAACGTCGAGACGACGGCGGTGACGACGGCTTGTTCATGGCCGAAGGTGACCTCGTCGTCGAGCGGGCACTCGCTGCCGGATGCGTGCCCGTGCTGGTGCTGGTGGATGCACAGCGGCCACCGGCGATCGCGCAGCGGCTGGCCGAGTTCGGGCCGGTGTTCGCCGGTGGCGACCGGCTGCGGGCGGCGGTCACCAAGCTGGGCATGCCGTACACGGTGGTCGCGCTCTTCCGGCGGCCGGCCCGTACTGCGGTCGACCGGCTCGCCGCGCGCTCCAACCGACTGGTGCTCGCCGAGGCGATCGACAACCCGGTCAACATCGGCAGCATCGTGCGCAACGCATTGGCACTCGGCTGGGACGGCCTGATCGTCGACAGCACCAGTGGCGACCCTCTCGCTCGACGCGCAATGCGAGTGAGCATGGGCAATTCGCTGCACCTTCCACACGCGCGCACCGACGATCTGCCCGGGCTCGTCGGCGAGCTCGCCGCAGCGGGGGTGGTGGTGTGCGCGCTCACCCCGGCCCACGACGCGATACCGCTCGACGAGATCACGCCCGCCCCACGGATGGCCGTGCTCGTCGGTTGCGAGCGCGCAGGGCTGTCCGCGGCAGCCATGGCTGCGGCCACTCATCGAGTGAGCATCCCCATGCACGACGGAGTCGACTCGCTCAACGTCGCGGCAGCGACCGCAATCGCCTGCTGGCAGTTCCGCCGGCGGTAACGGTCGCGGAGGTGCCGTTCAGGCGGGTCGGGCGCTGCTGATCGGCAAGCCGGTGTCGTTGCGCAGGTGCTCGGCAGCGGGCACGAAGTAGCCCATCAGCGCATCGCGAATCGGCCCTGGTTGCGTCACCCGCTCGACCGCCGCCGCCATGTGCAACAGCCAGTGATCGCGCTCGGCGGGGCCCACGTGGAAGGGCATGTGCCGCATGCGCAACTTGGGGTGGCCGCGCTCGTCCATGTAGGTGGTGGGGCCGCCCCAGTACTGCGCGAGGAACAGCGTCAGCCGGTGCCGGGCGCCGTGCAGGTCGTCGGCCGGGTACAGCGGCAAGAGCACCGCATCGGTGACGATGCCCTCGTAGAACGCATCGACCAGCGAGACGAAGAACGGCATTCCGCCGGCCGCCTCGTAGAGGGTGGTCTCGAGTTCGCTGCTGGGATCGCCGGCCATGCCTGGCACTCTACGAGCAGCGCTGCGGGCACCCGCAGTTCGCGTCTCAGACGCTGCTGGGGTCGAACACGCGCACGTCGCCGAGGTCGCTGAGGCGCACCACGAACGGGGTGCTGCCGTCGCAACCATCGAGGATCACCGCGTCGCCACTGGCCAACAGCACGAGTGCCGATGCCGCCTCGCCGTTGATCTCGATCTCGATCACATCTCCGGTACGCAACCGGGTTGCTGTCATTGTCGTTGTCATCACTGTGCTCCTGGCGCTGCTGGTTGTCGGGCGGCGAGAGCCCGCCGCCCCGCCACCAGCAAGTTGATCGGCACCGAGCGTGATCAGCTTTACGAAAACTTTGGAGTTTCGTGAGAGGGGAAGATGTCGGGCAGATCCGCGCTGACGGTGTCGGGGAACTGCGCCGGCCGCTTCTCGAGGAAGCTGAGCACCCCTTCGCGAGCATCGCCACTGCGGCCGCGGGCGAGGATGCCTCGCGAGTCGACCTTGTGCGCCTCCATCGGATGCGCAGCACCCAGCATGCGCCACAACATCTGACGCGTGAGCGCAATGCTGACCGGTGCCGTGTTGGCCGCGATCTCGGCGGCGATGGCGCGGGCCGCGGGAAGCAGCTCGTCGGCTGCATGCACGCTGCGCACCAGCCGGCCGGCCAACGCCTCACCGGCCGGGAACACGCGACCCGAGTAGCACCACTCCGCCGCCTGGCTGATACCCACCAGGCGCGGCAGGAACCACGACGAACACGCTTCGGGAACGATGCCGCGGCGCGCGAAGACGAAGCCGAACTTGGCATGCTCGCTGGCCAGTCGGATGTCCATCGGCAGCGTCATCGTCACGCCGACGCCCACCGCGGCGCCGTTGATGGCACCGATCACCGGCTTGGTGCACTCGAAGATGCGCAGCGACACCAACCCGCCTCCATCGCGCGGCACGCCCACATCGGTCTGCTCATCGCTCCCGCCGCGGCTGAACGTCTCGCCTCCTCCCGAAAGGTCGGCGCCGGCGCAGAACCCGCGGCCGGCGCCGGTGACGATCACCACGCGCACGTCGTCATCGGCATCGACCCGGTCGAATGCGTCGATCACCTCGCGCATCATCGTGTTGGTGAACGCGTTCAGCTGCTCCGGCCGGTTCAGCGTGATGGTTGCGATGTGGTCGGCAACCTCGTAGACGATCTGTGTGTAGTCCATGGACGGACCCTAGGCAATTGCCTCAGACGTCGAGGAAGCGGCTGGCCGCGGTGGCAGAACCGACAGCGCCGACGAAGGCACCGAGCAGGATCATCCAGAAGCACACCCACACCGGGTAGCCGTCGGTGACGACGAAGGCCTTGAGGCCCGAGTTGACCGGGAAGTCCTTCACACCATTGGTCCAGTTGTCGTTGGCCAGCAACAGCGCGACGCTGCCCAGGGTGGCACCGAAGATGCCCTGCAACAGGCCTTCGAGCATGAACGGCAAGCGGATGAACCAGTTGGTGGCACCGACCAGCTTCATCACCTCGATCTCTCGCCGGCGAGCGAACATCGCGGTGCGGATGGTGTTCCAGATGAGCAGCGCCGACGCGAAGAGCAGCACCACCGACATCACCAGTGTTCGCACACCGAAGAAGCTCTTCAGTCGCCCGAGCAGATCGACGGCATCGTCGGGTGTTCGCACGTCGGTGACGTTGGGCAGTGTCGAGAACTCCGTCTTCAGCGACCGCAGGATCTCGCTGCTGTCCTGGTCGACCGGCTTCACCTTGAAGAACGACGGGATCTGCGGCGTCAGCTGCTCGAGCGCCGAAGGGTCGGTGGCGAACAGCGTCTTGGCCACGTCGAGCGAACACGCTTCGTCGCAGTACACGGCACTCTCCACCACCGTGCTCTGGCTGAGCAGGGCCGACTCGACCAACTTCACCTGCGCTTCGTCGGCGCCGTGCTTGACGTAGACGATCATCTCCACGCCGCCGGTCCACAGCTTGAGCTGGTTGTCGAACGCCCGCTGGATGAGCAACGTGCCGCCGAACAGCAACAGCGAGATCGTCGACGTGATGACCGCGGCAATGGTGAGCGTGAGGTTGCGCGACAGGCTGGCCCACATCTCGCGGAACGTGTAACGGAGACGGGAGATCATTCGTACACACCTCTGGCCTGGTCGCGGACGATGATGCCGCGCTCGAACTGGATGACGCGCTTGCGCATCATGTTGACGATGCGTTGGTCGTGAGTGGCCATGACCACGGTGGTTCCGGTCTTGTTGATGCGGTCGAGCAAGCGCATGATGCCCTCACCGGTGGCCGGGTCGAGGTTGCCGGTGGGCTCGTCGGCGAGCAGGATCAGCGGGCGGTTGACGAACGCCCGCGCGATGGACACGCGCTGCTGCTCGCCACCCGACAGCTGGTGCGGGAAGCGCTCCTGCTTGCCGCCGAGACCGACGAGGTCCAGCACGGCCGGCACCTGCTGACGGATCACGTGCCGCGGGCGGCCGATGACCTCCAGCGCGAAGGCCACGTTCTCGAACACGGTCTTGTTGGCCAGCAGCTTGTAGTCCTGGAAGATGTTGCCGATGTTGCGCCGCAGGTGCGGCACCTTCGCATCGGGCATGTCGTTGATGTTCCTGCCGGCCACCCACACGGCGCCCTTCTCGGGGCGTTCCTGGCGATTCATCAGGCGCAACATCGTGCTCTTGCCCGAGCCCGACGGCCCGACCAGGAACACGAACTCACCCTTGGCGATGTCGAAGTTGGCGTTCTGCAACGCCGTCACGTCGGGGCTGTAGGTCTTGGTGACGTTCTCGAGTTTGATCATGGACGCATCTCCGCGCGTGAAATCAGCCGCCGTGCCGCCCGCAGGAGCCCCAACGGTAGCCCACTCACTCGGCCTCCCGGCGTCGCCAGCGAAGGTAACCCTCCATGAACTCGTCGAGATCGCCATCGAGCACGGCATCGATCTGACTGGTCTCGACTTCGGTACGAAGGTCTTTCACCATCTGGTACGGCTGCACGACGTAGGACCGGATCTGGCTGCCCCAGCCCACCTGCGCCTGGCGACCGGCGATGCGGGCCAGTTCGGCCTCGTGCTCTTCCTCGATCTTCGCCGCCACCATTGCCTTGAGCCGGTTGAGCGCCTTCTCCCGGTTCTGCAGCTGGCTGCGCTCTTCCTGGCTGTTGGCCACCATGCCCGTGGGCTTGTGGATGAGACGCACCGCCGACGAGGTCTTGTTGATGTGCTGGCCGCCGGCACCGCTGGCCCGGTACACCTGCATCTCGATGTCGGTCTCGTTGATCTCGATGTCGGGAGCATCCATCACCGGCCACACCTGCACTGCAGCAAAGCTGGTCTGGCGCCGACCCTGGTTGTCGAACGGGCTGATGCGCACCAGGCGGTGCGTGCCACGCTCGCCGGTCATCAGGCCGTACGCGTAGCGGCCGGTGAGCGTGAACTCGGCCGACATGATGCCTGCTTCGGCAGCGGGACTGATCTCGTCGATCTCCAGCCCGAACCCGCGCACCTCGGCCCACCGGCTGTACATCCGCAGCAGGATCTCCGCCCAGTCCTGTGCGTCGACGCCGCCGTCCTTGGCGTTGATCTGCACGATGCAATCGGCCTCGTCGTGCTCGCCGGTGAACAGGCTGCGCAGATCGAGCTGACGCAACTGCTGGCCGATCGACGCGCACGCTGCTTCGATGTCGGGTTCTTGCGACTCGTCGTCGAGCTCGCGCGCCATCTCGTGCAGCAGCTCGACGTCTTCCATCTCTCGGCTGAGGGCGTCGAAGGTGTCGATGTCGCCCTTCACGTTGGAGTACTCGCCGTTGACCTTCTTGGCCAGCTCCTGGTCGTCCCACAGATCGGGACGGGAGACCTCCATCTCCAGCTCGGCCAAGCGCGACCGGCCGACATCGATCTTCAAGTAGCCCTCGGCCTCGCCCAGGCGGCGACGAAGATCCTTCAGGTCATCGGAGAAGTCGCGCATGGCAGGGTCACAGAGTTGCGCCGTGGCACAACTTGAACTTCTTGCCGCTGCCGCACGGGCACGGCGCGTTGCGCGGGGTCTTCGACCACGCGTCCTTGACGACGGTTTGCTGCTTCTGCGGCGCCGGAGCAGCCGGAGCGGCTTCCTGCGGGATCTCGCCGGCGGCCGCTGCGGCACGAGCAGCGGCGGCGATGCCGTCGGTCTGCTGGTTGTCGCTGCTGGTCTGCTGCACGTTCTGCACCACCTGCTGCGGCTCGTCCTTGCGGACCACCTGCACGTGCATCACGTACTTCACGAAGTCCTGCGCGATGCCCTTCATCATCTGGCCGAACATCTCGTAGCCTTCACGCTGCCACTCGGTGAGCGGGTCCTTCTGGCCCATGGCCCGCAGGTTGATGCCTTCCTGCAGGTAGTCCATCTCCTCCAGGTGCTCGCGCCAGCGCTGGTCGATGATGCGCAGCATCACCTGGCGCTCGACCTCGCGCATGACCACCGGGGTGAGCTCTTCCTCGCGCTTTTCGTAGTACCCCTTCGCATCGGCGATGACCAGATCGAAGATGTCGTCGGCGTCGTCGAGCGGCTCCAACGCACTCACGCCGATGTCGTTGGGCCAGTACGTCTTCAGCTCCTTGACGAGGCCGTCGAGATCCCATTCATCGGCGGCTTCGCTGACGCAGTGCGTGTCGATGAGGGTGTCGAGCGCGTCGGTCATGTACTCCATCGCCGCCGACTTCAGATCGAGCCCTTCCAGGATCTGGTCGCGGCGCGCATAGATGACCTTGCGCTGCTCGTTCATCACTTCGTCGTACTTCAGCACGTTCTTGCGGATCTCGGCGTTGCGCTGCTCGACCGTGGTCTGCGCCCGCTCGATGGCCTTGGTGACCATCTTCGCTTCGATCGCCTCGTCGTCGGGCAGCGCCCGGCCCATCACCCAGCTGAGCGCGCCGGTGGCGAACAAGCGCATCAGCTCGTCGTCGAGGCTGAGGTAGAAGCGGCTCTCGCCGGGGTCGCCCTGACGTCCGCTGCGGCCACGCAGCTGGTTGTCGATGCGGCGGCTCTCGTGACGCTCGGTGCCGAGCACGTAGAGGCCACCGAGCGCACGGATCTCGTCGCCTTCCGCCCGGCAGGACACCTTCAGTTCCGCCAGCAATTCGTCGTAGCGGGCAAATGCCTTGGCACGGGCCTCACGGAACTCGTCGGGCATCTCCTCCAGCGGCACCGGGAGCGCGAAGTCGTCGACCATCACGTCGGCGCTGTGGCCTTCCTTCAGCACCTCGTGCCGGGCAAGGCCTTCGGGGTTGCCGCCGAGCAGGATGTCGACGCCGCGGCCCGCCATGTTGGTGGCCACCGTGACTGCATGCAGCCTGCCCGCCTGAGTGACGATCATGGCCTCGCGCGTGTGCTGCTTGGCGTTGAGCACCTCGTGGTCGACGCCCTGCTGCTGCAGCAACCGCGAGAGGTGCTCGCTCTTGGCGACGCTGATGGTGCCCACCAGCACCGGCTGCCCCTTCTCGTACTTGGCCTTGATGTCTTGGGCCACCGCCTCGAACTTGGCGCCCTCGGTCTTGAAGATGAGGTCGGCCTGGTCGGCGCGCACCACCTGCTTGTTGGTGGGGATGGGCACCACCTGCAGGTCGTAGGTGTTGCCCAGCTCGGCGGCCTCGGTCTGCGCGGTGCCGGTCATGCCGGCGAGCTTGTCGTACATGCGGAAGTAGTTCTGCAGGGTGATGGTGGCAAGGGTCTGGTTCTCTTCCTTGATCTTCACACCCTCTTTGGCTTCCACGGCCTGGTGAATGCCTTCGCTCCAGCGGCGGCCGTCGAGCACGCGGCCGGTGAACTCGTCGACGATCTTCACCTCGCCGTCGGCGATGATGTAGTCCTTGTCGCGCTTGTACAGCTCCTTGGCCTTGAGCGCCACCGACATCTGGTGCACCAGGTTCTGCTGCACTTCGTCGTACAGGTTCTCGATGCCGAGGGCCTGCTCGACCTTCTCGATGCCGGCTTCCAGCGGCACCACCACGCGCTTGTCCTCCTCCACCTCGTAGTCGACGTCGCGCCGCAGCGAACGGACGATGCTGGCGAACCGGTAGTACAGCTTGGCGGCATCGGCGATGCGACCAGAGATGATGAGCGGGGTGCGCGCCTCGTCGATGAGGATGCTGTCGACTTCGTCGACGATGGCGAAGTTGTGACCGCGCTGCACCTTGTCGGCGAGCGTGTTGGCCATGTTGTCGCGCAGGTAGTCGAACCCGAACTCGTTGTTGGTGCCGTAGGTGATGTCGGCGGCGTAGTTGAGCCGCTTCTCCGCCGGACGCTCCTTGAAGCCGGGGATGATGAGGCCCACTTCCAGCCCCATCCAGTTGTGGATGCGGCCCATCCACTCGGCATGGAACCGCGCCAGGTAGTCGTTGACCGTGACCAGGTGAACGCCCTTGCCGCCGAGCCCGTTGAGGTACGCGGGCAGCGTGCTGACGAGGGTCTTGCCCTCGCCGGTCTTCATCTCCGCAACCCACCCGAAGTGCAGCGCGGCGCCGCCCATCAACTGCACGTCGAAGTGCCGCTGACCGATCACGCGAGTGGCCGCCTCGCGCACGGCGGCAAACGCTTCCACCAGCAGGTCGTCGAGGCTCTCACCGCGCTCGATGCGGCCGCGGAACTCCGCGGTCTTGCCACGCAGGGCGTCGTCGGAGAGTGCCGCCATCTCGGCGGAGCGCGCATTGATGTCGGGAACGAGGCCTTCGAGGGCCTTCAGCTTCTTGCCTTCACCAGCGCGGAGGATGCGATCGAGGATGCCCATGCGGTGGCCAAGCCTACCGGCGGCCCCGGCGCGAGCCTTGGCACGCCACTCGCACGGCGGCACGAGTCGCCACGCGCCACGCCGGGTTGCAAGACTGCCCGTCATGCCGGCGGCCGTGATCGACACAGTGATCTTCGATGTCGGCGGTGTGCTGGCCAGCACGGGCCGGCACAGCGACTTCGCTCGCCGCTTCCCGCCGGAGGTGGCCGAGCAGGTGACGCGCATCTTCGTCGGCGACTACGCCGACGACGGCGACCACCCCTGGCACCGGCTGGAGCGAGGCGAGATCACGCTGGAGGAGAACCGGCGCCTCAACCGCATCGCATTGGCCGACGCCGGCATCGAGCTGCCCGCCCCTGCACCCGGCGGAGCACCGATGATCGTGTTCAGCGCCAGCGAGCCGATGATGGCACTGGTGCAGGAGCTGCATGCAGCCGGCTTCCGGCTGGGTGTACTGACCAACAACGTGGCGGAGTTCCGCGACAGCTGGTGGGCGATGATGCCGTTCGACGAGTGGTTCGACGACGTGGTGGACAGCCACGAGGTGGGGCTGCGCAAGCCCAACCCGGCGATCTATCAGCTGGCCTTGGCCAGGCTGGGAGCCGACGCCGAGCGCACCGCCTTCTTGGACGACGTGGCCACCAACGTGTCGGCCGCGCAGAGCGTGGGGATACGGGGTGTGTGGGTGGAGGAAGACCCCACCGAGGCCATCGCCGCCGTGCGGCGCATGGCCGGCTTCATCGACTGAAGCGCCCGCGGAGTGGCTGCGGCAGCGAGGCACACCACGGTGTCGACACCGGCAGCCAGCAACGCCGAGCGCGCCGCGGTGAGCGTGGCGCCGGTGGTGACCACATCGTCGATGAGCAGCACCGTGAGCCGCCGGCGACCCTGACGAGCACGGAACGACGGGCCCTGCAACCGCTGGGCCCGAGTGTGCCCCGTCTGCGCGGCCCCGTGGCTGCGATACAGCATTCGGCGACACGGCACCTTCAGCTCGGCGGCGACGGCCCGAGCCAGCAGCTCGGCCTGGTCGTACCCGCGCGTGCGAACGCGGGCCCCGCTGGTGGGCGCCCAGGTGACGACGTCGACCGTGCCGATGCGAAGCCGACGCACCATCAGCCGGGCGAGCTGGCGGGCGACGGTGCGCCGATTGCGGTACTTGAGCCCGTGCACCACCTGCCGAGCGACCCCCTCGAACGGCAATGCGGCCATGATTCCGGTATCGCTGACCTGGGATGATGCGCTGGCCAGCGAGAAGCGGCAGCGAGTGCAGAGCGACACGCCGGGCTGGTTGCAGCCGGCACAGAGAGTGGCGAAGATCATGGTGTGATCTGTACCAGGAGCCTGTGACAGGGTTTCCGGTAGGTTCGTCGGATGCCCGCAGCGCCTGCCACCACCCGGTGGCGCTCGCTGTTGCTCCCTCTCCCCCATGATCGCCTGCCCGAACGCGTCGTTCGCTGCCTCATCGGTCTCTCACTGTTCGGCTTCGGCATCAGCTGCTTCCTCACCGCCGAGCTGGGCGTGGCCCCTTGGGATGTCTTCCACCAGGGCTTGGAGCGCAAGACGGGCATCCCCATCGGCATCATCATCGAGATCACGGGCGT
This sequence comes from Acidimicrobiaceae bacterium, assembly GCA_016722025.1. Classification (GTDB taxonomy): domain Bacteria; phylum Actinomycetota; class Acidimicrobiia; order Acidimicrobiales; family Ilumatobacteraceae; genus UBA668. The sequence continues at coordinate 145,586 of JADKGZ010000004.1, forward strand.
GTTCATCCTGCTGCTGTGGATACCGCTGCGCGAGCGCGTGGGCCTGGGCACCCTGCTCAACGCGGTTCAGATCGGCCTGGTGGTCTTCCTCATCGGCGACCGCCTCCCGCACACCGATCTGCTCGCGCTGCGCGTGCTCTACATGTTCGGCGGTCTGCTCTCCATCGCCGTCGGTTCCGGCCTCTACATCGGCGCCGGCCTCGGCTCGGGCCCTCGCGACGGCTTGATGCTGGGCTTGTCCAAGCGCGGCATCAGCGTGCGGGTCGCTCGCACCGCCATCGAGCTCGGCGTGCTGGCCGCTGGTCTCGCGCTCGGCGGTACGGTCGGCATCGGCACCGTCGCGTTCACGTTCGGCATCGGCCCGCTGGTGCAGGTCTTCCTACCCCGCATGCGCCTGCGCGGCGACTCCACCGTGCTCGCCACCGCCCACTGAGCCGCCGCCGCCGGGGACGGATGACGCCCAGGCGGCAGATTCGGCTCGAGGCTTCGAGCCGCTCGGCCGCGCCTGGCCCGTTCAGGTCAGTTGGTGGTCGCACGCGTGACGGTCGTACCCCATCGCAGCGTCTTGGGAATCTCAGCCACCTCGTCGACGACTCCGATCAAGTGTGCGACGTCTCCCTCGCTCGCATCCGAGTCGACCTCGACGTCGTAGATCACACCCGTCGACGCCCACGTCGCGGTGTCGAAACCTCCGTAGGCGCTGACCCTCACTCCGTTGACGACCACACCGAGTCGGGTTGATTCGCGGTAGACGTCGTTGAGGGACGGCCTGCCGCGGCCAGGTGGTCCAGGTGGGCACCGGTGAACTCCGGTCTCCACGACCACCCCTCGGCTGTCCATCGATGGCATCACCACGCCGCTCGCCGATCGAAGGCTCCCGGCGGAGACCACCACCCCGAATCGTTCTTCATCGGCCATTCGTGCAGATTGCTCGACAGTGGAGACGATGTCCAGCGCCAGCTCGGCAGCTCCGGGTGGGTCGTGAGGACGGAGACTGCGCGATGCACACCGACTGGGCGTCACCTGTCTCCGACGCCGGGACGGATCACGCCCAGAAGCCGAGTTGGGCCGAACGAAAGGGGGTGCGGTGGGAAGTTCGCGCCAGCGAACGATCCACACGGAGGGAGCAGCCGAAGCGAAGCGGCGGCCAGTCCCGACCACTAGTACCGGTAGTGGTCGCTCTTGAACGGGCCGCTGGGGTCGACGCCCAGGTACTCGGCCTGCTCATCGGTGAGCTTGGTGAGCTTCACGCCCAGCGCGTCGAGGTGCAACGCCGCCACCTTCTCGTCGAGCCGCTTGGGCAGCACGTACACACCCAGCGGGTAGCGGTCCTGGTGGTTGAACAGCTCCATCTGCGCGATCACCTGGTTGCTGAACGAGCAGCTCATCACGAAGCTGGGGTGCCCCGTGGCGCAGCCCAGGTTCACCAGCCGGCCCTCGGCCAGCACGATGATGCTGTGGCCGTCGTCGAACGTCCACAGGTCGGTGCCCGGCTTCAGCTCGTCGCGGGTGGCGCCGCTGCGGGCCAGACCGGCCATGTCGATCTCGCTGTCGAAGTGGCCGATGTTGCACACGATCGCGTTGTGCTTCATCTGGTGCATGTGCTCGACGGTGATGATGTGGTCGTTGCCGGTGGCCGACACGAAGATGTCGGCGGTGCCGACGACGTCGTCCATCGTCGTGACCTGATAGCCCTCCATCGCCGCCTGCAGGGCGTTGATCGGGTCGATCTCGGTGACGATCACTCGCGAGCCCTGGCCCTTGAGCGCCTGGGCGCAACCCTTGCCCACGTCGCCGTACCCGAGCACGACCGCGACCTTGCCGGCGAGCATCACGTCGGTGGCGCGGCAGATGGCGTCGATCAGCGAGTGGCGGCAGCCGTAGAGGTTGTCGAACTTGCTCTTGGTGACCGAGTCGTTGACGTTGATGGCCGGGAACAGCAGCTCGCCGCGCTCGTGCATCTTGTAGAGGCGCATCACGCCGGTGGTGGTCTCTTCGGTGACGCCCTTGATCTCGGCGGCCATGCGCGTCCACTTCGTGGGGTCGGTCTTCAGCGACCGCTGCAGCAGGCCGAGCACGATCGCGAACTCGGCGTTGGAGGCGGTGGTGGGGTCGGGCACCTCACCGCTCTTCTCGAACTCGACACCCTTGTGCAACAGCAACGTGGCGTCGCCGCCGTCGTCGAGGATCATGTTGGCGGCCGTGGGCTCGCCGGCCGGGGTGTGCGGCCACGCCATCATCTGGTCGGTGCACCACCAGTACTCCTCCAACGTCTCGCCCTTCCAGGCGAACACCGGCACCCCCTGGGGATCTTCGGGCGTGCCGTGCGGGCCGACGACCACCGCAGCGGCCGCGTGATCCTGCGTGGAGAAGATGTTGCAGCTGGCCCAACGAACGTCCGCGCCCAGCTCGACGAGCGTCTCGATGAGCACCGCGGTCTGGATGGTCATGTGCAGGCTGCCCGAGATGCGGGCACCGGCCAACGGCTTCAGCGGCCCGAACTCCTTGCGGAGGGCACGCAGGCCGGGCATCTCGTGCTCGGCGAGGTGGATCTCCTTGCGCCCGAAGGGGGCGAGTGACAGATCAGCGACGCGGTAGTCGCGGCGCGCGGCGAGTGATGACATGGTGAGCTCTCCCAGAGAGGAACGGCAGCGAACTGCGGCAACGTGTTTGGAACGGGGCCGGTGCCAACTGGCAGCTCTCTGATCAGCCCGATCGGCTATGGAGCCTAGGCGCTCGCACGGGCAACGCCTCGGATGACGGCTGCATCGCGGCGCCGTCGATGTCAGTCGGCCAGCACGACCGCACTGACGTCGAGGATGTAGTGAGCGTACCCACGAGCGTTGAACACGCGAACGGTCTGGTTGGCCCCGTACTTGACGAGGGCCATGTTGGGCACCGGGCCGGATTCGTAGTTGTTGAGGTTGGAGATGCCCGGCACCGTGGCCGAGTCGGCCGGGTACACCGACAGGTAGCCGGGCTCGACGCTGACCGTGGGGTACTGGCGCGAGAGCGACGCATTGGTGAGGTTGCCGAGCAACGCGGACTGGTTGCCCACCGCTTGGCCACCGATGTTGACGCTGCCGGCGAAGGCGGCGAAGCTCCAATCCTCTGCCTGGCCCGGCCCGAGCGGCACGCCGCCGAAGCTGGCGAGCCGCGTGTCGAGCGCACGATACGGCGCGGTGAGCGGCACCACTCGGCCGGCGCGAGTGCTCTCGGGAGCACCCGTTTGCAGGTAGGCGAGCACGTCGACCAGCACGTTGGTGTTGCCAGCAGAGTTGTACAGGTGGATCGCACCGTCGGCCCCCACCGGCACGAGGACCAGGTTGGCCTGAATCCGGCCGGCGGCCACGTTGAGGTTGGAGGTGGAAGGCGCGCCCACCGGCATGTTGGGCACGACCGACACGAACGTACCGGCCGTGGGCGCGACCGCCGTGACGTTGATGAGCGCGCCCACCACACTGCTGTCGTTGGGCACGTTGACGCCGGCCACGTTGGCACCGCGGAACTGCACGGTGCGCTGAGCCCCGGGCCCCAGCGGGGTTGGTGTGCCCACGCGGGTGTCGAGGATGCGACCCGGGTTGACCACCACCATCCGGGCGCCACGCTCGTCACTGGTGTTGTCGGTGGTGCCGGCGTTGTAGGTGCTGGACGAGAACCAGCCGAGCACGTCGACCAGCACGTTGGCCGTGCCGTTGCCCGCGCCGTTGATCTTGATGGTGAGCTTGCCGCCCGCGCCACCGCGAACGATGGCCAGGTTGGGCACGGTCTGGCGAGCGCTGAAGTTGAGCAACGACGACGTGCCCGACGAGCCGGCGGGGTACGCGGCCAGCCAGCCGGCGCTGGCGGGGCCATCGATCGTGATGCTGACGGCTACCGCCAGCACATCGGTGGCCGAGGACGGGACACCGCCGAGGCCCAGCAGCTGAATGTCGAAGGTGGGGTCGGCGGGCCCCATCGGCTTGGCGCCGAGCGGAGCGACGTCGTTGATGCCGGGCGGCCGTGAGTCGTAGATGCGCACCGGCGTGAGCGGGTGGTACTCGCCACCGGCGCAGAGGCATTCATCGGCTGCGGCAACGGGCTGCGCCAGCGGCAGTGGGGCGGCCACCGACACGAACGCCAACGCCATCAGAGCAACTGTTCCCCGGAACGGGATCGAACGCTTCATGCCAACACCACTCTCCTCGACCTGCCACAACCGGCTGACCTGCACGCCCTGACGCATGCTAACCGTGCACCGCCGCGCGAGTTGGTCAGGCCACGAAGGTGGGCACCAGCTCGCCGGCGTCGATGCGCGCGGCGAGCGCTGCTGCCTCGGCATCGGCAACGATCTCCGCCTCGTCGGGCAACATCACGGGAATGCCGTCACGTACCAGGTACCGCCGACGCAGGCGCGGGTTGTAGAGGCCACCCTCGTCGCCGAGGTAGTACAGGGGGCCTTTGTCGACCGGGCAGGCCAGCACCGCCACGAGGCGAGGATCGAGTGCCATGAGAGCGACCTTTCTTACAGACTGGTGATGAGCGCGAGCAGTTCGGCGACGTGCTGGTCGCACTCGTCGCGGTTGGGTGCTTCCAGGTTGAGCCGCAGCAAGGGCTCGGTGTTGGACGGGCGCAGGTTGAACCACCACGGGCCGCAATCGACGGTGAGACCGTCGAGGTGGTCCTGCTCGAACCCTGCGAACTGCGCCGCCACCTTCTCGATGACAGCGTCGGTGTCGGCGACCTGCGTGTTGATCTCGCCACTGGACGAGTAGCGCTCGAACGGCTTGCGCAGCACCGACAGATCGGTGTGCGCGCGACTGACTTCGTTGAGCACGAGCATGCTCGCGATGAGCCCGCTGTCGGCACGGAAGTTCTTCAAGAAGTAGTAGTGAGCCGAGTGCTCGCCACCGAAGACGGCACCCGTCTCGGCCATGCGCTGCTTGATGAAGCTGTGGCCCACCTTGGTGCGCACCGGCACACCGCCCTGTTCGCGGATGACCTCGGGCACGGCCCGCGAGCAGATGAGGTTGTAGAGGATGGTCGCACCGGGGTTGGTGCGCAGCACCGCCGCGGCGAGCAGCGCCGTGGTGGTGCTGCCGCTGAGACCGCGGCCGGCCTCGTCGACCACGAACACGCGATCCGCATCGCCATCGAACGCGAGGCCGATGTCGAAGCCACCGGCCACCACCCGCGCCTGCAGGTCGCGCTGGTTGGCCGGCTGCAAGGGGTCGGCCGGGTGGTTGGGGAACGTTCCGTCGAGCTCGCCGTACATCACCTCGAGCGTGATCTGCGGCAAGCGCTCGAACACCGCTGGCACGACCAGGCCACCCATGCCGTTGGCAGTGTCGGCCACCACGCGCAGCGCCCGCAGGGAGGCGACGTCGACGAACGAGACCACGTGGTCGGCGAACGCCTCGAGCAGGTTGCGGCTGGTCTGCGAGCCGGCGGTGGCGGCGGGCAACGGGCCATGGCCCTCGAGCACATCGCCTGCCACGCGCTTCACCTCGTCGAGCCCGGTGTCGACACCCACCGGGCGAGCCCCGCTGAGACAGAACTTGACGCCGTTGTAGCCCGCGGGGTTGTGCGACGCGGTGAACATCGCACCCGGCGCATCGAGCGTGCCGGCCGCGTAGTACATCAGGTCGGTGCTGGCCAGCCCGAGATCGACCACGTCGGAGCCGTGCTCCATGACGCCGCGCGAGAAGGCGTCGACCAGTTCTGGGCCCGACGGTCGCATGTCGCGAGCGACCAGCACGCGCGGCGCCTGGCAGAAGCGAGCGAAACCGACACCGAGCGCGTAGGCGACATCGGTGTTGATCTGGTCGGGCACGGTGCCGCGCACGTCGTACGCCTTGACGATGTCGTCGAGCACCCGGGGATCGGTAGGAGACATGGGCTGCTAAACGCTATCGGGCGACGCCCGCTCGCCCTCGTCACCGGACACGTCGTCACCGGACGGCGTCAGGACGGTCGTCGATCAGGCGTCCATCAGCCGGCGTCGTCGACCAGCCCGCCGCGCCGGCTCCGCTCGCTGCCGACCACTCCGCCTCGTCGGCAGTCGTCAGGGCCCATGGCTCGTGCGGCGTCCAGTCGTCGGCCGCCGGTGCAGTGAGGAACGGATGCGCACTGCGGTGCCGCACGTCGCCTCGCCAGCGCCAGAACACCATGAGTGCGAACCCGAGCAGGGTGACGAGGTAGAAGAACTTGTCGCTGGCAGACGCTTCGTAGTGGAACGACACGTGCGTGGCGGTGGGCACCACCACCATGAAGTTGGGGGCGATGCGATACGGACCCTGCGCGCCCTCGACCTGCCAGTTGGGGAAGTAGCTCATCTTCACCAGCACGGGAACGCCGATCTGCGACACGTCGAAGCTGAGGTCCTGGTCGCCCATCTCGTAGTTGCTGATGGTGATCGCCGGCAGCGCCACCCGCTCGATGATCTCGGCGGGCACCACGATGTCGACCTTGCGCCCCGGCTCCATCGGCGCCGTGCCCACCTGCCGGTCGAGGTCGACCTGCACTTCGATTCGTTGCCACTCGGCGGGGCCGTCGTCGGCGGGCATCGCTGCCCACTCGTCGGATTGTTGGAACCAACTGGTGCCCAGCTCGAGGTTGCGTTCCCGTTGGTCGCCCGCGGCCGTTCGACCACCACCGGCTGCACGGTGAGCGGCACCACCACGTCGCTGTCGTCGACGCGATAGATCTTCCACGGGCCACTGGTGGCCAGCAGTTGCAGGTCGCCGCGCGTGTCGGCCTGGGTCTTGGCGGCGTCGGTGAACACCATCAGGTACTTGATGCCCATCTTCTGCATCATGGGTACGCCGACCGCCGCGTTGTTGTCGGTGTAGCGCAGCTCGCGTACGGGGTTCGAGCTGTTCTGGCTCATTGCCGCGGTGGTGAGGAAGTGGTACGGGGTGGTACCCGAGGCCTCGAAGAAGAGGCCCTCCTGGCTGGCGATGCAACCGTCGGTCCAGTGCGGCAGCAGCATCAGGGCCATGGTGGTGCCGTAGCTGCCGGTGGCGCTGTTGTTCTCCCACATGGCGCGACCGCAACCCAGCTCGGGGTCGGGGTCGTCGCCGAGCGCGGCCATCGTGTCGACCAAGCCCTTGTACTCACCGTAGGCGGGCCGACCTTCGTACCCGGCGAAGTTGTAGCGCGTCCAGCCGTCGCTGTACGCGTCGGTCTTGGCACCAGTGTTGCCGACGTTGATGAGATCGAAACCGCCGATGCCCCACGAGTACGTGCTCTTGCCGTCCTTGGTGGTGTAGCGCGCCCCGGGCATCTGGTGGAAGAAGAAGAGCTCGACCACGCCGGCAACCACCACGACCATGAGCGCCGTCAGCGCGCCCACGACCGACCACTCGCGCGCGGTGGGCGCCCGCATGCGGACGGCCTTCACCACGAAGTGCACCGTGTCGACGATGCCAACCATCATCAACATGAACCTCAGCAGGTACAGGAACGGCAGCAGCCGCGGGTTCCACAGCAGGCCGATCACCGGCAGGCTGTCGCGGGTGAGGTACACCATCGCCATCAACGCGAAGCAGGTGATGCCCATCCAGGCACCGTTGAGGTTGCGCTTCACGACGCTGCTGACGAACCCGATGAGCGCGAAGCCGCTGACCACGATGTCCCAGAACGGGCTGAGGTCGAAGAACATGTCCCAGAAGCTGTCGCCGCCGCCGTTGGGCCGGAAGCCGTACTTCATGTCGGTCATGTAGGCGTGGTTGAACAGGAACGGAAACACCCAGAACGCGCTGAGCGCCACGGCCGTGATGCCCATCGTGAGGCCGTAGATGAACCGCGACTTGTCCATCCAGATCAGCCACATCAGGAATGCCGCCAGCACCACGAAGATCAGCACGATGCCGTGCGACAGCATCGCCAGCGCCAACACGATGGCGGTCCAGTTGCGGTACTTGCCGGTCTCCAGCCCACGTGCGAACAGGCCCAGGCCGAGCATCGCGAACGACAGTGCGATGGAGAACGAGAACTCGCCGGCCATCGTGCTGGGCACGTTGCCGCCGTAGATGGTGAAGCTCTCGTCGAACAGGAACAGCAACCCGGCGAGTGCCATCAGCTCGGGCACCGGGAAGCGGAACCGAGCCAGACGGCCGAACGCCCAGCAGCAGAACGGCAGCGTGATGAGGCCCATGCACACCACGATCTTGAACGCCACGCCGTACGGAAAGATCACGTTGAGCGCCACGATCATCAGCGCCGGCACCACCATGTAGAACCGGTAGAGCGGGAAGCCGTTGTACCAGTAGTTGCTCCACCCCGTGATCTGCCCGTTGGGCAGCAGGTGGTCGCGCAGGTAGGCGGGCGCCATCACGTGCGCCCCCATGTCGCCGCCCGTCGGCGTGTTGTTCTCGAAGACCAGGCCGAGGTGGATCACCTGCAGCACCGCGATGGTGCAGCCCCCCACCACTGCCAGCGCAGTGAGGTACTGCACCACGCGTTCGATGGGCCACGGCGCGTTGAGCCAGTTGGACGGGCGGCGCACGATGCGACGGCCGACACGCGACCAACGATCGCTGCCGGCCGCGGCCGGGCTGGGCTGCGCCTCGTCCTCATCTTCGAGCACGTCGAGATCCGATTCGCCGGCCCAGCCGTCGTCGTGGCCGGTCTCGGGTTCGGACTCGGGGCCAGACTCGGGAGTGGTGTGGTCGATCATGACGCCGGGCATTCTTCCATGCGAGTGGCCGGCCGCAGCGTCACGGTGAGCGAGTGGTCGCACACGCTCATGTCGAGGCCACCAGCACCAACCCGGTGGCGTTGAACGCCATGTGCGTCACCACGCTCAGGCCCAGCCGGCCGGTTCGCAGCGCGCACAGCCCGAGGACGACACCCACGACGAACAGCCCCGGGATCTCGATCGCCTGGAAGTGGATGACGGCGAACCAGACAGCCACCACGATCACCCCGACCCAATCGCTGAGGCGGCGCGTGAACGCGCCCTGCAGCAGCCCGCGGTAGGTGAGCTCCTCCACCAGCGGGGCGCCGACCACCACCACCAGCAACAGCAGCACCAGCCCGCTGCCGTGCGCGCTGTCGTAGGTGGAGCGGGCGCGTTGCTCGATCTTGTCGAGCGTGAACGTGTCGGGCCAGATCGACTCGAGCGGCAAGTACACCAGTCTCACCAGGACCAGTTGCGTGACGACCCCCAGCGGCACACCCAGCAGATCGGCCGCGCGCACCGACAACCCGAAGTCGTCGGAGAGGCGGCCGACGCCGAACCGCTTGCCGACGTACCAGACGGCGGCGACCATCGGTATCCACTGCGCCAACGATGCCGCCGTCAGCCAACCGGGCCCCAGCTCGGAGGCGGTCTCCGCTCCGCTGGCCGCGAAGATCGCACTGGAGACGAGCGCCCCCGCGAGGTAGGCGGCGAACCACGTGACAGCGGCGTCGCGGATGGAAACGTCGGCCCGATCACCTGCTGCGCGAATGGGAGGCAGGCTGGGGGGCGGCACGGCGGGCGAGCCTACCGGCAGCAGGTCACCGTGGTCGGTCGCCGGCGGCGGCGCACGAGCGGGCTCAACCGGCCAAGCGAGGAGCCGCCGCATAGGCGAGCTCGCGACGCGACCGGCGATCTTCGAGCCGCCACCCGTTGGGCACCGACAACCGAGCCGTGTGCCGCTGACAGAGGTCGTAGCTGTGCGGGTCGCGCTCGGCGCTGAGATCGTCGAGCCACACGATGGAACGGGCGTACTGATACGACAACGTCACGATCGAAGACTCTGCGCACCCGGTGCGCGAACACTGCCGGCTCATGAGGCGCCACGATAAATCGGCACCTCCACGAAGTGGTGGACCCTCCCGAACAGGCGCGCGAGCACGCCGCGACGAGCCGACGCCCGAAATGACCCTTAGCATTGGCGTATGAGCAATCTCCCCCCGCCGCCGCCACCACCGCCTGCCGGGCGCGGCCAGCAGCCGGGGCCGCAGCCACCGTCGGGTGGCAAGGGCCGTTCGCTCGGCGCCGGTTGGCCTCGCTGGACCATTCCCGTGCTCCTGGCCGTCCTGGTCGGCACCCTCCTGCTCAACCAAGTGTGGCCCTCCGACAGCGGCGAGAAGCTCAGCTTCACCGAGTTCATCACCGCGGTCGAGAACGACCAGGTCACGAAGTTCAGCATCACCAACGGTTCCAACGCCATCGCGGGCGAACTGAAGGACGGCACGAAGTTCACCACCACCGCCCGCGACGGCTTCCCCAGCGAGGCCGAGACCGAGCTGCTGGCCACGCACAAGGTCGATTGGGCACCCAAGGAGCCGGAGAGCAACTGGCTGCTCAGCTCGCTGGGCCTGCTGCTGCCGTTCGTGCTCATCATCGGTTTCCTGGTCTGGATGAACAAGCGCGCACAGGGCCAGATGGGCAACGTGATGTCCATCGGCCGCAGCCGCGCCAAGGCCTACCAGGCCGACAAGCCCTCCACCACCTTCGCCGACATCGCCGGCTACGAAGGAGTCAAGCAGGAGATCACCGAAGTCGTCGACTTCCTGCGCATGCCCGAGCGCTTCCGCGAGATCGGTGCTCGCGTGCCCAAGGGCATGTTGCTGGTGGGGCCTCCGGGTACCGGCAAGACGCTGTTCGCCCGCGCCGTGGCGGGCGAGGCCGGGGTCGGCTTCCTCTCGGTCACCGGTTCCGACTTCATGGAGATGTTCGTCGGTGTCGGCGCCAGCCGCGTGCGCGACCTGTTCGCGCAGGCCCGCAAGCTGGGCCGGGCCATCATCTTCATCGACGAGATCGACTCCATCGGCCGCAAGCGTGGCGCCGGGCTCGGTGGGGGGCACGACGAGCGCGAGCAAACCCTCAACCAGATGCTCGCCGAGATGGATGGCTTCGAGACCAGTGAGGGCATCGTCATCCTGGCGGCCACCAACCGGCCCGACATCCTCGACCCGGCGTTGCTGCGGCCCGGCCGCTTCGACCGCCAGATCGTGGTGCCGTTGCCCGAGAACGAAGAGCGCCTCGCCATCTTGAAGGTGCACAGCCGCGACAAGCGGATGGGGCCCGATGTCGATCTGGAAGTGATGTCGAAGGCCACGCCCGGCATGTCCGGGGCCGATCTGGCCAACCTGGTCAACGAAGCTGCGCTGTTCGCCGTGCGGCGAGGCAGCAAGCAGATCGAGCGCATCGACTTCGAGAACGCCCGCGACCGAGTGGTGATGGGCGCCCGGCGCGAGAGCCTCGTGCTCAGCGCGGAAGAGAAGCGAGCGACCGCCATCCATGAAGGCGGCCATGCCATCCTCACGGTGGTGCTCCCCAACAGCGATCCCCTGCACAAGGTCACGATCCTCCCCGCGGCATGGCGTTGGGCGTCACCTGGAGCCTGCCCGAAGAGCGGCACACGTACTCGAAGGAGTACTTCGACGACATGATCTGTCGCGCCATGGGCGGGCGGGTTGCCGAGAAGATCGTGTTCGGTCACCTCAACTCGGGCGCTGCCAACGACCTCGAGCAAGCCACCAGCATCGCCCGCCGCATGGTGCGCGAATGGGGCATGAGCGAGGCCATCGGCCCCATGGCCTGGAGCGGCTCGCAGCAGGTGTTCCTGGGCGAAGATCTGATGACCCAGGGTCGCGAGTACAGCGACGAGACCGCCAAGCTGGTCGACAGCGAGATCTTCCGCATCCTCCACGAGCAAGAAGCCCGTGCCACCGAAGTGCTGCTCAAGTACCGCCCTGCGCTCGAGCTGGTGGCAGAGGCCTTGCTGGAGCGCGAGACCATCGACGGCGCCGAGGTCGCACAGCTGGTGCAGGCCAGCCTCGACCACGTGCAGGTCACCGAAGACGCACACATCGAATAGCGGCGCCCGGCGGCGCCGGCGCCTCAGCGGCCGAGGTCGGGCTCGGGGCTGGTGCCCGGTTGACGGGCCTCGGCAGCGGCGGCCCACAGGTCGGTGGCGGTGACCGGGCCCGCGAAACCGGCCCGCACCACACCCTGGGCGTCGACGATGACCACGATCGGCACCGCCTGGATGTCGTACTTCTTGTGCAGCCCCTTGGCTGCGCCGAACTCGACGTCGATCACGGTGACATCAGCCGATTGCAGCACTCGCGCCTTGCGGACGACATCACCGCACGTTGCGCACGAGGCCGCGGAGAACACCGCCACCAGCCACGGCGTGGGCGCCGAGAAGTCGGCTCGATCCAGCTGCGCCGGCACCAGCTGACGCGGTTGAGTGGGCGCCGCCACCGCCCGCCGGTGACGAAGCACGAGCCCGACCAGCACTGCGACGACCACGATGGCCAGCACGACGATCACCTGCACCATGGCGGTTGCGCTTCCCGGCCCTCAGCCCGGCAACGCCAACGAGCCGGAGCGCCCGCGCAGCTCGGCCCCTCGCGGCAGCAGCCGCTCGACCACGATCGGTTGCGTGCCCATCACCACCAACGGGTGGCCGAGTGCCGCGGCTTGATCCGGGATGGCAATCGTGATGACGCCGCCGGCGGGCAGTGCCACGGCTTCGAGACCGGGCAGGTCGACCTCCCCGCCGGGGCCGAGCGCCTTCACTGCCACGGTGGCGTCGGCGAACGACAGGTTGAGCACCACCAGCACGTTGTCGACCGCCAGGTCGGTGCCGATGGCCATGCTCCAGCGGAAGTAGCCGGGCTCGGCGAAGTACTGCTCGACGCCGCGCACGACGGTGGTGGCGAAGCCGTCGCCGGCTCGGCGCGTGATGGCCCGCTCGACCACGATGGGTGTGCCGGTGAGCGACGAGAACTGCGCGCCGTGGCGACCGGTGGGCAGCTCCGGCACGCCGGAGATGCTGAGCGACGCCACCTGGTGCGGCGCGATGGTGATGGGCTCGATGTCGTTGTTGAAGGTGTCGCTGGTGACCCCGAGGAACACCGGCTGCACCACCGCCTCTTGATCGCTGGGGTTGTAGATGCTGTACCGCTCGTAGTTGCTGCCGTCGTTCTCGCCGTCTGCGAACCACCAACCGGCGGACCCGGCGGGCGAACCGAGGCTCATCGAGTAACCCTGGCGCTCGCCCAGGTACTGCTGCGCGCGGCCGGCAACGACACGGCCGCGAGACGCCACGATCGACACTGCCAGCACTGCTTCGTCCTTGGCCAGGAACTTCTCGTCCACCACGTACACCGAGTGCCCTGCAACCGGCACACCTTCCAGCTGCGGCGGGGTGCGCTCGCCGTCGTTGCTGGCGAACGAGACGTCGATGATGGCATCGTCGGGGAACGGATTGGTGATGACGAGATCCTCGCGGCTGTCGTTCAAGGTGTAGTTGTCGGCGAAGTACCACGCACTCGACGTGCTGTTCGAGCACGGGCTGACCGCGCTGCCGTCGGGGTGGTTGGCCTGCTGCTCGACCAGGCCGCCCCCGCCGGTGATCTCGACCATCACCGAGAGGTAGCTGCCGGCGGGCTGCAACGAAGCCGGATCGAGCGACAGCGTGTCGCGGCTGGGCACCTCGAAGCGTTGCTCCACGGGTTCGGTGTCGGCGATGTCGTTGAACACGGTGAACTGGCCGGTGAGCGGGCCATCGGAAGGGTTGGCGACGGTGACCGAACCGCTCAGGCCGGTGCCGCCGATGGGCACTCCGGGGCAGAACCAGGTGGAGTTGATGAAGCCTTGATGTGGCACGAACGGCATCGACGGCGAACCCAGCGCGGCGAAGCTCGGCACGGTGGCCGGGGTCGCGTCGCCGCGCACTGCCGCCAGCAGCAGTGCCAGCGGCAGCACCACCACCGTCAGGATCGCCAACAACCGTCTGCTCATGCCGGCTCCTCCTGGCCCGTCGAGGGCACATCACCGGCAGCGAGCGCGTCGATCGGCGCGGTGAGATCGGCGACCGGCGAGGTATCGGCGAGCTGCGCCGGCCGCGGGCGACGCAGGCGCCACCGAGCCGGGCGGAAGCGACTGGCCGCCAGAAGAAGTGCCAGCCAGACGAGCATCTGCACCACCAACCACAGCGTGCGAGCAACGGGCGTGTCGTACGTGAGGGTGGCTCGGCCGGCGGTGGGTACGTCGAAGGCGAGCGTGGACCCGAACGCTCGCCTGCTCGGCACATCGCTGCCGTCGACGGTGAGCGACCAGTTGGGGTCGTATGGCACGGCGACGTGCAGCGTGCCCGCTTCCACCTGGTCGGTGGCATCGCCGCGGCTGGGAGCCCCCACCGCGAATGGAGTGGAGCCCCGCAGGTCGGCAGTGGTCATCGCTTCGCCGCCGGCCTCCTGGCTGGCGGCGGCGCCGGCAGTCGTGAGCACTGCGCGAGTGGGGGTGTAGGCCGTGTTCTCGTAGACCAGGAAGTTCGGTGGCCGAGTGAGCGGTGCGGCCAGATCGAGCTGATCCTCCAACACATCGACCAGCCCACCAGGCGTGGGCAGCGGATTGCCGACCGTGCCGTTCGCACCGTCGGCCACGGGCACCACCACGTATCGGATGCCGTACTGGGCCAGCAACCTGCCACCGCGCAGGGTGACCCCGGCGGCCATCTGACGCAGCGCGGTGGCGACTTCCGCTTCCACATCCGTTGGTCGGCCGGACCAGAAGTCGTGCACGGTGAGCTCGCCGTCGTCGGTGAGGGCGTACCCGATGCCCGGTTGGTACGTGTACGCGGCAACCGGGATGACCCGCGGGTCGCCCACCCACAGCACCCGGTAGTCGCCGTCGACCGGGTCGCGCGGCAGCTGGGCCAGCACCGACACGAGGGTGCGGCGCGGCATGCCCCACTCGCCATCGGTGATGGCAAACGCACCCGGCACCACACCCACCACGAGGCCGGCGCCGGCGAGCAGGCCGAGCGGCTGCCGCCAGCCGAACGAACCACCCAGCACGTCGTCCTGGAAGGCTGCGGCCAGGCAGGCCGCCGCCAGCGCGACGCCGATGGCCACCGGCACCAACAGCACACCGGGTTCGGGCATTCGAACCGGCAGCGCCGCACGATCGTCGAGCACGGCAAGGGCGCCGAACCCGAACACGAGCGCGGCCGACCTGATCGCCCAGGTGAACCGCCAGGCCCGGGCGACGAGTGGGGCCACCACCACCGGCAGGAAAGGGCCGTGGCGACGACGCCGAGGCCCCCACCGTCGGCCAGGAAGCGGCTGAGCGCGACGATGCCCAGCGACCGCGCCGAGGCCACCGGCACCCCGACGATCGAGGTCCAGCCGTCGCTACCGCCCAACGAGAGCACCCACGGCAGGTTGGCCGCCAACCCGACCACCGTGGCACCCACCGCGGCGGCCACCACGGTGGCGCCCGCACGCAACGAGCCACCGCACAGCAGCGTGGAGACACCGATGAGCAGGCCCATGCCCACGAGCAGCAATGCGAACGCGGAGCGGGCGAACCGCCACCGCGGTGATGAGCGCGAGCTGTGCCGACCACCGCACCAACCTGCGACGCGGCACCGCCACCGAGTGCTCGACGGCATCGTCATGGCGGCTTCCCGACGTTTCGATGCCGGCGATGCGCCGCATGTGGTGCAGTGCCCACGGCGCGGCCGCGAAGCACACCAGCGCCGCCCACCGACCGTTGGAGAGCATCTGCGACGGCAGCGGCACTGCGGCGTACACCACCAACGCCGTGATGCGCGCGCGAGCCGTGGGGAACAGCGACGCCAGGCGCCAGATGCCGAGGTAGCCGACGAACAACAACCCCACGATGAGCAGCGTGCGCAACAGCTCCATGTGGAACAGGGTGCCGACGCTGCTCGCCGCGAGCAGGGCCAGCCCGGTGGGGTTGGCGGTGGTGCTGCCGAGGCCGTGGCCGGACCAACCCGAGAGGTAGTCGCCGAACACGGTGCGCGGGCTGGCCGGGAACGCGAGGAACTCGCCGAAGTACGGCACGCCACCGGTGAGCAGCTGCCTGCTTCCGATGACGGCGAGCCCTCCAACCGCGAGCCAGGCGAGCGCCGGCGCCGACCCGGCCGTCTGGCGCCACCGTCGTTCGGTGGTGGAGTCGGGGTCGACCTGTCGGCTGTCGCGCGAACGGATGTAGCTCGTGAGCCGAGCGCTGCCGCGCACTTGGAGCACGGCGACCTCGGAGTCGGGCACCTCGCGCAGCTTCACCAACGCTCGCCGCCGGGCGAAGTAGCCGGGCGTGCGCGGCACCATCGCCAACAGCGAGGTCAGCGAGGCACCCACCTCGCGAAAGCGACCGGTGAGCACGCCCACCACGGCTTCGGCAAGGGTGACCAGCACCAGCTGCAGCGACACGAGCGGGAGCCGGCTGGCACCGGTGAGCGTGGCCACCGAGCGCATCCGGTTGCGGGCGACCAGCGTGGCGTGGGCGAGGTCGGGGCGCCGCTGGGCGAGCTGCTCGCGATGGCGGGCCCTGGCTGCGGGCACCACCATCACCCGCGCGCCGCCGAGGTGGGCGCGCCAGCACAGATCGACGTCGTCGCCGTAGAACTCGATCGCCGGGTCGAAACCACCGATCGTGCGGAACAGGTCGGCGCGCACCAGCAAGCACGCCGACGGCACGGCAAACGTGTCGCAGACCGAGTCGTGCTGCTCCTGATCGACCTCGCCCGGCTCGACGATGGGGTCGATCTCGCCGAAGCGGTCGACGCCGAGCCCCACGTGCTGCAGCACCGATGGGTCGGCCCACGTGACCAGCTTGGGGCCGACGATGCCCGCATTCGAGCGGTACAGCTCCTCCACCAGCAGCCGAATCGCTCCCGGGTCGAGCGCCACATCGTCGTGCAGGAAGCAGAAGAACCCGTTGTCGCCTTCCACCAGGCGCAGCACCTCGTTGGCTGCAGATCCGAAACCGGGATTGCTCTGCACGGCGCGCACGAATGCGTTGGGAACCCGCTCGCGGATGCGTTCGGGCGTGTCGCCCGGATCGCCGACCACGAGGAACAGGTTGCGCAGGTTGCCGTAGTCCTGCTTGGCCAGAGCATCCAGCACTTCTTCGAACCACGGACCGGGTTGATGCACCACCATCACGGCCACTACGGGCGGGGCGAGCGATCCGGAGGGTTCCACGAGGATCCGAGGCTAGCGGCGGCGGCACCCCCGCACCCGGTCACCCGGCCGCAGCGCACCCGAATGCGTGCAACCTCGGATCGCTGTGCTTGCAAAAGTTAGCAGAGTGCGCTATCGTGCAATCACACTCCCTGGCCGACACCCCCGGCCGACGACCACGACCACGACCAACGACCCACGACCACGACCACGACAAGGACCCCGACATGGCACAGCTCCCCACCTTTCCCAGCATCGACTTCTCCGGCCTCGACGCCAGCAAGCTCGCCGGCCTCGACGGCAAGGTCGTCGCAGTGGCCCGTGACGCCGCCTACATCACCATCGGCTTCGGCGTCCTGGGCTTCCAGCAGGCACAGGTACGCCGCCGCGAACTGCTCAAGAGCCTCGACGGTCGCGTCGGGGCCAGCAAGACCCAGATGGACGACCTGCGATCCACCATCGAGACCAGGATCACCAAGCTCGACGAGCGCTTCACCGCACTCGACGCCAAGATCGACACCGCCGTCGACAAGCTCGAGCAGCGGCTGCCCGAGCAGGCCGCAACCATCGTCGGCCAGGCCCACGACTTCGCCAAGTCCGCTCGCAAGCAGATGCGTGGCTTCATCCGCAGCGCGGCCTGACCTCCTCGAGCCGCGGCTCTCGTCGGCGTCGGCCGACGAGGCGCTCCGGCCTCGGCGAACTATGCGAAGTAGCCGCTGACGTCGACCAATACGTGCATCGGGTTGCTGGCCACGATGCACCACCGCCCGAGGTTGTCGTCGGCGCCGATCACCACCGATGCGGTGTTGGCTGCTGCCGAGGTCTGCACCATCGACACTTGCGGCACGACGGCCGCGCACGGGTGCACGGTGAGGTAGCCCGCCGACGACGCCGAGACCGCCGTCACCTGGGCCAGCACGGCTCGCAACGCCGGCGCCGCGGGGAGCCCGTTGCTGCCGGCAAGCACCAACGACCGGTTCGAGCCCGCCGTGAACGCTCCCGACATGCCGACGTTGATGCGGGTGTCGAGTGCGCGCACCGGCGTCATCGCATGGAACTCGGTGCCTGCGCCCTGGCCGAACCAGCCACTGAGATCGACGATCACATGCATCGGAGTGCTGACGTACACGCACACCGCACCAGTGGCGCCGAGCGCCACCTCCACGTGATTGGCGATGTTGACGCCGGCCACGACGTTGAGCGAGCTGACCACCGGCACCGATGCCGAGCACGGGAAGACGGTGACGTAGCCGGTGCCGGTGGGATCGATCGCCTGCACGCTGAGCGCCGCGCCGGCAGCCCCGGCCGGCGCCCCGCCGGCACCGGCAACCGGCACCACGACCACAGCTCCGGCAGCGAGGCGTTTGCCCGTCGCACGCGAGTCGTACACGCGCAGTGGTGAGATCGGCTCGAACCGCTCACCCCGCATGGGGGCATACGCACCGAACAGGTCGACCAACACGTTGGTCGTGGTCAGCGTGTAGACGCAGAACGTGCCGTCGACCCCCAAGGGCACCACGGTCGCCCCGGCGACGTTGCGCTGCGCGACGGCCTGCACCACCGATGCCACCGGCCGCGTCACGCCGCAGGGATAGGCGGTGAGGTAGCCGGTCACGGCCGGCGACACGGCAGTGAGGTTGACGGCAACGGCGGTGACCAACGGATCGAGACCGGGATCGACGACCAGGGTGCACCCGCTGGCCAACGGCTTCGCCGCCGTGCCCAGGCCGCTGCGAGTGTCGATGAGGCGCACCGGGTCGAGCGGCGTGTAGCGCGCTGCGGCAGCAACCGGCCGCGGCGCGCCCACTGCCGGGGCGTTGCGCCCGGCACAGGCGTCGGTGGGCGACGGAGCCGGCGTCGGTGCCGGCGTCGGAGCGGGGGCCGGGTCGGTGGAACCGCGGACGTTGAACCAGTTGGACTTGAGACCGAAGGTGCTGCGGAACTGGTCGCCGGTACGGGTGACGGAACCGGCAGAGCCCGTGATCTGGATGGATGTGACCCGTCCGCCCCAGTCACCGAACCCGTTGCGACCCAGCACGGTGAGCCCAGTGAACGTGCCGATGGCGGGGTACTTGGCTTCGATCGCGCCGGCCAGCAACGTGGTCGACCAGCTGTAGTTCGGGTTCAGCGACGTCGAGTCGCCTTCGTCGATCACGGCAGTGAAGGGCATGATCGGGCCGACACCGGTAGCCGTCCAGCCACCGGAGGACGCAGCGAACATGGTGAGCGACAGCGGGCCGCTGGTGCTGCCGACGCGCCGAACGACACCGGCGTTGGCCAGCACGGCAGCATCGGTTGCCGGGTACTCCACGCGCGTGTACGTGCCGCTGACCGACGACCGAGCGGCGGCGCCGAGATAGGTCTGGCAGGTGAGGTCGCAGGTGCGAGCGTACGAATAGCGGGACTCGGCCAGCGCAAAGCTACGCGCCGCCACGGCCTGCGCCTGCAGCGCCTGGGCACCTCGCCCGCTGCCGGCGGTGGCCCACGACGGCGACATCTCCTTGGCGATCACGGAGCGCAGGTACTGCTCGACGGGCACTTCGTTGACCGTGCGATTCTCGCCGGCGGTGCCGTTCACAGCCCGGATCAACCCGCGATAGGACCGCACGGTGCCGCTGGGTTCGCAGACCGCTGCCAGGTCGGCGTAGTTGGTGGCGGCGGACGAGTCGATCGTGGTTCGGATGTTGACTCGTGTGGCCACGGTTGCCGAGACCAGCGTCCAGCCGGTGGCCACAGGGTCGGCCGCTGCGGACGGGCAGACCTGCGCATCGGCTCGCGCCCACACCGAGTACACCGATGGCGACACCTCGCGAGCCAACACCGACAGCCATGGGCCGCCGGCGAGGCCGTCCACCACCAACCCGCCGCTGGCACTGACGACTGCCGTTTGCGCATCGTCGAGGTTCATCAGTCGCACCGCCACGGTGGTGTCGACCGGCACCGTGCCCGCCACGGTGCCGCCGTAGTAGTGATCGAGGATCTGCGCCGCGCTCCAACCGTGGTCGACGGCATAGCCATAGGCGCCCCACTGGCTCAGGCCGTAGCCATGTCCGTTGCCGTGCCCGTCCAACGTCACCACCGTGTCAGTGGCAGCGGGGGCGGCAGCAACCGGGGACGTCGGTGCGCCCGGCGCCACGACGGTGATCATGACGAGGGCGAGAACGGGGGCAAGGACGCAGCGGGGCACGAAGAGGTATCGGTCGCTACGGTCCTCGGCTTGACGAGAAGCAGAAGGGCACCTGGCCATTCGCTCGCTCTGCCGGGTAGCCTCGCGTGCTTGGTGGCACCCTCCGACGAACAGTCCTCATCCTCTCGCGTGCCCCTCCCCGAAGGCACCATTCCGGTCGGCATCGGGCTGCTCATCGCCGGGCTGTCCAGCTTTGCGTTTCTCAGGGTCGGCAAGAGCGCGCTGGGCGGCGACGAAGCGTTCAGCCCTGTGCTCGCGCTGTGGTTCGCCACGTTTGCTCTGGCCCCCGGCTTCTTCCTACCGCTCGAGCAAGAGCTGGGCCGCGCCATCTCGCACCGCCGGGCCATCGGTCAAGGTGCTCGCCCGGTGGTGCGCAAGGTGGTGGTGCTGGGCGCCGGCCTGGCCGCACTGGTGGTCGCCGTCATCCTCGCCGCCGGACCGGCGATCACGAACTCCTACTTCGACGGCGACTGGGTGATGCTCGTCGCACTCGTCATCGCCTTCGCCAGTTACGCGCCGGTGCACCTCGCCCGCGGCATCGCCAGCGGCAGTGGCAGGTTCCGTGCATATGCGGTGGTGATGGGCGCCGACGGGGCGGTGCGCGTCATCCTGTGCGTGCTGCTGGCGGTGGTCGGCGCCAAGACCGTCGGCCCGTACGGCATGGCGGTTGCTCTTGCGCCACTTGCCGGCTTCTTCTACGTGCTGGGTCGCGGCGAGCTCCGCACCGACGACGGCCCGCCGGCCACCTGGCACGAAGTCACCCCCAACCTCGGCTGGCTGTTGCTGGGGTCGGTCTTCGCAGCCGGCCTCGTCAATGCCGGCCCGGTGGCTGCGAACCTGATGAAGGAGCCCAGCCAGAAGGATCTCGTCACTCAGTTCGGCTACGGCGTGCTGCTGTCGCGCATCCCGCTGTTCCTCTTCCAAGCGGTGCAGGCGGCGTTGCTACCGCGCCTGTCGCGCCTGGCAGCACGCAATGAGATCGACGAGTTCCGCGACGGCTTCCGCAAGCTGATGTACGTCGTGCTCGTCGTCGGTGCCGGCGGCGTGGTCGGCTCGTACCTGCTCGGGCCGTTCATCATTCGCAAGATGTACGACGCCGAGCTCACCAGCCGAACGCTGGCGATGCTGGCCTTGGGCAGCGCTCTCTACATGGTGGCGCTGGCCCTTGCGCAGGCCGTGATCGCACTGAAGGGCCACGCGCTGGTGGGCGTCGGCTGGGGTCTCGGCATGGCCGGCTTCATCGTTGTCACGTGGTTGAGCAGCGACGATCTGTTCCGCCGAATCGAGTACGGCCTGGTGGCATCGTCGATGGTGGCCATGGTGGCCTTCGCCGTCGCCTTGCGATACAAGCTGCGCTCGGGCTCAGAGCCCACGCATGCGTCGGTGATGGAAGCCATCATCGACATGCCGTTCGAGAGCTGAGCCGGCCGCCCCACAAAGACTCCGCCCCACAAAGACTCCGCACCCGGCTTCGCGCCCGGCCCGGCTCGGGTGGGTGCGCACGCCTCAGCGGAGCTTGGCGCCCTCGACGGCGAGGTCGTTGGCGACCATCATCTTCACCAGTTCCGGGAACTGCACCTCGGGCACCCAGCCCAGCTTCTCGCGAGCCTTGGTGGGGTCGCCGATCAGCAGGTCGACCTCGGCCGGACGGAAGAACTTCGGGTCTTGGCGCACATAGGGCGTCCAGTCGTCGACGCCGATCTCGGCGAACGCGCGGTCGAGCAGATCGCGGATGCTATGGGTCTTGCCGGTGGCGACGACGTAGTCGTCGGGCGCGTCCTGCTGCAGCATCGCCCACATTGCCCGCACGTAGTCGCCGGCATAGCCCCAGTCGCGGCGAGGATCGAGGTCGCCCATCACGATCTCCTGCTGCAGGCCCAACTTGATGCGCGCCACGGAGTTGGTGACCTTACGGGTGACGAACTCGAGGCCACGGCGCGGGCCTTCGTGGTTGAACAGGATGCCGCTGCAGGCGAACATGTCGTAGCTCTCGCGGTAGTTGACCACGATGTCGTGACCGAACACCTTGGCGCAGCCGTAGGGCGAGCGAGGGTGGAACGGCGTGCGCTCGTCCTGCGGGGGTCTCGCGCACCTTGCCGAACATCTCGCTGCTGCTGGCCTGGTAGAAGCGGATGGAGTTGTTCTGCGCGCCGCCGACCATACGGATGGCTTCGAGCATGCGCAGCACGCCGAGGCCGGTGATGTTGGCGGTGAGCTCGGCCTGGTTGAAGCTGAGCGCCACGAACGAGATGGCGCCGAGGTTGTACACCTCGTCGGGCTGGGTGTACTCCAGCGCCTTCACCAGCGACGGCAGGTCGGCAAGGTCGCCGGGCACCGGCTCGACGTACGGGAACTCGTCGCGCATCTGCACCATGCGCGGGTTGTTCTGGCCCTTGACCATGCCGAACACCTCGTAGCCCTTGCCATGCAGGAACTCGGCGAGGTGTTGGCCGTCCTGGCCGGTGATTCCGGTGATGAATGCGCGAGGCATGGCTGCGTTGTCTCCGTGTGTGCTGACGGTCGCGTGCTGGTCGGGTAGTGCGCTGGCCAACAGTGGCTGGGCCGTCGATGTGGTCGACGCAGTCTAGGGCACGACCGTGCGATGCCGGGCTAGCCTGGCGGATCACATGACACCGTTGCGCGTTGCGTTCGACACCGGCCCGCTGTACGGCCCACGCACAGGTGTCGGTTTCGCAGTCGAGGCGATGCACGCAGCGCTGGCAGCGCGCGACGACGTGGCGCTGCTCGACTACCTGGTGTCGTTCCGGGCACGGCCCACACCACCTGCTCGCCGGCTGCCGCTGCCCGCGCTGCTGGCCCATCGCTGCTGGGCGCTGAGCCAGCACCCGCGAGTCGACCGTTGGCTCGGCGACGCCGAGGTGTTGCACGGCACCAACTACGTCGTGCCCCCCAGCCGCATCCCGCGCCTGGTCTCGGTCTACGACTGCTGGTTCCTCGCTCACCCCGGCGACGCCAGCCCGGCAGTCCGGCTCGCCGGGCAGGTGCTTCGCCGGGCCGTGGCCAACGGCGCAGTCGTCCACACCAGCTCACATGCCACGGCCGCGTCGGTGCGCCAGCCCCTTCCGGGCGCCTCGGTGCACACGGTGCACCTTGCCGCGCTCGCGCTGTCCCCTCCCCCCGCCGAGTGCCCGTTCCCGGCCGTGAGCGGCCGCCGGTTCGTGCTCGCCCTCGGCACGCTCGAGCGGCGCAAGAACCTGCCCCGATTGGTGCAGGCGTTCGGGCTGCTCGCCGCCGACCTGCCCGACCTGGTGCTGGTGCTCGCCGGCGGCGACGGCGATGACCGGGAGGCGATCCGTCGGTCGGTCGATGAACTGGGCGGCATCGCCGACCGGGTGGTGTTCACCGGTCGGGTCGACGACGGCGCTCGCTCATGGTTGTTGCACCACGCCGCCGCGCTCGCATACCCGTCGCTCGACGAAGGTTTCGGCTTCCCCCTGCTCGATGCGATGCAGGCCGGTGTGCCGGTGGTGGCCAGCACTGCCGGTTCCATCCCGGAAGTGGCCGGCGACGCGGCGTTGCTGTGCCCCGCCACCGATGTGGCGGCGCTGGCACAGAACCTCCACCTCGCCATCACCTCGCCGTCGGTGCGCAGCAGCCTGGTCGCCGCCGGCCGGCAGCAGCTGCTGCGTTTCTCGTGGCAGCGTTGTGCCGCGGAGATGACGGATCTGTACCGTCGGGTCGCCCACGGCACGGATCTCCGGCGTGGCGCACCCAGCAGCACTGAGACGGAGCAGATGTGACGACGGTTGGCGTGGTGTGTGGCGGCGTAGGGGCGGCACGATTCCTGCGGGCGCTGACCGGCGTGCACCCGGTGGAGCGCACGGTGGGTGTGGTCAACACAGGGGACGACACGGTGATGCACGGCCTGGCCATCTCCCCCGACATCGACACCATCGTCTACACGCTGGCCGAGGCGATCGACCCCGCACGCGGGTGGGGCCTCAGTGACGAGACCTGGCGGGCGATGGAGGCGCTGAGCCGTTACACATCGGTGCGCCCGGCAGGCTCGGCCGCGGCGCCCACGTGGTTCAACCTCGGCGACCAGGATCTGGCCACACACTTCTACCGCACCGCGCGACGTGCCGAAGGGGCGACGCTCACCGAGGTGACCGCCGAGATCGCCGCCGCCTGGGGCGTGCAACAGCGCCTCTTGCCGATGACCGACCACCGGGTCACCACGATGGTGAGCCTGCGCGACGAAGGCATCGAGGTGCCGTTCCAGGAGTACTTCGTACAGCGCCGGCACTCGGTGCCCGTCGGCGCGGTTCGGTTCGACGGCGCCGACCGAGCATCGCTCACCGACCACGCGCGGATGGCCTTGACCGACAGCGACGTGGTGGTGATCGCGCCATCGAACCCTCTGGTCTCCATCGCCCCTGTTCGGTCGTTGCCCGGCGTCGATGCCGTGCTCTCGGCCCGCCGCGACACGGTGGTCGCCATCTCTCCCATCATCGGCGGAGCGGCGTTGAAGGGCCCCGCCGATCGCATGTTGCTGGAACTGGGCCACGAGGCCTCGGTGGTGGGGGTGGCACGGCTCTATGCCGCGATCGCAGGCACCCTGGTGATCGATCCCATCGACGCATCGCTGGCCACCGCGGTGGAAGCAACGGGAATGCGCGTGGTGGTCACTCCCAGCATCATGTCGACGCCTGCGATCGGCCACGAGCTGGCACGGCGCACCCTCGCCGCCGCTCGTCGCTGACTCGACCGATCCGCACCGCCACGCGCGCCCGCGGCGTCAGGCGTCAGGCGTCAGGCATCAGGCGTCGGAGGGTCGCCGGCCACGTGGCCGATCGCCGATGCCCCGCAGACCCACCGTCAGCTCCGTCCACGGTGCCCACGCCAGATGGATCCGCGCCCTCGTGGGCGACAGCACGAAGCGCGAGACGTCGTGCTGGCGGCGCGGCGACGGTGACGGCGCCCGACCATCGGGTCCGGCCATCAGCGCCCACAGATCGCGGATGGAGGTCGCCACGCCGGTGCCGACGTTGACCACCAGCCCGCTGCCCTTGTGCGCACCACGAACCAGCGCGTCGACAGCATCGTCGATGAAGAGGAAGTCGCGGGTCTGACGGCCATCGCCGTGCATCATCGGCGTGATGCCTTCCTGCAGCGCATTGGCGAAGGCGCCGACCACACCGGCGTCGGCCCGCTGCCGAGGGCCGTACACGTTGGCCATGGCCAGCGCGGTGAACTCGACAGAGTGCTGCTCGCGGTACATCGCCAACAGGTCGGCCAGCGCCCGGGTGATGACCCCGTGCACCCCCACCGGGTTCCACGGCTGGCTCTCCTTCACCGGTTGGTCCTTGGCGGGCACGTCGCCGTAGAGGGTGACCGCCGACAACGCCACCACCACCTTCACCTCACCCAACGAGCGTGCGGCTTCCAGCACCGCGAGCGTCGAGCGCATCGCGTCACCTGCACAGTGCTCGGCCGGCACACCCGGCGGCAGCACCGCCAGGTGGTAGATGACGTCGGGCGAGCGCATGGCCACCAGCGCCTGGAGCTCGTCGGCGCCGGCATCGAGCGTGTGGATCTTCAGGTTGCCGCCCAGCGATCGGGCGTCGGCGAGGTTGGACAGTGATCCGGAGGTGAGCAGGTCGACCACGTCGACGGCATGACCCTCTGCCAGCAAGCGCTCCGTGAGGTGCGAACCGATGAACCCGGCGCCACCCACCACGAGCACGTTCACGTGCCGGTGGAACCCGAGTTGGGGTCGGGGCGACGCTGGTCGCGCAGGTGCTCGCCGGGGGCGACGACACCGTCGGCCCCGAGCACGCAGTTGTGCACCACTGCACCGGCACCGACGCGACCCATCAGCACCGAGTCTGTCACTACCGCACCCGACTCGACGACGGCGCCGGGCAGCAGCACCGAGCCGGTGATGGTGGCATCGGCGACCTGCGCGTGCGCCCCGACGACGGAGCGTTCGACGACGGCCTGCGGGTGCACCGTGGCGGTCTCGTGCACGGGCTGGCAACGATCGTGAGCGCGTGTGGCAGCGAGCACGTCGAGGTTGGCCTGCAGGTACAGCTCGGGGCGACCGGTGTCGATCCAGTAGTCGTCGGTGGCCATCGCGAACAGCCCGCCGTCGCCGGCAACGAGTGGAAAGGTGGCGCGTTCGATGGAGACCTTCTGGCCGGTCGGGATGCGCTGCAGCACCGAAGGCTCGAGCACGTAGGTGCCGGCATTGATGAGGTTGCTGGGGGCCGTGCCGGGTGCCGGCTTCTCGACGAAGCGCAACACGCGACCGTCGTCGTCGAGCGCGACCACACCGAACGCCGATGGATCCGGCACGGCGATGAGGTGGATGGTGGCCTCGGCGGCATGCGCACGGTGGAAGTGCACCAGCTGCGACACGTCGAGGTCGGTGAGGATGTCGCCGTTGACGACGACGAACGTCTCGTCGATGCCTGCCGCGTCGGCAGCGAAACGAATGGCACCGGCCGTGTCGAGCGGCTCGGGTTCGACGGCGTAGCGCATGGCGACACCGGCACACGTGCCATCGGGGAACGCCTGCACGAACGGCTCGGGCTTGAAACCCAGCGCGAGCGTCACCTCGGTGATGCCACTACGGCCGAGGCTGGTGACCAGCCGCTCGATGATGGGTAGGTGACCCACGGGCAACATCGGTTTGGGGATCGTGGACGTGAGCGGACGCAGGCGAGTGCCGAACCCGCCGACGAGCACGACGGCTCGCATCAGGTGGTCGTCGTGGTGGCGGCCGCGGCAGTGGTGGTGGTGACGGCGGCGTCGCCCGTGACGGTCGTGGTGGTACTGGCTGCCGAACCGGCGCCGATGACGCCGAGGTCGGCCAACTTGTTGGCCGAGTCGGGCTTGGCGATCTCGGTGTCGTTGGGCACGACCGCGATCGCGAACACCATGCCGTTGTTGTTGAAGCGCAGGTTGCGGAAGTCGGTCACGTTGTCGAAGAACTCGCCGGTGGTGAAGTCGTTCCACACGCGCACCTTGAGGACGGCATCCTCGCCTTCACAGGCCGTACCCTTGAACACGTCGTCGTCTTCGATGTCCCACGAGCGGGTCTCGCCGGCTTCGACCTGCGATGCGGGCAACTCGAGCTTGGTGTCGGTGAGCGTGATGTCGTACACGTCGAGGAACACGCCCAGCTTGGCCCGACCACCGGTGTTGCCGCCGGGCTGCGCGTGGTAGTGGATGATGCCGTCGCGGTCGGGGGCGGTGACCACTCTGGTGAGGTCGCCGGTGGAGGCATCATCGTCGAGCTCGTCGGCGGTGCCGGTGAGGCTGGGCAGCCACTCGTCGCACACCTTGATGCCGTAGGCGATGGACCATGCGTCGGTGGGCTGCGGCGCGCCCGTCTCCTCGCTGGGCAGCGAGGCCTTTGCATAGGCGACGAGGACAACCATCGCCACGATCGCAGCGGCAACGATGGCAGGGAAGGTGGTGCCGCTGGAGAAGCGGACCTTCTTGCCCTTGCCTCGCGATGCGAGTTTGGCGACTTTGCGAGCGGACGATGACGTAGCCACGAGGGTGCGAGGTTATCTGCTCGCCGAGCCAAAAGCTGATCGACGACGCGGTGAACCCAGCGAACGAACGAGCTGTTCGTAGGCAATGGCGACCGCTCGCGGCGAGGCGGCGCCGAGCACCCACTCGCGACCGGCCGCGCCCATCGCTGCGGCGGCGGCCGGCTCCGCAAGGAGCTGGCGGAGCGCGGTCACGAACGCTGCCGGGTCGTCGGGCGGCACGGCGAGGCCGCCGCCGCTGGCCGCGAGCATCCGGGGCACTTCCGTGTCGGGATCGATGGCGGCGAGCACCGGCCTGCCGGCGGCCAGGATGGAGTAGGTCTTCGAGGGGACGCTCACGCGGCCAAGGCCCTGCTTGAGCGGTACGAGGTGCACGTCGCCGGTGGCCAGCACCTCGGGCACCCGCAGCCTGGGCTGGTAGCCGCTGAAGCGAACGTTGGGCAGACCGGCAGCGCGTTGCTCCAACGAGGCCCGCGCGGCGCCGTCGCCGTTGATGAGGAAGGTGGCCTGCGGCACGTCGCGCGCAGCATCGACCACCATCTCCAACGACTGGGAGAAGCCGACGTTGCCGGCGTAGAGCACGACCGGCTCCGTGCCGATGCCCAGCTCCGTGCGCAGGCCGGTCATGCGGTCGGCGGGCTGGATGAACTCGGTGTCGACGAAGTTGGGGATCACGTGCACTCGGTCGCGCCGGGTGGGTCGCATCTTGGCGGCCACGTTGTCGCGCAGGTCGTCGCTGAGCACTGTGATCGCAGCCGCGCGGTGGTAGCTCACCCGCTCCAGCCAGCGGGCGAGCCCGATGATGCGCCGATTGGTGATGGCTCCGGTCTCGACCGCAGCATCGGGGAACACGTCTTGGATGTTGAACACCAGCGGCCCACGGCGAACCAGGTGGGTACCCCAGCCGGTGAGACCCATGGTGAGCGGCGGCGACATGGCGATGACCGCGTCGACGCGGCCACCGCGCAATGACGACAACCCGGCGAGCGCGCTGAACCCGGCGAAGCCTGCTGCTCGGCGCACGAGGTTGCGCTTGTCGTCGCCGGGGAACGGGTTCACACGGGTGATCGAACCCCATGGGGTGGCTTCGCGCCGAACGGCGCGCCCCTGCCAACCCTGCTCGATGCGGTGCTCGCGGTACCACGGGAGGGCAGTGACGACGTGCAGCTCGTGCCCGAGTGCCGCGAGCTCCGCGACGATGCGGGTGATCACCTCACCGGTGGGCGCGGTGTCGGGGGCGAAGTGCGGGCACAGCACTGCAATGCGCAACGGCTCGATGGAAGGGCTCATGACAGCTGCAAGGCTCGCGCGTAGACCGTCGCGAGTGCGGCCCCGCTGGCCTGCGTGGTGAAGTCCTGTGCGCGCCGGTGGCCGGCAGCGACGAGCTCGGCACGCCGGTGGCCGACTTCGTCGAGCACCGTCGCCCACGCGTGGGGCGACAGCGGTCGCACCAGCCCGGCGTCGCCGACGATCTGCGGCATGCACGTCGCGTCGCTGCACACCACCGGTGCACCCAGGGTCATCGCCTCGATCAGCGGCGCCCCGAAGCCTTCGTACTCGCTGGGGAACACCATTGCGTCGGCCATGGCCAGCAGGCCGTTGCGGTCGGCCGGCGGCACCCTGCCCACGCGCAGCACCCGCGAGTCGGCGCAGGCGGCAACGGTCGCTTCCGCCTGGCCTTCGCCGCCGGTGAGCACCAGCCGCAGTGCGGGGTCGGTCCAGTGCTCGCGCATCATCTGCAGCAGGAAGTCGTGCCGCTTGTGCGGGTGCGTGACTGCCGGGTAGACGATGATTGGCCCCTCACCCAGTCGATACCGTCGACGCAGATCCGCGGCAGGCGTCACCTCGGCGGCCAGCGTGGGCTCGATGCCGTGCGGCACCACCATCACCCGGTCGGGCGACACGTCGTACGCGCGCACCACCGACTCGCGCACGTACTCGCTGGGCACGGCCACCACCGTGGCCCGCCGCACCGACGGGGCGACGACCGCCGACAGGTAGGCGCGCTTGTGCCGGGAGAAGTACTGCGGGTAGGTGCGGAACTGCAGGTCGTGAATGGTGAGCACGTAGGGCAGGTGCGCTCGCATCGGAGCGGTACCGCCGCCGTGGTGCACCAGCGTCGCCTCGCCGCTGTGCTGCCGCAGCCAGGTGGCCTCACCGACCATCCGCCGCAGCCGGCTGGAGCTGTCGAACGACGGTTCCACCACGTCGGCCACCGCGATCAGCTCGGGGTGTGCGGCCGCCAACCCGCGAGCGGCCACCACCGTGGGATGCCAGTTCGGCGGCGGCTGTTCGGCCAGGCCGAGCAGCTGTCGCACCAGGTACTCCTCGGAGCCGCCCACGCCTCCAGGTACGCACCACAACATGTTGACGAGCACCGCCGGCACGCTCAACCGGCGAGCTCCCGATAGGCGGCGGCGGTGAGGGTGGCAGTGGCCGCCCAGCTTCGCCGCTGGGCACGAGCAAGACCTTTGGCCGCCAACTCGTTGTGCCGGCGTGCCGCTTCGTCGATGCCGCGGGCGATGTCGTGCGGGTCCATCGGGTCGACCAGTACCGCGGCATTGCCGGCAGTCTCCTCGGTGGCGGTGCCTCGGCTGGTGACGACCGGCGTGCCCTGTGCCATCGCCTCCAGCACCGGCAGCCCGTAGCCCTCACGCTCGCTCGGGTAGCAGAACACCGCAGCGCCGCCGTACAGGCCGGAGAGATCCTCGCTGGGCACGAACCCGAGAAAGCGCACCTGGTCGCTCTCGGTGACCCCGCTGTCGCCCCATCCATCGGCGCCCGCCACCACCAGCAGCGGTGGGTTGCGAAGATGCTCGAGCGCCGCGACGAGGCCCTTCAGGTTCTTCCGCGGCTCGACCGTGCCGACGAACAGCAGGTACTCGTCGGGCAGGCGGTACACCTGTCGCACACGTGCGATCTCGGGTTCGGTGGCCCGCTCCGTCTCCACGCCCAGCGGCACCAACCGCAACCGATCGGCGGCGATGCCGGCAGCGACGCAATCGTCCATCGTGGCCTGGCTGCAGCACAGCACCAGATCGGCGGCGCTTGATCTGCGCCAGGCTGCGCCGGAAGACGCTGACGCCATGAGCGGTGAACTGGCTGGCATCGTGCAGGAACGCCAGATCGTGCAGCGTGACCACCAACTTCGCATCGGTGGGGCACGGGATCAGCGTGGTGGCGTGCGCGATGTCGACCCTGCCGGTTGCCATCTCCACCTTCGGCCACTGAGCCCGCAACCAGCACTCGTAGAGCCAGGGCGACGCGATGGGAAGGTGCGCCACCGGGATGGTGGGCACCCACGGTTCGGGTGGCAGGTGACGGTGGCGACCCGCGACGCCCACCAGGCGCACGTCGTTGTGCGGGCCCAGCGCCTCGGCGATGCGCAGCGCGGCGACACCGGTTCCGCCAGGAATTCGATGCCAGCACTGCTCGAGGGTGTATGCGACGCGCACGAACCCCATCATGGCCCGACGAGTCGTAGCATCGTGGTCATGACAGGTTTTTGGAGTGGCCGTCGAGTCGTCGTCACAGGAGGCGCTGGGTTCCTCGGGCGGGTCGTGGTGGCCAAGCTGCGCGAGCAGGGGGCGCAGGTGGCGGTGCCCCGCAGCCGCGACTACGACCTCACCCGGCCGGGTGAAGCCGAGCGGTTGCTGGCCGACACCACACCATCGCATGTGGTGCACCTCGCGGCACGGGTGGGTGGCATCGGGTACAACCAGGTCGCGCCGGCGCCGCTGTACCTCGACAACCTGATGATGGGCACGTACGTCATCGAGGCGGCGCGTACCGCGCCGTCGGTCGACAAGACGGTGCTGCTGGGCACTGTCTGCTCCTACCCGAAGTTCACGCCGGTGCCGTTTCGCGAAGCCAGCCTGTGGGATGGCTACCCGGAAGAGACCAATGCCCCCTACGGCATCGCCAAGAAGGCCCACCTCATCCACGCCCAGGTGAACCATCAGCAGTACGGCCAGAAGTTCGCCTACCTCATCCCCACCAACCTCTACGGTCCCGGCGACAAGTTCCACCCGTCGGTCAGCCACGTCATTCCCGCTCGCATCAAGCGATGCGTGGAGGCCAAAGAGCAAGGTGACACGAAGATGGAGGTGTGGGGCACCGGCACGGCCAGCCGCGAGTACCTGTACGTGGAGGACGCTGCGGAGGCCATCGTCATCGCTGCCGAACACTACGAGGGCAGCGAGCCGGTGAACCTGGGCACCAACCGCGAGATCACCATTCGCGAAACGGTCGAGCTGGTGGCGTCGATGGTCGGCTACCACGGCGAGCTGGTGTGGGACCCCACCAAACCCGATGGGCAGCCTCGCCGCCGGGTCGACCCAGGCCGCGCCGAGGCCCTGTTCGGGTGGCACGCACAGATGCCCTTCGAGGAGGGCCTGCAGCGCACCATCGACTGGTACCTGGCCAACCGCGAAGCAGCCGAACGCGCCCCGTCGTGATCGACCCTCCCTCCCCCGCTTTTCCGTCACGGCTGTCGGGCGGTGAGCCGGGGCTGTGAGCCGAGGTTCTTGACACAAAGCCGGGAAGTGAGCCGGCGTCTCGACGCGGGCGGGCGCTCCACTAAGGTTTTCACATGCGCACACAGTTGCCTCCCTCCGGCCTTGCCCGTGACGCTCGCTTCCACCGCATCACCACCGCCGAACGCTTCGCCGACGAGCGAGTGAACGGGGCCGGCGAGGAACGACGCATGGATCCGGCCTCCAACGATGTCGCCGACAGAGCCAGGCGGCAGATGCACGGCATCTTCGTCGGCGAGATCCAGGCGATGGAGGGTGCCGGGCGCACCGCGTTCGACTACTCGATCGCAGAGACTCCGTTCGCGATGAAGCTCGACATGGCTCGGCAGTGCTGGGACGAAGCACGCCACGTGGAGATCAGCCTGCTGCTGGGCGACCACATGGGCACCGACGTGGGCGAGTACAGCGAAGCAGTGACGCTCTTCGAGGCCGCCTGCCACCCCGACCCCGTGTTCCGCCTGGCCGGAGTGAACAGGGCACTGGAAGGCCTCGCCATCGACGTGTTCACCACCATGCGCGACTTCGCCACCGAGATGAACGACCCCGTGCTGCACTTCTGCGAGGACTGGATGCTGGCCGACGAAGTGACCCACGTGAAGATGGGCAGCACCTGGCTGCGCGAGCTCACCAAGGACGACAAGGAGCGCCAGACCAAGGCGCTCGAGTTCCAGCGCACCGTCGATGGCCTGTTCAACTTCCGGGGCATGCGCGGCGAGAACCGCGATGCGGCGATTCGGTTGGCACGCAAGTTCCGCGAGATGGCCGGCTTCGAGAGCGACGAGATCGACGACATCGCCGCGATGGCGGCCGAGCAACGCGCGCAGTACGCCACCGCCTACTAGCAATTCGCCCGCCGGCCAGCACCCTCGTCGGTCACACTTGCAGCCATGACGCACCCTGTCTGGCCACTGTTCGATCTGCAGGTGCGCACTCCGCGCCTCGAGCTGCGCTACATCGACGACGAGATGGCCACCGAGCTGGCGCTGCTGGCGGCGAAGGGCATCCACCCACCCGACTTCATGCCGTTCGCCATGCCGTGGTCGGAGGAACCGTCACCGCAGCTCGAGCGCAACACCATGCAATTCTACTGGCGCTGCCGCGCCGAGCTCTCGCCGGCGAAGTGGAACATCCCGCTCGCCGTGCTCGTCGAGGGCGCGGTGGTGGGCACCACGGGTTTGATCACGCACGACTTCCAGGTGCTGCGCACCTTCGAGACCGGCTCGTGGCTCGGCCGCGAGCACCAGGGCGCGGGCATCGGCAAGGAGATGCGCATCGCCACGCTGCACCTGGGCTTCCTGGGCTTCGGGGCGCAACGCGCAACCACCGGCGCGTGGGAGGACAACGGCCCCTCGCTGGGCGTCACCAACAGTCTCGGCTACGTGGCGAACGGGCATCGCGCTGCAGTGCGCAAGGGCATCGAGTGCAGCGAACGACGCTTCGAGATGATGCGCGACGACTTCCTGACCCGCCTGCGCCGCGACGACATCACGGTGAGCGGGGTCGACGACTGCCTCGCGCTGCTCGGCCTGGAGCCCACCGACGGCTGACGCCGTCCACGTCTGTGCACTCCCGCTCGGTCGCCGTGCATTCGGCCGCGCAGCGCCGCGTGCACGGCACAGCGTCAGTAGAAGGGCAGGTACTCGGTGAGCTCCCAGTCGGTGACGTCGTCCACCGTGAAGGTGTTGCCGGTGGCGTCCCAGCGCGCGAGCTCGTCGTTGCGGATGGCCAGGTACGCGCGAGTGAGATCGTTGCCCATGGCTTCGCAGAGCAGCGCGTCGGCCTCGTACGCGGCGACAGCCTCTGCGAGGTTGTGCGGCGTGTGGCGATCGGTGTTGGGCGCCTCGTCGCCGTCGCCCGCCTGCGGGGTGCCGCAGTCGAGGCCGTCGACCACGCCCAGCAGCGCGGCGTTGAGCATCACCGCCGCCGCGAGGTACGGGTTGGCGCTGCCACACGGCATGCGGTTCTCGATGCGCGTGGCCGCCCCACGCTCGTACGGGATGCGGTACGTGCTGCTGCGGTTGTCGAGGCCCCAGTTGGCCCAATAGCCGGCGATGATGCCCGGCACCAGCCGCTTGTAGCTGTTGACCGTGGGAGCCGACATCACGGCCAGGCCCTCGTGATGAGCGATGAGACCACCCAGGCACTGGCGTGCCAGCGACGACAGCCCGTACTCGGCGCCCGCCTCGTCGAACGCGTTGGTGCCGCCACCCACGGGCACGAGCGAGAAGTTGATGTGCAGGCCGCTGCCCACCATCGCCGCATTGGGCCGGCCCATGTACGTGATGCAATAGCCCTTGTGCGCGGCGAGCTCGCGGGTCATGTCCTTGCAGATGAACGCTCGATCGGCGGCATCCATCGCCTGGCCGTACTTCATGTTCAGCTCCATCTGACCCGGATGGAACTCGCCCATGATGCCCTCGAGATCGAGCTCGGCGACCTCCGCGGCATCGAACAGGTCGAACATCAGGCCGGTGGTGTCGCCACCGGTACCGACGCCATAGACGCGGTGCGACGGGATGTGCAGCGGGCCGAAGCCACCCGGCGCATCGGGGTCGGCCTGCAGCACGTAGAACTCCATCTCGAAGCCCAACATCGGCTCGTAGCCCAAGGCCCGCCAGGCGTCGACGGCGCGTTGCAGTGCGTTGCGCGGGCCGATGGCCAGTGGCTCGCCGTTGAACTCGAGGTCGGCGATGACGACATCGGTGTCGACCTCCCACCCTGTGCGCCGGGTCTCCACCAAGGGCACGGTGGACAGATCGGGGAACCCGACATCGGCGGCATACCCGTCGACCGGCAGGATGTCGCGATTGATGTTCATGCACAAAGTGGTGACCGCGTGGTGACCGTGCTCGTGCAGCCGGCGTGCCGGCACGTAGCGCCCGTGCGACAGCCCGTTGAGATCGCTCCACATGACTCGTACTCGTCGGTTCCCCATAGTGGGGCGACGTTAGCAAACGAGCAGGCCCAGATCGTTAGGTCACGAAGCACCGGCGCGGGCCTTGTCCGGCAGGCTCGTGACGATCGTTCGTTTCCTAACTACTTCCTTCGACTAACATCCCGATGTTCACTCACCGTCGCATCTGGCGGAACATTCCAGGGGGAGTCCATGAGGAAGCGAATCATCCCGGTCGTGCTGATGTCACTGAGCATCGTTGCTGCGGCCTGCGGCAGCGACGACGAAGCGGCCAGCACCACCGCGCCGGCCGAAAGCACGGCACCCGACGAGACGACGGCGGCCACCACCGCCGACACGGCCGTTGCCGGCAGCGACACCACGGTGGCCGGCGGCACCGGCGAGTGCACACTCGACACACCGCTGAAGATCGGCTTCGCCGCCGATCTCGGCGAGCTGGGCGCCTTCTCCGACGGGCCCGGCTCCGAGGCAGCGCAGGTGATGGTCGACATCCTCAACGATGCCGGCGGCGTCGGCGGCCTGCCGGTCGAGTACGTGATCAAGGACATCCAGGGCGACCCGGCCGCCACACAGCGGGCCGCGCAGGAGCTGCTCGACGAAGGCGTCAACGCCATCATCGGCCCGCCCTTCGCCAGCACCGGCGCACCCTTGCTCGATGCGGTCGACGGCCAGGCGCCCGTGATCTACATGGCCTCCACCGACCCCGCGCTGGCCGACCCGTCGCGTGGCGCGTTCCTCGCCAGCTTCAGCGACCAGGTGCAGTCCGCTGCCATCGCCGAGTGGGCACTCGCGCAGGGCCACACCACGGCCGTCACGCTGAGCAGCACCGACGACGTGTACTTCTCGGGCAACCCGGAGTACTTCACCACCGTCTTCGAGGAGGGCGGCGGCACGGTGGCGGGTGACTATGCGTACAGCCTCGCCGACGCCGACTTCTCCACCCAGGTCAACGAGATCGCCGCGCTCAGCGAGCCGCCGGCGGTGCTGTTCACCGCGATGGTGATGCCCCAGACGCAGGTGCTGCTCGAGCAGCTCGACGCAGCGGGCCTCGGCGACGTCATCGTCACCGGCGTCGACGGCTTCGACGCCTCGGTGGTCTGGAGCGCCGGCGATGTCGCCGAGGGCGTCGTCTTCGCCGCGCACACCTTCCCTCAGGACGGCAACGGCGTGGAGCAGTTCCTCGCCGACGCCGCGGCCGCCGGAGCGAACATCGAGACCATCAGCTTCGGTGCGCTGGCCGCTGACGCGGTGCAGATCATCGCCGCCGCCGCCACCGAGGCCTGCTCGGTCGACGGCGCCACGCTGATCACCACCATCGACGGCTTGGTCAACGTGCCGGTCACCACCGGCACCGTCACCTACGCCGGCACCGGTGGTGTTCCCGAGAAGGACGTCGTGATCCTCGAGGTCAAGGACGGACAGCCGACGTTCGTCGAGGCCGTCCGCCCGACGAACATCCCCAGCTGATCCGTCTGTCCCACGAACGCCATGCTCGAGGTCGATCAGATCACCACGCGCTACGGCGCCATCACCGCACTGCACAGCGCCTCGCTGGAGGTTCGTGCGGGTGAGCTGGTGGCACTCGTGGGGCCCAATGGGGCTGGGAAGACGACATTGCTGAACACCGTGGCCGGGCTCTTGCGCCCGGCCACGGGCAGCATTCGCTTCGAAGGCAACGACATCACCGGCACCGAGCCGGCCCGCCTGGTGCGTGCCGGCCTGGCGCTGGTGCCGGAACATCGCCGCATCTTCAAAGACCTGACGGTCGAGGAGAACCTGCGGCTGGGCGGCAGCACCGCTTCGGCGCACGACCGTCGCGAGCGGCTCGAGGAAGCTGCCGACCTGTTTCCTGTGCTGCGCACCAAGTGGACGACCTCGGCCGGGTACCTCTCCGGCGGCGAGGCGCAGCAACTGGCGGTCGCCCGCGCACTGATGAGCAACCCGCGCCTGCTGCTGCTCGACGAACCCACGCTCGGCCTCGCGCCGACGATGGTGGACGTCGTGTTCGACCTGCTGCAGCGCCTGCGCGAGCAGGGCCGCACCCTCCTGGTGGTGGAACAGAACGCCACCCGCGTGCTGCAACTGGCCGACCGCGGCTACCTGCTGCGCACCGGCAACATCGTGGCCACCGGCACCGGGGCCGACCTGGCCGCCGACAACAGCCTGTTCGATTCGTTCATCGGCCTCGAAGCACATGGGCGCGAAGCATGACCAAGCTGATCCAGACCATCGTCGACGGCCTCGGGGTGGGCAGCACGTACGCGCTGCTCGCGCTCGGCATCTCGCTGATCTTCGGCGTGATGCATCTCGTCAACTTCGCCCACGGCGAGCTCATAACCGTCGGCGCCTACGCCTCGTACTTCTTCTTCCTGCACGGCGGGAGCTGGTGGTGGATGCCGTTCGTCATCATCGGCAGCGCCGTGCTGGCCTCGGTGGCGACCGAGCTGGTGGCGTTCCGCTGGGTGCGCAACGCCAGCCCGTTCACGTTGCTGCTCACCTCCTTCGCGCTCGAACGGCTGTCGCACGCGTTGTGGCAGATCTTCGTCTCTCCCAAGCAGCGTGCCTTTCCGAAGCCGGCGTGGGTGTTCAACCAGTTCAAGGTGGCCGGCGTCAGCTTCGAAGTGATGGACGTGGTCACCATCGCCGTCACGGCCGCCACACTGGCGCTCACCGCGGTGGTGTTCAAACGCACGCTGTTCGGCATCAGCGTGCGCGGTGCTGCAGAAGACTTCGACGCTGCCCGGCTGATGGGTGTTCGGGCCAACCGTGTCATCTCCGGCGCGTTCGCCTTCGCCGGGCTGCTGGCCGGTGTGGCCGCCTGCCTCATCCTCATGCGCTCCCCCGCCGCCGAGCCCAGCATGGGCTCCGACTGGTTGCTGAAGGCAGTCATCGCCGCGGTGATCGGTGGCCTCGGCAGCTTCACGGGTGCGGTGGTGGGCGGCTTGGTGCTCGGGCTGCTGGAGACGCTCACGCGTGCCTACCTGCCCGAGCTCGCCGTCGGCTGGGACAAGTTCTCCACCGCGGTCGTGTTCGTGCTCATCGCCGTGTTCTTCGTGATCCGCCCCGACGGCGTGTTCAAGGTCTCGCACGCGGAGCGCGTCTGATGAGCGGTGTCAACGCAGGGTTGCTGCGTCTCACGCGCAGCACGTTGGCCAGCGCCGCGTTGGTCGCCATCGTCGCTGCGTTGGCGATGGCCTACACCAGTGGCGGCGGCGCCAGCCGCGACTCGCTGATCGCCGAGATGCTGAGCAACTTCATCCTCGTGCTCGGCATGCAGGTGTTCATCGGCAACACCGGCGTGCTCAGCTTCGGCCACATGGCCTTCGCGCAGATCGCGGCGTACGCCACCGCCGTCGTGGGCATTCCGCTGGCCGCCAAGGCGAAGGCGTTGCCCGACATCCCCTTCGGCCTCGACAGCGTGCACTACGGCCCACTGGGCGCCACCGTGTTCGCCATCGTCGTCACCATCATCATCGGCGGCATCTTCGGCATCGCGGTCAGTCGGGCCAGCGGGCTGGCACCCACCATGATCACGCTGGCGGCGCTGTTCGTGGTGGAGCAGCTGGTGAAGAACTGGAAGGAGCTCACCCGCGGCGCAGGTGGCCTGTCGGGCATTCCCCGCCTGGAGGGCAACGGGTGGCTGTGGGTCGGCGCGTTCGTCGCTCTCGTCGTGGCTCACCTGTTCCAGGAGACGCGCATCGGTCGCTTTGCCATCGCCACGCGCGAGGACGAGCTGGCCGCTCCCGCACTCGGCATCCGCCTGTTCAGCGCGCGCTGGGCGGCGTGGGTGGTCAGCATGGGCCTCATCGCGCTCGGCGGTTCGCTGCGAGCGCAGTCGCTGGGCAGCGTCAACCCGAAGCAGTTCACACTCGATTCAGGCATCCTCATCCTCGTCATGCTGGTGGTGGGCGGCATGCGCTGCGTCTCGGGTGCAGTGCTGGGCACCGTGCTCATCACGGCGGGCAACGAACTGTTCCGTCAGCTGGGCGACCCGCAACGGCTCGACATCGAGCGCTTCCCCGACCTGTTCCTCGGCGGCACGATGCTGCTGGTGATGCTGCTGCGGCCGGGCGGCCTGCTGGGCGACCGCGACCTCGCGGGCTGGTTGCGGCGCCGCACCTATCGCCGGCCGCCGCCCACCGGCGAGGAACCGCGAGCGGGCAGCAACACGTTGGTGGCCGCCGAGATCGAAGTGCACTTCGGTGGGTTCGTGGCGCTCGATGGTGCCGGTGTCACGGTTCGACCCGGCGAGGTGGTGGGTCTCATCGGCCCCAACGGCGCCGGCAAGACCACGCTGTTCAACGTGATCACCGGCATCGTGCACGAGCAAGGGGGCAGGGTGACGCTGGGCGACCGCGAGCTCACCGACGCCAAGCCGGTCGACATCGCACGCGCGGGCCTGGCGCGCACGTTCCAGAACCTGCGGCTGTTCAAGAACCTCAGCGTGCGCGAGAACGTCACCCTCACCGAACTGGTCGCGGCTCGCCATCGCAGCCACCGTGTGCGGCCCGACGCCGACACCCTGCTGGCCGACGCAGGGCTCACCGAGTGGGCCGATCGCCAGGCGGGCACGCTCGACTACGGCAACCAGCGCCGGCTCGAGCTGGCGCGCGCCGCAGCGCTGGCACCCGACTTCCTGCTGCTCGACGAGCCCACCTCGGGCATGAGCGACCAGGAGAGCCAGGCGATGGTCGAATCAGTTCGCTCGGTGGCCACACGAGTGGGCGCCGGAGTGCTGGTGATCGACCACGACCTCGGCTTCATCACCCGCATCAGCGACCACATCGTGGTGCTCAACGAAGGCCGCATCCTGGCCGAAGGCACGCCCGCCGCGGTGCGCGCCAACCCGCTGGTTGCCGAGGCCTACCTCGGCTCGTCGGCCTGAGCCCGAGCGACGATCGTGCGAGCGCTCATCATCCAACACGAGCCCGATGGCCCGCCCGGCCTGCTGAGCAGGCACCTGGCCCAGCGTGGGTACCGCGTCGACATCGTGCAGATCATGCAGCCGGGCTCCACGCACAGCGAGATCCCCTTTCCGGACCCTCGTTCGTACGACCTGGTCGCCCCGATGGGCGCCGTTGCCGGGGTCTACGACCACCACCTGATCGGCTCCTGGATCCACCGTGAGGTGGCGATGCTGCAACTCGCGCTCGACGCCGGCGTGCCCATGTTCGGCATCTGCTTCGGGGCCCAGGCCATCACAATGGCGCTGGGTGGCCATGTGGAACCGTCACCCAGCTACGAGATCGGCTGGTACACCTACGAGCTGCAGCACCCGCGGATCGCTGCCGGGCCGTGGTTCACCTGGCACGGCGATCGTTGCCTGCTGCCGGCGGGCGCCACCGAGTTGGCCCGCACCACTCACTGCACCCAGCTGTTTCGCGAAGGACGAGCCGCCGGCGTGCAGTTCCACCCGGAAGTCACCCGCGAGATGGTCGCCGGATGGGTGTCGAAGTGCCCGCCCGACTACTTCGTGGAGCGCGGCACGACCGGCGCCGCCCTGATCGCCGCGTTCGACGAGTTCGGCGAGCTGGCCGCCAAGCAGGCAACCGAGCTGTTCGACTGGTTCCTCGACGATGTCGCCCGCTGACAGCTCGCCCGCGACCAACGTGCCCGGCAGGGCGAGCCGGCCCGACTCGCTGCCCCACCTCGACATCCTCGGACACGACGTCTACGAGCATGGCGCACCGCACGCGGCCTACGACGAGTTCCGCTCCACCGCACCTGTGGCGTGGATCAACGAGACAGCGGCGAACGGCCACGACGGCCACGGTTTCTGGTCGCTCACGGCCCATCGCGATGTGGTGGCGGTGCACAAGGATTGGCGCACCTTCTCCAGCGAGGTTGGTGGCACCGAGATCGAGGAGCTGGAACACGACGCGCCGGCACTCGCGGCACGGCGAACGATGCTGGAGACCGACCCTCCGCGGCACACGAAGCTGCGGCAGCTGGTGAACCCGGCGTTCAGCCGGATGGCGGTGGAGACGTATGCCCAGCACGCCACATCGTTGATGGCCGAGGTGCTCGACGACGCGATGGCCGCCGCACACACCACTGGTTCGGTCGACGGGGTGCGTGCAGTCGCCCGCGAGCTACCGATCCGGATGATCACCGGCCTGCTCGGTGTACCCGACGCGGACGCCCCGCAGCTCTTTCACTGGGCCGACCAGATCGTGTACAACGCCGACCCCGACTACTCCCCCGCTGTCAGCGACCGCACCGACACCGACCCGTACCGCCTGCTGCCGTTCCGCAGCCCCGTGTCGCTGAAGGTGCTGGACTACGTGCAACGCCTCTCGGCGGCACGGCGCGGGGTGGCTGGCGGCGACGTACTCAGCGTGCTCGCCAATGCACTGGTCGACGGCCACCCACTGACGGAACGCGAGCAGGGCACGTTCTTCCTGCTGCTGTTGATCGCCGGCAACGAGACCACACGGCACGCGTTGTCGCACGGGCTGCTGGCGCTTGCCGAGCACCCCGATGTGCTGCCGCGCCTTCGTGCGCAGCCCGAGCTGCTCGACTCCGCCACCGAAGAGGTGCTGCGCTGGACGTGCCCGCAGCTGCACTTTCGCCGCACCGCCACCGCCGCCACCGAGATCGGCGGCATCAAGATCGCCGCCGGCGAGAAGGTGGTCACGTGGTACCTGGCCGCCAACTTCGACCCGACGGTGTTCGCCGATCCACACACGTTCGACATCGAGCGCACGCCGAACCCACACGTCACGTTCGGCGGCGGCGGGCCGCACCTGTGCCTGGGTCAGTGGATGGCGCGCCTGGAAGTTCGCACGTTCCTCGCTGCGTTGGCACAGCGGGCGGATCGAGTGGAGCTCGCCGGCGAACCGAGACGAGTGCGCAGCAACTTCATCAACGGCCTCAAGCTGCTGCCCCTGCACCTCGTGCCGCGCTGATCAACCGGCGCCCATGCCATACGCGTGCACAGGGTGGAGACGAACGACGACGCGGCGATCGGCGACCATCGCTGCTCGGTACTCGTCCCAATCGGGGTGCTCGCCGACAGCGCCCCGGTACACGCTGACGAGCTCGTCGACAGTGGCGTCATCGGCGTCGGCTGCCACCGCCGTCAGCTCGGCCTGCGCGTCGATGACCACGTAGCCCCAGAAGTCCTCCTTGCCGACGTACAACGAAGCCCGCGGGTCGCGCAGCAGGTTGGTGTACTTGGCACGATCGGCCGTGATCGAGATGCGCACCACGCCATCATCGCCGAGGGTGTACGTGATGTTCGAGAGCTGCGGACGACCATCGCGTTTGAGAGCGACCAGCACACCGTTCCTGCGCGGGCGGATGAAGTCGAGAGCGGCGGCAAGTTCCATGCGGCCTGCAACCCCGGCCGACCGGCGCCGATTCCCAGAAGCCCCCGGTCAGGAGGCGACGGCCGCGATGTAGCGGTCGGGGCGCACCAGCACGGCCCGTCGGCCGTAGGTGGCGCGCGGCTCCACCACCACACGGTGGCCGTCGGGCGCGGTGAACGAGCCGTCGGCGGCGACCCACACCCAGCCCAGCGGCAACCGGCTGTCGAGGTGATCGGGTTGCGGTAGCTGGTGCCCCACCGGGAACTCGCCGCCCAGCTGCAAGCCGGGCACTCGCGACCAGCGGTTCGGATCTGCCGTCGCCGGTGTGGGCAGATCGGTGGGGTCGGCGGCGAGCCGGGCAAGCGTGCGACCGGCCTCGATCGACAGTTCGATGACCGCTTCCGCGTGCGGGCGGCGCTCGGCCTCATAAGTGTCGAGCAACTCGTCGGGCGAGGCTCCGCGCACCACTTCGGCCAGCTTCCAGGCGAGGTTGGCGGCATCGCGCACGCCGCTGCACATGCCTTGCCCCATGAACGGCGGCATCATGTGCGCCGCATCCCCGGCCAGCAGCACGCGACCGTCCGGGCCGCCTCGCCAGCGATCGGCGACCAGTGCGTGGAAGCGGTACGGGACGGCCCTCACCAGATCGCCGTGCGACTTGGTGA
Source organism: Acidimicrobiaceae bacterium (assembly GCA_016722025.1). GTDB lineage: Bacteria > Actinomycetota > Acidimicrobiia > Acidimicrobiales > Ilumatobacteraceae > UBA668. Next base: position 188,640 of record JADKGZ010000004.1, read on the forward strand.
CGCCCCACGGGGCGAGCAGCTGCCACGGGTCGGGCTGCTCGTCGCCACGCAGTTGGAACTCCCACCGGCGATGAGCACCGTGCGACGGCACGAACGTGGTGAGGCGATCGGGGTCGCACACCTGGTGGATGACGGTGGGCAGCGGGGGCACCGGCTGACGGTGCAGCATCAGGTCGACCACCAACCAGTGCTCGTCGTACCCGAGGTCGATGAAGCCGGCGCCGATCTCGTCGCGCACACGGCTGGCCCCGCCATCGCATGCCACCACGAATGACGCCTCCTCGAGCAGGCTCGCCAGCGGCGGCGCCTCCCATGCGAGGCGCACGTCGACCTGGCGCAGCGCGCTCAGCCCCCGCCGCAGCATCGTCTCCAACTGCGGCTGAAGGAACACGTAATCCTCGGACCAGCCCAGCAGCGGTTCGCGCTGGAAGCCCTCGAACGTGAACAGGCGGCGGCCGTGCGCGTCGACGTACTCCATGCCGGCCGACACCGTGAGCAACGGCTGCAGCTCGGCCTCGAACCCGCACTGCTGGAACACTCTGGCAACCTCTGCATCGAGATGGCAGGCGCGTGGTTGCGAGTAGGGCGACGTTGATCGCTCGAAGACCACGGTGCGCAGACCGTGCTGCCCGCACAGGTTGGCGAGGGTGGCACCGGTGGGGCCGAGCCCGACGATGGCGACGTCGTACGCGCTCACTCCGGTGCCTCGGTCTCCCACTGCGTGGTGCCCCAGGTGACGGCGAGCAGGGTGGCATCGTTGCCCGGCGCGGCGCCGTGCCAGTGACGCTCGTGCGGCGGGCACACGACCAACGTGCCGGTGCCGAGACGCACCTCGCCGTCGGCCTCGGTGCCCACACGCGCCTCGCCGCGCACCACGAACAGCTGCTGCCCACCGGGGTGCGTGTGCCAGAAGGTGACGGCACCGTCGAGGAAGTGCACGAGGGCGGTGTCGGGTTGTGCATCGGTGGGTGTCGCGTGCAGCATCTCCAGCTCGACGGTGCCGGTGAACCGACCCCCGTAGCTGACGCTCTTGTCGCCTTCCGGAACCACCTTCATCGCGACGCTCCTCGGCTGTTCACTCAGCGCTCGACGACCGGGTTGCGCATGGTGCCGATGCCCTCGATCTCGGTCTCCAGCACGTCGCCTGCACGCAGGAATCGCTGCGGTGTGCGAGCTTCGCCCACACCGCCGGGCGTACCGGTCCAGAGCAGATCGCCGGGCTGGAAGGTGATGTACCGGCTGAGCCACACCACCAGCGCCGGCACGTCGAAGATGAGGTCACTGGTGTTGCTGTGCTGCATCACCTCGCCGCTGAGGCGGCCCTCCAGCTCGAGCGCATCAGGCTGCGCCAGCTCGTCGACGGTGACCAGGTAGGGCCCGATGGGGCCGAACGTGTCGTACGTTTTGGCGACGGTGAACTGCTTCACCGGTGGCCGGAACTGCTCGCCACGATCGGAGATGTCCTGGCCGACGGTGACCCCCGCGAGATGGCTCCACGCGTTCTCGCGAGTGGCCTGCTTGCACGTGCGCCCGAAGACGATGACGAGCTCTGCCTCGTAGTCGATCTGTGTGAGGCCGGCGGGCACCACGATCTCGTCGAACGGGCCGCACACGCAGTTCTCCAACTTGGCGAACAGGTGCGGCTCGGTCGGCAGGTCGCGGCCGCTCTCGATGGCGTGCTGCCGGTAGTTGAGCGCGACGCCGAAGCCTTTCGGTGGCGCGGCACCGGAGCGCCCAGGTGCACTTCATCGAGCACCGGCCAGTCGGCCGTGTCGACGGACGAGGCCACCGCCTGCAACAGATGATGGTGCTCGAGGTGGGAGAGCACCATCGGGTCGCTGTGCAGCTGGCCACCGGTGGCGTGCTCGACGTCGACCGCGTGGCCGTGGACGACGATGGTGGCCCGGCCCTGGTAGTTGTCCAATCGCATGTGTGCTCCCTGCAGGTGATGGTCGTTGAGCTGATGGTTCGTCAGGACCCGGTGGCCGGGAACCAGAGGTGGATCTGGCCGGTGCCGGCAGCGTTTTCATAGTCGCTGTAGGGCACGCCGGGCGAGTCCCAGGCAGCACCACCGGACGCGGTGGCCATGATGACGTAGTGCGCGAAGCGACCCTCCGGTGCGTACTGGCGAAAGTCGGGGTAGTCGGCCAGTACGGCCGCATGATCGCCCGCCTCCAGCCACTTGATCACCCGCTCGTCGGCGGCGCGGTGCTCGGGGCTGAAGACATCGGCCGGGTCGGCGCCCTCGTGCTGGCGCAGCTGGCTGAGTGGCCAGAACTTGTGCGAGAGCGCACCACTGGCGACGATGACGACTCGCCGATCGGAACGCCGAATGGCCTCACCGAGCACTTCGCCGAACGCCACCATGTCGGCGAACTCGGCGGTCTGACAGGTGCTGACCGACATCCACTGCTCGTTGCGCTGCAGGTACGGCGTGAGGTACACGGTGGCGTACCGGATGGGGAGGTACGGGTCGTCATTGGCATGCACCCAGGTGTCGGTGCGCTCGGCCGCGACCTGCTCGACCAGGCGCGCCAACTGCGGATCGCCGACGATGTCGTACGGCATCTGCGGGTTGCCGCGCGGTAGCTCTTCGCTGGTGAACTTGCCGGCACGGCGTTCGTGCGCCGACACCACCCATTCGAAGGTGGTGAACCAATGAGTGTCGAGCACGACGATGGTGTCGGCGTGCAGCGGGTCGATGCACTCGCGACGCATGCGGTGCAAGCCGTCGACGATGGAGAAGTCGCGGCCGTGGTTCAGCTCCAGCCGCACGTCTTTCGGAAGCACCAGCGGCGGCACGTGTGCGACCAGCGCGGAACCGACGATCTCACCCATGCTCGACACCCCTTCGGAATCCTTTGGACCCGAACAATCTACACTACGCCGATGGTCGTCGCCCTCGCTCTGATCGCGGCGCTGGTGTCGGGCACGGCCGACTACCTCGGCGGACGCGCGGCGGGGCAGCACCATGCCCTGCACGTCGGCTTCGTGTCGCAACTCACCAACCTGGTGGTGCTCCCGGTGTTCGCCGTGGCGATCGGCTGGCAGCACCTGCACCAGGGCGACATCCTGCTCGGGCTGCTCGGCGGCATGGCCGCCGGCACCGCCTACCTCGTCTTCTTCCACGCGCTGGCAGGTGGTCGGATGAGCGTCGTCGCACCACTTGCCGCGTTGACGACTGCCCTCGTGCCGGTGGTCATCGACGTGATCACCGGCGTCTCGTTGCCCGGCGGACGATGGGCAGGAATCGCGCTGGCCCTGCTGGCCATTCCGGCGCTTGCTTTTCGGCGCGACGAGGGCAGCGGGTCGCTGTCGCTGCGTGAAGAGGTCGTGTCGGCCCTGGTCGCGGGTGGTGGCTTCGCCGTCTTCTTCGTCGCGGTCGGGCACACCAGCACCGAGAGCGGCCAGTGGCCGGTGGTGTTCGCCGCGGTCGGCGGCACCGCCACGGTCGGGGCGCTCTGTGTGGCCCGCCACGTGACGGTGCGCACTCGGCCCCCTCGACTGGCAGTCGTCAGCGGCCTGCTGATGGCGGGCTCCGGTCTCGCCATCAACCACGCACTGCAGCTGGGCCCGATCGCAGTGGCCACCGTGCTCGGGTCGCTGTACCCCCTCGCCACCACAGCGCTGGCGAACCGCTTCGACCACGAACCCGTCGGGCGCATCAACGTCGCCGGCATCCTGCTGGCCGTCGCCGGCGCGTCGCTGATCGCCATCTACCGCTGAACGATCCGCGGTGATCGACACCTCACAGGCCTTCTGGGCGTCAGCCGTCCCACTTCGCCTTCTGTCAGTTCCTCGTCCCGGCTTCCGAGACGACTCACGCCCAGATGCCGACGACCGAGGCACAGCGGCCGCTGCCCCGTGAGAGGAGGACGGGGGCTCTACTCGGCGAGCAGGGCGGCGACGGTTTCGCGCAGGGGCTCGCCGAAGTCGCGCAGCGGCGAGTGGCCGGCAGCGCGCAGCACCGCGTTGTCGAGCACGCTGTTGGCCGGGCGCGGGCAGGCCGTGGCGGGTGCAGGTCGGCGGTGGCGATGGGTTGCACCATCGACGGGTCCTTCCCCATGGCCGCCACCACCTCGCCGGCGAACTGGTACCACGAGCAGGCCCGCTGATTGGTGGCGTGGACCACACCGCTCAACCGATCGAGCGCCAACCGGCGCAGCACCGGAGCGAGATCCTGCGTGAACGTGGGGTGACCCACCTGATCGGCCACGAACGACAGCTGCGGATGCTGTTGGGCCAGGCGCATCACGGTCTTCACCATGTTGTTGCCGTTGCGGCCACACACCCACGAGGTGCGCACCACGGTGGCCGACGGGCCCAGCGCCAGCGCCTCGCGCTCACCGGCGAGCTTGCTGCGGCCGTACACGCTCTGCGGGTTGGTGTCGTCGTGCTCGTGGTAGGGGCGATCGAGCCCGCCGTCGAAGACGTAGTCGGTGCTCACCTGCACGAGGTGTGCTCCGGCGCGGTGCGCTGCCTCGGCCAGCCAGCGCACCGCGGTGCCGTTGACCGCCAGCGCGCGTTCGGGATCGGCTTCGCACGCGTCGACGGCGGTCCACGCCGCGCAGTTGATGACGGCGTCGGGCCGCAGCATGGTGATGGCACCGTGCACATCCGAGCGCGAGCCGATGTCGAGGCCGGCCGAGTCGAACGCGTGCACGTCGTCGCCCGCAGCCACGCACGCGGCCACCACGTCGAGACCCAGCTGGCCGCCGGCACCGGTGATGAGCACCCGCATCTACAGCCCCGCGTTGGCCTTCAACGGTTCCCACCACCAGCGGTTGTCGCGGTACCAGGCCACCGTGTCGGCCAGGCCCTGCTCGAACGAGTGCTCGATCTTCCAGCCGAGGGCGCTGATCTTGTCGATGTTGACCGAGTAGCGCCGGTCGTGGCCGAGGCGATCGGCGACGGGCTCGATGAAGCTCTCGTCGCGCCCGCACAGCTCGAGCAACTTGTAGGTGAGCTCGCGATTGGTGAACTCTTCGTGGGCGCCGATGTTGTACACCTCACCGACCTCACCGTGCTGCAGCACGAGATGCGCTGCTCGGTTGTGGTCTTCCACGTGGATCCAGTCGCGCACGTTGCCGCCGTCGCCGTACAGCGGCACCTTCTTCCCGTCGAGCAGGTTGCTGGTGAACAACGGGATGACCTTCTCGGGGAACTGGTACGGCCCGTAGTTGTTGCTGCAGCGGGTGACCACCACCGGCAGGTCGTGAGTGGTGACGTAGCTGAGTGCGATCAAGTCGCTGCCGGCCTTCGCCGCGCTGTAGGGCGAGCGCGGCGTGAGCTTGTCGGTTTCGCTGAACGACCCGACGTCGATGGTGCCGTACACCTCGTCGGTGCTGATGTGCAGGAACTTCTGCACCCCGACCCGACGAGCAACGTCGCACATCACGTTGGTGCCGAAGCAGTTGGTGCGCACGAACGCGTACGGGTCCTTGATGCTGCGATCGACGTGGCTCTCGGCAGCAAAGTGCACCACCGCGTCGTGGCCGTCCATGCCGCGCACCACCGCGTCTTCGTCGCAGATGTCGCCGTGCACGAAGCTGCAGCGGCGATCGTCGAGCACGTCGCGGATGCTGGCCATGTTGCCCGCATACGTGAGCGCGTCGAAGATGGTGACCTCGTCGTCGCTGTTGGCCAGCAGCCAGCGCACGTAGTTGGAACCGATGAAGCCGGCAGCGCCGGTGACGAACAGTTTCATGAAGGGCCTTTCGTGAGCACGAGCACCGGCACGATCAGGTTCTCATCTGCCAGTACGGGCGACGGCCCTCGGGCATGTCGGCGCGCAGCGGGTTGGCTTCGTCGCGGGCCGACAGGATGGGGTCGGTGACCCCCCAGTCGGCGCCGATGGCGGGGTCGTTCCACAGCACGCCCAACTCGTCGGCCGGGTTGTAGTAGTTGTCGACCAGGTAGGTCATCACCACGTCGGTGAGTGCGGCGAAACCGTGTGCCACGCCCGGCGGAACGTACACACCGAGGTGGTTCTCGCCGGAGATGTCGAAGGCCATCGTGCCGCCATCGGTGGGGCTGCCCTCGCGCAGGTCGTGCAGCACCACGCGGATGGTGCCCACCGGGCAGTACCAGTAGTCGGCCTGGTGCAGGTGGTAGTGCAGGCCCACGAGGGCGCCCTGCTGCTTGTTGGAGCGGTTGCCCTGCAGCATCTCGCGACCGTTGGGGAACCACTCGCGGCGGTATGTCTCGATGAACAATCCACGCTGGTCGCCGTGGATGCTGGGCTCCACGACGTACACACCGGCGATTGCGTCGCTTGCTCGTACGTTCGGCACTCGCCCAGTATGGCGGACAGGCCTACGTGGACGGCGCCGGGGCCGGCCCGCGACCACGGAAGTACTGCAGCACGCTCTCGGCCCCGTCGCCCAGCAGCAGCACCGCATTGCCGTCGATCGTCTTCGGAACGACCGGCAGCGAATACGTCAGCAACCCGTCGCCCACCGCTGTTCGCAGCGAGGCGGCCGCACCGATCGGGTCGAGCTCGTCGTCGATGCGGATCGACGAACCGATCGCACCCACCAGCTCGCCGGTGGTGAACGGGTTGGCCTTCACCTGTGCCAGCGCCGTCTGCAGGCTCGCGTTGACGAACGCTCGCTGACGAGTGGAGCGGCCGAGGTCGGAGGTGGGGTCCTCGTGCCACTCACCGTCGCGGAACTCCTCGTAGTGCCGGCTGCGGGCGTACGCAAGCCCCTGCGTGCCATCGAGGATGTAACAGCCACCCACCGGAATGTCGAGACCGGTGTTGAAGTCGCGAGTGGGGTACCAGAAGCACACCTGCACCCCACCCAGCGCGTCGACCAATGCCTTGAACCCGGAGAAGTCGATCTCCACGTAGTGGTGAATGGGAATGCCGAGCTCGCCCTGCTGCACGGTCTGCACGAGGGCAGCGGGGCCGTCGTTGAACGAGGAGTTGATGCGCCCCTTGCTGTCGTGCCCGGCGCGATCCACCCACAGGTCACGCGGGATCGAGAGCAGGCTGGCGCTGCCATCGCCCTTGTCCACGCGCAGCACCATGATCGTGTCGCTGCGGTTGCCGGTCACTTCGCCCGTCTCGCCGGTGTTCGGATCGCCCAGCGCACGGCTGTCGCTGCCCACCAGCAGGAAGTTCTCCACGTTGTCGCTGGTGCCACTGAGCACCGCCGACACGCCCTGCACGCGCGGCACATCGTCGACGACGCGGCGCGCTGCGATGAGCGTGCCCGCGGCGCACACCACTGTGGTGAGCACCGCCATCGCCACGAAGCCGGGAAGGCGTCGCCGACGCGGCAGCGGCGTGGTGTCGAGGGCAAGCACGGCCTACCAGGGTAGTGGCCACCCGTCGGCGGCCGCCGTCACGCCGCCGGCCGAGCATGCCGCCACCCGTCAGCGAAGGTGGATCACGTCGCCGACGGCCAGGCGGTGGGTGATGCCGCACTCGTCGACCACCACCAGTCGACCATCGGGCTCCACGTCGAGCGCGCGGCCCTCCAACTCGCCATCCGGCAGTTCCACACGCACAGTGCGCCCCAGCGTGCCGAGATGTTGGCGGTACTGCAGCCACACATCGGCGGGCAGCTCGTCGTAGGCCGCCAGCAGCGCCGAAAGCAGTTCCAGCGGGTCGATGCCCGCACCCAGGCATGCCGAGCCTTCCGGCGCCCACCCGATGTTGAGCCCGATTCCCACCACCACGACGGGCGCTGTACCGAGGCTCGCCTGGGCCAAGATGCCGGCGAGCTTGGCGCCGCCGAGCAGCAGGTCGTTGGGCCACTTCAGCATCGGCTTGGCGCCCGCGACCCGCTGGCAGGCGGAGATGGCGGCCAAACCCACCCGCTGCGTGAGCACGTGCGGCGACTGCGGGACGTCGCGGAACAGCATGGAGACCAGCAGGTTCTCACCGGCCGGCGCCTCCCACCGACGGTCGAGCCGACCGCGCCCCGCCGACTGGTGGCGCGCCATCAACACGGTTCGGTCGGGGGCGCCTGCGGCGGCAGCCTGCAGCAGATCGGCGTTGGTGCTGCCTGTCTCCTGCACGACCGAAACGTGCCAGCCGAGCGGCCACTCGCCGGAGCGCGAAGACGACGGCAACTGCGGCGGTGTGGCGCCAGGGGTCTCCATTCCGCAAGTATTGCTGCCTGTGCTGAAAAAGATACTGATCGCCAACCGTGGAGAGATCGCCGTCCGAGTCATCCGGGCTGCCCGTGAGCTCGGCATCAAGACCGTCGCGGTCTACAGCGAACTCGATCGCAACGCCCTGCACGTCCGACTCGCCGACGAGGCATACGCGCTCGGCGGGCAGACCGCAGCCGAGAGCTACCTCAACACCGAGGCCATCCTCGACGCCATCGAGCGCAGCGGCGCCGACGGTGTGCACCCGGGCTACGGCTTCTTCTCGGAGAACGCCGACTTCGCTCGCGCCATCATCGCCAAGGGAGTGGCGTTCATCGGGCCGCCACCGGAAGCCATCGACGAGATGGGCGACAAGGTCAGCTCGCGCAAGGCCGCTCAGCGCGGTGGCGCCCCCATCGTGCCGGGCACCACCGAGTTCATCACGCACGAGGACGAGATCCTCGAGTTCGGCAACGCGCATGGTTGGCCACTGGTCATCAAAGCGGCGTACGGCGGTGGTGGCCGCGGCATGAAGGTCATCCGCTCGGCAGCGGAGGTGCACGATGCGATGGAGAGCGCCCGGCGCGAAGCCAAGGCGTTCTTCGGTCGCGACGAGATCTACATCGAGCGCTACCTCACCTGGCCGCGCCACGTGGAAGTGCAGATCGTGGGCGACCAGTTCGGCGAGGTCGTGTGGGTCAGCACCCGCGACTGCTCGGCTCAGCGACGTCACCAGAAGCTCATCGAGGAAGCCCCGGCCACGCACATGGCGCCAGGCATCGAAGAGGCCATGGGCGAGGCAGCCATCAAGGCCGCGAAGGCCGTCGGCTACTTCAACGCCGGCACCGTCGAGTTCATCTACCAGGACGACGAGTTCTTCTTCCTCGAGATGAACACCCGCCTCCAGGTCGAGCACCCGGTCACCGAGGTCATCACCGGCATCGACCTCGTCGAATGGCAGCTGCGCGTGGCCAGCGGCGAACGCCTGCCGATGACCCAGGCCGAGGTGGCCGCCCGCCGCTACGGCCACGGCATCGAGATCCGCATCAACGCCGAGAACCCGGCCGGCGGCAAGTTCCTGCCCTCGCCCGGCACCATCACCAAGCTCGTGCCGGCCGACGGCTTCGGCATCCGGTTCGACAGCGGGTACGAGAGCGGCGACACCATCAGCCAGTACTACGACAACCTCGTCGGCAAGCTGATCGTGTGGGGCAAGGACCGCCCAACCGCCATCGCGCGCACCATCCGAGCGCTCGAGGAGATGGTCGTCGAGGGTGTGGCCACCACCATTCCCGCCGACCTGGCCATCTTGCGCCACCCCGAGTTCCAGGCGTTCGAGCACTCGACGAAGTGGGTGGAGGAGAAGCTCGACCTCTCCGGCCTCGATGCGCCGAAGCCGCCGGCACAAGCCGACGCTGACGAGGCACCGCTGGTGCAGCGCAACACCACCGTCGAGGTCAACGGCAAGCGCTTCGACGTGAAGATGTGGGTGCCCGACGTGCCGATGGTGGCCGCAGGCCCGGCGAAGGCAGCCAAGAAGCCAACCCGCGCGGCAGGCGCCGGCGCGGGTGCCGGCGCAGGCTCTGGCAACGTCGAAGTGCCGATGCAGGGCACCATCGTGAAGGTGCTCGTCGAAGTCGGCCAGTCGGTGGAAGCCGGCCAGGCCGTGGTGCGTGCTCGAGGCCATGAAGATGGAGAACCAGATCACCGCCGAGAAGGCGGCACCGTGAAGGAGATCAAGGTGAAAGCCGGCGACACCGTCGGCGCCGGCGACGTGGTCGTCGTCATCGCCTAGGCGTCCCGACGGCTCAGGGTGTGGGTTCGACTCGTTGACCGCGCACGACGATGCTGCCCGCCGCCTTGTCGTGCACACCTTGTCGAAGCGGGTCGAAGAACGCCCACACGTACACGCCGATGCCGAGCAGCGGCCCCACCTGTGGGATGGCGCTGAGCGTGGTGGGCACCAGCGAACGTTGGAACGACCTGGTGAGGCCGAGGCGGCCGCCATCGGTGATGCCGACCACGCGCGTGCCGGTGACGAGCTTGCCCAACGTACGGCCCCACCGCCAGATGGCCATCGTCTCGTACGCGAGCCCCAGCGCAGTGATGGCAACGGTGAACCACACCGTTCGACTCTCGCTGATGGCTTCGTTGGGTGAGTAGCCGAGTACGTAGAACGCGGCGAACACCGGCACGGTGATGATCACCTGGTCGATGACGACGCCCGCACCCCGCCGTGTGAACGACGCAAGGTGGAGACCTGCAGGAACGATGGGACCGGCGGAGTCGTCGTCGGCACTGGAGAACATCAGTCGGCTGCTTCGGCCAGCGCTTCGGCCAGCGCCGGATGCACGAGCAGACTCTCCACGATGTCGGTGACCTTCAGATTGGCGGTGACTGCCAGGGCGATGACGCTGATCAGTTCGGCGGCGTGACGGCCGACGATGGAACCGCCCAGCACGACACCGGTGGCCGGATCACTGATGATCTTCACGAAGCCACGCCAGTCGTTGTTGATCAGCGCCTTGGGGGTGCTGCTGAACGGCACCTTCGTCACCCGGATCTTGCGACCGACGGCGAACGCATCCGCTTCCGCAAGACCGACATCCGCGATCTCGGGTTCGGTGAAGATCGCGTTGGCCGCCTTGTCGTAGTCGAGGTGCCGGTGAGCCACCTTCGAGAGGCCCATCACGTGCTCGGCGACCTTGCGACCCTGCATGCTGGCCACCGAGGAGAGCGGCAGCTTGCCACTCATGTCGCCCGCTGCATAGATGTGCGGCGCGTTGCTCTGACAGTGGCGGTTGATGATGACGTAGCCATTGGAGTCGGTCTGCACACCGGCGGCTTCGAGGCCGAGGCCATCGGTGTTGGGCACCGACCCGATGGCGAGCACGGCGTGCGAGCTGTGGACAACCCTGCCGTCGTCGCAGCGCACGACCACTTCCTCGACACCCGCCTCGTCGACGACACGCTCGATGGAGGTTGCGCGGGCACCCTTGAGCAGCTTGACGCCACGCTGCAGGAAGTCGTCCTCCAAGACTGCGGCCACCTCTGGGTCCTTGCCGGGAAGCACCTGCTGACGGCTGACGACCAGGTTCACCCTGGCACCGAACGAGCTGAACATGTGCACGAACTCGACGCCGGTGACACCCGACCCGACGATGGTGACGCTTTCGGGGAAGACCTTCGGCGGATAGCAGTCGCGCGTGACCAGGATGCGCTCGCCGTCGGGGTGGCACCACTCCGGGATTCGCGGACGGGAACCAGTGGCGACGAGCACCGCGTCGGCGGTGATGGTGCGCACGGTGGCCACGCCGCTGCTGTCGCGCACCGTGATCTCGACGTCGTTCGGCGACAGCATCTTGGCCGACCCGTGCACCAGCTCGACACCTTGGCTGGTGAGCAGGTTGGTGGTGCTGCGTTGCAGCCGCATCTTGATGCTCTCGATGCGTTCGGTGAGAGCGTCGACATCCACTTCCGGCGCCTGCTGCTCGAGGCCCATTCCTTCCAGCCGACGGGTGAACGCGATGGCACCGCCGGTGGCGATCATCGTCTTCGACGGGATGCAGTCCCACAGGTGCGCGGCGCCACCGATGACGTCGCGCTCCACCAGCGTGACCTGCGCGCCGAGCCGAGCTGCATGGGTTGCCGCAGTGTTGCCCGCAGGCCCACCACCGATGATCACGAATCGAGTCGCCACGGCGCTGAGGCTACCCCGGCCGCTCGCAGCCAGACCTCGGGAAGGTTCCTCCGACTTTCTGCCAGATCGATCGGCGCCGTGTCTCTTGGCCGGCAGGACCACACAGGAGGAGACCAACAATGAAGATCAGCTCTCGCATCGTGCTCGCCGGCGCCGTGCTCTTCGGCGTTGCCGGCGCTGCCGGCGCCCCGCAGGCGCAGGCCGGTGGCGTCGTCCCCGGCCCGGGTGATGGCAGCGCCGCCGTGTTCATCACCACCAGTGGCGCCCCCGGCCTCACCAACGGGTACACCCACAACTCCACCGGCGGCGCCGTCGACGTCGGCCAGATCGACGCCACGCACTACTGGATCTCCTTCCGCGCGATGGGCGGCGGCACCTACGCCAGCGCCCAGCTGACGGTGTGGAACGGCGCGTCGGGCCCGACCATCGACCCGATCTGCACGATCGACAGGACCAAGGACGCCGGCGGCGACGTGACCGTGTGGTTCCAGTGCACCCCGTTCCCGAGCAGTCCGCTGGCCGGTACCCAGCTGTTCGTCAACGTCACCAACCGCCTGCACCCCGACACGGCGCGAGTGCGTGCACCAGGATTCGTTGCCGTCACCACCGCCAACCCGTCGGCCGCCGGGGAGACCCCTGTCAACCAGTACCGCTCGTCGGGCACCGGCCTCGCCACCGTTGCACACACAGGCACGGGGCTGTACACGGTGACCGTTCCCGGTGGCGCCTACGCCTGGAACCAGGGCACGGCGTTCGCCACCGCACTCACCGTTTCGCCAACGGTCGACCCCGCCTACACGCGCTACTGCAACCCGCAGAGCTGGTACCCGAGTGGCACGAGCATGATCGTCAACGTCGGCTGTTACATGGGCATCGGCACCGCTGCCGACGCCCGCTTCTCACTGCGCCTCGTGGGGCGCAACCATCTCGGCGGCACCCAGCCCGGCGGCTCGCAATGGGTGAGCAACCCCACCTCGACGGGCTACGACACCATCGCCTACGGCTGGAACTCGGCCGGCGCGACGAACCACGTTCGCTCGCTGGCCCCCTGGGAGGGCACCGGCGTCAGCCACGTGCAGTTCAACGGGGCCACCTATGCCCCCGGCAAGGTGCCCTCGCTGCTGGTGAGCGCTTACGGCGGCAACCAGCGCTGCAGCCTGGAGTACCACGGCTACCACCCGGCCGACCTGTACACCAACGCCACCGTGCGCTGCTACGCCCCCGTCGGCGGCGCCGGCGTTGCCGCCGGCCGGTACTCCGTGAGCCTGGTGCAGCTGTGACTCAGCGAGTGACGTTCAGCAAGTGACGTTCAGCGAGTGACGTTCATTCACCGACGAGGCCGTCGTCGGCGAACAGGGTGCCCCTGCTCGCCGGCGGTGGCGCCGCGTGAGGCACCTCCTGCTCGATCAGCGCGCCGGGCGAGTTGGGGCAGTACTTCGACGGGTACTGCAGTGCGTCGCGCGCCTCGCCGACCCACTCGAAGTGCATGCCGTCGGGAGTGAGGAAGTTGCCACCCCATGCAAAGTGGTGCTTGCGGAAGATGCGCACGATGCGGCAATCCATCTTGGGCACGCAGCCTTGGCAGTTGGCCACGGTGTTGATGTCGATCGGCTGCCCCCACGAGTGGCGCGACACCGAGCCCAGGCTCTGCGTGATGCGCGCCAACCGGGCCTGGCCCGACGAACAGCCGCCATACGTGTTCGCGTTGCCGGCATCGATGCCACCACCCAACCCGGCATCCACCACCTCCTGCAGTGCTGCGCTGAGGTCGGCCTTGATCACCTTGTTGCACATGGCCCTGATGCCCGCGGGATAGGCCTCGCGCGCGCCCGGCAGGTACGCGTTGCGCCACGTGGCACCCACGTCGGTCCAGCCCAGCTCGCTGAGATTGGCGTAGTCCAGCTCGAACTCGCCCAGCAGCGACTTGGTGCGCGCCAGGCTCAGCGTGCCGTCGGGGTCGGGTGCATCCCACGACGTGCGCACACGGACCGCATTGTTGGCGTACAGGCCGCGCCGCACGAGTGCCGCTTGCAGCGCCGTGCGGTCGAACCGGCCGTAGATGAGCACCCGTGTGGGCAACGAGGCGCCGAGCACGTCGGCCTGCTGGGTGCTGATCAGGATCTCCGTGCCACCGATCTCGGCGTCCGGCGCCACCAGGCCGATGGTGAAGGTGACGGTGGAGCCGTTGGCGGCCATCAGATCGATGGTGTCGCCGGCGGCGGCGCCGCGCAACGAGGCGGTGGTCTGCCCCATCACCACCTTGCCCTCGCTGATCGGCGCTGCAACCGCGCGGCCGACGATGCCGCCGAGCGCCTCCAGCGGCAGGGCCGTCATTGCCATCGGGTATCCCCAACCCGGCCCCGACGATCGTTGGATGATCGTGGCGCCACGCCGTACCGCGGTGAGGCCGGCGCTGAACCCGCGACCGATCACCGCCGGCGCACCGGCTTCGGCGGCCGCAGTCAACGCGGCGTCGCGGATCGGCGCCGTCAGCTCACCGGTCTGGAACACCGACACTGCATCGCCGAGCGACGTGACGAACGAGGCGGGGACGACGGCGACGGCGGCATCGCTGATGAGCACGGAGGGTGCCTCCGCCTCGGTGGCCAGCGTGTGCACCATGACGGCGCAGACCACCGCAAGGGCAACCGTTCCAAGTCGGCGACGCGGCATCGACGAGATCCTCTCACGACCACTTTCGCCCTTCGGTGACCCTACACCGCACGCCCGGCAAGGGCCGGGCACCCGCCGGCGGCGGTGCCCACATGCAGGAAACGAAGCACTGAATCAGCGGGCCGAGGCAGTACCGTCAGGGCACTGTGAGCAGCGACGACACCCTTCACGACCCACCGGCCGACGACGCACCCTCCGGCGATCTCACCGGCAGCGGCCTGATCGCGGAGAAGTCGAAGCGGTTGCTGAAGCTCGACCAGATGAGAGCGGCTGGGGCCAACCCGTACCCCTACCGGTTCGATCGCACCAGCACGCTCGCCGAACTGCGCGCGCAGCACGGCGCCCTCGATGCCGGCACCGAAACCGAGACCGAGGTGGCCATCGCCGGGCGCGTGATGCTGATGCGCGACTCCGGCAAGCTCATCTTCGCCACGGTGCGCGACCGCGACGACGAAGTGCAGCTGTTCGTCTCCAAGGCCGTCGTCGGCGACGAAGCGTTCGAGGCGCTGCGCAACCTCGACCTCGGCGACTGGGTGGGCGTGCACGGCACGGTCATGACCACTCGCAAGGGCGAGCTGAGCGTGAAGGTGCAGCACTTCCAGCTGCTGTCGAAAGCGGTGCGCCCGCTCCCCGACAAGTGGCACGGCCTCACCGACACCGACACCCGCTTCCGCCAGCGCTACGCGGATCTCATCGTCAACGAGGAGGCCCGCCGCGCGTTCCGCATCCGTCACGAGATCATCGCCAGCTTCCGGCGCACGCTGCACGGCCGCAGCTACATCGAGGTGGAGACGCCGGTGCTGCACGTGGAGGCGGGTGGTGCCCATGCCCGCCCGTTCATCACCCACCACAACACGCTCGACATGCAGCTCTACCTGCGCATCGCGCTCGAGCTGCACCTCAAGCGCCTCATCGTCGGCGGCATGGAGCGGGTCTTCGAGATCGGCCGCATCTTTCGCAACGAGGGCATCAGCACTCGTCACAACCCCGAGTTCACGATGATGGAGCTCTACCAGGCCTACGCCGACTACAGCGAGATGATCGAGATCACCGAGGCGCTCATCACGCGCGCGGCCATCGACGCCACCGGCACATCGGTGGTCACGGTGCACGGCCCCGGCGGTGCGTCGCTGGAAGTCGACCTGGCGCAGCCATGGCGTCAGGCGCGCATGATCGACCTCATCGAAGACGCCATCGGGGTGGCGGTGCACCCGTCGCAACCGGTCGAGCAGCTGCGCGCTCTGGCCACGCAGCACGGCGTCTCGTGCGCACCGCGCTGGGGTTCCGGCAAGATCATCGAGGAGCTGTTCGAGCACACCGCCGAGCACACGCTCATCGCCCCCACGTTCGTCACCGGCCACCCGGTGGAGATCTCGCCACTGGCGCGGGTGGATCGCAACGACCCGTTCCTCACCGAGCGGTTCGAGCTGTTCATCGGCGCCCGCGAGCTGGCCAACGGCTACAGCGAGCTGAACGATCCCGTCGAGCAACGCCTGCGCTTCGAGGACGAGCAGATGGCGAAGGAGCTCGGCGACGACGAGGCGGCCACGGCCATCGACGAGGACTACCTGCGGGCCCTGGAGTACGGCCTGCCACCCACCGGTGGCCTGGGCATCGGAATGGACCGGGTGGTGATGCTCATCGCCGGCGTGCACAGCATCAAGGAAATCATCCTCTTCCCCACCCTGCGCCCGGAAGTCTTCTGAGGAGTCGGCGGTGACGACGCCCGAACGCGAGATCACATCACCCGTGCAGTTGTGCGACGAGCGCGGCCGGCTGAACCCTGGGGCTCGCGGCTGGTCACGGCAACCGATGCTGAACGCCAACCTGCGGGGCCGATGGGGCCGCAAGAAGCGGTGGGACTACTGGGCAGTCATCACCGACGAGATCGTGGTGTCGTTCGTCTACGCGAACATCGATTACGCGGGTTTGGCCAGCGTGTGGGTGATGGAGCAGGCGACGGGCGAGCAAACGACGGCGGGCATGCTGCGGCCCTTCGCGCGCGGCATCACGCTTCCCGCGCAGGTGTGCACCGGCACGGTGTCGGTCGCACACAAGGCCATCAACCTGCGCATCACCGAAACCGACGATGCCACCCGCCTGGTCGCCACGGCACCAGCGGGCAAGGGATCTCTCACCGGCGCGATCGAGATCGACATCTCGGTCGCCAAGCCCGCCGGGCACGAGTCGCTCAACGTGCTCATCCCGTGGAGCGAGCGCACGTTCCAGTTCACGTCGAAGCACAACACGCGTCCGGCCACCGGCACCGTGCGGGTCGGTGGCCGCTCGTGGGCGGTGGCTGCCGAGAGCGATGCATGGGGCGTGCAAGACCTGGGCCGCGGCATCTGGCCGTACTCCAACCGCTGGAACTGGGCGTCCGCATCCGGTCACGGCACCGACGGCCGGCTGCTCGGGCTGCAGTTCGGCGGCAAGTGGACCGAGGGCACCGGCGCCACCGAGAACGCGCTGTGCATCGACGGGCGGCTGACCAAGATCTCCGAGGAACTGGAGTGGACGTACTCGTGGGCCAACCCGATGGCCCCGTGGCGCGTGCGCACGCCCGGGTCCGACCAGGTCGATGCCACGCTCACCCCCAGCTTCGACCGCTACGACGTGACCGACCTGAAGGTTCTCCGCATGGAGGTGCACCAGTGCTTCGGCACCTGGGCAGGTCGCGTGGTCGGCGACGATGGCGTCCCGGTGTCGTTCGAGGGTGTCCGTGGCTTCGCCGAGGAAGCGCGCAACAAGTGGTGAACGATCTCACGAACGGAGTACGACGATGACCGCAGCATGGGGCCGAGGCCTGGCCACCATCACCGACGATGGCACGGTGCTCGACACCTGGTTCCGCGAACTGGGCCTGGGTGACGAGCCCCAACCCGAAGCCTTCGAGGCGTACACGACCGCGCAGCGCCGCGACGACACCCGCCGGGTGAGCGTGCGCGCGGTGCAAGTGCGCATCGACACCGACGACGCGCCTGCCGGCGCCAGCGACGTGTACCTGCGCTTGCACCTGCTCTCGCACCGCCATCTGCAGCCGCGCACCATCAACCTCGATGGCATCTTCGGTCAGCTGGCCAACGTGGCCTGGACCAACCTCGGCCCCGCCCCGGTGGAGGGCATCGAGGAGCTGCGCTGGCGGGTACGCCACGACGGCGGCGTGCTCACCGTGCACGGCGTCGACAAGTTCCCGCGCATGACCGACTACGTGGTGCCCTCGGGCGTGCGCATCGCCGACGCCGACCGGGTGCGCCTCGGCGCCCACCTCGCCAGCGGCACCACGGTGATGCACGAGGGCTTCGTCAACTTCAACGCCGGCACGCTGGGCACCTCGATGGTGGAGGGCCGAATCGGGCAGGGCATCATCGTCGGCGACGGCAGCGACATCGGTGGCGGCGCCAGCATCATCGGCACGCTGTCAGGTGGCGGCACGGAGCAGGTCACCATCGGCGAGCGCTGCCTGCTGGGCGCCGAGGCCGGCATCGGCATCAGCCTGGGCGACGAGTGCGTGGTCGAGGCCGGGCTCTACGTCACGGCCGGCACCCTGGTGGCGGTGCACGGCCCACAGGGTGTGGAGGTGGTCAAGGCTCGCCAGCTCAGCGGCAAGGGCGGCCTGCTCTACCGCCGCAACAGCCAGACCGGCGCCGTGGAGGCCCTGCCTCGCAGCGCCAAGTGGGACGGCCTCAACGCCGAGTTGCACGCGAACTGAGCCCCGTCAGGCCGTTCCGCCACCGGATCCCCAACCCGAGTTGGCAGGCCACCGATCTCTCGATCAGGATGAAGGCTCATTCGCCGGCTGCTGCCGACCGAGACGTCCCGGGGGCCACGATGCTCGATGACATTCCTGCACTGCTGCCCGAGCTGCGGATGCTCTACGAAGATCTGCACCGGCACCCTGAGCTGTCGTTCGCCGAGGTGCGCACCGCCGGCATCATGGCCGACCGATTGCGGGCCCTCGGCTACGAAGTGACCACCGGCGTCGGGCAGACCGGCGTGGTGGCCACACTCGACAACGGCGACGGTGCCACCGTCTTGTTGCGCGGCGACATCGATGCGCTGCCGGTGAAGGAGGCCACCGGCCTGGCATACGCCAGCACTGCCGTCGGCCACGACTCCGACGGCAAGGAGGTACCGGTTGCGCACGCCTGCGGGCACGACATGCACGCCACCTGGCTCATCGGTGTCGCCACGTTGCTCGCCACTCACAAGGACGCGTGGAGGGGTCGGGTCATCCTTGCCGTGCAACCGGCCGAGGAGATCGGCGGCGGTGCGACCGCGATGATCGACGACGGGCTGTTCGAGCGATTCGGCACGCCCGATGTGGCGCTCGGCCAACACGTGGCACCGGCGCCGGCAGGGTGGGTGCTGTTCCGGCCGGGTGCTGTGATGACGGCCAGCGATGCGTTGAAGATCGTCATGCACGGCCGTGGCGCGCACGGTTCGACACCCGAGCAGTCCGTCGACCCGGTCGTGATGGCAGCAGCCACCGTGATGAAGCTGCAGACGGTCGTCGCGCGCAACATCGCCGCCACAGAGTCCGCCGTGGTGACGGTCGGAACGCTGCATGTCGGCACGAAGGAGAACATCATCTCCGATCATGCCGAGCTGACGTTGAGCGTGCGCACGTTCGAGCCGGCTGTGCGCGACAAGGTGCTCGCTGCCATCAGCCGCATCGCGCACGGCGAAGCGCACTCGTGCGGAGCACCGCAACCACCCGACATCACCACGCTCTACAGCTTCCCGGCGGTCACCAACGACGCCGACACCACCCATACCGTCGGGGCCGCCTTCGTCGAGCACTTCGGGCCCGAACGCGCAATGGAAGGGCCTGTGGCCACCGCCAGCGAAGATTTCGGCCTGTTCGGCGCCCGCGGCGGCTTCCCGTCGATGTTCTGGTTCGTCGGCGGCACCGATCCGGAGCTGTGGCAGAAGGCCTTCGCCGCCAACCGGGTGAACGAAGACATCCCGTTCAACCACTCCGCTCAGTACGCACCCGTGCAGGACCCCACCATCAGCACCGGTATCGAAGCCATGCTCGTGGCTGCGATGTGCTGGCTGAAGCCCTGACGCACCGGCCGGCTGCCAGTACGCCAATCGCCTGGCCTCAGGCTTCGCGCTCGCAGCCCTCGATGTGGTCGTTGACGAGGCCCATCGCCTGCATGAAGGCGTACATCGTGGTGGGCCCGACGAAGCTCCAGCCCCGCTTCTTGAGGTCCTTCGACATCGCCACCGACTCGGGGCAGGTGGCGAACAGGTCTCCGCTCACCGTCAGCCGCGTGGATCGGGCCGGGCGAAAGCGCGACACGTAGTCGAAGATGGAGCCGAACTCGTCGCGCAGCACCAGCGCACGGCCGGCGTTGTTGATGGTGCTCTCGATCTTGCCGCGATGGCGCACGATGCCGGCGTCGGCCAACAGGCGGGCGACGTCGCCTTCGTCGAACGCGGCGACCGCCTGCAGCTCGAAGCCGGCGAAGGCTGCCCGGAAGTGCTCTCGTTTGCGCAGGATCGTGATCCAGGCCAGGCCCGCTTGGAAGCCCTCCAGGCACAGCTTCTCGAACAGACGCACGTCGGAGGTGACCGGATGCCCCCACTCCTCGTCGTGGTAGTGCACGTACAAGGGGTCGTCACCGCACCACCAGCACCTGGTGACCCCATCGGGCCCCACTCGCAACCGATCGCCGGACATCATGACAACGTACCGTGACGAGCGCTGCTCAGCGCTGGCCTCGCCGCTGCGCCTCGGCCTGTACGAGCGACACCCCTTCGATGGGCGCCAGCAGCGGGTGCTCGACACCGAGCCCACCGTCAGCAGGCACGGTGGGCGACGGTGCGGCGAACACTTCGCGCATCACCGATGGGACCCCGGTGATGCCCTCCAGACCGGTCTCGACGTCGTAGCCGCGGTGGCGCTGCTTCGCCTCCTTGCTGCGCGAGGCAAGCTCCTCGGCCAGTTGGCCGGTCACCAGGCCGGTGACCGATCCCGTCGAGCGATCGATCTCGACCGGCACCTCCAGGCCAGGTTCGAGCAACACGGCCACCTTCCAGTTCACCCAGGCGGTGACCGACGTCTCGGGCCCCAATGCACCCTGTGGCAAACGCGCCCGTACTCGCACGTGCACCCGCGTGCGCACCGAGCGATCGCCATCACTCATGTCGTGTCGCGACCCGGTGACCACGCCGCGAGCCGCTCCACCGGCCTGCAGCAGTCGGTCGACCTCCGCCTGCGGCGTGGGGTTCAGGATGCCCGTGGTCGACGATGGGGACCCGAATGCCACCCGGGCACACCGGGCACACCGGGGGCGTGGCTGCCCGGATCTCGGCTGCCATCTGCGAGGCCTCACGCACCTGCTGGCGGAGGTTCTTGAACAGACCCATGCCGTAAGGTACCTCGTCACAGGAACCACCCGATCACACCCGGCGTGGCGCCCGGCGCACCCCATCGGCAATGATCACCGGCGTGATTCACCACTACCTCGCCGCTCGCGCGGAACTCGACGCCCCCGGTTCGCCGTTCGCCACCACCACCGAAGTGGTGCGCGGTGTGCCACTGAAGGTGTTTGCCGCCTGCCCGCCCAACATGCGAGTGCTGTGGGAGAGCTCGGCCGGCCACGGCGACAAGGACTACCTGGTCTACGAGGACGAGCGTTACACCTACGCCGAGGTCCATGCACAGGTGCGCAAGCTGGCCGCTCACCTGGTGGCCAACGGAGTGCACCCCGGCAGCCGGGTGGCCATCGCCATGCGCAACTACTCGGAGTGGGTGGTGGCCTATTGGGCCATCGTCAGCGCCGGTGCCGCCGTGGTCGGCATGAACGCCTGGTGGACCGCCCCCGAGATGGAGTACGCGCTGAACGACAGCGAGCCGCTGGTGCTGATCGCCGACGACGAGCGCCTCGAGCGTCTGAACCACATGCCGGCGCAGCGCCCGATGCACATCATCTCCGTGCGCAGCGAACGCACCGCCCCCGGCGGCGTCACCACCTGGGCCAGCGTGATGGCCGAGGCGGATCCGGGCAGCTTGCCCGACGTGTCGATCGACCCCGACGACGACGCCACCATCTTCTACACCTCCGGCACCACCGGCTTCCCGAAGGGAGCGCAGCTCACGCATCGCGGTTCGGTGCACAACATCTTCAACATCATCGCGATGGGCGCGGCCACCAACATGGCCGAGGCCAAGGCCATCGCCGCCGGCGACGTGCCGGCACCCACCGACGTGCCACCCACCCCCGCGCAGCCGGTGTTCATGGCGCCCACCCCCCTGTTCCACGTGACGGCCTGCAACTGCCTGCTGCACCCCGCCACCGTCGCCGGCGGGCGAGTGGTGCTCACCTACAAGTGGGATCCGGGCCGCGCCCTCGAGCTGATCGAGCGAGAAGGCGTCACCAACTTCAGCGGTGTGCCCACGATGAGCCGCGAGCTGCTGATGCACCCCGACTGGGCCACCCGCGACACCTCCACCCTGGCGGGCATGGGTGGCGGCGGGGCCGCGTTGCAGCCCGACCTGGTGGGCAAGATCGCCGGGGCGCTGAAGAACGGCCAACCCTCCACCGGCTACGGCATGACCGAGACGTGCGGCATCATCACCGCCAACTCGTCGCGTTGGTTCGTGGCCAAGCCGGCCTCGTGCGGCCCGGTGGTGCCCACGCTGGAGGCCAAGTTGGTCGACGAGGACGGCAACGATCTGGCCCCCGGCCCCGACGTGCGAGGCGTGCTGTGCGTACGCGGTGCCATCGTCATCAAGGGCTACCTCAACCGACCGGAGGCCACGCACGACAGCATCCAGGACGGGTGGCTGAACACCGGCGACATCGCCATGATCGACGACGACGGCTTCGTCTACATCGTCGACCGGGCGAAGGACATGGTGCTGCGCGGTGGCGAGAACGTGTTCTGCAGCGAGGTGGAAACGGCCATCTACCACCACGACGCGATCGCCGAAGCCTGCGTGTTCGGCATCCCCGACGACCGCCTCGGAGAGGATGTGGCCGCAGTGATCGTCCTGCGCGAGGGCCACGCGCTCAGCCAGGCCGAACTGGCCGAGTTCCTGTCCGCCAGCCTGGCCAAGCACAAGATCCCCGCCAAGGTGTGGTTCCGCGAGCAGCCCATCCCGCGCAACGCGAACGGCAAGTTCCTCAAGCGCGAGCTGCGCAAGGAACTGGTGGGCGAGTGAGCCTCGCCGGCAGCGGTACCGCGCACAACGGCGCCTGTGCGGTGCACTACGACACGTTCGGCGACCCCGCCCAACCGACGCTGCTGCTGGTGAACGGTCTCGGCAGCCAATGCATCAACTACGCCGACGAGTGGTGCGCGATGTTTGCGGCCGAGGGCCTGCAGGTGGTGCGCTACGACAACCGCGACGTAGGCCTCAGCAGCAAGTTCGACGATGCTCCCACGGATGCCGGCGGTGCCGCATATCGCGTCAGCGACATGGTGGCGGATGGCATCGCCGTGCTCGACGCGCTCGGCGTGGCGAAGGCTCACGTGATGGGGCTGTCGATGGGTGGGATGATCGCGCAGAACATGGCCATCCTGCACCCCGACCGGTTGCTCACGATGACCTCGGTGATGAGCAGCACGGGTGAGGCCGAGTATCGCAAGAGCACGCCGCGTGCGGCCGAGCTGCTCACCGCTGCGGGCGCCACCGACCGTGACGGCTACGTGCAACAGTGGGTCGACGGTCTGCGCGAGTGGGGCAGCCCGGAATTCGCCGACGAGGCTCGCTGGCGGGAAGCGGCCCAGCGCTCGTTCGATCGCTGCTTCCACCCCAGCGGGCCTGCTCGCCAGTTCCTGGCCGTCCTCGCCAGCGGCTCGTGGGCCGACCACCTGCCGGGGGTGACGGTGCCCACGCTGGTGATGCACGGCGACAAGGACACCCTCATCGATCAAGTGGGCGGCCGACGCACCGCCGAGCTGATCCCCGGCGCCCGCTTCGAGCTCATCGAAGGCATGGGCCACGACTACCCGCCGCAGCTGTGGCGGCAGTGGACCGATCTGGTCGTGGGCCACATCCGGAGCCATTCGTGACCTTCGACGAGATGTCGGCGCTGATCCGCGAGCGACGCACCAGCATGCTGGTCGACAAGACCCGCCCGGTGCCGCGTGATCTGGTCGAGCGGTTGTGCGAGCTGGCGCAGTGGGCGCCCAACCACAAGCGCACCTGGCCGTGGCGCTTCGCCGTGGCCGAAGGTGACGGGCGCGCCAGGCTGGGCAATGCGATCGCCGATGCCATGGATGCTCATGGCGACGCGCCGGAGAAGGTGGCCAAGGCTCGCACCAAGTACCTGCGCACGCCGACGGTGCTGGTGGTCGGCTCCACAGTGGGCGATACCGACCAGCGCACTGCGGAGAACCGCGACGCAGTCGCCGCCGGCGTGCAGAACATCCTGCTGGCGGCGGCCTCGCTGGGCCTCGCCACCTATTGGGGTTCGTGCCCGAAGGGCGCCAATGACGCCGTCGCTGGGCTCTCCGGCTTCGAGCACGACACCTTCGTGTCGGCCATCATCTACGTCGGCTGGGCGACCGAGAGCGTCGCTGCCCCGCCGCGACCACCCGTGGTGCTGGGCCGCATCGACTGATCCGGTGCCGGCTGACCGACCACCGGCTCGGCGTGGCGCTACACGCGCAGCGCACGGTCGGCCGCTGCGGCGGCGAGTGCCCGCGCGCTGCCCTTGTCGGGGCTGGTGACCGAGAAGTAGCCGTTGCTCACTCGTACGAGCACCTCGTACGAATCGTCGCCGCGGGCAACTCCGATGGCTTCCTCGCCGATGTCGCTGAACTTGTCGATCGCCTGCGCGGTGGTGACCGGGTGCTCGAAGTCGTCGGCGGTCTCGGCCTGCACGATGACCACGTAGTCCGCGCCACCGGCGCGCACGTCGTACCCGCAGGCGTCTTCTGCAAGCGTCGTGAACCCGGTGAGCTTGCCGATCGCCACGCCAGCGAACGTGATCGAGAAGTCACCGGCCACGAGCGCGCTGCACGGCTCGCCGCCGAACAGCGTCTCGGGGGCGATGGTGGCCGTGTTGTCCACCGGCAGCGTGTCGGCGACGACGGGCAGCAACGTGTCGACCACGGTGGCCACCGGTACCGG
The DNA here is from genome assembly GCA_016722025.1 of Acidimicrobiaceae bacterium. GTDB lineage: Bacteria > Actinomycetota > Acidimicrobiia > Acidimicrobiales > Ilumatobacteraceae > UBA668. The sequence continues at coordinate 213,206 of JADKGZ010000004.1, forward strand.
GCCGACCGTGTCGGGGGGCTGCTCGGTGGTGCCGCTGCACCCCACGAGGAACAGCGCCGCCACCGAGAAGGGCACGGTGGCGAGCAGCTTCATCGTCACGAACCTACCGTCAGGTTGCGTGACTGGTCCATGACTCGATGGCCAGCGCCGGCACGTCGAAGCACCATGCCTCGAAGGTGAGCCCGATCGACGCGTCGCCGTCCCACGGGTACTTGGTGCCCATCAGTTCGCCGACCCTGCGCCGTTCGGCAGGGTCGACCACGTCACGAGCAGATGCGCGTCGGGTCTCGTCGCCGACACGACGGGAGACCCGCCGCCAGCTGCGGTCCAGTCGGCGCCGGGGCCGTTCCCACTGATGAGGTACAGCGTGTCGCCGACGACACCGAACCAGATCTCCACCTCGTGCGAGCGCCCGGTTCGTCGGCCGACGGTCGTGAGGTAGCAGTTCTCGGTGTTCGCGTGCGGCGCCAGCCAGCTCATGCGTCAGCGACCGGGTTGGTACACGCCGAACACCTCGCGCAACGCATCGCTGACCTCGCCCAGCGTCGCGTTGGCACGCAGCGCCTCCTTCATCGGATACAGCAGGTTCTGCGTGCCGCGGGCGGCTTCGGTGACCTCGGCCAGTCGCGCCTTCACCAACGCATGATCGCGGTTGGCCTTGTAGGCGGTGAGGTTGGCCACTTGCCCCTGCTCGAGCGACGGGTCGCCGGGAGCGATCACGAACTCGGGCTCGTTGTCGACCGTGAACCGGTTGAGGCCGACGATCACGCGCTCGTCGTTGTCGATGCTCTTCGCGTAGTCGTAGGCGGCCTGCTCGATCTCGTCCTGCTGGAAGCCGCGCTCGATCGCCTCGACGGCGCCACCCATCTCGTCGATGCGAGCGATGTAGTCCCACGCCAGCCGCTCGATCTCGTCGGTGAGCGACTCCACGAAGTAGCTGCCGGCCAACGGGTCGGGGGTGTCGGCGATGCCGCTCTCGTAGCCGATGATCTGCTGCGTGCGCAGCGCAATGCGGGCGGCGCGCTCGGTGGGCAGGCTCAGCGCCTCGTCGTAGCCGTTGGTGTGCAGGCTCTGGGTGCCGCCCATCACCGCGGCCATGCTCTGCACGGCGACACGCACGATGTTGTTCTCCGGCTGCTGTGCCGTGAGCGTGCTGCCGCCGACCTGGGTGTGGAAGCGCAGCAGCTTGCTGGACTCCTTCTTCGCGCCGAAGCGCTCGGTCATCAGCTTGTACCAGATGCGGCGCGAGGCACGGAACTTGGCGACCTCTTCGAAGAAGTTGTTGTGCGCGTTCCAGAAGAAGCTGAGCCGCGGCGCGAACGCATCGACATCGAGGCCGGCCGCGATGGCGGCATCGACGTACGCGATGCCGTTGGCGATGGTGAACGCGATCTCCTGCACCGCCGTGCTGCCGGCTTCGCGGATGTGGTAGCCGCTGATGCTGATGGTGTTCCACTTCGGCACGTGCGCTGCGCAGTACTCGAAGATGTTGGTGATGACTCGCATGCTGGGCTTCGGCGGGTAGATGTAGGTGCCGCGGGCGGCGTACTCCTTGAGCAGGTCGTTCTGGATGGTGCCGCTGATCGCTCCGGCCGGCACGCCCTGCTCTTCGGCCACCAGCTCGTACATCAGCAGCAGGATCGCGCCGGTGGAGTTGATGGTCATGCTGGTGCTCACCTTGTCGAGCGGCAGGTCGGCCAGCAGCTGGCGCATGTCGGCCATGCACGAGATGGCCACGCCGACTTTGCCGACCTCGCCCTCGGCACGCGGGTGGTCGCTGTCGTAGCCCATCTGCGTGGGCAGGTCGAACGCACAGCTCAGCCCGGTCTGGCCGGCTTCGAGCAGGAACTTGAACCGCTCGTTGGTGCTGGCGGCGGTGCCGAAGCCGGCGTACTGCCGCATCGTCCACAACTTGCCGCGGTACATCGTGGGGTACACGCCACGGGTGTAGGGCGGCTTGCCGGGCGCACCGAGCTGGGTCGCGGGGTCCCAACCCGCCAGATCGGAGGCGTCGTACAGGGCCTTCACTTCGATGCCCGAGTCGGTGTGGATGCCCGGGTCGGTTCGCTTGTCGTCGCTCATCGTTGGCCAGCGTAGGTCGCACGTGCGGGCTGCCGGCCATCGACGCAACGCCCGGTCGGTGCTCGGCTGGCGGTCACCCCCGCCCGGTATCAGCGGCGATGCTTCACGGCGCTCGGCACCCGCCAACAGGTTCCGTCAGTCGGGCGCCGGTTTGTCGACCTTGGCACGGGCAGTCACCATGCGGAACAACGACAGTGCCACGATCAACGCCGCGGTCGCCCCGACGAGCATCAGCGCATCGAGCGGGCGTTCCGCCTCCACGAGGCCCTCGATGCCCTTCACCCCCAGGAAGACGACGAGCACATCAACGATCGACTTCTTGAGATCGTCGAGCGAGGTGACCTCGAGCCAGTTGGGCACATCGAGGTCGCCGACGAAGAGCTCGTACAACCCGATCGCGACGATCAGCTGCACGATCGCCAGCAGGTACATCTCGATCACGCCGAGCAGGTCGACCAGCGCAACATCGCCTCTCCAACCACCATCGAGCAGCGCACCGAAGAGCTTCACCGTCTTGGCGATGGCCCAGGCGAAGGTGGCAACGCTCAGCACTGTCAGGCCCGCCACAGCGATGAGGACCAGGTACCTGGCCTGGTTGAGGAGTGCTTGCACTGGGTGACGCGGCATGACGCAAGCTACCAAGCAACGCGCCGGCGGCGAAGGCGAGCGCTCGCGACAGCGTCGAGCCGGATGTCCAGGCCCCGGCCGCCGCTCGGCTCCGGGCGGTTATGGTGGCGGCGGTGTCCACGCTGCGTTTCGTACCCGAGCATGCGATTGCGGGCATCCCCAACGTGGTGGTCGATGGCTCGCCGAACGCCGACACCGTGCTCACGTTGTCGCACTGGCCGGGCAGCCCCACACCACCCGAACTGCGCGACGACCTCTCCGCTCAAATCGCGTTCCGTGCCCTTTCAGAACCGGAGCGGTTCGCGGGTGTCGAGGCGGTCACCAACAACCACTTCGATCAAGACGGCATTGTCCAGCGCGTTCGCGCTGTTGTGGCCCGCACTGGCGCTGCCTCGACGCGAGTTGCTCATCGACGTCGCTCGCGCCGGCGACTTCGGCACCTTCGCATCCCGTGAGGCTGCACGCATTGCGATGATCCTCGCCGCTCTCGACGACGACGTCATATCGCCAGTTCCGGCCCAGTCCCTTGCTGCGCCGTATCCGCAGCGCTGCGGCTCCCTGTACCAATGGGCGCTGCCGCAGTTCGCTGAGATCGTCGACCGCCCGCAGGAGTGGCGACACCTGTGGGGCGACGAGGACGCTCACCTCACGCGCAGCATCGAGGCCATCGCCGACGGCGCTGTGCGAGTCACCGAGCATCGTGATGTCGACCTCGCCGTGGTCACGGTTCCCGCCGAGTGGGCACCACGAACCACGCACCGATTCACGCGAGTCGAATCGAGCACGCTGCACCCGATGGCCATCAACAACGCGACCGAGTGCCTGCGCGTGGCAGTGGTGCAAGGCAGCAGGTACCACCTCGAACTGCGCTACGAGTCGTGGGTGATGCTGGTCTCGCGACCGGTGCTCCCGCGCCCGGACCTACGAGTGCTGGCAGCAGAGCTCGACACCCTGGAGCCCGGCTCCGCACGCTGGCGTGCCGGAGCCCCAGGTGCGCTCACGCCACGACTCGAGCTGTTCGATGGTCATGAGAGCGGCCTGACGCCCGAAGCATTCCTGCTGCACGTTCGCCGCTTTCTCGAAGTTGCGCCGCCTGCCTGGGACCCGTTCACCGCAACCTGATCGCTCAGCTGCCCATCCAACGCTGCTTGCTCTCTGCCCATCGATCGCTGACCTGCCACTCGGTCGCCCACCGTTGGATGTACGCCGCATCGAGCAACGGCGCCGCGGCGAGAATCGACGCGATGTCGTCTTGGTCCTTCGCCCGCCACGCAATGAGCTTGTGGACGATGACGTCCTCGACCGTGAGCAGCTTGTTCACGGCGCGACGATGCGCCGCCGCTTGATAGTCGGTCTCGACGAGGAGCGCGTCGACCGCCACGCCTTTGCCACGGATGAACACGACGTACGGTTCACCTCCTGGCTCGGCCATCGCCTGCACCGTGTAGCCCTCGGCTTCGAACGCAGCGACGACGCCATCCAGCGACCTCACCAGAAAGTCGACATCCGTGGTGAACCGCGGCGTCAGGCGATACTCGAGCGCAGCCAGTGCGCCGATCAGCACTGGTTCGCAGCCGAGCTCAGCGAGGCGCTGTTGGAACGTCGACCAGTAGTCCGAGGGTTCGGGCACGGCGGTGCAGCTCCCCTTCCGTGTTGAGCTCGGGCCGGCCATGAGCCACGCGGCGACGGTTCACCATCTCGAGAGTGGCAGCACGCACTTCGAGCGTGCCTTCCTCGTCGTTGTCGGCAAGACGGAGCGCCTCGACTTGCCGATCCCATCGGCGACGGTCCTCAGCGCTCACGGCCATGGAGAAATCCTATTGCACCGAGCGGCTATCGGGCAGCGACGAGGGCGATCTCCATCTTCCACTCCGGGCGGGCGAGCGCGGGCACCGTGATCAACGTGCTGGCAACGCGATGGCCCGCCAGGGCCCGGTCGCGGGCACCCATCACGATGCTCAGCGACGGCAACTGCTCGACCACCACGTAGGTGGTGACGCTCACCACGTCGTGCGCTTCCATTCCTGCCTCGCGCAGGATGGCCAGCAGGTTGATCCACACCACTTCCGCCTGCGCTTCGATGGTCGCTGGCACCGTTCCGTCAGGCTGGATCGGCACCACACCGCTGGTGTGCAGCCAGCGCGCCGAGTGCTCGCTGATCACCGCATGGGCGTAGTTGGCGGCAGGCGGAGCAATCGAAGCAGGCGCGATCTGGCGATTCATCGACCCATCATGCCCGGTACCGTTCGCGCCAGATGTACGGGCTCACCTCACGTGCATCTGCCCACTGGGCGTATTGTGGCCGCCATGACTGTTACCGAATCCGGTGTTCGCATGATCGACGGGGTGGAGCTCGCTCCCAAGGACGTGAACCTGGCGCTGCCCGCTCCTTTCGCCACGCTGGAGGAGGAGCGGTTGCACCGCAAGCAGAAGCTGGCCGGCGCGCTGCGCATCTTCGGTCGTGTCGGGTTCGGCGAGGGCGTGGCCGGGCACATCACCGTGCGCGACCCCGAGTTCCCCGAGTACTTCTGGGTGAACCCGTTCGCGATCAGCTTCCGCCACGTGAAGGTGAGCGACCTCATCCTTGTCGACCACAGCGGCAACGTCATCTACGGCAAGTACCCGGTGAACAGGGCGGCGTTCGTCATCCACTCCGCGGTGCACGAAGCCCGCCCCGACATCGTCGCTGCCGCCCACAGCCACAGCGTGCACGGCAAGGCGTTCAGCTCGTTGGGCATCCCGCTCGACCCCATCACGCAGGATGCGTGCATCTTCTACAACGACCACACCGTCATCCAGGCGCAGGGCGGCAAGGTGGTGTTCGACATCGAGGCCGGCAAGGAACTGGCCACCCACTTCCCCACCGGCAAGGCGGCCATTCACCAGAACCACGGGCTGTTCACCGTCGGCCAGACCGTCGACGAGGCCGCCTTCTGGTTCCTCAGCATGGACCGCAGCTGCCAGGCGCAGCTGCTGGCGATGGCCGCGGGCACCCCCAAGCTGATCGACCACGAGAGCGCCGAGTACACCCAGCAGCAGACCGGCTTCCCGATCGCCGGCTGGTTGAGCTTCCAGCCGTTGTGGCAGGAGATCTGCCGCACCGACCCCGACCTGTTCGACTGACACGACTCGACTGCAACACTGACACGACGGGATTGGCACGGCGCAACTCGCCCAATTCGTCACGCCGGCACCATGCGCTCCCCCACCGAGTTCGTTCGCACCGCCTCACCCGAGGCACTGTTCGCGATCGCCGGCATCTCGCAGTACACGGGCGCCGTGGTGGCCGTCAACCTGTTCGAGGAGGTGCGGCCGGCCACGGTTGCCTGGCTCCGTGTGCTGTCGGCGGCGCTCCTCCTGATCGCCGTATCGTGGCGTCAGGTGCGCAGCGGCTGGACGCGGACCGAGCTGCGCAGTGCGGCGTTCTTCGGCATCGCGACCGCCGTGATGAACCTGTTCTTCTACCTCGCACTCGACCGGCTGCCGCTGGGCAAGAGCGTGGTGATCGAGTTCATCGGCCCCATCGCAGTCGCGGCCGCGTTCACACGTAGCGCCCGCAACTCGGTCGCGTTGGCGCTGGCCGCGCTCGGCGTGGTCACGCTCTCCGGTGTGGAGATCGGCGGCGAGCCGTGGGGCATCTTCTTCATCTTCGCCGCCTCGGCGATGTGGGCCGTGTACATCATCCTCGGGCGCCGAGTCGCCCACCTCGAACGGGGCATGGCCGGGCTCGGCCTGGGCTTGGCCATCGGCTCGCTCACGATCCTGCCGTTCGGCATCGTCGGCAGTGGCGTGGTTTTCAGCGACGGCCGCCTGCTGTTGATGTGCGTCGCGGTCGGCGCACTGTCGTCGGCCATCGGCTACGGCATCGACCAGGTGGTGATGCGCCGCATCCCTGTCCGCCGGTTCGCTGTGCTGCTGGCGTTGCTCCCGGTGTCGGCGATGGCGCTCGGGTTCATCGCACTCGGTCAGCGACCGTCGATGGCCGATCTCTTCGGCGCCGCACTCGTGATCGCCGGCGTGCTGCTGCAGGAGCGCGACGAGCTGGCACCGACCCTCGATGAGGTGCCGAGCTAGCAACAGCCGCGACTGGCGCGACAGACGCGACGAACGGGTCGGCGTCGACCTTTGTGTCAAGACTTCGGACTCACACTTCGAGGTCACGCCCCGACAGCCTTTGCGTAAAGGCGGTGGGGTGGCGCGGCGTTGGGGCGGGTCAGTGCGCGAGGCCGGGGGCGCACAGGCCCTCCAGCTCTTGCACGATGATGCGATCGCGGTTCGCGTAGGTGACCTGGTTGGCCGGGTCGGGGCGCAGGTTGAAGGTGCGGAAGCTCATGTCGGTGGTGTCGACCGACAGGATGCGCCCGACCAGGCCTTCGCCGAGCCCGAGCAGCAGCTTGATGACCTCGAGCGCCTGGATGCTGCCCACGATGCCGGGCAGCACACCCAGCACGCCTGCCTCCGCGCAGCTGGGCGCCAGCTCGGCGGGCGGCGGCTCGGGCACCATGTCGCGGTAGGTGGGGCCTTGCAGCGGGTGGAACACGCTGACCATGCCCTCGAAGCGGAAGATGCTGCCGTGCACCACCGGGATGCCCAGCTTCACGCTTGCGTCGTTGAGCAGGTAGCGGCTGGGGAAGTTGTCGGCGCCATCGACGATGACGTCGTAACCCTCGATGATCTGCATGATGTTGGACGCATCGAGACGGGTGTCGTAGGTGACCACGTCGACGTCGGGGTTCAGCAGCGTGAGGGTCTTCTTCGCGCTGTCGACCTTGCGATCACCGACGCGATCCATGTTGTGCAGGATCTGGCGCTGCAGGTTGCTGGCGTCCACTTCGTCCATGTCGACGATGCCGATGGTGCCCACGCCGGCGGCGGCAAGGTACATCGCGGATGGCGAACCGAGCCCGCCGGCACCCAGCATCAGCACCTTGCTGGCCAGCAGCTTCGCCTGGCCGGCAGTGCCCACCTCGGGCAGCAGCAGGTGACGCTGGTAGCGGTTGCGCTGCTCGGCGGTGAGGGTGACGGGCGTGCGCCAGGCACGGCCTTCGTCCTTCCACTTGCCGAAGCCGCCGGCCACCGAGACCACGTCGGTGTAGCCCAGCTCGGCGAGGGTCTTTGCCGCGAATGCGCTGCGCACACCGCCGGCGCAGTACACGACGACCTGCGCGTGCTTGTCGAGCACCTTGCCTTCCACCTGTGCCTCGAGATGGCCGCGAGGGATGTGGATGGCGTCGGGCAGAGCACCCTGGTCGTACTCGTCGGGCTCGCGCACGTCGAGCACGACGGCTCCCCCGGCAATGAGGTCGGCGGCAGCAGCGGTGTCGACTTCGATGATCTGCGCCTTGGCGGCAGTGAGAAGGTCGCGAAAGGTAGCCATGGGCGAAAGCCTACCTGTTCAGTCGTCTTTCGTCACCGGGTCGCTCACGTCGCCGCGTCGCACAGCGCCGGCAGCAGCTCGGAGAGCGAACCGAGCAGCACCGAGTCGGCGAAGCGGTCCATCCTGGTGGTCTCGCCGTTGACGATGATCACCCGCGCGCCGGCGCTCTTCGCCCGCGGCACCACGTTGGCAGCCGGGAACACCGACAGCGTGGAGCCGACGGCGATGAGCAGATCGCAACGCTCGGCGGCCACCATTGCGGCCTCGATGACGTCCGGCACCAGCGATTGGCCGAACAGGATGGTGTCGCTCTTGATGATGCCGCCGCACCGCTCGCAGGCAGGGTCGGCCTCGCCGGCACGGACCCGATCGAGCATCTGCGCCATCGGCCGCCGGTCGCTGCAACCCCAGCACCGCGACCACAGCACCGTGCCATGCACCTCGATCACCTTCGCCGGGTCGTGACCCGCCGCCTGATGCAGCCCATCGATGTTCTGCGTGACGATCGCAGCCAACCGACCACGGCGCTCGAGCTGCACCAACGCGTGGTGCCCCGCATTCGGTCGTGCAGTGAATGCCGGGGCGGTCAACCGGCTCTGCCAGGCGAGCTCGCGCAAGGCCGGGTCGGCCAGGTAGTGCTGCAGGGTCGACGCCCGCTCGGCCGCGGGGTTCTGCGTCCACAACCCGTTGGGCCCACGGAAGTCGGGGATGCCCGAATCGGTGGACAGGCCCGCACCGCTGAGCACCACGATGTTCTGGGCGGCAGACACCCACGTCGCTGCCTGATCGATGCCGTTCATCGCACGCAGTGTGCCGCACCGCCGGACGCCGGTCGAACCGGGAATCCACCCGGTGACCGTGTTCACGGTTCCCTCCTATGGTTGGCCGCATGACTGACCCCATCGATTTCGACGACGCCACCATTGCAGACATGACCGTCGCACTCTCCCAGGGCCGGCGAGTGCGTTTCGTGCCCGGCTCCGACCCGAGTGCGTCACTCGACACCGGCGAGCACCTCGACCAGTCCGACGCCGACTTCCTGGGCACCAAGCTCGACGAGGTGAAGGACCTCCTGGGCCGCGGGTTCGAGGTGAACGTGCACCCCGATGGATCCATCTACGCGTTCACGGCCGACAGGTCGCAGCGCTACCTCGCCAACCCGGACGCAACGCTCGACACGCTCGAGGCGGAGTTCGTGCGTCAGTCGATTCGCACCGGCAGCACGGTGGTGGTCGAGGTCGATGGGTCGATCGCGTTCAAGAAGGGCGACGGGCCGGCACCCGACGAGGCTGCCATCACCAAGCGCATCGCGCACTTCGACGAGCAGCTGTCCAGCGGCAAGCTCGCCGAAGCTGCCGCCGCGGGCAAGAACTTCGAGGTGGCCGGCGACGGCACCATGAGCTACGTCGGCAGCGGCGCCACCGCTGACACTGCGGCCGATCCAGCTACCGATCCGGCGGCCGACGTCGACGTGGTGGGTGACGGCGTCGGCGGCGTGGTCGACGATCTCGACGGCGACGCCGTGCGCGTGCAAGCACAGCAGGCCACCGAGTTCGCACAGCGCGTGCGCGAGGTGTCGTACGACCGCCTCGAGCAGGAGACCACCAGCCTCGGCCTCGAACGCGACGCCGCCGCACGCCTGGCCTGGGCCGCCGAACAGGAGGCGAACGCGGCCGACATGCAGGTGAAGCGTGAGCTGTCGTTCGTCGACGGGTATCACGAGATGGCCGCCAAGCACCAGCCCAGCGGCGACCCCGACGACATATTCGCGCAGCAGGACGCGGCGCTGGCCGCCAAGTCGGCAGCTCTGGCCAACGCGGCCCAGGCACGAGCCGACGCCGCCACCGCCCGAGCAGCCGAGCTGCGGGCGACGGCAGCAACCGCGACGGCGGAAGTTGCCCGCCTCGAGGCCGAGATCGACGTCACCAGCACCGAGTACACGCAGCTGTCCGACACCGCCGAGCACCTCGAGACCCGCGCCTACCTGCTCGGCGCCGTCGCCAGGACCGACGCTGCTGCCGACGCCGCCGACGAGAAGGCCGCCGAGCTGCGGGCCGCCGGCGACGAGGCCGGCGCGGATGCGGCGGCAGCCGAAGCGGCCGAGTTGCACCGCTCCGCTGCAGCGATGGACCGCGACACGCGTGCGATCACGGTGGATGAGGACGTGCTCGCCGAGGCCGGCATCGCCCTGCCCGACGACTTCGTCAACCCGCCGCCCACCGCACCCGCCACCGATGGCACCACCTCCGAACCGGCGACCGACGACACGACCACCACGCCGCCGACGCAGGTGATCGACATGGAACCGGAAGTGATCGAAGTCGACGTACCCCGCGTGATCGACATGGAACCGGAAGTGATCGAAGTCGACGTACCCCGCGTGATCGACATGGAACCGGAAGTGATCGAAGTCGACGTACCGCAACCGGTGGATGTCGAGGTGCCGGAGCTCGAGTTCGACGATCAGCTCGACCACGGCGTCGACGACACGTCGTTCGGCGGCATCGACGGCGAGTCGACGACGGCAGCACACTCTGACGACATCGAGTTCTGACAGCCCGCACTCCCAGCAACCGACCCGCGGTGCTTGCCGAATCGGCGAGCCGGCCATGCCCAGTAGCAGTGAGCGGCTTCCCCCACTGTTCGCCTCACCCGCTGGGGGTCTGCCATGTCGATCGAACCACTGTCAGTCGCGCCGTCACCCGTACCCGTGGCAGCGCCTGCAGCCACGTTGATGGTGGTGCCCTGGCACGACCCCATCGTCGATACGGTGGGCTTCGACGTGCGCAGCAACTACGTCGAGCTGTTCTGGCTCAACGTGCTCGGCCCAACCGCCACGTGGACGTTGCGGCGGCTGGTCACCGGGCTCGACCGCTACCCGCTCGGCTACGAGCTCGATCTGGCGGAGACGGCGAGCATGTTGGGCCTCGCCTACTCCGCCGGCACGTCGAACTCGTTCGCCCGTGCCCTGCAGCGTTGCCAGCTGTTCGGCATGTCGCAAGCGGTGCCCGGAGGGTTGGCCGTGCGCCGGCGAGTGCCACCGGTGGCAGCCCGTCACCTCTCGCGGATGCCGCCGCAGCTGCAGGCCATGCACCAGCAGTGGCGAGTCCGCGAGTACACGTTGAACGACCTCGAACGCGGCCGTGCGCTCGCCGAGGTGATGATGGCCGCCGGCGACGACCCGGAGGTGGTGGAGCGGCAACTGCTGGCGGTGGGCGTGTCGCCCGCCGCGGCCGCCGAGGCCACCACGTTGGCCACTCACCGCGGTGCAGCGACGGCGTAGCTACTTGGTGAAGCCGGTGGCCAGCTCGATGAGCAGGCGCGTGCCGAACCCGGTGGCGCCCTTGCTGAGCCAGCCGTCGTCGGCGTCGGCGGCCATCGGCCCGGCGATGTCGAGATGCGCCCAGGGCACGTCGCCAACGAACTCGTTGAGGAACAGCGCCGCAGTGATCGCGCCGCCGGGTGGCCCGCCGATGTTGCGCATGTCGGCCACGTTGCTGTCGAGCTGCTTGCGGTACGCCTTCTCCAACGGCAGCTGCCAGATCTGCTCGTCGGTCGCGGCGCTGGCGGCACGCAACCGGTCGACGATGCTCTGGTCGTTGCCGATCACGCCGGCCACCTTGGTGCCCAGCGCCACCATGCAGGCGCCGGTGAGCGTGGCGATGTCGACGATGGCATCCGGGGCGTCCTCCACGGCCAACGACAGGCCGTCGGCAAGCACCAGGCGCCCCTCGGCATCGGTGTTGTGGATCTCGGCGGTCTTACCGTTGCGGAAGGTGAGCACGTCGCCCAACTTGACGGCGTTGCCGCCCGGCATGTTGTCGGTGCACATCAGGTAACCGGTGACCTTCGCCTTGCAGCGCAACCCCTTCAACGAGCCCATCGTGGCCAGCACGGCCGCGGCGCCGCTCATGTCCATCTTCATCGCGATCTGGCCGTCGCTGGGCTTCAGGCTGAGGCCGCCCGAGTCGAACATCACGCCCTTGCCGACGAGCGCGAGGTGACCCGACGGGTTGCGTGGCGTGTAGGTGAGGCGCACCATGCGCGGCGGCTCTACGCTGCCGGCGTTGACACCCAACATGCCGCCGCACCCCATCTCGGCGAGCTGGCCGCGGTTGAACACCTCCACCGTCAGGCCGCACGCGCGGGCCACTTCCACGGCCTTCTCGGCCATGTGGCGAGCGGTCATGTAGGCCGGGGGCGTGTTGGCCAGATCGCGTGCCAGCACTGCGGCGGCGGCGGTGGCCTGGCCACGCTCGCTACCGATGCGAGCACCGTTGGTGCGCTTCTCGCCCACCACCAGCACCAGCTGCGTGAGCGCGCTCTTGTTGGGCTCCTTCTTGATGCCGGCGTAGCGATACGCAGCCAACAAGCCACCCTCCACCACGGCCTGCGCGGCCTTGACGGCATCGACGCCGTCGAGGTCGGCCAGGTTGGTGGCGACGACCGCCCGCTTGCCCGCGGCGCGCACGACTGCGGCGGCAGCGTTACGCAAGCCCTGCACGGTGAGTGTGCCGGCCTCACCGATGCCGACTGCGATCTGCGCAGGGCCGGTACCGGAAGGGACCACCACCGTCTGACCAGGCTTGCCCTCGAACCCGATGGCAGCGAGCGCTGCTCTGTTGAGGCCGAGCGAACGTGGCACGGCGCCGGTGGTGCCGACGGGCACCGCCACGGCGTCGACGCTCTTGGGGGTGGTGCGCGAGATCAGCACGGTTGCAGTCATGCCGGCCAGTCTGGCGCATCGTGGGTGCTTCCGCTCGGCTGCACGGGTTTCCACTCGTGGGAGATATAGCGTCCCAACCCATGGCAAGGCCACTGTGAGAGTCGTCGGCGAGTGAGAGTCGATCTTTGCGGCGTCCGCGGGTCGTCGCCTGCATCGGGTGCCGACTTCGTCGAGGTGGGCGGTCACACGTCGTGCGTGGCGCTCGCGCACGACGCCGAGCACGCACCGCGCCTGTTGCTGGATGCGGGCACCGGGCTGCGCGCCGTGCCGGCCTTGTTGGCGGGCGGTCCCTTCCGCGGCACGATCCTGCTGGGCCACCTGCACTGGGACCACATGCAGGGGCTGCCGTTCTTCCGATCGGCCGACCGGCCCGACGCGGTCACCCGCGTGCTGGTGCCCGAGCAGGGCGTGCCGGCGGTCGACCTGCTCCGCCAGACGATGTCGCCGCCCGCGTTCCCCATCACACCCACCGACCTCAAGGGCTCGTGGTCGTTCGGCTCGATCGATGAGGGCGAGCACGCCATCGAGGGGTTCACCGTGCTGGCCAGAGAGATACCCCACAAGGGTGGGCGCACCTTCGGGTACCGCATCAGCGACGGCCACAGCAGCGTGGCCTACCTGTCGGATCACGGTCCGGCGGGCGAGCTGGGCCCCGGCCCCGACGGTGTCGGCCCCTACCACGAGGCGGCGATGACGCTGTGCGCCGGAGTCGACCTGCTCATCCATGATGCGCAGTACACCGCCGACGAGCTGCCCACGTATCTCCACTTCGGCCACTCGGCGGTGGAGTACTCGGTGGAGCTGGCGCGACGCGCCGGCGCGGCCACCGTGCTGTTGTTCCACCACGACCCCGATCGCACCGATGCCGCAGTGGCGGCCATCGAGCAACGCTTCCAGGTCACACCAGGCGTCACCGTCGTCGCCGCTCGCGAAGGTGCCACCTTCCGGCTCGGCCACCCGAAGCCCTGAACGCCCGTACAACCGGCCATCATCTCGTCACCAGACGAGCGCGGTGGAACATCCGGCACGGTCGACCACTCCGCAAGGTCGTGGTCTAGCGTCGCCGGTCATGACAACAGCGCTGCTCGCCGGATCGGCCGATGTTCGTGGCCGGTGAGTCGCTCGGTCAGCTCATCGGTGCCTTGCTGCCGCTGCTCGTCGGGGTGATGATCAACCCGCCGTTCCAGCTGGCGTGCGTGGTGCTCGTCATCGGTGTCGGCGGCCGCCGGAAGGCGGGGGTCTATCTCAGCGGCTACGCCTGCGGCCAGATCCTGCTTTCCGCTCTGGCCTTCGGTGGCTTGGTGCAGTTGACCAGTGGTGAGCCCAACACCGCCGTGGCCGTGATCAAGATCGCGCTGGGCGTGTGGTTCCTGTACCTCGCGGTCGGACAGGTGCGTGGCCGCCCGCGCCGTGGCGTCAAGGCCGAGGAACCGGGTTGGATGCACAAGCTGACGACGATGAAGCCGTCGGCGGCGTTCGGCACCGGTGTCCTCACGGCCACCGCGCTGAACGTGAAGAACATGTCGCTGATGCTCGCCGCGGCCGATGAGGTCGCCACCTCCGGTGTGTCGTCGACGAGCAAGGTGATCGTGGCGGTGGTCTTCACGATCCTCTCGCCGGCGCTCGTTGCTGCGCCATGGATCTATGCGATGGTGCGCGGCGCACCCGCCGACGCACAGCTCGCCACACTCGGCGACTGGCTCAAGCAGACCTCGTGGATCATCCTCACCTTCTTGTTCGTGTACATGGCCGCATCGCTCGTGGGTGGTGGCCTCGAGTCGTTCTGATGACCGGACCAGCGCGGGCCATCCTCGACCCACCCTGATGCCCCAGGGACTGTTGCGTGTGCAAGCATCGTGCAGCGAACCGTTTCGCTGCCCCCGACGTAAGGACTGCCATGAAGCAACACTGGAAGAAGCTCGTCATCGCCGTCGTGGCACTCATCGTCGTGGTCGTCGCCGGATCGTTCATCTACGCCAAGTTCATCAACAAGGCCGACGAGGAGTTCGACAGCGGCGATGTGAAGGAACTGCTCGATGCCACCACCACGGTCGCTCCCGAGCAGCCGATCACCACCGACCCCACAGCCACGTCGACCGGCGCCGACACCACCAGCGCACCGGACCCAAGGAGTCGACGGCGAGTGGGTGATCGCGGCGGGTTCCGAAGTCGGTTATCGGGTCGACGAGAGCATCAACGGCTTCGACACCACCGCCAACGGCCGCACCCAGGCCATCACCGGCACGTTCACCATCGGCGGCACGGCCGTGTCGGCCGGCCAGTTCACGGTCGACATGACCACGTTCAAGAGCGACGAGTCGCGGCGCGACGGGCAGTTCAACGGTCGCATCATGGATGTCGCCAACTTCCCCACCGCCACCTTCGTACTCACTGCGCCGATCGACTTCCAACAGGTGCCCACCGACGGCACCACCATCACGGCATCGGCGACGGGCGACCTCACCCTGCGCGGCACCACTCAGTCCGTCACCTTCGATGTCGAGGCCACGTTCCAGAACGGCCGCGTCGGTGTGCTGGGCAAGATCCCGGTGGTGTTCGCCGACTTTGGCATCCCCAGCCCATCCGTGGCCACCATCACCACCGAGGACAACGGACTGCTCGAGTTCGTGCTCGCCTTCGACCGCGCCTGATGCCGCGGTGCGGTCAGCGGCCGACGGTGCCCTCCGTCGTCGGCTGCGACCGCGCCCAGGCCTCGGCGAGCGCCGCATAACGGCCACCGCGCACCACCAGCTCCTCGTGAGTGCCCAGCTCCACCAGGTGTGCGTGGTCGATCACCGCGATGCGATCCGCGCGGCGCACGGTGCTCAGCCGGTGCGACCACGATCACGGTGCGCCCGTCCATCAGCCGTTCCAGCGCCTTCTCCACCACCGCTTCGGTGCCGGGGTCGAGGTTGCTGGTGGCTTCGTCCAGCACCAACACCGCTGGGTCGACCAACGCGGCCCTGGCCAACGACACCAGCTGCCGCTCGCCCGCCGACAACCGTGAGCCGCGTTCGCGGACTTCGGTGTCGAGGCCTTCGGGAAACTCCTCGAAGCGCTCGAGCACGCCGATCGCCTGCAACGCAGCGGCCACGTCGGCATCGGTGGCGCCGGGCCGTGCGATGCGGATGTTCTCGCAGATGGTGCCGCCGAACAGAAGCCTTCCTGCGGCACCACCACCACCCGCTCACGCAGCGATTCCAGCGATGCAACCCGCAAGTCGATCTCGCCGAAGGTGACGTAGCCGTTGGTGGGGTCGTACAGCCGGCTGAGCAGCTTGGCCAACGTGCTCTTACCCGCGCCGGTGGGCCCCACCAGCGCCAATCGCTCGCCCGGCGCCACGGCCAGGCTCACCCCGGTGAGGGCAGGTCGCTCGCTGCCCTCGTACGCGAACGTGATGTGGTGCGCCTCCAGCACGCCGGCGGCCGGCAACCGCACCGGCTTGGGGTGCTCGGCAACGTCGGGCACGGTGTCCATCAGCGTGTACAGCTTGTGCAGCGACGCGGCAGCGCTCTGCACCGTGTTGTACAGCTGCGAGAGCTGCTGCACCGGGTCGAACAGGTTGGCCGTCAACAGCACGAATGCGGCCACCGTGCCGAACCCCACCGAGCCACGGTGCACCAACATGCCGCCGATGCCGACGATGAGCGCGATGGACACGATGCCGGCCCACTCGACCAATCCGAAGTACCAGGTGCTGATCCTCACGCTGCGCAGGTGGCTGCCGTACAGCGCCCTGTTCGACTGCACGAACCGGCGCTGCGTCTCGGCTTCCCGCCCGTAGGCCTGGATGACACGCACGCCGGTGATGCCTTCCTGCAGGTTCGACAGGTTGCTGCCGACGCGCTCACGCACATCGAGGTACGCCGCGTTGGAGAGGCGTTGGAAGCGAACCGAGGCCAGGCCCAGCACCGGCGCCACGAACAGCACCACGATGAGGGTCATCTGCCAGCTGAGCGCGGTCATCAAGATGAGCGTCATCACCAGCAGCAGCGCAGCACCCACGAACTGCAGCAGACCCCACTGGATCAGCTCGCCCATGCTCTCGATGTCGGCCGTCATGCGCGCCACCAGCACGCCGGCCTTGTTGCGGTCGAAGAACGCCATCGACTGCGCCTGCAGCCGATCGAACACGGCGACACGCAGGTCGCGCAGGAACCCCTCACCGGCGCGGTTGATGGCCAGCTGCTGTGCGCGAGCGACGAAGTAGCCGATGACGACGGTGAGCACGAACCCCGCCACCGACCAGTTGAGCGCGGTGGCATCGGCGTTGGTGATGCCGTGGTCGAGACCGGTCTTCACGAACACCGGGCCGGCAACCGTGCACAGCGCCGACACCGACACCAGGCCGACCGCCCACCAGATGGTGCGCCGATACGGCTGCGCGAACTGGAGCGACCGGCGCAGCACGCGACCGGTCTCGGCGCGATCCAGCTTGTCCTCCTCGCTGACTGCCCCTCCTGCCCACATCGCTCAGCGCACCTCCACCACGACGTCGCGGTCCGTGTCGCCGTCCGCGTCGCCGTCGACCGCGTCGTCGAGGTCGGCCAATGCAGCGAGCACGGCCCGGTAGCGCTCGCTCGTGGCCAGCAGTTCGTCATGAGTGCCGGTGGCCACCACCTGCCCCTCGTCGAGCAGCACCACCGTGTCTGCCAGCGCGATCGTGCCCGGGCGGTGCGCGATCACGATGGTGGTACGGCCCTCCATCACCGTCGTCATCGCCTCGCGGATCTCGTGCTCCTTCGACGGGTCGACCGCGCTGGTGGCGTCGTCGAGCACCAGCACCCGCGGGTCGGCCAGGATGGCGCGCGCCAGCGCCACGCGCTGCCGCTGGCCACCGCTGAGCGAGAAGCCGCGCTCGCCCAGCAACGTGGCGTAGCCCTCCGGCAGCCGCAGGATGAAGTCGTGCGCACCCGCGAGGCGAGCGGCGGCCTCCACGTCGGCGTGCGACGCGTCGGGTCGCGAGAACGCGATGTTGGCGGCGACGGTGTCGTGGAACAGGAACGTGTCCTCGAAGACGATTGCCACTGCGTGACGCAGGTCGGCAAGGGTGAGGTCGCGCACGTCGACACCGTCGATGCAGATGGCCCCCTCGTTCACGTCGTAGAAGCGCACCAGCAGCCGGGCCACGGTCGACTTGCCGCTTCCCGTCGCGCCCACCACCGCGACCGACGCACCTGCCGGAATGCGCAGGTCGAAGTCGCGCAGCACCTGGTTGTTGCCGTCGTAACCGAAGGCGACGTGAGCGAACGAGACCTCACCGACGCGGTCGCCGTCGGGCAGCGCCACCGGAGCCACCGCATCGTGCACGGCCGGCACCGTGGACAGCACCTCGTTCACCCGCAGCAGGGCTGCCGCAGCCCGCTGACCGAAGGCCACCGTCATGCCCAGGTTGCGCAGCGGGAAGATGAGCAGACCGATGTACTGCATGAACTCCAGCATCTCGCCGGGGGTCATCTGGCCGTTCAGCACCCGATGGCCGCCGACGGCGAGCACCGCGATGAGGCCGAGGTTGGGCAGCAGATCCAGGGCTGGCAGGAAGGCGCTGCGCACTCTCGCCGACTGCAGCGAGACGCGGCGGATGTCGTCGGCCTCCACCCGCAGGCGAGCAGCGGTGACGCCTTCGGCGCCGAAGCCCTTGATCACCCGCACGCCGCTCACGGCCTCCTCCACCACCGTGGCCAGTTGCGCCTGTTCCGCCTGCACTGCGAGCACCGCGGGGTGGATGCGACGCGAGAAGCGAGTGGCCAGCACGTTCAGCAGCGGCAGAGGGGCCAGCGCGATGAGCGCGAGCAGCGGCTGTTGCACGGCCAGGATGACCACGATGGTGGCCACCATCATCAGGTTGGAGGCAGTGATGGGGATCATCACCACGAAGCCCTGGATCTGCAGCAGGTCGCTGGAGGCACGGCTCATCAGCTGACCCGTCTGCGTGTGGTCGTGGTAGGCCACGTGCAGTCGCAGGATGTGAGCGAACAGCTGCTCGCGCAGCTTGGTCTCGGTGAGGCGACTTTCACGGAACGCGAACCAGCGGCGCCAGGCGGTGAAGATGCCGGCGATCACCGCGACGACGGCGATCGACAGCGACCAGAACCACAGCGAGCCGGTGCCGAGCACGGCACGGTCGACCGCAAGGCTGGTGCGCTTCGGCACACTCACCTTGCCCGCGCTCCACAGCAGGCCCACCGCCACCCCGGCGGCCAAGCCCGACGCGTTGCTCGCGCAGCATTGCGCGCAGCAGACCCCACCCACCGGCCCCTGGCGTCTGCGATGGCTGCGCCCCGGACCGTTTCCCCACGTGGCGGGACACTACGCCCGACGATCGGCAATGGCAGAGCCGAATACCGGATGCCTCGCTCGGAAATCGCTGGCGGCACCGCACAGACGTGGGTCACACTGCCAACGGATGCCGACCACCGAACGACTGCTCATCGAACCGCTCGCTCACGCCCACGCCGAAGGCTTGGTGGCCGCGTTGGCCCACGACTCGGTGGGTGCCTACACCGGTGGCCCCGAGGTGACCACCGTCGAGGCTCAGCACGAGCGCATCGACGACCTGGCCAGAGGCCCTGATCAACCCGACGAACGGTGGCTGAACTTCGCGGTCAGCCGCCATGTCGACGGCCTGGTGCTCGGCTACGTGCAGGCAACCACCTATGCGGACTGGGCCGAAGTGGCGTACGTGTTCGGCCCGGCCACATCCGGCCATGGCTTCGCGACCGAAGCGGTGCAGTGGCTGATCGGGCACCTTCGCTCGCTGGGTGTGCACGAACTGTGGGCTGCGATCCACCCCGACAACGGGCCATCGATACGGCTGATCGAGCGAGTCGGCTTCGACGTGCAGCCGCAGCTCGGCCGGCCGGTGGCTTCCTACGACGAGGGCGACCTGGTGTTCCGCCTCGACGCAACTCGATCGGCTCCGACGCCCGGTTAGCGTGGCCGAATGAACATCGTTGGTTGGATCGTCGTCGGCCTGCTCGCCGGCCTGTTTGCCCGCTGGATCACACGCGACGACAAGAGTGGCTGCATCTACACGGTGGCTGTCGGGGTGCTGGGTGCGCTCATCGGTGGCGCGCTGATGCAGGCGGCCGGCCACAAGGGAATCAACGACTTCGACATGCGCGCCATCCTGGTGGCGGCGCTCGGCGCCGTGCTGTTGCTGCTCGTGCTGCAGGCCCTCGGCGGCCGCGGCCGACCCCGGCGACGCTGACAGCTCCGGTCGCGCGCGACGACCACGAGGCTCAGCTCAGCAACGCCCGCACGCGATCCTTGGGCCGGCCGATGATGGCCCTGTGCTCGGTGACCAGCACCGGTCGTTGCAGCAACTGCTTGTGCTGCACCAGCAAGCCCACCACCTGAGCCTCCGTGACGGCATCGGCGTCGACGAGGCCCAGCTTCTTCCACAGGCTGTCGCGGCGAACCAGGTCGGTGACCGGGTCTTCCAGCTTGGCGATGATGCTGCGCAACGTGGCGGCATCGGGTGGTGTCTTCAGGTAGAGCACGATGTCGGCGGCGACGCCGAGTTCCGCTGCAATGCTCACGGCACTGCTGGAGGAGTTTCAATTCGGGTTGTGGTAGATGGTGACGTCGGCCATGAGGGCGCAGCGTAGCAACGGTGCTTCCGGCATCCCTGTGACACCCCTTCCGTATGGTGCCGGCCACGGCTTCCCCCCGTTCACGACAGTTCTGCCGGCAGCGTTCCCTCTCGCGTCGGCATCCAGTCCGGAGGTTGCCCATGCCTGCTCCCGAAGCCCCCGATGCCGCACCGGCCGCACCGGTCTCCGTCCGTCCCGCCCCCGTGCGCTGCGGCACCGACGCGTTGCCGCGTGCTCTTCCTCTCGGCGTCGCAGCCGCTCGAACCCGAGACACTCGCGTTCCTGCTCGACCGCAACGGTCACGGCAGCGTCATCACCGTCGTCTCCGGCACGGTCGACCCCGATTCGGTGTTGGCGGTCACCGAGTGCCTCGCACGCGCCGCAGAAGGCCTCCCCCACGCAACAGCCCTGGTGCTCGCCACCGTACGACCCACGGGGTGCGTGCTGCCGGGCGACATCGATCGCTGGTTGGAAGCCAGCGACCTCGCCGCCGCACATGGGGTCGACCTCATCGAGTGGTACATCATCGGCGCCTCCGGTGCCCAGTGCCCTCGCGACCTGTTGGGCGAGCCCGAGCGTTGGGCGATGCTGGCGCCCAACGCTCGCCCATGAGCGCCTCAACGTCGTTCGGCGCTGGCCGGGGCTCAGCCGCAACCCCGCGGCACGCAGGCGTCGCACCAGCTCACGGCTGGGTGTGGGCCCCGCACCCAGCGTCACCATCGCGTCGTAGTACTCCTGCGGCACGTCGTAGTGGTCGCCATGAAAGCCGCGAGGCGGTATGCCTGCAGCCGCGGCGAAGGCATGCAGTTCCTCCAGGGTGTCGTCGCTCACCAGGTGCGCCCACAGCCGCTCCTTGAACCACCACCGGGGTTCGTCGATCAGCACCGTCACGGCCACATACGATCACACCATGAGCGCGCCGGAGGTGGAACTGCGCGCCGCGTGGCGTCAACTGGTCGGCAACGCCAACGAGCCCCGCCTCGATCAGCTGCTCGATCAGCTGCTCGCCAGCCACCGCGAGGAGCACCGCCACTACCACACGGCCACGCACGTGATGTGGGTGCTACGGCACATCGCCCACATGTTGGCGGCCGGTGAGCAGGCAACAGATGCGGCAGCGATCCGGCTGGCCGCGCTGTACCACGACGCCGTCTACGACCCGTCTGCGACCGACAACGAGGCACGCAGCGCCCAGCTGGCGGGCGAGGCCGGCGCGGCGCTGGGTTGGCCGGCCGCCCGCAGGGAGGTGGTGCAGCGGTTGGTGGAGGCGACCGCTGCACATCAGCCACGCGACCGCGACGAGGCCGTCTTGATCGACGCGGATCTGGCCATCCTCGGTGCATCGCCCAACGACTACGCCGCGTACGTGCGCGGCGTGCGAGCCGAGTACGCCCACGTTCCCGAGTCGGCGTGGCGAACGGGCCGGGCCGCGGTGCTGCGCGGGTTCCTCGCCCGCCCGCAGCTGTTCACCACGGCATGCATGCGCGACGCTCGTGAGGCACGAGCACGCGCCAACATCGCCGCCGAGTTGGCTCAGCTCGGCGCCTGACCGCTCAGCTGGGCGAGCGGCGGTCAGTGTGCGCAGGCGCAGCCGCCGCCGCAGCCGCCGGCGGGCTTTGCCGCTGCCGCCGGTGCCGGCGAGCCGGCCGCGCCGACGCTGGCGAACACCGACAGCAGGCGCACCGCACCCTCGTGGCCGTGCGGGCACGTGGCAGGGTCGCTGGATTCACTCATCGGGCGGCGCACCTCGAAGGTGTCGTCGCAGGTGCGGCAGCGGAACTCGTAGAGCGGCATCGGCCCCATGGTAACCAGTCGCTGTGCTTGACTGTCACCCGTGAGCCGCACTGCCCCGATGACCGTCGAGACCATCCCCGACACCGAAGAGGTGCTGCAGACCGGTGAGCCGCTCTCGGCGCACATCGTGAAGACCGAGCCTGGCGAAACCGCGGCGGCAAAGGTGCTGGAGGCACGCATCTACGGCACCCCGTTGGAAGCGCTCTGCGGCCACGTGTGGGTGCCGTCGCGCGATCCCAAGCAGCTGCCGGTGTGCGAGAAGTGCAAGGGCATCTACGACATGTACAAGGCGTTCAACGACGGCTTGCGCGACCAACCCGACGAGTGACCACACCTGTCGTGCCTGAACCTGTCGTACCTGAACCTGTCGTACCTGAACCCGGCAGCGAGTTGCGCATTCGCGAGGCCGTTCGAGCCTTGGTGATCGACCCCGACGATCGCGTGCTGCTGGTTCGCTTCGAGTTCCCCAACACCGGCACGCACTGGGCCACGCCAGGTGGCGGCGTCGAGCCTGGCGAGACCGACCATCAGGCGCTGCGCCGCGAGCTCGAGGAAGAGCTGGGGCTCGGAGGTGTGACGATCGGCCCGCAGATCTGGACCCGATTGCACATCATTCCGTTCATCAGCGGGCACCACGACGGTCAGCGCGAGCGCATCTACCTGGTGCGCACGGCAGCGTTCGACCACAGCCGCGCCTGTCGTGGGAGGCGCTCAACGCAGAGTACGTGTTCGAGCTGCGGTGGTGGCGAGCCGACGAGCTCGAGGCGTCGCTACCGATGGTGCCCGCCAGGTTCATCGAGCACTTCACCGCACTCCGCCGCCACGGCCCACCGAAACAACCCATCGACGTGGGCATCTGAGGGAATAGCGTCTCCGCTCATGCCCAGTGCTGCCACCATTGCTGCGTTCGCTGCGGCGTCGCTCCTGCTCCTACTCATCCCCGGGCCGGCGGTGCTGTACATCGTCAACCGCAGTGTCAGCGACGGGCAGCAGGCAGGCCTGGCAGCGGTGGCCGGGCTGAGTCTGGGCAACCTGGTGCATGCGCTCGCTGCCGCGGTGGGTCTGTCGGCCGTGCTGGCCACTTCGGCGGCGGCCTTCAACACCGTGAAGTGGCTGGGCGCCGGCTACCTGATCTACGTGGGAGTGCGCACGCTGATGCGACCGGCGGCCGCAATCGACCCCGACCAGCCCGGCGTCAGCGCGAGGCGTTCGTTCACGCAAGGCGTCGTGGTCAACGTGCTCAACCCGAAGGTGGCGCTGTTCTTCCTGTCGTTCCTGCCGCAGTTCATCCGGCCCGACGACGGCCGCCCCGGCCTGCAGGCGCTCGTGCTCGGCCTCGTGTTCGTGGGCATCGGGTTCTGTACCGATGGCACCTACTCGCTCGTGGCCAGCAAGCTGCGCACCGTGCTGTTGCGCGGCAAGGCCTTGCCGTTCGTGCAGCGGTGGGTTGCCGGCACCGTGTTCATCGGCCTCGGAGTGGTCGCCGCCACGGCATCGGCCACGCACGCCAAGGCCGCCGTGCCGGCACACAAGGGCTGAGCCGTGCTGTTCAGCGCGTCCGCGTGGCCCGGGCTCGCGGATGGGTCCATCACCGTCACGTTCCGCACGTGGGCAAAGCCGCAAGCGAAGGTGGGCGGTCGCTACCGGGTGGCGGGCATGCTGCTCGAGGCCACCGACGTGCGCCAGGTGCCGGCCGGTTCGCTCACCGACGACGACGCTGTCGCTGCCGGGGAGGCGAACCGAGCAGCGCTCCTCGCGCGGCTGCGCCACCCACGACCCGACACTGCGGTGTGGCGCGTCGGCCTGCGCTACGTCGGCATCGACGACCGCATCGAACGTCGGGCGGTCGACACGCTCACCGACGACGACATCGCTGCGTTGCGCTCGCGGCTCGAGCGACTCGATCGCGGTGCCGGTGGGCCGTGGACGCGCACCACCCTGCAACTGATCGAGAAGTACCCCGGCGTCGTCAGCACTGCGCTCGCACGGCACACCGGGCAGGAACGCCCCGACTTCAAGATCAACGTGCGCAAGTTGAAGGAGATGGGCCTCACCGAGAGCCTGCAGGTCGGCTACCAGCTCTCGCCTCGCGGTCAGGCCCTGTTGCGGGCGATCAGGTAGCTGTTACGGTGCCCGCCGTGCCCGATGTCGTGAGCCAACCGGGGCCGCAGCCCATGTGCGTCATCGGCGACTTCGCCTGGGACGTGCTCATCCGCACCAACAGCGAGCTGCTGCGAGGTGGCGATACGTTCGGCGAGGTGATGCTCACCCCCGGCGGCAGTGCCGCGAACGTGGCGGTGTGGGCCAGCCGCGCGGGCATGCCGACACGCTTCATCGGCAAGATCGGTCGCGACCGCTTCGGTCAGCTGGCGCAGGAGGATCTCGAGCGCGAGCACGTCGACGCCCACTTCGTGGAAACGGAAGCACACCTCACCGGGTCGGTGGCGGTGTTCGTCGATCACACCGGCGAGCGTTCGATGGTGTCGGGCCACGGCGCCGACTTCTACCTGCTTCCCCAAGAGCTACCACGCGACATCATCCGCTCCTCTCGGCACCTGCACCTCACGGCCTGGTCGTTCTTCATCGATCCTCCTCGTGCCGCCGTACGCGAAGCGGCTCACCTGGCGCAGGCCGCCGGCGCGACGCTGTCCTTCGATCCCGGTTCGTTCCAGATGATCGGCGAGATGGGCGTGGCGCACTTCCTGTCGGTCACTCAAGATCTGGGCATCGACATCCTGCTGCCCAACAAGGAGGAAGGCAGCATGCTCACCGGTGGGCTCACCGAGCCGGAGGAGATCGCCGCAGCGCTGGCACACCTGTATCCCAAGGCGCTGATCATGCTGAAGCTCGACGCCGACGGCGCCCTCGTGTGGGAGGCCGGCCGCGGCACGCACATCCCCGCCGGCAGCAACAACCTCGTCGATGCCACCGGTGCGGGCGACTCGTTCGCCGGCGGCTTCCTCTCCCACTACCTCGAGCACGGCGATGCGGTTGCTGCGGCACGGTTCGCCACCACGATCTCGGCGTGGGTGATCGAACACCTCGGCGCGCGGCCGGAGCCCGACGCCAAGCTGCGCGCCGCGCTCCGCCGCGTGTAGCCGATGCCGACCGAACGAACCCGCAGCGAGTACCGCCTCGCGTTGGTGGTCGAACCCGCCGCCGCGTCTTTCGGCGCGTTGACTGTCCGATTGATCGAACGCGGTGATCGGGTCGCCGCCGCCCAGCTGCTGCTGTCCGCATACCGCGGAACGATCGACGACGAGGGCGAGGACGACGAAGCGGCCCTCGACGCGATCGACCACTACTTCACACACATCATCTGGCCGAGCTCCTTCGTGGTCCTCGACGGCATGCAGTTGGTCGCCATGTCGTTGGTCGTCATCGTCGATGAGCATCACTACATCGACCCGGTCGCCACCGCCTCGTCGCACAAGGGCCGCGGCATCGGGCGAGCGGCCGTCACCGAATCGCTGCGCTCGCTCGCCTCGACAGGTGTCGTCGACGTGGGCGCGACGATCACCGACGGCAACACAGCCTCCGAGCGGCTGTTCGCCGGCCTCGGCTTCGCACGTGTCGGCGAGTGGGTCTGATCTACGGCGCCTCCGCCGAGTCGGCCATGCGCAGGCGTTCGATGACGGGCTGGAAGTCGTCGATGGAACGGACCGAGAAGTAGCTGATGCCCCAACGCTCGCGACAGCGCAGCAGATGTACCGCGATCTCGTCGTGGGTTCCGTATGCCAGGAACGGCGTCGCCGCAGCATCGTCGAACGACAACCCGTCCAGTTCGAGCAAGTCCTCGCGCAGCACGGCCTCACGATCGTCGGTGATCTTCACTCGCTGCACCAGCGCGTTCAACTCGACGTCGCGACCATGTGCATTCGAGCGGATGTGGGCGATCGTGCGATCCAACCGATCGGCCTCCCAACGCACCTCGTGGCTCTGGCCGTCGGCCAGTGTGCGGCCGAGCATCATCAGCCCGATCGTGTCGGCGTGCTGCGCCGCATGCGCCAGCGCGGCGGGGCCGTTCACACCGACCATGATGGGCAACCGCTGCTGCAGCGAACGCATCGTGCGCACCTCGTGCAGTTGGTAGTGCTGCCCGTCGCAGGAGACCGTCTCGCCGTCGAACAGGCGGCGGAGCACCTCGACCGCTTCCGCCAGCCGCGCCTTGCGCACCTTGGGCGGGTCGAACGGCAGCCCCATCGCTGCGTACTCGGTGAACGAGTGACCGGCGCCGATGCCCAGCTCCACTCGGCCACCGGAGAGGTGGTCGAGGTTCGCGTACTCCGCTGCCAACAGGGCCGGGTGGTGGAAGTCGTTGTTGATCACCAGTGGGCACACCCGAAGCCGGGTCGTGGCTTCGGCCATCGCCAGCAACGGCAACGTGGGCGACCAATGCGGTGAGAGGTGGTCGTAGGTGTGGATGAGGTCGAACCCTGCCGCCTCTGCTCGGCGGGCCTGGTCGCGCAGCTCGTCGGCGGACCCACCTCGAGCCTGATACCCGAACCGGAAGGGGCGCATCACCGGGATCGTAGCGATGGCGCCGTGGGTAGGCGGCCGAGGCGACCCCAGCGCTTCGTCCGAAACCCGCTCGCCCGACTCATGCCACGCCCGTAGCCTCCATGCAGTGACCACGACGACGACCACACCCGACGTTCATCCGAAGATGTCGGCGGTCGACTGGGCCACGCTCGCGCTGCCAGGGTTGGTGTGGGGTACGTCGTTCTACTTCATCGCCGAGGGTCTGCAGGCGTTCCCGGCAGCACTCATCACGCCCATGCGCGTGGGGTTCGGTGCGCTCACGCTGGGCCTGTTCCCCGCTGCTCGCCGGGTGCGAATCGACCGCGTCGACATGCCCCGCATCGTGCTGCTGGGCGTGATCTGGATGGCCATCCCGTTGTCGATCTTCCCGTTCGCCGAGGAACGTGTGTCGTCGTCGGTGACCGGCATGCTCAATGGCGCGACGCCACTGTTCATCGCCGTGGTCGCTGCGTTCATGGCCCGTCGCCTGCCACCGAAGCAGCAGATGGTCGGCGTCGCTGTCGGCTTCTCCGGTGTGGTGCTCATCGCAGTGGCCTCGGGCAGCGGCGGCGACAACTCGTGGTTCGGCATCGGCCTCATCTTCGTCGCACTCGTCTTCTACGGCGTCTCGCTGAACCTCGCGGTGCCGTTGCAACAGAAGTACGGCGGCCTCCCCGTGCTGTGGCGCGCGCAGATGATCGCGTTCGTGCTGGTCACGCCATTTGCCATCCCGTCGCTGAGCGAAGTGCGCTTCGCCTGGGGGCCCTTCCTGGCTGTGGTTGCGCTGGGCGTGTTCGGCACGGCGTTGGCGTTCGTGGTCATGGCCAGCAATGCCGGCAGGCTGGGCAGCACCCGCGCCTCGGTGAGCGTGTACATCGTGCCGGTGGTGTCGCTGCTGCTGGGTGCGCTCGTTCGCCATGAGTCGGTGGCCGTGCTGGCCATCGTCGGCTGCGCCATCGCCATCCTCGGCGCGTATCTCACCAACCGCTCCCGCCGGTAGCGGCCACGTGCCAGCGCCTCAGCCGCGGTTGGCCAGGTAGGCACGGCACAGTTGCTGCAGCCGGCCGCGGTCGAAGCTGGGGTCGTGCCCGGCGTGCACCACCTGCACCGGCAACGTGAGCAGTCGTTCCATGGTGGCGCAGTAGTCGGCGATGTTCGACTCGGGCAGCTCGTCGAGCAGCGGGCCGTCGTACAGCGCGTCGCCGGAGAAGAGGGTGCCGGTGGCGGCGTCCCACAGACCGATCGAGCCGGGTGAGTGGCCGGGCAGGTGCAGCACTTCGAAGGCGCGGTCGCCAGTGTCGATGACATCGCCTTCCACCACCTGGCGGGTGACGCTGGCCGGCAGTTGGCGGAACTGCTCGAACAGGTAGCCGGCCGGCAGTGCGTCGACGAAGTACGGCGACTCGAACTGGTAGCCGGAGCCCGTCAACATCGCCACCGCCTCCTCGCCCCAACCCTGCACCATGTCGAGCGTCTGCAACGCACCTGCCTCCACCAGCGGCGCCTCCAACGGATGCGCGATCACGTCGTCGAACTCGTGGTGCGACCCGATGTGGTCGTCGTGGCCGTGGGTGGCGACCGCCGTGACCGGCTTGTCGAGCAGCGACCCCATTTCCTCGACCAGGCTGCACACGCCCATGCCGGTGTCGATCACCAGGTCGCGGTCGCGGCCGCGCACATGCCAGATGTTGCAGCGCATCAGCGCCACCACATGGGGTTCCCAGAGCAGCGTGATGGCATCGTCGATGGTGACCCGCTCGAACCAGCGGTCGGCAACGGGCAACACGATGGGCGAGCTCATCGGCCGACTCTAGTTGCGCAAGGTGCTCGGTTTGAGGCGTCATGGCCGTGGTCCGACCGAAGGCGGCAGTGCATGGCGCGCCCTGCCGCCTTCGGTCGGTCAACCCGACGAGGGCAGGTGAGCGGGCGGCTGCCACAGCTCCAGGCGACGACCGTCGCAGTCCACGGCCCACCCGAATCGGCCGTACTCGGACTCGTGCACTTCGTCGACGACGGAGACACCGTCCGCGCGCAAGCTGGCCAACAAGCCGTCGAGGTCGGCAGTGACCAGGTTCACCATGAACTGCTGCTGCGACGGCCCGAAGTACTCGGTGTCGTCGGCGAAGGGCGCCCACACGGCTTCATGCCCCTCGGCGCCGAGACTCGCCCCGTCGAACCCTTGATCCGGCACACCGAGGTGAGCCCGGTACCACGCAGCAGTGGCCGCCGGATCGGGGCAGCGGAAGAACACCCCTCCGATGCGAGTGACGTTGGGCATCTCGGCCTCCTTGCGAGCCCCGTGCAGGACGGCGCCCGGAACCGTACACGGGCCCAGCGACGACAGCTGCAACTCCGGTCATGTCGTGGCCGGCGCCGCCAGCGAGGTTGACGTCGGAAGCTCTGCCCGGTGACAACGCCCGGTCCTTTTCTTCCGAGCGTCCGCAGGTGTGGGTGTGCAGTGCAAGGATGGGGAATGGTCACTCTGCGCGTCAGGTCGTTCTCGGATCGTCGGAGAAGTCTCGTGGTTGGATTCGTCCTCGCGTTTGCGCTGGCTGCTGCCGCGGGTTGTGGGGGTGGCGACGATGGTGTCTCGAGTCGGGCAGCGGTGGAGGCGGCTCCGTCGGTGTTGATCGAGAGTGGTCGTGTCACCGATGAGGCCCTGGCGGCGGTGTTCGACGGCGAGTCGGTGAATCGGGCTGTGGTGAGTGCCTTCGTTGCCGAGGTGATGGCGTTGACGGAGGAGGAACGACTTGCGATCGCGGCGGATCTGTCGCGTCGTGCCGAGTTGGAGGTGGCGCGGCTGAGCGGCCTGGAAGCCGCGCTCGGCGGTACGGCCGCGACCGAGGCTGCATTGACGGGCGCGTGGGCACCGGTGAACGAAGCGATCGCAGGCGTCGCGCCGGAGTTGGCTGCAACGCCCCTCGACGGCGACGCGTCGCTCTCGCCTGAGTCGACGCAGCCGGAGGGCTTTGCTCGTCCGATGGCGGTGCCGGCTCCGAATGGGATGGCGTCGATCGGGCTTCTCCTCGGCGGGATGGGCTTGGGGTTGATGGTCGACCCGTTGGTGTCGTCGGCGAACAACTTCACCAAGGACCAGTATTCGGAGGGGACGCTGAGTTCGGGCGTCGTGGTGTCGGGCGCGGTGGAGCAGTCGACGCTCGAGATGTCGTTCGATGGCACGCAGGATGGTGTCGCTGTCAAGTTCAACGCGACGGTGGTCGTCCATCCGTGTCCTGACCCGTCGGGGAACTTCGACATGACGGCCAAGATCGACGTGAAGACGAGCAAGGGTGCGGTCGGGTCGAACGCAGCGATCGACATGAAGATCAACGGCCAGGTCGATGATGATGCGCACATCGCGAGTTCGACGACGGAGGCCAACACCCAGTGGGCCGACTTCGCGGGCGGGAAGGGTCAGTTCCTCGACTACACAGTGGGCGTTCCGTCCTCGGGGGACAGCACGTTCGCCGTCAACCGAACCGGGGGTGCCGTCAGTACCGACTTCGTCAGGATGGCGGTGCTCATGTCGACGATGTTCGTGTACATGGTGAAGGACAAGATGCTGCAGGCGGCCGAGAACGCATGGTCGTCGGGTCGTTGCGTCGATCTGAAGGTCACGCCCTCGGCTGGGCCAGACGGGCTGGATCCCGGGCAGGTGGTGTCGGTGCTGGCCGAGCCGCGCAGCAAGGTCGACGGTTCGCCAACGGGTGGGAACGTCACAGCAACCTTGAAGGCTGGCGTGCAATCGGTCGAGCCGAACGGTTCGCCGGTGCCTGCCGATGCGAATTCGAACTACACCGCCGGCCCCGAACAAGACCAGTCCGGCACCGTCGCGTACGAGTCACGCTCCAAACGCGGTGTCGGCAAGGCAGAGGTCACGTTCAACACCGGCGCTCCAGCGGCCTACCTCGTGGTCGGCGGGCTGCAGGACTGGCAGGTGAACATGGTCGTGTGCGACATCACCAAACCATTCACGCTCGAATCGCCCGGCGTTGGTGTGGCCGAGTTCTCCGGTGGTCTGTCCGGCACGTACTCGGCCACCGGTGTCTTCAACTTCTCGTACGCGGGAACCTACCAGGTGATCCTCAGCGATGGCCTCGGCTCGCCGGGCACCATGAGCGGGACCTCCAGTGGCCAGATCGCCGGTCAAGCCGGGTCGGGTACCGAGAACTACGTCCTCACGCCCGCCGAGCCCTGCGAGTAACACTGTCAGCGGTCAGCGGAAGTCGCGGCTGGGGTTGCTGGCAGCGACGGGCAGCGGGGTGAGCTCCTCGGCGCTGATGTTGATGACGCCTTCGCTGCGTTCCAATCGACCACGGATCAGCAGCGCCGGGGCGCCGCGCGCGATCTTGCGGTAGCGGGCCCAGCAGCCTTTCGACACGACGATGTTGATCAGACCGGTCTCGTCCTCCAGGTTCATGAACGTCACGCCTTGAGCGGTCATCGGGCGTTGGCGATGCGTGACCACACCGGCCACCGTCACCTTGCTGCGCGGCTCGCATTCCCACAGGCCGGCGGAGGTGACCACTCCTTGCTTCGTCAGCGCCTCGCGCAGGTATTGCGTGGGGTGGCCGGTGGGCGACACGCCGGTGGCCCACAGGTCGGCGACGGTCACCTCCATGGGCTCCATGCCCGGCAGGCGCGGTGCCTGCTCGCCCACCACGATGCCCTCCAACCTGCCCGGCCGCGCCTGCACCGCCGCACCCACCGCCCACAGCGCCTCACGCCGTTCCAGGCCCAGGCTGCGCTCGAACACACCGGCCGTGGCCATCGCCTCCAGCTGCGCCAGGTTCAGCTCCGGCACCCGCCGCACCAGATCCTCCAACGACGTGTACGGCGCCTCCTCACCACCTCCGCGCCCCCGCTTTGTGTCAAACCTCCCGACTCACAGCCGCTGGTAGCAGCCCGACAGCCTGTACGTAAAGCCTCGATGGATTGGGCGAGGGGGAGGCCGAGGCCACGGATGCTGGAGAGGCCGAGGCGCACGGCGACGCCACCGACGGATTCTGCGCACGGCTCGAGAGTGGCGTGCGCGTTCGAGGTGTTCAGGTCCGGGGAGTGCACCACCACCCCATGACGGCGGGCGTCCTGGCACAGCGAATGCGGGCTCCAGAACCCCATCGGCTGCGCGTTGAGCAGTGCCGCACAGAACGCGGCGGGCTCGTGGAACTTGATCCACGACGACGAGTAGACGAGGTACGAGAACGACACGCTGTGCGACTCGGGGAAGCCATAGTTCGCGAACGCGGCCATCTTCATGAAGATCTCCTCCGCGACGTCGCCGGTGATGCCGCGCTCGGCCATGCCGGCGAACAGGCGTGCTTCAGCTGCTCCATGCGCGCGCGGCTGCGCTTCGACCCCATCGCCTGGCGCAGCTGGTCGGCCTCGCTGGGCGTGAAGCCGGCAACGTCGATGGCCATCTGCATCAGCTGCTCCTGGAACAGCGGCACGCCCAGCGTCTTGCCGAGGCTGTTCTCCAGCAGCGGGTGCAGGTAGGTGACGGGCTCCTGCCCGTTGCGGCGGCGGATGTACGGGTGCACCGAGCCGCCCTGGATGGGCCCGGGGCGGATGAGCGCGACCTCCACCACCAGGTCGTAGAAGCGGCGCGGCTTCAACCGCGGCAACGTGGCCATCTGCGCGCGGCTCTCGATCTGGAACACGCCCACCGTGTCGGCGCGGCAGAGCATCGCGTACACGTCGTCCTCCTGCGGGATGGTGGCAAGATCCACCTCGTACCCGCGGTGCTCGCGGATGAGGTCGACCGCGTAGTGCAGCGCGCTGAGCATGCCGAGACCGAGCAGGTCGAACTTCACCAGGCCCGCGGCCGCGCAGTCGTCCTTGTCCCACTGCAGCACGCTGCGGTCCTGCATGCGCCCCCACTCCACCGGGCAGACCTCGATGACGGGCCGGTCGCAGATCACCATGCCACCGCTGTGGATGCCGAGGTGACGCGGCGCATCCTCGATCTCGGCGGCGAGTTCCAGCACGCTCGCCGGGATGTCGTGATCGGCGGAGCCGTCGGGGCGCGTCTGGTTGGCGGTGGTGGCGACGCTGCCCCATGCATCCATCTGTTTGCTCCATGCGTCCTGCTGGCCGGGCGCGAAGCCCAACGCCTTCGCCATGTCGCGCACCGACGAGCGGGCGCGGTAGGTGATCACGTTGGCGACCTGCGCCGTGTGGTGCCGCCCGTAACGCTGGTACACGTACTGGATGACCTCCTCACGGCGGTCGCTCTCGATGTCCATGTCGATGTCGGGTGGGCCGTCGCGCTCGGGCGACAGGAAGCGCTCGAACAGCAGGCCCAGTGACACGGCATCGGCCTTCGTGACGCCCAGCGCGTAGCAGACCGCGCTGTTGGCCGCGCTGCCACGACCCTGGCAGAAGATGTTCGCCCGGTTGCAGAACTCGACGATGTCCCACACCACCAGGAAGTAGCCGGCGAACCCGAGCCCTTCGATGACGTCCAGCTCGTGGTCGATCGTGCGCCACGCACGGGCACGCAGCGACAGGTCTTCGTGGGCGGCCGGACGGTCGCCGTAGCGACGCCGGCCGCCGGCTTCGGCGATCTGGCGCAGGTACGCCATCTCGGTGAGCGGCTGCCCATCGACGCCGTCGGGGCACGGGTACGGCGGCAGGCGGGGCGCCACCAGTGACAGGTCGAACGCCGCCGCACCACCGACCTCTGCTGCCAGTTGCACCACGCCCGGGTAGCGCAGGAAGCGGCGGGCTTGCTCGGCCCCGCTGCGCAGGTGCGCACTGGCGGCAGCGGGCAGCCACGGGTCGAGCTCGTCGAGGCTGCGGCGTGCCCGCACGGCTGCCACTGCAGTGGCCAGCTTGCGTTGTGCAGGGGTGGCGTAATGGACATTGTTGGTGGCGACGCAGCCCACGTCGTGCCTGGCCGCCAGCTCGGCCAACGCATCGTTGCGCACCGAATCCAGCGGGTTGCCGTGGTCCCACAGCTCGACCAGCACTCGATCGCGACCGAACGCGGTGACCAACCGCTGCAGTTCACGAGCCGCCACACGCGGCCCACGATCGACCATCGCCGCCGGCACCGCACCTTTGCGGCAGCCGGTGAGCACCCACCCGTGGCCGGCCATCGCATCGGCGATGTCGTCGAACGCGAACCGGGGCGCACCCTTCTCGCCGGCGAGGTGCCCCCCGCTGAGCGCACGCGCCAATCGGGCATAGCCCGTCGGGCCTTCGGCCAGCACCAGCAGGTGTTGGCCATGCGGGTCGGGAGCATGGCTGTCGGCCACCTGCCCGGTGTGCACCTGGTGCTGCGTCTCGGCTTCGCTGCGCGCCTGGCGACCTGTTGCGGTGAGCGTGATCTCCGCCCCGAACACGGTCGGCAGACCAACGGCGCGCGCTGCCTCGGCGAAACGCACGATGCCGTAGAACCCGTTGTGGTCGGTGAGCGCCAGCGCCTCCAGGCCCAGCCGCGACGCTTCCTCCGCCAGCGCCTCGGGGTGTGAGGCACCGTCGAGGAACGAGAAGTTGCTGTGGCAGTGCAGCTCGGCATACGGCACGTGGCCGATGTCGGGGCGCATGAGCGGGCGGGTGACGTCTGGTGATGCTGCGGTGTCGCGGCCGGCGGCCGGCTCGAACGGTTGCCGCTTGCGGCCGAGCGCAGGCCCGTCGCCGCCGGCGTTCCACGACGAGCTGCCAGGTGCGCGCCCGTCGCGACCCCGTGCCGGGCCGCGC
This sequence comes from Acidimicrobiaceae bacterium, assembly GCA_016722025.1. GTDB lineage: Bacteria > Actinomycetota > Acidimicrobiia > Acidimicrobiales > Ilumatobacteraceae > UBA668. The sequence goes on from JADKGZ010000004.1 coordinate 247,632, forward strand.
CCGGAGAGCAACGCTTCCACGTCGCTCCACGGCATGTCGGGGTTGTTGAAGCCCATAGGAGTTCGCGACCATATCGAACACCTGTTCGTTGTGCAAGCGGCGGTTTCGGCGCTCACGATCGACCCGCGACACGTCGCACAGGGTTCCGCAGCGACTTCAGGACCGACCCGTGAATTCAATGGTGACGACGTAGCGTTCCGTGCATTCACCGTTCGGGGCCGAACGATCCGGATTCTCTGACACGATCGCGACGGATTCCGATGCTCCTGAACGATGACCCACCCGTGAGTGCTCTGCTGCAGCTGTACGACGAGGCGTTGCCACACGTCTACGGCTACCTCGTTCGCCGCTGCGACAGCACGGCAACCGCCGAGGACCTCACCGCCGAGACCTTCCTCGCCGCCGTCAGCGCCAGCCAGACCGGCAGCGAGGTGAACGTGCCGTGGCTGATCGGCACCGCCCGCCACAAGCTGGTCGACCACTGGCGTCGCGCCGGCCGCAATCGACAGCTGCTGGAGGAGCTGTGGGAGAGCGGCGACACGCATGTGGACAGCAACGAACCGATCGACGCGTTGCACGTGCGCGACGTGCTCGCGCGCCTGTTGCCTCACCACTGCGCTGCGCTCACGCTGCGCTACCTCGACGGCCTACCCGTGGACCAGGTGGCAACCCTGCTGGAACGCAGCCTGCACGCCACCGAATCACTGCTGATGCGCGCCAAGGCCGCGTACCGGCACGCCGCCGGCGAGATGACCGGCGAGATGACCGGCGAGATGACCGGCGAGATGACCGGCGAGATGACCGGCGAGATGAAGGGACGCCAGCCATGACCGACGTCTTCGACGCCCTCCGCCTGCACCCGACCCCGGCCACCCCCTCGCCACGCTTCACCGCGGCGCTGCGCGACCGCCTCACCACCGCACTGGAGACCCCGATGACCAACACCAACACCGGCAACACTGCGAGCAACACCGCGAGCACCGCCGGCACTCGCGCCCTGCACGTGACCCCCTACCTCACCGTGCGCAACGCAGCCGCGGCGATCGACTTCTACGTCGCCGCGCTCGGCGCGGTGGAGCTCCATCGCCTCGTCGGCGACGACGGTCGCATCGGCCACGCGCAGCTGCAGTTCGGCAGCAGCGTCGTGATGCTCGCCGATGAGTACCCCGAGTTCGACGTGCGCGGCCCGGAGTCGTTGGGCGGTTCGAGCTGCAGCTTCCACCTCGAGGTCGACGACGTGGATGCCGCCCACGCGCTCGCCCTCACCCACGGCGCCACCGAGGTGCGACCGGTCGACGACCAGTTCCACGGCAGCCGCCAGGGCGTGGTGCGCGACCCGTTCGGCCATCGCTGGGTGCTCTCCACGCCCACCCCCGGCTTCGATCCGGCGAGCTACGGCACCAACGCCGCGACGATGGGCTTCGAACTGCAGGAGCCGGCCGCCACGGCCCTCTCGGGCGACGAGCACCAGGTGAAGCACTACGACCAGGGCGACCTGTACTACTTCACGTTGCCCACCCCGGATCTGGCCAAGGCGCAGGCCTTCTACGGCGCAGTCCTCGGTTGGCGCTTCGACGACGCCGAGAACGGCCACGTCGGCAACATCTCCGCCCCTCCCGGCAGCGCTCACGGCGCCACCGTCACCGCCGATCTGTACTTCGTGGTCGACGACATCCACGCCGCGGTGACACGAGTGCGTGCGATGGGTGGGACCGCCGATGAGCCCGTCCACTACGACAGCGGTTCGGCCGCCACATGCACCGACGACCAGGGCACCCGCTTCCACCTCAGCGTGCCGGCCGACAAGTACCGCCGCTGAAACGCCCACGGGGCGCCGACCAGTCGGGTGGCACCTCGCCACGACTCGCGGTGTGCTTGACACTCACAGCGCACACGTTGGAAGATCTGGCATGAACAGAGGCCTGCTCGCTCTTGTCTCGTCGGTCTCGGTCCTCGCGCTGGTCGCACCGTCGTGTGCGTCCGATGACGGCCCTCCCATCGGGGTCGACGCTGCCCCCACCACGCTCGGCGAGACCATCCCGCCGTCCACCGCGCCGGCGTCCACGGCCGCACCGCTGCCCGAGGTCGACCCGGCGATCGTCCCGAGCCAACCTGGCGTCGCGCCCACGACCGGGTTCGACCCCACCCAACGCGCCCTGGAGCTCCTGGCCGCGACGGCCGAAGATGCGCCCGATGCAGGAGCAGGTTGGATGGCGCTGTACGCCGACGTCGGCATCCCCGTCGTCACCGTGGGCGGCGCCTCCACCATCACCGATGATCCCGTCGGGCCGACGTGGGACCAGGTGTGGTCGTTCGCCGGCCTGTCGCAGGGTGGCGCCACCATCCCACTGGCCGATGCCGAGCGGATCCTGTCGCTGGTCACCGGTGACGACTCGCCGATGGCGCCCGGCACCATGTTGGAGGATCTGCGCGCCTCGGCGGGCGCCACCGATCCCCGTGCACAGTTGATCGCCCGGTTCGTGGCAGGTCGCTCGGTCGAGCACGGCTTCGCCGATCCGCTCGACGCCGCGAGCACCGGCGATTCGGTGGGCATCGATGCCGCCACGCTGTCGCTGCTGCTGTGGGCCGGCCTGCGCGACGGCATGATCGCCGCGGCCGGCGACGGCGCCAATGGCCTCACCGGGTTCACCGGCCGTGCCCCACTCCCGCAACGGCCCACCGCCCGCACCTCGATCTGCTCCACCCCGACCGACGAGGAGGGGTGGGTGCTGTGGTTGGAGAAGCTCGCCGGTGGCGGCCTCGACATCAAGGGGGTCGGCTCCATTCCCGGTGTGAGCCAGTTCTTCACGCAGGCGTTCGGCAACCGAGCAGGCACAGCATCGAAGGCACTCGCCGGCGCCGGTGTGGTGGTGTCGCTGATCTCGCTGATCGCGATGCTCAAGTCGATGAACGTCACCGGTCAGATGTCGCCATCGCCGCTCGAACGCAACAAAGATCGCTCCGACGGCAAGCAGGCGACCATCACGATCACGCTGTCGTTCGACTCCAAGGCCAAGGGCACCGCCGCCGAACTTGCCTGCGCCGCGAACGTGCTGGCCCGCGGGCTGGGGCTGGAGCTGACGCTGCCCATCGACGGTGCGCCCATCTCCGGCTCCGATGTGCTGGTCACCGCCGGCAAGAACTTCCCCGACAAGATCTACTTCGCGGACGCAGCGTCCACGCGGGTCACCACCGACGCGTCCGGTCACGCCGACATCGAGGTGCAGGGCCACGCGCGCGAGAAGGAGCTGCCCGACACGGCCACCAAGATCGACGACACGTTCGGCATCAGGATCGCGGCCCAGGTCGAGGGCGAGAGCCTGCAGAGCATCATCGACACGTTCATCGGTGGTCTCACGCTCAGCGGCGCCGGTGCGATCGGCTCGGCCATCAACGTCGCCAAGACCGTTCGCTACGACCTGGGCGAGCAGACCTTCCCGTTCACCGACTGGCAGGCCGATTCGTTCCGCGTCGACCAACCGATGGGCCAGCTGACGGTGCAGGGTGTCGTGTGCTCGTTGGAGCAACCGTTCTCGCTGGGTGTGTCGGGCATGATCAACGGCGCGCTCAACTTCGTGCCCTCATCGCCCGATGCCGGGTCGTACGAAGGCGGCGCGCCGGAGGTGTACCTGGAGTGGTCGGGTCTGTACACGGTCGATCGCAGCAACCCGGACGCACCCACGATCGCGCTGACCGAGACGCAGACCGTCCAGAACCTTCCCGGGCTGGGCCCGGTGCAGACGGGCGACTTCTTCGCCGGCCAGGTGGTCAACCTCCTGCGCGACGAGACCGCCTGCAGCACGTGATCGGTGCCGCTCGCGCCGGCGCCGCGGCCGACGAGGGCCAGGGCACCGTGTCGCGGCCGACGCTCAGGCTTCGGCGAGGAGCTGGTACAGCTTGCGCCGCGCCTCGTTGATCACGCCGGCGGCGGTCTCGATGTGGGTCTGGTTGTCGGTCATGCCCACCTGCTTGGCGGCCATCACCAGTTGCCCGACAGCCTTGCGCAGGTCGTCGTGGCCGCTCGCCGACTCGGCATCCATCCACGGTGGCGGGCCGTCGGCTTGCGCCATCTTGGCTTGCAGCTCGGCCTGGCCGGCCTCGGTGATGGCATAGACCCGCTTGCCGTCGTGCTGGCTGGACGAGGCGAAACCGGCCTCCTCCAGCAACTGCAGCGTGGGGTAGACGGAGCCGGGGCTCGGCTTCCAGCGACCGCCGCTGCGATCCGACAGGCGTTGGATGAGCTCGTACCCGTGCGCCGGGCCGTCGCTGAGCCCGCTGAGCAGTGCAAGGCGGATGTCGCCTCGACGGGTACGGCGAGGCCCGCGATGAGGCGGCCCGCCATGACGGCCGAAGCCGAACTCGCCCCGATCGCGGCCGTGTTGATGTTCGTGTTGATGTTCGTGTTCGTGTGAGTGGCCGGACGGGCCGTTCTTGAATCTGGGTCGCATGATGTGTCTCCTTCGACTCGACCTGTTGTGTGCGATCACGATATATCGCGATAGTCCCTCACACAACTCCCCGGATCAATGACCGTTGTCACACGCGGGTGCGATGAGCTCGTCAGAGACGGCCGGCGGCGCGGGCACCGTGCAGCGCGGTCCAGGCCGCGACCTGCAACAGCCGCAATCCGAGCATGGCGTCGACGAGATCGCCACCGAACCGGTCGCGGGCAACGGCCCACACGGCACCCGTCTGGTCGTGCCGGGCCAGCGTCGCCAGATCCCACAGCGGCGAACCGAGGCAGCAGTCCTCGAAGTCGTTCCACACCACACCCTGTTCGGTGAGCAGCACGTTGCCGGGGTGGGCGTCGCCGTGCTGCGCCGTCGCCGGCAAACTGCGCACCGATGCGAGCAGCGCGTCGCGTTCCCCGAGCATGTGCTCCACCTGCGTTGCCGGCAACAACCCGTGCTGCTTGCAACACGCGAGGGCGAGGTCGAGGTCGGTGGTGGCCGGGCCGAGCAGCGGCAGCTCACCGGCATAGCCGGCAAGCGCGCCGTGCAGCTCGACGAGCGACTGCAACAACTGGTCGGCCGGCGGTCGCACGCCCACACGGTGCGGCACGTGCTGCCACGCAGTCATCCACCACCCGCTCACATGATGCGGGCCCGGCGGCAGCTCACCGGACCACGGCACCACCGCTGCGCCGACCTCGGCCAGGTACGAGCCGAGCGCGACCTCGCGTTCGAGGAACGGCGCCGGCGCGCCACGGATGAACGCCGTGAACGTGGCCACACGAACCACCACCGGTGCGGGATGGAGGTGCACCAACAGGTTGCTGCCATCCTTGAGCAGCACTGGCTCCGCCACCGGCAGGCCGTGTGCCGCGCCGAGCGCGAGCGCCGCGGCGAGCGGCGAGCTCATGGCTGCCAGCGGTACCGCACGTCGGGAGCGCGCTCTTCGTTGGCGGCGCCCTCGGTGAGCTCTTCGGCGACGAAGCCGTGGCGTTCGTAGAAGCGGCGGGCCGGCTCGTTCACCTGGAACGTCCACAGCTGCAGGCCATGTGGGGAGCGCTCCTTCGCCAGCTGCACCAGCTTGTCGCCGAGGCCGCGGCCCATCCACGCAGGGTCGAGGTAGAGGTGTTCGATCCAGCCCTGCTGGTCGCGACCGGGATCGAGCACCATCAGCGCGACGATGGTGCCGTCGACCTCGGCCACCCACATGTCGGTGCGACCCACCACTTCGTCGGCCATCCAGCGGCGCACCTCGCGGTCGGCGTGCACCAGCGGCACCGTCGGCAGCGCGAAGGCCCGCGATCGCAGGTACACCTGGGCGCACTCGACGGCGTCGGTGTGGCGAGCGATGCGAATACGGGCGTCGCCGGGTTGCACCGCACGCAGGATGCCTTCCAACCCGGCTTCGGCGGTGTCGACCGCGTTGTGCCACAGGAACCACTTCACGTCCTGACTCTCACCCTGCGGCGGGGTGGGCGGCACCTGCGGCGACTCGATGAGGTAGCGCAGGTCGAGGTGCGTGTGACCCTTCGGACCACCATGCACGTCGACGTGCAGCAGCTGCGGGCCGTCCTCCCCCGCCGGGCCGACCAGTTGCGCCGGCAGGCCGGTCTCCTCGCACGCCTCACGCAACGCTGCCGACCAGGGCAGCTCACCGGCGTCGATGTGGCCGCCGGGCTGCAGCCACATGTTCATCCGCTTGTGCAGGTGCAGCAGGACCCGCCGGCGATCGTCGGTGACCACGATGGCGGAGGCCGTCACGTGCACCTTGTTGGCCTGCTCGGAGAACGGTTGCTCGAGGGCGTCGTAGAGGCGGAGGAACGACGCAACCGAGTCGCGTTCGCGGGCGTCGACCGGGCGACGGGCGACCACTGCAGAGCGAATCAGCTGTTGGAGATCAGGCACCCGACCACGGTAGGCGGTCGAGGAGTGTTCGGTGCTGCACGACTTCGTCAAAATCGCCACTTCAGGAAGGGCCCGAACGCGCCGATAGTCACTCCGAACGGTGGCGGGGGGCAAACCAACCGCCCGGAACCGCAACCACGACGAGGCGGGAAGAACACATCATCATGGAACCCGACGCACAACTCGCACCACGAGTGCTGCTGGCAGTGGCCGACCCGCTGTTGCGGCGGGTGGCCTCATCGGCCCTGCGAGCGCGCGGCTACTCGGTGAGTGCCACCACCGAAGAAGAGGCGGCGCTCACCTTGGCCCGCTCGTTCTCTCCCGACGTGGTCATGGTCGACCTCGACTTGCCCAGCCCAGAAGGCGGCTACCTGTTCGACACCATGCGAGCCCTCACGGATGCGTACATCGTCGGCATTGCTCCCCCCGATGCCGACATGGCCCGCATCCGTGCTCTCCGAGCGGGCGCCGACGATGTCGTTGCAGCCACGCTGAACCCCGACGAGTTGGCAGCGCGCTGCCAAGCGCTGTTGCGCCGGCCACGCCAGCTGCACGCTCGCTGGGACCCGATGCAGGCATCGGTGATCGCCCTGGGCGCATTGACAGTCGACGTGGGCCGCAAGGAGATCCGCGTGCACGACGCCGATGTGCCCGTCACCCGCATCGAGTTCGCGCTGTTCGAGCAACTGTGCCGCCGCCCCGCCGAGGTGTGCTCACGCTCGGAACTGTTGGAAGAGGTGTGGGGCCCGAACTGGGTGGGCGACACCCATGTGGTCGACGTGCACCTCAGCAACCTGCGCCGCAAGCTGCAGCAACGGGCCCCCGAGCTGCGTTTCATCCACACCGTGCGTGGCGTGGGCTTCCGCTTGAGCAACGATCTGCTGCGCTCGATCGATGAACCCATCGTCACCAGCCAGGCGGGCTCGCCGCAGAGCACTGCCGTCGTGACTGACGCCCCGGGCCACAACGACGAGACCGAGACCGACCGCGAGTTGATCTCCGCCTGATTCGAGGCACCGGGTCAGCGAGTGACGGCAGCCTCGTACGCGACGCCACCCACGACCGTGCCCCACACGGCGATGTCCTTGATGGCCATCGGCGCCACGTCGAGCGGTGAGGCGTCGAGCACAGCGAAGTCGGCGTACTTGCCGCATTCGATGCTGCCCAGCTCACCATCGAGATGCATCTGGTAGGCCGCGTCCTGCGTGACGGCCCACAACGCGTCATAGGCAGTGATCTTCTCCTGCTCGCCGAGCACCCGACCCGATGGTGTGGTTCGATTGACCGCACACCACATCAGGTGCAACGGGCCCAGCGGCGTGACGTTGGCGTCGCTGTGCAACGAGAACGGTACGCCCACTCGCTTGGCGGTGGCGCACGGCTCCATCCGGTTGGCGCGTTCGGGGCCGACGGTGAGCTCATAGTGCTGGTCGCCCCAGTACCAGATGTGGTTGGCAAACAGGTTGGCGCACATGCCCAGTGCCTTCATGCGGCGGAAGTGAGCCTGGTTGGTGAGCTGCGAGTGCTGCACCGTGTGCCGGTGGTCGAGCCAGGCGACGTCCTTCAGCACGGCCTCGACCGCGTCGATGGCAACGTCGATGGTGGCTTCACCGTTGCAGTGCATGTGCACGTTGATGCCGGCATCGTGGAACGGACGCAACCAGTCGACGAGTTGCTCGGGGATGGTGAGCAACTGGCCGTGGTCGCTGCCGGTGTAGTAGCCCGGCCAGTTCATTGCTGCGGTCCATCCCTGGATCGACCCGTCGAGCACGAACTTCACGCCGGGGAAGCGCAGCTTCTCGGTGGCCTCTTCGGCCTGCATTCGCTTGATGGCGGCGGCGACGGAACCGAAGTCGGCGGATGCGCCCGGCATCGCGGGCAGGCTGTACAACGCCACACGTGATGGGAATTCGGGATCGTTGACGATCCGCTGCCACCGACCGAGTGCTGCCGGGTTGAGCAACACCTGGCTGGCAAGATCGGTGACGCACGTGACGCCCACTTGGCGAGCCATCCGACCGAAGCCCCACAGGCACTCCTCGCCGGTGGCCGCCTTCATGAACGGCACGAGTGCGCTCTGCGCCAGTGCCATCGCCGACATCTCCTGCAGTTCGCCGGTCGGCTCGCCGTCGTCGCCCTTGGCCACGCCGATGGTGAGGCAGTCGCGAGTGATGTCGTGCCTGGCCAGCATCGCCGAGTTGACGGTACCGAGGTGCGAGCTGGCATGCAGCAGGAAGATCGGCCGAGTGCTGGAGACCGAGTCGAGGTGACCTTTGTGCAGCCGCTCGCCGGGGAAGTAGATGGGGTCGAAGCCCACCGTGAGCAACGGCTCGGTGGGGTCGGCCATGGTGGCATCGATGCGCCGCAGGTCGGCCAGCACTGCATCGATCGACCGCAGGCCCGGCAGGCGGCGGCCGTCGGGGGCCATGCGGTCGAAGTAGCCCTGGTAGCTGAACAGCCCGGTGAGGCCCTCCATCGCGTGCGCGTGCACCTCGATCATCCCTGGCACCAGCACCTTGTCGGCGAACGTGGCGTCGAGCGTGTACTCCCCCCACCCGGCCACCTCCTGCAGCGTGCCGACACCGAGCACCTTGCCGTCGCGCACGGCCACGTGCGTGCCTTCAGGATTCGAAGGGTTCATGGTGACGATCTTGCGGGCCACGAACACGGTGATCGGATGCGTCACACAAGCTCCTCGTCGAGTGGATCGGACCGCTCGCGGTCGACATGCAACTCTTGCAGCATTCGGTCGACCGCCTCGACGTCGGAGTGGTCGGAGTGGTCGGAGTGGTCGGGTAGCCCGATGAGCACCAGCCGCGTCACGCGATCGGCAGGCACCCACGGCGAGCCGCGAACGATCGACCAACGCGCCCCGACCAGTTGGAAGACGTGGGCCACCTCGGGCTGCTCGACCAGGTGCAGCACGCCCTTGCCACGAACGATGCTCGCCGGCAACGCGGCGACGGTCGCGCGAAACCGACCGCCGTCGATGGCGTGCGCGTCGCTGAACGACCAGGTGCGATGAGCGTCGAAGTGCTCGTCGTGGCTCTGCCGGTCGAACGCTACATGCGACCCGCCGAGCAGTGCGGCGACCGGCAGCCGGGCACCCACGGTCTCGACCACGCGACTGTCGGGGGCGATGTCGGCCAGCCACTGCCGAAGGTCGTTGCGTTGGTCGGTGGTGATCAGGTCCGTCTTGTTCAGCAGCAGCAGGTCCGCGCCACGCAGTTGCTGCAGCACGTGGCGACCCACGTGACGATCGATGCTGCGCCGGCGCACCGTCTCGGCGTCGGCAACGACGATCACGCCATCGAGCCGGAAGCCCGGCAGGTGCGCGTACTGTGCGGCGGCCACAGGATCCGACACGCCACTGGTTTCGATGACCACCCACTCCGGTGGTTGCGGGCGATCGAGGATGCCCAGCATCGCCTCCACCAAGCCACCTGCCAGCGAGCAGCAGATGCATCCGTTGGCAAGACTGATCGTGTCGCCATCGGCAGCTTCGATCAGGTCGGCATCGATCTGCAGTGCGCCGAAGTCGTTGACCAGCACCGCAATGCGGAGCCCGTTGGCGTTGCGCAGGAGGTGGTTCACCAACGTGGTCTTGCCGGCGCCCAAGTAGCCACCGATGACGGTGACAGGAATCGGTGGCTGCGCCGGCTCGCTCATTCACACGCAGGCTAGGCGGTGCCCTCAGCCGGTACTGATCCGTGCAACGGCTCGGCGGCACCCACGTCGCCCGGCGGTTCTCGCAGACCCGGTGTCGCCGCCGGCATCAGCGCGGTGAGCACGCCGATGAGCAGCAGCACACCACCGCCGACCTCGGCAGCGTTGGGGGCATGGTGCAGCAGCAGCCACGCCGAGGCCATCGCGACGACGGGAGCCAACAGCACCCAGGGCACGACGGCCGAGGCCGAGTAGCGCGACAGCAGCGAGTTGAACACCGCGTACCCCACCAGCGAAGCCAGGCCGGCGGTGTACAGACTGGAAGCGGCGGCCTTCCACGAGAAGCCGACGAGTGCCTGCCCCACCGCCTGCGGCCCGTCGAGCGCCAGTGACAACGCCAGCAGCGGCAGCGGCACGATCACTGCCGACCACACCGTCAGCGACAGCCCTCCGCGAATGCCCGAGGCGCGCGACACCACGTTGCCGATGCCCCACGACAGGCCGCCGAGCAGGCACAGGCACAGTGCCAGTGCGGGCACGTGCCCACCGCGCCCGACGGCAACGACGACCAGCCCGAGTGCCCCCAGTGCGACCCCGACGATCTGTCGCCGGGTCGGCAGCTCACCAAGTCGCACGGCGGCGATGACGATCGTGAAGATCACCTGCGACTGCAACACCAGCGCCGCGAGACCGGGGGGCATGCCCGCGTGCATGGAGGTGTACAGGAACCCGAACTGACCGAGTGACATGAACACGCCAACGGTGGCGACCGTGCGCCACGGTGCGATCGGGCGACGTACGAAGAACACGGCCGGAACGACCACGATCGTGAAGCGAATGGACGCGAACAGCAACGGCGGCACACCCGCCATCCCCCAGCTGATGACCACGAAGTTGAAGCCCCAGATGGTGGCAACCAGCGCGGCGAGCATGGAATCGCGTGAGTTCATCCTCGATAGCCTGCCTGAACTGTCGATGAAGCACTAGCAAATGGTTGTGAACTGTTTCATGTAGTGTTGCTTCATGATCGATCTGGACGCGCTGGTCTCGCTCCGCGCAGTCGATGCGCATGGTTCGGTCGTCGCCGCGGCGGCAGCCTTGGGCTTCACGCCCAGCGCCATCTCGCAACAGGTGAAGCGCCCGAGCGACAGGCAGGCGTTGCGCTGCTGGAGCGTGTCGGTCGCGGGTGATGCTCACCGAACAGGGGCGGCAGCTGGTGGATCACGGCGCTCGCCTGCTGACCGATCTCGAGGAGATCGAAGCCGGTCTGCACCGCAGCACGAGCACGGTGGCGGGTCGCATCCGGCTGGCTGCGTTCTCCACTGCGATGCGTGGCCTCGTCGCGCCGGCACTCCCGGCGCTGCTCGCCGACCATCCTGAACTGCAGGTGAGCGTCATCGAGCACGAACCGTGGGACACGATCGAGCTCGTCGCCACCGGGCAGTGCGAGGTCGGCGTGGTGCACAGTTGGGGCAACGCGTCACTTGCCATCCCCGAACACGTGCAGGCCGTCGTGGTCGCTCACGATGTCGCCGATGTGCTGGTGCCGGCCGGCCACCGATTGGCCGGGCGCACCCGCGTGTCACCCAAGGACCTCGTCGACGAGCACTGGATCGCCACTCCCGAAGGCACGATCTGTCGTGAGTGGCTGCACCGGATGTACGACGGCACGACGCGGCTGCCACGGATCGCCCATCAATCGATCGAGTTCGAGTCACACATCGCGCTGGTCGCAGCGGGCCTCGGCATCGCACTGGTGCCGCGCCTGGGGCGAGCGGCGCTCCCCCACAGCGTGGTGGCTGTTGCCGCTCACAACCCGGTGCCCACTCGCGAGATCGCCGTGCTGCACCGTCGCAGCATGCGCGAGTCGCCGGCGATCGCCGCCGTGGTGGAGGCGTTCCGTCGCCGCCCGCAGGCGCTCAGCCGGTGATCCGACCACGAACGTTCGCAGCAGTGCCGGGGTGTTCATCTCGTGGCACGGAAACGCCGGGTTGGCACCCCCCGCAACCACAGCTGTCGTCGCCGTCGAGCAAGTACCCCACACATCCCTGTCGAGAGCGATCGGGCGTGACGCCGGTGACCGACCAACCAATGCAATCAGAGCACTCGCGCTAGCAGTACTCGGCGGTGAGCCACCACCGGCCGCGCTCGAGGGTGAGCAGCAACAGCCGGCCCGAGCGGGTGAGCACCTGGAACCGGGCCATGCGACGGTGGCGAGCGGTGTCCCACCAGCGCTCCTCCACCGGCCATGGGCCCGCCCACGACTCCACCGGTTCGAGCGCGCCGTGACCCGACGACCCGTGACCCGACGACCCGTGACCCGACGACCCGGCCGACGACGAGCTCAGTTGCACGGCGTACGGCGGTGCGCTGACAGCCCCTCGGCCGGTGACCGTCACGGGTGCCCCCGTGATGTCGAACACGTCGATCGGCCGGGCCGGATGGTGCACCACCGACGGCGATGGCGACGGCAGGCGGCCGGGCCATGGCCGGTCGGCCACCGCCAGCCGCTCTGCGGGTTCGAGCAGATCGGCAGTCACCGCCGGCACCCACGTGTAGGCATCGTGCGGCTGGCGGCCACCCTGCGCCGCCGGCACCAGCACCAGCTGCTCGCCCGCCACGGCCACCAGGCGTGCAACGGCACGCACCGCCCACTCGTCGGCCTGGGTGCGGCCACCCCACAGGCCCAGCTGCACGCCATCGTCGCTGCGTAGCTCCACCGGGTCGAGGCGCAGCAGCACCACCCCGGCGGTGATGGAACCATGCTGCGCCCACGCATCGAGCTGCCAACGCACACGCTCGACCATCGCTGCCGCGCCGAGCCCGCTGCTGCGATACCACAGTCGCTCGCTGTGCTCGCCGTGCTCGGTGTCGGCGGCAACCACCAGGCGAGTGCACACTCGACCTTCGGCGGCGAGCCCGCCAACCAACTCTTCCGCCAGTTGGCGGGCCACGAACACCAGCGCATCGCTGTGGTGCACCGGCTGCTCGAACACACGCTGCACCTGCATGCCGGCGGGCGGGTCGTGCGTGCCGGGCAGGCGATCGTCGCCACCACCGGCGAGGCGGTGGGCGAACGCACCCTGCGGGCCGAAACGGGCCAGCACATCGGCCTCGGGCAGCGCGGCCAGTGAGCCGAGGTGATGCAGGCCCAACCGGTTGAGCAGGTGCACGAACTCGGGCGACACCCCGGCCACCACCGACAGCAGCCGTACCGGCAGCGGCGCGAGGAACGTTGCCGTTGCCTGCTGCCCGGGCTCGATGACCACCGGCTGGGCACGGCGGGCCGCACGGCGAGCAGCGATGCCGGCGGCGAAGCGGCCATCGGCCACACCCACGCCGAAGCCGCCGACGCCGGCAAGCGACAACCCGGCCGTAGTGGTGACGGCCTCGGTGGCGACACGCGCGACGGTGGCAGCCATCGCCGCATCGCCCCCGAAGTAGCGCGACGGACCGCGCGACATGAACGTGAGCATGCCCGGCTCGGTGACCTCGACTCGCGGCACCATCGCCCCCACGGCGCGCACCACCTGCTCGAACGCACGGGCATCGCTGGCCGGATCGTGCTGCTCGACGCGCACCGACGGGCAGCGAGCCTGAGCGTCGCGCCGCCGCTGACCAACGGCGACGCCTTCCGCTCCGGCTGCTGCCGAATGAGCCACCACCTGGTTGGCATGCAGCACGACCACCGGCTCCGAGGCCGACTGAGCCGACGACGCGCTGGCCACCACCACCGGCCAGTGCGGGCACCACAGCACCCCGAGGCGCGGTACCGGCGTTCGGGTGACGGACGACGACCTCACCGGCTCACCCCGTGGCGGACAACGGAACGGACAACGGAACGGACAACGGAGCGGGCAACGGAACGGGCAAGGGAGCGACGGTGAACGAGACCGCCTCCACCGCACCGTCGGCGGTGGGCAACCACAGCTCGGCCCGACGCGCGCGCGGCACCCGCCGACCGTCGAGCTGCACGCTGACGCGCCGGCCACGAGCCACGCCATGACCCTCACCCAACCCCTGCCACGCGGTGTCGGTCGCCACGAACCGCAGGTCGGCGCCGAACGGCCCGGGGGCACCACCGACCCCCGCCACCGTGAACATCACCGCACCTCGCTGCTGCAGGCGGGCCGACAGCCGACGGGCGGTACCGGCCCGCACCCCGTGCACACCAGGGCCCAGCAGCAGCACGTCGAACCCGTCGATCATCGCGGCCAGCACATCGGCCCATTGGGCATCATCGAACCGCTGCGCCGGCTCGGCCACCATCACCAGCCGCTCGGGAGCCAGACCCAGCTCGACCGCCGCGCCACACTGACTTCCGCCAGGCCGGCGACCCCCACCCAGGCGCCGGCTTGCGACGGCCCCGCGGCCAGCGCAAGTGCCAGCGAGACGGCAGCCGCCCCGTCGCACTCGACGACGCTGCCTCGCTGCACCGCCGCCTGCGGCAGCAGCTCATCGAAGGCCGCCAGCAGCGGCATGGTGCGCTGCAGCGCCGCTGCGCCCGACAACAGCCCGCTGCCGGCGAGCTCGGCGAGGTTGGTGATGCGAGAACCCATCCGGCCACACTATCGAACATACGTACGACCTGCCAACGGCGGCGCGGCAGCGGGGCTCAGGCGGGAAGTCCCGCCGGCGTCGCGCCCGAACCGCGCTGCGACAGCTGCTCGGCAAAGTCGCGAGCCGATCGTGCCCAGCCATCCGCCCCGAGCACGCGAGCGTGGTCGAAGTCGTGCACGGCGAGCCCACCCACCGCCAGGTACACGGTGGCGTCGAGGCCATCGCGCAACGCTGCCAGCAACGATGTCGCGGCGTCGAGACAGCTCATCGAGGTCACCGACACGCCCACCGCCACCAGATCGGGCATCTGTTGCGCCGCCTTCACGAACGAATCCAGTGGCATGTCGCCGCCGATGTCGGACACCTCCCAACCTTCGCCGCGCAGCAGATCGGCCAGCAGTGCAATCGGCAGCGAATGTCGCTCACCTTCGGGTGAGCCCAACAGCACCACCCCTCGTGTGCGTCCGCGGCGAGCGAAGCGAGGACCCAGCCGGCCGATCAACCGAAAGGCGATGCCGGTTGCCCGATGTTCGATCGATACTTCCAACTCGCCGGCGGCCCACCGCGTGCCGATCGACTGCATGGCCGGGCTGATGAGGTCGAGGTAGATCTCGTCGAGCTCGGCCCCGGCCGCCAACGCCGCCTCCACCACACCCCACGCACCGCGAGCATCGCCGGCGACCAGTCGCGACTCCAGCCGCGTGGCCCACGGTGCCCGCCGCCGCCCACCACCGGCGGCAGGTGCGGCATCGGAGCGGAACGTCTCCAGATCGGCACGGGCCACCTGCCACGTGCCGCCCACCTTGTTCGCCGGCAACAGGCCCAGCCGCACGTAGCGATAGGCGGTCATGTAGTGCACGCCGAGCAGCTCGGCTGCCTCGTTCAAGGTGAGAGTTGCGGCGATCACCGACGCAACCGTACGGCCGGAGACCCGGCACTGCGTAACGCAGCCGCCCGGATTCTCAGTGACCGGCCTTCCACTTGGCCAGTGCTGCTCGGCTGCGATCGACCAAGGTGGACGGCACCAGTGACAGGTACGCGGCCTCGGGGCCGCTGACACCCTCGGCAGCGGTGGCGGCAGCCGGAGCCGCACCGGCATCGGGCGCGACGTCGTCGAACGTGGGCATCTCCATGCCCGGCTTCCAGTACTGGTAGAGATCGCGCACGACGTCGCCGAGGCCTGCGCTGTCGCAGCCCTTCGCCAGATCGACGGTGATCATGTTGCCGAACACGTGCACCGTGGCCACCTGGCCGGTGGAGAGCAGGTTGCGAGCCAGAGCGGCCGCCGGTCGCGAGCCGATGGCCTCGGCGACGGAGTGGAACACCTCGTGCCCCATGCCCGTCAGGTTGCGGTTGGCCTCGAAGCGAACCACACCGGGGTTCGAGCTGGACTTTTCGATGACACCGATCTGCTGACCCATAGTTGTGCCAGCGTAGTGCCGACAACACCGCCGACGAAGCCCGGCCCTCGTACGATCGCCGGTGTGATCACACAACACGAGTTCGGCACCACGACGTGGATGGATGTCTTCGACCCCACGAGCGAAGAACTCGAGTCGCTCGACCAGCAGTTCGGTCTCGGTGACCGCACGTTCGACGAAGCCCGCCGCCGCGCCGCACGACCCACGATGCAACGCTTCGCGGACCATGCGTACGTGGTCGCGTTCAGCGGCAGCTTGGGCGAGGTCGACATGTACGTGGGCGATGGGTGGTTCATCACCGTTCGCCTCCACGACGACAAGGGTCGCGAGTGGGACCCCACCGTGGCGCTGGCCCGCATCCAACGCTTGGCCCCCGATGTGAGCGCGGGGATGATGCTGGCCACGGTGATCGAGGAACTGGTCGACGGCTACTTCGACTCCACCGACATCCTGGAGGACCACCTCGAAGGCATCGAGGACCGCATCTTCGGCGAGCCGCTGCAGGCAGAGCGGCAAGTGCAGCAGGATCTGTTCGGGGTGCGGCGGAAGCTCTTGGAGCTGCGACGTGCAGTCGTGCCGCTGCGCGAGGTGCTGTCGGCACTGCTGCGCAAGGAAGTGCAGTGGGTCGACGGTGAGGCGTTGGTGGTGCTGCGCGACACCTTCGACAAGCTGCTGCGAGCGGTCGACCTCGTCGACGAACTGCGCGAGCTCGTGGGCAACGCGGTCGATGCCCACCTGGCGGTGATGAGCAACCAGATGAACCTGGTGATGAAGAAGCTCACCGCCTGGGGCTCCATCGTGTTCGGCGCCACCCTCATCGCCGGCATCTACGGCATGAACTTCCAGCACATGCCCGAGCTCGGTTGGTTCTGGGGCTACCCGTTCGCGCTGGGCAGCATGGTCGTGATGAGCTTCGTGCTCTACCGCATCTTCAAGCGCCGCGACTGGCTGTAGCAACGAGGCATGCGGTACCGCGGGCTCAGCCGGGTTGCAGCACCACGCCGTGCCGCACGGCCCACGCGGCAACCTCTGCACGGCTGGAGAGGCCCAGCTTCATCAAGATGTTGGAGACGTGCACCGCCGCCGTCTTCGGCGAGATGAACAGCCGCTCGGCCAGCAGGCTGTTGGTGAGACCTTCGGCGATCAGCGCCGCCACCTCGCGTTCGCGGGCGGTCAGCTCGCCATCCGCGCGCGCACCACTGCCCTCCAGCCGGCGCACGAGTGCCTCCGCCCGATCGCGGCGCCAGCCCGGCCAGCCCTTCAGGTCGGCGACCGCCTGGCGAGCCACCAGCAGCGCGCCGGAGCGATCGCCTGCCGCCAACATGGCGCTGGCCTGCACCGTGCGGAGCGAGGCGATGCTGGGCAGGTAGAGCGCCGGGTCTGGTTCGTCGAGCACGGCGGCCAGCGCCGCCACGGCGCCGGCAGCATCGCCTTCGGCGAGCAGCAGCATCCCTTCCGCATGCCGACGCAGGAACTCGTGCGACTTGTGCGGCAACGCCCACCCATCGACGAACTCGGAGCGCACGCGAGCGGCCGGAACACCGGCCTGCAGCGCAGCTTGCACGGTTTCCAGCATGAACCACAGTGAGTGCGTCTTGTCGGGAACAAGTGGCAACGCGATGATGGCGGAGAACACACGCTCGGCGTCGGCCCGGCGACCTTCCAGAGCCGCCGCAACCAGATGCACGCGATACTCGCTGGGTCGCAGCTCCTCGCTCACGACCCCGCCCAGCTCCACCTCCTGCTCGGCTGCGAGCGCATCGGCGACGAGACCCTCCTCGATGCGCAGATCGGCCAGGTGCGAGCGCTGGTGGCAGTACTCGCTGCTCCTGGCGCTCCAGTGCTGGCCGGCCTCGGCGACGAACTGGCGCATGGCGCGCATGTCGCCGCTGGCCATCGCCGCCTCCGCCTCCCACAGCGCCAGCATGCCGGCGCCCAACTTGTCGAGCCCGCACCTCGCCGCCGCTTCACTGAGCTCGCTACGCGCCCACGCACCCATCTCGCCATGAGGCGTGACGATGGCGAGGAAGTTGTTCAGCGCCCGGCACTCCAACACGCTGTCGCCCACCTGGCGGGCGAGCTCTCTGGCGTGCAGCAGCGCCCGCTCACTTTCGTCGCGCGGCACGAGGTGCTCGAGCGCCGACGAACGCTCGACCGAAGCTTGCGCCTCCAGCCACTGGTCGCCGTTGCGGCGAGCATCGGCCAGCGCCCGGTCGGCCCAATCCACAGCAGCAGCACTGCGCCGCGCCAGCATGTGCAGCTGCGCGACGGCGCCGATGCACCGGCCGCGCGCCAAGCCCTGCGGCAAGGTGTCGGCCAGCGCCTCCAGCAGGGCCACCGTGAAGTCGCGCTGATCTGCGTCGAGCAGCTCGTGATGAAGGCGAGCGATGAAGCGCAGTGACTCCACTCGCTCCAGGTCGGTGACTGCGTTGGCATTCCACTGCTGGGCATAGGCCAGCGCCTCACGCCCGAACTCCAACCGCCAGGCCGCATCGGTGGCCACGGCCAACAGCTCCGGATCGTTCGGCGCCTCGGCAAGCGCTTCGCTCGCCAACCGCAGCGCCTGGAACGATGCACCGCGATCGAGGTAGCGGCGAGCACCTTCACGCGCGATCGCCGGGATCAGCTCGAACTGACCGGCGCCCGACGCGTGCCGCACGAGCGCCGCGTGGTCGGGCTCGACCTGCGCCCTCAGCGCCGCGAACGAGCGTTCGTGCAGCCGGCGGCGTTCACGACCCAACAACTGCTGCTGCACGGCATCGGCGACCAGTGCATGGCCGAACCAGAACGTGTCGTCCTCGGGCTCGACCACGATGCTCTGCGTTGCGAGGCTGCGCAGCGCGACGAGCAGGCGATCGTCGGTGAGCCCGCACACGTCGAGCAGGATCTCGAACGGAGCAGGGTCGCCGAACACCGCCAGCGCATCGATGACGCGGCGCTCGTCGGGCGGCAGGCCACCCAGCTGTTGACGCACGGCCTCGTCGAGCGACCATGGCAGTTGTGCGGTCTTCAGGTCGTCGATGCACGCGTCGGGGCCGCAGCACCGCACCAGCTCCTCGACCACGAACGGAATGCCGCCGCTGCGCCGGTAGACGGCCTCGACCGCGCCCGAGGATGGGGGCGCGTTGCCGATGGCAGCGAGCAGACCGGCGACCTCCGCCCGGTCGAGCCGGTCGAGGCGGATCTGCTCCACGTTGTGCTGCCGCTCGAGGCGCAGCACCAGCTCGCCACCGGGTGCCTTGCGCGACAGGTCGTTGCCACGGTAGGTGCCGACGATGACCAGCTGTGGCCACGCCTGCATGCACACCTGCTCGATGAAGTGCACGCTGTCGGCATCGGCCCAGTGCAGGTCTTCGACGACCAGCAGTGTGCGACCGGCGGCGACCGCGGCCTCCAGGATGGCACGAGCGGTTGCCGCCGAGTTGTCGCCCGCGGGGCCGAGCTGGCCGACCACGTCGAACGGGCGGCCCATCGAACCGGGTCGCGCCTGTGCAGTCAGCACCGTCACATCCGCCGGGAGGGCGGCGATGAACTCACGCAGCAGCCTGGTCTTGCCGATGCCGGCTTCACCGGAGACGAGCGCGATCTCGGGCCCGTCGCCGCTGCGCACCTCGGCAGCCTCCACGAGGCCCAGCAATCGATCCAGCGACGTGTGGCGGCCGATCATCACCGGCGACAAGCCGTTTCGCCCTCGCAGCATGGTGTGCACGCTACTGGTGAACGCGAGCGAGCCCGGCGGGTTGCTTCCCGCCGGGCTCGACGCAGCCTGTTCAGGCAACGAGTGACTCGCCGGCCGACGTTCGGCCTCGCGAGGTGGGCATGTCGATGACGTCGCACGACATCGGTGACGTCGCCGCGAGCCGCCGACGGAACAGGCAGTGATGACGATCGGACCGGGTCAGCGCTTCTGACTGGCGCTGCCGGGCGATCTCCAAGTTGAGGGTGTAGCTGGTGAACATGGCAG
This sequence comes from Acidimicrobiaceae bacterium, assembly GCA_016722025.1. Lineage (GTDB taxonomy): Bacteria > Actinomycetota > Acidimicrobiia > Acidimicrobiales > Ilumatobacteraceae > UBA668. Next base: position 267,599 of record JADKGZ010000004.1, read on the forward strand.
ACGTCCTTCGTGGCGTTTTCCGACACCTGCAGTGTGCGCTGCGGGCGACCGTCGCCACATCCGCAGAACGGCGTATATCCGCCCCGAACCGGCACGGCCGCGTGTAGGTATGTCGCCCGTCACATCGCAGCCGTGATCACCGGGCCGCACCGCCCGTCAGTCGGCGAAGGCGTCGATCATCGCATGCACGTCGCCCAGCGGGTAGAGGATGGGGCACGTACACCCGTGGTCGATGTACTCCTGCACCTTCGCCTTTGCCTCTGCCGGGGTACCGCTGGCGGTGAGCATCTGCACGATCTCGTCGGGCACCAGCTTGCTGGCGGCTTCCACCTGGTCGTGGGTTGCGGGCCAGGTGAGCACCTCGCCCACCTTGTCGAGCAAGCGCTGCGGCACGCCGGAGGCCTTCATGATGTGCGGCTGCTGGCCGAGGTACTGGGTCACCATCATGCGCGCCATGTCGAGCGCGGTCTCGCGGTCCTCGTGCACGCTGCACACCACCAGCTGTGGCCGGTCGATGTCGTCGATGCTGCGGCCGGCCTTGGCGGCGCCGGCGGCCAAGGCCTCCATCGCCCGCTGGTTGTAGTCGGGGGAGACGAGGTAGTTGAGCACGGCGCCGTCGGCGATCTCGCCGGTGAGCTCCATCATCTGCATGCCGGTGGCGCCGATGTAGATGGGCACGTCCTTCGCGCGACGCTCCTGGTACACGTAGTCGAGCTCGACGCCGTCGAGGTGCACGTAGGTGCCGTCGAACGTGACGGTCTCGTTGTGCAGCAGCGCCCGCACGACGGTGACGATCTCGCGCATCACCGTGAGCGGGCGAGCTCGTTCGATGCCCACCTTCGCCGCCAGCGGATCCCACCAGGCGCCGATGCCCAGGATCACGCGGCCGGGAGCCAGGTCGTCGAGGGTGCTGAAGGTGGCGGCGAGACGGGCCGGGTTGCGGCTCCAGCAGTCGACCACGCCCGAGCCGACCTTGATGTGGTCGGTGACGCTGGCGAACGCGGCCATCGGCACGGTGGCCTCGCGCACGAGCCGGCTCTCCGCCTGCCAGACCGCGTGAAACCCCTTCGCCTCGGCGTACTGGGCGATGGCCATGCCCTCGCGGATCGGGTGCGCATCCTGCAGGTAGACGGCCATCGGCGTGCTCATGAGCGCCACGCTACCCCCTCGACAATTCGCACGTCCCCCCTCCCGCCCACCACCTTCACGGAAGAGGCCGCGGGGCGGGGCGGCGGCTCAGAGGCGGGCGAAGAGGCGCCGGGCTTGCTCGGCAGCCTTGGCGCGGACTTCGGCGAGGTCGACTCGAGTGGGCACGCCGTCGGCGAGCAGGACCTCGCCATCGACCTCCACCTGCAGTGCTCTCACCCCGGGCGTGAACGCCACGTGCCATGGGCTGTCGGCGTGGTCGTAGTTCCACGTCACCCGGTCGTGACGGGCCTCGGGGAACAGCCGGTAGCCGTTCTCCAGCCATTGCCAGACCGTGTCGGGCGAGGCGAGCACGTCGTCCTCGCGCAGGCGCACGTAGGCCAGCCGGGCTTCTTCGAGCATGTCGGCGCCGATGCCATCGGTGCCGAGCACGACGCGGTTCGGCCGCGCAGCCGGCCGCGCGTAGCCGACGGAGTTGTTCATGTTGCTGCGCGGGTTGTGCGCGATGGTGCCCGGCAGGTCGCGGTCGAGGTGCACGCAGTGGACGAGATGCCAATCGTCGGTCGCCAACGCATGCAACCGCTCCCCCGCGTTCGCATCGTCGGGCCCCTCGGCCACGTGGATGTGCACACCGACACCGAGTTCCGCCGCCAGCTCGGCTGCACCGCGCAACGTGTCGTCGGTGCACGTGAACGCGGCGTGCACGCCCACCATGCCACGGCCGCCGGCGCGAAGGAAGCGCTCGTTCTCGGCAAGGCCGCGACGGGCGCCCTCGGCGCCGTGCCGATCGGTGACGCCGTAGGCGACGTTGGTGCGCACGCCCACCGCCGCGCACGCGTTTGCGATGACGGACAGGCTGCCCTCGATCGCGGAAGGTGACTCATGGTGGTCGACGATCGCTGTCGTGCCGCATTGCAGCGCCTCGACGGCGGCGAGCATCGCCGACCAGCGGATCATCTCCTCGTCGAGCGCCACGTCGAGCCGCCACCAGACCTGCTCGAGGATCTCGATGAACTTCGTGGGCTGCCGAGGCGGTGCCGGCATGCCGCGCGCGAGCGCGGAGTACAGGTGGTGGTGGCTGCAGACCATGCCTGGTGTGACGGCGCTCATCGAGCCGAACGGTAACCGCTGCGACCGACACGACCACCACGACGTCCGCGGCCGAAGGGGCGGCCACGACGGATTGCTACTGTCCTGCAATGCAACGCGCACTCGTTGCGCTGGTGGCGGCATCGTCGTGCCTCACGAGCGTTCCCCTCCTGCCCATCGCGAGCGTCGACGCGGCGGCGCCGGCGGTAGTGGTGCTCAACGAACTGCACTACCACCCCGGCGACGACAACCCGGCGGCCGAGTTCGTCGAACTGCACAACACCACCGGTGGCCAGGTGGATGTCGGCGGCTGGTGCATCAGCGGTACCGGCTTCTGCTTCGGACCTGGAGCAGCCATCGCCGCCAACGGATTCGCCGTGGTCACCGGATCGATGTACAGCGGTGCACTCTCCAACGGCGGCGAACGCATCCGGCTGCGCGACGCGAGCGGCACGACGGTCGACGAGCTCACGTATGCCGATGCCGGCGAATGGCCCGCTCTCGCCGACGGCGACGGGCACTCGCTGCAGCGCCGCGACCCGCTGCTCGCGGGCACGGATCCGGCGAACTGGCTCTCGGCCCCGCCGACGATAGGAGTGAAGAACGGTGTTGCCGGCACGGGGCTGATCCCCGCGTGGAAGGCCGTCACGCACACCGTGCTCCCCGCCCCCGGACAGCCGCTCGAAGTGACGGCGACGCTGCTCAATGCAACCACCGCGACGCTCATCTACCGCGTCGGGTTCGGTGTCGAGGTACTCGTCCCGATGAACGTCTCGGGCACCACCGCAACCGCTTCCATCCCCGGTCAGGCCGCTGGTGCGCTGGTGCGCTACCGCCTGGCATCGCTGTCACCCACGAACGGCACCACCGGCACCTGGCCACGTCAAGGCGACGGGGCCACCTACACGGGCACCACGGTTGCCACCAGCGTCACCTCGAGACTGCCGCGATTCGAGTGGTTCATCAGCGATGCCACCTACGCGCAAGCAGCCAACGACCTCACGCTCACCGGCGACGACGGCTACCCATGCGTCTTCGCCTACAACGGCACCATCTTCGACGGCTCGAAGGCGCGCGTGAAGGGGCAGGTCTCGCGCTTGTTCCCGAAGAAGAAGTGGAAGATGGTGCTGCCCGCCGGACACACCCTGATGATCCCCGACGTGCTGCCCGAGCCGGTCGACGAGTTCGCGCTCCACAGCAGCTACGCCGACAAGTCGTTCCTTCGTGAAGCCCTCGCGGCGGAGATGATGATCGACGCCGGCATGCCGGCCTCGCAAGCGTTCCCCGTGCGCCTCGAGCGCAACGGCGCGTTCTACGGCCTGTACACCTACCTCGAGCAACAGGACGGCACCTGGCGCGACCGCTACGGCCTCGACGACTCGGTCATCTACGAAGTCGGCGGCGGCCGCGTGTTCGGGCTGCTCGCCGCCGGCGACGCCAACCTGTCGCAGACCTCGCTGCGCACGAAGTACGAGAAGGAGACGTTCGAGTACCAGAACGACGACGCATTGCGCTCGCTGATCCGCACCACCAACTCGCTCTCGGGTACCTCCCTGCGCAACTGGATCTCGGCGAACGTCAACGTGCCCTCGGTGGTCAACGCCCTCGCTGCCTCGGTGGTGATCCAGCACCAGGACTGGGGCCACAAGAACTACCGGCTGTACCTCGACGAGCACGGAAGATGGGGCACCATTCCGAGCGACTACGACCTCGTCCTCGGCCGGCGCTGGTCGAACACGCTCGGGGCCCTCGACAGCACGGTGTACGTGGGCGGCTCGTTCGAGCAGCCCGGTGGCCCGCTGTTCGCGCCCTTCTGGTTCGATCCGCTGCTCTCGCAACTGGTTCGCCGCCGCATCCGCGAGCTCACCGAGCAGCTGCTCGATCCCACCACGGTTGCAGCGCGGGTGGCGCAGCTCAACGAGCAGGTACGAGCGGAAGCTGCGCTCGACCGGCAGATCTGGGGCACCTACGGCAACGACGAGTCTCCGGATTCAGCGGGCAACCGCATCATGAGCTCGTACGTCACACCGCAGTTCAACCGCATCCTCGGCACGTTCGCCGGCACCGGCCGCGTGGCGGGCACGCCACAGCCGGCGGTACCCGCCGTTCGCGTCTCCTCGGTCCAGCGCCAGCCGGTGTTCTCGGTACCCGAGCACGTCGTCATCGCCAACGACTCGAACGACACCGTCGACATCAGCGGGTTCAGCATCGACGGCATCGATCTCGTAGTACCTGGCGGCACGGTGCTGCTGGCCGGGCAGAGCGTCGTGTTCGCTTCCGCCGAGGCCGGTTCGTTGGTGGGCGCGTTCTCGTGCTGCCTCATGGGCGGCACCTATTCGGGCGACATCGACGACAAGGGTGAAGTCCTCACGCTGCGCACCCCGACGGCGCCGCCATCAGCGCCACCGTCGACACCGGCAACCTCACTCCCGCGAACACGCACACGGAGATCGCCGGGCTTCCCAATCGGTCGGCACTGGTCTCCATCGTCGCCACCGCCACAGCCGGGCCCGGGTACCTGCAGGTGCTGCCGTGCGGCGCCGCGCCCGGGGCGTCGTCGAACCTCAACACCGACGCTGCCGGCCAGACCCGCGCCGCGCTCGCAGTGGTGCAGTTCGACGCCGCCGGCAAGGCCTGCATCTACAACGAGACCGCCACTCACGTCATCGCCGACCTGCAGGGCTACTTCGCACCCGGCGCGTTCGACGACACCGCCGACGTTCGCCTGCTCGACACGCGCAGTGGCGCGCGTCGCACCGCCGGCACGCGGACCACCATCACCGGGCTGCCCAACCGCTCGGCCGTCGTGTCGGTGGCCGCCACCCCCCCCGCTGGTTCCGGATACCTGCAGGTGCTCGCGTGTGACGCCGCGCCGGGCGGGTCGTCGAACCTCAACACCGACGCTGCCGGCCAGACCCGCGCCGTGCTCGCAGTGGTGCAGTTCGATGCCGCCGGCAAGGCCTGCATCTACAACGAGACCGCCACTCACGTCATCGCCGACCTGCAGGGCTACTTCGCACCCGGCGCGTTCGACGACACCGCCGACGTTCGCCTGCTCGACACGCGCAGCGGCGCAGCGCCGGCGAGCGGCAGCCAGTCCTCGATCACCGGCAACGCCGGTCGCTCGGCACTCGTGTCCATCAGCGCAACCGGGGCCACGGCCGGCGGTTACCTGCAGGTGCTCGCATGCGGCACTGCTGCCGGTGCCTCGTCGAACCTCAACACAGATGGTGCGGGGCAGACGATCGCCAACCTGGCGGCAGTGCAGTTCGGCGCCGATGGCCGGGCCTGCGTCTTCACCTCCGCGAGCACGCACATCATCGCCGACCTGCAGGGCTACTTCGTCGCCGGCACCTTCGACGACGTTGCCGACGCTCGCCTGGTCGACACTCGTACCCGCTGAGCCGCGCCAGCCGAACCGCGCTACCGGAACCGCGCTACCGGAACCGCGCCACCCGAACCGCGCCGGCCGAACCGCGCACCGGAACTACAACGCGGCGTAGACCGCGTCGATCAGGGTGCGGTTGCGAGTGCTCTGCCAGCGCGGGATCACGTGGTTCATCACGTAGCCGAACGACACGCCGGCGTCGGGGTCGCCGAAGCCCAACGCACCTCCGGTGCCGAAGTGGCCGAAGCTGCGCGAGTTCGTGCCCAGCGGCCGGCGACCGGAGGTGGGTACGAACCCGAGGCCGAACGCGACGTCCTCACCCAACACCGGGCACGGCCCTTCCGACTGAACCCGGGTGGCCTCCGCGAGCAGCGCGGGCGACAGCAGCCGGTGCGGCTCGATGATCGCGCCATACAGGCGGGCCAGCCCGACCGCCGTGCCGTGGCCGTTGGTGGAAGGCACCTGCGCGGCGCGCCACTCGGCCGTGTTGACGACACCGTTCGACGAGTAGCCGGGCGGGTTGAAGTAGCCCAGCATCGGAAGATGAGCATCGCCTTCGATGGTGAACGGGTCGATCGCGCCCAGGGGTGCCGATGGCGCCCAGATGACATCTGCGCAGCGGGCCTGCTGGTCGGAGGTGAGACCCCAGTGCACATCGGCCGCGAGCGGTTCCGTGAGGCGGCGCAACCGGGCACCCGGCAACTCGCCGGTCACCCGACGAACGATCTCGCCCACGAGATGACCGTACGTGTTGGTGTGGTAGATGTGCCGCGAACCGGGTTCGAACCACGGGTCGGTGGCGGCAAGTGCGTCGGCCATCCGCTGCCAGTCCCAGAGATCGTCGTCGGTGAGTCGCTCGCGGATCGCAGGCACACCGGCGCGGTGGCAGAGCGCTTCGCGGATGGTGGCGCGCTGCTTGCCGCCGGCGGCGAACTCGGGCCACACCGAAGCGATCGGATCGTCGAGACCGACCGAGCCGTCATCGACGAGCTGCAGCGCCAACAAGGCGACGATGGCCTTGCCGACGGAGTAGAAGTTCACCAGCGTGTCGCGACGCCAGAGCTGCGTGCGCGCCTCATCGGCCCAGCCGCCGACAAGATCGACCACTGCCTCGCCGCGCACCATCACGCACACTGCTGCACCCACTTCGCCGCGCTCGAGGAAGTTGCCTTCGAAGGCGTCGCGCACGCTCGCGTACCGGGGGTCGCAGTGCCCGCTGATCGGAGTGTCCATCGCCAGATCCTCGCAGACACGCGTGCACCTGCTGGCACTGCGGGTGTGGTGTGTTCCGCGACGCCCACCGCTGTCGCGGCGAGCGCTGAGCGTGGCGACTGCTCAGTCGTCGGCGGTGACTCGGCCCATGGGCAGAGTGCTGCGCCACACACCGTCGACCATGTGCAGCGCCGCGGCCACTGCACCGCTCGTGGGCACCAGGCCGATCTCGCCCACCCCCTTGATGCCGTATGCCGAACGCGGTTGGGGCACCTCGACCAGCTCCACCTCGATGGGGGGCACGTCCTTCGGGCGCAGGATGCCCAGGCTGCGCAAGGTCATGTTGGTCGGGAAACCATGCTCGTCGCTGGGGAAGTCCTCGGAGAGCGCATACCCCAGGCCCATGTGCACCGAGCCTTCGATCTGGCCTTCGCACAGGCGCGGATTGACGGCCCTGCCAACGTCGTGGATGGCGACGACCTTCTCGATCGCGCCCGTGTCGCGATCGGCGACGACGACCTGCGCGGCGAAGCCGAACGCCGCGTGGATGGTGGGGTTGGGCACCGCCGGATCGCCCAGCTTCTGCGTCCAGTCGACGACGTGCTCGGCATAGTGATCCACATCCGGCGCGCACTCGGCGGCCAGAGCGACCCGGCAGGCGTGCTGCACGCTGGCGGCCACCATCAGCGTGCCGCGACTGCCGGTGGTCTGGCCGAAGCCGAGTTGGCGCGTGGTGTCGACGATCACCTCGATGCGCGCCGGGTCGATGCCCAGCTCCGTGACTGCGGTCTGCAGGGCCACCGTGTGCACGCCCTGGCCCATCTCGGTGAAGCCGTGACGCACTTCCACGCGCCCGTCTGCAGAGCGGAAGCGCACCACCGCTGCACACACCTCGCGCAAGCCGTTGCCCAGCCCGGAGTTCTTCAAACCGAGACCCATCCCCACCGCCTTGCCGGCGGCGAGCGCTGCATCGATGTGCGGCTTCGCCCGATCGAGGCACGCTTCCGCGCCACCCGCGCCGTCGTCCATGATCTGGCCCGGACCCCACACCTCGCCGGGGCGGATGACGTTGCGCTTGCGCATCTCCCACCCGCTGATGCCAACCTGCTCCGCCAGGCGATCCATCACCCCTTCCATCGCGAACTGGGCTTGGTTGGCGCCGAAGCCACGGAACGCCCCACACACCGGGTTGTTGGTGCGCACGGCGGTGCAGTGCACGTCGATGTCGGGCACCCGGTACGGGCCGCTCGCGTGGCCGGCAGCACGCTCGAGCACCTTCATCCCCACGCTCGCGTAGGCGCCGCTGTCGCCGATGCCGCGCACGCGCAGCGCGGTCAGGTGGCCGTCGGCATCGCAACCTGCCCAGTACTCGAGGCGAATCGGGTGCCGCTTGGCATGGATCAGGAAGCTCTCCTCGCGCGACAGCGTGCACTTCACCGGGCGCTGCAGCAGGAAGGCAGCCAGCGCGGTCTGCCCCTGGTTGCTCATGTCCTCCTTGCCGCCGAACGCACCACCGTTGGAGACCAGCTCCACCGTGACCGCGTCGATGCCCACACCGAGCAGAGCAGCGATCTGGTCGCGGTCGTCCCACACTCCTTGGCCACCCGAGTAGACCAGCAGGTGCCCGTCGCCGGGCACCGCCAGCGTGCTCTCGGGCTCGAGGAAGGCGTGCTCGATGCGTTGCGTGTTGAACACCTCGTGCACCACGTGCGCGCTGGCGGCCAACGAGTCGTCGGTGTTGCCACGCGCGTATTCGCTGACGGAGAGCACGTTGTTCTTGGTGCCGAACACCGCGATCTCGGGGTCGTCGATGGCGGCGACCGGATCGACGATCGGCCGCAGCACCCCGTACTCCACCTGCACCAGCGCAGCCGCCGCTCGCGCCTGTTGCTTCGTCTCGGCAACCACGATCGCCAACACGTCGCCGGCATACGAAGTGCGCTGGCCTTCACCGATGAACACGGGCCAGTCCTTGTAGATGATGCCCACGTACTGCTCGCCCGGTATGTCGGCTGCCGTGAAGACGCCCACCACGCCGTCGGCGGCAGCGGCGACCGAGGTGTCGATGCGCACGATGTCGGCGCGCACGTGGGCGGTGAGGTGCAGCGCCCCGTGCAACATGCCGGGCACGCGCAGGTCGTCGACGTAGCCGCGGTCGCCCAAGGTGAGCTCGGCAGCCTCGTACTTGGCGCCGCTGGTGCCGATGCCGCCCGGCAGTGCAGGGTCGACAGGTGTTCCCTTGGCGACAGCCTCGATGGCGTCGAGCACCTTCACGTACCCGGTGCACCGGCACAGGTGGGCGCCGAGGTGGCGGGCCATGTCGTCGCGCTGCAACCCCGCGCCCTTCTTGTCGATCTGCGCCTTCGCCCGCATCACGATGCCCGGGATGCAGTAGCCGCACTGCAGGCCACCACACGCGGCGAAGGCATCGGAGAAGCGCGTGCGTTCCGCTTCGTCGACGCCCTCGAGCGTGGTGACGACCCGGCCGGCAGCCTTCTCCACCGCGTACGTGCAGGAGATCTGCACCTTGCCGTCGATCATCACCGTGCAGCACCCGCACTGACCCTGCGGCGAGCAGCCGTCCTTGGGTGACGTGACGTCGAGCTCCTCGCGGAGCGCGGCGAGCAGGTGGGGATGATCGGATCGCACCGAGACCGGAGCGCCGTTGAGGATGAACTCGACCGTCACGTTTTACATTTTGTCAAAGACACGGCTCGATTGCGAGACGGCCGGGAAAACGCATGTTGCGAGTGCGCGCGCGACGGCGTCACAACAGCCGGACCAACGCGGTGAGCCCGACCACGACGATGAGGGCGCGCAGCATCCGCGGGTCGAGGCGGCGGCCATAGCGAGCGCCGATCTGGCCGCCGATGGTGGAGCCGACCGCGATGCATGCCACCACCTTCCAGTCGACCGTGGTGGTGAAGATGAACACGACGGCCGCGACCGTGTTGACGGCGAACGCCAGCACGTTCTTGCACGCGTTGAGGCGTTGCAGGTGGTCGTCGATCAAGATGCCCACATCAGCGGCCGTGAGGATGATGCCCTGAGCGGCACCGGTAGCCGCCGTCACCCCGCAGCCGCCCCAGGCCGATCAACGGGGGGTCACGTCGTGGCCGTGTTCACCGCCGCGCGCGACGAGCAGCGAGCCGTCGCGAGATCGCCGGCCCGGCGACGACCAGTGCCAGTGCCACCACGATCAGCACGATCACGACCTTGTCGAAGGCGTCGCTGGGCAACGTGAGCAGCAGGGTCGACCCCGTCAACGCACCGATCGCCGAGGCCGGCAACAGCCGTCGCGGCGAGGTGGACCTGCCCGGACAGCTCGCGTCGGTAGCCGTACGCACCCGAGAGCGACCCGGGTACGAGGCCGATGTTGTTGGACACGTTGGCCAGCAACGGCGGGTAGCCGAGCGCGATGAGGGTGGGGAACGTGATCAGGGAACCGGAGCCGACGATCGTGTTGATCGTGCCCGCGGCCATGCCCGCGAGGAAGATGACGATCGCGTCGGTGAGCGACATGCTGCGAACCGTCAGTCGGGCAGCACGGCGCCGCGCTGCGACGTGATGCGGCCGTACACCTCGGGGCGGCGGTAACGGTCGAAGTCGAACAGCGTGCCCTTGTAGCGAGCGCACCAGTCGAGATCGCACCGAGCCACGATCACCTCGTCGTCGGTGGTGAGCGTCTGCGCCACGATCTGGCCGCTGGGAGCGACGATGATCGACTGGCCGAGCGAGTCGACGCCTTCCTCCACGCCGCCTTTGGCCACCCCGACCACCCACGTGCCGTTCTGGTAGGCGCCGCTCTGCATCACCAGCGCGTTGTGGAAGCCCTGCAGGATGTCTTGGCTGGGGTCGGGCACGTAGTGAATGGGTGTGTTGTAGCCGATGAGCACCAGCTCGACGCCCTGCAACCCCATCTCGCGATACGTCTCGGGCCAGCGCCGGTCGTTGCAGATGGCCATGCCGACGATGCTGCCGAACGCCCGCCACACCCCGAAGCCGTCGGGGCTGGGCTCGAAGTAGTAGCGCTCGGCGTGCTGGAACGGTCGCTCGGGCTCGTGGTGCTCGTGGCCGGGGATGTGCGTCTTCTTGTAGGTGGCGACGATGCTGCCGTCGCGCTCGACCAGGGTTTGCACGTTCCATCGGTGACCGGCGTCGTCGATGTGCGCGTACCCGAGGCAGAAGCCGACGCCCAGCCGCTTCGCTTCGTCGAACAGCAGCTGCGTGGCGGCACTGGGCATTGTGCGCTCGTAGTAGTGGTCGGCCTCACTGATGTCGTCGACGAACCAGCGCGGGAAGAACGTCGTGAGCGCGAGCTCGGGATACACCACCAGCTCGGCTCCCATCGCATGCGCCTGGTGCAGCATCGCGACGAGGCGGGCCACCACCTGCTCACGAGTGTGCTCCTTCTGCACGGGCCCCATCTGGGCGGCAGCGATGGTGAGGTGGCGAGGCATCGACAAAACGCTAACCGCCGCGGGCACCAGGTCGCTCGGATCGAGAATCTTGGAAGCGCGCGTCTACGGTTCCGCGCATGGCTGAGATCACGTTGGAAGAGTTCGAAGCAGACGCTCGTGCGTTCCTGGAAGCGAACGCTGCTCGCAAGGATTCCGAGAAGAAGTTCGTGTGGGGCGAAGGGGCGCCGACAAGGTGGCCGTCTTCGAGGAGAAGGATCGCGAGCAGGAGCTCGCCGACGTCGCGGTCGCCTGCGAGTGGCGCCGCAAGAAGTTCGACGCCGGCTTCGGCTGGACGTTCGGCCCGAAGCAGTACGGGGGCCGCGAGTTGCCCGCCGCGTACGAGCGCGCCTACCTGCGGCTGGAAGCGCAGTACGAGATCCCCAGCCAGGGCCCGTTCGTCATCGGCCTCGGCATGGTGGCGCCCACGATCCTCGCTCACGGCAGCGAGGTCGCCAAAGACCTCTACCTGCAGAAGATGTATCGCGCCGACCTCGTCGGCTGCCAGCTGTTCAGCGAGCCCGGGGCCGGCAGCGACCTGGCCAGCCTGCAGACCAAGGCCGAGCGCGACGGTGACGAGTGGATCATCACCGGCCAGAAGGTGTGGACCACCGGCGCCCAGTTCAGCGACCTCGGCGAGATCATCGCCCGCACCGACCCCGACATGCCCAAGCACAAGGGCCTCACCGGCTTCATCGTCGACATGCACGCGCCGGGCGTGGAAGTGCGCCCGCTGCGCCAGATGACCGGCGGCGCCAGCTTCAACGAAGTGTTCTTCAACGAGGTGCGCGTGCGCGACGACCACCGCCTGGGCGACGTCAACAACGGCTGGAACGTGGCCCTCACCACGCTGATGAACGAGCGCGCCGCCATCGGTGCCGGCGGCGGCGGTGGCGGCGGCATCAACATGTACACGCGGGTCATCGAGATGGTGCGCCACTTCGGCCTCGACACCGACCCGTTGATCCGCAACGAGCTGGCCAACCTGCTCATCCACCAGAAGGTCGCCGGCTACAACAACCAGCGAGCGATGGACAAGATCAAGGCCGGCCAGCTGCCCGGGCCGGAGATGAGCATCGCCAAGCTCGCCGGCACGCTCAACTCGCTGCGGTTGTGCGACTTCGTCTCCAAGGTGCTGGGCCCCAAGCTGATCGCCGACAACGGCGAGTGGGGCACGTACGCCTGGAGCGCGCTCATCCTGGGCACGCCCGGTGGCCGCATCGCCGGGGGCAGCGACGAGGTGATGCGCAACATCGTCGGCGAGCGCGTGCTCGGGTCTGCCCAAGGACCTGGGCATCGACAGCAAGTCGCCCTTCAAAGACCTCAAGGTCGGCACCCAGAAGGACTGACCGGAAGGACTGACCGGCAGTACCGGCAGCGACCGCGTCACCCGAGTGCCAGCCGACCACCCGAGTGCGTCGGGTCCGTCCGAGTGGCACGTGCACACCTGTCGGGACGCTGACACTCGGATGAGCGCGCAATGATGTGCGCTCATGGGGGCATTTCGGACGGACTGGGACACCGCGGCGAATCCGCGGTACGACGTGTGGACCACCACCAATGGCGGGGAGGTGATCCCGGGCGTCCTGTCGCCGTTCACCGCGACGATGTACAACCAGTTCGACGCTCGCGGGCTGCGCGACCTGATGAACGCCTACCCGTCGGGCAACTTGGTGAAGGTGTACCCACCGCCGGTCGGGAACTTCTTCGGCATCACCGCCGGCCGCCTCACGCTCAACGTCGGGTTCTCGGTGGCGGCGATGAGCTGCATCGACCCCGACATCGCCACCGCGATGGCGGGCCAGTTCTTCCAGGGCAGCGACGACGCGCTGCGTTACATCGTGCGCGCACCGGCGGACAAGGTGGCGCAAGCGATGGTGGTCGCCACCACACAACGTGAAGCAGCCGAGGCCCAGTCGCGCACAGACCAGGAGGAGTTCTACTCCGACCAGTTGCAGGGCGTGGCCGCACACGATCGAGCGTTGCCGCCGAAGCAGGCATGGAAGCGCTTCCAGGATCTCGTGCCCTCCACCCTCGAAGTGTTCAACCGTCACCTCGTCGTGTCGACCGCGGCGGGCGAGATGTCGGTGCGGTTGGCCGGCGTCATCGCGGCCGGCGGCGGTGACCCGAACGCCATCATCGGGCTGTGCAGTGGCCTGGGCGACGTGGAGAGCTCGAAGCCGGCCCTCAAGCTGTACGACCTGGCGCTCGTCGCCCGCAAGCACGCTGCAGTCCGCAAAGTGGTCGAGAGCGGCGACACCGCGGCGGTCATCGCCGCACTGGCCGACCCGCCTGACCGCGGGTGGGAAGCCTTCGCCGACGAGTTCGACGAGTTCATCCACCGCTACGGCTTCCGCGTGCAGGGTGAGGCCGACCCGATGGTGGCCGACTGGGGCGAGAACCCCACGTTCGTGATCTCACAGGTGAAGTCGATGATGGCACTCAAGCCCGCCGAGTCGCCTGCCGCGCACCAGAAGGCTGCAGCCGGGGCACGGGTGAAGCTGGAGAAGTCGGTGCGCGCCACGCTGGCGCCCGACGTCCGCGCAGCGTTCGACACGGCGCTCGCGCAGGCTCAGCGGTTCACCGCGATGCGCGAGCTCACCAAGGCCGTCTGGGTGTTGGCCACCCGTCGACTCCGGCCACCACTGCTGGCCACCGCCGACGGACTGGTCGCTGCCGGCCACATCAAGCGGGCCGACGACATGCAGTTCCTCACCCACGCCGAGGTCGATTCGCTGGTGAAGAACAAGCCCGTCGATGGCCTCGCAGCCCTCGTCATCAGCCGCAAGAAGCAGCACACGCAGGCTCACGACTACACCCTGCCCGACGCATGGGTGGGCGACGTCGTGCCGACCAAGCGGGCAAAGGTCGTGGCCACGAAAGCACTCACCGGTCTCGGCGTCAGTGCCGGTGTGGCCACCGGGCGGGCACGCATCATCCTCAACACCGAGGCCGCGTTCGAGCGCGAGATCGAGTCGGGCGACATTCTCGTCGCTCCCTTCACCGACACCCCGTGGACGCCGCTGTTCATCCCGGCGGCAGCGGTCGTGGTGGAGACCGGCGGCATGCTGTCGCACGCGGCAACGGTGGCCCGCGAGTTCGGCATTCCGTGCGTGGTACTGGTGCATGATGCCACCCGCATCATCGGCGAGGGCGACACCGTGAAGGTCGACGGCGCTGCCGGCACCGTCACCATCGTGAAGAAGGCGTGAGCGCGCGTCAGTCCCAGAGCGTGAGCGCGTCGCTGATCGGCCGTTGCACGACCTCACCGCGCAGCGGCGGCCCGCACAGTCGTTCGACCAGGCTCGGCCAGTCGTACGAGTCGGTCACCTCCGATGCCCACAGTTCGATCAGCCGGTCCGGCGGCACGAACTTCGGGAGGATCATGTCGAGGATCTTCTCGATCTCGTTGCGGAACCGTTCGTTGGTGCTGCGCACACCGTCGGCCAACAGCGGCGTGTCGGGCCGCAGCCGCACGTACAGGTCGTAGGTGGTGGACCAGCGGGCAACCAGCGGGGTGACATCGAACGGGTCCTGCCCCTTGGTGGCACGCAAGAAGTAGGCGAAGTTGTCGATCAGGGCCCGGTCGAGCACCAACACCTCGGCCCGACCGCGCAGCTCCAGCTCCTCACGGATCTGGGCCATGATCACCCACAGCTGGGCCTCCGGCGTCGCCCGCTCGTTCATCCCCATCGGGCTGAAGCGCACGACCTCGCGGCCCACCTCCACGCTGCGACCGCTGCGCCCGACCGCTCCGGCGAACGAGTGCACCGCGTTCGTCTTGCGGACCGAATGCGACCCGATGAACGCGATCTTCCGGGCAGCGGGCATCCAGCGGAACCTATCGCGATGGCCGGGGCGTGCAGCAATGACCCGGCAGCTGCGCACACGGCCCACCGGTACTGACTCCTTCACACTTCGACCACAAGTGGCGCGGATGATTCGTGCATGATCTTCCGCTTCTTCCCCCGCCGACGCGCAGTGTTCGCACCGATGGCACCTCGCCGACGCCTGCGTCGCCGCTTCCGTCGCCGGATGCTCTGAACCTGCTACCGATTCAGACCGCAGGCGCGACCGCGGTGTGCAGGCCGTGCTCGTTGGCCCAGCGGCCGACGTCGCGGCCCTCCAACGCGGCGGCCAACAGGTCGGGGAAGGCATCGGGGGTGCAGGCGAAGCTGGGCACACCCAGGGCCGCGAACGCTGCGGCCTGCGTGTGATCGTAGGTAGGGGCACCCTCGTCGCTGAGCGCCAGCAGCACCACCACGCACACACCCGCCTGGTGCAACGCCGCGATGCGCTGATGCAGCAGTGACGCGTTGCCACCTTCGAACAGGTCGCTCACCAGCACGAGCACGGTGTCGGCGGGCCGGGTGATGAGCTGCTGGCAGTAGCCGACTGCCTGGGCGATGTCGGTACCTCCGCCCAACTGCACCCCGAACAGCACGTCGACCGGGTCGTGCAGCAGCGGCGTGAGATCGGCAACCGCCGTGTCGAACGCGACGACATGTGTGCGCAGCGCCGGCATCGAAGCAAGCACTGCGCCGAACACGGAGGCATAGACCACGCTGTCGGCCATGCTGCCCGATTGATCGATGGCCACGATCACATCGCGCGACAGGCTGCGCTGGCGCCGGCCGAAGCCGACCAGCCGTTCGGGGATGACGGTGTGCTGCTCGGGAAGGTAGTGGCGCAGGTTGGCATGAATGGTGCGACCCCAGTCGATGTCGGGGGGCGCGGCCGACGGGTGCGCTGCGATCGGGCGAGTGCACCGTGCACCGCCTGCTTCGTGCGCGAGGCCAGCCTGCGCTCGATCTCCTCCACCACTTGCGCCACCAGCTGGCGAGCAGTCGACCGGGTGGCATCGGGCAGCAGCTTGTTGAGCTCGATCAGCAGCGTCACCAGGTGGAGATCGGGCTCCACGGCGCGGAGCATCTCCGGCTCGAGCAGCAGCTGACGCAGTTGCAGCCGATCGATGGCGTCGCGCTGCAACACCTGCACCACGCTGGTGGGGAAGTAGCGACGGATGTCGCCCAGCCAGCGCGCCACGGCCGGCGCCGACGAACCCAGGCCACCCGCACGTGACCCACCACCTCGACGGCTGGGCTTTGCGTCGTACACGGCCGCGAGCGCACCATCGATGCGTGCATCGTTGCCCTCCAACTGCACACCGGTGACGCCTTGGCCGGTGTCGGCGTCGCCTTCCTCGGTGGCACCCAGCACCATTCTCCAGCGGCGCAGCCGTTCGCCATCGCTGACGCGACCCGTTGCCTGCACATCGGTCACTCGGCCACCCCCAACAACTGGCGCACGGTGACCATCGCTGCCGCCGCTCGGGCGGCATCGACACCGGAACCGAAGCCGACACCCGCGGCCGGCGCCAGGTGGGCGAGCAGCATTCCCAACTGCCGCCGCTCGGCCGGCTCGAACCCGCCGAACGTGCGCCGCAGCAACGGCACGGTGGCCACGAACGAATCTGGCGCCAACGACGACACCCATGCATCGATGACGTCGAGCAGGTCGCGATCGTGCACCAGCACGGTGCCGCTGCCCGCAACGAAGCCTTCCACGAAGGATGCACCGACGGCCGGTGGCGTGCCCGTCGACAACGCCCGTGACACCCGATTGCCGACCTGCGCGCGCCCCCACGCGCCGCCATCATGCAGGAGACGGGCGGCACGGCCCTGTACCAGACCGTGCACATCGCTGCGTTCGGCGATCAGCGTCAGCACCGCCGGCCACTCGCCACGCCGGGCTTGGTGGTCGGTGAGCGCCAGCGCGGCCTGCACACCGGCGAGGCGCTCGACCATCGCCGCAGCAGCATCGTCGTCGAGCGACCGACAGGCCATCAGTGCGCCGGCGAGCACACGGATGACGAGCCCGTCGAACACCCGCCGCAGCGCAGCGGCGTCGGTGCCGCGCACGTCGCCGTAGCGCAGCGCCCTCGCCAGCGGGCCGAGCGTGTCGATCACCTGCACGACGTCGGGGTCGTGCGCAGCGTGCGCCTCGACACGCGTCACCACCGGTTGCACCACCTCGGGTAGGTCGGCCAGCAACGCGAGGTCGAGGACGTGCACGAGATCGGCGAGCGCGGTGGCCTCGCCCGCACGTTCCAGCAGGCAATGCGCGGCAGCCGCGGCGACGGTGGTGCCGTGAGCGGACAACTCGATGACCCGAATGGTGAGCTCGGGCTCCCACCGCAACGCCCAGGTTTCGCGAAAGGTGCCGCTGCTGCCGCGACCCTGCTCGACCACACCCCACGACACACCGAGCGCGCGCATGCGGTGCAGGAGCACGGAGCGATTCCGGCCGTTGGGGGTACGCACATCGAGCTCGATCGACTTCGCGTCGGCGGTGGGCTGCAGGCGCACTCTGCGTTGCTGCGCTGCCAAGTCGCGGGCCAAGGGCACCTGCGGTGCGTCGTCGGGCACCTCACCGATCGCGTCGCCCACGATCAGCTCACGATCGATGAGCGCCAGCCCGGCGGTACCCGCCATCACCGTGTCGGCGGCGTCGAGCACCTCGTCGAGGCCCGGGCGCGGCCGCTGCCGCAGCGCGGCCAAGGCACCGGCGGTGCGAGTGGCCGCGATGAGGTGATCGGGCGATGCGGACAGCCCGCGAGCTCGCAGCAGGCGAGCAGCCGACACGAACCATCGGCTGATGCCGGCCGGCCCAGGGTGCCGGAACACGTGGGCGTACCAGCCGGGGCTGCGCACTCCGGCGCCGTAACCCGTCGCGCTGGCCAGGCGACGGTGGGTCCAGGGCACCCAGCTGACGCCCACCTTCACCCTCGGCAAGCCGCGCAGCGTGCGGGCATCGACTGCAGCGGACGGCAACGGCTGCGACAGCGCCGGCACGTGCCACGCACCGCACACGACCGCCACGCGCTCGTGACCCTCGGCGATCGCCTTGCGCAGCGTGTGGCGCATGAACGCCTCCCGCCGAGCCTCACCCACAGAGGCGGCCTCCCACCCGCCACGCACGGCCGCCATCGCTTCGGCCACCGCATCGAACGCCGGCGTACCGTCGCCGCGGTGCTCGATGACGTCGTCCCACCAACGCTCTGGGTCGGGGTCGCCGGCGGCTGCGGCCAGCGCCGCCAGCGGGTCGCCCACCGGATGCTCGGCCAGCTGCAGCTCACCACCATCGCTGCGCGATGAAGCAGCCAACGAGTTCGCCAACGGAAGATCCATCGCCCGCACCGGCACACCGTGCGCTGCGGCCCAGACGAATGCCTGCCACTCGGGGCTGAACTCGCCGAAGGGAAGGAACGCCGCCCGGTGCGGCTGGTCGACGACGTACCCGAGCAGCGCCACCGGCGGCACCAACTGCCGATGCCCCACCCACGCCAGCGCCGCCTCGCAATCGGCGGGCAGCTCGACGAGCACCACCGTGGGCAGCAGCGCGTCGAGCGCGCACCACCGACCGGGCCGACCCCGGGCCATGGTGGCGAATGCCGAGCAGGTGAACGGCCACCATCGGGCGCTACAGCTCTCGGCAGGCGGAGTAGAACTCGGCCCACTCGACCCGATCGCGCACCACTGCCTCCAGGTACTCGCGCCATGCCAACGCATCGTGCACGGGGTCTTTGACCACGGCGCCGATGATGCCGGCCGCCACGTCGGCGGCGCTGAGCAACCCGCTGCCGAAGTGCGCCGCCAGCGCAATGCCGTTGGTGACCACGGAGATGGCCTCGGCAGTGGACAACGAGCCGGTGGGCACTTTCAGGCTGGTGCGCCCATCTTCGGTGGCGCCGCTGCGCAGCTCGCGGAAGATGGTGACGACACGCCGGATCTCCTCGTCGGCGGCAGGCACGGCCGGCAACCGCAACGCCGCACCCAGCTCGGCGACACGCCGCTCGACGATGGCCACCTCCTCTTCGATGTCGGCCGGCAGCGGCAGCACCACCGTGTTGAACCGGCGCCGCAGGGCGGCCGACAGGTCGTTGACACCCCGGTCGCGATCGTTGGCGGTGGCGATGACGTTGAAGCCGCCGATGGCCTGCACCTCGCTGCCCAGCTCGGGGATCGGCAGGGTCTTCTCACTGAGCACCGTGACCAGCGCATCCTGCACGTCGCTGGGCATGCGCGTGAGCTCTTCCACGCGGGCGATGGAGCCGCGCTGCATGGCGCGATAGATGGGGCTGGGCACCAGCGCCGCCTCGCTGGGGCCTTCGGCCAGCAACCGTGCGTAGTTCCAGCCGTACCGCAGCTGCTCCTCCGCGGTACCGGCAGTGCCCTGGACGAGCAGCGTGGAGTCGCCGCTGATGGCTGCGGTCAGGTGCTCGCTGAGCCAGGTCTTGGCGGTGCCGGGCACACCCAGCAGCAGCAGCGCACGGTCGGTGGCCAGCGTTGCCACGGCGATCTCCACCAGCCGGCGCTGGCCGACGTACTTCGGCGAGATGACAGTGCCGGCGGGCAACGTGCCACCGAGCACGTAGGTGACGACGGCCCACGGCGACAGCCGCCAGTTCGGCGGCCGCTCGCGATCGTCGATGGCCGCCAAGGCGGCGAGCTCGTGTGCGAACTCGTGCTCCGCGTGCGGGCGCAGGACGGAGGAGGAACCAGCGGGTTGGGCGACGGGTTTCATGCGAGCTCCAGTTCGGTGAGCATGTGATGGCGGAGGTGGGCAAGGTGCGCCAGTGCGAACGCGAGCCCGATGGATGGCGACGAAGGATCGACACGATCGATCGCCCGCGCCACGGCCGGCAAGGAGGAAGCCTGCATGCGAGCAAGCAGGTTGACGAGCACTGCACGGTGCGAGCCGCCGAGCTGAGCGGACGACAGCCCGGCTGCGAGCGTGCGGGCCACCTGCGCAGGTGGCGCGGCGAGCAACGGCTGCAGCTCGGGCAGGATCGGCAGCTCGGGGAGCGCGGCGAGCAGCTCGGCGACGGGCGGCTGCTGCGAGCTGCACGCCAGCCGCGGCGACCAATCGATCATCCACGCACCCAGCGGGCCAGCGGCCGCCAGCACGCGCGCGTGGCGCGTGGCGTCGGTGCGGTGGCGGGCCAGCAGTGGTGGCACCAGCTCCGGCGCCAACCGGCGGCCGCTGCGGATGACCGCCAGCACCCATTCGTCCTCCAGCACCGGCCAATCGGCCACCACCCGGCGCCAGGTGGTGGTGGCCGAATGTGGAGTGACCGAGCGCGGGTCGGCGGCCGGCGGCGCCACGGTGGCGGCCGGGGCGCCGGGCACCAGGCCGGCGCGGCGCACGATGGTGCAACCCGCCACCTGCTGCAGCAGGCGCTGCGACGGCGTGGGTTGCGGATCGTCGGCTGCGAGATCGGCGAGGCCGCCGGCCGGCGGCGCCGGCGGGTCGCGCCGGTCGGTACCGAGCAGCGCGACCGTGACCATCTCGTTCCAGTAGTGATCGATCATCCGCCGGCCGCCAGGAACGACGGGTCGGCGGTGGGGCCGAGATCGACGGCACGGTCGGCCAGGTGCGCGGTGAGCGGCACCAGGCCGCGAGGGGTCCACTCGGCGGTCACCGGGACCGGCCGGCCCTCGCTGCACGCCAGCAGCGCACCCATGCCGGTGGCGCCCTCCACCAACGGCAGCGAGCCGACGGCGTCAGTGAGCACCCACCGCCCCTTCACGCGCGCCGGCGCTGCTGCCACGCACACCGGGTAGCGGTCGATCCAGGGTTCGGCTGCCACCGCTGCACCGATCTGCGCGCACGCCTCGGAGATGGTGCAGCCTGTCACCTGCGCTGCGGGCGCTGGGTCGGCGTGGTGCCGGCCGACCAGCACACGCAGACCCAGCGCACCCGGGTAGCGGAACAGGTCGGCGTGAGCCTGCGTACCGACCACCAGCGAGGTGTCGAGGCTCTGACCGTAGGCGGCGAACGAGAGCACCATCGCCCACGTCGCGGTGACGGCGCCGCGCAACCAGATGCGCCGCACTTCGATGCGGTCTTCCCTGACGTCGCTGCGGCCCATGACGACCCAGTGGTCGGTGTGCGGCAGCCCGGCGAGCACGTCGGCCTGACGCACCTGCCAGCCGATGGCCGCCGCCACCGAGTCGGCGAGCGGCGGTGGCAACGAGCCCATCTGACGACCAGCGGTGGCCAGCAGGTGCAGCACCCCCAGCTCGGCGAGCACCTGCTGATGCCACTCGGCGTGCGCCCCGACCACCCCGGCCAGCCGCCGCACCCGATTGGCCAGGCCGCCGACCTGCGCGTCGATCAGCCGCGCCGCCAGGTCGTCCCATGTGCCGTAGCGGGCCAGTGCCGGGTCGGCCAGGCCCGTGCGCACTCGGTCGTCGAGCCATCGATCCAGCTCGGCCAACCCGGCAGCCATGCGCGCAACGCGATCGTCGCGACCGGCACTGGGGTCGCGCGGGGGCAGCGCCGGCGCAGCGCCCTGGCCGGCCGCCTCGCCCACCGGCGAGGGGAGCGGCACGGGAACCGATGCTGGAGCGAGGACAGGGGCAGCCGACTCGGCCGCGCGCTGCTTCGCGGCCCACAGCGCCACGGCAGCCGCCGCGAACGACGGCACCTCGCCTTCGGCGACCTGGCCGCGCGCCCACAGCAGCAGCAGTGCCAGCAGGTGCTTGCACGGCAGCAGCCGGCTGGGGCACGAGCACCGGAACGCGACACCCACATGGTCGACCACGCACTCGTAGGGCTCGGCGCTGCTGCCCGTGCAACGCCCCCACACGGCGCGGGTGTTGCAGCCGGCGCCCACCCACCTACCGGGTACGGCCAGCGGCTGTGCCGCCGTGAGCGACGACGGCCGGGGCGCGAGTGCGAGCACCTGCTCGACCTGCCACCTCGCGGCAGCCACCACCGGAGCCGCCGGCACCACGTCGCTCATGGCCGCCACGGTAGCCAGGGGGTGCCACACGGTTGAACGTCGGCTCGCGTCACG
Organism: Acidimicrobiaceae bacterium; assembly: GCA_016722025.1. Lineage (GTDB taxonomy): Bacteria > Actinomycetota > Acidimicrobiia > Acidimicrobiales > Ilumatobacteraceae > UBA668. The sequence goes on from JADKGZ010000004.1 coordinate 289,755, forward strand.
CCGACTGGCACGACGACCTGGCCTCAGCCTTGGTCATCGTGTCGGTCGACGTGTCAGGCGACGCGCCTCGGCGGCTCAGCCGAGACGGACGGACAACCGCCGGTGCGCCGAGCCGGGCACGAACATGTCGCCCGCCGTCGCCAGCTTCGCCATGTACGCGGCGTCGGCGGTGATCTTGGCGTTGGCGGCATCGGCCGCGGCGGCGTTGGGGGCGATGCCGATCCACGCCAACTGACCCATGGTGCCGAACATGTCGATCGACACGTTCACGGGCATACCGGAGGCTTGCTCGACGAGAGCCGCAACTTCCAGGCTCCAACCGACGGCGGCTGCGTAGTCGCCGCCGCTGACGACCGCCGTGGTGATGGTGGCGACCGAGCCGACGGAGGGTGGCCCGCCGGGCATCTCACCGCTGAGCGACTCGCGCAACGAATCGACCGGCGAGCCGGTCGACCACGCGGCGCCCTTGGCCACCAGTGCGGCCAGGTCGGCGTCGCCGGCCAACGCGGCCCCCATGGCCTGCACCCCTGCGATGCCATCGACGCGAGCCGTGTACGACATGGTGCCCATGGGGGCTCCGAACAACACGCCCCACAGCGACACCTCGTTGCCGAGCCGGTTGCTCACGTGTGCTCTGACAGCCAGAGCGTGCGCTGTCACTTCGGCGGGCGGACCCGCCATGTGCAGACTTCTGCTGAACAAGTGCATTTCAGTTCCCCTTCTCGTCGCGAGGTGGGTCCATCCGCACCTCGTCACGGCACCCTCCCCGTGTTGCTGTGAGCACCGTCAGATCACAATCGCACGAACAAGTTCACGAGTCCACAGAAACCTTCACTTCCGAGCAGGACCGCGCTGCGTCCATGTGACGAAAGACCCACCAGGATGGGCACCAGGTCCGTCCTCCACCGGGAACCACCCGGCGACACTGAGCGACCTATGGGCATGACACTTCATCACTCCCCCAGCACATCCCGGTCTGTTCGTCGCCTCGCCGCTGCGGCGTGTGCGGTCGGCCTGCTCACGGTTGCCGCCGGATGCGGCGACGACGAGACCTCGTCCGACACCACCACTGCGGCTGCGGCCGACTCCACCGCGGCGCCGGTGGCCGGCGAGGTCACGTTTGCGGGCCAGTGGGCCCGTACCAGCCCAGCCATGGCCACTGCCGGCGCCGCCTACGTCACCATCACCAGCACGATCGACGACAAGCTCGTCACGGCGCTGGTCGATCCCAGCATCGCCGCCACCGTGGAAGTGCATGAGACCGTGATGGCCGACATGACCTCCGACACGGCAATGAGCTCCGACACGGCAATGGGTTCCGACACCAGCATGGCCGGCGGCGAGGGCGAGATGATGATGCGACCCGTCGCGTTCATCGAGCTCCCCGCAGGCGTGGCCGTCGAACTGAAGCCGGGCGGGTACCACATCATGCTGCTCAACCTGGTCGAGCCCCTCGAAGTGGGAACCAGCTTCGAGCTGACGCTCGTCTTCGAGCACGCCGGTCAGATCACCATCGATGTGCCGGTGCTGGAGGAAGCACCCTGATCGTGCGACGCACCCCGGCTCTGAGCGCTCGGCTATTGCTTGCGCTGGTCGTCGGGTGCTCCATGGTCAACGCGTGTAGCGACACGAAGGGCACCTCGGTCGCCGAGGTGCCCTTCACCGCTGCCGACGGCAGCACCACCGCCGTCGCCGACTTCGAGGGTGCACCGCTGGTGGTCAACATGTGGGCCACCAACTGCGTACCGTGCGTGAAGGAGATGCCGGCGCTCGACGAGGTGGCCACCGAGATGGTCGGCCGGCTGCAGATCATCGGCGTCAACGTGTTCGACACGCCCCAGAACGCCGCTGCGTTCGCCGCCGACCTGGGCGTCAGCTATCCCCAGTTCACCGATCCCGACGGTGGGTTGTCCACCGCGCTCGCCGTCACCGGGCTTCCCGCCACCGCGTTCTTCGACGCAGATGGCAAGCTGGTCGATGTGCATCAGGGCGCGTACACCGCCGACGAACTCCGTGCTGCCATCGAGCAGCACCTCCCCGCGCTCGTGCCGGAAGGAACCTCACCGTGACCACTCTCCGACGCATCGCCGCGGTCGCCACCGGCGCATTGCTGTTCGTCGCGTGCGGCAGCGACACCACCTCGAAGACCCTCAGCGGCTACGAGCTCGATCCTGCTCCCTCCGTCGGCGCGCTCAGCCTCCCCGAAGCCTCCAACGGCGACGCCGACTTCACGTTCAAGGCCGCCGATGGGCGCCTGCTCATCGTCTACTTCGGGTACACCAGCTGCCCTGATGTGTGCCCCACCACGTTGGCCGAGGTGAAGAAGGCCTTCAAGCAGCTGGGCGACGCCGCCGACAAGGTCGACGTCGCGATGGCCACCATCGACCCGAACCGCGACACCGGCGAGATCATCACCGGCTACGTGCAGAGCTTCATCCCCGGCGCACACGCGCTGCGCAGTGACGACCCCGCCCAGCTCGAGTCGGTGGCCGCTGCGTTCGGTGCCAGCTACTCGGTCACCACCGCGGCCGATGGCCAGATCGACGTCAGCCACAGCGCCGGCATGTACGTGGTCGACCCCAGTGGCACCGTGGTGCTCACGTGGCCGTTCGGCATTCCCGCCGATGGCATCGCCACCGACCTGGAGATCCTGTTCGATCGGAGCGCAAAGTGATCCGCCGTCAGTTCCTGCGGGCCACGCTGTTGGCCGTCGTTGCGCTGGCCGGCGCCGGTTGTGTCGGCGACGAGCGCTCGAGCAACGTGGAGACCAACCCGCTGGGGCCCGACGACGTCACCACCTACGAGTACACCGTGCCGTTCGGCACCGGCAACCGGCTCGACGGCGGCGAAGTGATCGAGATCATGCCCCAGACGCTGCAGGTGAAGGTCGGCGAATCCATTCGCATCAACAACGACGACATCCGCGACTTCATGATCGGGCCCTTCTTCGTCGCCGGCGGCCAGACCCTGGCGATGCGGTTCACCCACCCCGGAAGGCTGTCGGGCATCTGCCTGGTGAACCCCGAGGGCGAGTTCGTGATCGAAGTCACCGAGTAGCCGCCGTCGCGCCCCTGTGCGGAGCATGGCGCACCCCGATACCCTCCGGTCATGGCCTGGGGGAACGACGCTGCTGATTCCAGATTGCACGGCACCAACATCGCCGACAGCGTGATCGACACGATCGGCAGCACACCGCTCGTGCGTCTCAAGCGGATCAGCGAGATCCACGGCATCGAGTGCGTGCTGGCGATGAAGATGGAGACCACCAACCCCGGCGGTTCGGCGAAGGACCGGCCGGCGCTGGAGATGATCCTCGCGGCCGAGCGCTCGGGCGAACTGCGCCCCGGTGGCACGATCGTGGAACCGACGAGCGGCAACACCGGCGTGGGTCTGGCCATCGTTGCCGCCCAGCGTGGGTACAAGTGCGTGTTCGTGATGACCGACAAGGTGGCGCCGGAGAAGGTGAGCCTGCTGCGCGCGTACGGCGCCGAAGTGGTGGTGTGCCCGGTGGCCGTGCCACCGGAAGACCCCACCAGCTACTACAAGGTGGCCGAGCGGCTGACAGTCGAGCGCGACGCGTTTCGCCCCAACCAGTACGCCAACCCCAACAACCCGCTGGCCCACGAGAAGACCACCGGGCCAGAGCTGTGGGCACAGACCGGCGGGCGCATCACCCACTTCGTGGCAGGCGCCGGTACGTGCGGCACCATCACCGGTACCGCTCGCTACCTGAAGGCGCAGAACCCTGCGATCAAGATCATCGCCGGCGACCCCGATGCGTCGGTGTTCAGCGGCGGCTCCGGCCGGCCGTACCTGGTCGAGGGTGTCGGCGAAGACTTCTACCCCGCCGCGTGGTCGCCCGATCTGTACGACCAGGTCATCCCGATCAGCGACGAGGAGAGCTTCCTCACCGCCCGCCAGGTCAGCCGCGAGGAGGGCATCCTCATCGGCGGTTCGGGCGGCATGGCGGTTGCCACCGCCATTCGTGTGGCGAAGGCTGCAGCGCCCAACGACATCGTCGTGGTGCTCAACCCGGATTCGGGTCGCGGCTACCTGTCGCGCGTGTTCGACGACCAGTGGATGGCCAACTTCGGCTTCCTGCGCGAGTGCGACGAGTGCATCGCCGCCGTGCTCGACGCTCGCGGCGATACGCCCTCGCTGCTGTACGTCAACCCATCCACCAGCGTGCGCAACACCATCGATCTGATGCGCGCCAACGGCATCAGCCAGCTGCCGGTGTGCAAGAACACTCCACCGTTCGCTGCCGCCGAAGTGGCCGGCGCGGTCGACGAACTGGATCTGATGGAAGCGGTGTATCGCGACAGCAGCGTGCTCGACTCCGCAGTCGAGCAGGTGATGGGCCCGAAGCTGCCCACCATCGGCGTCGGTCAGAAGGTGGCCCTGGCCGTCGAGATGCTCGACGTTGCGCCGGCGCTGCTGGTGCTGTCGGGCGGGCGCCCGCTGAGCGTGCTCACTCGTTCCGATCTCCTGAGCTACTTCGAGGTGCTGAGCAATGGGTGACATCGAGCAACAGACCGCCTGGGGTTTCGAGACCGCAGCCGTGCACGCCGGTCAGGCACCCGACCCTGTCACCGGCGCCGTCGTCACGCCCATCAGCCTCAGCACCACGTTCCAGCAAGAGCAGGTGGGGCAGCACCGCGGGTACGAGTACAGCCGCAGCGGCAACCCCACCCGCACCGCCTACGAAACGCAGGTGGCCGCGCTGGAGGGTGCCACGCACGGCCTGGCCTTCGCCAGCGGCTTGGCAGCGGAGGACAACGTGCTGCGACTGCTGGCCACCGGCGACCGAGTGCTGCTGGGCAACGATGCCTACGGCGGTACCTACCGCCTGATCAGCAAGGTGCACACGCAGTTGCGCTGGACGGCCGTCGATCTGCTCGACGTCGACGGCCTCGCAGCGGCATGGCCCCACGACACGAAGCTGATCTGGCTGGAGACGCCCACCAACCCGCTGCTGCGCTGCTTCGACATCGAGGCCATCGCCGCGCTGGCCCACTCGCACGGCGCCATCGTGGTCGTCGACAACACCTTCGCCACGCCCTACCTGCAGCAGCCGCTGGCGCTGGGCGCCGACGTGGTGGTGCACTCGGCCACCAAGTACCTCGGCGGCCACAGCGATGTGGTCGGTGGCTTCCTCGCACTCGACGACGAAGGCCTCACTCAGCGGCTGCGCTTCACCCAGAACGCTGCCGGCGCGGTACCGGCGCCGTTCGACTGCTACCTCGCACTGCGCGGTGTGAAGACGCTGGCCATCCGGATGGAGCGTCATTGCTCCAACGCCCGCGCGGTCGTCGACCTGCTGGTGGGGCACCCGGCAGTCGAGCGGGTGCTGTACCCCCAACTGCCCGACCACCCCGGCCACGCCGCCGCCGCGAAGCAGATGCGCGACTTCGGCGGCATGGTCAGCTTCACGCTCCGTGCGGGCAAGCAGGCCGCGTTGCGAGTTGCGGCGGCGACAGAGCTGTTCACGCTCGGCGAGAGCCTGGGCGCGGTGGAGAGCCTCATCGAACACCCCGGCGAGATGACCCACGCCTCGGCTGCCGGCTCGCCGCTGGAGGTGCCCGACAACCTCGTGCGTCTGTCAGTGGGCATCGAGACCGCCGCCGACCTGGTCGCCGACCTCGAGCAAGCCCTCACCCACGCGTAGCGGCGGCGTTGGGCCGAGCAGGCGCGGCCGCCCTCGTGGTCAGCCGGCCGCGATCTTCGCGGCGACCCGTGCACCGCTGCGCAATGCGCCTTCCATGAAGCCGGCGAAGCCGTCGGCATGCTCGCCGGCCAGCCACAGGCGACCGTGGACGACGTGCAGCGCCGTCTGGGCCGCGAGCCACTGGCCGGGCCCGAAGCACGAGTAGGTACCCAGGCTGCACGGGTCGTTCGTCCAGTCGGTGACCACCCGTTCGCCGGCCAGACCCTTGGCACCCGGGAAGATGCGGTCGATCTCGTGCACCAGCCGGTCGGGTGCCTCCGGCAAGGCGACGAAGTCGGCCCCGTCGTACGACGACAGCAGGCTGGTGAGCACTCCGGCGTCACCGGGCTGGTCGTCGGTGGTCTCCCAGAGGTGGCCCCACGACCGGTCGGAGAGCACGGTGCCGTTGCGCGAGTAGTCGCGCCAGATGCGACGGCCGAACTGTGCGCTGATCTTGCCCCCGACGCCATACCCCACCGAGCCGAGCTCGCCCGGAACGGCCGGCCACAGCCGAGTCAGCACCGGCAACGGCACCGCCGCGATGACGGCCGCGGCGGCGAGCACCTCGCCGTCGGCGAGCGTCACGAGGCCGCTGTCGGCGACGATCGAACGAACCGGCGTGGAGAGCCGCACACGGCTCCCGAGGCGCGCGGCGAGGCCGATCGCCAGCTGGTCGTTGCCACCCACCACTCGGTGGCGTTCGCGTTCACCGGCCACACGACGGGACTGCACCTCCGCTGCAAAGCGCCGCCCCACCGCCTCGGGCGGCAACATGAACTCCGTCCGGATGTCGCGGCCGACCACCAGTCGCGACACCGCCGACAGACCGAGTGGCCCGATCAAGTCGGCCAACGAGCCCGCCTCGTACTCATCGGTCGGCATCAGTGCTGCCAGAGCGGCCGTCCAGCCGGCCAGGTCGCCGGCGAGCGAGGCATGCAGCTGCATCGGCACTGCTCGCCCGCCGGCATCCACCAAGGTGCCGTGGGGGTCGAGATCGCCACCGCGTTCGCTCACCGGCAACCCCAGTTCCGCGGCCAGCGCGAGCACCTCGACATGGCTGCCATCGATGAACTCGGCGCCTCGCTCGCACGTCTGGCCGTCGGTGAACCGATGACTGAACACGCGGCCACCAACTCGATCGCGAGCTTCCAGCACCACGACCTGCGCCCCACTCGCGACCAGGTCTGCCGCGGCGCGCAGGCCTGCCAGGCCGGCGCCGATCACGACGGCGTCCACAGTGCTGGGGTGAGTGGTCGCCATCGTCAGCGATGGCACAGTCGAACGGCCGGCAAGAGCGCAGTGGCGGCCTCGACGGAGAGGTTGACCGGCGCGTGCACGACCGCCCCCGGCATCTCGCCGCACACCAGCAGGGCCGTGGTCAGCTCGGCCGCCGCACGAGCGACGAACCTGTTGCGCTGCCGCGAGCCTTCGAGCGTGAGGTGCACTCCGTCGTCGGCCAACCAGTCGAGGTTGGCCGCAACGAGGCCATGCCAGTTCGCGATCGTCAGGCCGGGATGGTGACCCGTCGCAGCAGTGAGCTCGTTGTTGAACGTAGCGGTGGCGACCTTGCTGTAGCGCTTGTACACGTCGACCCAGACAACCCGGCGACCGGGGCCGATCTCGCTCATCATCGTGTCGATCAACGCCGCCGTCGCACCGGGGACAGCCGACGTGACGCTCATGTCGTTGGTGCCCAACGCGATGATCCAGATCGGAGGGTCGAAGCCACCGGCGCGCAGCCGGCGCACTGCGTCCACTCCCGATGTCGCCTCGGGAGTCGTCGTGGTCGTGAACCGACCGCTGCGCGCTTCCAACTGGAACGGCCCCCAGCGCTCCTGCTCGAACTCCTCGGGCAGGCCGGCCCAGTGCGAGAAGGAGAGCGAATCACCGATCAGGGCGACGGCACCGCGTGCGCGCACGGTTGCGTCCTCGTGAAGGCCGGCCGGCAGCGCTGAGGTGCGCTCCGCGGGCAGCAGCGAGGGAGCGACCAGCACGGCGAGCAGTGCGCCTGCGATCGGCGCACGACGCCGACGCGCAGAGGAGTGAGTAGGCAGCGGCTCCGTCACGACGACCGAGAGTGTAGATCTCGAGCCGGCGATGGCCGGGCCACGCGTTCAGAACAGCGTCGGTTGCTCGGGCTTCACCACTCGCGGCACGCCCGGCCAGGGCACGTAGTGGTCCATGAAGACCCACGTTCGGCGGTGGATCGCGGACGGGCCGTAGCCCTGCAGCGCCGCTTTGTGCAGCGGGCATGGATAGCCCTTGTTGGTGTCGAAGCTCCATTGCGGGTAGTGCTGCGCTGCCTCGCGCATGAGGCGGTCGCGAGTGACCTTGGCGAGGATGCTGGCGGCGGCCACCGACAGGCAGTAGCGATCGGCCTTCACCTTCATCTCCACGTGGGGCACGCATGGCGACACGAAGTTCCACTTCCCGTCGACCACCGCCGCATCGGGCACCACGCCCAGCGCGGCGATGGCTCGCTGCGTCGCCAGCTTCTGAGCAGCGGCCATGCCCAGCTCGTCGCACTCCTCCTGGCTGGCGCCGCCCACGGCCCACGCCTCGCACCAGCCGGCAACGCGGTCGAAGAGCAGCTCGCGGTTCCGTTCGGTGAGCAGCTTCGAGTCGCGCACCCCGTTCACCCGCTTCTCGCGCGGCAAGATGGCGGCGCCCACCATCAGCGGGCCGGCCCACGCACCACGGCCCACCTCGTCGATGCCGACGATCACGTCGTGACCGGCCGCCCACAGCTCCTTCTCCAGCTGTCGCGTGGGGGCGCGGCCGGCCATCAGCACGCCACCGTCAGCGCAGCACGAGCGCGGCGGGCCCGCCCAAGACCTCACCCACCCGCCACCACGACGGGCTCAAGGATGCCACCACAGCCGGATCGACCGCCGCCAGCAGACCGCCGGAAGTCTGCGGATCCATGCACAGCGCCTCACCCGCATCGCTGGCCGAGCTGCGCACGTGAGCTGCCACGTACTCCCGATTGCGCGGGTCGCCACCGGTGCGTACGCCGCGCTCGGCCGCTTCGCGGGCGCCCGGGTAGGCCACGATGCCCTCCGTGTCGATGGCTACTTGCACGCCGCTGCGTTCGGCCATCTCCCACCCATGCCCGGCCAGGCCGTAGCCGGTGACATCGGTGACCGCGTGCACCGCCCCACCGAGCGCCTGCAGCTCCTCCGAGGCGGCGCGATTCAGGCGCCGCATGCCGGCGATGGCCGTCGCCTGCTCGGGCGGTGACCCACCGGCGAGCACCAGCGCCGTGCCGATCGGCTTGCTGAGCACGAGCACGTCGCCGGGCAACGCGCCGCCTTTGCGGAACACGCGATCGGGGTGCACCACGCCCTGCACGGCAAGGCCGAAGATGGGCTCGGGGTTGCGGATGGTGTGGCCACCGGCGATGGTGCCGCCCGCTTCTGCGACCACTGCCGCCGCCGCGTCGAAGATGGCCACGATCGCCTCCCGAGGGAAGTGCTCGGGAAACGCCGCCACGTTGACCGCGATGACCACTCGCCCGCCCATTGCGAACACGTCACTGCACGCGTTGGCAGCAGCGATGGCGCCGAAATCCGCAGGATGGTCGACCAGCGGCGGGAAGAAGTCGGTGGTGCTGACCAAGGCCACATCGGGTGCCACCTGGTAGATGGCCGCGTCGTCGAAGGGTGCGAGACCGACGAGCAGTGAGGGGTCGACGCCGGCGGGCATGTCGCGCACCAGATCGGTGAGCAACGAGGCGCCCCACTTGGCGGCACAACCCCCGCACGACGTCCACTCGGTCAGCTTCAGGCCTGCGAAATCATGATCGGTCAGCGACACGGCGCCAGCCTACGGTGTGCCACATGCACTCCATTGGCCCGTACAGGTTCACCGAGACCGACGCGCAGCGCACCGTCGGCAACCTCGATGCGATCTGGGGGCTCTATGCCCACGACCGCGACGCGGGCGTGCTCGAACCGCTGTACCCCACCCTCACCGGCGATCTCGCCACCGACCTGCAGCGCGTGTGGGCGGCGTGGTGCGCGGCCGGGCCGGCCCTGCGCGCCGCGGGGCAACTGCCGGAGCGTGCCCAGGGTCGGGTCACCCAGTTGAACGTCTCCCGCGGGGGCCTGCCCAAGACCCCCGTCGACGTGGTCGAGGTGAGCTGGCGCGGGGTGATCGGCGACCGCCAGGGCACCCGCGTGCACCACGGCCGCCCGTGGCAGGCGCTGTGCCTCTGGAGCAACGAAGTCATCGACGCACTGCATGCGCAGGGCCACCCCATCGCACCCGGTCTCGCCGGCGAGAACATCACCATCTCCGGGTTGCCCTGGCCAGATGTGCGCGCCGGCGTTCGCCTGCGCGTTGGCGAGGTGCTGTGCGAGGTCAGCGCCTTCGCACTGCCGTGCTTCCAGAACAAGGCCTGGTTCACCGGGGGCGACTTCGAAGCCATGCACCACGAGCGCGGCCCGGTGAGCCGGGTCTACGCAACGGTGCTCGAGCCCGGCACCATCGCCGTCGGGCAACCGGCCATCCTGGAGCCGTAGCGGGCACGCGTCGGCTGCTCAGCTCGCGATGCGATGCGATGCGACACGATGCGCAACGGCAGGCGGTACCGGCACGCTGCCCTCCTCGGCGCACACGTGCCGGGTGGCCTCGGCGATGCCGGTGCGCACCAGGTTGAGGCCACGCAAACCGGGCAGCGCGTCGATGCGCTCTTCCACGCGCTCGATCAGTTGGGCACCGTCGCCGGAGCCGAACAGGTACGCAGCCGGCGAACGACGTCTCGATCTTGGGCACGTCGCCACTGCCGACCACCGCCCACTCGTGCTGCAGGAACCACTTGGTGACGCGCTGCGCCCTGGGGTCGCCCTCCAGCAGGTCGCGGGCGTAGCTGGCGTAGTACGCCGCATGCCGGCCTTCTTGGCGCATGATGCGACCCAGCAGCTCGGTGAGCACCGGGTGATCGGCGATCTGCGCGAGCCGGTTGTAGGCCGCATTGGCGGTCCACTCGTTGATGGCGCCCCAGGTCATGTGCACGGCGGGGAACTTGCGCACGCCATGCCCCAGCAGCCAGAAGATGGCCGGGCTCCAGAACAGGTAGCGCTTGTTGAACCTGCGCATGGCGACCAGCCGCGTGTCGTGCGCCGGCCAGTCGTGCGCCGCCAGCACCTTGCCGAGCGCCTGGCCGTGCCAGTACTCCTCGTAGTTCCAGAGCGTGAGGAACGCCGTGAACTGCGGGTCTTTCCAGGCCGGCAGCAGCAGCAGTTCGCGGGTGTAGAGCACGGTCTGGTACTCGATGTCGTGCATGTACGCGAGGCAACGCAGCACGTGCGGGGGCAACGGCTGCCGTCGGAACGCTTCGAAGTCGAGGTCGTCGGTCTTCAGCCGGCCACCTTGCTCCTGGAACTTCTCGATGGGGATTGCCATGCTCACCCTTCGTTGCGGAGGGTCGTTCGGATCGCGCGACCTTACCGCATACTTGACAAATGACCTCCCCGACGTTTGCCGCCATCGCCTTCAGCGGCAGCTTGCGCAATGGCAGCAGCAACACCGCGCTCGTCCGGCTCGCGCAGCGCATCGCACCGCCCGAGCTCACCATCGAGATCATCGACTGGGTCGATCAGTTGCCGTGGATGAACCCCGACCTGGAGACCGATCCGCCGGAGATCGTGCTGCGCTGGTGGGCCGCGCTGCGCGGCGCCGACGCGCTGATCATCGGCATGCCGGAGTACAACGCAACGCCCACCGCGCTGGCGAAGAACGCCATCGACTGGGCCACGCGCCCGCCGAGCGATCGGGCGATCGCCGGTACCGCCGTCGCCTTCCTCAGTGCCGCCGGTCGTTCAGGCGGCAAGAACTCGCAGGAGAGCGTCACGCTGCTGCTGGGCTTCATGGGCGCCACCGTGGTCGAAGAGCCGCAGGTACGCCTGTCGCTCGTCGGCGATCGCATCGATGCCGACGGCAACACCGACGACCCGCTGATCATCGATGCCGTCGCCGCCAAGCTGCGCGCCCTCGTCGACGCACTCACGCTGCGGGCCGCGACTCCCGGCGCCTGAAGGGCTCGATTCGCAGCGACCCGATCACGGCGAGGCGGCTCACACGTCGGAGAAGTCGATCGTCGCCGCATCGCCCAGCTCGAACGATCGGTACTCGCGACGGCACGGGCTGCCGGTGAGCGCCCACACCAACGGCGACGAGCCAGGCTGCAACGCGACGATCATCGATGCAGTCGTGGCCTCCACACCGTCGACGTGCATGCACACGCTCCAACCGGGTTCGCCGCAGGTGTCGTGCGAACGTAGGTGCTGCTGCAGCGCCGCAACGGTGACTGGTCGCTCGGCCAGCACACGCTGCGAGGCGCGCCAGCGCGGATCGACCAGGCGCTCGACGGGTTGACGCGGATGCCGATGCGTTGCGTCGAAGCCCGGGATGCTGGTGCGGTTGGAGATGGCCCTGACATCTCCAACCGGCTCCGCCGCCCACTCGCGGCCACTGGTGTCGATGACGAACGCCGTGCCCGCGGAGGCGACGAGGAAGGCGTTCCAGTACGGCCTCCCGTTCGGCGACAGCGCCGGGTCGTGGCCGCTGCCACCCTGGCCATGGCGCTCGAGCAGGGCGGTGATGATTGCGACGGCCTCGCTGGCGCTCGTCGCTCGCTCGAGCGCGAGCCGCACGAGATCCATGCCCGTGAGCGCCGGAGCCGCCCCGCGGGGATCGAGCGTCGTGTACACCGTCGTGTTGCCGATGGCCACGCCGGCTTCGTTGACGCCGTGCTCCGCACCCCAGCCCCATGCCGGTCGCGACAGCACACAGCCCAACGTGTCGGCGTCGTGAGCCGCGACATCGATGTGAGTGGTGCGCAGCACGCCGAGATCGCGGCGCGGTGCCGACCAGTGCACCACTTGGCGCTCGGCGGGAGGTCGGTCGCTGTTCTTCGCGAACAGCGTGCACGCACCTTCCGTCGCTGCCGGCAGAGCGACGAGGCAGTCGCACATCAGCTGAAGGAGTCGCCCTCTGCCGGAATCTGCCGAGCATCGGCAGCGGCAGCGGCAGCGGCGGCGGGAGGTGCGGGCGGAACCGGCGCGAGACCGGGCGGCTGCGGCCACAGCGCCTCGCCCTTCACCTCGGTGGTGTGCCAATCCGGGGCCAAGACGGGCGCGCTGAGCGCCACCGCATCGCCGCTCTGCTCCCACAGCACGGCCGGCCGCTCGCCGTGCCAGCGGATGGCGAACGACACCGTGCTGGTCGCGCCGGTGGGCACGCCGTACACCTCGAAGTTGTTGCCCTCCCACCCGGCGGGCAGGCCGCAGGGGAACAGCCGGCCACCAGCGACGCCCGCGTCGGCGATGCGCAGCTCGGCCCAGGCGAGGAAGCGCGCCGTGTCGGAGGGGGCCTCGGCAGGCACCGCTGCCGAGACGGGCAGCCGATCTCGAACGGCGGCCAGGTCGCGCCGCGCTCGCCGTTCATCGGCGACGGCCAGCACCCGATCGGCGGCGGCGAGCGCCGGCACCAACGCCCAGTCGTGCGCTGCGCTCTTCACGGCGAGCTCCAGCGCATGCGCGATGTCGGGGACCCATCCGGCAGCCTTCTCCCCCATGCGCACCAGCTGGCCGACACCGAGCAGGAAGCTCACCGGATCGTTGTCGGGGTGCTCGGGCCCCACCAGCGCCAGCTCACATCGCTCCGCGACCACTCGCTCGTTGAGCGCACCATCGGGCAGCAGCAGCCGGCTGGCACGCTCGACGGTGGTGAGCCAGCCACGCACCACACCCGCGACGGTGGGCATGCCGTGCGGCAGCGGGCCTGCGCCGCGGCCGTCGTGAGCGATGGCCACGACCAGTGTGCTGTGATGGCCGACCGGAAAGGCCACGCTGCCCTCGGGCAGGCTGATGCCCTCGATCGGTGCGGTGGAAGGACGCACCGAGAGCAGACCGGCGTGAGTGAATGCCACCGCGATGGGGAGCGGCGACTCGTTCTCCACCTCGATGATGGTGAGGCCGCCGTGGTCGGGCACCGAGTACACGCGCTGCACCGCGTCGCCGTCGGGTATGCGTACGCGGGTCTCCACCACGGCCGTGCCGTCGATGCGGCGCTGCCGAACTGCCGCTTCGCGCTGTGGGCTGTGCCACCGATCGTCGGCCGCGATGTGCCAATCCAGCACGGCGCCATCACGCCACGGCTCGACAGCGCCCCATGCCGTGACGGTCGCCCGCCAGCCACCCCCGGTGACACCGGTCGTGATCTCGTTCGTGGTGCCCGTCATGGTGCCGCTCACTCCATCTCGCTCTTGCGCGTGCGCTGCATCAGCGAACCCAGTGCCTCGCGGGCCGGGCGGCCCTGGTGGCACACCGCCACCACCTGCTCGGTGATCGGCATGTCCACCCCGTAGCGGCGAGCCAGGTCGAGCACGCTTGGCGAACTCTTCACGCCTTCGGCAACCATGTTCATCGCCGCCAGCACCTCCTCGATCGTCTTGCCCGTGCCCAACTCGAAGCCCACCATGTTGTTGCGGCTCTGCTTCGACGAGCAGGTGGCGATCAGATCGCCCATGCCGGCCAGCCCGGCGAAGGTCGCCGCCTGGCCGCCCATCGCGATGCCCAGGCGGGTCATCTCCGCGAGGCCGCGGGTGATCAACGTGGCGCGAGTGTTGTCGCCGAAGCCCATGCCCTCCGCCATCCCGGCGGCGATGGCGATGACGTTCTTCACCACGCCGCCCACCTCACAACCGACGACGTCGCCGTTGGTGTAGATGCGCAGGCTGGGGCGCCCGAAGATGCGCTGCAGCTCGGCCGCGATGTCGCCGTTGTCGATGGCCACCACACTGGCGGCGGGTTGGCCGCCGAGTATCTCCTTGGCCAGGTTGGGCCCGGTGAGCACGGCAACCGGATGGCCCGGCAGCTCGTCGCGGGTGACCTCGCTCATGCGCTTGCGCGAGTTGCGCTCGAGCCCCTTGGTGAGGCTGACCACCGGCACCCAGGGCCGCAGCGAGCGGGCCGCCTCGGCAGCTACGTCGCGGAAGCCGTGCGACGGCACGGCCATCACCAACACGTCGGCGTGCGACACGGCATCTGCCAGCGAGGAAGTTGCGCGCAGTTCGTCGGGCAGCGTGAACTGCGGCAGGTAGTCGATGTTGACGTGATCGCGGTTGATCGAGTCGGCCAGTTCGCCACGGCGGGCCCACAACACGGTGGGGGTGTTGGCGGCGGCGAGCGCCGCCACCGTGGTTCCCCATGAGCCGGCCCCGATGACCGCGACGTTGATCGGCATCGGCACAGCGTAGGCCGCCCGGACGTCGCAGCAGGTGCCCGATCCATCGCCGGCGAGCCGTGCGCGCGAGCGGTCGCGGCGGCGGTCGCACCCTCTACGATGCACGCGTGAATCACGTCGTGCTCGTGCCGGTGAAAGCCTTCGCCGATGCCAAGGCGCGGCTGGCGACGGTGCTCTCCCCCGGCGAACGCGAGGCGTTGGCCCGGTGGACGGCGGAACGTGTGCTGGCCGCCGCCGGCGAGCTGCCGGTGTACATCGCGTGCGACAGCGAGGCCGTCGCCGAATGGGCCACCGCTCACGGCGCCACGGTGCTGTGGCACCCGGGCGTCGGGCTCAACGCGGCGGTCAACCGCAGCGTCGCCGACCTCCGCCGCCAGGGAGTCGATCATGTGGTGGTCGCACACGGCGACCTGCCGCGGGCAGCTGCCCTCGCCGCGGTCGTCATCCCCGGGGCTCTCACCCTCGTGCCCGACGCGCGTGGCGATGGCACCAACGTGATCGCCTTGCCCCTTCACCTCCTGTTCGAGTTCGAGTACGGCCCGGGATCGTTCCGCCGGCACCTCCAGCGCGCGGTGGCGAGCGGCTTGCCGGTGGCCGTGCGTCGCGATCCGATGCTGGCAATCGACATCGACACACCATCCGACCTCACGCACCCGCTGGTGCAGGAAGTGCTGCCCGCATGGCTGCCAACGAACCGGGGCAACCCGACCCGTCTCCCTCGCTGATCTCGCACGACCTGCCCACGCCCACGTCGGCACTGGCCATCGGAGCACACCCCGACGATGTCGAGTTCGGGTGCGGCGCCACGCTCGCGAAGTGGGCGGCCGCCGGCTGCCTCGTGCACCACCTGGTGCTCACCGACGGTTCGAAGGGTACGTGGAACGCGTCGGCCGACGTCGCCGCACTCATCGCCACCCGCCGGCACGAGCAGCGCGCGGCCGCACGACTGCTCGCCGGCGAGCGCGCCGGCGAGGTGGTCTTCCTCGGTGAGGTGGATGGCGAACTGGCCAACAGCCTCGCCCTGCGCGGCGAAGTGGCGCGTGTCATCCGAATGCTGCGACCGCAGGTGATCCTGGCCCACGATCCGTGGAAGCACTACCGCCTCCACCCGGATCATCGCGAAGCGGGCCTGCTGGCCTGCGACGGCATCGTCGCCGCCCGCGACCCGCACTTCAACAAGGAGCACGGCCTCGCTCCGCACCGCCCCGACGCACTGTTGCTGTGGGAGGCCGAGGCGCCCGACCACGTGGAGGACGTCGACGGGTTCGTCGAGCACAAGTTGCGCGCGCTGGAAGCACACGAGAGCCAGTTCGAGAGCACGATGAAGGCCGTCGATGGCGACCAGTTGGCCGCCTTCCGCGCACGCATCGGCGAACGCCTTGCCGGCTTGGGCGCGCGGTACGGCGTGGCCAGCGCCGAAGTGTTCAAGCGCATCACCGACCTGTAGGCACGCGCAGGCCTCCAGTTCGTCAGCGGGCGAACTGGCCAGGGCTACGACCGGTGCCGGGCTCGCCGGCGAATGCTTGCGCGAAGCCCATCCACTCGACGGCCGACGCGCCCGTCACCTCCAGCCCGGTATCGGCGAGATGACGCCGCTGGGTGACCACGAGACAGAAGTCGAGCGCCTCACCGCGCACACCGTCGGAAGTCGGCTCGCCCCACTCCCACAGCGAGCCGTCGGGCGCCCGCAACGCCACGTAGGGCGGCACCTCGGGCAACTCACGACCGTTGATCATGTAGCTGAACGGGCGGGCCCGCACACCGATGTGGGCCACGTGCTTCAGGCGTGCGGTGGTAGCACGTTGCACGCCGAGCGCATCGGCGACGTCCTGGCCGTGTGCCCAGGTCTCCATCAGGCGAGCGGTGATGAACGACCTCGCCGCCATCGCCGGGCCGTACCACGGCACACGCGACGACGGATCCACCGATCGCGCAAGTGCGATGAGGTCGTTGCGATCCGCGCGCCACGCGGCGAGCAGCTCGGTGCCGCTCATCCGCCGACCGGGCTCCACTGAGGCCTTGGTGCCGCCCGCGGCCAACAGCCGGTGCATGTCGGCGGCGAACTCGTCGGGGTCGCGGAGTGCAAGTGCGGCTCGTTGATCGAAGAACCACAGGTGACTGATCTGGTCGCGGATCGACCACTCGGCCGCAGGAGTGGCCAGCGACCACTGCGCTTCCGTCAGGTCGGCGACCAACACATCCAGCGCGAGGTGTTCGGCATGCAGGTCGTCACAGATGGAGTCCATTCGCACATTGTTCTGCACACGAGCCGAAAACGGCGAGTGCGGGGCCGAGGCCCCCCACTTCACGCGGTGTGGCTCGACGCCTCACTTCTTCTTGGCGGGGGCCGCCTTCTTCGCAGGGGCGGCCTTCTTGGCCGGAGCGGCCTTCTTCGCCGGGGCTGCCTTCTTGGCCGGAGCGGCCTTCTTCGCAGGGGCTGCCTTCTTGGCCGGGGCGGCCTTCTTCGCAGGGGCTGCCTTCTTGGCCGGGGCGGCCTTCTTCGCAGGGGCCGCCTTCTTGGCCGGGGCCGCCTTCTTCGCAGGCGCCGCCTTCTTGGCCGGGGCCGCCTTCTTCGCCGCTGCCTTCTTGGCCGGAGCGGCCTTCTTCGCAGGGGCTGCCTTCTTGGCCGGAGCGGCCTTCTTGGCGGGGGCCTTCTTGGCCGGAGCTGCCTTCTTCTTTGCTGCCACTTGACTTTCCTTCCGTAGGTTTTGGTTCTTGCTGGGTGTTGGGGAACTTGCTTGCTGAACTACTGCTGTTGCACTACTTCTTGTTCGGGTTGAGCGCGGCCTTGAGGGTGCTGCTCGACGTGAACTTCATACGCGTCGATGCGGCGATCTTCACCGGCTCACCGGTCTGTGGGTTACGACCCGTGCGCGCCGCCGACTTCGAGGTGCTGAACGAACCGAAGCCCGGCCACGCGATCTTCTCGCCCTTCTTGGCCGCCGCGACGACGACTTCGAAAAAGGCTGCGACCGTGCGCTCGGCGTCGGCCTTGGTGACTCCAGCCTCGGAAGCGATGGCGTCGATCAGCTCTGCTTTGGTGGTCATGTGACTTGATACCTCCGGGTACCGGATTGCTATTGGTAACGGACTGTTACGTCCGCGTATCGAACCCGTTTCGCGCGCCGAATACAAGCATCTAAGTTGTTGCATTTGCACTAAGTGTCAAGCGACACGTCGCGACGGTTAGTCGATTGCGAGCTGCCCGCGGATCGCAGCAGCGATCGCTTCCAGTTCGAGCGCGTCCACGTAGCGAACGCGCGGCCAGAAGAAGCCGCGCAGGCCGTCCTTGCGGCGCCGAGGAACGACGTGCGCATGAAGGTGCGGCACGCTCTGACTCACGACGTTGTTGACGGCTACGAACGTGCCGTCGGCAATGAGTGCGGAAGGCAGCGCCGAGGCGAGTCGCTGCACGACGCTGAAGAACGGAGCGATCATCTGCGCCGGAAGATCGACGAGTGTCTCGACGTGCAACCGCGGCACCACGAGCACGTGCCCCTTGAACACCGGAGCGCGATCGAGGAACGCGACAACGACGTCGTCGGAGTAGACGATGTCGGCCGCAGTGGCGCCGGCCACGATGTCGCAGAAGCTGCACGAGGTCATCCATGCAGTCTGGCCGAGCGGCCGAACGCGGGCCACCGGCAGCCTCGGGAGGCCGGCGAGCGACCGACATGTGAACAGTTCGTGCTATCCACCACGGACCGCGGCGCGTGCGCTACAACTGACGGCGTTGCGGAACTTCCTGTTCGTCCCCGCCCAAGTCTCCCTACGAATGGAGTGGCGTTGACCGATCTCCTAGCCGGCCGTGTGTCCGACGATTCGGTGAAGGGGGGTGTGCGAACGCGAGTGGTGCTCGATACATCGGTGCTCGTCGGCGACCCCGGGTGCCTGCACGGCTTCGCCGGGGTCGACGTGGTCATACCGTTCACGGTGATCGAGGAGCTCGACAGCCTGAAGACCAGGCCCGACGATGTCGGCCGCGCTGCGCGCACGGCACTGCGCACCATCGAGGAGCTGCGCGTGAAGGCGGGCGGTTCGCTCGCCACACCTGTCACCATCGGCGACCCGGCCGCCGAGGGCACGCTGCAGGTGGAGATCAATGGCATCCAGAAGCACCTCTTGCTCGAGCACGGGCTCGACCCCAACGTGCCCGACAACCGCATCATCGGCGCCGCGCTCGGGCAAGCGATGCACGCACCTACTCGCATGGTTTCGAACGACGCGGCGCTGCGCATCAAGGCTGCTCATCTCGGCCTGGAGGCCACCGAGCACCACCCCATCGGCAGGTCGGCGGCCACCCGCTCCGCTGGGTGGATCACGGTGGAGGCCGAGCACGAACTGATCGATCGGCTGTACACCGCCGGCGCGCTCGCTCGCGACGAGGTGCCCGGCGCCACCCAGCTGTTCGAGAACGAGTTCGCGGTGCTGCGCAGCGGTTCGCAGAGCGCGCTCACTCGCTGCATCGACGACGAGCTCGTGCTGATGCCCCATGCCGCACCCGAAGCGTGGGGCCTGCGTTCGCGTTCGAAGGAGCAGCGGTTCGCGCTCGACCTGCTGCTCGACCCCGACGTGAGCGTCGTTGCACTCGATGGTCGCGCCGGCACCGGCAAGACGCTGCTGGCCATCGCATCGGGCCTCGAGCAAGTGGTCGAGCAACGGCGCTACGAGAAGCTCGCCGTGTACCGGCCGCTCGTTCCGGTCGGCAGGGCCGATGTCGGCTTCCTGCCCGGCGGTCTCGACGAGAAGCTCGACCCGTGGATGTCGGCCATCCACGACGCGATCGTCGCGCTCACCGATCAGCGCAGCGACCACGACGCTCACCGGCTGGTCGACGAACTGGTCGGTCGCAACCAGTTGTCACTCGAGTCGGTCACGTTCCTGCGTGGTCGCAGCCTGCACCGCCAGATCGTGGTGGTCGACGAGGCCCAGAACCTCGAGCCCACCACGCTGAAGACGGTGCTCACGCGCATCGGCGAGGGCACGAAGGTCATCTTCACCGGCGACACCAGCCAGATCGACGCGCCGTACCTCGGCGAGTCCAACAACGCGCTGGCGGTGCTCATCCAGGCCTTCGGTGGCCAGCCGTGCTTCGGTCACGTCACCCTCAGCGCCTGCGAGCGCGGCACCGTCGCCAGCCTCGCTGCCGAACTGCTGTAGCCCACGCAAGCGGGCAGCTCCCGACGCGGTCGCGCCGGTGGCGCCGGCCTGCGCTTCCGCGCGCAAGTGGGTGAGCCTCCACCTCGGGGCCCAGGTCGAGGCGTTCGTAGGTGGCGCTGCGGGTGAGCGGTGCGAGACCCCTCTGGCACCGTTGAACATGGCGTCGCTGTTGAGGTTCCTGCCGCTGATCCAATTTCTTGAATGAACTGATGTTCTCTGCTTGACACAAGAACACATGTTCTGTAGGGTTTCGGCATGGACCTCGCATTCGACCTCGGCGACAGGGCGGCAGATGCCCTCGGCGCTGTCGAGCTGCACACGCTCGGCCGCCAGCAGTTGGCCACGGCCGTGGTGCGGGTGCAGGGCATCATCGATCGGTTCACGCTCGCTCACGCACAGATGGTGGCCGAGGCAGATCGCACGGGCGTGTGGCAGGGCACCGGCGCCCGCAGCATGGCCGATTGGTTGGCCGGGAAGACCAACACGTCGTACGGCAGCGCCTCCGGGTTGCTGGCGTTGGGCGAAACGGCCGATGCCTCGCCGGAGGTCGCTGCCGCCGTGGGCGCCGGCGAGATGTCGGCCGCCACCGCGGCCACCTTGCACGACGCCATCACCACCGCCCCGGCCGATGCCGATGTCAGCTCACTGGTCAAGGCGGTGAAGGGCACCGGGCCTCGCGAGGCTCGGGCCGCGGCCAGCCGGTGGAAGGAGCTCAACTCGGCCAAGCAGGAGACCGAGGAAGAGCGTGAAGATCGCCGCTACCAGCGTCGCTCGGTGCGCTCCGCTCCCCCGGTCGACGGCATGGTCTCCACCACCGTCACCTTGCCCGTGCTGCAGTCACGCCAGTTCATCAACGCCATCAGCCAGGTCGCCGGCAAGCCCACCGAGGGCGACGAGCGCACCACCGAGCAGCGCCTCGCCGACGGGCTCATCATGCTGTGCGATGCGTATGCCAAGGGCGAGGTGAAGGGCGGCCGCGAGCGCCCCACCGTGCTGCTGGTGTTCGAGGCCGAGAGCTACGCCGGCCACACCGACACGCCTGCCCGCACCGCCAACGGCGACAACATCCCCGCCTCGGTGGCCCGGCACCTGGCCGAAAACGCAGTGCTGCAGCGAGTGCTGCGGGTCGGTTCCAAGATCCTCGATCTGGGCCGCGAGGCCCGCCTCGCCAGCGACGACCAGTACCGGGCGCTCGTCGCCCGCGACGGCGGGTGTCGCTGGCTGGGCTGCCACATCCCTGCCGCCTGGTGCGAGATCGACCATCTGCAGCCGTACGCGGCCGGCGGGGCGACCGATCTCGACAGCATGGTGCTGCTCTGCAGCCACCACCACCACGAGAAGCATCGGCCGGGTGTACAAGTCATCGGCAACGCACACTCGCTGCTGATTCGATTGGCCAACGGCACCGTCATCGACTGCGCACTCCGAAGAGCACAGGCGGCGGCCTGACGCCCGCAACTCGAAGCCAATCGAATGCGGGCAGGGCCTTTCGGCGCGTCTGGGCTCAGGTGAGCGAGCCGGCTGCGCGTGCTCGGGCCGGGGCGCTGAACAGCTCAGGCACCGGGCAGACCGGGCCGGGGCGCTGAACAGCTCAGGCACCAGGCACCACCGGGCACCAGGCACCGGGCAGACCGAGCCGGGGCGCTGAACAGCTCAGGCACCAGGGAGCACCGGGCACTGGGCAGCGGGAACGGGAACGGGCGCGGGAGCGGGAGCGGGGACTGGCGCCGGACCGAGCAATCCGAGTTGCGGTCGGCTCCGAATGCACATTGCCTTGACATTCCGGAAATCATTTAGTAGTAAATGAACTACCACGGACTGCCCATCACGTGAGAGGACGAACGATGAGTGTTGCGCAACTGCTCTCTCCCCCCGAGGCGCCGGTTGCCGGCGCGAGCTGGATGGATCTGGCCGCGTGCAAGGGCCACACGCCGCTGTTCTTTCCCCCCAAGGCCGAGCGGCCCCAGGCCCGCGAGCGGCGCGAGGCACGCGCCCGACGGTTGTGCA
This sequence comes from Acidimicrobiaceae bacterium, assembly GCA_016722025.1. Lineage (GTDB taxonomy): Bacteria > Actinomycetota > Acidimicrobiia > Acidimicrobiales > Ilumatobacteraceae > UBA668. The sequence continues at coordinate 311,878 of JADKGZ010000004.1, forward strand.
TCGCCTGTCCGGTGCTGAGCGAGTGCCGGTCGTTCGCCCGCCAGCACCACGAGTACGGATTCTGGGCGGGCGAGAGCGAGGAAGACCGCCACCTGGCCGGCTTCACCGTGTCGGCACCGATCGGTGTGCGCGCCCGCGGCATTCGCGCCTGAGCACGCTGAGCACCGCCGCGTGCGGCCAACGTAGGCTGCCGCTATGCCTGCCGCACTGGTCACCAACTTCATCACCGCCATCGAGCGAGGCGATCTCGCACATGCCATCACGCTGCTCAGCGACGACTGCGAGTACGACAACGTGCCGATGGGCAAGGTGTTCGGGGCCGTCGCGGTCAACGACACGCTGGCGCCGTTCCTGGCTCGCTACGACCGGGTGGAGTGGATCGTGCACCACCAGGTGAGCTCGGGCAACCTCGATCACGGAGTGGTGATGAACGAACGGGCAGATCGCTTCCGAACGGGTGAGACCTGGATCGAGATGCCCGTCGCCGGTCTGTTCCTGGTGCGCCACGGCAAGATCGCGTTGTGGCGCGACTACTTCGACCGCGACACGCTCCTGCGTCAGCTCGCACCCGCGAGCGAGTGAACCGGTGAACGGCTGAACAGCCGAACAGCCGAACAGCCGAACAGGTGAACGAACAGGTGAACAGGTGAACCAGCACAGGTGAACGGCTACCGCATGACACCCCTGCCGTAAGGTGCACTGCATGCCGGATCTCGTCAGCGCCCAGCGGTTCGCCGTGGTCGATGTGGAGACGTCCGGGCTGCGGGTGCAGCGGCATCACGTGCTGCAGGTGGGCGTGGTGGTGGTCGATGGCACGGGCGCCGTGCTCGAGCGGTGGAGCAGCCTGGTGGCGCCGCGCTCGCGCTGGTGGTTCCGCGTGGGGCCCACCAAGCTGCACGGCATCCATCGTCGCGACGTGCGCACCGCGCCGGCGGCCCCGCAGGTGATGGCGCAGTTGGCGGCGCGGCTGCACGGCGCTCGGTTCGTGGCCCACAACGCCGAGTTCGACATCGCATTCCTGCGCAAGGCGGCGGCCGGCGCCGGTGTCGAGCTACCGATCGCCGAGCCACTGTGCACGCTGCGGCTCTCGCGCCAGCTCGACCCGCAGCGACAGTTGTCGCATCGCCTCGCCGATCTGTGCGCGCGTTACGACATCCAGCTCACTCGCCCGCACGATGCGCTGGCCGATGCCGATGCCACTGCCGCGGTGCTGCCGCATCTGCTGCAGGCGCACGGCATCGTCAGGGTCGATCAGCTGCCGTCGCTGCCAGCGCGCTCGTAGCGGCGCAGCAACTCGCTCGCCGCAGCCGCGCCGAGACCCAACCACTCGGCCGGCCGCACCACTTCCGCCTCGGAGCCCAAGCGCAACAACAGGTCGCGCAGCCAACGCTCGCTGGCAACGGTGACCTCGATCAGCCAGCCGTCGCCGTCTGCTTGCACCGAACGCGTGGGGTAGCGCTCGGCCACCCAGCCGCCACCTGCCGGCACTCGGAGCAGCGCGGCCGGCAGCTCGTCGTCGGCGAACCAGCTGTCGCCGTGCGGCACCTCCACCTCGCGGCGCGGGTCGACCACACCGGTGAGCCGGCAGTGCTCGATGCGGTCGATGCGGAACGTGCGCTCCTCGCCGCTGAGCTGGTCGTCGGCGATCACGTACCAGTAGCCACCTTCGAAGAACACCCGTCGCGGGGTGATCTCGCGCTCGGTTCGTCGATCCGCTGCCGGCGACCAGTAGCTGATGTGCAGGCGAGCACTGCGCTGCGCAGCGTCGGCCACGGCGGCGGCAGCGGGAGGCTGCGGCGTCTCCACCACCACCGCATCGTCGCCCAAGGCGACCGCCAACTTGTGCAGCGCCCTGGCCAACGCACCGTCGGCGTCGGCACCGGGCAGTTGCATCGCCACCCGCGCCGCGGCCAGCAGAGCAAAGCCCTCCGGCGCGGTGAGCGCCAGCGGGCGGGTGAACAGGCGCGGGACCCCGGCGAAGATCACGCCCTCGTCGATGAACACGTCGACCATCTCGTCGACGAACGGCGGCAACCCGCACATCGCGGCCAGCTCCAGATCCTTCACCAGCTCCTGCTCGCTGAGCTCGAAGCGGTGGCACATCTCGGCGACCGGCACCTCACCGCGCTCCATCAGCCAGGGCAACATCACCAGCAGACGGCGCAGGCGATCGCCCGTGGGACGCGGGCCACGACGCACGGTCATCGCGCACCGGCCATGGCCTGCAGCCACTCCACCACGGCACTGCGCACGCCGGCGGGGCCCAGCACTTCGGCGTGCTCGCCGAGACCGAACAACCACGACCGGAACGCATCGAGGTTGGTGCAGGGCACTTCCACCACCACTGCCCCGTCGGGCAGGCGCCGCACGACCGCCGCGGCGCCCAACTCGCGCTCGATGGCGGCGGCCCGAGGTTCGTCGACCAGCACCTCGGCACGGGCCGCCGGTTCGTCACCGAGCATCTTGGGATCGGTGGGGAAGGTCGCGCGTGGGTCGAAGTCGGCGGGCCGTTCGAAGGCGCCGGCCTCCCCCACTGCCAGCTCGCCCTCCATGCGGTCGACCCTGTAGGTGCGTACCTCGCCGCGATCCACGTCGTGACCGATCACGTACCAGAAGCGCTCGCGCAGCAGCAACGCGTACGGATGCAACCGACGTGGCGAGCCGTGGTAGCCGAAGCTCACCGCTGCGCGCGCGGCGCTGGCCTCGCGCAACGCGGGCAGCGCCGGCAGCTCGGGGATGTTGGCCACCACCACCGGCGCCGAGCTGCGATCGCCGCCCAGCTTCAGCAGGCCGAACTGAGCATCGGCCAGCCGGGCGGCGGCAACCGCCAGCTGCAGCGCCGCCTGCTCGTCGGGCGCAAGGTGCAAGTCGGCGAGCTCGTAGCGGTCGCGGTCGATGCGATATGCCGTGCGGCCGGCATCGTTGCCGCCGAGCACCTCGCTCTCCAACGGCACACCGATCTCGCGCAGCAGCGCCTTGTCGCGCTCGAACGCACCGCGTTGTGCCGCGTCACCCGTCGGGTACTGGCCCTCCAGCTCGTCGACGATCTGCTGCTGCGTGAGCGGCGCGCGCGTCTCCATCAGCAGCGCGACCAGGTTGGTGATGCGCTCGAGTGCGTCGGCCATTCAGCGACCGGCCTGGTAGTCGTAGAAGCCGCGGCCGGTCTTGCGGCCCAGCAGGCCGGCCTCGACCATGCGCGACAGCAGCGGCGGAGACGCGTAGAGCGGCTCCTTGAACTCTGCGTACAGGCTGTCGGCAACGGCCATCGTGGTGTCGAGGCCGATGAGGTCGGCGAGGTGCAGCGGGCCCATCGGATGGTTGCACCCCTCCACCATGCCGGCGTCGATGTCGTCGGCAGTGGCGAAGCCGGACTCGAGCATCCGGATGGCCGACAGCAGGTACGGGATGAGGAGCGCGTTGACCACGAAACCGGCACGGTCCTGGCTGCGGATGACCCGCTTGTGCAGCACGTCGGTGGCGAACGCGTTGGCGCGCTCGGTGGTGGCCGGCGAGGTGAGCAGCGAGGTGACCAGCTCGACCAGCTTCAGCACCGGCACCGGGTTGAAGAAGTGGATGCCGATCACCTGCTCCGGCCGCTGTGTGGCGATGCCCAGCTTCATGATCGGGATGGAGCTGGTGTTGCTGGCCAGGATGGCCTGCGGATCGCTGATCGCACGGTCGAGCTCGCGAAAGACGTTGGTCTTCAAGGCCTCGTCCTCGATGACGGCCTCGACCACCAACTGCCGGTCGGCCAGCTCGGCGAAGTCGGTGGTGAACGCGAGCCGCGCGATGGCCTCGTCGCGCTCGTGCTCGGCGAGCTTGCCGGAACGCAGGCCACGATCGAGGCTGGCGACGATGCGCGCCCGGCCACGCTCGGCCGCTTCCGGCGACACCTCCAGCACCGACACGCTGAGGCCTGCCCGAGCACACACCTCGGCGATGCCGGAACCCATCAACCCCGCACCCACCACACCGACTCGTTCGATCTCCATGTGCTCTACTCTGCCGCATCGCACGAGCACAGCGGGCACATCCTGCGGTCGCATCACCGAGGAGGCACGTACCCTGTGCGGGTGACTTCGCTTGCCAAACTCCCCCGGCCCGCTGCCAGCCGCTTGGCCGTGCGCGTCACCCCCGACGCGCTGCGCCAGATTCGTGGTGGTCACCCGTGGGTCTACGAGACCTCGATCGAGAGCGTGAAGAGCAAGGCGGCGCACAGAGCGGCGCCACGGGCAAGCCGGGCGATCTCGCCGTCGTGTTCGACGCCGATCGCAGCTTCGCGGCCATCGGGCTGCTCGATCCGGCCAGCCCCATCCGCATCAAGATCATCCACGAGGGCAAGCCCGCCACCATCGACCGTGCGTTCTGGGTGGCGCACATCACCGCGGCCCTTGCTCGCCGCCAACCGCTGATCGACCAGTCGCTCGCCGACCCCGAGCGCGCCACCACCGGCTACCGCTGCATCAACGGCGAGAACGATGGCTTCCCCAGCCTCGTGCTCGATCGCTACGACCGCACGTTGGTGCTGAAGCTCTACTCCACCATCTGGGTGCCGCACCTCGCCGACCTCGTGCCGGCCATTGCGGAGGTCTTCCGGCCCGACACGCTCGTGCTGCGCCTGGCGCGCAACATCGACCACGACGGCTTGTTCGGGCTGGAGGAAGGCGACGCGCTCATCGGCGTCTCCCCCGCCGATCCCGTGCTGTTCCAGGAGAACGGGCTCACCTTCGAGGCCGACGTGGTGCGCGGTCAGAAGACCGGCCACTTCCTCGATCAGCGCGACAATCGCTGGTTCGTACGGCGCATCACCGAAGGGTGCCGGGTGCTCGACATGTACGCCAGCACCGGCGGCTTCTCCGTCAACGCGGCGGCCGGCGGCGCCCACGAAGTGGTGGCCGTGGATCTCAGCGAGCCCACCCTGGCCGTTGCCAGCCGCAACATGCAGCACAACGCGCACGTGCCGGCCGTGGCCGCCTGCACGTTCCGGCCGATGAAGGCCGACGCGTTGGAGGCGATGAACCGGCTCATCCGCAGCGGCGACAAGTTCGACGTGGTCATCATCGACCCACCGTCGTTCACGCCACGCCAGGCCAGCGTGCAGCGAGCGCTCACGGCCTATGCATTGCTCACCACCAAGGGCGTCAAGCTGGTGCGTCCGGGTGGCGTGCTGGTGCAGGCGTCGTGCAGCAGCCGGGTCACCGCCGACGAGTTCCACACCACCATCTCGCACGCCGCCGCGCAGGCCGGCCGCCCGTTGGAGGAGTTCCGCCGCACTCGCCACCCCATCGACCACCCGGTCGACTTCCCGCAGGGCCACTACCTCAAGGCTGTCTTCGCGCACGTGCCGTAGCCCGGTGTCGCCACGCCTGCCGGCCACTGCGCCAGACTGACGGCATGCGACCCATCACCCCACTGCACGCTCACCCGATCTCGCGCCGGGTGCTGCTCGCCGGTGCCGCTGCCGTGGTGGTCGCCGCCTGCAGCGACGATTCGACGACCGGCTCGGCCACCACCGTCGGCAACACGGCGGCCCCCGCCACCGATCCCACCACGATTCCGGCTGCAGTCACCACCACCAGCGCCGCCGCCAGCGCCACCGCGTTGGCGCCGGTGGAGCTTGCCGGCAACCCGTTCACGCTGGGCGTCGCCTCGGGCGACCCCGATGCCGACGGTGTGGTGCTGTGGACACGGCTGGCACCCGACCCGCTCGCGGTCGGCGGGGGCATGCCCACCGACGACGTACCGGTGCTGTGGGAGGTGAGCGCCACCGACGACTTCGCCGAGATCGCGAGTGGCGGCACCGAGCTCGCCACCGCCGGCCGCGGCCACAGCGTGCATGCGATCGCCGGCCTCGAGCAGGGCGAGTGGTTCTACCGTTTCCGAGTCGGCCAGTACACCAGCCCGGTGGGCAGCACACGGCCGGCACCCGCTGCCGACACGCCGGTCGCGCAGGCCCGGTTCGCGGCCGCCAGCTGTCAGAACTACTCCGACGGCTACTACGCCGCGCATCGCGACATCGCCGAGCAGCGGCCCGACTTCACTGTCTGGCTGGGCGACTACATCTATGAAGGCGGCGGCCTGCCGTTCGATGCCGATGTCGTGGGCCGCGAGCACCTCGGCGACGAGCCGACCACCCTCGACGACTACCGCATTCGCTACGGGCAGTACAAGAGCGACCCGCTGCTGCAGGCCTCGCACGCGGCATGCCCGTGGTTCGTCATCTGGGACGACCACGAAGTGGAGAACAACTACGCCGAGGGCACACCGCAGGATGCCGCCGATGCCGCCGGCTTCCAGGATCGCCGCTTCGCCGCCTACCAGGCCTGGTGGGAGCACCAGCCGGTGCGGCTCGAGCCGCCGACGGCGGCCGACCAGGAGTACCGCATCTACCGCGATGCCCAGTGGGGTGATCTCATCGAGCTCGCACTGCTGGATGGCCGGCAGTACCGCAGCGACCAGGCGTGTGGTGATGCCACGCTGAACCTCGACCCGCCCTGCCCGGAAGCGGCCGAGCCGGCGCGCACGATGCTGGGCGTGCAGCAGGAGCAGTGGCTGCTCGACACGCTCTCGGCCTCCACCGCGGCGTGGAACCTGATCGGCAACCAGGTCATCCTGGCCGACTCCACCTTCAACGGCGCCGTCTTGAACTACGACCAGTGGGACGGCTACCCGGTCGCTCGCGCTCGCCTGTTGCAGGCGTTCGACGACAACGACATCCAGAACCTCGTCGTGGTCACCGGCGACATCCATCTCGCCGCCGTAGCTCAGCTCCGCGCCGGCGAACGCGGCACGGGCACGCCGGTGGGCGTGGAGTTCGTCACCACCTCGATCAGCTCCGACGGCTTGATCGGCGACGAGCTCACCGATGTGCTCAAGTCGTTCCCCGACCTGGTCGACGCCGAACTGGCTCACCGTGGCTACAGCCTGCACACCGTGACACCGCAGCGGTGGACGGCCGAGTACCGCATCGTCACCGATGTCGACGACGTGGACAGCGATGTCACCTCCTACGGCACCTACACCGTCGAGGCCGGCAGCAACACGGTGGCCAAGGCGCCATGACCACCGCGCTGGCCATCGTCGGTGGCATCGCCGGGCTCGCCGTCGTCCTCGTCGTCGTGTCCCTGCTGGCTCGCCGAGTCGCCGCCAAGGTCACCGCCGATGCGCTCACCGACGTTGCCACCGTCGGTGCCGTCGCAGTGGCGCCGGCGTTGCTCGGCGGCGTCTCGGCGCCGGGCATCGGGCGCACGCGGGGCAACGGTGTGCTCGCACTGCACCCGGGTCGCCTCGTGTTCGTGCTGGGCGTACCCCGGCGCACGATCGAGATCCCGCTGGCGCAGATCCACGACGTGGAGGTCTCGAAGGCGTTGCGCACGCCCGGCCGCTACGCACGCAACGGTCGCCCGTGGCTGATGGTGCGTTGGAAGGCGCCCGACGGCGAGGGCGTCATCGGTGTGCTGCTGCCCGACCCGCAGCGCTGGGCGCAGGCGATCAGGCCGAACGAGTGGCGCGATACCACCGGATGAGCGCATTGGTGCCAGTGTCGTGCTGTGGTTCGCCATCGCCGGTGAGCTCTGGCGTGATGCGGTTGGCCAGCGCCTTGCCCAGTTCGACACCCCACTGATCGAAGCTGTTCACACCCCACACGGTTCCTTGCACCAGCACGATCTGCTCGTAGAGCGCGATCAGCTGGCCGAGCACGTTGGGCGTCAGCCGCGGCGCGAGGATGGTGGTGCTCGGCCGGTTGCCCGGGAACACCCGCGCCGCCTGCTGGTGCGCAGGAACGCCCTCGGCGATCACCTCCTGCAGCGTCTTGCCGAACGCCAGCGCCTCACCCTGTGCGAACAGGTTGGCCATGAGCAAGTCGTGCTGCTCCAGCAGCGAGTGGTTGGGTTGCGCGAAGCCGATGAAGTCGACGGGCACCAAGCGAGTGCCCTGGTGCAGCAGTTGGTAGAACGCATGCTGGCCGTTGGTGCCGGGCTCGCCCCACACGATGGGGCCGGTGGTGGTGGCGACCTCGCCGCCATCGAGACGAACCCGCTTGCCGTTGCTCTCCATGTCGAGCTGCTGCAGGTAGGCGGCGAAGCGGCGCAGCTCGTGCGCGTACGGCAGCACTGCCTTGGTCTCGGCGCCCAGCACGTTGTGGTACCACACGCCCAGCATGCCCATGATGATCGGGGCATTGGCCGCCGGCGGCGCCGTGCGGAAGTGAGTGTCGATGGTGTGGAAGCCGGCGAGGAACTCGCGAAACCGGTCGGCCCCGATGGAGATCATCAGCGAGAGCCCGATCGCCGAGTCCACCGAGTAGCGGCCGCCCACCCAATCCCAGAAGCCGAACATGTTGCCACCGTGATCGTTGACCGTGTCGATGCCGAACTCGGCGACCTTGGTGGCGTTGGTGCTCACGGCGACGAAGTGCTTCGCCACCGCGGCATCGCCAAGCGCGGCCGTCAGCCAGCGGCGAGCCTCGTTGGCGTTGGTGATGGTCTCGATGGTGGTGAACGTCTTGGAACTGACCACCACCAGCGTGGTGGCCGGGTCGAGGTCGGCGAGGTTGGAGGTGATGTCGGCGCCGTCGACGTTGCTGACGAAGCGGCACGCCAGCCCGGGCTGGCCGAAGGCCTCGGTGGCGAGGTAGGCCATGGCCGGCCCCAGGTCGCTGCCGCCGATGCCGATGTTGACGACGGTGGCGATGCGCTGCCCGGTGGCGCCCAGCCACTGGCCGCTGCGCACCTGCTCCGCGAACGCCGCCATGCGATCGAGCACTGCGTGCACGTCGGGCACCACGTCGTGACCATCCACCATCACGCTGGCACCGGCCGGGGCGCGCAGCGCGGTGTGCAGCACGGCGCGCTGCTCGGTGGTGTTGATCAGCTCGCCGGCGAACATCGCATCGCGACGTTGGGCGACACCCGCGGCGGCCGCCACGGCCAGCAGCGCTGCCAGCACCGCATCGTCGACCAGGTGCTTGGAGTAGTCGATGCGCAGGTCGCCGGCGGTGAGCAGGTAGCGATCGGCGCGGCCCGGGTCGTTGGCGAACAGCGCGCGCAGATGGGCCGGTTGCGGTGTGGCGTGCAGCGCGGCCCATTCGGGGGTGGTGGTGATGTCCATCGCCGCCGACGTTACCGCTCTGTCACTGCTACGTCGGTGGCGACGCCGCTGGCAGCTGTGCAGCGGCCGCGGCGTCGATCACCACCACTGTGGCGGTTCGGCGAACGCGCTGGATGGGCAGCAAACGATCCTCCAACAGCCACCGCCGCATCGGCCCGGCCTTCGCCGCGCCAGGGGCCAGCACCAGCCGGTGGCGAGCCGCGTTCACCACCGGTGGGGTGAGCGTCATTCGCACGAAGCCGTTGTACGGCCCGCACAGCGCCACCGCCGACGGGCTGTCGATCACCGGATCGCCCGGCGGCCAGGAGGCCGTGTGGCCATCATCGCCCATGCCCAGGTGCACGACGTCGAACCGCTCGGGAAGACCGGCCGCGTAGCGGCGAACTGCGGAGCTGAGGTGCCGCGCGGTGACCGGCATCAGGCGCACTTGTGCGTGTCGCAACGGCAGCACGTCGAGCAGACCGGCGTTGCGCGCCGGATCACCGTCGGGTGCCACGCGCTCGTCGACCTGCCACACCGTGACCTGCTCCCACGGCACGTCGCGTCGAACGAGGCCGGCGAGCATCAGCGCCGGCGTGCTGCCCCACTGAGCGCCAACGATGCCGCTCCACGCCGACGAACGGCATTGCGCACCTGTGCTGCCACCCAGTCGGCGGCATCCTCGGCGGCGGTCTGGGCGTCGATGGCGACATGGATGTCCATGCTGCGAGCCTGCCAGATCAGAGTCGTCGCAGGAACGACACCACCGGCCCGGTGAACGCGTCGTTGCGATCGCCGGCCACCATGTGATGCGCATCCTGCACGTCGACGTACTCGGCGTGCGGCACGATCTGCAGGAACTCCTGCGCGGTCTCCTCGCTGACGACGTCGCTCATCCGGCCTCGCACGAGCAGCACCGGCAGCGTGAGGCGGCGGGCGTGCTCGACGAAGATGTCGACGTGGGTGCTGGTGCGCGGCCGGCGCTCCTCGCCCATGAACGCTGGGTCCCAGTGCCAGCGATAACGACCGTCGTCGCCGAGGCGCAGGTTGCGAGCCAAGCCATCGGTGTTGCTCGGGCGCGGCCGATGCGGCATGTACTCGGCAACGGCGTCGGCGGCCTCCTCCAACGAGGCGAACCCCTCGGGCCGGCCGGTCATGAACTCGACGATGCGTTGGATGCCGGCGGCCTCCGAGCGATGTGCGATGTCGACCAGCACGAGCGCACGCGCTGCCGGGGGTAGGCCCTCCTCGGCGCGCGTTCCTTCCATCCACATGCCGGTGATGCCGCCCATCGACGCCCCCACCAGCACCGGCGTGTGCAGCGCCCGGCACCACGCTTCGGCGTCGGCGCGCATGACGGCCATGCTGTAGTCGCCGGTGGGGTCCCAGTCGCTCTCACCGTGACCGCGCAGGTCGGCGCTGACCGCGTAGAAGCCTTCCTTGGCCAGCGCCTTGGCGGTGCCGCCCCACGAGTGCCGGGTCTGGCCGCCGCCGTGCAGCAGCAGCACGGCCGGTGCCGCCGGGTCGCCGTACGCATCGGCCACCAGCCGCACGTCGTTCGCCCCGCTGCACTCGATCCGCTGCTTCACGCACCATGGGTAGCACAGGCACACCCGCCGGCAGCGGGTCGAGCGCCGGGTCAGTGCCCGGTCATTGCCCGCTGAAGTGCGCCTCGCGCCGCTCGAGGAACGCACGCACGCCCTCGCGATGATCGTCGGTGCGGAACAGCTCGGCGAGCGAGCGCGACACCCACTCGCCCAGGTCGCGCCACTCCGGGTCGAGCGCCAACCGCAGGCCGGCCTTGATCCGCTGCACGGCCAACGGAGGTCGGGCAGCGATCTTCTCGGCCAGCGCCATGGCCGCCGGTAGCAACTGGTCGTGCGGCACCACGCGGGCGACCAGCCCCCACTGCTGGGCAGTGGCAGCATCGATCACGTCGCCGGTGAGCAGCATCTCGGCGGCACGCTCGCGGCCAACGAGCTGCGCCAGCCGCCCGAGACCGGCGACGTCGCTGCACAGCCCGCGCAACACGAACAGCTCACCGAACTTGGCGCGCTCGGAGGCCACTCGCAGGTCGGCCATCAACGCCAGCTCCATGCCCCACCCGACGGCCGCCCCGTTGACCGCGGCGATGATCGGCACGTCGGTGTGCAACAGCGCGTCGGCCGCCGGGGTCAGCCGTGGCTGCACCGCGGTGGGCTTCGGGCCATCGCCGCCGCCCATCACCTCGCGCACGTCGTCGCCACTGCAGAAGGCCGGGTCGGCGCCGGTGATCACCAGGCACCGAGCCGTGGTGTCGCGCACCGCGCGCTCGAGCTCGTCGTAGCTCCGGAAGCGCAACGCGTTGCGCACCTCTGGTCGGTCGATGGTGACGACATCCACGTCGCCCACCCGCTGCACACGCACGTCTGCCATGGAAGCCTCCTCGCCCCGTACTGTAAGGAACCGTGATCTCCCTCTCCGGTACCGGACTCGACGCGCTCGCTCACCGCATCCAGCAGGAGGTCGACACCGGCAACATCACTGCCGCCCAGTTGGCCATCGGCCTCGATGGCGAAGTCGCCCACTTCCAGTCGTTCGGCACCGCCACCACCACCGATCGCTTCATCATCTTCTCTGCCACCAAGGCGCTGGTGGCGATGGCACTGCTGCCGCACTTCGCCGACGGCACGCTCGACCTCACCACGCCCGTCGCCCACTACCTGCCCGAGTTCGGCCACCACGGCAAGGACGACGTGACGGTTCTGCACCTGCTGACGATGCAGGGCGGCTTTCCACAAGCGCCCATCGGCCCCGACCGGTGGGGCACCAGCGAGGGCCGCCGCGCCCAGTTCGCCGAGTGGAAGCTCGACCACCCCGCGGGCTCGCGCACCGAGTACCACCCGGTGTCGGCGCACTGGGTGATCGCCGAGCTGCTGGAATCGCTGAACGGGCGCGGGTACCTCGATGTGGTGCACGAACGCGTGATGCAACCGGCAGGTGTGGGTCGCATCCTCGGGCCGCAGGCCGTGGGCGCTGTCACCGTGCGCACGCTGGGCGAGTACCCCACCGACCTGGCCGGCCTCGCCGCCACCTTCGGCAACGCCGAGCACGTGCCCGTGGCCAGCATCGCTCCCGAGGCGCTGCTGTCGATGAACGACCCCCGCGCGCAGGCCGCAGGCCTGCCCGGCGGCGGGGCCATCGCCACTGCCGCCGACATCGCCACCATCTACCAGCACTTCCTGCACAACTTCGGCGGCGCGCTGCCCGACGAGTGGCTGGCCGACGCCGTCGGCACCATTCGCAACGGCAGCGTCAGCGTCACCGACAAGGTGCCCGCCAACCGCACCATCGCCGGTTACCTGTCGGGCAACGACGGGTACCACCTGCATCGCTGGATGCCGGCGGCGCCCCGCGCCTTCGGCCACAACGGCGCCGGTGGGCAGCTGTGCTGGGTCGACCCGGCGTCGGGCCTCAGCTGCGGCTTCCTGCACGACACGCTGCACCAGGACCCGCGCGTCGAGTTCAAGCGAGCCGCCGACCTCAACGATCTGGTGCTCGCGCTGCTGCGCTAGCCGCAACCCGTGACTCAGCAGCAGCAACCCGCTCGCCACGCCGAGCAACGCGCCGGCATCATCGCCGGCGCCACGGCCTACGTGGTGTGGGGCCTGCTCACCATCTACTGGAAGCAGCTGCGCGACTTCGACGCCTTCGAGCTGATCGGGTGGCGCATCACGGCCTCGGCGGTGATCATGGCAGTGGTGCTCACCGCCGCCGGGCGCTGGCAGCACCTGGCCGTGCTGCTGCACGACCGCAGGTTGCTGGCCAGAGTGGCCGCCGCCGCCGTGCTGCTGACCATCAACTGGACCTCGTACGTGTGGGCCGTCGTGCACGGCCAGGTGCTCGAGACCGCACTCGGCTACTTCATCGCACCGCTGGGCACCGTCACCGTGGGCGTGCTGGTGCTGCACGAGCAGCTGCGCACGGCACTGAAGGTGGCGCTCGTCTTCGCTGCCGCAGCCGTGGTCGTGCTCACCATCTCCTACGGCCGTGTGCCGTGGTTGGCGTTGGCCCTCGCCGCCACGTGGACCGCGTACGGCTATCTCAAGAAGCACGTCCCGCTGACACCAGTGGAGAGCATGGCCGCAGAGTCGTTCGTGCTGTTGGTGCCGGCAGTCGCGCTGTCGATCGCGCTGGCGGGCCGAGCGGGCAGCATTCCCACCAGCGCCTCGCACACCGAGCTGGCGTTCGCGCTGTTCAGCGGCCTGGCCACCGTGGCACCACTGATGCTGTTCGCCTACGCCGCGCAACGCATGCCGCTCACCATCATCGGGCCGATGCAGTACATCGTGCCCTCGATGAACTTCGTCATCGGCTGGCTGATCTACGACGAGTCGCTGTCCGCCACGAAGCTCGTCGGGTTCGCGCTGGTGTGGGTGGGCCTCGCCGTGCTCACGGCCGACTCCGTGCGCCGGGCGCGCCGGGCCTGATCCGGTCGACAGTTGCGTGCCGGCGCGTCACGAGCCGAGACGCGCAAGAGGCCCACCCCCGAAAGGGCGGGCCTCTTGGCAGTACTCATGAGCGCTCGATCAGGTCTCGAACTCGGTGATCAACTCGCCGATGCTGGTGAACGTCTTGGCATCGGCGTCGTACTGCAGCACCTGCAGCGACTCGGCCAGGAACGGGTCGTCCTCGCCGAGCGACTTCAGCTCCACGCCGGGGCGGCCGAGGGCCGGGGTGTAGGTGAAGTTGCGGGCGGCATTGATGATCGAGGCCCGCGACAGGCCCTCGGGCGACTCCATCGCCTGCTTGATGACGGCCACCGTGTTCTCGGCCATCGCCCAACCTGCCGTGGCAGTCGAAGCGATGTCGGACTTGCCGATGCTGGCCATGTAGTCGACGTAGGTCACCACAGCCGGCACCGTGGCGTTGGCCGGGTCGGTGATGTCGATGAGGTTGTTCGACGTGTAGATGCCATCGGCAGCGGCACCGGCCGCCGAGAGGATGAGGCTGCTGGCACAGGTGTTGGTGATGAACGTGGCGGGTGTCCAGCCGCTGCTCTGCGCCTTCTTCTCGGCGAGGGCGCCGAGGAAGGTGACGCAACCGATGCCCAGCGGCACCGCCATGATCACGTCCGGGGCCTTGTCGGCGATGCTGGTGATCTGCGAGGCGGGCGGCGCGGTGTCGGTGGCCTCGATGGTCTGCTCGTCGACGATCTCCAGGCCGTACTCGCCGGCCAGTTCCTTGAACGCGTCGGCGTACACCTGGCCGAACTCGCTGTTCACGTAGAACAGTGCGACCGTGGCGCCGTCGGGGTACAGCTCGGCGATCTGCTTGGCGTACACCTTCGACTCGGTGCCATAGGGCACCAGCTGACCGGTGGTCCACGGGTACTCGGTGACCTTGCCCCACTCGGGTGAGCCGGTGAGGTTGTTCAGCTGCGGGATGCACTCCTCGTTGAGGGTGTCGCGCACGGCGAGGTTGTTCGGCGAACCGATGATGCCGGAGAACACCTGCACTCCGTTGTCGATGCCCTTGGAGACGGCGCCGGGTGTGAGGTCCTTGGAGTACTGGTCGTCTTCCACGCTGGCCTCGATGGTGATGTCGCCCAGCAGACCCTGCTCGTTGGCGTAGTCCATGTACGCCAGCCAGCCGTCCTTGACCGGAGCGAAGGCCTCGTCGGCCGACGAGTCGCCGGTGAGCGGCATGACCGAACCGATCTTGATGGTGCCTTCGATGATCTCCTCCGCGGCGGCCGGATCGATGCAGTCATCGGTGTTGACAGCCCAACCGGCTGCGGCCGGCTCGGTGGTCTCGACCACCGTCTCCGCCGTGGTGTCGCCGGTGGTGGCCGCGGTGGTCTCGCCGGTGGTGGCCGCCGTGGTCTCGCCGGTGGTGGCCGCCGTGGTGCTGTCGGTGTTGTCGCTGTCGCTGCTACAGGCAGCGATGAGCATCGTGCCGGCCGTGAGCACCGCCAGCAAACGTGCAGACTTGCGTCGCATCGTGCATCTCCTCATGTCGTGTACGTCGTGTTGGTGTTACGCCGTGTGGGTTTCATCGACCGCTGCCGGGGCAGCGGCCATCACGGAGATGGTAGTCGTGCCGGCCGGCTTGGGCACCACTCTGCAGAGGCGCACCGAGTGCTGCCGCCAGAGGCCGACCAGGCCCAGCGGTGCAACGAACATCAGCAGGATGAGCGCGATTGCAAAGAGGCCACCGCCGGGCGCCGTCTTCGACCAGCCGAAGAACGGGCGGAACAGGGCCGGAATCGCGTCGGGCTCGGTCCAGCCGCCCGTTCGCTCGATGATGAACTGGTAGACGGCGGCACCGATGATCGGCCCCCAGAGCGAGCCCGCACCACCGACCACCATGATCACCAGGAACGTGATGGAGCCCGCCACCGTCAGCAACTGCGTGTCGGCGGTGACCGTGCCGGTGCGAATCGCCGACAGGCTGCCGGGCAGGGCGCACATCGCCGCCGACAGGCCGAACACGATGCCCTTGGTGACCGGCAGGTTGACGCCCATCACTGCGGCCGCCGTGCTGTTGTCGCGGATCGCGACCAACGAACGGCCGACGCGACTCTTCACCACGCCGCGGCAGATGAGGTACACGACGAGCACGATGATCGCGCCGACCCAGAAGTAGAAGGGCTTCACGTTCTGCCCACGCAGGTTGCCCCACGGGTTCCAGCCGAAGATCTCGTAGGTGGGGTTGTCCTTGGTGAACTTGAAGCCCGTGTCGTTGATGCCCTTGGCGCCGCCGGTGAGCCAGGAGAGCTTCTTCCACTTGATGAACTGCGGGAACACCATGCCCAGTGCCAAGGTGACGAGCGCCAGGTACACGCCCTTGATGCGCAGGGCGGGCAGCGAGACCAGCACACCGACCACGAACGCCAACACGAACGCGACCGGCAGCGTGTGGAAGGGGCTCCAACCCCAACGGGTGACCATCACCGCCGTGGTGTAGGTACCGATACCGAAGAACGCCGAGTGGCCGAGCGAGATCTGGCCGGCGTAGCCGAGCAGCAGGTTCAGCGACAGCGCTGCGGCCATCAGCGTGAACGCCGTGGTGCACACCTCGATCAGGCTGTCGCTGCCGCGGGTGGGGACCCAGAGCATGAGTGCTGCCAGCACGGCAGCGACGGCCAGCCTCATCGCCCAACTGGCTGCACCGCCGGACTTGATGGTGAACAGCGACTTCATACCCGTTCCACCTTCGCGGTTCCGAACAGGCCGGATGGCTTCACGAGCAGCACGGCGACGATGACCAGGAACGACACCCCGACCTTCATCTCCTGGCCCACCCATTCCACGTACCCGGCGGTGAGGTTCTGGATCACGCCGATCGCGAGACCGCCGACGACTGCGCCGAGCGGGCTGTCGAAGCCGCCGAGCGTTGCCGCTGCCGAGGCGTAGATGAACACGGAGAACATCAGGCTCTGCGACACGCTCTGGGCGTTGCCGGCAGTGACCACACCACCGAGCGCGCCGATGGCGGCGGCGATGCGCCAGCTGAGCATCAGCACCGTGTTGGTTCGAATGCCCACCAGCTTGGCGCTGTCGGCGTTCGAGGCGACCGCTCGCATGGCCAGCCCGAGCTTGGTGCGGTTGAACACGAAGAACAGCACCGCCGAGAGCACCAGCACCAGGCCGATCGTGCCCAGCGACTTGATGGTGATCTCGGCGCCGAAGATGCTGACGAAGTCAGTGTCGGCGCTGGGGAACAGGCTGGGGTAGCTGATCTGCTTGCTGCCGACGCCGGTGTTGGGTAGCTGCTGGCCACCCCAGATGGCTCCATCGAGCCAGTTGAGGAACTGGAAGAGACCGATCGTCACGATGAACACTGCGAAGGCCGATTTCCTCGCAACCGGCCGCACCAGTGCCACCTCGGCCGTGGCGCCCACGAGGAAGCCGACGCCCATGCCCATCACCACGGCGATACCGATCGGGATGCCCCACTCGCCGAACTGGTAGACGGCGTAGGCACAGAACAGCGCCATCTCTCCGTGGGCGAAGTTGAGGTGACCGGTACCGCGATAGATGATGACGAGACCCAACGCGAGGAGCGCGTAGACACTGCCCTCGCTGAGCCCATCGACGGTTCGCTGTAAGAAAAGTTCCATCAGAACCCCAGGTAAGCCTTTCGGATGGAGTCATCGGCGCTGAGCTCGGCGGCGCTGCCGCTGGCGACGATGCGGCCGGTTTCGAGCAGGTACACCCGGTCGGCCATGTGCATGGCGAGGTTCGCGTTCTGCTCGACGAGCAGCACCGAGAGCCCTTCCTCCTTGTTCAGCCGTTCCAGCACCTGGAACAGCTCCTGAGTGATGAGCGGCGCCAGCCCCATGCTGGGTTCATCGCACAGCAGCAGCTTGGGCCGGCTCATCAGGGCGCGGGCGATGGCCAGCATCTGCTGCTCGCCGCCGCTCAGGCTTCCGGCGCGCTGCGAACGACGCTCGGCCAGGCGAGGGAACACCTCGAACCAGCGCAGGGCATCGGCGCCGATCTTGCCGCCGCCGTCGCGCCGCACGAAGGCGCCAACCTTGAGGTTGTCCTCGACCGACAGTTCGGGGAACGTGCCGCGCCCTTGTGGCACCTGGGCGATGCCGGCTCGAACGATGGCATCGGGAGCCGACTTGTGCACGTCGTGGCCCTCGAACTCGACGCTGCCCGCGCGCGGAATGGTGCCGCTGATGGCACGCATCGTCGTGGTCTTGCCGGCCCCGTTGGCGCCGAGGATCACGACGATCTCGCCTTCGGCGACCTCCAGATCGAGCCCGTGCAGCACGGTGACGGGGCCGTAACCGGCGGTGAGGCCACGAGTGCGCAAGAGCGTCATGTCGTTGTCCCCAGGTACGCCTCGATGACCTTCTCGTTGTTCTGCACCTCCGAGGGCGTGCCCTCGGCGATCTTGCGACCGAACTCCATCACGACGACCCGATCACTGATGCTCATCACCATCGACATGTGGTGCTCGACCAGCAGCACCGTGAGGTTGAACTGATCGCGGATGGTGCTGATGGTGTGGCCCAGCTCGTCGACCTCACCGTGCGGGAGGCCCGCAGCAGGTTCGTCGAGCAGGAGGAACGACGGGCGGGCGGCGAGGGCGCGGGCGATCTCGAGCCGCTTGAGGGTTCCGAAGGGCAGGCCTGCGGCCGGCACGAACGCAAGGTGACCGAGGCCGAGCTCGTGCAGCAGGTCGCCGGCATCGTCGCGGGTGCGGCGATTGTCGCCTGCGGCGCTGATGCGGCTGATGGCCTTGCCGAATCCGACGCGGCCTTGGCTGTGGGCCCCGACCATCACGTTCTCGAGCAGGGTCATGGTGGGGAACAACGCCAGATTCTGGAAGGTGCGGGCGATGCCCAACCGAGCGATGGCATGAGCAGGCACGGTGAGCAGCTCTTCACCACGGAATCGCACCGAACCGAGCGTCGGTTGATAGATGCGGCTCACCACGTTGAACATCGTGGTCTTGCCGGCGCCGTTCGGCCCGATGAGGCCACAGATGTGGCCCTCCTCGATGCTGAACGACAAACCGTCGAGCGCCACGATGCCTCCGAAACGCATCGTCACGTCTTCTACGTCGAGCAACGTCACGCTGACCTGTCTCCTCCCCCAGATGAAGTGCGCTCACCGTAGCCGAACGTTGCCACTGTGACAAACGTCTCGTCCGCATTCTTTCGTGTACCCGCCCGGCCCGTTGCCAGAATGCTCGCGTGCTCGCCGTCATCCCCACGTTCTCCCTCGCCGAGTGGCGTGCCGCCTCCGACGAACAGGTCGTCGCCGACCACTTGCTCGCCATGTGCCACGGCGTCGGCTTCTTCTACCTCACCGACCATGGGGTGCCGCACGCGTTCCTGCACGACTACTTTCGGCAGCTCGAACAGTTCTTCGCGCTGCCGGAAGCGACGAAAGCGCAGATCGACAAGCGCAACTCTGCGCACTTTCGCGGGTGGGAGCGTGTGGGCGCCGAGCTCACCAACAACCGCGTCGACCATCGCGAGCAGCTCGACGTGAGCACCGAGCACTCTCCGCACCCGGCCGACGCCGAGCCCGCGTACCTGCGGCTCGACGGGCCGAACCAGTGGCTGCCCGAGCACGAGCTCCCGGGCTTCCACGCCGCGGTCGACGAGTTCTTCGCCCACATGGGTGCCGTTGCCTGGGAGCTGATGGAGGTCATGTCGGTCGGCCTCGGGCTCCCTCGCCACCACCTGCGCGAGCGCTTCGGCGAGCGACCGTTGTCGTTCGTGAAGCTCATCAGCTACCCGCGCACACCACCCGGCGAGGCAGGGGTCAACGCCCACAACGACGCCGGCTTCCTCACGCTGCTGCTGCAGCACGGTGTGGGCGGCCTGCAGGCGCTGGCCCCCGACGGTGAGTGGCTCGACATCGACCCACCGCCTGGCGCCATCATCGTCAACATCGGCGAGATGTTGCAGGCGATGACGGGCAACTACTTCGTCGCCTGCACACATCGGGTCATCGCCACCGAGCCGAGGTTCTCCAGCGCGTACTTCCACGGCCCCGATCTCCGCACGTCACTGGCGCCGCTGGCGCTGCCGGCGCGGTTCGCGGAGGCCGTCGCCAACAGCCCACGGCATCGATCCGCCGGCTTCATGGCCAAGCGTGACGAACTGCTCGACGGCCGCGACGACATCGCCAGCGAGAGCGCCGCCGTGTTCGGCCAACAGATGTGGAACTACTACGTACGCAGCTACCCCGACGTGGTCGAGAAGCACTACCCGGGCACCACACAGCCCGCGTAGAACGAGTCACCGACCACCCAGGAGCGTCGCGAGTGCTTCGAACGGTTGACCACGCTGAGCATCCACCACCACGCCGGTGGTGTCGGCGAAGGAGAAGTGCAGGCGGCGACCCAATCCGGCACTCCGGCTCCCGGTGAGTCGGATGTCGCTGAGGGCGTAGCTGACACGGATCTCCGTGAATCGCAGCCCGTTCGACGGGATGACTGCGACTCGCCGATCGGTGATGGCCATCACGCACGGACCCGACGGGAACGTCGCTGCCGTGCCCCCTTCGAGCCGACCACTCTCGGCGGCCTTTCGGGAGAGCCCGAGCGTCCGTGTTCGAGGCAGCACGGCAACGGCCACCGAGCCGATGCCGTACGTGTGTCGTGGCTCGACCAGCACTGCGGCGGCCACCACCTCTCCGCACTCGAACAGTGCCGACGCGCGACTCTGCACCCGTCTCGTGATGTCCGCCATGGCCACCAGTTCAGCACACCCAGTTGTAGGTCTGCTCCTCATCGGTCAGCCAGACCACGCGGCCGCTGTCGGATTGGAAGCGCGCGTTGCCGTCGATGTACACGATCATCGTTCCCACGTCGTCGCCGGGCCCCGGTGCGACGACGCGGAGGAGGCCCGATGCCGTCGCGACGGCATCCTCGACCGGGTAGCGCGCCAGATCGATTTCGGCCATGCGCTCGGGCAGCACCGGATAGAAGATCGTGCCATCGACGTCGACCGTCTCGTTGCCGCACGCGCCGTAGTACTCGAACGCCGGCAGCACTGCCGCGATCTCGATCGAGCCGGGCGTCGCGTCGGCCGTGCTGGGGGTGCCGCCAGCCTGGTTGTCGGACCCGCAACCTCCCACCAGGGCGGCAGCGGCGAGGCAGACGGAAAGAGACAACAGAACAATGGGTGAGCGCATGAATCCTCGACGTGTTCGCAGGGCGGGCACCGGATCAGACGCCGCCGACGAGCCCGTGGTTCCCCGCTCAGCTCATCTGGTCGATCACGGCCGTGGCGGCGTCGATGATGCGCTGCGCGCGCACGTCGCCGGCGAGGTTGGTGGCCATCTGGTTCATCACGTAGCCCACCGCCAGTTGCCGTTCCGGCTGCGCCATCCCCACCGAGCCGCCGAGGCCAGGATGACCGTACGAGCCCGGCCCGGCGAACATGCTGAACATGGAGCTGGTCATGAAGCCCATGCCGAACGAGGTGGGGATGATGAGGCAGGCATCGGCCTCGCCGGCCGGGGTGACCGTGGCGCGCGCGACCTCCCGCGTGGCGTCGTCGACCAGCTGCACACCATCCACCGGGCCCAACGTCGCGGCGTAGATCTTGGCCAGCGAAGCCGCATTGGTGATGCCGTTGAACGCAGGGAACTCGGCAGCGTGAATCGCCGGGCTGTTCAGCAACGTCTCGTCTGCCAAGGCCCCGTTCAGGCTGAGCGCGCGCCCGGCCCGGCTCTCCGGCCCGAGGAACATGTCGATCATCTGCTGCACTGCCGGGTCGGGGTTCGGCTCGCCGGCCATCCGGCCCACGAGTGGCGACACTCGCGGCTCGAGCGCCGCCGGTAGGCCGATGTAGAACTCGGCCCCGATGGGCGCGGCAACCTCGTCGTGCACGAACTTCCCGATGCTGCGGTGCGCCGGGTCGACACGGCGGACCAGTTCGCCGGCGAGGAACCCGAAGGTGACTGCGTGATAGCCGTGCGCTGTGCCGATGGGCCAGTCGGGCTTCGTGTCGGCAAGGCGCTCGGTGATGGTGGGCCAGTCGAGCGCCTCCTCGAGCGTGACCGGGCCTTCCACGCTGAACAGCCCGCACTGGTGACTGAGCAACTGCGCCACCGTGGCGTCGCCCTTGCCCTGCGCAGCGAACTCGGGCCAGTAGCGGCTCACCGGCTGGTCGTACGCGAGCCAGCCGCGTTGCACGCAGATGGCAACGGCGATGGCAGTGATCCCCTTCGTCGTGCTGAAGACCAGTTGCAGCACATCGGCGTCGTACGGGCGGGAGTGCTCTTCGTCGAACCAGCCACCGGTGACGTCGACCACCAGTTGGCCACGGTGGTAGATGGTGGCACCGGCGCCGACGTCTTCACCCGATGACAGGTTCTGCTCGAAGGCTGCTCGAACCGCTTCCCAACCCGGTGCGACGAACCCTGACGTGTTGACTGCGCTCATGGGTCGAACGTAACGCCCACCGGCCATCGCGGCGCATTCGTACCGGCCTCCGAGTGCCGGTTCACCCCGGCCGGTTCACTCGTACCAGTTCAGCGTGGCGCGCATGGTGGTGTCGAAGTCTTCGAAGCTCATCGCCGCCTTCGTGGCGATGATCAGTTCGGCGTCGGCGCCCACCGGGTACCGCAGCGTGCCGGGCTGCTCGGTGGCCGCCTGGTAGATCACGTCAGCAACCTGCTGCGCCGGCGCCGGTTCCCCGTTCACCAGCGAGCGCTGGGCGATGTGGAAGCGCTCTCGGCGCTGGAACTCGGCCGTGTCAGGTGTCATCGCTGCCGCCAGGAGGCCGTTGGCGCCGAGTTGAGTGGAGAACTGGCCGGGCTCCACCACGCGCACTCGGATGCCCTGCTGCGACAGCTCGAAGTGGAGGGCCTCGCTGATCGCCTCCACCGCGTGCTTGCTGGCGGCGTAGATGCCACCGTACGGCGTGCCCACCAGCCCGGCGACGGAGCCGACGTTGACGATCGTGCCGCCACCGTTGGCCAGCATCGCCGGCACCACCGCACGCACGACCCTGACGACGCCGGTGATGTTGGTGTCGAGCTGCCGAGCCACTTCGTCGTCGGCCAACAGGTGGATCGGGCCGTAGACCTCGATGCCCGCGTTGTTGACCACGATGTCGATCGAGCCGGCATCCGCGAGCACGTGCTCGACCGCCGCGTTCACGCTGGTGCTGTCGGTGACGTCGAGCTCGAACTGGTGGATGTCGGCTCGCGCCGCAAGTGCTGCGGACTTCCCCGGCGTACGCATGGTGGCGTACACCCGGTGGCCGTGGTCCGCGAAGGTGAGGGCCGCCAACTCACCGAAACCCGAGCTGCACCCTGTGATGAGAACGTTCGACATGGGTGTCGACGGTAGCTCACCTCCCGTCGCGCTACCGTCGCCGAAGTGACCGGACACGACCGCACCGCAGAGTGGACCGCCGTCGGGTTGTACGACCCTGCCGCGCCCAACGCGGTCGAACGGCTGGCACTGCTGTCGTGGACCGTCGACCACGGTGAGACTGTGGAGCAGATGCTGGCGGCATGCGCGGAGGGCCAGCTGAACTCGCTCGTCGGCGACCTCAGCTTGCGACCCGGCCCACGACTGACGCCGCGCGAGATGGCCGTGCTGGTGGGCATCGATCTGCAGCTGCTCAGCGACGTGCGCCGGGCATCGGGCTTGCCGGTCGTCGCCCCCGACACCGCCGGCCTCACCGACGACGACCGGCGCATGCTGGAGCTGTTCCACCTGGCCGACAGCTTCTTCAGCCGCGACGAGTTGCTGCGCCTGGCGACGGTGATGGGTTCCTCGCTGCGTCGTGTAGCGGATGCCGCGGGCGAGATGTTCCTCCGCGATGTGGAGGCGCCGCTGAAGGCGAGCGGGCCGATGTTCGAGCTGGAGATGGCAAAGGCCAACCTCGCTGCGATCGAACTGGCCCGGGCCGCCACCGGGGTGTTCGCCCCGATGTTCCTCGCCCACCTCGAGGTCTCCACGCAGCGCACACGCGACGCCAGGCGCAACAGCGAGGACTACGACACCATGCCGCTCGCCATCGGGTTCGTCGACCTCAGCGGGTTCACCGAACACACAGGCGGGTTGTCACCCGTTGCGCTGCGCGACCTGATCGGCGACTTCGAGAGCCGCGCGAACGCCATCGTCGGCGACCACGATGGTCGAGTGGTGAAGATGATCGGCGACGAGGTGATGTTCTCCGCCGTCAGTTCACCCGCCGCGTGCTCGATCGCGTTGGCCCTCACCGCGGCAGCGCCGGAGGGCACGACCGCGCGTGGCGGGTTGGCGTTCGGGGCGGTGATCGCCAGTGGTGGCGACCTGTACGGCCCGATCGTCAACCTGGCGTCGCGCATCGCCGACATCGCCGTTCCCGGCGAGGTGCTGGTGAACCAAGCGATCGCCGACAGCGTGCCGGGCCGCGTGTTCGAGCCCGCCGGGCGCCGGCAGCTGAAGGGCTTCAACGACCCCGTGCGGCTGTGGACGCTGACCAGCTGATCAGCCGTCGACGATCTCGCGCAACAACTCGATCTGTTGCACCGCATTCGGGCCCACCGGGTTCACCGACAGCACGGTGACACCGGCTTCCTTGAACGCGGCCACGCGCTCCTTGATGAAGCTCCTCGGGCCAACCAGATGCGAGAGCTCGAGCCACTCGCCCGGCAGCGCCGCGGCGGCTTCGGCCTTCTTGCCCTCGAGGTACAGGTCTTGCACCTCGCCGGCCTCCTTCTCGTAGCCGTACGCACAGGCGATGTCGTTGTAGAAGTTCTTGCCGCGTGCACCCATGCCGCCGACGTAGAGCGCCATGCCCGGCCGTGCCATGTCGAGCACCTTGGTGCGGGCCTCGCCGGTGAGCGACTCGTCGATGGCCAGCATGCCGCCGGCGGAGATGTCGAGGCGCTTGCGAGCGGGGTCGCGCTTGGCGGTGCCCGCCTTCAGCTGCGGGCCCCACACGTTCTGGAACCGCTCGGGAACGAACATGATGGGCAGCCAGCCGTCGGCGATCTCGGCGGTCGCCTCGACGCTGCGGTCCTTCAGGCTGGCCCACCAGATGGGGATGTCGGCGCGCACGGGGTGGTTGATGATCTTCAACGGCTTGCCCAGCCCGGTGCCCTGGCCCTCCGGCAGCGGCGCCTGGAAGGTCTGGCCCTGATAGTTGAACTTCTCCTCCCGCTTCCAGATCATGCGGCAGGCCTCGATGTACTCCTTGATGCGCTGCATCGGCTTCTCGTACGGCACGCCGTGGAAGCCTTCGATCACCTGTGGGCCACTGGCGCCGAGGCCCAGGATGAACCGGCCGTCGCTGACGTAGTCGCAACCGGCGGCGGTCATCGCCATCAGTGCCGCGGTACGGGAGTAGACGTTGACGATGCCCGTACCGATCTCCACGCGGTTGGTCTTGGCGGCCAGGTAGCCGACCTGGCTGATGGCATCGAAGCTGTACGCCTCGGCGATCCACACCTGATCGAGACCGACCTTCTCCAGTTCCACCACTTGTGCGACCGCTTCCTTGAAGCCGCCGGAGTAGTTGATGCCCATCGAGAGTTTCATGAGCCGCGACCCTATGCGCTACCCGTTGAGGTTTCCGGATCGGAAGCCTTCGAGATCGAGCGTGACGTACCGGTAGCCCTGTGCCCGGACGGCCTGCACCACGACCTCGCGCTGCGCCAGCACCGACGCCATGTCGGCAATGGGCACCTCCAGCCGGGCGGTCTCGCCGTAGTGGCGCACTCGCAGCTCGCGCAACCCCAGCCGGCGCAGCGCTGCCTCGGCACGATCGAGCTGGCTGAGCAACCCCACCGACACCTCGGTGCCATAGGGAATGCGGCTGGCCAGGCACGCCATGGCCGGCTTGTCCCACGTGCGCAGCCCCAGCTGCTCGGACGCGGCCCGAACATCGGCCTTGGTGAACCCGGCGGTGACCAGTGGGAACACGGCACCGGCCTCCTGCGCAGCTTTCTGGCCGGGGCGGTGCTCGCCCAGGTCGTCGACGTTCACTCCCAGCAGCACGGTGGCACCTTCGGCGGCAGCGATCGGTGCGATCACATCCATCAGCTCGGCTTTGCAGTGGAAGCAACGATCGGTGTCGTTCAACCGGTACGCCGCACGCTCCATCTCCTGCGTGACCACCGGTGTCCAGCGCAGGCCCCACTCGTTGGCGAGGGCACGGCAGTCCACCTCTTCGTCGCCGGCGAGCGAGGGGGAGACGGCCGTGACGGCATGAACCGCATCGGGCCCCAGCGTGCGGTGCGCGACTGCGGCAAGGAACGCCGAGTCGGCGCCACCGCTGAACGCGACGACCACGCGACCGAGCCGGAGCAGTTCCAGGTGCAGTGCGGCCAGCTTGCCGTCGAGATCCACGCCGCCCACCCTACCGACGGCACCCGCCGCGGCGCCGACCGTCGAGGCCGACGAGGCGACGCTCCGCTCACGGCGCTCGGGGCATCCGGCAGCAATCCCACTCAGAGCACTGCATTGCCCACCGAGAGAGTTTGAAAGGAAGCGATCCGGGGTACTTACTCAGCACTGGCGAGTTGCGCCCTCTCTCACTTGAATCCAACTCGGCAACTGGAAGGACCTGCCATGACCACCTCCGAACTCCTGGTCGCCACCACAGCGAGGCCCACGCTCGCCCGACGGATGGGCGCTCGACGGCCGCGCACCGCTCGGCGAGGCGCGGTCGCCGCGCTGGCATTGCTGGCAGCGGTGCCGCTCACGCTGCTGTTCTCCGGCGGCGCCGTGCGTGCCGCCGACGTGCCCGACGTCGGGCTCGGAACCGCCGCTCAGTACGCAGTGCTCGGTGGATCGACGGTCACCAACACCGGCAGCAGCACGCTCGATGGCAGTCTCGGCGTGTCGCCGGGCACCTCCATCACCGGCTTCCCACCGGGGTTGGTGCTCGCGCCGTGGGTGACGAACGCCACCAACGCTGCCGCCCAACAGGCACAATCCGATCTCACGGCTGCATACGTCGATGCGGCCGGCAGACCGCTCGACGGCACCACCACCGCCGATCTCGGCGGCCTGAACCTGCAGCCGGGCGTCTACGCCGGCCCCAGCAAGGGTGCCCTCGCCCTCACCGGCACGCTGATCCTCGACGGCGCCGGCGACCCGGATTCGGTGTTCATCTTCCAGACCAACTCCTCGTTGATCACCGCCACCGGCAGCACGGTGCAACTGATCAACGGTGCGCAGGCATGCAACATCTACTGGCAGGTCGGCAGTTCGGCCACGCTGGGCACCGGCTCCGTGTTCGTCGGCACCATCATGGCCCTGTCGTCGATCTCGGTGAACAGCGGTGTCACCGTGCAGGGCCAAGCACTGGCGCGAAACGGCGCAGTCACGCTGATCAACGACGTGTTCACCCGGCCGTCGTGCGCCACCGCCGCGCCGCCGCCGACGACGACGAGTAGCGCCCTGCCCACCAGCACTGCCGGCACGGGCGGCTCGACCACGACCGCCGGCGGGGTCACCACCAGCGCCGGCGGGGTCACCACCAGCGCTGCCGGCACGAACACCAGCGCGGGTGGAGCCACCACCGTCGCCCGCAACGCGAGCACCATCGCGGCCGGCCCCACGACCGCTCTGGGCAGCAGCGGCAAGACCGTTGCCGGTGGCACCGGCTCGATCCCCAACACCGGTGGGGCACACCACACCGAGCAGTTGCTGATCGCGACAGTCGTGCTCGCTGTCGGCGCGGGTGGCGCACTGGTCGCTCGCCGGCGCTCACCAATCCGTTGATCGCCCGCTGAGGCCCGCCCACTCGGTACCGTCTCTAGACATAGGTGTCTAGAGACGTGTAGCCTGCGCGAGCGGGGACGCGTGATGGCGCGAGGGAGGACGTGATGGCCGCTGAGCAACCCGAACGGGGCCGGCGACGCTCGTCGCGGCCGCGGCGCGCAATTCGTTCGAAGACCGCGTACCGCCACCTGGAGAACCCGTTCACGCCCACGACGGTGTTCAGCGAGGACCAGGTCGCCCACGTCCACGAGTCGGCACTGGCCTACCTGCAGGCGTCGGGCATCCGCGTGTTGCTGCCCGAGGCACGGCGGCTGTTCCGCGAGGCCGGCGCCGTGGTGGACGACGAGACGCGCATGGTTCGCCTCGATGCCGACCTGGTGCGCTGGGCAGTCGCGTCGGCGCCATCGTCGTTCGAGATCCACGCACGCAACCAGGCCAACACCGCACGGATCGGTGGCCGGGGCCTGTCGCTGCTGGCGGTGGCCGGCCCGCCGTACGTCTCCGACTTGGAGCGCGGCCGCCGGCCCGGGACGCTCGCCGACTTCGAGCACTTCGTCATGCTCACCCAGCGCTGCGACGTGCTGCACGCGATCACACCCGCGGTCGAAGCGCAGGACGTGCCGATGAACCTGCGCCATCTCGCCACCGGGCACTCGATGCTCACCATCAGCGACAAGGTGCCCTACGTGAACGCGCGTGGTCGTGGCGTGGTGGCCGACGGGTTCGAGATGATCCGCATCGCCAACGGGCTCACCGACGACCAGTTCCGCGCAGCGCCCTACGTGTGGACGAACATCAACACCAACTCACCGCGCCAGCTCGACATCCCGATGAGCATGGGCATCATCGACTTCGCGGCCGCCGGCCAGGCGACGATCATGACGCCGTTCACGCTGTCCGGGGCGATGGCGCCGGTGTCGTTGGCCGGAGCGTTGGTGCTGCAGCACATCGAGGCACTGGCCGCGATCACTCTCTCGCAGGTGGTGCGAGCAGGGGCGCCCATCGTCTACGGAGCGTTCACGTCCAACGTGGACATGAAGTCGGGCGCCCCTGCCTTCGGCACGCCCGAGGGCGTGAAGGCCGCGATCGCCAGTGGTCAGTTGGCTCGCCACATCGAAGTGCCGTGGAGGTCGCAGGCCGCCAGCACCTCCAACACCGAAGACGCCCAGGGCGGCTACGAGACGATGCTGTCGATGATGGCCTGCCTGATGGGTGGCGCCAACGTGGTCGTACACGCCGCCGGCTGGCAGGAGGGCGGGCTCACCGCCTCGCTGGAGAAGTTCGTGCTCGACGTGGAGATGCTGCAGATCATCGCCGAGACGTTTCAGCCGGTCGTCCTCGACGACGCCGAGCTGGCCATCGACGCGATCGACGATGTGGGGCCCGGCGGCCACTTCTTCGGCACCCAGCACACGCTCGACCGGTTCGAGACGGCCTTCTACGAGCCCACCGTCTTCACCCGCCAGAACTTCGGCCAGTGGACCGACGGCGGCTCGTCCACCGCTGCCCAGCGAGCGCACCACGTGTGGCAGCAGTGGATTCGCGAGTTCGAACGGCCACCGATCGACGACGCGGTGCAGGCCGCGCTCGACGAGTTCGTCGCTCGCCGTACCGCCGCCGGCGGCGCGCTGCCCGAGTCGTGAACGCCGCGCACACGAAGGCGACACGTGCGGACTGGCTGCGCGCCGCTCTCGATGTGTTCACCAGCTCGGGCGTCGAACACGTCAAGGTGCAGCCCTTGGCAGCGCAGCTCGGGGTGGGTCGGGCCAGCTTCTACTGGTACTTCACCGATCGAGCCGCGCTGCTCGACGAGCTGCAGCAAGTGTGGGCGGGCACCAACACCGCGTCCATCATCGACCGCAGTGCTCGCCCCGCCGACACCATCACCGCGGCGGTGCTGGGCCTGTTCGAGTGCTGGTCCGATCCCTCACTGTTCGACCCGAAGCTCGACACCGCGATGCGCGACTGAAGCGAACCGACAGCCAGGTCGCCGCCGTGGTCACCGCCGCCGACGAGCGACGGCTGGAGGCACTGACCCACATGTTCCAACGGCACCGCTTCGCTGCCGGCGAAGCGCAGGTCCGGGCCAGGATCGTGTACTACAACCAGGTCGGCTACTACGCGCTCGGCATCCGCGAGACCATGCAGACGCGGCTCGGATTCGTCACCGACTACTTGCTCGCGCTCACTGGTCAACTGCCCAGCGCAGCAGAACTGCGCACGTTCCGGCGCTTCTTGCGCAACGTCGCATCGCCACACGGAGGATGAGCCTGCGCGCTCAGGTGTGCTGGTGACGATGGTGCAGGTCGGGCACATGCGGGTGCGCATGCACCAGCTGCTGGTGAGCGTGACGGTGCTGGTGCCGCCCCGTGACCACCGGCTGATGGACGTGGTCGTGGTGGCCGTCGGCATGTTCGTGTTCGTGATCGTGTTCGATCGGTTCGTGTGCGTGCTGGTGCTCGTGCTCGCTGCGCAACACGAACGCCACGCCGGCGACGGCCAGCACCAAGGAGAGCACCTGCTGGTCGGCGACCGGCTCGGTGAAGACGGTCCACGCCACCACGGCGCCCACGAACGGTGCGGTCGCGAACACGAGCTGTCCGCGCGCTGCTCCGATGTCGCGCGCGCCGGCGACCCAGAGCGTGATGGAAGCGCCGTAACCGACCGCGCCCACCACCAGCGCGGCCAGCACTCGCCACGCGGAGGGCCACCCGCCCAGGAAGAGCCCGATGAGCAGGTTGACGCCGCCGGCCACCACGCCTTTCGCCAGCGTGATGTGCACAGGGGCCAACTCGTCGAGCTTGGCCGTGACGTTGTTGTCGACGGCCCAGCACATGCACGCACCGGCAACCAGCAACGCCCCGGCGCGCAGTTCGGCACCGCCCGACCACGCCAGCGTGACGCCCGCTGCCACCACCAGGCTGACGCCCACGATCACCCGACCCCCGAGGTGCTCGCTGAACAGCACGGCGGCCAACACCACGGTGAACACGACCTCCAGGTTCAACAGCAACGACACCGTGGCTGCCGGCGCGCTCTGCAGGCCGAAGGCCAGCAGCACGGGTGCCACCGCGCCGCCGAGCAGCACCGCCACTGCCAGCCGCGGCGCCGCCCGTCGGGCCTCCACCCGCGTCGGCCGGTGAGCGCCGGAGAACGGCAGCACGGCCAAGGCAGCGCCCAGGTACAACAGCCCGGCGAGCGTGAACGCGCTCATGTCGCCCGCCAGCCGTGATGCTGCCGGCGCCGACGCGCCGAACAGCACCGCTGCGCCTGCGCAACGAGCGATGCCCCGGCGGCTCGACACGAACGAGCTCATGCAGGCACCGTCGGCGATCGGGCGAGGATGAACGCCTGCGGAGTCGACTCGTGGGCGGACTCCGC
Source organism: Acidimicrobiaceae bacterium (assembly GCA_016722025.1). Lineage (GTDB taxonomy): Bacteria > Actinomycetota > Acidimicrobiia > Acidimicrobiales > Ilumatobacteraceae > UBA668. The sequence continues at coordinate 342,538 of JADKGZ010000004.1, forward strand.
TTCTCTGACGGCGCGAGCGAGCACCTGCAACCCGGCGCCCGCCAGGCAGCCAGCGACTTCGTCGGGAGCGTGCCGATAGCTGGTCAACGACACCGGCCGTCCGTGCACCTCGCTGCGGTGCACCTGTTCACCGTTGCCGGCCTGGAACGCGACCAGCAGGTGCGCACCTGGTGCCAACGCTCGCAACAACTCGGCGCCGACCGTGCCGAGGTGCTCGGCGGGGGTGTGGATGATGGAGTACCAGCAGACCGCGCCGGCCAACGAGCCGTCGGGCACCGGGAGGTCGGTGAGCAGACCCAGCTCGAAGCGGATGCCCGGGTGCGTACGGCGAGCAACTGCCAACATTCCCGGCGAGGCGTCGACACCGATCACGTCGAGCCCTTGCGCAGCGAGGAGCGCGGCGACACGGCCCGGGCCACAGCCGACATCGGCCACCGGCCTTCCGTCGGCGTGCGCCATCAACTCGACGAAAGCGCCGAGCAGTGCACGATCGATCGGCCCTTCGATCGCCGAGCTGATCTCGGTGCCGACCCACTGCGCGTACACGTCGGCCGTGTCGTCGTAGGCCGCTCGGGTGGTCGACACGTGCTCCGGGTCCGGCATCGCCGCGACCGTACCGCGCGACCGGCCCGACGTCGGCCCCGGCCCGTGACGGACACCGACTACCTTGGCCGCATGGGCACCCGCGACGGCCTCCGCTACATCGTCACTCAGGCCGAGCGCGAGCACTTCGCACAGGAAGGGTACGTGCACCTCTCATCGGTGCTCACCGAGGACGAAGTGCGCACCCTCGACCCGGTGTACGACGCGTTCATGCGCGGCGAGGTGCCCGTCGCCGGCAAGGACCTCAACGACATGGTCACCGGCGAGCACGGCACCGACCCGGCGGGCTACGCGATCTTCAACGTGATGCTGCCGCGCAGGTACTACCCGCAATGGCAGGGGAACGCGTTCGAGCAGGTCGGCCACTCCATCGCCGAGCAGTTGTGCGGCGAGGGCATGACACTCGACTTCGACCAGTTGCTCGCCAAGCAGCCCGGCCGCGAGGACGCTGTCTTCGCGTGGCACCAGGATCAGGCCTATTGGATCAGCACCGACGATCGACGAACCGCCACCTGCTGGCTGGCGCTCGACGACACGAGCCCGGAGAACGGCTGCCTGCAGTTCCTGCCCGGTAGCCATCGCGAGCCCGTGCGCCCCCACCACCCTGCTACCGGCGACCGAGCCAGGCAGCACACGCTGGTCACCGACCTGCGCCCCGGTGAAGCACCCATCCCGATCTCGATTCGGCGTGGCGACATCACCGTGCACAACGAAGGTGTCCTCCACGGCTCCGGCGGCAACCGCTCCACCACCAGCCGCCGGCGCGCCTACATCTATGCGTACCGTTCGATCGACACCGTTCGCCAAGAACGAGCGCTCGGCTTCACCCACTCGCACAACGACGACCAGCAGGTGCTGAACTCGGTCGACGGCCTGCTCGCCACTGACAGCTGACGCGCCCATCTGCGCGCCGCGTCGGCGTAGCCCGAACGCGGCCCCGGTCTCATACATCGCTCACACTCGTGCGCCATGCTGCACCTCATGTCGACGAACGGCGCTCGAGCAACTCCGGTGGGATGCTTCCTCCTCGCACTCACCCTGACGGTCGGATGCAGTTCCACCGACGCGTCGTCACCATCCACCACGACTTCGAACGCGGGGAGTTCGACGACCGAAGGTTCGACGACCGAAGGTTCGACGACCGAGCCGGCGGGGAGCACAACGGTTTCGAACTGCCGGCGAGGCGACCTGCCGAGCACGGTGGCCTACGACACCATCGCCGGCGTCGACCCGAACCTCCTCAGCCTCGACGTGTACCCGCCTTCCACGGCCGCCTGCGACGCCCCCATCGTGATGTGGGTGCACGGCGGCGGCTATCAGATCGGCGACAAGCGCAACCAGATGCTCGACAAGGTCGCGCTGTTCAACGACGCCGGTTGGATCCTGGTGAGCGCGAACTACCGGCTGACCGCACCGGGCGCTGCAAGCTCGGCGCAGTACCCCGATCACTTCCACGACGTCGCCTCTGCCGTGGCCTGGGTGCACGTCAACATCGCCTCGTACGGGGGCGACCCTGAGCGCATCGCGTTGCTGGGCCACTCGGCCGGCGCCGACATCGTGTCGAACGTGGCCACCAACCCGTCGTACCTGCAAGCCGTCGGCCTCGACCTCGGCTCGCTGCGTTGCGCGGGGCCGCTCGACACCGAGGGTTTCGACAAGGTGGCGGCCGGGGCGAACGATCCCGATGTCGAACGCGATCAATGGCAACTCGCGCTGGGCAACAACCTCGACTACCTCACTGCCACTTCGGCAACGATGCTCGTCGCGGCCGACATCGGCATCCCACCGATGATCGGCGTCGTGCGCGGCGGCCCGCTTCGTCAACGGATCGAGACGGCGTTCCTCGGTGCGCTGGCCGACGCCGGCATCAACAGCGTCACCATCGACGCCACGTCATTGACGCACAACGAAGTCAACAGCCGCATCGGTGCGGCCGGCGACGACGTGATGACCCCACCGTTGATGCAATTCCTGCGCGGCTGCTTCGCCGGGCCGTGATCACCGCTCGGTCGTCGGCTCCACTCGGCTCGGCAGCAGCAGCCGTGAGCCGCGGTCGTAGGTGAGGTAGTTCCACGCCCAGTTGACCAGCACGTTGGCCCGGTTGCGGAAGCCCATCAGCTCCACGAGGTGCAGGGCCAACCACATCAGCCATCCGATGAAGCCATGGAACTTCATGCCGTTGGGCAGCTCCGCGACCGCGTGGTTGCGGCCGATGGTGGCCATGGAACCCTTGTCCTTGTACACGAACGGTGCCGTGGCCCTGCCGTCGATGAGCGCATGGATCTGGCGAGCGACGTGGACGCCACCCTGGATGGCGGGCTGGGCCACTTGCGGCAGCGGAGTGCCGGGCGGCAGCGCGATGTCGCCGATCGCGAACACGTTGGGGTGGCCGGCAAGCGAAAGATCGGCCTCGACGGGTATGCGGTTGCCTCGGCCCAGCTGAACCCCGAGCAGCGAGCCGACGGGGTTGCCCGCCACGCCGGTGGCCCAGACGATGGTGCCTGCCGGTACGCGTCGGCCGTCGGCCAGCAACACCGCGCCCGGCTCCACGCTGGCGACACCTACCCCGAGCTGCACGGTGATGCGGCGCGCGCGCAGCGCTGCACTCGCGTGTTCGGAGAGCGACGGGTCGAACGGGCCGAGCACGCGATCGGCCGCCTCGATCAGCGTGATCGGCACCTGCGACAGGTCGAGTTCCGGGTAGTCCTTGCGCAGCACGTGGTCGATGAGCTCGCGCAACCCACCGGCCATCTCGACACCGGTGGGGCCGCCACCGATGACGGCGATGCCGAGGTCGACCTCGCCGGCCGTCGCGGTGGCTGCCCGTTCGAACCGACTGAGCAAGTGCGTGCGCAACGCCAGCGCGTCGGTGACGGTCTTGAGGGGAAACGTGTGCTCTGCCACACCCTCGACACCGAAGGTGGAGCTGACCGAGCCGGCAGCGACGACGAGGTGATCGAAGCGCTCCAGCCGCCGACCGTCGATGGTGACGGTGCTGCCGGCGAGGTCGATGGCCGTCACCGACCCGAGCACGAATCTCGTGCGCTGACGCTTGCGCAGGTGAGCCCGCACCGGGAAGCAGATGTCGTCGGCGTCGAGGCCTGCCGTTGCCACCTGGTAGAGCAGCGGTTGGAACGTGTGGAAGTTGTTCGAGTCGATGACCACCACCTCGACGCCCGGCCGTTCCAGCGCCCGCGCGGCACTGAGCCCGCCGAAACCCGCACCGATGACGACGACTCTCACCGGAGCCATGGGTCAAGCGAGCGCGGCGAGCGCATCGAGCGCACCGCGGTAGAAGGTGGGGTAGGCGTAGATCATCGACCTCAGCTCATCGACAGGCACGCTCGCGTGCACCGCCAGGTTGAACAGACCGAGCACGTCGCCGCCCCGTGGGCCGACAGAACTGGCACCGACCAGCACACCGCGGTCGGCATCCTCGACGAGCTTCATCAGCCCTTCGTTGCCGGCACCGTGCAGCCAGCCGCGGCTGGAGGTGGAGCTGTCGGCGACACCGACGCGCACGTTCAAACCGGCGGCCCGAGCCTGCGCCTCGGTGAGCCCGACGGAGCCCACCTCCGGGTCGGTGAAGGTGACTCGCGACACCGCATGCGTCTGAGCCGAGCGGGGGTGGGCGACGCCGAGGATGTCGTCGACTGCGATGCCTGCCTCGTACACCGCCATGTGAGTGAACGATCCGCGCCCGGTGATGTCGCCCACGGCCCACAGCCGGGAGACACCTTGCACGCGCATGCGATCGTCGACGGTGAAGGTGGGCCGCGCCGACTCGTCGAGGCCGACGGTGTCGAGCCCGATGCCACGCACGTTCGGCGCCCGTCCGGCGGCGACCAGCAACTCGTCGCTCGTCACCGACGACCCGTCCGCCAGCTCCACCATCACCTGCCCGTCACGCCGCACGCCCACCGCGGCCTGGCCGGTGATGATGGTGACGCCTTCCGCGCTCAGCACGCGGGCCACCAGCGCGCTCGACTCCGGCTCCTCGGGCGCGAGCACGCGGTCGGCCGCCTCGATCACGGTCACCTTCGTGCCGAACCGGGAGAGTGCCTGGGCCAGTTCGAGGCCGATCGCGCCTCCGCCCATGATGGTCAACGACGACGGCAGCGAACGGATCTTGAACACGTCGCGATTCGTCCAGGGTCGAGCTTCGGCGAGGCCCTCCACCGGAGGCAACGCCGGCGACGTACCGGTCGCGAGCACCACGCCGAGCGTGGCGACGTACACGTCGTCGCCCACCCGCACTCGGCCCGCACCGTCGAGCGCGCCGCGGCCACGCACGAAGGTGCCGCCCTTGCCGGTGAAGCGGTCGACGGCGACGGTGTCGTCCCAGTCGTCGGTGGCCTCGTCGCGGATCCTGTCGGCCACGATCGAGTAGTCGGGCGTGACGACGGCCGTTCCCGACATCGCGTTCACCCGGCGGGCTTCCGCCAGCAGGTCGGCGGCGCGGATGATCATCTTCGACGGGATGCACCCGTAGTACGGGCACTCGCCGCCCACCAGATGGCTCTCGACACCCACCACCGACAGGCCGGCGCTCGCCAGGCTGCCCGCTACGTCTTCTCCCCCAGGCCCCATTCCGACAACGACAACATCAACTTCGTGTGTCTGCATGCAGTGCAGTCAATCGAGATCGTGCTGCGTTGCATCGCGGATTGCTGCAGCAGCAGCGTTTCGGAGAGTCGAAGCGTTCGTCGCGCGGGGACACTCAGCCCGGTCGAAGCCCACATCGTCTCGGCCACGAGCGCCCGACGGCTACCGTTTGCCGATGCGCAGCTCGATCACCTCGCGGGGTCACAGGATCAGCTACCGCACGGAGGGCGATGGTGCACCGTTGTTGTTGCTCTGTGGCTGGTCACGGTGGGCTGATACGTGGTGGGACGCCGGCTACGTCGGCGGGCTCGGCGAGGGCTATCGGGTGATCGCGGTTGACCGGCTCGGTCATGGTGAGAGCGACAAGCCGCATGACCCGGCCGAGTACCTCGAGCAACTGATAGTTGCTGACATCGTCGGAGTGCTCGATGCCGAGCGTGTCGATCGTGCCCTGGTGTGGGGTTTTCGATGGGTGCGAGGAACGCCGCCTCGTTCGCCGTGATGGAACCGACGAGAGTCGCTGCGTTGGTCTGCGGCGGCGGTGGTCCGCTGCCCGCCTCGGGAGGGGAGCGCGGAGCGCACACTCGACCTTGCCGAGCTCGTGAAGACGGTCGACGGGATGACGCTCGTTCTACGCAGTATGGGGACGCCGGATGAGGGGATCTCCTTGAGCCTGCTTCGCAACGATCCTGCGGCACTCTCGGCGGCCATGGCAGGGGCCGCCGAGTGGCGGCCCGCGGCAGACGACGTAGACGCTCCAAGCCTTTGGTACATGGGCTCGGACGACGACGGCGGGTTCTGGGCGGCGGACATCGAACTCGCCACACGTCTTGGAGTCGAGACACATCTGGTGCCGGGCGCCGACCACGTCATGTCGTTTCGTCGGGCCGATGAGGTGCTGTCGTTCGTTCGACCGTTCCTGGAGCGGCATCGCCGATGAGCTGAGGGACCGTCTGCCGGCTCAGCTCGCCCACGGATCACATGAACACCAGCGAGTGGGCTACCGCGCAGCCGAAGTGGCAGCGTCCTGATCACGCTCGTTCAGTAGCCCTTCGAAGTCAGCGCAGATCCAGCAAGAGCGACTGATTCGAACTGCCGACGCGGCCATCGAGGTCGAAGACGGCTGTGTCCGTCATACCGATGCCATGGTGACCGTGATGAGTCGCGCTCGCCATACCCACCCATTCACCTCTCAGCGGCCGGAAGAGGTGAATCGTCAGGTCCGGGTTGACGAAGCTATGCGAGTCCCATGGCAGAACCCCGGAGATCCCGCTGGCGAAGTCGACCGCCGCCGCGACGCGCTCCAGCGGTGTCAGCGCTTGCTGGGGGAGCAACGGCACGCACACACGGATCCAATCGAACACGGGCCCAGCGCCGAGCGCCGCCTCGCGAACGAAACGATGCTCGGTGCCACCCCTGTGAAACGCGATCGGCGCATCTTCCTCTCGGCTTCCCGGGCGACCGTGAGCCGGACCCAATGGCGCTGGTTCAATCGCCAGCATCGGTCCCAGATCGGGGTCGTCGAAGGGGAGCGGCACATGTGCAGCGCGGATCCGTAACGCCCGTGCCCGCGCCAGCACTACTCCAGTCTCGGCATTGGTGATCGTTGCCTCGACGATCGAGACCTTTCGCCCCGTCCGAGTGACCTCCGCATGGCACCGGAGTGGCTCGACTGGCACTGGCCTCTCCAACTCGACGGTCAGTCGAGCGATGAACCAGTCGACGCCGTCGGACGCCAGCTGCTCCACCGAGTGAGCCAGCAGTGCGGCCACCGGGCCGCCGTGCAGCCACTCGGGATTCCACGGCCCCCCGGAAGAAGGGCGTCGGCAAGAACGTGTCGTCACTCACGGTGACGAACAACGCCGCATCCGGACTGAGGTGCGTGTCAGCCACGGGGAACCTCCGACCGTGCGCGAAGGAGGTGGGCAATCACTGCGTCCACTCGGTCCAGCTTCACCAGCCCAGGATTGCCCCGACGAGGGTGAGATGCAAGGCCCGTTGCGAACAGATCATCTGCGGGCGAACCGCTGAGTTCGGCCACGGACGACGCACTCGGGCAGGCGGCGCGCCCGCGGTGACGAGCGTCGCGATCGCGGCGTGGATGCGGCGAGGCGGTCGCTCGGCCACCGGGACGAAGATGGCGGCGCCGCGCGACGGCAGCGTGAGCGCACCATCCACCAGATCGGGTGGGCATCAGTGCCGGAAGTGTGATGGCCAGACCAGTCGCTGGAGAAGTGCGGCCACGCCCGAGCCGCCATCAGTTCACGTTGCGGCTGCGACCTTCCCAGAACGGCGCACGCAGGTCTTTCTTCAGGATCTTTCCGCTGGGATTGCGAGGCAGCACATCGGCCCAGTCGACGGTGGTGGGGCACTTGAACCGGGCCAGGCGCTCGCGGGCGTAGTCGATGATCTCCTGCTCGGTCACCTCCGCGCCGGGCTTCTTCACCACCACTGCCTTCGCGGTCTCGCCCCACTTCTCGTGCGGCACCCCGATCACTGCCACGTCGGCGATCGCGGGGTGGCCCATCAGCACGTTCTCCACCTCGGCGGGGTACACGTTCTCGCCGCCGGAAACGATCATGTCCTTCACGCGGTCGTGGATGTACAGGTAGCCGTCGGCGTCGAGGTAGCCGACGTCGCCACTCTTGAACCAGCCGTCGGCGGTGATGGCCTTCTCGGTCTCCTCGGGCATGTTCCAGTAGCCCTTCATCACCTGCGGCGAGCGGATCCAGATCTCGCCCACCTCGCCCGTCTCGCACGTGCGCGGGTCGTCATCGGCGCTGTCGATGTCGACGATGCGCACCTCCACACCGGGGCCCGGTACGCCGCAGCTGCGCAGGCGATGACGATTGGGGCTGTCGAGCGCATGATCGGCGGGCGGCAGGTTCACCACTGCGCCCGTGGTCTCGGTGAGGCCGTAGGCCTGCCAGAACTTGCACTTGAACACCTTCACGCTGTTGGCCAGCACGTCTTCACTGATCGGCGATGCGCCGTAGACCAGCACCTGCAGGCTGGAGTAGTCGGCCTCCGCTGCGCCGGGCACCATCAGCACGAACTGCAGCACGGCCGGCACCACGAACCCGTGCGTGATGCGCTCTTCGCCGATCAGGCGGATGAGGCCCGCCGGATCGAGCTCGCGCAGGATGATGCTGGTGGCGCCCTCGTACTGGCCCGCCACCGCCCATCCGCCGCCGCCGATGTGGAACAGCGGCATGGCCACCAGGTTCACCGACTCGGGGCTGAGCTCCCAGATCTCCTTCGCCAGCGGCAGCAGCCCGAAGAAGTTGGCGTTGGCCAGCATCACACCCTTCGGGCGGCCGGTGGTACCGCTGGAGTAGAGCTGGAACGCAACGTCGGCAGACGTGCTGGCGATGCCGGGGTCGGTGTCGGGTTGCGCCGCGAGCTCGGTCTCGTAGTCGGCGTACGAACCGTCGCCGTCGATGACGAGGATCTTGGTGACGGTGGTGAGGTTGGCAGCGATCGCATCCAGGATGGGCACGAACTCGCGACCGACGACGAACACCTTCGACTGGGCGTCGTTGACGATGTACTCGACCTCGGGTGCGGCGAGGCGCCAGTTCACATCCACGCAGACGGCGTTGAGCAGCGCCGCGCCGTAGAACACCTCGAAGTGCTCGATGCCGTTCTTGTCGAGGAACGCCACACGATCCTGCGGGCCGACACCATTGGCAGCCAACAGGTTGGCCATCTGCCGGGCTCGCGCGTACAGCTCGGCCCAGGTGAGCCGGCGCTCGCCCTGCACCAGCGCCGTTCGATCCGCGCGCTCCACACCGTGCACGCGAATGATGTCCGAGACCGTGTTGATGTTCCCCATGGCGGCGCAGAGTAGTGCGCGCCGCGCCGCTCAGCGAACGCTGTAGCCGAGCCGGAAGCGGCGCACCGCGCGGGCGAAGATGTTCGGCTCCACGTCGGGCTCGGTGACCACTCGCAGATCCGTGATGCGTTGCGACAGCTGGCCGAACACGGCAGCGAGCGTGGTGCGCGCGACATGCGTTCCCACGCAGAGATGGGTGCCGAAGCCGAACGCGATCTGCGGGTTCGGGTCGCGACGGATGTCGAAGGTGAACGGGTGGTCGAACACCGCCTCGTCGCGATTGGCGGAGGGGTACAGCATGATGATGCGGTCACCGCGACCAATTGCCTGACCGCCCACCTCCGTGTCGGCGCCGGCTCGTCGGAACATGTTGTTCAACGGGGTGACCCAGCGCAGCACCTCCTCCACCGCCGCGGGCACCAGCGACGGGTCGGCAGCCATGGCCTCCCACTGGTCGGGGTGGTCGACGAACGCGCGCAGGCCATGACTGATGGCCGTGCGCGTGGTCTCCGCCCCGCCGCTGATGAACAGGCCCACCTCGTGCACGATCGCTGCCGGTGGCAGCGGCTGATCGTCGATCTTGGCGTGCACCCACGTGCTGATCAGGTCGTGCGCCGGGCAGCCCGCGCGCTCCTGCGCGATCGGCACCAGCGCCTGCACGAACTCCATGTTGGCGTCGATGAAGTCGGTGAACGTGGCGCCGTCGCGCTCGCGCATGTCGATGCGCATCAGCCGCTCGCTCCAGCTCTTCATCTCCGGCCACATCGTCTCCGGGAAGCCGAGCAGCTGGCAGGTGAGCCGCGCCGGCAGCTGACCGGAGAGTGCATGCACGACTTCCATCTCGGTGGTGGCGAGCGCAGCATCGATCAGTTCTGCGGTGAGCGCTTCGATGGCTGGCTTGCGCGCCGCGATCGCGGCACCGGTGAGGTCGCCTTGCACCAACATGCGCTGCTGGCGGTGACGCGGATCGTCCTGGGCGATCATGTTGATCTCGTCGGGTGCCCAGATGGCGCGGTAGCCCTGCCCGCTGAGGAACACCGAGCTGCGCCGTTCCACCTCCTGCAGGTCGGCGTGGCGGGTGATGCCCCACAGGCCGTTGCGCTGGTCGCGGTACACCGGCTCGTTCGCACGCATCCACGTGAACGCGGCGTGCATGCGGTCGCGATCCTGGTACAACGCCGGGTCGAGCAGGTCGAATGCCAGTCGTTCGGTCGACGGTCGATCATCGGTTGCGGTCATGCCACCATCGAAACACGCACTCGCTTGGGGCCCGTCATCGTGCACGATGAGCCGGTGCCGGGCGAACCCGTCGCCCGGGCGCACTTCGGTCACCACATGAAGGGGGCGTCACCCTCTTGCGGTGACGAAAGCCGACCCGAGCGCCTCCCGAACCGTCGCGATCACGTCGTCGGGGGTGTCGACCACCTCTCTGTACGTGAACTGCAGCACGACGAAACCAGCGAGCTGCAGACGATTCATCCGTTGCGCGTCGATCAGCATCTGACCGACGGTGCGATGCCACCGATACCCCAGCAGCTCGACGACCAGCATTGCGTCGGGAAAGCGGGCATCGACCCGGATGAGCGTCGTGCCGCGACGCCCGAGCACCTGCTGCGTCAGTGGCCGCGGAAGACCCTCCGCACCGACGAGCTTCAGGAACTCGCGCTCCAACCAGCTGGCACCTCCCCGAGCGATCTCGCTCGTCTCGAGTGCCGCCAGCATCGGCCGAACCCCGTTGCGGCCGGACGCTCGCAGACTGGAGACCCGACGGTGCAGGAAGTCGTCGGTGGTGAGGCCGTCGCGTACGGCACTGTCGAGCGCTGCCACGGTGACCTCCGGTGAGGCAGTGGCCGCGATGTGGATCAAGGACCGCGATGGAGACAGCACCGGAAGGCCATGCGCCCAGGCGCGGTCGATGAGCTCGATGGAGTTGGTGGTGTGGATGTGGTGGCCGGCCCGGCTGACGTTGTGGCCGCGTTCGACCGTGAGATGAAACGGCCCTTTGAGTCGGAAACCGTCGAAGCCGTGCAGCGCCGCGGCAGTGGTGCCGGATGCCCAGCAGGGCACGTCGACGGTGGCGATCAGCGAACGAAGCTCGGCAAGTGGAGCAATAGGGAGGCCGCTCGAGACTCGGCCACGAAACTCGATGTCGAGTTGACCTGTCGCAACCGCCTCGCGGCGGGCCTGATCGGTCATTCGTCGGAGTCAAGCGCCAGCGGGCCACCGACGCAACCTCAGTGATGCGCATCGAGGGACCCGTGCGACTCCTTCCTCCAGCCCATCGCCACCGGGCATCGGCTTTGGTCACCACCAAAGATCACCCCCGCTTTGGTGGTGACCAGAGTGTGTCCGAGACGCCTGCAATGGCGAGCGCGTCGACCGCGCTCAGCGGCGCTTGTTGCCCCAGGTGTTCCAGTGGGTGACTGCTGCGGCAGGCTTGCGGGGGGCGACGCCGAACTTGCCCACCGGGTACCCGACGGGGAGGAGCGCGGCGATCTCGAAGCGCGGGCTGCCATCGTCGCGACTGGGCACGCCCAACAGTTCCAGCACCTCTTCCGAGTGGATGCGGATCACCGTCGTGAGTGCGGTGCCCAGGCCCAGCGAGCGAGCGGCGATGCAGAAGTTCTGCACCGCCGGGTACACGCTGGCATCGAGGCGGCCGATGTCCATCGTGCCCGCGTCGTCGCGCGAACCCCACGGAATCAGCGGCTGCAAGAAGAGCACCAACGCCGGCACCTCGCCGAGGTGGTCGGCCAGGTGGCGACTGGCATCGCGAGTGCGACGCCACGCTGCGGCCTGCGCCTCGTCGGGGAATGCAGTCGGTTCCGGCAGCGACTGCTCGTAGCGGTGGTACGCACGCTGGTAGAGGGCACCGACCTGCGCTCGCACGGCAGGGTCGGTGACCACCACGTACTGCTGCGGCTGCACGTTGCCGCCGCTCGGCCCCTGCTGTGCCGCCTTCAGGCAGGTCTCGATGTCGGCGTCGGCGACCGGCTGGTGGCTGAAGCGCCGCATGGCGCGGGTGGTCATGATGGTTTCGATTGCGATGTTGTCGTGCACGGCAGTCATCTCCCCTCATAGATCGGCGGGCGCTTCTCTTGTAACGCGTCGATCGCTTCCTTGTGGTCGTGCGACAGGAAGCACGGGATCTCCAGCGCGATCGACAGGTCGAAGCTGGTGAGCAGCGCCTGCTTCAGCTGCGCGTTGACCGCCTGCTTGGTGCCCTTGACGGCCAGCGGTGGCTGCGCGGCGAGGCGCCCCGGCCCACGCAAGCGCCCGTTCGCGAACCGCCTCCGGCGCACACACCTCACTGGCGACGCCCAGTCGCAGCGCTTCGGCGGCCGAGAGCGGCTCGCCCAGCAGCAGGTGCCGCTTCGCGGCGAGCGGCCCGAGCAGCAGCGGCCAAACCGCCGCGCCACCGTCGCCGGCCACGAGACCCACGTTCACGTGTGGGTCGATGATCACGGCTCGCTCGCTCATCACGATCACGTCGCAGAGCAACGCGATCGAGGCGCCGAGCCCGGCAGCAGCACCGTTGAGGCCACACACGATGGGCACCTCCACGTCGAGCAGATCCCAGATCATCTGCTTCGCGTCACGACGAAGCTCGTCGAGCGCAGCGGTATCCCGCAGCGCAGGGAACCACCCGAAGTCGCCCCCGGCACTGAACGCCTTGCCCTCACCGGTGAGCACGATCACGCGAGCCTCGCGCTCGCGCTTCAACAACCGGAACAGTTCACCGAACTCGTGGTGCAGCAGTGCGTCGACAGCGTTCATCGGCGACGTGGGGTGCTTGATCGTGGCCGTCAGCACGAGGCCCCGACGTTCGAGGTGGATGGCGTGCACAACGCGACCGTAGTGCTCACGAACGGCCGTCGGCCTCTTGCGCCCCGCCGCGGACTGAATGCACCGTGACGATGCAGGAGGAAGTGAGAGAAGGTGGTCGCCGTGATGGTGCTGGCGGTGCTGCTGTTGGTCACGCTGGTCGTCGGGGTCGTCGGGGCGGCCAGTCGCTCCGCGAGGAGGCGAACACGCGCCCGGCGCGTTCGGCCGATGTCGCCCGGCGCGACGCTGTCGCCGACAGAGCAAGCTCCCGTGCACGGAATCGTCACCGCGGATCACACGGCCACCACGCCGGCGAACGGCGCAGCCGCCAACCTGCGGGCCGCGCTCGACCGTTGGCGCACGGCCGGGCTGATCACCGACGCACAGGCCGCATCGATCGAGCAGCACGAGTTGACGTTGCTGCAAGCGGCTCGCCCAGTACCCGCACACGACACCCGTCGCGGCATCCCGCTGGTGGCCGAGGCGCTCGGTTACCTGGGAGGCACGTTGGGCATCGTGGGCCTGACGCTGCTGGTGTCGCGGTACTGGCCCGACATGGCCACCGCCGGTCGACTCGGTCTCAGTGGAGGTGCCGCGGTGCTGCTGGCAGGCGCCGGCTACTCGGTGCACGAAGGCGCCGACCCTGCGTTCACTCGTCTGCGCTGGTTCCTCTGGCTGGTCTCCAGTGCCGCCGGGGCCTTGTTCGCCGGTGTGCTGGCAACTCAGACCTTCGGAGCCGACGCGCCGGCGACGATCGCACTCGCCTGCGCGACCCTGATCGCCGCACAGAACGCTGTCTTCTGGGCCGGCGCCCGGCGACCACTCCAGCAGCTGCTCACCTTGACCGCCTCGATGGTCGCAGCTGGTGCGTTCGTCGCTCAGTTCGCCGGCTCCGTCACCGTGGGCACCGCGCTGTGGGCCGTTGGCGCAGGGCTGTTGACCTCGCGGCCGGCCTGCTCCACCGCACGACGTTCCCACCACTGACCGTCGGCGTCGGCGCGGCCACGATGATCGTCGGCACGGCGATGGCCGCCGAATCACTGCAAGGCCCCGGCTTCGTGATGATGGTGCTGACCGCACTCGGCCTGCTGACGCTCGCGTCGGTGCCGATCGACATCGGCGACCCGGCGGATCGCGTCGTGCTCACTGTCATCGGCGCCGTCGGCAGCGCCCAAGCGCTGCCGATGACGATCGGCTACTTCGCCGAACACGCGGCAGTGGCCACAGGGTTGGTCGTGTGGTCGGTCGCTGGTGGCCTCGTGTTCGTCGCCAGCCGAAAGTTGGTCCGTTCGCCCATCGCCACGGAGATCATCGGTGGTGTGGCGCTGGTTGCCGGAGCGGCGATCACCGGGGTGCAATCGGTGGCGTTCGCCACGCTGTTCGGCAGCGCCACCGCCGCCGCCTTGATCGCACTCGGCACGCAGCCAGGGCGAGTGTTGCTGTCACTGTTCGGCTCGCTCGGTCTGCTGGTCAACGTGCCGTGGGCAATTCGCCACTTCTTCCCCGGCGAAGGTCGCGTGCCGCTGCTCATCCTGGCGTCCGGAGCGGTGATCGTGCTCGTCGCCGTCTGGCTCGCTCGGATGAGTGGACGGTTGCGTCGCGAACTGCGGCACTGATGCTCTGCGATGCTGCACTGAATCGGCGCCGGCGGGCCGGCCACGGCGCTCGGTAGGTCAGATCATCGCGGCATCGATGTCGATGCCGAAGTGCAACTTGCCAAGTGTTTCGTACAGGCGGGGGGCCACCATGATGTGCTGCGTGACCACATGGGCGTCGCGCAGGCAGCGCTGCAGCGGGCTGTGCTCGAAGATGGAGGTGCCGCCACCCAGCGTGTACGCCGTGTCGGCGGCCTTCACGCACGCCTCGGCGGCGTTGGCGCCGGCCAACCGCATGCGAGCGCGAGCCGCGACATCCACGCGACCCCCGGCAACGGCGGTGTCCCACGCCTGCGACACCTCGTCGAGCAGGAACGCTCGCGCACTGCGCAGTGTGGCTTCCGCACGAGCCAGTTCGTTCTGCGCGACACCGGACTGGCTGATCGTGCGCGCGCTGAACTGCGGCCTCTTCTCCGTGCCCAGTTCGACGATCGCATTCAATGCGTGGCGGCCGATGCCGAGGCCGGCCGCGGCCACGCCGACTGCGAGCAGCGTCATGTCGGGGAACGCGCCAAGTGGCGAATCGACCTGCGAACCGGTGACCTGCGGCTGAGTGGCCAGACCCTCCGGCATGAACACGTCGTCCACGTGGAAGTCGGTGCTGCCCGTGCCACGCAGGCCGGAGGTGTGCCACGTGTCGTCGAACACCACCTGATCGGGGGAGAACCACATCGACCCGCTGAACCCGTCGCCGGTGGCACCGCCGGTGATCCACTGGCAGTGCTGGGTACCGCTTCCCCACATCCACGCGCCGCTGACCCGGTACCCACCGTCGACCTTGGTTGCCGTGGCGTTGCGGGCGAACACTCCCCCGGTGAAGTTGGCGGGGTCGCCCCAGATCTGTCGTGCGTGGTCGGGCTCGACGTAGTGGCTGAGCAGCGAGGTGGTGGTCGCGATCATCGTGCACCAACCGGCCGCGCCATCGGCGGTGGCGATGCGCTCGATCACCTGCAGGATCGTCGGCGGATCCACTTCCGGCCCGCCATAGGCGGCCGGCACGCACAGTCGCTGCACGCCTTCGGCGCGCATGGCATCGACCACCGGCATCGGCAAGCGGCGCAGGCGCTCGCCATGCACGGCGTGTTCGGCGGCGACTGCAGCAACACGATCGGCGGCGGCCAGCCAATCGGTCATGACCTGCCCACCACCCGCTGCGCCTCGGCCCAGCTGAGGCCCTTGCTGACGTCGGGTTCGCGAGGCAGGCCCAACACCCACTCGCCGATGATGTTGCGCTGCACGGCGAACGTGCCGCCGCCGATGGTGAGCGCCTGGCTGAACATGAAGCCGTCGTACCAACCGGCATGCATCAGCCCGCCGTCGGGCTTCTCCGGCCCCAGGCTCTTCGTGTCGGTGCCGGGCACGAACGTCTCGCCGTCACCGCCGGCCAGCATGCCCGCCGCACCGATGTAATCGCGAGCGAGGCTCATCACGTGCTGCCCGTGCTCGTCGGCGAGCAGCTTGCGAATGCTCGCCTCCGGCCCCGGCTGCTGGCCCTTCAGCGTGGCGGTGAGCGTGCGCATGCGGATGAGGTCGAGCAGCATGTGCTCGATGTAGACGCCGGCGATCCGTTGGCGCATGTGCGGATCGGTGACCGGGCCCATGTCGCGGATGCTGTCGATCAACTCGACGGCGGTGGGGCCGTTCCCCCACAGCACACCCCCGGTGCTGAGCGACACGCGCTCGTTCCCCAGCGTGACCTTGGCGAGACGCCAGCCATCGTTGAGATCGCCCACCAGGTTCTCGGCGGGAATGCGCACATCGGTGAAGAAGACCTCGTTGAAGGTGTGGCCGCCGGTCATCTCGGTGATCGGACGGATCTCGATGCCAGGCAGATCCATCGGGCACACGAAGTAGCTGACGCCCTTGTGCTTGGGCAGGTCGGGGTCGGTGCGCGCGATGAGGATGCCGTACTTCGCGTACTGGGCGCCGCTGGTCCAGATCTTCTGGCCGTTGACCACGAACTCGTCACCATCGCGCACTGCTCTGGTACCCAGGTTGGCCAGGTCGCTACCGGCGCCGGGCTCGCTGAACAGCTGGCACCAGAACTCCTCGCCCGACAGCAGCGGGAACAGGTAGCGCGCGTGCTGCTCGGGCGTGCCGGCGAACAGCAACGTCGGCCCCGCCCAACCGATGCCGATCGGGTTGGTGGGGCGACGCACCTTGGCCCGGTGCAGTTCGTCGTCGATGATCAGCTGGTGGATCGCATCGGCCCCCAGGCCCCACGGCGCGGGCCAGTGGGGGGCCACGTACCCGGCCTCTGCGAGCTGCCGCCCGGTGGGGTCGGGGTTGGCGGCAAGCCATTCGCGGATCGCAAGTCGGCGCGGGTCGTCCTCGGCGGGCAGCTGGAAGTCCATACGCCCGCGACCCTATTCGCCCCTCGCGAGCGCCTCGTCATCGACGATTGCGTGTGGGCTGGTTTCGACCACGCAGACGATCGATGCGGCGGTCCCACGAGCCTCCGGCGTCGAGCAACCACCCGACGGCGGAGGCGAGACGCTCGGGCGTCGCCCGGTAGCGCACCTCGCGACCCACGCGCTCGGGCGTCGCCAGACCGGCCGCCTCCAACGCCTGCAGATGCTTCACCACGGCCTGGCGGCTGCACGCCAACGGCTCGGCCAACACGGTCGCGGTGGCCGGACCATTGGCCAGCAGGCGCTGCAGCAGTTGACGCCGCGTCGGGTCGGCCAGTGCGCCGAACAACACGTCCAGCGCATCGCCCGCGACCGGCTCGGCACTCACACCCGTGCGCGGGCGTGCACCGACAGTGCCAGCAGGCAGGCGCGCACCTCCCACATCGACTGCTGCGTGCTGCGCGCGAACGCGAGCGGTTGCAGCGGTCGTTCGACGATGTGCACACGGCAGCCACCGCCGGGAAGGCCGACGAGCCCGATGACCACCTCGGAGACCGACGAAGGATCGTCATGCTCCCACCAGTGGAACGTGAGCGATCGCTCCGGTTCCACCTGCACGACACGCACGTGGCGGTGCACGGTGTCGTCGACGACCTCGCCGACCCCACCGACCTCGATCTCGATCGCAGCATCGTCGACGAGCCACTGCCGCCAGCCGTCGGCCGTGGCGACGAGCTCCCACAACTCTGCTGCCGACCCCTCGAGCTCGATCTCGCGCTCGACGCACACGTCATCGTTCATGGCGCAGGAACCTATCGCACTCGCCGCCTCACGTGCAACCCATCAGTTGCATCTGAGTCGCGCTCGACGTATCGTCATCTGCAACTCATCAGTTGCACAAGGGAGCCCGCATGTTGATCCCCACCGTCATCGAGACCACGAACCGCGGCGAGCGGGCGTACGACATCTACTCACGGTTGCTCGTCAACCGCATCGTCTTCCTCGGCACCGCCATCGACGACCAGGTGACCAACCTCGTCATCGCGCAACTGCTGCACCTGGAGAGCGAGGACGCCGACAAGGACATCTCGATCTACATCAACAGCCCAGGCGGCGACATGACCGGTCTGTTCGCGATCTACGACACGATGCAGTTCATCACGCCCGATGTCTCCACCATCTGCGTCGGTCAAGCCGCGTCGGCCGCCGCCGTGCTGCTGGCCGCCGGAACACCCGGCAAGCGCTTCGCGCTTCCCAACGCGCGAGTGCTCATCCATCAGCCGCACGGCGGGGCGCAAGGGCAATCCACCGACATGGAGCTGGCGGTCGCCGAGATGGTGGAGATGCGACGCCGCATGGTCGACATCCTCCAGGCGGGCACCGGCCAGACCAGGGAGCGCATCATCGCCGACATCGACCGCGACTACATCGTGCGCGGCGACCAAGCCGTCGGCTACGGGTTGGTCGACCACATCATCGAGCGCCGAGTGCTGCCCGACACCGCCCTGCCGGCGGCCATCGAGGCCGCTCCAGCAGCCTGACGGCTTCCCTCGCCGGGCCGGCCGGCAACTACGGTCAGCGCCATGACCACTGGCTGGAACCTTGCCGACATCTGGGAACGCAACGCCGACCGCTTTCCCGATGCTGTCGCACAGATCCAGGGCGAGCGCACATACACGTGGGCACAGTTCGACCGCCGCGCCGACGGCATCGCGCACACGCTGCTGCACGGCGGCGCCCAGCAGCAGGACAAGGTCGCCCACTACCTGTACAACAGCCCCGAGTACCTGGAGAGCATGTTCGGGATGTACAAGGCGGCCCTCGTGCCGGTGAACACCAACTACCGCTACACCGACGACGAGCTCACCTATCTGTGGGAGAACTCGGATGCGGTGGCAGTGGTCTTCCACGGCACCTTCACGTCGCGCTGCGAGCACATGCGGGCCCGCGTGCCGAAGGTGCACACCTGGATCTGGGTCGACGACGGCACCGAGCCCTGCCCCGACTGGGCGATCGACTACGAGACCGCTGCTGCCAGTGCCAGCGAGACCGGCCGCGTCAGCGCTGCCTGGGGTCGCAGCGCCGACGATCTCTACATCCTCTACACCGGCGGCACCACCGGCATGCCGAAGGGCGTGATGTGGCGACAGGACGACATGGTCGGCAGCCTCGACGCACCGTCCAGGCACCCGCTGCCCACCGCGCCCGGCTGGGCGGAGTTCGATGCCCGGATGAGCAAGCCCGGGCCCCGCAACCTGCCGGCGGCACCGCTGATGCACGGCACCGGCGCCTTCAACGCGATGTGGAACCTGGTGCTGGCCGGCTCGGTGGTCACGCTCCCCGGTCGCCACTTCGACCCTGTGGAACTGCTCGACACCATCCAGCACCAGCGTGTGAACAGCATCTCCATCGTCGGCGACGCGTTCGCCAAGCCGATCCTGAAGGCGCTCGACGCCGAACCCGATCGCTGGGACATCTCGTCACTGCGTGTCATCGTCAGCAGCGGCGTCATCTGGGCGGCCGAGACCAAGGCCGGCCTGCTGCGCCACAACGCCCGCCTCATCATGATCGACAGCCTGGGCAGCAGCGAGGCCATCGGCATGGCCAGCAACACGACCACCGCCGACAGCACCAGCAGCGGCACGGCCAAGTTCGCACTCGGGCCGAACACGAAGGTGCTCACCGAGGACGGCCGGGAGGTGTTGCCCGGCAGCGGCGACCGCGGTCGCGTCGCGCTCAAGGGCCGTACACCGGTGGGTTACTACAAGGACGAGGCGAAGACCGCGGCAACGTTCATGGTGCACGACGGTGTGCGCTGGAGCATTCCCGGCGACTGGGCCGAGGTAGAAGCCGACGGCACGCTGAAGCTGTACGGCCGTGGCAGCCAGTGCATCAACACCGGCGGCGAGAAGGTGTACCCGGAAGAGGTGGAGGAGGCACTGAAGACCCACCCGACGGTGAACGATGCGGCCGTGGTCGGCGTGCCCGACGATCGCTTCGGTGAGGCCATCACCGCCCTCGTCGAGCCGCACGCCGGCGACACCATCGACGAGGCCGCACTCATCGCTCACGTGCGGGTGCACCTCGCTGCCTTCAAGTCACCCAAGCGAGTCCTGTCGATCGACAGCATCGGCCGCGCCGCCAACGGCAAGCTGAACTACACCGCACTGAAGGAAGAAGCCCTCCGCCGCCTCCGCGAGCAGTGACCGAGCCCCACCCTCGCGTTACGTAAAGGCTGTCGGCCGTCTACCTGTGGTTCCCCCGCTGAACGTTTTACGTAAAGCGGAGGTGGATGGGTAGGTTCGGTGGGATGAGCGCAGACAACATGGGTTACGACGGCAAGGTAGTCATCATCACCGGTGCGGGTGGCGGGCTCGGACGGCAGCACGCGCTGCTGCTCGCCAGCCGTGGCGCGTTGGTGGTCATCAACGATCTCGGTGGCGCCATCGACGGCAGCGGCAGCGACAAGGGTGCGGCAGAGCACGTGGTCGACGAGATCAAGGCCGCCGGTGGCGAAGCCGTCGCCGACACCAACTCGGTCGCGACGCCCGAGGGCGGCGCGGCCATCGTGCAGACCGCGCTCGACGCCTACGGCAAGGTCGATGTGGTCATCAACAACGCCGGCATCCTGCGCGACAAGTCGTTCCACAACATGACGCCCGACCTGCTCAACCCGGTCCTCGACGTGCACTTGAAGGGAGCGTTCTACGTCACCCAGCCGGCATGGGTGGTCATGCGCGAGCAGGGCTACGGCCGCATCATCAGCACGTCCAGCGCCGCCGGCATGTTCGGCAACTTCGGCCAGACCAACTACGGCGCCGCCAAGATGGGCCTGGTCGGCTTCACCCGCGTGCTGGCCGCCGAGGGCGCCAAGTACAACATCAAGGCCAACGCCATCGCCCCGCTGGCCCTCACTCGCATGACCGAGAACCTGATGGGTGGCGCCTTCGGCGACAAGCTGGCGCCCGGCCTGGTCTCACCGCTGGTGGCCTTCCTGGCGCACGAGGACTGCCCCGTGAGCGGCCAGCTGTTCAGCGTGGGTGGCGGCCGAGTTGCACACGTGTTCATCGCCGAGACGCAGGGCTACTTCAAGGAAGACCTCGCCCTGGAAGACGTGCGCGACAACTGGGAGACCATCATCGATCGCGATGGCTTCGGTGTGCCGGGCAACCTCGCCGAGGAGACGGCGATGTTCCTTCCCTTCTTCAAGTAGGTCCCTGAACGGGAGCCGGCGTTCGACCGGCGAGCACACGGGTTCGGAACGTTCCGGCCCCAGCAACCCGGCGGGCGGGCACTACGGTCCGCAGGTGATGATCACCGTCGAGGAGTTCCAAGCCGAGGCGCACGACTGGCTCGCCACGAACGGCCATGATGCGCCGCGCGACTATGGCGCGATCTGCCCACCGGCGCTCGTCGAGGCGGGCCTCGCGTGGCACCGCCGCGTCAATGCTGCGGGCTACGCCGGCATCCACTGGCCCGTAGAGCACGGCGGCCGCGGGCTGACGCCCGAGCACAACGCTGCCTGGTTGCTGGAGTGCGCACTCGCCGGGGTGCCGCCGATCTTCAACATGGTGGGCCTCGTGCTCACCGGTGGCGCACTGCTGCGCTACGGCACCGACGAGCAGAAGGCGCAGCACCTGGCCGCCACGCTCGCCGGCGACCACGTGTGGTGCCAGTTGTTCAGCGAACCTGGCGCCGGCAGCGACCTCGGCGGGCTTGCCACCAAGGCCGAACGCGACGGAGACCGCTTCGTCGTCAACGGCCAGAAGGTGTGGTGCAGCGGCGGGCGGTACAGCAACTGGGGCATCCTCATGGCCCGCACCGACCCCGAGGCGAAGAAGCACGAGGGCATCTCGTTCTTCGTGTTCCCGATGCACTTGCCCGGCGTGGAGATCCGCCCGCTCAAGCAGATGACCGGCGAGGCCGAGTTCGACGAGGTCTTCTTCACCGACGTACAACTGCCGGCCGACCACCTGATCGGGCCGTTGCACGGCGGCTGGGGTGTGGGCATGTCGGTGCTCACCAACGAGCGCGGCCACATCGGCACCGCGGTGATCGGCCTGGAGCGTCGGCTGGAAGCGATGGCGCGGATGGCCGACGGCAAGGAGTTGCACCCCGTCGAGCGGCAGCGACTGGCCACGCTGCTGACAACCGGCCAGGCCTACAAGGCAATGGCACAGCGCCAAGGCCCGCAGGCCGGTACGGCCGCAAGCCTGATGAAGCTGGGGATCACCGAGATGATGTTCACGTCGTCGATGCTGCGCGGCGACCTCAGCGGCGCCGATGCGATGCTGGAGGGCCCCGAGTCGTTCGCGATGCTGGCGGCACCCGGCGGTCGCATCGCAGGCGGCACCAGCCAGGTGCAACGGAATATCATCGGCGAACGGTTGCTCGGCCTCCCGAGAGAGCCGAAGGCCTGAGGAGCACCACCATGAGCACGAGCAACGACAACGACCTTCCTCGCTCGGGGAACAACTCCGCAGCCAGCGGCACCAGTGGCCCGAGCATCGCGTTCATCGTACTTGCTGTCGTCGTGGCCCTCGCCGTCATCTTCTTCCTCCAGAACAGCGAGCCGGTCTTCATCGACTTCTGGGTCTTCGAGAAGAAGACCACCATCCGCTGGTCGATCCTGATGTCGGTCCTGCTGGGTGTGCTGCTCGATCGCATCTTCACCATCGCATGGCGCCGGCGGAAGAAGAACAAGGCCAAGAACGAGCAGAACAACTGACCATGCTCGTCCCGTCAACCGACGGTGTCCGGATTGCAGTGCACGACCTCGGCGGCACCGGCTCGGCACTGCTCGTCTCCCACGCCACCGGCTTTCACGGCCGTTGCTACATCCCGTTCGCCGACGCACTCGCCGGCACCCGCCACTCCATCGCGTTCGACTACCGCGGCCACGGCGACACCCCGCGGCCGGCGGGAGCGATCGAATGGCACCGCTACGGCGACGACGCGACCGCGATGGCGCACTGGCTGGTGGAGCGCACCGGCGGCCCGATCGACGCGTTCGGCCACTCGATGGGCGGCGCCTGCTTGCTGATGGCGGCACATCGCGAACCGTCGCTGTTCCGGCGCATCGTCGCCTTCGAGCCGATCGTGTTCCCGCCCGAGGGCATCCGGCCGCCGGCCACCGACGATGCGGACAACCCGATGGTGGCCGGCGCTCGCCGGCGGCGACCATCGTTCCCGTCGTACGAGGCGGCCATCGCCAACTACGCCTCCAAGCCGCCGCTCGACGCGTTCACGCCGTCCGCACTGCAGGCCTACGTGCGCTACGGCTTCGCGGAGGCCCCCGACGGCAGCGTGCACCTGAAGTGCAGCCCCGACACCGAGGCCGGCACGTTCGCCACCGGCGGGGCGCACGACACGTGGGATCAACTCCCCGACATCCGTACCGAGGTGCTGGTGATCGCAGGCGCGATGCAGCCGATGCAGCCGTCGATGATCGCCGAGCGAGTGGCCGACCGATTGCCCAACGGTCGTTACCTGCAGCGCGACGACCTCGATCACTTCGGGCCGATGACCCACCCTGGCGAGATCGCCGACATCGTCGCGATGGATCTGGCGCGGTAGCCGACCGAGGCAACGCGGCGGCCGGCGACCTCGTCGACCGTCATCGTCCTACTTTCGCGCACCCCTTCTCTACGATGGCGGCATGTATCCGGTGCCCACGAGCCTGTCGCCCAGCCGAGTCGAGGCGTTCACGTCGTGCCCCATGGCATTCCGCTTCGCCAGCATCGAGAAGCTGCCCGAGCCACCCAGCATCCATGCCACCAAGGGCAGCATGGTGCACCGGGTGCTGGAACTGCTGTTCATGCAGCCCGGCACCCAGCGCAGCCTCGTCACCGCGCAACCTGCGTTCGACCAAGCGATGGCCGAGTACCGACGCGACCCCGAGTTCACATTGCTCGGCCTCACCGAGGCGCAGCAGCAGGCGTTCTTCGACGACGCATGGTCACTCGTGCAGTCCTACTTCGCGATGGAAGACCCATCGGCCATTCGCGAGATCGGGCTCGAGATCCGTTTGGAAGCGCAGGTCGGCTCCCTCGGGCTGCGCGGCATCATCGACCGTCTCGAGCTCGACGAGCAGGGTGGTCTGGTGGTCACCGACTACAAGACCGGTCGCGCCCCTGGCCCGCAGTACCAGCAGAAGAGCCTGGGCGGCGTGCACTTCTACTCGTTCTTGTGCGAGCAGGTGTTCGGTCAGCGCCCGGCGTCGATTCGCCTGATGTACCTGCGCACGGGCGAAACCATCACTGCCACCCCGTCCGAGCAGTCGGTGCGCTTCATCACCACCCGCACCACCGCCGTGTGGAAGGCCGTCGAGCGGGCATGCCTCACCGGCAACTTCCAGCCGCGCCAGAGCGCGCTGTGCAACTCGTGCGCCTTCCAACCGTGGTGCCCGGCGTTCGGTGGCGACCCATCGTTGGCCGCCACCGAAGCCCCTTTGAAGTTCCTGGCGCCGGCCGCAGCATGAAGGTGCACGAGCACAAGGCGGTCGAGTCGTTCGACGCGTGGGCCGATGCGCAGCTCGAGCGCCTCCGCGGCAACAAGGCCGCCGATGTCGTGTTCACCACTGCCAGCGAGCTGGGCGACTTCAGCCTCATCTGGCACCTGGTGGGTGCGGTGCGCGGTCTCACCAGCGATCACCACGCCAATCAGGCGTTCATCTTCTCGGCATTCATCGGCGCCGAGAGCATCATCGTCAACCAAGGCATCAAGCGGCTCTTTCGCCGCACCCGGCCCACCGAAGCCGGCGATCCGCGGTACCCGGTGCGAAAGCCGTCCACCAGCAGCTTCCCCAGCGGGCATGCCTCGTCGGCGTTCTTCGCCGCCACGCTGCTCACCGCGTGGGGCGGTGCGGTCACCGCCCCCGCCTGGTTCGCGCTCGCCGGCGTGGTGGGCACCAGCCGCGCCTACGTGCGCATCCACCATGCCAGCGACGTGGTCGGTGGCGCGGTCGTGGGCCTCGCGCTCGGTCAAGCAGCACTGGCGCTGCTGCGCGCCGTCAACTGACACGTCCAGCCGAAACGCTCAACCGACAGGCTGCCCGGCAGCCTGACGACGACACCCGACGCCGGGGGTAACCTCGCCCACATGGCTGACCTGCATTTCGACCGCAAGATGAGCGATGCCGAAGGGCTGATGTGGCGGTTGGAGAAGGACCCGCACCTCAGCAGCACGTTCGCCAACGTCACCGTGCTCGACAAGTCGCCGAACTTCGACGTGTTCCTGCGCCGCATGGAGCGCGCCACCTACGCGGTGCCGCGCCTGCGCCAGCGTGTGCAGCCGGCGCCCGCGAACCTGAGCGCACCGATGTGGGTCGACGACTCCAACTTCGACCTGCGCTACCACGTGCGCCATCTGGCACTGCCCAAGCCGGGCACCATGCGCCAGCTGCTGGATCTGGCCAGCCTCATCGCCTGCGACGCGTTCGACCGCACCCGGCCGCTGTGGCAGTTCGTCGTCGTCGATGGCCTGCGCGGCGGCAAGAGCGCCCTCATCCAGAAGATGCACCACACCATCGTCGATGGCGAAGGCGGCGTGCAGCTGAGCCTGCAGTTCCTCGACTTCGACCGCGACGTGGTCGAGCCCGAGCCGATCGACCCCGACCTGATCGCGGCAGCGGCCGAGGCCGCCACTCACGAGGGGCCGAGCCCCGATCTGTGGCGCGATCTGGTCACCGGCAGCCTGCGCATGCCGATCGGTCTGCTGAAGCAGATCAAGGAACTGCTGCACGACCCCACCGGCATCCCTGATGCAGGCTCGGCCGCCGCCGACACGGTGCGCGGCGTGATGCAGCAGCTCGGCGACACCGAAGGAGCCCATTCACCGCTGTGGACGCATCGCTCCCTGCAGCGCCGCATGGAGGTGCTGCGCGCCCCCTTCGGCGACACCCGCGCCGCCGCCAAGCGACTGGGCGGCACGCTCAACACCGCCTTTCTCGCGTGTGCTGCCGAGGCCGCCGGGCGCTACCACCGAGACATGGGTTCCCCGGTGGAGCTGTTGCGATCCAGCATGGCCATCAGCACGCGCACGGAGAAGTCGGGCGCCAACGCGTTCTCGTTGGCGCGCATGATGGTGCCCACCGGCGACATGCCCATCGCCGATCGGTTCGCGGCCATCCAAGCTGCCGCAGGTGCCGCCAAGGAGGCCAGCGCCACCGCCTCGCTGGAGACGCTCGCCGCAGTTGCGGCCACGCTGCCCACCAGCCTCATCACCCGACTCGCCAGGCAGCAGGCGCAAACGGTCGACTTCGCCACCAGCAACGTGCGCGGCGCCCCGGTGCCGATGTACGTCGCGGGCGCCCAGTTGCTGGAGAACTACCCGGTGGGCCCGCTCGGCGGCGTGGCCTTCAACCTGACGTTGCTGAGCTACAACCACAGCCTCGACATGGGGGTCAACATCGACACCGCAGCCGTCACCGAACCGACGCTGCTGCACGACTGCTTGGTGCGCGCCTTCAAGGACTTGTTGGCCGCATAGCGGCGCCGCCGCAGCGCAGCGGCGTGTGCCCGAACGCTCAGTGGTGAGCGGTGGTGGCCAGCGCGGGCGTGGTGAGCAAGGTGCGCACGTCGAGCAGCACGTCGGTGATCTCGCCCGACGACACCAGCTCTCGGCTCATCATCTGCGAGAGGGCCTTGTCGATCACGCTCAAGGCCTCGTGGATGACGGCATCGGTGGTCTCGGTCACTGTGCTTCTCCTTCACGGACTGGCGTGCCACGAACGTATCTCGCCCGCAACCCTTCGCAGCGCATGGTAGCGGCAGCCTTGCCGAACAATTGTCGAAGCTGCCTGCCTTCTGCGTTCCTCCGTGTGGCTGCCGTCACCGCCTACGCTTCGCCGCATGGAACTCGTGGGGAAGCATGCGGTCGTCACCGGGGCCGCTGGCGGGATCGGCGAGGCACTTGCCGAACGCTTCCACGCCGAAGGCGCACGCGTGGTGGTCGCCGATCTGCAGGCGTCGGCGGCGGGCGACGTGGCCGACCGGCTCAACGAGATCCGCTCCGGCAGCGCGCTCGCCGTCGCCGCCGACGTCGGCACCGAGGAGGGCAACCGCAACCTGGTCGCCGCCGCCGAGCACGCTTTCGGCCCGATCGATCTGTTCTTCGCCAACGCGGGTGTGGGCATCGGCCGCGGGCCGGAGAGCCCCGAGTCGGAGTGGGAGCTGGCGTTCAACGTCAACGTGCACGCTCATCGGTGGGCAGCCAAGTACCTGCTCCCCGGTTGGCTGGCCCGAGGCGAGGGATACTTCTGCTCCACCGCCAGTGCGGCCGGCCTGCTCAGCCAGATCGGCTCGGCGCCCTACACCCTCACCAAACATGCGGCGGTCGCCTTCGCCGAATGGATGAGCATCACCTATGCGCACGCCGGCATCCGAGTGAGCTGCCTGTGCCCGCAGGGCGTCAACACCGCCATGCTGCGCGCCGGCGACGACCCGTCCACCGGTATCAGCAGCAGTGTCGTGCGGTCGGCCGGTCGCGTGCTGGAACCCGCCGACGTGGCCGCCGTGGCAGTCGCCACCATCGCTGCCGAGACGTTCCTCATCCTGCCGCACCCGGAGGTGCTCACCTACCTGCAACGCAAGACCGGCGACTACGACCGTTGGCTGGCCGGCATGAGCAAGCTGCAGGCACGCATGCTGGCCGGCAGCTGAGCCGCGCACGGCGACTGACGAACGATGAAGGACACAGCGTGATCGACACCGCAACACTGCATCGCCTCGGGCTGCGCGCGGGCGAACCCGTGCGCTTCCGCAAGGGCGACGCCGGTCGCTGGTTCGCGGGCAAGATGTCGGGCGTCGCCATCGATGGCAGCATCACCATCTTCGACGCCAACGGCGCTGCCCGCAGCCTGCGTGCCGAGCGCGTGGAAGTGCGTCGGCCGGGCAGCCGTGGCCGCCTCACCTGGCAGACCGTCAGCGACGTCGCGATCACGTGGGAACAGCTGCAACTCTGGTGAATGCGCTGGCACACTCTCATGACGATGACTGAGCACGCAGCGATCACGTTTCCCGACGGCTTCCTGTGGGGGGCCGCCACCGCCGCCTATCAGATCGAGGGCGCGGCACACGATGGCGGGCGCGGTCTCAGCGTGTGGGACACGTTCTCGCACACCGAGGGCAAGGTCGCCAATCGTCACACCGGCGACATCGCCTGCGATCACTACCACCGCGTCGAGCAGGACGTGGCGATGATGGCCCAACTCGGCCTGCAGAGCTATCGCTTCTCGATCGCCTGGTCGCGAGTGATGCCCGATGGTCGTGGTCACGTCAACGCCGAGGGTCTCGCCTTCTACCAACGGCTGGTCGACCTCTTGCTCGCGCACGGCATCACGCCGTGCCCGACGCTGTTCCACTGGGATCTGCCGCAGGGGCTGGAGGAGATCGGTGGCTTCCGCAACCGCGACACCGTCAGCTGGTTCGGCGACTACGCCGCGCTGATGGTGCGCGAGCTGGGTGACCGTGTGTCGATGTGGTCGACGTTCAACGAGCCGTGGTGCTACGCCTACCTCGGCCACGCCGCCGGTCTGCACGCCCCAGGGCTCACCGATCCGCGCGCCGCCGTCACGGTTGCCCATCACGAGCTGCTGGCGCACGGCCTCGCCGTGCGTGCGATGCGGGCCGAACGAGACGGTCTCCAGCTCGGCATCGTGATCAACCCCTCCAACATTCGCAGCGAGGGTGCGCCCGCCGCTCCCGCCGCCCAGATCAGGCTCATCGACGCGATCCACAACCGGTGGTGGTTCGACGGCACGCTGCGCGGCGAGTATCCCGCCGACCTGTTGGCCTCCTACGGGGCGCTCGCAGATGCCATCCAGCCGGGTGACATGGAGACCATCGCCCAACCGCTCGACTGGATGGGCATCAACTACTACTTCGACATCCTCGTGCGTGGTGTCGAGGCCGGTGAGCCCACCGACCGGATGGGCGCCTATCCCACCGTCGCCGGCGTCACCGAGGCCGACGAGCGCGACGAGCACACCGACATGGGCTGGCCGATCACGCCGGAGGGCTTCACCGAGCTGTTGCTGAGGTTGCACGACGAGTACCCCAACATGCCGCCGATCTACATCACCGAGAACGGCTGCGCGTACGACGACCCGGTGGTCGCCGGTCGCTGCGCCGACCCCCGCCGCATCGAGTACCTCGACCTCCACCTGCGGGCGCTCCGCGACGCGATGCGCCGTGGAGTCGACGTGCGCGGGTACTACCAGTGGTCGCTGATGGACAACTTCGAGTGGGCGCTGGGCTACGACAAGCGGTTCGGCCTGGTGCACGTCGACTTCGAGACGTTGCAGCGCACACCTCGCGACAGCGCGCTCTGGTACCGCGACGTCATCACCCGCAACGGCCTCGCCGCCGGGTCGTCGTAGCGCATCGGCGCCACGCAGGCCGCGCGACGCTCAGGCGAGCCGGCCTCCTGTGCGCGGCTCGAACAGAATCACCTCCTCGATGCGCAGCGACACCTCCTCACCGCGCCGGTAGACGCGGCCGCCCGTCGCGACTTCCACCTCATCGAGGCCGGGGCCGTTGCCCAGTGCCACCGTGATGGTGCCGGTGACCGGGCTGGCCGCCGCGATCGTGCCGTGCACAGGGCCATCGGCCGCGACCCGCAACCACGTGGGCCGCATCACCACCAGCACCGCAGCACCCACGTGCTCGGCGAGCGACGGTCGCCACGCGCGCTGGCGGAACGACGGGTGCACGAGCCAGAACCCATCACCGTCACGCTCGACCAGAGCGCTCACGGTCGAGAGCCGACCGGTGCACGCGGCCGCCATCAGGGTGGCCGGTCGTTCGTAGATCTCCATCGGCGCGCCCACCTGCACCACGTGGCCGCCATCGAGCACGACCAACCGGTCGGCCAGCGACATCGCCTCGACGGGGTCGTTCGTCGCGAGGAAGGTCGTCACGCCGTAGCCCTGCTGCAACGACCGCAGGTCGCGGCGCATGTGCTGCGAGAGCGGGGCGTCGAGGCGTGCGAGCGGTTCGTCGAGCAGCAGCACCGAGGGTACGTGCACCAGTGCGCGCGCGATCTGCACGAGCTGCGCCTCGCCCGCCGACAGGTCGCGCGGCGGGCGGGCGAGCAGTGCTTCGATGTGCAGTGCACGGGTCTCGGCAGCGACCCGTGTGGCGATGTCGTCCTCTGGGTGGTGGCGCAGCTCGAGTGGGAAGGCGATGTTACGGCGCACGTCGCGGTGCGGGATCAGTTGCGGTGTCTGGAACACCATCGACACGTTGCGCTCGGCCGGAGCGGCGTCGGAGACGTCGACGCCGCCGATGCTGATCGCGCCGCTCGCGAGTGCTTCGACACCCGCGATCGCACGCAACAGCGTCGTCTTGCCAGCGCCGGAGGCACCGACCACGCCGATCATCTCGCCGTCGCCGACGACCAGGTTGACGTCGTCGAGCAACAGCACTGCGTCGTGCCGGACGCTGACGTGTTCGAGCGCAACGGTTGCCATGACGACCTCACCCCTCGAGGGTCACCGTACCGCCCGCCGCGCGATCACCGAGCCCGCATCCGGTTGTTGCGTGGGTTGTGCTCCACCTCGGCGAGGCCGAGGGCTTCGAGCACCGGGGGAACGTAGTTCCCGAAGCGACCGCGCAGGCCCTTCTTGATGCCGTACCACCCACCGACCGGGTTGTCGGTGGCGCGGCCCCACGCCTCGACGGTGTCGGGAGCGGCCGGCTTCTGTTCATCGGCATTGCCCAACGCCATCCAGTCGTCCCGCTCGCGCAGCATCGCGTGCAGGTCGTCGATGCACCGCACGTGGTAGCGCAGCTCGGTCGCGCCCACCTGCACCACCAGTGCGGGTGGGTTCGCCTCGAGGTCGCGGTATGCCTCGAACTCGGACTTGCCCGGCGGCGTCGTCAGGATCCACGGATCATCCGGGGTGCCGGCCCCCTCCACATCGTTCGTCGCCATCAGCGGTCCCCTTCTCGTCGGTGGTGGTCACTGTCGTGGTGACCGTCGTGACAACAGTAGAGATCGAAAACTGACATCTCTTGTCATGAATTGATGGAACCTGCGAACATGGCGCGATGCGCGCGGGCCGGCTGATCACCTTGCTGCTCATCCTGCAGCGGCGAGGGCGGGTCACGACCGGCGAGCTGGCCACCGAGCTGGAGGTCAGCGAGCGGACGGTGCTGCGCGACATCGAAGCACTCTCCGGAGCAGGCGTGCCGGTGTACGCCACCCGAGGCCCAGGCGGCGGGTTCCAGTTGCTCGATGGCTACGCGTCCGAGCTCACCGGCCCCACCGCCTGGCTGCCCAGCGCTCGCCGGCCCGGCGCGCAACGAGCACTGGTCCGTGTCACGCCGGAGGGCCGGCGCCTGGCGCGGTGCTCGGCCGGCTGCAACCGCTGCGCGTCCGGCGGCGGTCGTCGGCAGCCGACGACGGCTGGCTGGATGCCACGTTCCGGCTCGACACTCTCGAGAGCGCCGTCGTCGACATCATGTCGCTCGGCCCGCACATCCTCGTTCTCGAGCCCGCCGAGCTCCGTGAGCAGGTCGCCGATCGCGTCCATCGCACGTCACTGCTCTACGCGCAAGGGCCACGCCGACGGGACTAGGGTTCGCGCGATCAGGGCTGCTCGGGGGCGGCTCGACGGAAGAGGGTTCATGGACAACCTGCGCGGGGCCAACGCCATCGTCACCGGAGCATCGCGAGGCATCGGCGTGTACATCGCTCGGGCGCTGGCGCGAGAGGGTGTCAACCTCGCGCTCGCGGCACGTTCGCTGGAGGATCTGGAGCACGTGCGCGCCGAGATGGAGGGGCTCGGGGTGCGGGCCATTGCAATCCAGTGCGACGTCGCCGAGGCGGCCGACAGAGCGGAGCTGATCCGGCGCACCGAGGCCGAGCTGGGCACGATCGACATCCTCGTCAACAACGCCGGCATCGAGCGCGTCGCCCGGTTCGAACAGGCACTCGAAACCGACATCACCGACACGCTGACGATCAATCTCGAAGCGCCGATGCTGCTCACCCGCGCAATCGTGCCGGGCATGCTCGCGCGCAACCATGGTCACGTCGTCAACATCGCCTCCGGCGCCGGCAAGGTGGGCGTCGCCTACGGCTCGTCGTACTGTGCGAGCAAGCACGGCCTCGTCGGTTTCACCAACGCGCTGCGCTCCGAGTATCGGGGTCGTCCGGTCGGCTTCTCCGTGGTGTGCCCCGGCTTCGTCACCGATGCCGGCATGTACGACCGCTGGGAGAAGAACGGCATCCGCGCTCCTCGCATCGCCGGTACTTCCAAGCCGGAGAAGGTCGCCGAGGTCACGGTGCGCTGCATCAAGCGCAACAAGGCCGAGGTCACCGTCAACACGCCACCGGTGCGACCGCTCATCGTCCTCGCCAACATCGCGCCGTCGATCGTGCCCGCGTTGCTCCACCGGCTGGGCTACGCCAAGGTCTTCGAACGGGTCATGGATGCCGAGGCGGGCGCCGGCACGAAGTAGGGCAGCGGCCACCGGTGCCGTCGCCGAAACCCGGCACGGCGAGGTCTAGTTGGTCTTCGCCTTGGCCAGGGCTCGCTGCAACACCACGTCGAGCAGGCTCAGCACCGTCTCCTTGACGGCGACGCGGCCACGGGCGTCGGTGCTGACCACTGGCACATGAGCGGAGATGGACAGCGCCTCGCGCACCTCGTCGACGGTGTGGAACATCTGACCGCCGAACCGGTTGACCGCCACCACGAAGGGCACGCTGCGGCTCTCGAAGTAGTCCAACGCGGGGAACGAATCCTCGATGCGCCGGCTGTCGACGAGCACGACCGCGCCGAGCGCACCCTGGATCAGGTCGTTCCACATGAAGCCGAAGCGATCCTGGCCGGGCGTGCCGAACAGGTACAGCACGATCGCGTCGTCCACGGCCACTCGGCCGAAGTCCATCGCCACCGTGGTGGTGGTCTTCGTGCTCACGTCGCCACGGTCGTCGACACCTTCGCCGTAGCTGGTCATTGCCGCCTCGGTGGTGAGCGGCGCAATGTCGGAGAGGGCGCCGACGAAGGTGGTCTTGCCCACGCCGAAGCCGCCGGCAATGACGATCTTCACCGGGATCGGGCCGGTCGCAAAGGGTCGAGTAGGAGTTTCAGAGACTACGGACACCGGCAATCAACCTCGTGATCAGGAGCACGTCGTCAGCGACGTTCGCACTCGGCTGGAATGCTTCCAACAAGCCTTCGGACACCAGGTCTGCGGCAACGACGCGCACCACACCGATCGGCACGTGCAGCCGGGCCGAGAGCTCGGCCACCGACAACGGGTCGGTGTGACACAACCGCAGGATCTCGGCACGCTCGAACTTCAACGCGGTCAACGCTTCGCGGCCGGCGCCGGTGGCCTGCAGCATCGTCTCGAACTCCAACACGCCACTGGCGTGCGCCCGACCACCGGTCATCGCATATGCGCGCACACCATGCGCTGCGGCCGAGTGATCCTCCTCTACCGCGGCACGTTGCAGCGGTCGCTTGCGATCGAGGAAAGGTCGCACCAACTGTGCGTGCGGATCGTCCGCGCCGGCGGGTTCCATGTCACACCGAGACCAGCGAGTTCTTCAACTCGCTGATCAAGGTCGGAGTGAGCTGTGCACCCACTCGTTCGACGAGCAAGGTGATCTCGAAGCCCACCAGGCCGAGGTCGCAATCACGAGCCGTGACCACCCCCAGTGTCGAACCACCCGAGATGGCGCTGACGAAGAGGTAGGCGTTGGCCATCTCGATCAGCACCTGCATGACCTGACCCTTGGCGAGCTCGTTGGCGCCACCGTGGGCAAGGGCTCGCATGCCGGTGATGATCGCTGCCATCTTGTCGGCGGAGGCCCGTTCCAGCTGTGAGCTCAGCGCGATCAGCAACCCATCGGACGACACGGCCATCGCCTGTTCGACACCGGGAGTGCTGCGCACGAAGTTGGCCATCAGCCAGTTGACGTTGTTCGCCTTCTCAGAGAGTGCCATGTGAGTTCCTTGTGTTCCCGTCGTCTCGATCAGCTGTCGCCGCGCTGCTGGCGGCCCAGTTCCACACCGCGCTGCAGGCTGGCGAGGGTGTTGCGCACCTCTTCAGCCGGCCGCGCCGGCGTGTCCTCTGTCTGGGTGGAACCCAGTTCGGGCATCTGCGCACCACGCACACGCTTGGTCAGACCGGACTGCGTC
The DNA here is from genome assembly GCA_016722025.1 of Acidimicrobiaceae bacterium. Lineage (GTDB taxonomy): Bacteria > Actinomycetota > Acidimicrobiia > Acidimicrobiales > Ilumatobacteraceae > UBA668. The sequence continues at coordinate 376,570 of JADKGZ010000004.1, forward strand.
GTGAGCGATGGCGTACCGAGTGGTTCGATGGCCGGCACGACGCCGGTGGTCACACCATCGGGCGCAAGTGCGACGGGGGCCACCGCAGCTGCCGGCGCCTTCATCGCTTCCCACAGTGCCTCGTCGGACATGTCGGAAGGTGCCTGCTCCATCATCATCGGCGCCGCGGCGACCGAGACGGTGAGCGGCAACGGCTCGCTGAGCACTTGTGCCATCGCCGGCACGTCGACCACAGGAGCTGAGGTGCCGGGGGCACCCACCACTTCCAGGATCGCCTTGGGCAAACGCACGATCGCCGTCACACCGCTGCCACCGGGGGTGGTGGTCAACATCACCTTGATCTCGTGGCGAGCGGCAAGGCGGGCAACCACTTGGAAGCCGAGCATCTTGTTGCTCTCCCGGTCGAACGACGACACCTGGTTCAGCCGTCGGTTGGCGTCGGCCAGCTCGTCGGCCGTCATGCCCAACCCGTAGTCGAAGATCGCCAGCTGGTGCCCGTCGGGCACGGCGCGACCGACGACGGTGACCGCGCTGGTTGGCGGCGAGAAGCTGGTGGCGTTCTCCAGCAGCTCAGCGAGCAGGTGAGCCACCTCGCTCGCAACCTGACCGAGCACACCGATGTCACCGAGGTCGGCGAGCTCGACCTGGCCGTAGTTCTCCACTTCGGAGAGCGCGGCACGAACCACGTCGCCGATCGAGACCACCGGTGCCCACAGGCGAGTGGGCTCGGCGCCGGCCAGCACGAGCAGCGACTGAGCATTGCGTCGCATGCGAGTGGTGAGGTGGTCGAGACGGAACAGGTTGTCGAGCGCTTCCGGGTCGCGCTCGCCATGCTCCAAGGTGGAGATGAAGCCGAGCGTACGGCCGAGCAGGTTCTGGTTGCGGCGGGCGATGTTGACCAGGTTCTCCGACACGATCCGACGAGCCATGGCCTGCTCTGCAGCAAGGTCGACGGCGGCGTCCTGCACCGAGTTGAAGCTGGCGCCGAGCTCGGCGATCTCGTCGCGGGTACCGACGTCGAAGCTGGCAAGGTGCGGCACCGGGGCATCGGCGGGGAGGTCCTGCACCGTCTGCACAACGTCGGGGAGGTCTTTGGTGGCAACCGAGTTGGCCTGGGCCGCGAGGCGGCGGATCGGGCCGACGATCGACCGGCGCACCAGGCCGGAGAGCAACAGGGTGAGCACGAGCAGACCCAAGGTGGCGGCACCGGCGAACAGGATCACGGTTCCCACGTAGTCGTCGGTGCTCTCCTCACGGGCGATCACTTCCGGCTCGGCCCATTCCAGCGCCCGCTGCACACCGGTCTGCTGCAGGTTGTAGCGCCACTCCATGCTCTTGATCACCGCGATCAGGTTCTGCGGCGCCTTGGAGGCGATGGCGGGCTTGACCTCGTCGGCCACCTGTTGGAAGAACTTGCGGCCCTGGTCGCCGCCGATCTGGATCAGCCGCAACTGAACTCGCTCGTCGAGGTCCTGCTGGCTCCAGTAGGCCATCGACTCCTCGAACCGAACCTGCGCGGCATCGAGCTTGGCGAGCTCACCGTCGATGATGGCCATGCCGTCCGGGGTGAAACCGTTGATGGTCGCGCCGAGCACGCCGATGTGGTTCACGATCGCCCACGCTTCCAGCAGGCTCGCGGGTGGCGGCGCGGTGGCGGCGCGAAGATCCTGCGCCTGCTTCAACGCCTTGTACTCGTCACCGCGCACGCTGGATCGCTGCAACGCGACGTAGCCGAGTGCGGCTACCGCGATCAGTGCCAGCAGTGGTACGGCGATGAGCATGTTCACTCGACCGCCGATCTTGAGTCGTCGAAGCATCGACTCGCCCCTTCCCGTTCTGTGGCAGGGCCTCCCTGCCCTGGCCGGTCCCGCCTACCTGGAACCTTGGCGACGTGTCATCGGTCCGCAGCGTGGTGACCTTGAGAGTTCCTTTTGACAGTTCCTCAAGTTCAACGACCTATCGACCGAAACCCCTTGCCGAAGGGTTCGGAACGGGAGGGTCTCTCAATGATTCGCAGCCAACTCAACTCATACATGGGTGGTGACCCCATCTGGGGTTTCGTCGCGCTGATCGGCACGGAACGGTTCACTGGTGAAGCGGCAGTCGGGCTCGATCCGCGGGTTCGACTCTTTGCGGTCGACGGTCGCATCTACTTCGCTGAACGTGAGGGTGAGGCATCGGTCGGCGCTCGATTGGTGAGCTCGGGTGTGGTGTCATCGGCTCAGCTCGCCCACGGATCGGTGCAGATCGGCGATACGTCGTCGCTTGCCCGCCTCTTCCACCGCGATCCCTCGATCGACCGTGACGCCGTAGAGCTCACCATCGAGATGGCCACCGAGTCGCTGCTGGAGTCGATCGCCAACCGCGCCGTGGGCATGCCCGAAGTGTTCCCGCTGCGCCATCATGTCACCGGCATCCATCACTGGCTCCGCGCCGCAGCACCCGCCAGCGGGTCGGCGGCGGCGACTGCGCCACCCGACGAGGAGCTCGCCGTGGAGGACGCCCCCGTCATGGAGGACACCGCGGCGGAGGAAGCCGTCGAGGCACCCGTCGCGGATGCGCCCATCGTCGAGGCACCCGTCGTCGAGGAAGCACACGTCGTCGAGGCACCCGTGTTCGAGGAAGCACCCGTCGTCGAAGCGCACGTGTTCGAGGAAGCACCCGTCGTCGAAGCGCACGTCTTCGAGGAAGCACCCGTCGTCGAAGCGCACGTCTTCGAGGAAGCACCCGTCGTCGAAGAAGCACACCTCGTCGAGGAAGCGCACGTCGTCGAAGAAGCACCCGTCGTCGAAGAAGCACACCTCGTCGAGGAAGCGCACGTCTTCGAGGAAGCACCCGTCGTCGAGGAAGCACCCGTCGTCGAGGAAGCGCCCGTCGTCGAAGCAACTGTCTTCGAAGCACCCATCGTCGAAGCGCACGTCGTCGAGGAAGCACCCGTCGTCGTCGAAGCACCTGTTGTCGAAGAAGTCGTCATGGACGACAGCCCCACACCGGTCGAGGGCGAGGGCACATCGGTCGAGGGCGAGGGCGCATCGGTCGCTGACGCACCAGCGTTCGAGTACCAGCCGCTCGCAGCTCGCAGTGGGCCGGCACCGTCACACTGGCAGCCCGATTCCCCCGAACACACCGCTGAACTCGCCGACGACCATGCCGCTGTGCTCGAGCCGGAGACAGTGGCAGTGATGCCCGCCGACCATCACGTCGACCGGCCCGAGCGGGCAACCCTCACGCCATGGGGCGCCAGCGAACTGGTTGCCCCGATCGTCGAACCCCACCTCGAACCCCAGCTCGAACCCCAGCTCGAACCCGATGCACCAACCGTTGACCACGCTGCGGCCATCGTCGACCACATCGAGGCACCGGCGAGCGGCGGGTTGCTGCTGCTCGGCGCGCAACCGCCGGCCGACCCGGTCGACATCTTCATGCCGTCGCACTCCAGCGAACCCGAGGCAACGGAGGTCACCGTCGAGTCGGCGGAAGCCCCCGTCGAGTCGTCGGTCGAGGTACCGAGCGAGGCACCGTTGGCGGCACCGATCGCACTTCCCACGCTGCAGAGCTCGTCGGCCCGCACCGCACCGACGAGCGTCGGCACCACGCCGCCGGCAGCGACGGCTGACTTCTTCGACTCCCTGCCCGAGCAGGTGTCGTACGAACCTGGCGTTGCGCCAGAAGGACTGCCCAAGCTGGCCTCGTCGCCGATCTCGATGTCGGATCTGGTGGCCGCCAACGCCGGCCAGACCGCGCCGTTCGGCGACGCGACGCACAACCTCGCAGCGGTCGACATCTGGCAGATGGTGGACGTGCTGCTCGACGACCAGTCCGCCGGCAACGAGCAACTCGTCGGCAGCGGCGGCCCCGAGAAGCGGGGTCGCGGATGGTTGCGAGGCCGGAAGGACTGAGCACCGTGAGCGAGACCCCCGACGACAAGATCGAGCTACTCGTCCGCTCAGTGCTGACTGCAGTGGACATGCGCCTCGGCGAGGTGCGCCACGAGATGCACGCCGTAGCGGCCGAGTCGGAGCAGCGGCACCGCCAGGTGTTGCAGTACATGCGCGACCTGGAGCACCGGCTGGAACGCCGCTCCGACGACGCTTCCCCACTCTCGGGCACAGGCGACTCGCTCGCGCAGCGGATGGAGGAAGCCACGCAGGCGATGCTCGAACGCATCGACGAGTTGCACCAACGCAACACCGTCGCCACCAATGAGCGCTTTGCGCTGATCAACAACACCCTCGAGCAACTCGGTGGTATCGCCTCGGCCAGCTCGACCGGCTCCATCTCGCCGCCTTCGATGATGCTGTCGCTCGACGCCATGGACGCGCCGTTGCGCGTGGGGCCGATCACCGCTCAGCAACCGGCGGTGGCCGACGCTGCCGACATCCCGCTGGACATCTCGCCGGCCTTCGCGGCACCCGCTGTGGTCGCAGCCGAATCAACGATGCAACACGACGACGGTGCCCACGACGAGGCCGTCCACGAGGAAGCCGTCCACGAGGAAGCCGTCCGTGCGGAGCCAGTCGGGCCTGACGAGACGGGAGACGAGAACGCGGAGACGGAAGAGGTCGAGCGAGAGGCAGAGCCCAGTGCGGAGATCGACATGGATCGCCTCGCCGACCTGCTCAGTGAGCGGTTGGAGCACATGAGTCTGCCGACACAGCTCCAGTAGACCGACCGGCGGCCACAGGCCGCACGGCATGGGCCGCACGGTACGAGCTGACGGCACGGGTATCGGTACGGTGACCGGATGGCAGTACGACTGGACGCGTCCGACGAGTTCATGCACGAGTTGGGGCCCGAGACCAACTTCAACGAGAGCATGTACATCAATTGCTTCGACCCTGCGCAGCAGGTCGGGGGCTGGTTCCGAATGGGCAACCGCGCCAACGAGGGCAACGCCGAGATGACGGTGTGCCTGTACCTGCCACCCGCTGCCGACGGCGAGCGACGCAGCGTCGGGTTCATGTACAAGCGCCCCACCATCACCAACAACGACGCGCTCGATGCCGGCGGCCTCACCTGGACGATGGTCACGCCGTTCGAGGAGCTGCGCATCGACTACGTCGGCAAGGTGGTGCTGCTCGACGAGCCCGAGCAGATGGCCAACCCCAAGGAAGCGTTCACCAACAACCCCTACGCGGAGTGCGAGGTGCACATCACCTTCACCGGTCAGGGCAAGCCCAGCATGTTCGGCGGCGAGCCCGACACGCCGCACGAGGCGCCCGGCGAGGAGTTCGCCAAGGGCCACTACGAGCAACTGGTGCAGGCGCACGGCACCATGCGCGTCGGCGATCGCGAGTGGGAGATCAACGGCCACGGTCTGCGCGATCACTCGTGGGGTCCGCGCTACTGGCAGGCACCGTGGTACTACCGCTGGCTCACCGCCAACGTCGATGCCGACTTCGGGTTCATGGCCAGCCGCGTTGCGAAGAAGGACGGCCCGGGCACGCGCGGCGGCTTCGTGTGGGAGAACGGCGAGATGCACTACTGCGACGAGGTGAGCATCAGCACCGACACCCGCGGCGGCGAGCAGTACCACGAGCGCATCACCGGCCTGTTGCGTTCGTCGCGCTCGGATCGCGAGTGGAAGTTCACCGGCGAGGTGATGGACCTCATCCCGCTGCGCAACCGCCGCCAGGACCCCGACGGCAACTGGCTGATGACCCGCATCAGCGAGGGCATGACGAAGTGGACCGTGCACTCCGGCCCGTTCGAGGGCCGCGAGGGCTACGGCCTCAGCGAGTACCTCGACCAGATCATCGACGGCAGCCCGGTGGGCATCGCCGAGTAGCTCGCGGCATCATCCACGGCCGGCTCCGAAGGAGCGGCTAGCGCAAGGCAGGGAAGGCGACGAAACGTGTCGCGACGCCGGCGTCGCCGATGATGTCGACCGTGCTCAGTGGGCGCCGACGCCACAGGGCGAGCAGGATGTCGCTCGCCGCGCCGCGGATCGCCGCGTCGCCCTTGGCATGCTCGCGCGTGACATCGTTGCCGCCTTCGGGCAACGGGCGCACGGTCCACTCCCCCGCCACGTCGGTGCAGTGCAGGTGCACCGAACCCTCCACCGGTGCGGCACCCTCGGCAGCGTCGTCGCGGAAGTGGGTGAGGAACTCGTCGATGCCGTCGCTGGCGAGGGTCGCCTCGATCGCGGCAGCGCGACCCGCCGCCTGCTCGGCGTCCCAGCGATGCACTGCCGTCTCGTGCGCCATTCGCCGGATCACGAAGCCGGCGGTGTGGTCGGCGGCCCAGGTCCAGTTCCGTTGCGCGGGATCGGCCGCCGACAACACGCCGAGCGCGTGCGCCAAGCGGTCGCGGACGAAGGCCGGCAACTCGGCGTCGCGAGGGCGACTCGCCGCCTGGTACCCCTCCCAGGTGTCCCTTTGGTCGCCCACGATCGTCGACCAGAAGTCGAGCACCTCGCCAAGGTGCCAAGTGAGGTCGGCCACCGACCAGCCGGGGCAAGCCCCGACGGCTGCGGTCGTGCCTGCCGCCTCGCAGGCGGCGACGAACGCCTCACCGTCGCGGGCAAGGGCTGCAAGCAGGTCGGGCTTCTCCATGCAGCGATGCTGCCACAGGATCGACACCCGTCGAGCACGCGGTCGTGCCGGGACACGGCCACCACCTGTTCGACAACGACGAGCTCGGTGGGTGTGAGACGCCTACGGTAGCTGCCGATGGACGACGAGGCCGA
>JADKGZ010000005.1:0-192500 GCA_016722025.1 Acidimicrobiaceae bacterium
GGCCGATGATCGAGCCGAAAGCGACTGGCCAACGTGCCCAGGCGGCAATCCGGCACCTCGTCGCGCACCAGCCGACGAGCGAGTGGCAGCGTGTCGACGACGGTGTTGCGAAAGGCGGGCCGGTCGCTGCGGAGCAGCGCGGCGTTGATGAACCCCATGTCGAAACCGACGTTGTGGCCGACGATGACCGAGTCGCCGACGAACTCTTGCAAGGTGGGCAGCACCGTCTCGATGCGCGGTGCCTTGGCCACCATCGACTGCGTGATGCCCGTGAGCACGGTGACGCTGGGGGCGATGGCCTTGCCCGGGTTGACCAAGGTGGCCATGGTGCCCAGACACTGGCCGTGGCGAACCTTGACGACCCCGATCTCGGTGATGAGGTCGCCACCGCGGTCGCTGCCGGTGGTCTCGATGTCGAGCACGCAGAACGTGACATCGGCCAGTGGGGTTCCGAGGTCGTCGAACGATCGCTGCACGATGCGCAAGTTGAGCACGAACGTCCGTTCGGTGTCAAGAACATGCGTTCGACCCGTCGTTGCGATCGGTGTGGTTAGCCTGGTGGTTGTGTCTGCCGACGATGCCACCGACGCCGCGGCGGCACCACGTCTTCCCGATCGTGCGCTGCAGTCGGCGCTCGAGTTCGCAGTCGGCATCGCTGCCGCGGGGGCGAAGCTGCGCCCACCGCTGGCGTCGCCAGCCGGGCTGAAGCCGTACCTGCGGTTTCACAAGCTGCCGCCGACGGCGCTGGCGAAGGTGCGCGAGGCGGTGGAGGCCGACGGCGAGTTCTTGCGGCGCCTCGGGCTGGTCGCCACCGACGAACTGGTCGACGACGTGGGCCTGCTGTGGCTGCGGCGGTCCGACGGGTGGCAGGCCGAGGCCGTCGCGGCGCTGGCAGCGGCAGCCGAGCCGCCCGGCGACGGTGCCAGCGAGCTGCGTCGCGAGCAGCGGCGGCGCGAGGCGGCCGAGGCGGCGGCGGCGCGTGCTCGGCTGGAACTGACCCTGGTGCGCGACCAACTGGAGGCCGAACGCGCCGCTCGTGCCGCAGCGCAGGCGGCCGCCGAGCAGGCAGGCGCTGAAGTGGCCGGGCTGCGCACGCAGTTGCGGCAGATGGAGCGTGCGGCGCAGAAGCGTGCCTCGGGCGCCGAGGCCGCTGCGCAGCAAACGGGCTCCGTGCACGCCGAGTTGGCTGCTGTGCAGGCCGATCTAGCGGCGGCCAGAGCCGCTCGCGACACTGCCTTGGCCGATCGGGCCGCTGTGCATGCCGGCGGCCCCGGCGACATCGAGCGAGTGCGAGCGTTGCTCACCGAGGCGCTCGGTCTCACTCGTGGGCCATCGCCCTCGGCTCGTCGTCGGCAACGCAAGCCGCTCGCTCTGCCGGGCGGCATCTATGGCAACAGCGATGCTGCCGGCGAGCACCTGTTGCGGGCAGCCGACGCAGTCGTGCTCGTCGATGGCTACAACGTGGCCAAGCTGGGCTGGCCGCAGCTGCCCCTGGATCGACAGCGCGACGTGTGCATCGAGGCCGCGGAGAACCTGGCACGGCGCTGGGGCAGCTTGATCCACGTGGTGTTCGACGGCGCCTCCATCGTGGGCGCGGCGGCCGGCGGTCGCCGTCTGGTGCGCGTCAGCTTCTCGCCGGAAGGCGTGACCGCCGATGATGTGCTGCGCGCCGAGGTCGCCGCGCTCGACGTCGGCCGGCCGGTGGTGGTGGTCACCAACGACCAGGCAATCGTCACCGACGTGCGCGCGGCCGGCGCCAACGTGGTCGCCAGCGACACCTTTCTCACCCTCGCTCGCCGCTGACCTGCCGCGGCCGGCGCCTCCGGGCATTTCGCCCCGGATGACCGCTCGGGAACTCCGTCACACCCGTCGTGCATGATGCGGGCATGTCCCACTTCGTCATCTCCTGCGACACCTGTGTCATGAGCGGCACTGCTGCGTGTGCCGACTGTGTGGTCACTCATCTGCTCTCCCCGGCACGCCGCGAGCGGCTCGAGTTCGACGCAGCCGAGATGCGGGCGGTGCAGTTGTCTCGCTGCGGCCGGGCTGGTGCCTACGCTTCGTCACCGTGAGGCCTGCTGATCCGTTGCACCCGGCAACCGGCGCCGCCTATCTCCGCGAGCTGGCCCTGCTCACGCGGCCGTTCGATGTCAGTCACACCGGGGTGGCGCCGGCCGCAGTGCTGACCAGGGCACGGGCGGCCATCGATGATCGCATCGCTCGCGACCTCACCGACGGCATGCAGTTCACGTTCCGCAACCCGGCGCGTTCCACCGACCCTTCGCGAGCGGTGCCCGGCGCACGGTCCGTCTTCGTTGCTGCTCGGCCGTACCTGCTGGCCGAGCCGGTGCGCCCCGCGGGGGCGACAGCCCGAGTGGCGCGCTACGCATGGGTCGACCACTACGCGCCGTTGCGCGCAGCGCTGTGGGCGGTGGCGCATCGCCTGCGGGCCGACGGCTTCAAGGCGGTGCCCTTCGCCGACGACAACAGCATCGTCGACCGTGAGGTGGCGTACCAGGCGGGCATCGGGTGGTACGGCAAGAACGCGAACCTGCTCGTGCCCGGCGCCGGCAGTTGGTTCGTGCTCGGATGTGTGGTCACCACCGCGCCGTTGCCCACGAGCGCCGAACCCGCGCCCGACGGCTGCGGCAGTTGTCGGCGCTGCCTGGATGCCTGCCCCACCGGAGCCATCGTGCAACCAGGGGTCGTCGATGCCGCCCGCTGCTTGGCGTGGGTGTTGCAGAAGCCGGGCATCATCGCTCGCCACCTGCGCGAGGCCGTGGGTGACCGCATCTACGGCTGCGACGACTGCCAGGAGGTGTGCCCACCTTCGGTGCGCTTCGGCGACCGGCACACGCCCGGCGCCGTCGACGACGCTCGCGCGTGGGTGCAGGTCATGCCGTTGCTGCAGTGCAGCGACCACGACCTGATCGAGCAGTGGGGCGCCTGGTACCTGGCCGGCCGCGAGCCCAGGTGGATCCGCCGCAACGCGCTGGTCGTGCTGGGCAACGTGGGCGACCCGGCCGCTGCCGACGTGCAGCGGGTGCTGGGCGAGTACCTTCTGCACCGCGACCCGATCCTGCGTGTCCACGCCGTGTGGGCCGTCGCTCGGTTGGGTCTGCACCACCTGATGCCCGCCACCGACCCACACCCCGACGTCCAGCATGAGCTGCAGGCCTGCCGATGAAGCACCTGCTGGTCACCAACGACTTCCCGCCCAAGATCGGTGGCATCCAGTCGTTGCTCTGGGAGTGGTGGCGTCGGCTGCCGCCGGATTCGTTCGCGGTGCTCACCAGCCCGTACGCCGGTGCCGCGGCGTTCGACGCGGAGCAGGCGTTCCACATCGAACGAACACGCGAACCCGTGCTGCTGCCGCACCCGTGGATGGTGCAACGGATCAACACGATGGCCCGCGACGTCGGCGCCGACCTGATCGTGCTCGATCCGGCACTGCCGCTCGGCCTCGTCGGGCCGTCGCTCGACCTGCCCTACGACGTGGTGCTGCACGGTGCCGAGGTGACGGTGCCCGGCCGGCTGCCGCTGAGCAAGCAGACGCTCGGGTACGTGCTGCGCAGGGCTCGACACATCGTCGCGGCCGGTGGCTATCCCGCGGCCGAGGCCGAGCACGCAGCAGGGCGAGCGCTGCCCATCACCGTCGTGCCGCCGGGAGTCGACACGGATCGCTTCCACCCGCTCGCCGACAGCGAGCGGGCGCAGGCCAGGGCCGACTTCGGCATCCCCGACGATGCCGAACTGCTCGTCAGCATCAGCCGCCTCGTCCCGCGCAAGGGCTTCGACACCGCCATCCGCGCGGCGGCGCTGTTGCACTCGTCGAGGCCGCGGCTGCTGCTGGCGATCGCCGGCGGCGGCCGCGACGAACAACGGTTGCGAGGTCTCGCCACGTCGCTCGACGCACCGGTGCGCTTCCTCGGGCGCGTCAGCAACGACGATCTCCCGCGCCTCTACGGCTGTGCCGATGCGTACGCAATGCTGTGCCGCAACCGGTGGGGCGGTCTGGAGCAGGAGGGCTTCGGCATCGTGTTCCTGGAAGCCGCGGCGTGCGGCGTGCCGCAGATCGCCGGCGACTCGGGTGGCGCCGCAGAGGCCGTCGACCACGGTGTCACCGGCTTGGTGGTGCGACACCCCGACGACCCGCGAGAGGTCGCTGCTGCCATCGAAGCGCTGCTCGACGACCCGGCCCAGGCTCGCCGCATGGGTGCTGCCGGCCGCGAGCGTGCAGTGCGCGAGTTCTCCTACGACGTGCTGGCGCATCGTCTGGGCACCTCGCTGGGCGCCCTGGCAGACTGAACCGGTGACTTCTCGACTGGTGCGCGGCAACCTCCTCGGCACGGGGGTGTTCCTGGTGGCGTTGGCCATCGCCATCCCGTTCCGCACGCACCGACCCGCGCAAGTCGTCGTCGTCGCTGTCTCGCTGCTGCTGTTCGCCATCGGCATCGCCACTTCGCTGTGGGCGTACACCACGGCGCTCGAGCGGTCGCGCGAGGAGGTAGGGGTTGCGAACCTCTACCTGCTCACCGGCGCCACCGCGCACGCGCCGGTGAAGCTGGCGATGCTGCTGGCGCTGGCCATGCAGGTGCTCGCTGCGCTCGTCGGCGCCACCGTCGGCGTGGTCGGCCTGCAGGAGGGCGAGCTGAACGCCCTCGCCTTCGGCGTTCTGGTGCCCATGTTCGGCATTGGCATGAACGGTGCCTGGGCCGCGCGGTACGGTTCTTTCGGGCCGCGGGTCAACCCGACGGCAAAACCTTCCAACCGCAAGATCGGGTAGTGCATCTCCATGGCTGAAACGGCGTCCCAGACCATCTCCATCGTCGCCACGCCCGAGCGCGTGTGGTCCATCGCTGTCGACTTCGAGAAGTATCCGGAGTGGGCAAAAGACGTGAAGGACGTCATCGTTCGCGTCCGCGACGCAGACGGCCGCCCCATCGAGGTCGAGTACCGCGCTTCGGCGCTGGGTCGCAGCACGCACTACACGCTCACGTACGACTACTCGCAGGCGCCCGGTGTGCTGGTCTGGCACATGATTCGAGGCGACATCATGCGCACCATCGACGGCGCCTACCACTTCTCGGCCACACCCGACGGCGGCACCGACGTGCGCTACGACCTCACCATCGAGCTCGTCGTGCCATTGCCCGGGTTCGTGAAGCGGCGCGCCGAGGTGCGAATCCTGAACACCGTGCGCGAGTTGAAGACCCGCGCCGAAGCATGACGCCGCCGCGACGCCTCGGCATCGACGTAGGCGGCACCAAGTGCCTCGGCGTGATCCTCGACCCGTCCGGTGCGGTGATCGAGGAACAACGTCGGCCCACCCCGAACGGGCCCGACGCCATCATCGACACGTTGGTCGAGTTGGCCGCTGCGATGGGCCCGTGGGATTCCATCGGCGTCGGTGTTCCCGGGCTCGTCACCCGCGGCGGTGTGCTGCGTGCCGCGCCGAACCTGGTCGACATCAACAACTTCCAGGTCGGCGCATTGCTCAGCGGCCGGCTGGCAACCACGGTGCACGTCGACAACGACGGCACCTGCGCCGCGGCAGCGGAGTGGAAGACCGGCGCAGCACGTGGTCTCGACGACTTCGTGATGGTCACGTTGGGCACCGGCATCGGCGGCGGCGTCATCGCCGGCGGCACACTCATCCGCGGCGCGAACGGCTTCACCGGCGAGATCGGCCACATGGTGGTCGACCCCGATGGCCCGCCGTGCCCGTGCGGCCGGCGAGGTTGCTGGGAACGCTACGCGTCAGGTTCCGGCCTGGGCCGCCTGGCCCGCGAAGCAGCGGTCGCCAAGCGACTGAGCCGTGTCGTGGCGCTTGCGGGCGGCGATGCCGAACGAGTTCGTGGAGAGGATGTGCAGGCCGCGGCTCGCGAGGGCGACGCCGATGCACTGCAGGTGATCGACCTCTTCGGTCGCTGGGTTGCGCTCGGCCTGGTGAACCTCACCAACGTGCTGGATCCGGAGGCGTTCATCCTCGGGGGTGGCCTGGCGGCGTCGGCAGACCTGTATCTCGCCCCGATCCAACGGTGGTTCACCCATCTGCTCTACGCCCCGGATCTGCGGCCGCATCCAACGCTGGCGTTCGCCCAGCTGGGCGAGCGGGCGGGCGCTGTCGGCGCCGCGCTGCTCGCCGAGGTGCACTGACTCACACGCACTCGCCGATGTCGATCGCATCGTTGCTCGCCGCTGCCGCTGCCAGCAACGCATCCGCTTCGCTGATGTCGACCGCCCAGGCCTTGCCGTTGGTGGCGGTGCTGCGCGCGAACACCACACCGGTTGCCACCCCATCGGCCACCAGCACCGCGCCTGAGTCGCCGCTCGCCACCTGGGCGCGCAGTTGGTAGCCGCGCCGCAGCGACGAACCACCATGGTCGATGTCGGGCGCGTTGATGTCGACGAACGACATGGCTTCGAACTGCTGCGCAATGGGCATCGTTGCGGTAGACCACGAACGAGCCGCGAGTGCCCGGTCGCATCGTGCCGCGTGGCAGCGGCAGCGTGGGCGAATCGACGTCGAGCACCGCCAGGTCCTTCAACCGGTCGATCGCCACCACCTCGGCGTCGACCCGGCTGCCGTCGGCGAGGACGACGTGCACCTCGTCGGCGCCTGCGACCACGTGGGCGACGGTGAGCACCTTCCCGTCGGCCACGAAGGAACCGGCGCCGATGAGCGCCTTCGTCGTGCACCCCTCGGCCTCCACGCGCACCGAGGCGCGCAACGCCGCCTCGGTGGAGCGGTCGGAGGTCGCACGGTGCTCACCGTTGCTGCAGGCGACGGCGATGCTGAGCAGGACAGCGCTGCCGACGGCGGCCGACAGCCGACGGTCACGACGCACGGCACGGCCCGGCGGTGGACCGCACGAAGAGATGCGGCTGCATGTGCACGCGGCACAACCCCAACGAGCTGAGCGCGCGCGACGGGCCCGCCGTGGCGGCGATGTCGTCCATGGTTGGCTGCTGGGTGCGGCAGCCGCCGGGCATCGGCATGCTCATCGGTTGCCACGGTAGTCATCAGGATCGCTCTCGCCTCGCTACAGTCCGCGCCGTGCCTCGCGCAGTCAACCACTTCGATGCTCCGGTCGAGCACCTGCACGTGCGGCGCCACAACCTGTCGTTGGTGCTGCGCCTGCTCGCCGCGCAGGGGCCGCGGAGCAGAGCAGGGGTGGCAGCAACCACCGGGCTCACTCGCGCGACGGTCTCCAGTCTCGTGGCCGACCTCATCGATCGCGGGTTGGTGAAGGAGGTCGGCCCGGCGTCCGACCAGGGCGTGGGCAGGCCCGCCACGCTGCTCCAACTCGATGGCTCGCGAGTGATCACGCTCGGTCTCGAGCTGGAGGTGGGGTTCACCTCGGTGCTGGCCAACGATCTCGCGGGTGAGACCGTGTACCAGCGGTGGCGCCCGTTGAGCGGCGCCAGCACTGCCTTCGACGACCTCATGCCCGTGCTCGTCAAGGAGCTGCGGCGCGCGGTCGAGGCCGTCGAGAACAACGGGCGCCGAGTGGCGGGCATCACCGTTGCCGTGCCGGGCATCGCCGATGCCGAGCGAGGGGTGGTGGTGCGGGCGCCCAACCTCGGCTGGCGCGACGAGCCGTTGCGGCAGCGTCTGATCGACGCGCTCGGCGGCGATCTGTCGGTCGACCTCGACAACGAAGCGAACCTGGGCGCCTTGGCCGAGTTCCGGGCAGGGGCAGTTGCCGGAACGCAACACCTGGTCTACGTGCTGGCCGTCAACGGCGTCGGCGCCGGTGTCATCATCGGCGGGGCCGTCTTCCGTGGTGGCTCGGGCGCAGCAGGGGAGGTCGGCCACACCACGGTGCAGCCGCGGGGGCTGCAGTGCGCGTGCGGCAGCACCGGTTGCTGGGAGACCACCGTCGGCCTGCGCGCGCTGTTGTACGACGCGGTGCCGGATCTCGCCGCCGGGCTGATGCGCGACCGGCGGTTGAGCCCGGAGGCGAAGGTGGCCGCGGTGGTCGCCCGGGCCCGCGCCAACAACCCCATTGCGATCAAGGGGCTGAGGCGGTTCGGGCGCTGGCTCGGGGTCGGGCTGGCCAACATCGTCAACTCGTTCAATCCGCAGGTCATCGTGCTCGCCGGCTTCCTTCCCGACGTTGCGCCATGGGTGATGCAGGAAGCAATGGCCGCATTGCGTGCCAACTCGCTGGCGGAGTCCGCACAGCAGTGCCGCATCGAACTGAGCTCGCTCGGGTTCACCGCTGGTGCGCTCGGCTGCACCATCCACGCGTCGGAGCGACTGTTCGCGGACCCCACCCTGGTGCCGCTGATCGTCTGAGCCTGGCCCAGGCGCCCGCCGCGGTGCGAGACAGCTCGGCGCTGTGCCTCAGTGCGGTCGGTAGTTCGCCTGCGACTGGCGGATCTCTTCCCAAGCAGCCTCGCGGCCGGCAAGCCCGGCAGTGGATGACGTCTTGCCCGGCTCGAGCGCCTTGTAGACCTCGAAGAAGTGCTGGATCTCTTCCACCAGCTGTGGCGTCAGGTCTTCCAGGTCGTGCACGTCCTGCCAGCGCGGCTCCTTGGGTGGCACGCAGATCAGCTTCGCGTCTTCGCCGGCTTCGTCGTGCATGTACAGCACACCCACCGGGCGGGCCTGCACCCAGATGCCAGGGTAGACGGGGTCTTCCAACAAGACGAGCGCATCGAGAGGGTCGCCGTCGCCGCTGAGCGTTTCGGGTACGAAGCCGTAGTCGGCGGGATAGGTGGTGGCCGTGAACAGTCGGCGGTCGAGGAACACCCGACCGGTCTCGTGGTCGATCTCGTACTTGTTGCGGCTGCCGCGCGGAATCTCGATGACGACCTGGATGCAGTCCGGTGGGAGCTCTTTCGACATCCTCGAATGCTCGCACACATGCCTCCGGTCGCGGCAACGCCACGGTGGAGGTGGGATCGCGGCGACCAGACGGCTGTGGCCCTCGTAGCGTGATCGTGTGGAGCCGGAACCGATCACCGCCACTGCACCGCGCGCTGCCGGGCGCACGGTGTTCACACAGGACTGGATGGACCTGACGTTCATCCATTGGGCGGTCGCACCGGAAGTGGTGGCCCCGTTCATGCCGCCCGGCGTGCGGCCGGATGTGTTCGACGGCCTCAGCTACGTCGCGCTGGTTCCGTTCTCGATGCAACGCATCGGCCTGTTCGGCGCGCCGGCCGTGCCGTACTTCGGCTCGTTCCTCGAAACCAACGTCCGGCTGTACGGAGTCGATGGGGAGGGCCGGCGCGGCGTCGTGTTCTGTTCGTTGGAGGCCTCTCGGCTGGCGACGGTGGCACTGACGCGTTGGACCACCGGGCTGAACTACCTGTGGGCGCGCATGCGGTTGCAGCGCGAGGGCGACCGGCTGGAGTACACCACCCACCGTCGCTGGCCGGGGCCACGTGGTGCCTCGTCGCGAGTGGTGGTGCGAGTGGGGGAGGAGATCGACCCCTCGCCACTCGAGCGGTTCCTCACCGCTCGCTGGGGCCTGTTCCTGCCCGATCGGCGCGGCCGCACCTGCTACTGGCCCAACGAGCACGCAACCTGGCCATTGCGAGCAGCCACGCTCGAGCACCTCGACGACCAACTGGTCGCGGTGGCCGGCTTTCCGGGCCTGGTCGAGCAACCACCGATCAGCGTGCTGCACTCGTCGGGGGTGAGCGTGCGCTTCGGCCCGCGCCGACGAGCCATTCACACAGATGTCACGAATTGGTGACCGGTCGAACACGCTGCGTCACTAGCGTCGGCCGGCGATGCACACCTTCGTCGTTCGACTGTGGCTGCCCGACCGCCCGGGTGCGTTGGGTCAGGTGGCCAGCCGCATCGGCGCGGCCGGTGGCGACGTGGTGGGCATCGAGATCCTCGAGCGTGGCGGGGGCAGCGCCATCGACGACCTCACCGTCAGCCTGCCCGACGCGAGCCTGGTCGACCTGCTGATCGCCGAGGTTCGCCAGGTGGAGGGCGTGGCGGTGGAGGACGTGCGACCCGTGGCGGCGGATCGGCCCAGCGGCAGCGTGGCCGTGCTGCACACCGTTGCAGGGCTGGTCGCTGCATCGCCGGCCGACCGGTTGTCGCACGCAGCAGGCTCGCTGCGCGAGCTCTTCGATGCCGACTGGGTGGTGGCGATGTGCATGGACGGCCCGGCGGCAGTGGCGCACAGCGGGGCGGTTCCGGAGCTGGAGTGGTTGTCGGCATTCCTGTTGGGCAGCGAGCACCTCGACGGGGAGCACGCCCACACCCCGGGCGACCTGGTCTGGTGCCGGCTGCCGCGTCGAGGTGTGGCGTTGGCCGCAGGCCGCGCCGGGCGTGTGTTCCATGCGCGCGAGCGCGACGAGTTCCGTGTGCTGGGTGGCATCGTCGACGGTCTCGGCTAGCGCAAGCGGCGGGCCGGCGTCGCCGGTGACGTGGATATCCACCGCCGGTCGCGGGCGGGCGGTGCGTAGCATGCGCCGTGTGAAGCCCGTCGAGAAGTCCTCCAAGCTCGCCAACGTCTGCTACGACATCCGAGGCCCCGTACTCGATCGAGCTCGCCAGATGGAGGAAGAGGGCCAGAAGATCATCAAGCTCAACATCGGCAACCTCGCCGTGTTCGGGCCTGAGCCCCCCGACGAGATCGTGCAGGACATGATCCGCAACCTGCCGCATTCCGCCGGCTACACCGACAGCAAGGGCCTGTTCGCTCCGCGCAAGAGCATCGTGCACTACACGCAGGAGAAGCACATCGCGGGTGTCGCCGTCGACGACGTCTACCTCGGCAACGGCGCCAGCGAGCTGATCGCGATGAGCCTGCAGGCGCTGCTCGACGACGGCGACGAAGTGCTCGTGCCCGCTCCCGACTACCCGCTGTGGACTGCATCGGTGTCGCTCGCCGGCGGCCGCCCGGTGCACTACCTGTGCGACGAGCAGGCCGACTGGTTCCCCGACATCGAGGACATCAAGAGCAAGATCACGTCGGCCACCAAGGCGATCGTGGTGATCAACCCCAACAACCCCACCGGTGCGCTGTACGGCGACGAGCTGCTGCTGCAGATCGTCGAGCTGGCCCGTCAGCACCAGCTGATCGTGTTCGCCGACGAGATCTACGACAAGACCCTCTACGACGGCAACACCCACACGTCCATCGCCTCGCTCGCCGACGACGTGCTGTTCGTGACGTTCAACGGGCTGTCGAAGAACTATCGCTCGTGCGGCTACCGCGCCGGCTGGATGGTCGTGTCGGGGGAGAAGCGTCACGCGAAGGACTACATCGAAGGCCTCGACATGCTCGCCTCGATGCGGCTGTGCTCGAACACGCCCGGCCAGCTCGCGATCCAGACGGCACTCGGTGGCTACCAGAGCATCGACGATCTGGTCGCGCCCACGGGCCGCCTGTGCCGCCAGCGCGACATTGCGCACGAGATGTTGACCCAGATCCCCGGTGTCACGTGCGTGAAGCCGAAGGCTGCGCTGTACATGTTCCCGCGGCTCGACCCGAAGGTGTACCCGATCGCCGACGACCAGCAGTTCGCCTACGAACTGCTGGCGGAGGAGAAGGTGCTGATCGTTCAGGGCACCGGCTTCAACTGGCCGACGCCCGACCACTTCCGCCTCGTCTTCCTGCCGCCCACCGACGACCTTGCCGAGGCCCTGCACCGCATCGAGCGCTTCCTCGGCGCATACCGCAAACGCCACTCGTTCTGAGATCGACGGGTTGGTCAACCGGCCAACGGCTGGTTCAGCTCGATCAGCGTGCCTTCAGGGTCGCCTCGGTGCACGCGCCCCGTCCCTATGCGTACCCGAGCCGCTTCGCCTCGGAGGTGAGCTGCTGGCGGTGGTCGGGGTGGGCGATGGCGATCAGCGCCCTGGTGCGTTCCCGCACCGTCTTCGAGCGCAGCTCGGCGACACCGAACTCGGTGACCACCTTGTCGACGGTGTTCTTCGAGTTGGTGACCACTTCGCCGGCGGCGAACTGCGGCACGATGCGGCTGACGGTGCCGTTCGCCGCGGTGGAGTGCAACACGATGAAGCCCTGCCCGCCCTCCGAGTACATCGCACCGCGGGCGAAGTCGACCTGGCCGCCCGATGACGAGTAGTAGCGGCCACCCAGCGTCTCCGACGCGCACTGGCCGAGGAAGTCGACCGACAGGGTGGCGTTGATCGACACGAAGTTGCGTTCGCGGCTGAGCAGCCGGGGGTCGTTGACGTAGCGGGCGCTCCACAGCTCGACCGCTGTGTTCTCGTTGAGGAAGTCGTACAGGCGCTGCGTGCCGAGCGCGAAGGTGCCCACTACCTTGGTGCGGTTGTGCAGCTTGCGCACCCCGTTGACGACCCCCTGCTCGACGAGATCGACGAGGCCGTCGCTGAGGAGCTCGGTGTGCACGCCCAGATCGCGGTGGTGCGCCAGTGCGCTCATGATGGCATTGGGGATGGCGCCGATGCCCGTCTGCAAGCAGGCGCCGTCGGGGATGCGATCGGCGACGAAGCCGGCGATGGTGTGGTCGTCGGCCTCGATCTCGGGCGGGGGGACCTCGACCAGCGGATGGTCGTTGCGCACCCAACCGGCGACCTGACTGATGTGGATCTGGTTGCGGCCGAACGTGCGCGGCATCTGCGCATTGGCTTCCAGGAAGAACCTGGCGCGGCCGATGAAGCTACTGGTGTAGTCGGCACTGACGCCCAGGCTGAAGTAGCCGTGACGATCAGGCGGCGCGGCCGTGGCGATGACCAACGGGTCGTTGGTGCGTCGCTGCATGTGGCTGAACACTTCACTGAAGTGGTTGGGCACGAGATCGAGCGTGCCGGCGAGGTAGCAGGGCCTGGTGACGTGCGACAGGAAGTACGAGACGTGCCGCAACCTGTCGCCGTACGCGCCGTGCAGGTAGGGGCGGTCGCTCAGCGCGTGCATCTGGTGCACGGTGACCCCCTCCAGGTCGCCGCGGGCGGCGGCGGCCTCGACCGTGTCGAGCAACAGGCTGGGCTCGCCGTTGGCGAGCGGCACGATGAGGTCGCTGTGCGGGTGGATGTGAGCGAGGAGGGCCTCTGCCGATTCGGCGGGGAAGAGGCGGCCGGCGAGCGGCGTTGGGCGATCGTTCAGTGGAGGATCCAATCTCGAGAGCGGTCGACGGCCCGTCGCCAGGCAGCGTGATCGAGGTCGGCCTGTACGCGCTGAGGGTTGGGCTCGAACTGGGCCTCGACCGCCCACTCCGCCGCAACGGCCTCGAGCGACGGCCACACGCCTTCGGCCAACCCCGCCAGATATGCCGCGCCGAGCGCGGTGGTCTCCTGGTCGGCGGGCCGGCGCACGGTGACACCCAACTGGTCTGCCTGCAGTTGCAGCATCGCATCCATCGCCGAGGCGCCGCCGTCGACGCGCAGATCCTTGATCTCGACGCCGGCGGCGGTGGTCATCGCGTCGACGGCGTCGCGGGTCTGGTAGGCCATGGCCTCCACGACGGCACGGGCGATGTGAGCCTTGGTGGTGCCGCGAGTGATGCCCACGATGGTGCCACGCGCATATGGATCCCACCAGGGGCTGCCCAGCCCAGCGAAAGCAGGCACCACGTACACCCCGCCGTTGTCGGTGACCGACTGCGCCAGCGGCCCCACTTCGGCGGCGGTGGAGATGATGCCCAGGCCGTCGCGCAACCACTGCACCGCAGCGCCGGTGACGAAGATGGCGCCTTCCACCGCATAGGCAACGGTGCCGTCGGCCAACACCCAGGCCACCGTGGTGAGCATGCCGTCGGCAGGCGGCGGGCACGTCGCACCCACGTTGAGCAGGATGAAGCTGCCCGTGCCGTAGGTGTTCTTGGCCATGCCCGGCTGCACGCACGCTTGGCCGAAGAGGGCAGCTTGCTGGTCGCCGGCGATGCCCGAGATGGGAATGCCGGCGGGCACGCCACAGAGATCGGAGGTGACCCCGAACCGGCCGCTCGACGGCATCACCGTCGGCAGCGCGGTCATCGGTACCCCGAACAGCGCGCACATCTCGTCGCTCCACTGCAACGAACGGATGTCGAACAACATCGTGCGGCTGGCGTTGGAGGCATCGGTGGCGTGCACGGCGCCGCCGGTGAGGTTCCAGACCAGCCAGGAGTCGATGGTGCCCAGCGCGAGCTCGTCGTCGATGGGAATGGCCCTGTTGGCCAGCAGCCACTCGACCTTCGAACCCGAGAAGTAGGGGTCGAGCACGAGGCCGGTGACATCGCGCACCTGTGGCAACATGCCCGCTTCGGTGAGCTGGTCGCACCGGCCGGCGGTACGGCGGTCCTGCCACACGATCGCGCTGCCATACGGCTGGCCCGTGCGGCGATTCCATGCCAGCACCGTTTCCCGCTGGTTGGTGATGCCGATGGCGGCGACGTTGCCGACGCCCACGCTGCCGATGGTGTGGGCCAAGGTGGCCTTCACGGCTTCCCAGATCTCGACCGGGTCGTGCTCGACCCAGCCCGGTTGCGGGTAGTGCTGCTCGAACTCGCGATAGTCGGCGATCACCTCGCCCCCGCCGGGGAAGATGGCCCGGCTGCGAACGCCGGTGGTGCCGGCGTCGATCGCGATCACACATCGACGTGACGAGGTCATGACCGACACTGTAGAGGGAAGAGCAGCGAGTGGCCCTGGCCGGCGGGGGTCAGCGCTTCGGTCGTGACGGGCCCTTGTTCGACCCGCCGGAGGTGCGGCTGGTGGGTGCCGGCCTGGGCTTGCTGGAGGGTGGCGCACTGCGCCCCACCTGACGAACAGGAGCAGCCGCTGCCTCGGCGCGGATCTGCTTGAGGGTCTTGCGTTGGTAGCCGAACTTGGCGAGCACTGCACCGAAGGCCACGTACACGAAGCCGCCGAGCAGGATGGTGAGGTAGCTGCCAGCGTTGCGGTTGTCGGTGGCCACCAGCGAGACGACGGCCACGACGGTGCCGATGACTGCCCACTCGATGCACAGCCGCTTCCACGCGACCGGGTTTGCCGACTTCCACGCCATCCTCGGAGACCTCTTCTGCAGAATCGCACTACGATCGGTGCACGTGCGAGTAGGCATTCTGACAGGTGGGGGCGACTGCCCCGGTCTCAACGCAGTCATCCGAGCAGTCGTCCGCAAGGGCGAGCTGGTCTATGGCGACCAACTGGTCGGCTTCCTCGACGCGTGGGATGGCGTGATGGAGCGGCGCACGATCCCGCTCGACGTGTCGTCGCTGCGCGGCATGCTGCCACGCGGGGGCACCTTGCTGGGCACCCGCCGGGGCAGTCCCTACGACCACGTCGACGGGCTCCAGCGCGTGCAGGCGACGTTCACCGACATGGGTCTCGACGCGCTGGTGGTCATCGGCGGCAACGGCTCGCTCTCGGTCGCATGCAAGCTGCACCAAGAGCTCGGCCTGCCCATCGTGGGGGTGCCCAAGACCATCGACAACGACGTGGTCGGCACCGACATGACCTTCGGGTTCAACACCGCCGTGCAGATCGCCACCGACGCCATCGACCGGTTGCACACCACCGCGGAGAGCCACGATCGCGTGATGGTCGTGGAGGTCATGGGCCGCCACAGCGGCTGGATCGCCACCTATGCGGGCATCGCCGGCGGCGCGACGGCCATCCTCATCCCGGAGGAGCCGTTCGACATCGGCGCAGTGTGCGAGCTGCTGCGCAGCCGGCACGAACGCGGTCGCTATGCGTCGATCGTGGTCGTCGCGGAGGGTGCCGAGCCGAAGGAGGGCACGATGCAGTCACGCGACAAGGTGTACGACCAGTTCGGCCACGTGCGGCTGGGCGGCATCGCCGAGACCATCGCCAACGTCATCGAGGAGCGCACCGGCTTCGAGACCCGCATGGTGCTGCTCGGCCACATCCAGCGCGGTGGCACGCCCACCGCGTTCGACCGTGTGCTCAGCACCCGGTACGGCGTCGCGGCCATCGACGCCGTGCACGCCAAGTCGTGGGGCGACATGGTGGTGCTGCGTGGCGACGAAGTGCTCACCGCGCCGCTCACCGAGACCGTCGGCAAGACCCGCCCGGTCGACCCGCATCTCTACCACGAGGTCGCCGAGGCTTTTTCGAGGTCTTTTTCGGGTGACGGTCTTCTTCGGCCGCTACGGCTGAACGGGAGTGGGGATCGCCGGGTACGCCGGCTGCGATGACTGCACCAGACCCGGGTAGTCGTACACCGTGAGCGGTGCGCTCTGCAGCTCGCCGTTGCCCGACGGCCACTGCTGGTCGGCGCCGTTGATCAAGATGTTCACGGATTCCACGCCGTCGACCTCGGAGGCGGTGAACACGATCTGGGCCACCGCCGCCACCAGCACCTCACCCGACAGCTGCCCCAGCTCCTTGGAGACGTCGACGCGGAGCACGCCACCTCGCCGAGTGGTGGAGAGCAGCTGCACGCCGGCGGGAAGCGCGGTGCGGAACTGGCTGTCGAGCTCGACCACGTTGGGGCCGGCGAAGAGCGCGGTGAGCAGATCGATCGCGGTCTCGTCGACGTCGCGTGCCACCGCCTGCAGCGCTTGTGACTGGCCGGCGGACTCCGGTGCCAGCAAGTACACCCGGGCGGTGCCGGTGGCCGCGCCGGCGCTGCGGTCGGCCGTGACGCCCAGTCGCTGCTGATCGACAGCCGGGATGTTGCGCGGAGAGTCGTCGGTGCTGATGCCGCACGCGGCACACAGCAGCGCGGCGAGCGCGCCGCCGAACAGGGTTCGCAGTCGCGGTGTCATACCCCCACCTCGTCCGCGGGCAGCTCGAGCACGAACCGGGCGCCGGGCTCGCCGTCGAGCCGGTCTTCCACCCACACTCTGCCGCCGTGCATGCGGATGTGCTCGTCGACCAGCGACAGGCCCAGGCCGGCGCCGTCGCTGCTGCTGCGCCGACCGGCCACAGCACCGCGGGCGAAGCGCTCGAACACCAGGTTGCGTTCCTCCACGGGCACCCCCAAGCCGTGGTCCTCGACCGTGATCCAGATGTGACCCAACGGCTCGCCCTCGCCCTCCGGTTCGGTGATCGCGATCGTCGCGTCACCTCCACCGTGCAGCCGGGCGTTGTCGATGAGGTTGGCCATCACGCGCGCCAGGCGTCGTCGGTCGCCGCGGATGATCACTCGCTCGGCCCGCTCGGTGACAGCGACCGGCGTGGCCGGCGCGCTGCTCGCGGCCACGGCGTGCCGAACGAACTCGGCCACCAGGAGATCGTCGAGGTTGAGCCGGATGGCACCGGCATCGAACCGCGAGATCTCCAGCAGGTCTTCCACCAAGCCCTGGAAACGGGTGACGTCGGCGACCAGCAGATCGAGTGCTGCCTGCGCGCGTTCAGGCATGTCGTCGCGGCGAGCCTGCATCACCTCGGCGCTCGCAGCGAGTGTCATCAGTGGCGAGCGCAGCTCGTGGCTGACGTCGCTGGCGAACCGCGCGTCGCGCTCCACTCGCGCCTGCAGCGCGGCCGCCATGTCGTTGAACGAGTTGGCGAGCACGCTGAGGTCGGGGTCCTCCGTGGGCTCCAGACGGGTGTCGAGCCGGCCGCCGGCGATCGCCTTGGCCGCCTGGGCGGCGTCGCCCAGTGGGCGGACCGCCCTGCTGGCGACCAGAGTGCCCAGCAGCGCGCCGGCCAACGTGGTGATGAACCCGGCGAACAGCAGGCTCAGCAGCACGCTGTCGAGGGTGCTGGAGGCGTCGTCGAGAGCGACGAACTCGAAGTAGCTGGCATCGGTGACCGTGAGCGGGATGCCGATCACGAGCACCGGGTCGTCGCCGATGCGGGTGATCATGCGCGAGGGCGTGGAGTCGTCGATGACGCGCTGCAGCAAGGCCACCGGGATGTTGTCGGGGCCGAACTGGGTGGAACTGCCGCTGCTCCACGTGCCGCGGTAGTTGATGGCGAATCGCGCCACTCCCAGCGAGTTGAGTCGATCGATCGCCGGCTTGGCCGACGGGTTGTTGGCGCTCAACTCGTTCTGTGCCACCTGCGCATTGCGGTAGGCCTGCTCGATGCCTGCCTTGTCGCGCTGGTTCACCACGCTGCTGCGAGTGAAGCTGTACGCGGCAGTGGCCAGGAAGCTGGAGAGGAGCAGGGCGCCGAACCCGAACATCAGCAGGATGCGAGAGCGCAGGCTGAGCCGGCGAGGTTGGATGTCGCGCCACCGCTGGCGCCACCGATCAGCCCGGCTGCTGGGTGGGATGGTCAGGGCCGCGGTGATGTCGTTGCTCGCGCCGCCGGCAGTGCCCGTGCTGGCGAGCATGCTCGGGTGAGCCTGCGTCACGACTGCAGTCGGTAGCCCAGGCCCCGCACGGTGACCACATGGCGCGGGTTGGCCGGATCGGATTCCACCTTGGTGCGGAGCCGGCGAACGTGCACGTCGACGAGCCGGCCGTCGCCGAAGTAGTCGTAACCCCAGACCTTGTCGAGCAGGCTCTCGCGGCTGAACACGCGCCCAGGGTTCTGTGCGAGCTCGCACAGCAGCCGGAACTCGGTCTTGGTGAGATGCAGCTCCTGCCCACTGCGCAGCACTTTGCCTTCCTCCGGCACGATCTCGAGGTCGCCGAAGGTGAGCTTGGCATGGCCGGGGCTGATGGGCCTGATGCGGCGCAACAACGCCCGAATGCGGGCTGACAGCTCTTTGGGTGCGAACGGCTTGGTGAGGTAGTCGTCGGCGCCAGCCTCGAGGCCGGCGACCACGTCGTGAGTGTCGTTGCGGGCGGTGACCATCACGATCGGCACGTCGCTGTGGCGGCGCAGCGTGCGGCACAGCTCGAACCCGTCGATGCCCGGCAGCATGATGTCGATGAGCACCACATCGGGCGACGAGCGGTGGAAGAGCTCGATCGCCTCCTCGCCGCTGCCCGCTTCGTCGACCGTCCAGCCTTCGTCCTCGAGGGCCAACTTCACCGCTGTACGGATGCGCTCGTCGTCTTCGACGGAAAGGATGCGAGTACCCACGTCACCCATGATGCCAGGCCGGGAGGCGTGTGCGGTGTGCGGTCGTCTAGAAGCCGAGCTCGGCGTCGATCTCGGCGAGGAGCCGCTGCATCGGCCCGAACAACCCGGGGCCGGCCGCGAGCACGGACGAGGGACGCACGGCGCCGCCGTCGAGGCTGCCGGTGATGCACCCGGCCTCGCGGGCGATGAGCTCGCCGGCCGCGAGATCCCACGGGCCCAGCCACTGCTCGAAGTACACGTCGACGCGGCCGGCAGCCAGGTTGCACAGGTCGGGCGCGGCGGCACCCAAGCGGCGCAGATCGCGCACCCGGGGCAGCAATGCGGCAACACGCTGCGCCTGCGCGGCGCGCCGATCAGGGAGGTAGCTGAACCCCGTGGCCACCAGCGCGAGCGACAGATCGTCGGCGAGGCTGCAATGGATTCGAGTGCCGTTGAGGAAGGCGCCGCCTCCCGCTGTGGCGGTGAACAGCTCGTCGGTGGCCGGCACGAAGACCGCCCCACCTGCGCTCCGTCGCTGGTGAGCGCAGCGATGGAGACCGCCCAACCGGGCAGCCCGTACAAGAAGTTGGTGGTGCCGTCGATCGGGTCGATGAGCCAGTGCACGCCGCTCGTGCCGGGCGCATCGGTTCCTTCCTCACCGACGATTGCGTCGTGCGGGCGTGCGGCGTGGATTCCGCGCACGATGAGGGCCTCGCTGGCCCGGTCGAACTCGGTGACCATGTCGGTTGCCGACGACTTCGTGGTGGCCGCGGCGACACCTTCGCGAGCGCGGCCGTCGCGTGCCATGCGCCCCGCTGCCAGGGCCAGGTCGCAGGCCAGTTGCAGCAGCTCACTGTTGTCGTGGCCCGCCGGGTCGGCCGCCATCAGCTGCGGCCGGAGCTCTCGCGCTGTTCGATCTGACGCCACTCACCCACGGCGCGCAGCACCAGCACCGCGACCACGCTCATCCCGCCTGCGGCGAGCAACGCGCCGGTGAGCGCCCCGATGCCCCTGGGCGCGGCGCACTCGCCATCGCACTGCAGCTTGACGAGCGTGTACCCGATGAGACCGCCCGCCAGCCCGCCGATGAGGATGGCCGCGAACGCCGCCACGCGTGCGGCGGGGGAGGGCAGTGCAGAGAGTGGCCGTTCGTCGTCCGTCACGCTCGTCAGCGTAGACGTGAGCGCCGGACAACGAGCATCCCGCCGCCGGCTGGGGTGCAGCCGGTGCTCACCGACCCGGAGGTTCGCACTCAAGGCACGACCCGCCCCGACCGATGACTCGTGGTTCGTCAGCGGCGGAGTGCGACGGAACGAGAGGCGGACGCGGGACATGGGTCGTTCAAGTCGAGGTATTCAGGCCATGGGTGCCGTCGCTGTCACGGCGCTGGCGTTGCTGCTGGGGGCCCCAGCGGTCACCCATGCAGCCAACGAGCTCTCGGTCAGCCAGACCCTGGTGCAGTTCCCCGACACGGCCGTCGGGTCCACGTCGTCGTCGATCGCGGTCACCTTCACGCGCGTCGCCTCCGGGAGCGGTGTCGTCAACGGCTTCGGAGGGGCTCCGGTGGACGGGTCGAACTTCAGCGCTGCCCAGAACTGCCAGGGTGCCACGCTGGCGCAAGGCGACTCGTGCACGTACTTCTTCGTGTTCACGCCGCAGGCCACCGGCTTCCTGCAGACGACCAGCAGCATCACGCTCGAGACCGACGGCACCGAGCAGAGCTCGTTCGTCATCACGCTGGAGGGCAACGGCACACCCGGCGCTGCCACCACCACGACGATCGCGCCCGTCACCAACCCTCCCAATGATCCGTGCGACACGGTGGTGACCATCCGCGACCTGCCGGGTGTCTCGCTCATCCCCAATCCGTGCCCCACGACGTCGCTGAGCACCAACGACACCAAGCTCACCACCACCACTTCGGGCACCGGCAGCACGGGTGGCGGCAGCGCGGGTGGTGGCAGCGACACGACCACCGGCGGCGACAACGACCCCGACACGGACGGCAGCGGCCCTTCCACCAGCAGCGATGATTCGAGGACGGCGACCCTGTGTGGCGCTGCTGCGCCCGGAACGCTGTGCCCGACGACCGACGGCTACAACAGCAGCCTGCCGCGCACGGGTGACGAGACATCCGCCATGGCAGTGCTCGCCTTGGCGCTGGTCGGCCTCGGTTCGGCAGCGCTGGTCGTGCGCCGCCCTCGTCGAATCTGACGGCACCGCGGTGCCGGCCCGGCCGGCGCCCGTGTGCGGCACGTACGGCCACCGAAGACTGAGGACCGTTCAGGGCTAGGCTGCCCGACCGTGCGAGCCACCGTTGTCGTCCCCACCTACAACGAGATCGAGAACATCGAGCGGCTGATCCGCGAGGTCCTTGCTGCTGCCCCGCACGTGCAGATCCTGGTGGTCGACGACGGCAGCCCCGACGGCACCGCCGACAAGGCCGAAGCGCTCGGCCGCGAACTGGGGCACGTCAGCGTGCTGCGCCGTACCGAGAAGAACGGCCTCGGCAACGCCTATCGGGCGGGGTTGCGCAAGGCGATCGACGACGGCGCCGAGATCTGCGTGCAGATGGATGCCGACATGTCGCACGATCCGGCAGTGCTCGCGGCACTCATCGGCAACGTCGAGTTCGGAGCCGACTTGGCCATCGGCAGCCGCTACGTGCCCGGCGGTCGCACCGTCGACTGGCCACGTCGGCGGCGGATGCTGTCGCGCTGGGGCAACCGATACGCGGCCGGGGTGCTGGGTCTTGCCGTCAACGACGCCACCGCCGGGTACCGCGCCTACAGCGCGGCCGGGCTCGAGCAGATGCAGTTCGAGTCGGTGCAGGCCGACGGCTACGGCTTCCAGGTGGAGATGACGTATCGGCTGGTCAGCTCCGGCGGCAAGATCGTCGAGTTCCCGATCAGCTTCCACGATCGCACCGAAGGCGTCTCCAAGATGTCGGGCAGCATCATCCAAGAGGCGTTGGTGCTGGTGATGAAGCTTTGGCTCAGCGACTTTCGCGGTCGCCGCCGGCGCCGGGCCGAGGGCCGGTGAGCTCGCTGAGGAAGTGGTCGGTCGGTGGTGCCCTCATTCGTCATGCCGACGGCTTGGTGCTGGTCTCCAACCGGCGCCGCGACCGGTCGGTGGAGTGGACACCGCCTGGAGGCGTGATCGATCAGGGTGAGACGCTGCTGGAAGGGTTGGCCCGCGAGGTGCGCGAGGAGACGGGCCTGGTGGTGGGCTCGTGGGCACAGCGTTGCTACACGGTCACCGTCGACGCACCCGACATGGGTTGGCAGCTCACGGTGGAGGCATGGGAGGCAGCGCAGGTGGACGGTGAGGTGGTCATCGACGATCCCGACGGCATCGTCGAGCAGGTGCGTCACGCCACCGGGGCCGAGGCAGCAACGCTGTTGCAGGCCAGCCCGCCGTGGGTGCACTCGCCGGTGGGCGAGTGGTTGGCCGGCGAGGTCGCCGACAACTACCACTTCGTGCTGCGCGGCGCCGAGCGGCGGCACGGTCGCATCGAACGCCTGGCGTGAGCCGATGAGGCCGGCCGCCCCCACGGTGGATGGTCGAACGATCCTGCACGTCGACATGGATGCGTTCTACGTGAGCGTGGAGCTGCGCAAGCGACCAGACCTGCGCGGGCAACCGGTGGTGGTTGGTGGCACCGGGTCGCGAGGCGTCATCGCGGCAGCCTCGTACGAGGCCCGCCGCTTCGGTCTGCACTCCGCGATGCCGTCGACCAGAGCCCGTCGACTGTGCCCGCACGTGGTCTTCCTCCCGGGTGACCACGAGCTGTATGCGCAGGTGAGCGCCGAGGTCCACGAGATCTTCCAGTCGGTGACACCGTTCATCGAACCGCTCGCGCTCGATGAGGCGTTCCTCGATGTCACCGGCGCGCTGCGCCTGTTCGGCAGCGGCGTACAGATCGCTCATCATGTGCGCGATCGGGTGTGGAGCCAGCTGCAGCTGCGCTGCTCGGTGGGCGTCGCCCCCAGCAAGTTCCTGGCCAAGCTGGCATCGGTGGCGGCCAAGCCACGGGCAACGCCGCAGGGGGTGGTCGAGGGCGCCGGAGTTTGGGAGGTGCGGCCCGGTGAGGAGCTGTCCTTCCTGCACCCACTGGCGGTGAAGTCGTTGTGGGGCGTCGGGCCCGCCACGCTGGAGCGGCTGGAACGGCTGGGCGTGCGCACCGTCGGCGACCTCGCCCAACTGGAGGAAGCGGCGTTGGTGGCAGCGGTCGGGAAGGCTCACGGCGGGCACCTCCATCGGCTGGCATGGGCGATCGACGATCGGTCCGTGGAGGTGGACAGAGCGATGAGGTCCATCAGCCACGAGGAGACCTTCGCAACGGATCGGCACAGTCACGACGAGCTGCTCCGCGAGCTGGTTCGGCTGTCCGACGGAGTCGCCACCCGATTGCGAGCGCAGAGCACGGGTGCTCGAACGTTGACGGTCAAGGTTCGTTTCTCGGGCTTCGACACCATCACACGCTCGATCACGCTGCCATCGCCGGTCGCAACCGCTCATGGCATCGTCGCCGCGGTCGAGCCGTTGCTGCACGCCATCGACCCGTCGGCCGGCGTGCGGCTACTGGGCGTGAGTGCCAGCAACTTCGGTGACGTCACGCAGCAGTTGACGCTCGACGACCTGCTGGCGTCGGCTCCTGCGGCCGAGCAGGAGTGGCACGCCGCGGAGGAGACGATCGACGCCATCCGCACGCGGTTCGGCAGTTCGGCGATCGGCCCGGCGAGTGCAGTGGAGGCGGACGGCTTGCGCCTGGTGCGTCGCGGCTCGCAGCAGTGGGGGCCGGAACACGACGCGACCTAGGTGAACGGTTGGTGCTCGCGTTGTCTCGCAGGCCGAATCGTGCGAAGATGGCGCCAGGCCACCGCCGAGGAGCTCGCCATGCCGCTGTCGGAAGACGAACAGAAGATTCTTCGCCAGATCGAAGAGCAACTGCAGCGCGACCCAGGCTTCGGTCGCAACCTCGCATCTGCACGTGGTGGCAGCCGGCGGGTGCTGTTCGTGGCCAGCGCTGCAGCGGTGTGCTGCCTGGTGCTCACCATCGGCCTCCTGTCGGTCAGCCCGTACCTGTCGTTCGTGGCGTTCGTCGGGGCAGTGGTCGCTGCGCTGTTCGCCGAGCGGCACGCTCGCACGCTCAGCGAGGCGGGTCTCAATCACCTGTCCGAGTCGATGCGCGGGCGCTTCGGTGCGCCGCCACGCTCTCGCGCCGACGACTGATCCGCACGGCGCAACCACCGACCCGGCCGCAACGACCCTGCCGGCCGCTCAGTTCGCGAAGCGGCGGCGCATCAACCGCGGGTCGACCAACGCTCTGAGACGCACCGAGGTGGGTGTGCGGTCGCGGCAGACGCTGTCGATCTCGCTGCTCAACAGTTCGCAACGAGTGGCGGCCTGCTCGTCGATGTCGCGGGTGGAGTAGACGGCGCGGGTGACGTGCACCGCCAGCTCGCGCAGTGCCCGGTGGTCGGCACCGGTCGCTCGTTCAGCCGTGGCGGCGTACTCCAGTGGCGTCTCGCCGGCGACGGGCGGCGCGCCCGCGAGCGACAGCGTGCCCAGTGTTCGTTGCCAGGCGCCGATCACGCGCTCGCGCGCGGAGTGCTGGTGGCGGCGACCGACGGAGCGGATGATGCGTGGTGCGATGAGCATCCAGGCCAGGAGCGCCGTGATGAGGCCGGCCACGACCCACGGCACGCCGGAGCCGGAGCTGGTACTGCCGCCACCCACGCTGCCGGCGACTGCCGTGGTGGTGACCCCGGTGCTTCCCGGGCGGCCACCGCCGGGCACGGTGGTGGCCGCGTCGGGATCGCCCCCGTCGCGAGGCGGCACGGTGGCCGGCGTGGTCTGCGGTGTGCCGTTGCCCCCGTCGACGCTGCCCGCGAACTGCGCAGGGGCGACACCGGTGTAGTCGACGCTGTCGGGGCTGCCGCGGCCGGGCGTAGGTTCGAACGCCACCCACCCGATGCCGTCGAACCACACCTCCGGCCACGCGTGGCCGTGCCGCCCGTACACGTGGTACAAGCCGTCGGCGCGCAGGTCGCCGGGGGTGTAGCCGACAGCCATGCGGGTGGGCAACCCCAGGTAACGGGCCATCACGCCGAACGTGCCGGCGAAGTGCTGGCAGAACCCGCTGCGGCCGCGGAGGAAGGCATCGGTGGCGTCGTAGCTGTTGCCGTACTGCACGTCGAGGTCGTAGGTGAAGTTGTCGCGGAACCAGTTCTGCAGCG
Organism: Acidimicrobiaceae bacterium; assembly: GCA_016722025.1. GTDB lineage: Bacteria > Actinomycetota > Acidimicrobiia > Acidimicrobiales > Ilumatobacteraceae > UBA668. The sequence goes on from JADKGZ010000005.1 coordinate 25,111, forward strand.
CGAGCGCCTTGTCGTAGGGCGTGGTGGCGCCCTGAGTTGCCTCGACCGCGGCGTCGCGTGCGATCTGTGGCAGCCCGCCGGGAAGGTCGAGGTTGCCCGCCGGCGCATTGGCAACGGTGGCGGCGCGCAGCATGTCGACGCTGGGGCGCGGCACGATCGATTCGACGGCGATCCTGTCGCCTCGCTCCAGGTTCACGTCGGGGAGCACCAGCATCTGCGTGCCTTCCGTCCACAGCACGTCGCTGGGCGACACGGCGACCGGCCGATAGGCAGCCGGCACGGTGTGGCCGCTCAGTGCCAGGATCCGGAACGACTGCTGCGTGCGTGAGCCGGGCAGCAACACGCTGTCGGAGCGGTCGCCCATCTCGAACAGGTCTTCTTCCACCGGCACCCACGTGCGCCCGTCGAAGTCGGACGACGCGTAGGTGCGCCAGTAGTGCGCCCCGTCGGACGACTCGACGGTGAACGCTTCCAGGTTGCCGCGGTTGCGCATCTGGGCGCCGAGGTCGACGAGCGGGCTGAGCACTTCGGTGACACTGCCTTGACGGTTGCGCGTGTCGATGAGGGCCTTCTCGCCCGCCCCGGGCAGGCGCGGTGCGACCGTGGCGGCGACCACCGCGGTGAGGCCGAACGTGACCATGACGGCCGGGACGGCCGCCGCCAGACGCATCCGCCGGCCACCCATCCAGGTCGCCTCCTCGCTGGTCTGGCGGAAGCGCAGCACGGCGACGGTGAGCAGCGCCATTGCGATCCACACGGCCGACACCGCGACTCGATGACGGTCGGTGCCGAGCGCGGCGGTGAAGATGAACACCACGCCGGCAGGCACGACGGCTTCGAGGTGGCCGAGTGCGCGGAAGGCGAACGTGTCGGAGAGCGCTGCACACAGCGCGACGGCCGCAGCGGCGGCGACTGCGTAGTTGCCGATGCTGGGCACCGGGGCGATGGCCGTGGGGAACTGCTCGATGACGAGTCGCAGATCGATGCGCATCAGCTCGAACGTGCGTGAGCCCGGCAGCGGGCCGTTGAGGGTGTCGCCGTAGTAGACGGCCGACAGCAGGCCGATGATGGCGAGCAACAACGTGGGCAATGCGATGAGCAGGTTGGCCCGTGCGAGGCGAAGCGCAGCTGCAACAGCGTGCGTTCCGAGAGCGACGATGAGCATGTCGCGCAAGTAGCCCCAGTCGGCGAACACGCGACACAACGAGACGACCGTGGCAACGGTGAGGCCGGCGAGGCACAGGGTGGCCGGGAGCTGCGCCGCGTCAACTCGGCTCGCGGGCCGTGCCGCCCGCCGAGCGTTGGAGTCGGTCGTCGCGGTGGTACCGGTGGCCGCGCTCATGAGAACGCCCCGCTGCGGCCGAGTACCAGCTGGTTCCAGCTGCGATGGAGGTGCTGGTGGGAGGTGGCATCGACGTGAAAGCCCTTGCCTCCGGCAGCGGCCGCCATCGACGAGACCACCACCAGCGACTCGTCGGGCCCGGCGCTGCCGATCGCCGCGGCGGCGGCTGCCGACGTGGCGTGGCTGGTGACCACCACCAGCAGGCCGAGGCCATCGGAGTTGGTGCGGCCGGCCGCAGTGTGGTCGACCACCTCGCCACCGGGGGTGACGGTGGCCAGCCAGCGCAGTGACTGTGGGGCGACGTCGGGGCCGCGCAGGTCGATGCCGGGCGCTACGAGGCGAGTGGTGATGCCCACTGCCGTCGCTGCGGCAACCACGCTTGCCGCAGCGACCACGGCTCGCTCGAAGCCGTCGTCGTCGTAGCCTTGAGCGAACGTGTCGAGCACCACCACGCATCGCTGCACGCCTTCCAGCGCGGTCTCGCGCACGATCAACGTGCCCGCTCTGGCCGAGGTCTTCCAGTTGATGCGCCGCAGGTCGTCGCCAGGGGTGTACTCACGCTGGGAGTGGAACTCCGAACCGCTCTGCCCGAAGGCCTTCATGCGCAGGTGCTGGCCCAGCCTGCCGGAGCTGCCCGTGCCGGGGAACGCGAGCGGTACTCGTTCGGGCACCACCAGCACCTCGCCCGCACCGGCCAGCCAGACGACTCGCTTGCACAGACCCAGCGGGTCGGTACGTTCGGCCCGCAGCGGCCCTGTGCGCAGCACGCCGCGGCGAGTGGTGGGCACCCGGTAGGCGGCGCTGACGGCTTCTCCCGGGCCCAACGGTGCGAGCTGCATCGGTGCACCGCCCTTGTCGCCCACCGGTTCCCACAGCTTCAGGCGCGGCGTGCGCGCCTGCGACCGGTTGGCCACCTGCAGGTCGACGCGTGCCGGCTCGCCCACCGACACCGTGGTGGGACGCGCGACTCGGCGAACCTCCACCGCGGCAGCGGCCGATTGACGACGAACACGGCCAGCGCGAACGCGGTGACGAGTGCAACGCCCACCACGAAGAGCTCCATGAGACCGAACACGCGACCGGTGACGAGCGCGGCAGCTGCCGCCACGACCATTGCCCAGCCGTGGCGTGTGGGCATCAGCGACCTACCGGGACGGGCACCGCTGCCAGCAGTTCCTGTACTGCGCCTTCGTGGAGTGAGCCCACGCGACGCCGCGTCGGGCCGGAGCACGATGCGGTGTGCCAGCACGGGAATGGCGACCGCCTTCACGTCGTCGGGAATGGCGTAGTCGCGGCCATGAGCGGCGGCATGCGAGCGCGTGGCGCGGGGCCAGTTGCAGCGTGCGCGCGGCGACAGGCCGAGCAGCAGACCGTTGTGGTTGCGGCTGGTCTCGGACAGGTCGACCATGTAGCTCTTCAACACGGTGGCGAGGTGCACGGTGCGGACGGCGGCGCACATGCCGACGATCTCCTCCGCGCTGACCACCGGGCGCAGCGCGTGCAGCGAGTCGGCGGCGCCGTTGGAGTCGAGGATGGCGAGCTCTGCTTCGCGGCCGGGGTAGCCCAACGAGAGGCGCATGAGAAAGCGATCGAGCTGGCTCTCCGGCAGGCGATAGGTGCCTTCCTGCTCGACAGGGTTCTGCGTCGCCGCAACCATGAACGGCACCGGCAGCTGATGGCTGTGGCCGTCGGCGCTCACCTGGCGCTCCTCCATCGCTTCGAGGAGTGCTGATTGGGTCTTGGGCGAGGCGCGGTTGATCTCGTCGGCCAGCACGATGTTGGCGAACAACGGGCCGGGCTGGAAGACGAAGCTCTCCGTGGCACGTTGGAAGACGCTGACACCGACGAGGTCGGTGGGCAGCAGGTCGGGGGTGAACTGCACGCGCTTCCAGGTGCAGTCGATGGACGCCGCGAGTGCCTTGGCGAGGCTGGTCTTGCCCACGCCGGGCACGTCCTCGATGAGGAGGTGGCCTTCTGCCAGGAGGCACATGACCGCCAGCTCCACCGCGTCGCGCTTGCCGTGCACGACGGATGCGACGTTGCCCGCGATGGCATCGAAGAGCTGAGCGAACGTGGGGGAGGGGCGCGACGCGGGCTCGGAGGAAGAGCCTGGCGTGGAGGTGAACTCGAGAGGGGCTGCCGTCACGGCTGGAAGGGTAGACCCAGTCGGTGATGGTTGGCGTTCAGCAGCTGACGACTTGTTCGCGCCGTGGCCGGGGTGGTTGTGCCCGCTACGGTCGTCGGCGTGAGCATCTGCTATCTCGCCATCGACGTCGGAGGGGTCAAACTCGCCGCTGCCGTGGTCAGTGAGCAGGGCGAGGTGCTGGTTCGCGACCGCATCGCCACACCGCAGCGCGAGGTGTGGCCCGCGTTGTCGCGGTTGGTGCTGCGAGTGATGGCTGCCGCGCCCACCCCACCGGTGGGTTGCGGCGTCGGTTGCGGCGGCCCGATGAACCCGGCCGAGCGCACGGTGTCGCCGCTCTACATCCCTTCGTGGAAGGCGTTCCCGTTGGCGGCCGAAGTGGAGGCGCTCACGCAGCTGCCCACGGTGGTCGACAACAACGGCAAGTCGGTTGCGCTGGGTGAGGCCTGGTGCGGGGCAGCGGTGGGCCTCACCGACTTCGTCGCAGTGGTGATGGGTGCGGGTGTGGGTGGCGGCATCATCAGTGGCGGCAAGCTGCTGGAGGGGCGGATGGGCAACGCTGGTCACATCGGCCACATCGTGGTCGAGCCCGAGGGGCGCGACTGCGCATGCGGTGGCAGGGGCTGCCTGGAGGCCTACTGCAGTGGTCGCGCGATCGAGGAGGAAACCGGCCGGCCGCCGCAGCGTGCGCCGCAGAGCATCGTCGAACGCACCGGCATCTTGGCCGGGCGCGCCCTGGCGTCGCTCGGCGCCATCTGCGACCTGCGGCTGGCGGTCATCGGTGGCTCGGTGGCCCTCGGTTTCGGCGAGCCGTTCTTCGGTGCTGCGCAGTCGGAGATCGACCAGCGAGCACGGCTCTCGTTCACCCAGGGTTTCAAAGTGGTGCCGGCAGGTCTCGGCCAGTTGGCCCCGTTGGTCGGTGCCGCGGCGCTCGCCCGTCACGATCGATAGCGCCGACCCGATGCCGGCATGCGTTCACTCGGCTACCACGCGGTAACATCGCGACATGCATCCGAAGTACACCGCTGAAGCCGAGGCCTACCGCGAAAAGGTGCAGGCCTTCCTCGCCGAGAAGCTGCCCACCAACTGGGGCGGCATCGGCAAGCTCGACGGGCAAGCGCTCGTCGATTTCGTCACCGAGTGGCGCAAGACGCTCTACGCAGCCGGCTACCTGGCGCCGGGGTGGCCCGTGGCCTACGGCGGTGGCGGGCTGTCCGCGCTCGAACAGGTGATCATCGGCGAGGAGTTCGCGAAGGCGGGTGTGCCCACCGGCGGCCCCAACGACGTGTTCGGCATCCAGATGCTGGGCAACACCTTGCTGCAGTGGGGCACCGACGAGCAGAAGGCGCACTACCTGCCGCGCATCCTCAGCGGCGACGACGTGTGGTGCCAGGGCTACAGCGAGCCCAACGCCGGCAGCGACCTCTCCAACCTGGGCCTCAGGGCACAGCTCGACGGCGACCAATGGATCCTCAACGGTCAGAAGATCTGGACCAGCGCCGGTCACCTGGCCGACCACATCTTCACGCTCGCTCGTACCGACCCCGACGCCCCGCGGCACAAGGGCATCTCGTTCATCCTGGTCGACATGCGCCAGCCCGGCATCGAGGTGCGGCCGATCCGCATGATCAGCGGTGAGAGCGAGTTCAACGAGGTCTTCTACACCGACGCCGTCGCGCCCAAGGGCGAGGTCATCGGCGGCCTCAACAACGGCTGGGCCGTGGCCATGACCCTGCTCGGCTTCGAGCGTGGCGAGGCCGCTGCCACCGGGCCCATCCGCTTCCAGGCCGAAGTCGACCGCCTGCTGCTGCTGGCCAAGGAGTACGGCGTCGCCGACGATCCCCGCATCCGCCAACGCCTCGCCCAGTGCTACGCGAAGGTGCAGATCATGCGGTTCAACGGCATGCGGGTGCTCACGCAGTTCCTCGCCGGCCACCACCCCGGCCCCGACGCGGCGATCTCCAAGCTCTACTGGAGCGAGTACCACAAGGAGATCACCGAGCTCGCCATCGACATCATCGGCGCCGAGGCGATGACCCCAACGGGTCGCCACCCGTCCAGCGCGTTCAGCGCCGACGACGCCGGCGCCCCCAACAGCACGTGGAGCTGGGTGGGCACGTTCCTCAACGCGCGTGCTGGCACCATCTACGCAGGCTCGTCACAGGTGCAGCGCAACATCATCGGTGAGATGGTGCTCGGCCTGCCCAAGGAACCGCGGGTGTGAGCCCAACCGCGGCCGCGCACGTGGTGGCCGCCGTCGTTCGTCGGCCTCGCCTCTGGGGTGCTGCTGCACGACAGTGGCGCCGCACCACGCCTCGCGGGTGGTGGCGCCGCCGTCCCTTCCTACCCGTGCCCACCGGCGACTACCTGCACTTCCGGCTGGTCACTCAGTACGGCAGCGCAGATCATCGCATCGAGCCCGCCGATGTGCTGAACTACCTCGCATGGTGCCGACACCACGACCAGGCCGCCTGATGCACGCCCCGTTCCGGATACGGCCGGCCGTGGGTCGCCACGGCGCTGCTGAAAACCCGCTGATGCCACTGCGGCACGTTCGGTAGGTTCTCGCCGCATGAGGAGCGCCTTGGTGTTGAACGCGACATACGAGCCGCTCTCCGTCGTCCCCGCGTTCCGTGCGGTGTGCCTCGTCCTCGCCGACAAGGCCGATCTCATCGCCGATGATGGGCACCTGCTGCACTCCGAACGGATGGCCATCCCCAGCCCCTCGGTCGTGCGCTTGCGATACGTCGTGAAGGTGCCGTATGCGCGTCGCACAGCCATGTCGCGCCGAGCGCTCTTCGCCCGCGACAACTACAGCTGCCAGTACTGCGGCGGCTTCGCCGACTCGCTCGACCACGTGGTGCCGCGGTCGCGGGGCGGCCAGCACACGTGGGAGAACGTGGCTGCGGCATGCAGGCCGTGCAACCTGCGCAAGCGCGACCGCACCCCGGCCGAGGCCGGCATGTGGTTGGCCCGCCCACCGCGGGCGCCGCGCGAGCAGGCCTGGATCACTGCTGCGGTCACGTTGGTGCCCGAGCAGTGGAAGCCGTACCTCGCCAGAGCCAGCTGAACCCTCGTCGGTTCGACGCGTACGCTGGCCTCCGATGAGCGGCGACTGGAGGGTGGGGTACTCGCACGGCGACGCCGGCGCCTTCCATGCGGGCGATCCCGTCGCGCTGCGATCGGCCACGTTCCACACCGTCGCGTCGCCGACGCTGGTGCTCGGCTCGGCGCAGCCCGACGCCGACGTCGACCATCGGGTGGCCGGCGCGCTCGGCGTACAGGTCGTTCGGCGGCGCAGCGGTGGCGGCGCAGTGCTGCTGCTGCCCGGTGAGTTCGTGTGGCTCGACCTCGTCATCCCGGCCGGCGATGCGCTGTGGCACGACGACGTGGGCCGCGCGATGGTCTGGGTGGGGCAGCTGTGGCAGGTGGCGCTCGCCGGCATGGGGGTCGCCGGCGAGGTGCACCGAGGTGGCCTGGAGACCACAGCCTGGTCGCGCCGGGTCTGCTTCGCCGGGGCGGGCACCGGTGAGGTGATGCACGCGGGCGCCAAGGTGGTTGGTGTCTCCCAGCGCCGCACACGTGGTTGGGCACGTTTCCAATCGATGTGCCACCTTCGCTGGCGACCCGAGCTCGTGGCCGCGCTGGTGTCGCCGCCGCGGCCCACCGCCGCGTCGCTCGCACCGGTGGCGCAGGCGGCGCCGGTCGACGCGGAGTCACTTCGCCACCGCCTCATCGCCGGTCTGCCACGACCACCGGCGCGGGTGCTGGTGGCGTCGGCGGTGGGGCCGACGCGGTACTCGTCGGCCTCGGTGCGCTGGCCTTCGCGCCGGCCACGTGGTGGGTCTCGGGAGTGTTCCCGGGGGGTGTCGCACCCGACGTCGCCGACTACCTGTGGCAGCCCGTACGCCTCAGCACTACAACGGTGACGATGCTCGGCATCACGGCCACGGCAGTGATCGTGCTGGCCGCGGTCAGGCTGCGGCTGCTCGTGCGAGCAGGCAGCGTTGGTCGGCACTGGCTGCACGTGGCGGGTGCGGCGGCGGCGTTCGCTGCGTATCTCGGCCTCACCTACCGCGTGGCCACAACCCCCGTCATCGGCGCCAACATCGGCGGAGGGGCTCTCATCCTCGGCATCGTGCCGGCGGGGTTGGGTGCGCTGGCGTGGACAGCAGTCGCGCTGTCCAACGGCCGCCGCGCGAACCGTCGCCGCTGACGGTCCCATCATGAAGGCTGTGCCACGGCACAGACGGGGGTTCGTTCTGTGCCGTGACTCAGAACCGCCGGGCCGAACCGCCAGGGTGGGCCGCTCCGAGCGGGTTGAGTACCGTCGCACCATGCCCGACGACACCCGCCCGCTCATCCGCCACCACGTGGACGGAAAGGTCGGCGTGATCACCATCGATCGGCCCGAGAAGCGCAACGCGATGACGTACGCGATGCTCGCCGAGTTCATCCAGGTCGTGGGTCGCGCCGACGACGACCCGTCGACCGTCGCACTGGTGATCACCGGCGTGCCCGGCGCGTTCTGCGCCGGCACCGACCTGGCCGACCTGGCCACGGTGCCGGGCGAGTCGCGTGGCTTGCGCGGTTCCGCACAGGAGCGGCACAAGTGGTGGCCGCTCGCCCAGGCACGCAAGCCCACGGTCTGTGCCATCGACGGCCCCGCGGTGGGGATGGGCGCAGAGTTCACCTCACAGTGCGACCTCCGGCTGGCCAGTCCCAACGCTCGCTTTGCATGGAACTTCGTGCACCGCGGCCTTGTGCCCGACACGGGTGCCGGCACGTGGCTGCTGCCGCGAATCGTCGGCCTGCAACCAGCGCTACGCCTGCTGTACACCGGCGCGATGATCGACGCCGACGAAGCGCTGCGCCTGGGTTACGTGCTCGACGTGGTGTCGAGCGACGACCTGCTGCCGGCGGCCATGGAGTTGGCGCGCGCCATCGCAACAGGTTCGCCGCACAGCCTCGGCCTGATCAAGTCGCTCGTGCAGCAGGGTCTCACCGCCGCGGTTGGTGAGCACATGGAGCGCCACACCGCCGCGATGGTGGCCTGCTTCCAGAGCGACGACCATCGTGAAGGGGTGGCGTCGTTTCTCGAGAAGCGACCCGCTCACTTCACCGGTCACTAGGCCCCACGGCGGCCCGCACGGAGACGCTTCCGTGCTGGGCTGAGGTGGGGCCCGCACTGATCGTCGGTACCGCGCGGGCATGACGAGTGGGGGAAGTGGCTTCGGAATGCATGGAAGTGGTGCAAATTGGGGAGTGGTGGTTGACTTTGGGTCATAGTGGCGGCCAGAATGGGGGCCTGTGGGGATCCCGGGCTCGCGCCGCCGTGATCTGCGTTCCCATGAGGCAGGTGCGTGGCAGGCGAAAGGTGGTGACGCGACGTGTTGTTCGTCGGGGCGTTCGAACGCCAACTCGACGACAAAGGCCGGCTGGCCCTGCCGGCCACCTTCCGCAACCGCCTGGGCGAGCACTGCTACCTGGCCAAGGGCCAGGACAAGTGCGTCACCGTCGTGCCTTCGGCCACCTTCGAGGAAGAGGCGGAGGTGATGGCGGCACGCGTGCGCCTGGGCGACGTGAGCCGCAACCAGCTCCGCGCACTCGCCTCCTCGGCCATCCTCGTCACACTCGACAAGCAGGGCCGCGTCAACGTCGACGAGCAGCTGCGCGACTACGCCGGCCTGCAACTGGGCGAGCCCGTCACCGTTGCGGGCAGCTTCGACCGCCTCGAGCTGTGGTCCCCGCAACGGTTCACGCTGGTCAACGACGACGGCACCGGCGATCTTGCTGGCGACGACCAGTGACCTCACCCGATCAGCACGCCGTGTCATCAACGAGATCAACGACAACATCAACGACAACATCAACGACATCAGAAGAGGAGGATGAGGCAGCCGACCGAGCCAGCCACACATTCGCACCCCGAGCACTGACCTTCCGCCCATCTGCAGCCTTCCGGCCAGCACGATGGACAGCCCTCATTCCGCCCGCTGCCGTTTCGCACGACCGGGGAGACATCCCGGCGGCACTCGCGAACCGGTGGGCTGCAGATGGACGGACGATCACGGCCAGCACGCGATGAGCGACGCACCCTTCCACCACCTGCCGGTGATGGCCCACGAGATCGTGGCCCTCTACGAACAGGTGCCACCCGGGTTCGTGCTCGACGCCACGTTGGGTGGTGGTGGTCACGCCGAGCAACTGCTCGATCGCTGGCCACACCTGAAGGTGCTCGGCATCGACCGCGACGAACGTGCTCTTGCCGCAGCGCAAGAGCGCCTCGCTCGCTTCGGTGCTCGACTGCGTGTGTACCACTGTCGGTTCGACCGCCTCGACGAAGCCATGGAAGCACTCTCCATCGAGTCCCTGTCCGGTGCCCTCTTCGATCTGGGCGTCAGCTCGCCGCAGCTCGATGTGGCCGAGCGCGGCTTCAGCTACCGCAACGACGCGCCGCTCGACATGCGCATGGACCAGACCCAGCCGTGGTCGGCGGCCGACGTGGTCAACGGCTACCCGGCCGACCAGCTCGCGCGGGTGCTGCAGCAGTACGGCGACGAGCGGTTCGCTCGTCGCATCGCCGCTGCGATCGTTGCGGCGCGGCCGATCGAATCAACCGCCACGCTCGCCGAGGTGGTGGTGTCGGCGATTCCGGCGCCAGCCCGTCGCACCGGCGGCCACCCGGCAAAGCGCACGTTCCAGGCCATCCGCATCGAGGTCAACGGCGAGCTCGACGCGCTGCCGGCAGCGCTCGATGCAGCCATCGAGCACACGGTGCCCGGTGGTCGCATCGCAGTGCTCTCGTACCACTCCGGCGAAGACCGCATCGTGAAGGACCGCATGCGGTCGGCCGCCACCGGCGACTGCCTGTGCCCACCCGAACTTCCCTGCGTCTGCGATGCCGTGCAGACGGTGCGCATCGTGCGCGGGGTGCCCCGTACACCTACTGCCAGCGAGCAGGCCGGCAACCGGCGAGCATCGAGCGCTCGATTGCGGGTCGTCGAACGAATCGCCGACGCACCCACGCGCGGCTGGCGCTGAGAGGTTCACGACGATGGCGATGGCGGCTCGCAGCGAGCGAGCGACGACGGTGCGCAGCAGAGTGCATGGTGGTGGGGCTGCGCAAGCGCGCGTGATGGTGAAGCGCACAGCCGCTGTCGCTCACGTCGCACCGCGCCCGCAGTTGGTGGTCGTGCCGCGTCGGCGTCGCACCGCCCGCCTCGTTGCTGCCGGTTGCACCGTGGTGTTCGGGCTGATGCTCGGTGCCGCCGCCTTCCAGACCCAGCTGGCACGTCGCCAGCTCAACCTCGACACGATGGACCGCGACATTCGTGCCGCGCACGAGCAGTACGACGTGCTGCGTCGTGAGCGCGCCGAACTGCGCTCGCCGGGTCGCCTGGCCGAGGAGGCCGCCAAACTGGGAATGGTGCTGGCCACCCAGACCGAGTTCGTGTCGCTGGATGCCGACGATGTGGCCACGGTGCAGCGCAGTGGCGGCGCCACCGGCGCTGACGACGAGACGACGATCGACGAAGAGTTTCAGCGGTACGCCGACGTCAAGGCTCAGGCCGGTGGCGCACCATGAGCACCGACACCGGGCGCCGCCACGGCACCCGCACCGCAACGACGGGAGGCGCGCCGGTGCGTGCAGCCGATCCGCGCCGCGTGGCCACCGATCCGCGCGCTCGTCGAGCAGAGTCGGCGACCCCTCGCACGCACGGCCGCCGTGCGCCGGCAGGCAAGGCGCCGGCAAGCAAGGCACCGGCAGGCAAGGCGCCGGTTGGCAAGACGCCGGCAAGCAGGGCATCGGGAACGGCATCGCCCGCGTCGTCACGTCGCACGCCGGCTTCGGCACCCGCTCGCCAGCAGCGCAACCACCGTGGCCGTTCCGCTCCGGCGCTGCAGAAGCGGGTCAAGAGCACGAAGCGCACCAAGCACGCCGAACGGCAACCAGCGGGGTTGCTGCTCACCTTTCGAGCCGGCGAGCCACGACGCAGGCTGGTGGCCGTGTTCGTCATCAGCGTGCTGCTGTTCGCAGCTGTGGTCGCGCGTGTGGCGTTCCTGCAGACCGCCGGCTCCGAGTCGCTCGTTGCCGCCGGCAAGGCGCAGCGCGTGTCGGAAGCGGTGCTGTACGCACCGCGAGGCACCATCTTCGCCCGCGACGGAGGTGAGCTGGTGATGAGCGTGCCGAGCAGCACCCTCATCGCCAACCCGAAGCTGGTCACCGACCCCACGGGCGTGTCCTCGGTGCTGGCGACGATGTTGCAGTTGCCGCAGGAGAAGCAGCAGGCACTGTTGGCGGCGTTCACCGCCAAGGACAAGAGCTTCGTGTACATCGCCCGCCAGATCGACGACGACATCGCCGGCGCAGTCATGTCGCTCAACCTCAGTGGCATCGACGTGCTGCGTGAAGACAAGCGCATCATGCCCAGTGGCGAGGTCGGTCGCAGCCTGTTGGGCCGCACCGACATCGACGGCATCGGCACCGCCGGCCTCGAGTTGCTGTACAACGAAGAGCTCACCGGCGTCGAAGGCGAGCGTGTCCGCGAGCACGATGCCAAGGGCCGGTCGATTCCCGGCTCCGGCGCAACCACCACCGATCCCGTGCCCGGCGACGACCTGGTGCTGACGCTCGACCGCTCGTTGCAGTTCCAGGTCGAGCAGGCACTGCTCACCAGAGTGGAGGAGCTGAAGGCCGCGGGTGGTGCCGTCGTGGTCATGGACGTCGCCACCGGCGAGATCTATGCGATCGCCAACGTCAGCCGCGGCGACGACGGCATCGTGGCCGTCACGTCTGCCAACCTGGCTGCCGTCGAGCCGTTCGAGCCCGGCTCGGTGGCCAAGGTGTTCAGCCTGTCGTCGGTGGTCGACACCGGCGTCGCCAATCCCGGCACCGTCATCGAGGTTCCCGGCAAGATCGTCTACGACCGGGGCACACCGTGGATGCACACGATCACCGACGCGGAGCCGCATGGCACGCAGCCGATGTCATTGCGCGACATCATCGTGCACTCCAGCAACATCGGCACGCTGCTGCTCACCGACGAAGTCGGAACCGAGCGCTTCGGCGCGTATCTCGAATCGTTCGGCTTCGGGCAGAAGACCGCACTCGACTTCCCCAACGAGAGCGCCGGCCTGTTCAAGCCGGCATCCGAGTGGCAGGGCACCGAGCGGCAGTCGCACAGCTACGGGTACGGCTACTCGGTGACGGCGCTGCAACTGGCTGCCGCGGTCAACACCGTGGCCAACGGTGGCGTGTACGTGGCGCCGAAGCTGGTGGAGGCCGTGATCGGCGCCGATGGGGAAGTGACCGACACCCCTGCCGCAGCGACGCACCAGGTGATCCAGCCCGCCACTGCGGCCACCATGACCGACATGATGAAGGGCGTCGTGTGCGAGGGCACCGGCAAGGGTGCACAGATCCCCGGCATCTCGGTGGCCGGCAAGACCGGCACCGCGTACAAGGTGCAGGACGACAACACGTACGGAGCTGCCGGCACTCGGGCGTATCGTGCGTCGTTCGTCGGTTACTTCCCGGCCGACGCGCCGAGGGTCACCATCCTCGTCACCATCGACGAGCCCGACCCCACGTCGAACGATCGCTTCGGTGGCAAGGCCGCCGCGCCGCTGTTCTCGTCGATCGCGACGGCGGCCATCCACGAACTGCAGATCACCCCCACACCCGGCGACACCGGCTGTCCGGCCGCGGGCTGACCGACATGGCACGAATGCTCGGTGCACTGGTTGCCGACGCGGGCCTGCCGGCCGTGGCGCTGCGCGGCGACCGCGATGCAGCGATCACGGGCGTCGTCCACGACTCGCGGCGGGTCGAGGTGGGTTCGCTCTTCTGCTGCGTACGGGGCCTGAGCAGCGACGGCCATCAGTTCGCGGCGGCCGCCGTGGCCGCCGGCGCAACCGCGCTGCTCGTCGATCACCCGCTCGATGTCGAGGCAGCGCAGATCCTGGTCGGCGACACTCGGTCGGCGATGGGGCTGCTGGCCGCAGCCTTCTTCGGTCACCCGTCGCGCTCGCTCACCGTCGTGGGTGTCACCGGCACCAACGGCAAGACCACGACCGCCAGCCTCATCGCGGCCGTCCTCGAATCCGACGGCACACCGACGGGCATCATCGGCACGCTGACCGGGAAGCACACCACCCCAGAGGCGCCCGAGCTGCAGGCGCAACTGGCCCAGTTCGTGGCGGATGGGAAGCGGGCGGTGGTGATGGAGGTCTCCTCGCATGCGCTGGCGCTGCACCGTGTGGATGGCACGCACTTCGCACTCGCGGTGTTCACCAACCTCGGGCGCGATCACCTGGATCTGCATGGCACCGTCGAGCGCTACTTCGCCGCCAAGGCGGCCCTGTTCGAGCCATCGCTGAGCGAGCAGGGCGTGGTCAACAGCGACGATGTGCACGGCCGGTTGCTGCTCGACGCGGCGTCGATCCCGATGACCCCGTTCTCGCACACCGACATCGACGACCTTGTCGTCACACCCACCAGCCACGGGTACTCCTGGCGCGGTCAGCACGTGACGGTGGGCATCGGGGGCGCCTTCAACGCGATGAACAGCCTTGCCGCCGCCACGGCCGCCGCTGCGCTGGGTGTGCAGCCGAACGTCATCGCAGCAGGTCTGCGTGACGCGCCGCCGGTGCCGGGACGATTCGAGCCAGTCCGCGCCGGCCAGCCGTTCGCGGTGATCGTCGACTTCGCGCACACGCCCGACGGTCTGCGCGAAGCTCTCGGCGCAGCACGGGGCGCAGCGGGTGGTGGGAATGTGATCGTGGTGTTCGGCTGTGGTGGCGACCGCGACCGCGAGAAGCGGCCGGAGATGGGTGCCGTGGCCGCCGAGCTTGCCGATCGGGTGGTCGTCACCTCCGACAACCCGCGCTCGGAAGACCCGCTAGCGATCATCAATGCCATCATTCAGGGGGTCCCCGCGGGCTACCGTGACCGTGTTGTGAGCGAGCCCGACCGACGCCAAGCCTTCGCGGCGGCATTCCAGATCGCGACTGCGGGCGACGTGGTCGTCATCGCCGGCAAGGGCCACGAGACCACCCAGACCATCGGCACCGTCGTCGTGCCCTTCGATGATCGGGCCGTGGCCCGAGGCGTGCTGGAGGCGGCCAAGTGATCGCAGTCATGATCGCCGGGGCAGTGGCGATGTTCGTGTCGCTCGTGTGCACCCGCTACCTCATCACCTTCTTCCGCACGCGCGGCACCGGGCAACCGATCCTCGGCAAGGAGGACAACGGGCCAGAGCACCACATGATGAAGCAGGGCACCCCCACGATGGGCGGGCTGGCCATCGTGGTGTCTGCGGCAGTGGGCTGGATGGTCGCGCACCTGCGGCCCAACCTCGCGTTCTCCGACCAGGCGATGATCATGTGGGTCGGCATCGTGGTGATGGCCGGCATGGGCTTTCTCGACGACTTCATCAAGGTGCGCAAGCGTCACAACAGGGGCATCTTCTGGAAGCAGAAGAGCTACATCACGCTCGGTCTCTCGATGCTGCTCGCGTGGTGGTTGGTGTCCTCCACCGATGTCAGCCAGACGCTGTCGATCACACGCGCCACCTTCCCCGGCTGGCACCTCGCGATGCCCGTCTTCGTCGTCTTCACGGGCGTGATGATCTGGGCCACCAGCAACGCCGTCAACGTCACCGACGGTCTCGACGGCCTGGCCGGCGGCTCGGCGATGATGGGTTTCCTCGCGTTCACGATCATCGCCTACTGGGAGTTCCGCAATCCGGCCGTCTACGGCGACGTGGTCAACCCGCTGGACCTGGCTGTGCTCGCCGCGGCCTTCGCCGGCGGCTGCGCCGGTTTCCTGTGGTTCAACGCCGCGCCGGCGCGCATCTTCATGGGCGACGTGGGCGCGCTCGGCATCGGCACGGCTCTCGCGCTGTTGGCCATCACCACCAACACGCAACTGCTGATCATCCTCATCTGCGGTATCAACGTGATGGAAGCCGGTTCGGTTGCCATCCAGATGGGCGTGTTCAAGGCTTCCGGTCGCAAGAAGCGGTTGTTCCGCATGTCGCCCATCCACCACCACTTCGAGCTCGTCGGGTGGCCGGAGACCACGGTGATCATTCGCTTCTGGATCATCTCGGGCATCTGCACCGCCAGCGCCCTCGCCATCTTCATCGCCGACTTCACGCGCGTGACGGACAACCTGTGAGCCGTCGATGAACAGCGGTGGCGCCGGCCGCACGGCGCTCATCTACGGCATCGCAGTGGCCGGCGACGCGCTCGCAACCGGCCTGATGCGTCGCGGGTGGCGAGTGCTGGTGGCCGACGATGCGCCCACCGAGGCGAAGCGCGCCCTCGCTGCCGGCCTGGGAACCAACCTGGTGGAAGCTCCCGACACGGAAGCGTTGGCCGAGCTGGTCGCCGCCGTCGACATCGTCTGCCCCGCGCCAGGGGTCCCCGAGACGCATCCGGTCGTCGCTGCAGCAGTTGCCGCCGGCACTCCCTTGCGAACCGAGATCGATCTGGCCTACGAGTTCGAGCAGCAGCGCCCCGGTGGCCCGCGGCCGATGCTGGCCATCACCGGCACCGACGGCAAGACCACCACCACCCTGCTCACCGCGCACATCCTGGAGGCCGCCGGCCACCGAGCTTCCGCGGTCGGCAACACCGACGTGCCGCTGGTCGCTGCGCTCGACGACGACGTCGACGTGTTCGCGGTCGAGTGCAGCAGCTTCCGCCTGAACTGGCTGCTGTCCTTTCGCGCGGAAGCGTCGGTGTGGCTGAACCTGGCCCCCGACCACCAGAACTGGCACACCTCGATGGCATCGTACGAAGCGGCCAAGGCACGGATGTGGGCGCACCGCAGGCCCACCGATGTGGCCATCGGCTTCGCCGACGACGAGACGGTGATGCGCAACCTGCGCGCGGCGGGCGGCCCCACGCGCACGTTCGCCGCCACCAACGCCGACTACCGCATCGACAATGGCTCCCTCGTCGGGCCGAGCGGCATCATCGCTCCCGTCGCGTGCATGACACGCACCTTGCCCCACGACCTCACCAATGCGCTGGCTGCTGCCGCGCTGGTGCTGGAGAGCGGCCTGGCCACTGCGGCCGACGTGCAGGCCGGCCTCGCGACATTTCACCATCCACCACATCGCATCGAGCCGTTGGGCACCATTGGTGGCGTGCAGTGGTTCAACGACTCGAAGGCCACCTCGCCGCACGCCGCGCTCACGGCCATTCGCGGGTTCGACCGCATCGTGCTGCTCGCCGGTGGGCTGAACAAGGGCCTCGACCTCGCCAGTCTCGCGAGCGAGCACGCGCGAGTGAAGGCGGTCGTCGGGCTGGGAACGGCGGCAGCCGATGTCACCCTGCCGTTCCAGCGCTTCTGCCCAACTCGGATCGCAGGCTCGATGGCACAGGCGGTGCAACTCGCCGACGAGCTGGCCGAGCCCGGCGACGTGGTGCTGCTCTCGCCGGCCTGCGCCAGCTTCGACTGGTACCCCGGGGGTGGCTACCCGGCCCGCGGCGACGACTTCAAGCAGCTGGTGAGGGCGTTGGCCGCCGACACGGCTGAACACGGCACTCGCAACGGCAGGGATGGTGCGACATGACGTCATCGTCCACACTCATCGGCGATCGACGCCGCGCAGCCCTCGCACGCTCCGATGCCATGCGCCGCCACCCCACCCGACGCGACGTGGCGCGCCCGGCGTCACCGCCGCCCACCGCGTTCTACGTCATTGCCGTCGTCGTCACCGTCTTCACCATGCTGGGCCTGGTGATGGTGCTGTCCGCAACCTCGATCAGCCAGTTCCACAAGGGCAACTCGCCATGGCGGCTGTTCAACCGGCAGTTGCTGTGGGCCGTGTTGGGCGTCATCGGGCTGTGGTTCGCGATGCGCGTTCCCACTCGACGGTGGCGCCGGCTCGTCAACCCGGCCCTCGCCGCGGCGTGCGGCCTGATGCTGCTGCCGTTCGTTCCCGGCATCGGCGATCGCGTCAACGACGCGAGCGCCTGGGTTGCGATCGGTCCGATCAACTTCCAACCCAGTGAGTTCCTGAAGTTGGCCGTCCTGCTGGCCAGTGCCAACCTGCTCGCCAAGCGGCACGACGAGATGCACGACCTGGGCCGCACGCTCGGCCCGGTGCTCGCCATCGCGTTCGTGGGTGCCGCGCTGTGCATGCTGCAGAGCGACCTCGGCTCGGCGATCGTGCTCGCGGCCATCGTCGTCGCGGTCGCGTTCATCGCCGGCGCCCCGCTGCTGCCGATGACGGCCGCCGGCACGATGGGAGCCGTCGGAGCCCTCGCGTTCGTCGTCTCCAGCCCACGCCGAGAAGCGCGTTTCACGGCGTTCATGGACATCGCCGCTCACAAGGACCACCTCAGCTACCAGACCTATCAGGCGATGATCGCCATGGCGCAGGGCGGCATCACCGGCTCTGGCGTCGGTCGCGGCGAGAACAAGCTGGGCGAGTTCCTGCCACTCGCGCACAGCGACTTCATCTTCGCCGTCGTCGCCGAAGAGCTGGGCATGATCGGCGTGGTCGCCGTGCTGGGTGGCTTCATGGTGCTCGCCTACGCGGGTGTGCAGGTGGCCATGGCCACGCACGATCGGTTCCACGCGCTGCTGGCGGGTGGCATCGTCAGCTGGCTGGTCGTGCAGACCATCATCAACGTCGGCGGGGTCACCGGCCTGATGCCGGTCACCGGGTTGACGCTGCCCTTCTTCTCTGCCGGCGGCAGCTCGCTGTTCGTCACGCTCACGGCCACCGGGCTGTTGCTCAACGTCGCCCGCAACGTGCGATGAACACCGAGCGCGCGTTCGCCGTCGTCACCGGCGGCGGCACGTCGGGCCACGTACTTCCGGCGCTCGCCATCGCCGATGCGTTGGTGGCGGGCGGCCACGAACGCGCGTCGATCCACTACGTCGGTACGCGGCGTGGCGTGGAGACGACGCTGCTGCCGCCCACCGGCTACCCGCACACGTTTCTCGACGTCGTCGGTCTGCAACGCAGCGTGAGCGCCCGCAACCTGGCGTTCCTGCCCAAGCTGTTCGGCGCCGTCCGCGCTGCGAAGGCGCTGCTGCAGGAGCTGCAACCGAAGGTGGTCGTCAACGTCGGTG
The DNA here is from genome assembly GCA_016722025.1 of Acidimicrobiaceae bacterium. Classification (GTDB taxonomy): domain Bacteria; phylum Actinomycetota; class Acidimicrobiia; order Acidimicrobiales; family Ilumatobacteraceae; genus UBA668. The sequence goes on from JADKGZ010000005.1 coordinate 43,696, forward strand.
GGTACGGCAGCTTCCCCGCCACGTGGGCGGCACGGCGGCTGCAGATCCCGTACGTCGTGGTGTCGTACGACCATCGGCCCGGCTTGGTCTCGAAGCTGATGGCGAAGCGTGCCGCTGCGTGTGCGGTGGCGTTCGAGGGGTCTGTGCTGCCCCATGCCGAGCTCACCGGTGCGCCGGTTCGCCAGGAGATGGTCGGTCTCGACCGAGCTGCGCGCGCGCCGCCGCTCGTGCGGCGCTGTGCCTGCCGGCCGACCGTTTCGTGGTGGCCGTGGTGTGCGGTTCGCAAGGCGCGGCGGTGGTCAACGGTGTGGTCGCCCAAGCCGTCGAACGGTGGCTCGATCGTCGCGACCTGGCGGTGTACCACGTCGTTGGTGACCGGTTTCTCAAGGATGCCGCGCCCACTCGCGACGGTGCGGCAGGCATCCTGTATCGCGTGATCGGCTACGAAGACCGCATGGCGACCCTCTACGCCGCCGCCGACCTGCTGGTCACCCGTGGCGGCGCCGGCACCATCGCCGAGCTCGCCACGGTCGGTGCGCCCGCCATCGTGGTGCCGTGGCCAGGTGCTGCGGAGAACCACCAGGTCGACAACGCACGGGTGCTCGCCGACCGGTCGGCGGCACTGCTCGTCGAGCAGGCCGACCTCACCGTCGAACGGTTGATGGCCGAAGTGGAACGCCTGGCAGCGGCGCCCGAGCAGCTGGCGACCGTCGCCGCCAACGCATACGCGGCTGGTGCCCTGCATCGCAGCGGAAAGCTCGTGGCGCTCGTGGAACGGGTGGCCGCGTCGTGAGCGCTGCACCGAGCGCACCGCTCGATCTCAGCGAGCCGCGCTCGTTGCACGTCGTGGGCGTCGGCGGGCCCGGCATGAGCGCGATCGCGATCGTGCTGGCCGAGATGGGCCACACCGTCAGTGGCAGCGACATGCGTGAACGCACCGTGCTGGATCGCGTGCGCGCTGCCGGCGTCGAGGTGCACGTCGGTCATTCGCGTTCGCTGGTGCACGGCCGCGACGCCATCACGTGGAGCACCGCCATCCCGGAGCGCAACATCGAGCGCGACGAAGCCGACCAGCTGGGCGTGCTGTCGATGCATCGCTCGGGGATGCTTGCGTCGATCTGTGCGCTGACGAAGTCGTTGGCCGTGGCCGGAACGCACGGCAAGACCTCCACCACGTCGATGCTGATGCTCATCTTGGCGGAGGCCGGCCTCCGGCCCGGTTTCGTCATCGGCGGTGATGTCACCGACATGGGCACCGGCGCCCAGTGGACCGGTGGCGAGTGGTTGGTGGTGGAGGCCGACGAGAGCGATGGCACTCACCTGCAACTGCCGCTGCACGGCACCATCCTCACCAACGTGGAGATCGACCACCTCGACTACTACGGCACCCCCGAGGCCATCTTCGACGGCTTCGACCGGTACCTCTCCCAGATCGAGGGCCCGAAGGTGGTGTGCATCGACGACCCGGGGGCGGCTCGTGTGGCGCAACGGCACGACGTCATCACGTACGGCACCGCTGCCGGCGCCGACTTCCGCATCGTGAGCGTGCGCCCCGGCAGCGCGTCGTTCGTGTTCGACGTGCTGCACCACGGCGAACTGCTCGGCGAGGTGTCGTTGCCGTTGCGTGGCATGCACAACGTCCGCAACGCCACAGCGGCGCTGGCCATGGCCGTCACCATCGGAGTGCCGTTCGCAACCGCCGTCGCTGCGCTCGCCAAGTTCGGTGGAGTAGCTCGCCGTTTCGACATCCGGGGCGTCGATGCCGGCGTGACGCTGGTCGACTGCTACGCCCACCTGCCCGGTGAGATCGCCGCCGATCTGGCGGCGGCGCGCGGCAGTGGCGACGGATGGAAGCGTGTGGTGGCGGTCTTCCAGCCGAACCGGTTCAACCGCATGGCAGTGATGTGGCCCGACTACCGCGATGCGTTCGTCGACGCGGACGTCGTGGTGCTCACCGACATCTATGCGTCGGGCACCACCCCGATACCCGGCATCACCGGCAAACTGCTGGTCAATGCCGTCCTCGACGCCAACCCGCGCAGTCGTGTGGTGTGGATGCCGGGGCGCACCGAACTGGTCGAGTTCCTCGCCCGTGAGCTGCGCGAGGGCGATGTGTGCGTCTCGATGGGGTGCGGCGACATCGCGGTGCTGCCCGACGAAGTGATGGCCCGCCGCGGCGAGCTGCGCGGTGAGCCGTCTGCGGTCGGCCCAGCCATTGCAAGGCAGTCGTCGGAATGACCGGCGCCGGGGTGGGCCAGCAGGCGGTCGTGCAGAAGGCGCTGCAGCCGCTGGCCGCGTTCGCCACACGAGACGAGCCGCTGGCGCCGCACACCACGTACAAGGTGGGCGGGCCGGCAGATGTGTTCGCGGTGCCGCGCAACGACGACGAGCTGTGCGCCCTGGCCGAAGCGGTGCGCCGGACAGGACTGCCCACGCTGGTGGTCGGTCGTGGTTCGAACCTGCTGGTCGCCGATGCTGGTTTCCGTGGCATCGCCATCTCGTTGGCAGCCATGGCCGAGTGGATCGAGCTGCACGACACGGTCGTGCATGCAGGTGGCGCGGTCGCGCTGCCCGTGCTCGCCCGTCGGTGTGTTGCGGCAGGGCTGGTCGGTTTCGAATGGGCCGTCGGTGTGCCCGGCTCCCTCGGTGGCGCGGTGCGCATGAACGCCGGTGGTCACGGTAGCGACATCGCTGCATCGCTGACCGGTGTGCATCTGCTCGACCTGCGAACGGCGCGCCGCGTGGGTGCCGGCCGGTGAGCTCGGGTTGCACTTCCGGGGCTCTCGGCTGAGCGACCACCAGGTGGTGCTCGACGCTCGCTTGCAGCTCGCGTACGGCGATGCCGAGGAAGCCGAGGCGACGCTCACCGAGATCGTGCGCTGGCGTCGTGAGCACCAGCCCGGTGGGCAGAACGCTGGTTCGGTGTTCGTCAACCCCATCCCCGGCGAACTGCCGGCAGCACGCTTGATCGACCAACTGGGCTTGCGCGGCTTTCGAGTCGGTGGCGCGGTCGTGAGCGACAAGCACGCCAACTTCATCCAGGCCGGCGACGGCGCCACGGCCGCCGACGTACGAGCCGTGATCGAGCACGTTCGCGCTGCCGTGCTCGACCACACGGGCATCGAGTTGCGCAGCGAGATCCGCCTCGTCGGCTTCGCGGATGACGACCTGGGTGCAAGCGGCGGCGAGGGGGTGGCGATGTGAGCGAGCCGAAGCCACCCGCTCCCGATCACCTGCCGGATCATGTGTTGCCTGATCATGTGTTGCCGGATCATGTGTTGGAGGAGCTGCTCGACGCGTTCTCCGAGGAGTCGGCGCCGCAGTACAACTTCGACGATCCCTCCATCGATCGGCTGCTGGGCATCACCGACGAGCACGCGTCCGGCGACGACGGGGCTGAGCGCGAGGCCGATCACGACGACGAGCCCGATGACGACGATGTCGCGGATGACCTCGACGACGAGCCCGACGACGAGCCCGACGACGACAACGATGATGACGACGGTGATGACGACGGTGATGGCGACGACGAGCCCACCGCGGGCGACGCCGCGGGCGCCGATCAGGTCGTGCTGCCGCTCGTGCCCGTTGCGCCCGTCGACAGCGCCGCGCCGCGGCGCACCATCGTCATCGCCGAGGACGACCGCCCCGACAGCGTCTACCTCGACGAGGACAAGGAGAAGGCGTTCCACGAGCGGCGCGAATCGCTCGACGAGTCGGGTGAGCGTTCCACCATCGTCATCGCCGATCTCGACGAAGCCGGGCCCACCGAGCCGGCGCCTGCCGGCTCCCGCGGCGGCCTCGACCCTCGCATCAGAGCCCGGCGCATCTCGGTGCGGCGGGCGGAGGGTCGCCGCCGGCTCGTGTGGGCCGGCATCGGCATCGGCGTCGTGCTGTTGGCGATCGGCGCCGTCGCCGTGTTCGCATCCTCGATCTTCGATGTGCGGGAAGTGACGGTGCAAGGCGCGGTCTACACTGATGCCGACGTGTTGGAGGGCGTGATCGCCGATCTGCGTGGCGAGCCGGTGCTGCTCGTCGACACCGATGCTGCCGAGCAACGGTTGGAAGCCGTGCCGTGGGTCGAGCGAGCGCACGTCGCCACCGACTTCCCGCATCGAGTCGTCATCGACATCCGCGAGCGCCGGCCGATCGCCGCCTTTCAAGGTGGCGACCAGCAGTTCCGCATCATCGACGTGCAGGGCCGGGTGCTCGACGTGATCGCCGGTCAACCCACCGACTACCTGCTCATCACCGGCAGCCACCCTGACACCGCTCGCGGGCAGTTCGCCGGCGCGCCGTATGCCGACGTCGCCGAACTGGTGCTCAGCCTGCCCGTCGAGGTGCGTTCGATCACGCGCACCGTCGGCGTCGACGCCTCCACGGGCACGTTGACGCTGGTGCTCGAGAACGGCGAGCCCGACGGCGTGCTGGTGCGTGTGGGCGATTCGAAGAACATCGACGAGAAGCTCGCCCGCTTGTTGAACCGAGTTCGCAAGGGGCTCACCGACGTCTGCCAGCTCGATGTGAGCACCGCCGACGCGGGTGCGGTGCCGTGCTGAAGTGCCACGTTCCACCGCTACCCTCCAGTTTCGTGCGAGACTGAGCGGCAGTGCTCATCTCGAACTCTTCCGGCGCCTCCGGCCCATGGCGGATCCCTTCGGCTGAGCAGCCCATTCGCTACGATCACACGCCAGCAGGTACTTCAGTGCCCACACTCACCATTCGCCACTCTTTCTCATCTCGGAGGTCCCTCTGATGGCCGGCGCACCCCAGAACTATCTCGCCGTCATCAAGGTCATCGGAGTCGGCGGTGGTGGCGTCAACGCCGTCAACCGCATGATCGACGCCGGCCTCAAGGGCGTCGAGTTCATCGCCGTCAACACCGACGCGCAGGCTCTGCTGATGAGCGACGCCGACGTGAAGCTCGACATCGGTCGCGATCTCACCCGTGGCCTCGGCGCGGGAAGCGACCCCGATGTCGGTCGTAACGCCGCCGAGACCCATCGCGACGAGATCGAAGAGATGATCAAGGGCGCCGACATGGTGTTCATCACCGCCGGCGAAGGTGGCGGCACCGGCACCGGTGCAGCGCCCATCATCGCCGAGGTCGCGCGCAGCATGAACGCCCTCACGATCGGTGTGGTCACCCGCCCGTTCAGCTTCGAAGGTCGCCGTCGGGCGGTGCAGGCCGATGCCGGCGTGCAGCGCCTGAAGGAGAAGGTCGACACGCTCATCGTCATCCCCAACGACCGCTTGCTCACGGTGGCCAACGAGAAGACGAGCGTGCTCAACGCGTTCAAGATGGCCGACGAGGTCTTGCTGCAGGGCGTCTCGGGCATCACCAACCTCATCACCACACCCGGTCTCATCAACACCGACTTCGCCGACGTGAAGATGATCCTCTCCAGCGCCGGCTCCGCCCTCATGGGCATCGGCCAGGCCAGTGGCGAGAACCGTGCCGTCGCCGCCGCCAAGGCCGCGATCAGCAGCCCGCTGCTCGAGGCGGCGATCGACGGCGCCCGCGGCATCCTGCTCAACATCACCGGGCCGTCCAGCATGGGGCTGTTCGAGATGAACGCGGCGGCCGAGATCATCCACGGCGTTGCTCATCAAGACGCCAACATCATCTTCGGTACGGTCATCGACGACGAGATGGGCGACGAGGTGAAGGTCACCGTCATCGCCGCCGGCTTCGACCGTTGGGATGGCGGCAACACCGGCGCCACCACCAGTGGCGGTCGCCCGGTGGTCAAGGCCGTGCCCGAGCAGAAGCCCACGTCCACGTTGAAGGATCTGTTCGCCGACGACGGCGCCGACCCGCTCGACGACGACGACGACTTCGACGTGCCCTCCTTCTTGAAGTGAACCGGGCGTCCTCGCCGAGCCTCGTGTTCGAGGTCGGTGACGACACAGTGCAGATCCGTTGCAGCACGATGGCCGACGGCGACTTCCACCTCGACGGGCATCGTGCGGCGCTGCTGCACCGCCGCGCGGCGTTTGCGCCGGGCGTCTGGACTCAACTCGATGAAGTACATGGCACAGCGGTGCTGCGGGTCACACACCCTGGAGAGCACGACTTCGCGACCGGAGATGCGGCGATCACGGATCGGCGCAACGCCGTGCTCGCCGCGTGGGTGGGGGATTGCGCGCCCGTTGCCCTGGTGGGTGACGACGGCACCATCGCCGTGGTGCACGCCGGGTGGAGGGGTGCGCTGGCGGGGGTGCTGCAAGCGACGGTGTCGCAGATGAGCAGCGGCACGGTGGTGGCGGTGCTCGGGCACTGCATCCATCCGTGCTGCTACGAGTTCGGTGAGCCGGATCGTGCGCCGTTCCGGGCACGCTTCGGCGCGCACGTCGAGGCGCGCACGTCGTGGGGCGCTCCGGCGCTCGACATGCCGAGTGTGGTTCGCTGCGCACTCGAGGAGGTGGGCGTCGCCGTGGTGGATGCCTCGTCGTGCACCGGATGCGATGTCGAGCACCTCTACTCGCATCGCCGTCGTCGTCAACTGGGCCGTCAGGTGATGACCGTCTGCAAGCGGGCGTCTCGATGAGCGCCCTCGACGTGCAGGTGGCTGAACGACTGGCCGTGGTGCGCGACCGAATCCAACGCGCCGGTGGCACGGATGTGACGGTGCTGCCGGTCACCAAGACGTTCGGCATCGATGCCTGTTGGGCGGCGGTGCACGCAGGGTGCACCGCGGTGGGCGAGAACTACGCGCAGGAGGTGGTGGGCAAGTTCGCCGCTCTCGAGCACTCGTTCGGCGTGCACTTCATCGGCCAGTTGCAGACCAACAAGGTGCGCCTGCTCGCCCCCATCGTCACCGTGTACGAAACGGTCGATCGGCAGTCGTTGATCCGCGAGCTCGCGCATCGCGTGCCGGGTGCGGCGGTGCTGGTGCAGGTGGCAGCCTTGGCCGAGCCCGGCAAAGGAGGCTGTCTCCTCGACGATGCGCCGGCGCTGGTGGCGGCGGCTCAGGAGGCCGGGCTGAGTGTGCGCGGCCTGATGACTGTCGGCCCGACGACGGGTGGGCCAGAGGCGGCCCGCGCCGGCTTTCGCGCGGTTCGGCAACTCCTCGATCGGCTGGGGTTGGCCGTCTGTTCGATGGGGATGACCGACGACCTCGAGGTGGCAGTGCAAGAGGGCTCTACGCAGGTGCGCGTGGGAAGCGCGCTGTTCGGCCAGCGTCCACCCGCGCGAGCGCTGGTGCGATAGCCTCGTCGATTGCAGGAGGGCAGCGAATGTCGATGTGGAAGAAGGCAATGGACTACTTGGGTCTCGGACCCGACGATGCCTACGACGATTACGACGTCGCGCCCGAAGCCGAGCGTCCCGTGCGCGCTGCCCGTCCGCCCCGCGAGGAGCCGGTGAGGCAACAGCGCGGGTATGGCCACGAGCTGGAGGCGGAGGCGCCGGTCAGAGCGGTGCCAACACGCCCGAGCTTTCCAACCAGCACGATGAACGATGTTGCGAGCCGGCGCCCGGTGCCCGCCAACGACGACTCCAGCGTGCAACCGCGGCCCATCAACCCGCGGCCCGCTCCGACGCCGCGCGTGGTGGCCACTGCGGCCGGCGCCGATCCGTACACCGTTCGTCCGCGCCGCTTCGACTCTGCGCAGGAGCTCGCCGACAAGTTCCGCGAGGGTTTGCCGGTCATCATGAACCTGGAGGCCGCCGACCGCGAAGTGTCTCGTCGGCTCATCGACTTCGCCAGCGGGCTGTGCTATGGCCTCAACGGCAGCATGGAGAAGGTGGCCACCGGGGTCTACCTGTTGAAGCCGATCCATCGCCCCAACTCGTACGACGAATCCGGCTACGGCGGCTGATCAGTTCCTGGTGCCATGCGCGCTGTGTCGCGCCTAACATCGGTACATGGACATCAGCCCACAGACCATTCGCAGTACTGGCTTCAAGACGGTGAAGAAGGGGTACGACCCGCAGGAGGTCGACCTGTTCCGTACTGCGGTCGCTACTGCGGTGGAGACTGCGCAGAACCAGGCCGCGGCGATGGAAGCACGTGCCCGTGCCGCGGTGGCCAAGCTGCAGGAGGTCTCGCAGCAGGTGGCCGAGCCCAAGGAAGCGGTCGAGCCCACACGTCGCAGTGGCGACACCGAGGTGATCAGTCGTACGTTGCTGCTGGCGCAACGCACCGCCGACAGCACGGTGGCCGAGGCCAGGATCGAAGCCGAGAGCATCACCGGCATCGCCCGCGAGGAGGCGTCGCGTGTGCTCGACAGCGCGCGCGCGATGGCCGCCAAGGCCGTCGACGACTCGCGCTTCGAAGCACGGCGCGCGGTGGAGGACGAGCGCATGCGTGCCGAGAACGAAGTGCAGTCGCTACTGGCGCGGCGCGACTTCCTGCTCGGCGACGTCGACCACCTCGAGCACTACCTCCAGGCGCAGCGCGAGCGCTTGCGCGACGCCGCCGTGCAACTGCAAGAGCTGGTGGATCGTGTGCCCGGTGGGCTGGGCGACATGCGCCGCCCGCTGCTGTCAGCGTCTGCCGAGCCGGTCGCGGCCGAACCCGTGGTGATCGAGCAGGTCGCCGGCCCGCAGGGACGAGCGCCCAACTTGCCGGCGAACCGGTGTTGGCAGATCCACCCGCCGCAGTGCAGTTGCCGCCTCCCGCGGGCCTGGCGCCGATGCCGGTCGAGCAGGCGGCCCAGCGCGGTGCGGCCGAGACCGACACCGAGTCTTCGCTCACGCCGGCGCCCGATCGTTCGGCCGATCTCAGCGCATTGGCGTTGTCGGGCGACGCCGATGCGCAGAGCAGCGTGTGGCGGCTGCTCGATGAGGAGGTTGCCAGCACGCAGGCGGCGCAAGCCGCGACGGGCGGCGACGACGTCACTGCCGAGGTGGCGGCACCGGCGGCGCCGGAGCCGGAGCACGAGTCGTTCCGCGTGGGCGGCGACGAACTTCGATAAGCGCTCTCCCCGGCCGCCGTAGGCACGGTAGAGTCGAATCCACGGCGTTGACGAGGCCATCACCTCCGAGCCTCCGGAAGAACAGCGTCTCGGCCTGTGGTCGCGGCGCCCAGTAGAACCGGACGGGTCCAGCCCGACATCGCTGGTGCAGTCGAGTGGTCGAGGCACGGCTGTCCAGGCCGTGTCCCGGCAAGCAGGGTGGTACCGCGGGCCGGTCGGCTCGTCCCTGTGCAATCAGCACAGGAGCCGCTCGTGACCTACCCCACCGTTCAACCGCAACCGTCGTTCCCCGCCGTCGAGCGCGAGGTGCTCGCCTTCTGGGAAGGCGACCGCACCTTCGAGGCGTCGATCGAGGCGCGTCGCGATGCCGACGAGTACGTCTTCTACGACGGCCCGCCCTTCGCCAATGGTCTGCCCCACTACGGCCACCTGCTCACCGGCTTCGTCAAGGACGCCGTGCCCCGCTACCGCACGATGCGCGGCCAGCAGGTGCACCGCCGATTCGGCTGGGACTGCCACGGGCTGCCCGCCGAGGTGGTGGCCGAGAAGGAGCTGGGTGTCAGCGGTCATCCGGCCATCACCAAGTTCGGCATCGACAAGTTCAACGACGCCTGCCGCACCAGCGTGCTTCGTTTCACCGACGACTGGCACCGTTACGTCACCCGCCAGGCGCGCTGGGTCGACTTCGACAACGACTACAAGACGCTCGACACCGACTACATGGAGAGCGTCATGTGGGCGTTCAAGACCCTGTGGGACAAGGGCCTGATCTACGAGGGCTTCCGCGTGCTGGCGTACTGCTGGCGCTGTGAGACGCCGCTCAGCAACACCGAGACGCGCATGGACGACGTGTATCGCGACCGCCAGGACCCTGCGCTGACGGTGCAGTTCCAGCTGGACAGTGGTGAGAAGATCCTCGCCTGGACCACCACCCCCTGGACCCTTCCCAGCAACCTCGCACTCGCCGTCGGTGCCGACATCGACTATGCGGTGATGCAGGAGACCGACGCCGACGGCGCAACCCAGCGCTACATCCTCGCGGAAGCGCGCCTGGGTGCGTACGAGAAGGAGTTCGCCGGCGCGACCCAGGTCGGCGTGCTGAAAGGCGCCGACCTGGTCGGCCGCCACTACACGCCGCTGTTCCCGTACTTCGCCGACACGCCGAACGCGTTCCACGTGCTCGCCGCCGACTTCGTCAGCACCGAGGACGGCACCGGTGTGGTGCACATGGCCCCCGGTTCGGTGAGGACGACCAGAACGCCTGCAACGCCGTGGGCATCCCCACGATCTGCCCGATGGACGAGCACGGCCGTTACACCAGCGAGGTCAGCACATGGGCCGGCGTGCACGTCTTCGACGCCAACCCGCTGATCGTCAAGGAGCTCAAAGCGAGGGGAGTGGTGGTACGCCATGACAGCTACAACCACAGCTACCCGCACTGCTGGCGTTGCGCGGAGCCGCTGGTGTACCGCGCCATCAGCTCGTGGTTCGTGCAGGTCACCGCCTTCCGCGACCGCATGGTTGAGCTCAACCAGCAGATTCGCTGGGTGCCCGAGCACATCAAGGAAGGCAGCTTCGGCAAGTGGCTGGCCAACGCCCGCGACTGGAGCATCAGCCGCAACCGCTTCTGGGGTTCGCCGATCCCGGTGTGGCGCAGCGACAACCCCGAGTACCCGCGCATCGACGTGTACGGCAGCATCGCCGACCTGCAACGTGACTTCGGCGTCGAGGTCACCGACCTTCACCGGCCCTACGTCGACGACCTGGTGCGCCCCAACCCCGACGACCCCACCGGTCTGTCGTCGATGCGGCGCGTGCCGGAGGTGCTCGACTGCTGGTTCGAGAGCGGCAGCATGCCGTTCGCGCAGGTGCACTACCCGTTCGAGAACGCGGAGTGGTTCGAGAGCCACTACCCGGGCGACTTCATCGTCGAGTACATCGGCCAGACCCGAGGTTGGTTCTACACGCTGCACGTGCTGGCCACCGCCTTGTTCGACCGGCCCAGCTTCAACACCTGTGTGAGCCACGGCATCGTGCTGGGCGACGACGGCCAGAAGATGTCGAAGAGCCTCAACAACTACCCCGACCCGATGATGGTGTTCGACAACTACGGCAGCGACGCGATGCGCTGGTACCTGCTCAGCTCGCCGATCCTGCGCGGCACCGACCTGATGGTCACCGAGGAGGGCATCCGCGACACGGTGCGGCAGGTGATCCTGCCCATCTGGAACTCGTGGTACTTCCTGTCGCTCTACGCGAACGCGGCCAAGACCTCAGGCACGTTCCGCACCGACAGCACCGATGTGCTCGATCGGTACATCCTGGCCAAGACGCACGACCTGCTGGCCACGCTCACCACCACGCTGGACGAGTACGACCTGTTCGCTGCCTGCGGCGCGGTGCGCAGCTTCCTCGACGCGCTCACCAACTGGTACGTCAGGCGCAGTCGCGACCGCTTCTGGGCCGGCGAGCAGGACGCCATCGACACGCTGCACACGGTGCTCGCGCTGCTCTGTCGGGCGCTCGCACCCTTGCTGCCGCTCACCACGGAGGCCGTCTACCGCGCGCTCACCGGCGAACGCAGCGTGCACCTCACCGATTGGCCGGATGCCGCGGCGGTGCCATCCGACGCAGAGCTGGTGGTGTCGATGGATCTCGCCCGCGATGTGTGCAGCAGCACGTTGCGTCTGCGCAAGGCGCACCAACGTCGTGTACGTCAGCCGCTGTCGTCGCTGCAGGTGGCGGTGGCAGGCGCCGGCCGCCTGGAAGCCTTCGCCGAACTGATCGCCGATGAGGTGAACGTGAAGTCGGTGCAGCTCGCCGACGACGTCGCCTCCGTTGCCAGCTACGACCTGCAGGTGGTGCCGGCGGCGTTGGGCCCGCGCCTGGGCGGCCAGGTGCAGCAGGTGATCAAAGCGGTGAAGACGGGCGACTGGCAGCGCACGGACGATGGCGTGGTTGCCGGTGGTGTGCCGCTCCTGGATGGGGAGTACGCGCTGAAGATGGTGGTGCAGGGCGGCGGCGCCAGCACGCCGCTCTCCAACGGCGCCGGCGTCGTCGTCCTCGACACGGCACTCACCCCGGAACTGGAGGCCGAAGGCGTCACGCGCGACCTGGTGCGGCTGGTGCAACAGGCACGACGCGAGGCGGGCCTGCAGGTGAGCGACCGCATCGCTCTCGCTGGGCGTGCCCGAGAGTCGGTGCGCCGCCAGGTGGCGGCGTTCCAGCACCTGCTCACCGACGCCACGCTGGCCACCTCCCTGGCGTGGGGCGCCGGCGAACCGAACGCCGACCTCGACGGAGAGCCGATCCACATCGCCGTGGTGGCCAGCACTCCCGAGACCGACACGGTGGCCGGTTGACCGAACTGGTGCGCCCGCATCCGAACGGCGCGATCCTCGCGGTGCGCGCCGTTCCAGGTGCGAGTGCAGCGAAGGTGGTCGGCCTCCACGGCGATGAGCTAAGGTCAAGGTGTGCAGCCCGCCGGTCGACGGCCGGGCCAACGAGAGGAGATCGTCAAGGTGCTGGCGGCGGCGCTCGGGCTGCGCAGCCGCGACGTGCAGCTCGGCAGCGGGCACGCGTCGCGGTCGAAGCTGCTGGTGGTGGCCTTGCCGCCCGCTGAACTGCTCTCCCGGCTGCAGCCATGGATCGGCCCGGAGCGGGCCCCGGACCGATAGCATCCCGGCCTGACGACCGGACCACGGAGGTTCAACGCGATGGCGACTGCCAAGAAGGCACCCGCGAAGAAGGCCCCTGCCAAGGCGGCTGCCGCTCCTGCGAAGAAGGCTGCAGCGCCGGCGAAGAAGGCCGCGGCCCCGGTGAAGAAGGCTGCGCCGGCGGCTTCCAACAAGGCGGCAGCGGCGAAGAAGGCCCCTGCCAAGGTGGCTGCCGCTCCTGCGAAGAAGGCGGTGGCGGCTCCCAAGAAGGCAGCGCCGGTGAAGAAGGCCACTGCTCCGGTGAAGAAGGCCACTGCTCCGGTGAAGAAGGCCACTGCTCCGGTGAAGAAGGCCGTGCCTGCCGTGGCGAAGAAGGCAGCTGCTCCCATCGCGGCGAAGAAGGCGGCGAAGGCCGCGCCGGCGCCGGTCGCCGTGGCGAAGAAGGCCGCTGCACCGGCGACCCCCACAGCCAAGGCCGTCGCCGCCCCCGCAGCGAAGGTCGTCGCCGCCCCCGCAGCGAAGGCTGTCGCCAAGAAGCCCGGGCCGGTGGTGCCCGAGAAGGCCGCGGTGAAGGGGGTCACCAAGGATGGCATCTCCTACACGAAGGACTTCGATGCCAAGTTCCTCACCACGCAGCGGGCGCTGCTGCTCGACGAGAAGGCGTCGCTCACCGGCCAAGCCGTTCGGCCTGGAGGACGAGGCGCATCAACTGATCGAAGAGCAGGAGATGGGCGACGTGCAGTTCGACGACGAAGGCGGCGAGGGCGACACGATGGTCGTCGAGCGCGAGCGCGATCTGGCCCTCAGCGCCCAGGCCCGCCAGACCATCGCCGACATCGAGGCAGCGCTCGGTCGCCTCCTGGTCGGCACCTATGGCTACTCGGTCGAGTCGGGTCGCCCCATCCCGCGTGAGCGGCTGGAAGCCATTCCGTGGGCAACCGTGCTGGTGGAAGAGAAGATCGGCGGGATCGGCCGCCGATGACCGACGACGTCCGGCCGGCTCACCGGCTGCGACTCACGATGGCGATTGCGCTCGCCGTGATCGCCATCGACCAGCTCAGCAAGCACTGGGCGGTGAACGCTCTCACCGGCGAACCGCCGCAGCACGTCGTGTGGACGCTGCAGTGGAACCTGTCCTTCAACAGCGGTATGGCGTTCTCGACCGGGCAAGGCATCGGGCCCATCATCGGACTCGTTGCCCTGGTGGTGATCGTCGTGGTGGTGCTCGGCGTACGCAAGAACCAGAACCCGCTGGTGGCCGTCGCTGCCGGCTTCGTGGTGGGCGGCGCCATCGGCAACCTGCTCGACCGATTGTTCCGCGGTGACGCGTGGCTGCACGGCTCGGTGATCGACTTCATCGACTTCCAGTGGTTCCCCATCTTCAACGTGGCCGACATGGGCGTCAACATCGGCGGTGCACTGTTCGTGCTCTGGTCGCTGTTCAGCAAGCAGGAGAAACCGGCATGATCGAGGAAGAGATCCCCGCGGCCCTCGGCGGTGAGCGGCTCGATCGCATCGTGTCGCTGATCACCGATTGCAGCCGCAGCGATGCCGCGGCATTGGTGGCGGCGGGTGGTGCCGCCATCGATGGCGAGGTGCAGCACATCGGCAAGCTGCGCGTGCGCACCGGCCAGGTGGTGTCGGTCGACCCGGCGATGCTGCCCGTGACCGCGCCCCCTGCTGCCGACCCCACGGTCGAGTTCACGGTGGTGCACGCCGACGAGCACCTGATCATCATCGACAAGCCGGCCGGGCTGGTCGTGCACCCCGGCGCCGGCCATCCGGATCACACGCTGGTCAACGGCCTGCTGGCCCGCTTCCCGGAGATCGCCGGCGTGGGTGAGCCGCACCGCCCGGGCATCGTCCATCGCCTCGACGTCGGCACCTCCGGCCTGCTGGCGGTGGCCCGCACGCAGCGTGCGTACCACTCGCTGGTCGATGCGCTGGCAGCGCGCGACGTGGGCAGGGTGTACCGCGCACTGGTGTGGGGGCACCTCGCCAATCCCGTCGGCGTGGTCGACGCTCCCATCGGGCGCGACCATCGTGATGCGATGCGCATGGCTGTCGTGGTCGATGGCAAGCCGGCGCACCCGCTACCGGGTGCTGCGCGAGTACCGCACGCCCACCGAGTCGTCAGCGTTGGAGTGCCGCCTGGAGACCGGCCGCACCCATCAGATCCGCGTGCACCTCGCGGCCATCGGCCATCCGGTGGTGGGTGACGGCGCGTACGGCGGGATCCGAACGGGCATCACGCCGCCGCGACCGTTTCTCCACGCGGCTGCGCTCGAGCTGGTGCACCCGGTCACCGGCGAGGTGCTGCAGTTCCACTCACCACTGCCGGCCGACCTGGCCGACGTGGAAGCTGCACTAGGTACGTAGCGGCTCGCGCCCGGCATCCACCAGGGCTTCCGGCCATGGCGATGTGCCTCGGGCGGCATCGGCCACCGACTGCAACGTGAAGCCGTCGAGGATGCGGCGCATGTGCTCGCCGGCGTTCTTCCAGATGGCGAGCAACACGCACTGGCCTTCGTGGTCGCAGGCGCCGTCCTGGTGCGGCTCGCCGAAGTCGCCGAGGCTGATGGGCCCGTCGACGGCGCTGAGGATCTCGCTGATGCGGATCTCGGCCGGGGGACGGGCGAGCACATAGCCGCCGCCCACGCCTCGCTTGGAGCGCACGAGCCCGGCGCCCTTGAGCGCCAGGAGGATCTGCTCGAGGTACGGCTGCGGGATGGCCGTGCGTTCGGCGATGTCGCGCACCGACGTGGGGCCGGGGGCGGTGTCGTGCAGCGCGAGCGACAACAACGCTCGACATGCATAGTCACCCTTGCTCGAAACACGCACGTCCTCATCGTAGGCCGCGCAACGCACTTGCGGCGACTGCCTGAATGGCGCAGAGGGGTCACGAGGTGATGGACTGGCCGCCGAGTGCCCCCTTCACCCACCCTTCCTCGCTACGCGGGCGCCAACGTGCGTGGCCTCGTGCCCGCACTGCTGGCGCCGCGTGGTGCCCCACCTCCGTCATGGATGCCCGCCGACGTCGGTGCGGCTCGGCAAGTGGTGCTGTTGGTGATCGACGGCCTCGGCTGGGAGCAGTTGCACGAGCGTGCTGCGCTGGCGCCCACGCTGGCCTCGATGAACGGTGGCCCCATCACCACGGTGGCGCCCTCGACCACTGCGACGGCGCTCACATCGATCACCACCGGGCTGACCCCGGGGGAGCACGGCATCGTCGGCTACCGGATGGAGATGGCCGGCGAAGTGCTCAACGTGCTGCGCTGGTCCACCGGCCACGGCGACTCCCGCCGACAGATCGAGCCCGTGCAGACCCAACCCTTCGACCCGTTCATGGGCGAGCGAGTACCGGTGGTCAGCAAGGCCGAGCTCGAGCACTCGGCGTTCACCGAGGCCCACCTGCGCGGTAGCGAACCCGCGGGGTGGCGTGCGCCATCGAGCATCGCCGTCATCGTGGGCGACCTGCTGCGGCGCGGCGACCGGTTCGTGTACGCCTACTACGACGGCATCGACAAGATCGCCCACGAGCGAGGGTTCGGCGCGTTCTACGATGCCGAACTGCAGTTCGTCGACGGTCTCGTCGCGGCGGTGCAACGGGCGCTGCCGCAGGGTGCCGTGCTGCTCGTCACCGCCGATCACGGCCAGGTGCACGTGGGCGAGCGGCTGGTCACGCCGCATCCCGACGTGTTGCGGCTGTGCCGCCACCAGAGCGGCGAAGGCCGGTTCCGCTGGCTGCACGCTCGCCCAGGCGCGCAGCAGGAGCTGTTGGCGGCGGCCGCGCAGCACCACGGCACGCATGCATGGGTGCACAGCCGGTCCGAGCTCATCGAGGCCGGTTGGTTCGGGCCAACAGTGAGCCCACCCATCGCCGCTCGCTACGGCGACGTGGCGCTGGTGCCGCACGAACCGATCAGTTTCGACGACCCGGCCGATTCCGGCCCGTATCCTCTGGTCTGTCGACACGGTTCGCTCACGTCCGCTGAGATGCTGGTACCGCTGCTGGCGGTCGCCGCCGACACGAGGTAGTACGCACGAGATGGAGCAACGATGAACGACGAGTCCCCACAAACCCCCGACGCACAGGTGCTGAACCTCGTCGCGCCCGCGCCCGCTGCGGAACCTGCCGTCGAACCGATCACCGAGACCGTCACCGAGCCCGCCAAGGTGATGCGCATCGGCTCGATGGTGAAGCAGTTGCTGGAGGAGGTGCGCGGCCAACCCCTCGACGAGGCCAGCCGCGAGCGCCTCGCCGAGATCTACGAGCGCTCGATCGTCGAGCTCAGCCAGGCCCTCTCGCCCGACCTGCAAGAAGAGCTGCACATGCTCACCCTGCCGTTCAAGGATGGCGAGGTGCCGTCGGAAGGCGAGCTGCGGGTGGCCAAGGCGCAGCTGGTCGGCTGGCTGGAGGGCCTGTTCCACGGCATCCAGGCCACCCTGTTCGCCCAGCAGATCGCCGCTCGCCAGCAGCTCGAGCAGATGCGCCAGCTGCCCGCGGTGGCGCCGGTGGGTCCGAGCAGGGGCAGGTGGTGGAAGCCACCGAGCGCCCGGGCACCTATCTCTGCCTGGCGTGCGCCGGTTTTGCGGCGTGACGTCCCGGCTAGGTCGTGGCCCGGTCGCTTGGCGGTCACCGCCGTCAGTTCCAGTCGTCAGTGCGTCGTCAGTTCCCGTCTCAAGCAAGCTCAAGGAGGTCTGCGCCCGTGGGCGACTCGTTCACCCACCTGCACGTCCACACCGAGTTCTCGATGCTCGACGGTGCGGCACGCCTCGACGAGCTGGTGGCCAAGGCCGTGCAGGACGGCCAGCCCGCCCTCGGCATCACCGATCACGGCAACATGTACGGCGTGCTCGACTTCTTCAAGGAGTGCCAAGGCCCAGGGCGTCAAGCCGATCATCGGCACCGAGGCCTACATGGCCTACGACAGCCGGCTCGAGCGCCCGGCGCGCCGCGGCCGGGTCGACGATTCCGGTGGCGACACCGAGGGCGGCAAGAAGCTCTACTACCACCTCACCCTGCTGGCCGAGACCGACCAGGGGTACCGCAACCTCATCCAGCTCGCCAGCCTGGCCTTCCTCGAGGGCTACTACTACAAGCCGCGCATGGACTGGGAGCTGCTCGAGAAGTACCACCACGGCCTCATCGCCACCACCGGCTGCCTCGGTGGGCACGTGCTGCAGTCGCTGCTGCAGGGCGACGAGAAGGGTGCGTTGCAGAAGGCAGGGCGCCTGCAGGAGATCTTCGGCAAGGACAACCTGTTCGTCGAGTTGCAGGACCACGGGTTGGCGGCGCAGCGCGACACCAACCCGCAGTTCATCGAGATCGCCAAGAAGATCGGCGCGCCGCTCATCGCCACCAACGACTCGCACTACGTGCACCGCGAGGATCACGAGTCGCACGACGCGTTGCTGTGTGTGCAAACCGGCGCGCTGATCAGCGATCCGAAGCGATTCAAGTTCGAGGGCAACGAGCACTACCTGAAGAGCGCCAACGAGATGCGGCACCTGTTCCGCGACTTGCCCGAAGCGTGCGACAACACGCTGTGGATCGCCGAGCGGGCCGACGTCAACATCGAGTTCGGCAAGCCGCTGCTGCCCAACTTCCCGGTGCCCGTGGGCTTCCTCGACGACGCCGGCTTCCTCGACCACCTCACGTGGGAGGGTGCCAAGCAACGTTGGGGCGACACCTTGCCCGTTGCCGTGGTCGAGCGGTTGGCGTACGAGTTGCAGGTCATCAAGAACATGGGCTTCGCCTCGTACTTCCTGATCGTGTGGGATCTCATCAAGCACGCGAAGGACTCGGGCATCCGCGTCGGCCCCGGCCGTGGGTCGGCCGCCGGGTGTGCGGTGGCGTACTGCCTGCGCATCACCGATCTCGACCCGATCAAGTACGACCTGCTGTTCGAGCGCTTCCTCAACCCCAGCCGCATCTCCATGCCCGACATCGACATGGACTTCGACTCGCGCTACCGCGACGAGATGATCCGCTACGCGGCCGAGACGTACGGCCGCGACCACGTCGCCCAGATCATCACCTTCGGCACCATCAAGGCGCGCAACGCGGTCCGCGATGCCGCCAGGGTGCTGGGCTACCCGTACGGCATGGGCGACAAGGTGGCCAAGCTGATGCCACCACTGGTGATGGGCCGCGACACGCCGCTCAAGTACTGCTTCGAGCAGAACCCGAAGTACGCCGACGGCTACAAGGCCGCCGCCGAGCTGCGGGCCACGGTGGAGGCCGACCCCGACGTGAAGCGCGTCGTGCAGGTCGCCAAGGGCCTCGAGGGCCTCAAGCGCAGCGACGGCATCCACGCCGCGGCGGTGGTGATCACCAAGGACCCGCTCACCAACTACCTCCCCGTGCAGCGCAAACCGGTGGCAGGCGGCGACCCGGCAGATGCCCCCATCGTCACCCAGTTCGAAATGCACGGCGTGGAAGAGCTCGGTCTGTTGAAGATGGACTTCTTGGGCCTGCGCAACCTCGACGTCATCTCCGACACGGTGGCCATGGTGCGCGCAACCAAGGATCCCGAGTTCGACATCGACTCGGTGCACCTCGACGACCAGGCTGTGTTCGACCTGATGGCCAGAGGCGACACGATGGGCGTGTTCCAGCTCGAATCGCCGCCCATGCGGGCACTGCTGCGGTCGCTGGCGCCCACCTCGTTCGAAGACGTCGCCGCGCTCGTGGCGCTCTACCGGCCGGGGCCGATGAGCGTCAACATGCACTACGACTACGCCGACCGCAAGAACGGTCGCCAAGCCGTCAGCTTCTTCCATGAAGATGCGAAGGAGGTGCTGGGCGACACCTACGGCCTGATGATCTATCAGGAGAGCGTGATGCGGGTTGCGCAGAAGTTCGCCGGCTACTCGCTCGCCGAAGCCGACAACCTGCGCAAGGCAATGGGCAAGAAGTCGCGCGAGGTGATGGCCGCAGCCCGCAGCGCCTTCGAAGACGGCTGCGAGCCCACCGGCTACGGCCAGGCGCTGGGCAAGGAACTGTTCGACGTGATCGAGAAGTTCGCCGACTACGCCTTCAACAAGAGCCACACCTTCGGCTACGGCCTCGTCACCTACCAGACGGCGTTCCTGAAGGCGCACTATCCGGTCGAGTACATGGCCTGCTTGCTCACCAGCGTGAAGAGCAACCTCGACAAGGCCGCCGTGTACCTCAGCGACGCGCGGGCCAACGGGGTGAAGGTGCTCACACCCGACATCAATCGCTCCATCACCGACTTCGCCGCGCTCACGATCGCCGAGGTGCCGGTCGATGTGGTGCTACCGGCAGGCAGCCCAGGGGCCATCACGTTCGGCCTCTCCGCGATCCGCAACGTGGGCGAGGGCCTGGTCGAGCTGCTGCTGGAAGAGCGCGACGCCAACGGCCCCTACGACTCCTTCCACGAGTACGCCGAGCGGGTGCCCGAGCCGGTGCTCAACAAGCGCACCGTCGAGTCGCTCATCAAGGCCGGAGCCTTCGATTCGTTGGGTCATCCTCGCAAGGGGTTGCTGATGGTGTTCGAGCAGATCATCGACGGCACGCTCGTGCGTCGCCGCGAGCGCGATCAGGGCGTGATGAGCCTCTTCGGAGATGTCGGCGACGACGCCGCCGGTGGCTTCAACGAGCGCGTCGCCATCCCGACGCTCGAGTTCGACAAGAGCGACCGGCTGAAGTTCGAGAAGGAGATGCTCGGGCTGTACATCAGCGACCACCCGTTGCTGGGCGTGGAAGCAGCGTTGCGGCGCAAGGTGGATTGCAGCGTCGCCGAGGCCGCCGAGAAGGACGACGGGGCAATGATCACCCTCGGGGGAGTCATCACCAACCTGTCGCGCAAGTTCACCAAGAAGGGCGACCAGATGGCGGTGTTCGTCCTGGAAGACCTCGACGCCGCCATCGAATGCACCGTCTTCCCGCGGGTGCTGATGGAGCAGGGCCACAAGTTGATCGACGACGCGATCGTCACCGTCAAGGGCCGCATCGACCGCCGCGACGAGGTGCGCATCGGCTTCATGGCACAAGACGTGCAGATCCTGGAGGGTCTCGACACCGGCAGCGCCGCGCCGCTGCGGCTGCGGGTGCCGGCCACGTCGCTCACCGAGTTGAAGATCCACCAGATCCGAAAGATCCTGCGTGAGCACCCGGGCGACTCGCCGGTGTACCTGCACATCGGGCAGGGCAAGGTGCTGCGCCTGGCCGACGACTTCTGTGTCGATCTCGACAGAGTGGTGGGCGAGCTGCGCATGGCCCTGGGCCACGATGCCGTCGTGCTCTGACCGCGCCTGGTCGTTCGAGCCTTCGAGGTGCTCCGGCGGGCGTTCGCCGAAGTGTGCGGGGCAGGAATCGCCCGAGTTGCTGGCAGAATAGAGGACTCAGGTCACGCCTCGGTCCGGGGTACGGAGTTCGACAGGAGCTGCCGGGCAATGCCAATCCAGGTGGAAACCAGGGATGCTGCGGCGCTGAACGACGCCGACCTCGACGAAATGGCGTCGATGGGCGGTGCGTTCGACATCGGGCGTCCTCTCGAAGGCGAAGGAAGACTGGGTGCTCAGCACCGCGGCTCGCGTCGACGGCAAGCTGCACGGGTTCGCGTTCGCCACGCTCGAGCGCATCGGCGGCACCCCTTGCGTGTTGGTCGGCCTGCTCAGCGTGAAGCGTACGTCCAAGCGCGATCAGGTGCTGAAGGGCGTGATGAACGAGGCGTTCCATCGGGCACTGATGGCCTTCCCCGACGAAGACGTGGTGGTCGGCTCTCGCTTCGCGCTGCCCGATGGGTTGGAGGCGTTCAAGCAGGTCGACGAGCTGATTCCCCGCCCCGGCCACCGCGCGGTGGGTGAAGAGCGGGCCTGGGGTCGCCGCCTGGCCAAGCGCTTTGGCATCGACGGCCACTACGACGAGCAGACGTTCGTCGTCAAGGCCAATGGCCAGGGGTTCCTCGATCACGAGTCGCTGAAGGGCGAGAAGATCAAGCCCGAGCTGGCGGCATTGTTCGCCACCGTCTCGGCCAAGGCGGGTGGGTCGGTGGTCGTTCACGGCTGGGTGATGGCCGAAGACCTCGTGAAACTGGGCGCGCGCTGACCATCGAGCCGGCATCGGCGGTGGAAGCCGTCATTCGTCGCCGACGGATGACCCGCTCGTTCGATCCCACTCCACTCGACCAGGGTCTCGTCGCCGATCTGCTCGACCTGGCCCGGCGAGCACCCTCGGCCGGCTACAGCCAAGGAGTTCACTTCCTGGCCCTGACGGGCGACGCCGTCCCGGCGTTCTGGCGCATCACCGGCGGGGCCGACTGGTTCGATGCGGGCATCACCGCTGCACCCGTGCTGGTGCTGCCGCTCGCTGATCCCGACGCATACACGTCGCGCTACTCCGAAGGCGACAAGGCCGGTCACGGCCTGGAGGTTGCAGCCAACTGGGAGGTGCCGTTCTGGATCACCGACGCCGCGATGGCCGCTCAGAACCTGTTGCTGCTGGCCGAGGAGCGCGGCCTCGGCGCGCTGTACTTCGGCATCTTCCGCAACGCTCGCCTCGCACTCGACGAGTTCGGCGTGCCACCGCACGTGCTGCAAGTGGGCGCCGTGGCACTGGGGTACCGGGCCGCGGCCGACGTGCCGTCGGGCTCCGCCACCACCAGGGCTCGCCGCCCGCGGCGCGACGTGGTGCACCACCAGCGCTGGTGACGCTCCGGCTCGGCCGCGGGTCGCACTGCCTGGCTAGCGTGCGGTCAGCGCGACCGTACTGAACGACCGCACAGGAGATGCTCGCCATGGCCAACCAGATCCCCCTCGTCGACTACCTCGTGCTCGGCGACGCCCCTCACCTGACAGCGAACGAGTGCACCGCGTGTGGCGCCCGCTTCTTCGATCGGCGCAACGCGTGCGCCAGCTGCAGTGGCACCGAGTTCCACACCGTCGACATCGAGACCGGTGGCGAGGTGAAGGCGTTCACGATCGTCACGTTCGCCGCCCCGGGGGTGCCGGTGCCGTTCGTGTCGGCAATCGTCGACTGCGGCGGCACCAGCGTGCGCGGCAACGTCATCGACATCGACCCCACCCCTGAGCACGTCGCGCTGGGCATGAAGGTGCACCTCGCCACATACACCATCGGCACCGACGACAACGGCACCGAAGCCATCGGCTTCGGGTTCGCCCCCAACTGAAAGGCGACGCGATGAGCGACGACATCTGGATCCTCGGCATTCACATGACCAAGTTCGGGAAGTACCCCGACAAGGACACGGTCGACCTCGCCTCGCAGGCGGCCCTCGCCGCACTGGCCGACGGCGGCGTCACCATGAAGGACATGGGCGTGCTCGCCGCTGGCTGTCTGATGGCCAGCAACGCGGGCATCGGCCAGCAGTTGCAGAAGCAGATCGGCCAGACCGGCATTCCGGTGTACAACGTGGCCAACGCATGTGCCACCGGCGCCACGGCGCTGCGCACCACCATCATGGCCGTGAAGTCGGGCGAGGTCGACATGGGCCTTGCCGTGGGCGTGGAGAAGCTGGCCGGTGCCGGCCTGCTGGGTGCTGGCGGCCGACCCAAGAGCGACAAGAACGAGTGGAACCCCAGCGGCCGCTACGGCGCCGTCACCAGCACCGACGGCCGCGTGGGCACCGACAGCATGCCCGGCGTGTTTGCGCAAGTGGGCATGGAGTACGGGCACAAGTACGGCGGCACCAGCTTCGAGCTGTTCGCGAAGATCAGCGAGAAGAACCACGCGCACAGCACCCTCAACCCGTTGGCGGCGTACACCAAGCGGATGACCCTCGACGAGATCATGAACGACATCATGATCGCGTATCCCAACACGCGCCCGATGTGCAGCGCCAACTGCGATGGCGCGGCGGCGGCGGTCGTGGTCAGCGACGCCAAGCTGAAGACGCTGTCGCTGGAGCAACAGCGGCGGGCCATCAAGGTGTCGGCCTCGGTGCTCACCAGCGACCCGTACGAAGAAGGCTGTCAAGTGCTGCCCAACGTCAACACGCTCACTCGCAACGCGGTGAAGATCGCCTACGAGCAGGCGGGCGTCAGCCCTGGCGACCTCGACCTGGTGGAGCTGCACGACTGCTTCGCCACCGCCGAGCTGGTGCACTACGACAACCTGATGCTGTGCGAGGAGGGCGGCGCCGTCGACTTCTTCGAGAGCGGTGCCACCTGGCGCACCGGCAGCACCCCGGTGAACGTGTCGGGCGGCCTCGAGTCGAAGGGGCACCCCATCGCGGCCACCGGCATCGCCAACATCTGGGAGGTCTGCCACCACCTGCGTGGTGAGGCCGGCGATCGCCAGATCCAGGGAGCGAAGGTGGGCCTCGCCCATGTCATCGGTCTCGGCTCGGCATGCGGTGTGCACATCCTCGAGCGCTCAGGGCTCTGACGGCCACGGCGCACCGGGCGCCGATGCCCGGTGCGCCGTCAACGCGTGATCAGTCGGGGCAGGTGGCCTCGAAGTAGGCGTCGATGTTGTCGCTGGCCGCCTGCACCTCCGGCGTGCCCAGTGCTTCCAGCGCTGCCTGCACCTCGGGCTTGGTCATGTCGTTGCCGTTGTCGGTGAGGATCTGCGCGTACTGCGCAAACGCTGTCGACATGACAGCAAGGTCGTCCTGCAGGTCGGCCGGCACCTTCGAGCTGACGTCGCCGAACACCTGGGTGAGATCCGCCTGCTCACCCTGCGGCGCGAAGACCTGCGAGTAGAGCGTGGCGAACTGCAGCGCGATCGCCCTGCATTCCTCGGTGAGGTTGCCCGGCAGGCTGAGGTCGCTCGGCAGGCTGACGTCGCTCGGCAACGTGATGTTGGGGATCGACAGGTCGGACGGGACGGTGAGCTTGGTGCCCGACGACTTGCTGTCGCTGCTGCAGGCGCCGAGACCGACCAACGTGGTGGCCACAAGGGCGATGGTGATGATGCGCTTCATGACGTGCTCCTGGGTGCGGTGAGTAGCCCGACACTATGACTCCGGAAGGAGTGACTGGGACCGTGTTCAGTGTCGCAGGTGGTCAGAGCAACTGAGCGGCGAGGTCTGTCACGTTTTCGGCAGGAAGTTGACACGCATGGTCGTGGCAGACGAAGGCGAGCCCGTCCGCGCGTTGGTGCCACAGTGGGCTGTCGAACGGCTCGCCCCAGGCCATCACCGCATCGGGTAGCCAGTGCCGCCGCACTTCGGCGAGCAGGTCGGGACGGTCGCCGGTGATCACGATCTCGGTCGCCCCGGCCTGCCGGCTCGCGACGGCCATCAGGGCCTGCGAGAAGGCTGCCGGTGACTGCGGCACCGCGCGCGCCAACAGGCGGATGATCTGGTCGGCGTGGTTGGTGTAGCGGTTCTCGCCGGTGAGGGCGCCCAAGCGGGCAAGCGCAAGTGCGGCGGAGGAGTTGGCCGACGGGGTGGCGTTGTCGAGCAGTTCCTTCTGCCGGGCGACCAGTTGCTCGCCGTCGTCGGGGGTGGTGAACAGGCCACCGCGATCGACATCCCAGAAGTGGTCGAGCAGCACATCGGCAACCTCGCGGGCATGCCCGACCCAGCGCGCCTGCCCTGTCAGCTCGGCGAGCCGCGTGAACGCGTCGACGACGGTGGCGTGATCGCCGGCAAGTGCGTGGTGGCGGGCCGGCGGGCTGCCACCCTCGTGCCACGCGCGCTGCCAGCGCCCGCTGGGCTGGCGCAGCTCGCGCAGCAGGAACTCGCCGTTGGCGATGGCCGCGTCGCGCCAATCGGGGCGATCGAAGGCTGCGGCGGCCTCACACAGCGACGCCAACATCAGACCGTTCCACTCGGTGAGCACCTTGTCGTCGAGGCCGGGTCGCAAGCGTTGCTCGCGGGCCTCGAACAGCCGCTGCCTGGCCCGCTCGATGGCGGCTGGCCGCACGATGTCGCCGCGGTGGTGCACGCGGGCCGGGATGGTGCGTCCTTCGAAGTTGCCGTCGGCGGTGAACTCGTACCAGCTCAGCGCTTCATCGGCGTCAGCGCCCAGCACGGCGCGCACCTCCTGCACCGTCCAGGTGTGGAACAGCCCTTCGTGCCCGTGGCCGTGCTCGTCGGGCGAGTCGGCGTCCTCCGCCGAGAAGAACCCGCCGGCAGGGTGGCACAGGTCGCGCAGCACGTAGCCGACGGTTTCCTCCACCACCTGGCGGTAGCGGGCCTCGCCGGTGAGCAGCGCGGCGTGCACGTACACGCGTACCAGCAGCGCCTGGTCGTACAGCATCTTCTCGAAGTGCGGCACCAGCCACTGCGCGTCCACGGAGTAGCGGGCGAACCCACCACCGAGGTGGTCGTAGATGCCGCCGCTGGCCATCGCGTCGAGCGAGGTGGTGAGCATCGCCCGCAGTTCGTCGGTGGGCGACACGCGCAGCGCTCGGGCCACGAGGTCGAGGCTCATCGTGGAGGGGAACTTGGGGGCACCGCCGAATCCGCCCCACTGCGCGTCGAACTGCTCGGTCAGTTGTTGCAGGCCGAGGAGCACCAGCTCCGGCCCCGGGTAGTCGGCCACCGGCAGCACGTTGGCCGAGCGTTGCAGCGCCTCGCCGAGGGCCTTCACGTTCTGCTGGATGTCGTCGGGTCGGTTGCGCCACACGTCGTCGATGGAGGCCATCAGTTGCATGAACTGGGGCTTGGGGAAGTAGGTGCCGCCATAGAACGGCTCGCCCGCGGGTGTGAGGAACACGGTCATCGGCCACCCGCCGCGCCCGGTCATCGCCTGCACCGCATCCATGTAGATCGCGTCGACATCGGGCCGTTCCTCGCGATCGACCTTGACGTTCACGAACAGCCGGTTCATCACCTCGGCGACCTCGGCGTCCTCGAAGCACTCATGCGCCATCACGTGGCACCAGTGGCAGGCGCTGTAGCCCACGGACAGCAGGATGGGCACATTGCGCGCTTCGGCGGCGGCGAGGGCCGGCGCGTCCCAGGGGTACCAATCCACTGGATTGTCGCGATGCTGGCGCAGGTACGGCGAGGCTTCGTCGGCGAGGCGGTTCACGGGGTCAGGCGCCGACGGCGTGGTAGCCACCATCGACGTGCACGACTTCGCCGGTGGTGGCCGGGAACCAGTCGCTGAGCAGGGCCACGCAGGCCTTGGCGACCGCCGACGAATCGGTGACATCCCACCCCAGCGGCGCCCGCTCGTCCCAGATGTCCTCGAATTTCTTGAACCCGGGAATGCTCTTGGCCGCCATGGTCTTCACCGGCCCGGCTGCCACCAGGTTGCTGCGGATGCCGCGCGAGCCGAGGTCGCGAGCGAGGTAGCGACTGACGCTCTCGAGCGCGGACTTGGCGACGCCCATCCAGTTGTAGGCAGGCCAGGCGACGGTGTTGTCGAAGTCGAGGCCCACGAACGCGCCACCGCTGGTCATCAGCGGCGCGAAGGCCTCCGCCAGCGCCTTCAACGAGTATGCGCTGATGTGGAGTGCCACCGACACGTCGGCCCACTGCGGCGCGAGGAAGTCTTCGCCGAGGCAGGCTTCGGGTGCGAACCCGATGCTGTGCAGCACGCCATCGACCCGGCCCCACTTGGCGGCCAGAGCATCGCGGACGGCCACCAGGTGGTCGGGCTGGGTGACATCGAGCTCGAACACATCGACCGGCTGTGGCAGCTTGCGAGCCGTGCGCTGAGTGAGGCTGAGCGCCCGCCCGGCACCGGTGAGCACGATGTTCGCGCCTTCCTGCTGTGCCAGCAGCGCCACACCGTATGCCAACGAGGCGTCGGTGAGGACGCCGGTGATGACGATGTTCTTGCCAGTGAGGAGACCCATGCCGGCGATCGTACCGCTCGGGCGACTGCCGTTTGCTCCACCGGAATCGACGGCCACCCGCGCTCGGCGGCAACGCCTTCACTGAACGACGACCCGTGTGCAAGGCTGACCGGATGCGCATTGGCATCTTGGGAGGTACCGGCCCGGCCGGCAGCGCGCTGGCCGCGCGGCTGGCGTCGGTCGGTTACGACGCAGTCATCGGTTCGCGCTCGAAGTATCGAGCGATGGAAGCGCGTGACAGCCTGGTCGAGAAGTGGCCCGATCTCTCGCCACGTCTCACGTACGGCGACAACGCAGCGGCCGCCGACTGCGACATCGTCGTCATCGCCACGCCCTGGGATTCGGCGGCCACCACGGCACAGGAGAACGAAGCAGCGCTCGCCGGCAAGATCGTCGTCAGCATGGCCAACGCTCTTGTGCGCGTGGGCCACGAGTTCCAGCCGTTGGTGCCGCCACGAGGCAGCGTCGCGGCGCACGTGCAGGCAGCCGTGCCGCGCTGCCGGGTGGTGGCGGCGTTCCATCACCTTCCCGCCACCGAACTGGGCCACATCGGTCAGCCGATCGACAGCGACGTGCTCATCTGCGGCGACGACGCGGCAGCGGTGCTCACGATGAGCGAGATCGTTGCGGCCATCCCCGGCTGCCGCCCGCTCGATGCCGGCGAGCTCTCCAACGCCACGGCAATCGAGGCCTTCACCGCCGTGCTGCTGCAGCTGAACGTGCGCTACAAGACCCGCGTCGCACCGAAGCTCACCGGAATCAAGGGCGACCCGCGTGCGGCCAAGGCAGCTGCCAAGGCGGCCGCCGCAGCGAAGGAAGTAGCGTCGCCGGAGTGACGATGCGTCTGTACGACACCGCCCGCCAAGCCGTAGTGCCGTTCGAGCCCAACGAGCTGGTGCTGATGTACACCTGCGGCATCACCCCGTACGACGCCACTCACCTGGGGCATGCCGCCACCTTCATCAGCTACGACGTGCTGCAGCGGCGGCTGATCGACAAGGGCCACACCGTCAAGTGCGTGCGCAACGTCACCGACGTCGACGATCCGTTGTTCGCCAAAGCGCGCCAGCTGGGTGTGCACTACCTCGATCTCGCGGCGGGTGAGGAGGCGCGGTTCGAGCGCGACATGGCCGCGCTCAACGCGCTGCCGGTGCACAGCTCGCCACGTGCCTCCAGCGCCATCCCCGACATCCGTGGCTTCATCGGCATGGTGCTCGAGCGGGGTTTCGCCTACGAGGCCGGCGGCAGCGTGTACTTCGATGTCTCCAAGTTCCCTTCCTTCGGCACCGTCAGCCACTACAGCGAGCAGCAGATGCTGGAATACGCCCGCGAGCGTGGCGGGCAGGTCGACGACCCGCGCAAGCGCCATCCCCTCGACTTCGTGCTCTGGCACCCTTCGCTCGCCGACGAACCCAGCTGGGACACCATGTGGGGGCCCGGCCGGCCCGGGTGGCACATCGAGTGCAGCGCGCTGGCGCTGCGCGAACTGGGCACCACCATCGACTTGCATGGAGGCGGCAGCGACCTCATCTTCCCGCATCACGAGTGCGAGCGCGCGCAGAGCGAAGCAGCAACGGGCGAGCCCTTCGTGAAGCACTGGATGCACACCGGGATGATCTTCATGGACGGCCACAAGATGTCGAAGAGCCTCGGCAACCTCGTGTTCGTCGACAAGCTGCGCACCGAGTGGGATCCGCGAGCCATCCGCTTGGGCATCATCGAGCATCACTACCGCCACGATTGGCAGTGGGACGACACGCTGATGCCACGGAACGCCGCCCGCTTGCACGCCTGGGCGGCCACCTCGGGTGAGAGCGGCGTGGTCGATGAAGTGCGAGCCGCTCTCGACGACGACCTCGATACTCCGGGTGCACTCGCCGCCATCGACGCCGCTGCCGCAGCAGGCCACGGCGTGCACGAGGCCGCGGCACTGTTGGGCGTCACGCTGTAGCTCTCGCGACTATGCTCCGCGGCATGTCGACGGAGTGCACGAGCGAATGAACGCCCAAGGCGCCGGAAAGCTGCAGACCCGGTTCCGTCGCGTGGTGCGTCCAGTGGCCAAGCAGCTGTGGCGATTCCACCTCGAAGGGTTCGAACGGCTCCCCACCGAGGGCCCTGCCATCCTGTGCCCCAACCACATCAGCTTCCTCGATTCGGCGTTCTTGATGCTGCACGTGCCGCGCAACATCAGCTTCGTCGGCAAGGCCGAGTACATGGATTCGTGGAAGACGAAGTTCATCTTCCCGGCCATGGGCATGATCCCCATCGATCGCGGAGGTGGCGACAAGAGCCAGGCAGCGCTCGACACGGCCGAACGCGTCCTTCGTCGCGGCGAGCTGTTCGGCATCTTCCCCGAAGGCACCCGCAGCCGCGACGGGTACCTGTACAAGGGCCGAACCGGGGCAGCGCGGTTGGCGCTGAAGGTGGGCTGTCCCATCTTCCCGGTCGGTGTGGTCGGCACGCGCGAGATCCAGCCTCCCGACGCCAAGCTGCCCAAGGTGCGCATGGACTGCACCATCAAGATCGGCCGGCCGATCAACGTCACGCGCTACCGCAGCCGCGGCGACGACCACATGGCGCTGCGGCAGATCACCGACGAGCTGATGTACGAGATCCGCGAGCTCACCGGCCAGGAGTATCGCAGCGTCTATGCGGGCAAGACCGCCGAGACGGAACCGACGGTGGCAGCGAAGGTGGCAACGGTCGACGACGCCGACGCGCCGGCGCTGGCCGTCAGCTTCGCCGGCGGCGAGTGAACCTCGCCCCTCGCCGAAATGCCCGGGAGGGCCGCTCGGCCCGACCGTAGACTGGCCGGTCTATGGCCGAGATCTCGATTTCCCTCCCAGATGGTTCGCAACGCTCCTTGCCCGCAGGCGCGACCGCAACCACCCTGGCCGAGTCGATCGGCTCCCGGCTGGCCAAGGCCGCTGTTGCCGCCGTCGTCAATGGTGAGGAGTGGGATCTGAGCAGGGAACTGCCCGAAGGTGCCACGGTTGCCATCATCACGGCCGACTCCGACGAGGGTCGTCACGTGCTGCGGCACAGCACGGCGCACGTGCTGGCCCAAGCGGTGACGCAGCTGTTCCCCGGTGCCAAGTACTCCATCGGCCCAGCCATCAACGACGGCTTCTACTACGACTTCGAACTGCCCGGTGGGCGCACGTTCAACGAGGACGACCTCGGGCTCATCGATGGTCGCATGCGCGAGATCATGAAGGCCGACCAGCCCTTCGTGCGTGCCGAGCTGCCCGCCGCCGAGGCGCTGCAGGTGTTCGCCGATCAGCCGTACAAGTGCGAGATCATCGAGCGCGTCAGCAGCGGCGCAGCCGACAACGACGACTCCAGCGAGGTCGGCAGCGGCGAGACCATCAGCGTCTATCGCAACACGCCCGAGTTCCTCGACCTCTGTCGTGGCCCGCACGTGCCGGGCACGGCCACGCTGGGTCACTTCAAGTTGATGAAGGTCGCCGGTGCCTACTGGCGGGGCAACGAAAAAGGCCCGATGCTGCAACGCATCTACGGCACGGCATGGGAGAGCAAGTCGGCGCTGGCCGAGCACCTGCACCGCCCCGGGGGAGGCGGAGAAGCGCGACCACCGCAAGCTGGCCACCGAGCTCGACCTGCTCAGCTTTCCCGCCGAGCTCGGTGGCGGGCTCGCCGTGTGGCACCCCAAGGGCGCCATCGTGCGCAAGCTGATGGAGGACTACAGCCGCGAACGCCACACCAACGGTGGCTACCAGTTCGTGTTCACGCCGCACCTGGCGAACGCCAACCTGTTCGAGACCAGCGGGCACCTGGGCTGGTACAAGGACGGCATGTACCCGCCGATGGAGATGGACAACGGCACGTACTACATGAAGCCGATGAACTGTCCCATGCACTGCCTCATCTTCCGCAGTCGCCAACGCAGCTACCGCGAGCTGCCGCTGCGCCTGTTCGAGCTGGGCACGGTGTATCGCTACGAACGCGCCGGCACGTTGCACGGCCTGATGCGCATCCGCGGCTTCACCCAGGACGACAGCCACATCTTCTGCACGCCCGAACAAGCAGCAGGCGAGATCAAGTCGTTGCTCGATTTCGTCATCAGCGTGCTGAAGGCGTTCGGTTTCACCGAGTTCACCGCCAACCTGAGCACCAAGGACCCCAACAAGTACGCCGGCGACGACGACGCCTGGGATGCCGCCACCGACGCGCTGCGCGCTGCTCTGGAGAACTACGGCTTGGCGTACAAGATCAAGGAAGGCGATGCAGCCTTCTACGGCCCGAAGATCGACATCGACGTGAAGGACGCCATCGGCCGCACCTGGCAGCTCAGCACGATCCAGTACGACTTCAACCTTCCCGAACGCTTCGAGCTCGAGTTCGTGGGAGCCGACAGTGCCCGCCACCGGCCCATCATGTTGCACCGCGCCCTCTTCGGGTCCGTCGAACGGTTCTTCAATATGCTGGTCGAGCACTACGCCGGGGCGTTTCCCACCTGGATGGCGCCGCTGCAGGCGCGCGTGCTGCCCGTAGCCGCTGCTCACCAGGAGTACGCCGAGGCCGTCGTCGCCAGGTTGCAGGCCGAGGCTTCCGCGCCGACATCGTCGATGCCAACGATCAGCTGGGCAAGCGCATCCGCACCGCCAAGATGGAGAAGATCCCCTACGTGCTGGTGGTGGGCGACGACGACGTCGCCGCCCGCACCGTCGGGGTCAACCCGCGCGGTGGCGATGTCGAGCGTGGCGTCGGTCGCGACGAGTTCGTGCGTCGCCTCCATGCCGAGATCGCCGGCCAGCTCGCCAGCGTGTGAGGCGCCCAGCGCACGGTCGTCGAGCTACTGGGCTCGCGGCAGTGTGCGCAAGAGCTCGGCGGCGAGGGCCTCGTCGTCTGCCGCCACGCCACGGGCGGTGAACCAACTGCAGATGTTGCGGCAATCACGTTGCAGGTAGTCGAACCCTTGCGGGTTGCCGACCAGATCGATCGCCTGCGGGAGATCGATCAACACCAGCCTCTCGCGGTGCACGAGCACGTTGTACGCGGAGAGGTCGCCGTGCGCGTACCCGGCTTCGGCGAGCGCGAGCAACGCCTCGCGCAGCTGGTCGTAGAGCTCACTGGCCTGGCGGCGGTCGGTGCGCAGCTCGGCGAGACGAGGCGCGGCCACGCCGTTGCCGTCATCGTGGTCGCCGATGAACTCCATCATCAGTTCGGTGCCGTCGAGTTGCACCGGGTAGGGCACGGCCGCTCCCGCTCTCCACAGCCGGCTGAGCACCGCGAACTCGGCCGCCGCCCACTGCCCGGCGATGAGATCGCGACCGAAGCTGGTCCGTGTTGCCATCGCCCGGTTCTCCGGCTACGGCGCGCGCGCCGGCCCCTCGAGGTAGCCGGCGTCGCGATGGAACATGCGGTGCTGTGCGTCGCGATACTGCTTCACGGCCAGCAGCGTGCTGCGACCTTCGAACTGGCGACGTAGCAAGGAGACGTCGGCTTCCTTGCCGGTCTTCATGACGCCGAGATCGGTGTCGATCGCGCCGGGAGAGGCGATCACCCACGGAGGAGTGGGCTCTGGACCGTGCGTCGCGTCGGGGTAGCTGCTCCAGCACGGCTCGTCGACACTGTCGTCGGGCTCGGAGAGGTCGGTGATCTCGGCCGTCGTGTGAGCGGAAGGGGGAAGCGTGAATGGGGTGAATGGGGTGAAATCGTCGTCGTCGAATCGACGGCGTGAGCGGGTAGCCACGGAGGGGCTCCTTCGAAGTGTCGGTGAGTGTGTGAACCGGCACCCAACGCCCATCAACGGGCGGGCCGAACGGCCGGGTGCTCAGGTGAGAACAGGGGCGCGGAGCACAAGGGCGATGGTCTTCATCATCTGCCCCCTTCCCTCACGCGCCACTGGCGCTGCCGACACGAACAATTGAGACGTTACTGCGCCGATTCGGGCACGGCCAGCTAATTTCGCTGTGTGACTCAACTCGATCGCATCTGGAACGGCTGGCGTTCGCAGTACGTCAACGAAGCCGGTGCGCGCGTGGTGGGCGCCGCGGGCAGCGTGTTCACACAGCTGCTCGGTTCCGGCCTTCCCGACGAGGCGACGCACATCGTGCATCGCGGTGCTCACACGTTCGTGATCCTCAACGCGTTCCCATACACCTCTGGGCATCTGATGGTGCTGCCGTACAGGGAGGTGGCGAACCTCGACGAGCTGACGACCGATGAGGCCGGCGAGCTGTGGCCCACCGTCACCGATGCGGTCACTGCGGTCAGGGTTGCCTACCGGCCGGGCGGTGTCAACGTGGGCATCAACATGGGTACGGCGGCAGGCGGCAGCATCAGCGAGCACCTGCACGTGCACGTGGTGCCGCGGTGGAGCGGCGACGGCAACTTCATGACCGCCATCGCCGAGGCGCGCACGCTGCCGGAGCCGCTGTCGTTCTCCGCCGAGAAGCTGCGAGCCGCGTGGCCGAACCGCACATGAGTCTCGAGATCCGCCTGCTGGCGCCGGGCGACGACACAGCGACTGCCGGCGCCATCGTGCAGGCGGCCTACTTCGTGCTGCCCGGCTACCCCCGCGACGAGGAGTACGACCTGCTGCTGGCCGATGTCGCCGAGCGCGCCGCCGATGCGCAGGTGGTCGTTGCCATCGAGCGCGATCGGCTGGTGGGCTGCCTCACCTACGTGCCCGATCAACACAACCCGCACGCGGAGTTCGACGACGACGAGGCGGCGAGCTTCCGCTACTTCGGGGTGCATCCCGATGCTCAAGGCAGGGGGATCGGGGAGGCGATGGTGCAGTGGTGCATCGACGCTGCTCGCTCGACGGGCCGCCGGCGACTGCGCATCCACACGCTCGAGTCGATGCCCGGCGCCCAGCGGCTCTACGAACGGATGGGCTTCCTGCGCGACCCTGCCCACGACGAGGAGTGGGACGGCATCAAGGGTCTGGCATTCGTGTACCACCTGCAAGGGCCGAGCTGAGCGGTGGGGTGATCGGCCGTGACTACTGTGTGCGGCCGAGGGGGTGGCGATGAACGTGGTGTTCGAAGCTCCTGGCCCGGGCCAATGGGCACTTGACCGGTCGCACATGCCCGGCGGCTGCACGGCCCTGGTGCAGGAGCTGATGAGCGCCACTGAGCCCACCGCGATGCGCCGGGTCTTCGCCGAGCTGGGTGCACCGGTGGAGACGATGTCCGTCGCATTCGTCCACGGCCACATCTACACCCGCCTGCGCCCGCTCATTGCGCCCGACAGACCGTCGGCCAAGTCGCCGCCGAAGTGGGTGCTCAAGCTGGTCGTTCGGGTGCACCCGGAGATGCGCCGACGGGCGAGAACTGCTACTGACGTGTTCGCGTCTGCGCCGTGGAACGCCGTCATCCACGACTGGCACCACGGTGGGCGCGCTGCCATCGTCGCCGGCAACTTGGCCCTCCAAGACGTGCCGATAGCCCAGCTCGACGACGCTGAGTTGATGGTGCATCTGCGCGAGTGCTGGCACAACTGCCTGCGCAACTGGGAGCAGCACTTCTGGTTGCACGGCTACGACCTCGGCCCGCTCGGGCGCTTCCTGTACGCGGCCGAGTCGTGGGGGGTCCCCGCAGACGACTTGCTGTCCTTGCTGGAGGGAGCCTCGCCGTCGACCAGCGGTCCCGCTCGAGAGGGCGCCAGCATCGCGGCGCTGGTGAGGGCGACGGGTGTCGAGCCGGCGACGCTCGACGAGCTGCGCTCGCTCTCGACCGAGATCGATGCTGCCGTCACCGCGTACCTGCGCGAGCGCGAGTGGGTGCTCTTCTCGCGCTACGACTTCGACGGGCTCACCCTCGGTGAGCGACCCGATGTCGTGCTCGGCTCGATTCTGGCGTCTGCTGCGCTCGACACCACGGCGCAAGTTCAGGCGCGCACGCAGGTGGTCCGGGCCGCGGTGCCGGCGAAGCACCACACCGAGTTCGATCAGCTGCTCGCCAGTGCCCGCGACGCGATGGACCTGCGCGACGACAACGGCCCGGTCACGGCCGAGTGGCCGGCGGGGTTGGTGCGCCGTGCCTTGCTCGAGGTGGGCGCGCGATTGGTGGCGGCGGGCCGCAGCGACCGTCGCGAACTGGCGATCGAGCTGCTGCCGTCGGAGCTGGCCGCAACCGGTGTCGCCGAGCTTCCCGACGGCAACGAGCTACAAGCCAGAGCGGACGCCCGCGGAGCGCAGCGGCTGCTCGCCGCGCCGGCGGTGCTGGGGTCGCCCGAAGCCGCCCCACCGTTGGACGTGCTGCCCCATGCACTGTCGCAGATGGTCGGTGCTGTGCAGGCCGTGGTCCGCCACCTCGGCATGGACGGCCAGGTCGCGGCGTCAGGGCTGCACGGCGTCGGCATCGGCACCCGCTCGGTCACGGCCGTCGCACGCGTGGCGGCATCGCCGGAGGACGCTCTCGATCGCCTGCAGCCCGGCGAAGTGCTGGTGGTTGCCTGCACCACACCCGCCTACAACCTGGTGCTGTCGCTGGCCGGCGGCATCATCACCGCCGCCGGTGGCCCGATGAGCCACGCCGCGGTGCTGGCCCGTGAGCTCGGCATTCCTGCCGTAGTAGGCGCGCACGCGGCGCTCGTCATGGTGCCCGACGGTGCCATGGTGACCATCGATCCCGTTGCCGGCACGGTCAGTGTGCTCCCGTGAAGCGCTGCGTGTGAGACTGCGGCATGCGTGCAGTCGTGCTCCACTCGTATGGCGGCCCGGAGGTCCTCTCCATCGAAGAGGTCGCCGACCCCGTGCCCGGCCCCGACGAAGTGTTGGTGCAGGTCGCTGCCACGGCGCTGAATCGTGCAGATCTGTTGCAGCGCATGGGCCTGTACCCGGACCCGCGCAAGGCCCAGCCGGAGATTCCCGGGTTGGAGTTCGCCGGCACGGTTGCCGCCGTCGGCTCGCGGGTCACCATGTGGCAGGTGGGTGACCGGGTGATGGGCATCACGGCCGGCGGTGCCTACGCCGAGCGAATCGCCGTGCACGAGCGGCAGCTGCTGGCGGTACCGGCAACGATGCCGCTCACCGAGGCGGCGGCGATCCCGGAGGTGTTCCTCACCGCATGGGATGCGCTGGTCCTGCAGGGCGGCCTCACCAGCGGGCGCTGGGCGCTGGTGCATGCCGGTGCGTCGGGGGTGGGCACTGCCTCCATCCAGATCGCGAAGGCAGTCGGGGCACGCATCGCGGTCACGTGCTCGCCGGGCAAGGCCGCGCTGTGTCGCTCGCTCGGCGCGGATCTGGTGTTCGACCGGTCGCCGAGCGATTGGCTGGCAGCCGCGAAAGCAGCGGTGCCGGCGGGCTTCGACACCATCCTCGACGTGGTGGGCGGCGAGGAGATCGATCGCAACCTGCAGGCTGTCGCGCAGCGTGGCAGCATCGTGCAGGTGGGCCTGATGGGCGGCGGCAGCGTGCAGGTCAACGTCGGGCTGTTGATGGCCAAGCGGGCCCACTGGGTGGGCACCACCTTGCGAGCACGGCCGATCGAGGAGAAGGTCGCCGTGACCCGTCGCTTCGCCGCCGAGATGCTGCCGCTGTTCACCGATGGCCGTCTGCGCCCGGTGATCGATTGCCGCTTCACACTCGACGAGATCGCCGCCGCACACGAGCTGATGGCGAGCAACGCCAACGCCGGCAAGATCGTGATCACGATCTGACCGCCAGCAGCGCTACTCCACCTTGACCCGAATGGTGTGGTAGCCGGTGGCTCCGTTCGGCGCGACGGGGGTCTGCAGTTCGGTCTGCGTCTCGCCCGTCTTGTCGGTGGCGCGCACCTTCAGCAGGTAGAGCCCGGGCGTGGGGGCCCACTCCAGCAGCCATTGACGCCAGGTGTCGTCGCTGACGTCGGCGCCCAGCGTGGCCTGCTGCCACTCACCGTCGTCGATCTGCACCTCCACCTTCGCGATGCCGCGAAACTGGGCCCAGGCGACACCCGCGATGGCCTGCTTGCCGCTGGGCACGGTCTTGGTGCGCGGCACATCGATGCGCGACTGCGTCTTCACAGGGCCCTCGGCGGACCAACCGCGAGGCACCCAGTAGCCCTCTTGGTCCCAGGTGGTGAGCTCGATCCTGGCCAACCACTTGGTGGCGCTGACGTAGCCGTACAACCCGGGTACCACCAGCCGTGCGGGGTACCCGTGCTCCAGTGGCAGCGCTTCGCCGTTCATGCCGATGGCGATCATCGCGTCGCGCCCGTCGAACGCTGCCGCCACCGGGAAGCCGCAGGTCCAGCCGTCGAGGCTGGTGCTGTAGACCTGCTCAGCACCTGGTTGCACGCCTGCCGTCTCGAGCAGGTCGCGCAGCATCACGCCGCGCCACACCGCGTTGCCGATGTACTCGCCGCCCACCTCGTTGGAGACGCAGCACAGGGTGACCGCTCGCTCGACCTGCGGCATCGCCAGCAGGTCGGCGTAGCTGATCTTCAACGGCACATCCACCATGCCCGTGATCTCGCAGCTCCACTTGTCGATGTTGATGTTGGGGAACGAGAGCGCGGTGTCGATGCGGTAGAACTCGTCGTTGGGTGTCACGAACGGTGTCTCGTCGAACAGCTGTGCGTCGGGCGGCAGGTCGAGCGGTGCGGTGCTCGTGTCCGGGCCGGCGCTCGCGGCGAGCTCGGGCAGGGGCTCGCGGGTTGCTGCTCGAAGCTCGTCCACGCGCCGGTTCTCCAGCGCCTGTGCAACACCCCCGGCGGCGGCGGCGGAGACTGCGGCGACCCCGCCGGCGGCGAGGAACCGTCGCCGGTCCCACCCGAGAGGAGCCTGCGATGGGCCGGGAACCTCGATGGGCCGCGGGCGCACCATGCGATGCAGTACTGCGGCGCCGACGGCGGCTCCGATGATGCTGGGCACTGCCGCGCCCAGCCCTTCGCCGGGGCGATGCGCCGCAGCGAGGGCGCCCACCAGCCCGAAGAGCCCGATACCGGCGGCTCCGACCCACGGACGCCGAGCGGCAACGACGCCGAGCCCGACGGCAGCGATGGTGAGGATGCTGATGATGCCGACGCGCAGGGCGAGCTTGTCGTCGGTGCCGAACCACTCGATGGCCTGCTCCTTCACCCAGCGTGGCACACGGTCGATCACCTCGCTGCCGACGGCATCGATGGGGGAGACGACTTCGGTGATGGCCGCGACGAGCATGCCGATGGTGACGGCGAGGGCGCCGGCGACGAGCCCGGCGAGTGCCGCGAAGTGCTTGGGGACGTGGAGGGTCATGACTGCTCCTTGGAGGGGAACCAGAGATGCACATCGCCGCCGGGACCGTCGCCCAACCACGCCCGACCATCGTGCTGCTGCACGAGCGCGCGAGTGATGGCAAGGCCCAGGCCGGCGTGGCCGGTGCGGGTGGCACGCGCCGGGTCGGCGCGTGTGAAGGGGTCGAAGGCGAGCGGGCGGAAGTCGGTGGGAAACCCTTCGCCTTCGTCAGCGACGATGACTGCGACGCCGGCGTCGGCATCGCCCCCTTCGCAGACCGAGACGGCCACGGTGCCGCTGGCAGGGGAGTGCCGAATGGCGTTCTCCACCAGGTTGCGCAGTGCGCGGCTGATGTCGAGCTGGTTGGCGGTGATGTGGCCCGGGCCGACGGCGTGCAACGTGAGGTGCACGCCTCGCCGATCGGCGACCGGTGTGAGCGCCTCGATCGCCTCGTGAGCGATCTCTGCAACCGACACGGTCTCGCGAGCGTGCGGGCGTTGGCCCGATTCGATGCGGGCGAACTCGACGAGCTGATCGAGCAGTGCCTCCACGTTGTCCAGTTCGTTGCCGACCACCCCGAGGTATCGCTTCGGGTCGGGTGCGATGCCGTCCTGCAGGCTCTCTACGGCTGCCCGCATGGCCGCCAGCGGGGTGCGCAGGTCGTGCCCGATGCTGGTGAACAGCATCTGCCTGGCCGCGGCCAGTCGTTCGCGCTCGTCGGCGGCTGCCTGCAACGAGTGCACCATGTGGTCGACCGCAGCAGCGGTACGGCCCACCTCGTCCTTGCGCTGGATGCCTGTTCGCGCGGACAGGTCGCCTGCCGCCACCTGCTCGGCCACGTCGCCCAGGCGGGCGATGTCGCGAGCGAGCGGACGGGTGAGCTGCGAGCCGACGACGAGTGCGATGCCACACGACAGCACCAGTACGACCAGGAACAGCCGGTAGTCGTGTGAGGAGAGGAACATCGCATTCGAGGCCGCCGACGTGGTGACGGCACCCAGTGCGAGTGAGCAGAGCCCGACCACGAGGGCAGCGCCGGCGACGCTGGCGCGGCTGGACACCCAACGGCGCAGCAACGGCACCAGCGCGGCGGTCACCATCGCCGGTGCCGCGAGAATGGCCAGCAGGTGCCATCGATCGTCGGTCGTCGCCGGCGACAACAGCAGCTCTGCCAGCACCGCGGCACCCGCGACCAGGGCCGCCAGCCACAGCACCAGCCGCCAGTTCACGGTTCGAACCTGTAGCCCACACCCCACACCGTGGTGATCCAGCGCGCGTGTTCGGGGTTGGCCTCGATCTTGTTGCGCAGCCGGCGCACATGCACCGTCACGGTGGCCGGGTCCTGGAAGTCGGGGGATGAATCCCACACGTGGTGCAGCAGCTGCGCGCGGGAGAACACCTGGCGCGGTGCTTGCGCCAGGAACGCGAGCAGGTCGAACTCCTTGGCAGTGAGCGCGACCGGTCGCTCGTCGACCAGCACCTCGCGTGCGCGCAGGTCGAGGAGCAACCCTTCGAAGTGCAGCGCGTCGGGCGCGGTGGGAGAGAACTGCGCCCGGCGTAGCACGGTGCGAACGCGGGCCACCAGTTCTCTCGGCGAGAACGGCTTGGAGATGTAGTCGTCGGCGCCCAGTTCGAGGCCCAGCACTCGGTCGTGCTCCTCCACGCGAGCGGTGAGCAGGATCACCGGCACCCGCTCGGCACCCGACGAGCGGAGGAAGTCGAGCCCAGAGGCACCGGGCAGCATGATGTCGAGCACGATCAGGTCGGGCTGGAACTGAGCGACGGCGGTAGCGACGAGATCGCCACGGTCCAGCTCGCGCACCTGGTAGCCATCGCGAGTGAGGTACTGAGCGACGACCTCGCGGACGGTGGGCTCATCATCGACGACGAGGATCTTCGGGGCAGTCACTGGCGCACACCATACGGACGCTCGAGGCGTGTGGGAACGACCCTGCAGCAGAGTTTCTCGGATGTTTCGTGCCGGCCGGCAGAGGCGCGCGCGGGTCAGCGGTTGGTGATGGGCACGTAGTCGCGAGTGCCTTCGCCGGTGTACCACTGGCGAGGACGGCTGATCTTCTGCTCCTTGTCGCCCAGAAGTTCCTGCCAGTGCGCGAGCCAGCCGACCGTGCGCGGAATGGCGAACAGCACGGTGAACATGGCGACGGGGAAGCCCAGTGCCTGGTAGATGAGGCCCGAGTAGAAGTCGACGTTGGGGTACAGCTTGCGCTCGATGAAGTACGGGTCGCTGAGCGCCGTTTCCTCCAGCTTCAGCGCGATGTCGAGCAGCGGGTTCTTGCCCGTGACCTCGAAGACGTCGTAGGCGACCTTCTTGATGATGGTGGCCCGCGGGTCGAAGTTCTTGTACACGCGGTGGCCGAAGCCCATCAGGCGACTGCCGTTGCCGCTCTTCACCTCTTCGATGAAGGCCGGCACGTTCTCGATGCTGCCGATCTCGGTGAGCATGCGCACCACGGCTTCGTTGGCGCCGCCGTGCAGCGGGCCGTAAAGCGCCGATGCGGCGGCCGCGGCGGAGGAGTACGGGTCGGCGTGGCTGGAGCCGACGACGCGCATGGCGGTGGTGCCGCAGTTCTGCTCGTGGTCGGCGTGGAGGATGAACAGCACGTCCATCGCTCGCTCGAGGCGAGGGTCGATCTCGTAGTCGCCGATGCGCCACATCATGTTGAGGAAGTTGCCGGGGAACGACAGCGAGTTGTTGGGGTAGACGAACGGCAGGCCCACCGAGAACCGGTAGCACATGGCCGCCAGCGTGGGCATCTTGGCGATGAGGCGCAGGATCTGCTTGTCGCGGCTGCCTTTGTCGTGGATGTCCTTGGCATCGTTGTAGAACGTGCCGAGCGCGCCCATCGCGCTGACCAACATGCCCATCGGGTGGGCGTCGTAGTGGAAACCGTCGACGAACCGCTTGCGCATGTTCTCGTGGATGAACGTGTGATGGATGACGTCGTCGTTCCACTTGGCCAGCTGTGTGGTGTCGGGCAGTTCGCCGTTGAGCAGCAGGTAGGCCACTTCCAGGTACGTGCTCTTCTCCGCCAGCTGCTCGATCGGGTACCCGCGATAGCGCAGGATGCCCGCATCACCATCGAGGTACGTGATCGCGCTCTTACAGGCGGCGGTCTGCATGTAGGCCGGGTCGTAGATGAACAACCCCGGATCCAGCTCGCGCACCGCGGCAGCGGGGAAGACACCGCCTTGGATGGGCACGGTGATCGTCTTCCCGGTGCGATCGTCGGTGATGGTGATGGTGTCGGGCATGTTGTTCCCTTCGATGACACGATGTCGAGACCGAGGGCTTTTGTCCCTCGGCCGATGAGACTAGCGGTGCACTGTCGGCCAAGGTCCACCCGGCCGGGAAGCGGCCGGCGAAAGCCCGCGGCGCACGGGTCGGGGCACGAGCAGGGACTAGAGCGGTGTGTTGTCGTGCGTGCGGGGCTGCAGGCGCTCGCGCTTGTCGATCAGCATCAGCAGCGCCTCGCCGATGATCTGCCGTGTCTCGGCCGGGTCGATCACGGCGTCGACGTAGCCCCGCTCGGCTGCGATGTAGGGGTTGAGCAGGCGTTGCGAGTAGTCGGCTTCGAAGGCGGCTCGCTCGTCGGGGGTGGCGCGGCGCTGCAGGATGGCTGCCGCCTGGCCGGCGCCCATCACCGCCAGTTCGGCCCACGGCCATGCAAGGCACAGGTCGTTGCCCATCCGCTTCGAGTCCATCACGATGTACGCGCCGCCATAGCTCTTGCGCAGGATCACGCAGATGCGAGGCACGGTGGCCCGTCCGTAGGCGAACACCAGTTGGGCGCCGTGGCGGATCATGCCTCGCCACTCGAGGTCCTTGCCGGGGTAGAAGCCGGGCGTGTCGACCAGGGTGATGATGGGCAGGTTGAACGCATCGCAGGTGGCGACGAACCGAGCTGCCTTCTGCGAGGCAGGGATGTCGAGCGTGCCGGCCAGCGCCAGCGGTTGGTTGGCCACCACGCCCACGGGCATGCCACCGATGGTGGTGAGAGCGGTGACCACGTTTGCCGCCCACCGCGGCCGCAGCTC
The DNA here is from genome assembly GCA_016722025.1 of Acidimicrobiaceae bacterium. Lineage (GTDB taxonomy): Bacteria > Actinomycetota > Acidimicrobiia > Acidimicrobiales > Ilumatobacteraceae > UBA668. Next base: position 86,245 of record JADKGZ010000005.1, read on the forward strand.
CAACAGGTCGCCGTCGTCGGCGAGCGCTCGGATGACCGACCGCACGTCATAGCTGCCGGTGGACGAGGCGGGGATGAGCGCCCCGGCCTCGGGAGTGCGGCGATCGATGGCGTCGTCGGTGGGCCACCGCGGCGCTTCTTCGTCGTTGTGCGGTGGGAAGTAGGCCAGCAATTGCGCGGCGAGCTCGATCGCCTGCTCCAGGTCGGGGGCCACCATCGTGGCGGCACCGCTGTAGCGACTGTGACTGGCCGCGCCGCCCAGTTCGTCGTTGTCGATGACCACGCCGGTGAAGTCGGCCACCATCGTGGGACCGCTGACGAACGCGTACGCGGCCTCGGTCATCACCACGTGGTCGGCGATGCCCAGCAACAACGCCGGCCCCGACACGGCCGGGCCGTCGACGATCAAGATGGTGGGCACGACACCCGAGCAATCGGTGAGGGCCCGCGCGGCCTTGCCCCACCCGTGGAGCGCGCTGAAACCTTCCACGATGTCGGCGCCGCTGGAGCGCAGCACGCCCACCAGCGGCAGCTTCGCGTCGTGGGCCGTGTGGGCGGCATGCTCGAGCATCGAGGACGACTCGCTGGACAGCGCGCCTTTGCGGTCGGTGGCGTCGACCTCTGCCCACACGACGGCGCGACCGTGGAAGTCGCGCACGTCGACGACGTACCGAGCCCGGCACCTTGCTGCGCAGCGCGACGGACGACATCGGGCAGAGACTAGACGGAGCGGCCGAGCGGAAAGGCGTCTGCGCCCACGTACAGCCCCGGCTGCTTTGCGCCCTGCGTCGCGATGACGTCACGCAGCACGGCCTGCAAGGCGCGTGTGGGTGAACCCGGGCTGGGCCGGCGGCGTTGCACCCAACCCACCACGCGCCGAGGCAGTTCGGGCACGGCGATGCGGCGGAAGTCGCCCTTCAGCCAGCGCGGGACGGCGGTGGCGGGCACGATGGCGGCGCCGAAGCCTTCGAAGGCGAGGGAGGTGAGCAGCCGCACGCCGTCGATCTCCACCTGAGCGACCAGCTCGACACCCACGTTGGCGGCGGCGCGGTCGATGGCCCTGCGCAGGGCGGCGCCGATCGGGGGCAGCATCAGTGGTTCGCCCGCCAGATCGGCCAGCGCGATGGACTCGTGCCCGGCGAGGTGGTGGCGGGTGTGCACCAGCAGCACCAGGTCCTCCGCGAAGAGCGGCTCGACGCTCACCTCCGGATCGTCGACGGGCAGATGCACGATGGTGGCGTCGAGCTGCTGCGCGAGCAGTCGCGGCAGCAGGTTGGTGGTGTTGCCCTCGTGCACGGTGACGTGCACCCCGGGGTGCTGCTTGGCGAGCTGGGTCAGCATCTGCGGGAGCAACCATCGTGCCGTGGTGCCGATGACGCCCAGCCGTGTGTCGCCGCGCACTTCATCGCCGCGGCTGGCCATCTCGGCCGAGATGTCGTCCAACTCGTGGAGCACTCTGCGTGCTCGTTCGACCACTACCAGACCTTCGTCGGTGAGACCACCACGCTGGCGGTCGACGAGCAGCACGCCCAGCTCGCGCTCCAAGCGCGCGATGTGCCCGCTGACGTTGGATTGGACGGTGTAGAGGGCCCGCGCGGCGGCCGAGAACGTGCCGTGATCGGCGATGGCGACCAACGAGGTGAGCTGGCGCAGATCCATCACGAAAAACGATACCGAGTATCTTCGAAATGCGCTTGAAAGATCACTCGTTCACGTGCATACTTTCACATGTTGATCGCAGCGAATCGTCCCCCAACGATTTGCTCGACAAGAACCCAACAATGTGGCTTCCCCAAGCCGCAGGGTTCAAAGGTTGAGAGGCCCCGCTTCCCCCAAGCGGGGCCTTTCCCGTTCTGGCGTGGCGCTCCTCGGCGTACAGTGGCGCGATGACACAGGGCGCCGCCTTCTTCGACCTCGACCGCACGCTGCTGGCCGGCGCCTCCGGCGAGGTTTTCTCGCACGCGATGCGCGAGGCCGGCCTGGTCACCCGCTCCATCCCTGGCGAGAACCTGCTCTACAAGCTGTTCAACACCATTGGCGAGACCCTGCCGTCGATGGCGTTGGCGCGCCAGGCAGTCACGTTCGCCAAAGGCCGGCAGCGCTCGGTCGTGCAGCACGCGGCGAGCGGCGCCGCCGACGCGCTCGCCGCCTTGGTGCAGCCGTTGGCCGCGCCGCTGTTCGCCGAGCACCGAGCCGCCGGGCGGCAGCTGGTGATGGCCACCACCACTCCCTACGACCTGGTGAAGCCGTTGGCCGACCTGCTCGGCCTCGACGACGTGGTGGCCACTCGCTACGGCCTCAACGCCGACGGCACCTACGATGGCACGCTCGACGGGCCGTTCGTGTGGAGCGCCGGCAAGCTCAGCGCGGTGCGCGACTGGGCCGTCGCGCACGGCGTCGATCTGGCGGAGAGCTTCGCCTACAGCGACAGCGTGTACGACACACCCCTGCTCGCCGCCGTGGGGCACCCGTTCGTGGTCAACCCCGATCCGCGCATGAAGCTGATGGCCGCGGCACGTCGCTGGCCCACGCTCGACCTCTCCGCCGCTGCGGACCTCACCAAGGACGTGTCGTCGATGGCCAAGATCCCAGTCGTCAACATGGAGATACAGCGCCTGGCGCTCAGCTTCACGCACCCGTTGTTCTTCCCGTATGCGAAGTTCCGCATCAGCGGCACCGACAACATCCCCGCCAGCGGCCCCGCCATCATCGTCGGCAACCACCGCAGCTACTTCGATTCGGCGGCGTTGGCCGTCACCATCGCTCAGACCGATCGCACGGTGCGCTTCCTGGGCAAGAAGGAAGTGTTCGACGCACCCGTCGTGGGCCAGTTGGCGGCAGCGATGGGCGGCATCAGGGTCGATCGGGGCACCGGCAGCGACGAGCCGCTGCAGGCCGCTGCCGAGGCGCTCGCCAACGGCGACCTGGTGGCCATGATGCCCCAGGGCACCATTCCGCGTGGCAAGGCGTTCTACGACCCGCAGCTGAAGGGCCGTTGGGGCGCTGCTCGCTTGGCGGCGCTGGCCAAGGTACCGGTCATCCCTGTCGGCCTGTGGGGCACGGAGAAGGTGTGGCCGCGGTCGGCACGAGTGCCCAACATGCTCAACCTGGTCGCACCGCCCACCGTCACCGTCACGGTGGGGTCGCCGGTGAAGCTGGGCCATCGCAGCCCCGACGCAGACACCAAGCGAATCATGAAGGCGCTGATGGATCTGCTGCCCGCGGAGAGCCGCGAGCAGCACGAACCCACCGCCGAAGAGATCGCACTGGCGCTGCCGCCGGGCTACAAGGGCGACCTGCAGCACGAGTCGCGGCGGCGGCCCGGCACCGATTGACCCGTTGGTTACGCCTTCTTCGGCGGCCGCGGCACGAACGGGCTGGTGCGGGCCACGTACTCCACGTACCCCTTGCGTCGCTTCACGAGTGACTTCTCCAGCAAGGTCACGCCGCTGACGCGGCGCAGCAGGATGGTCATCACCAGTGCGCCGATGAGGCCCCACCGGCCCACCGTGGTCTCGGCGGCAACCAGCGCAATGCCCCACCACACGCACGCATCGCCGAAGTAGTTGGGGTGGCGGGTGTAGCGCCACAGCCCCTTGTCCATCACCACGCCGGCATTGGCGGGGTCCTTCTTGAATCGGGCCAGCTGTGCATCGCCGACCACTTCGAAGAACAGGCCGACCAGCCACAGTGCCACACCCAGCCACGCCAGCACGCCGATCGAGGGTGTGGTCGCGGTCTGGCCCAGCTGCACGGGTAGCGAGACCAGGAACATCAGCACGCCTTGCGTCCCGAAGACGGTGCCCAGCGAGATGAGAGGGAAGCGAGGGCCCCAGCGCTTGCGCATCGCGCGGTAGCGGTAGTCCTCGGGCTTGCCGTGGTTGCGCCAGAACAGGTAGCCGGCCAAGCGCAGGCCCCAGACGGTGGTCATCGCCACCAGCAGGTTCTGCCGAGCGGCCAACCCGTCGACGTTGAACCGCACCGCCCACGCGACGCACACGAAGCCGAAGCCCCACACGATGTCGACGATGGATGCGTTCTTGAGCAGCAGGCTGACCACCCAGGTGCCGACCATCAAGATCGCGATGGTGACGACGGCGGTGGTGAGTGCGGTGGCGCTGGCCGATGCGATCATCGTGTTCCTTCGGGTTGGAGCAGTGCGTGCACGGCTCGGTCGGACTGTAGCCACTGATCGTCGAGCCAACGAGTGAAGGCGTCGCCGCCGGGTACATCGGCGCGGGCGATGCGGCGAGCATGGAACTGCACGGGCGTCGGCGTACGGGCGAGGTGGCGCAGGATGCCGCCGAAGGTGTCGAGCCCGTCGAAGCCGACGTGCCAGGCAACGATCACATCTGCCTGCGGGCACCCGCCGAGCAGAGCGAGGGCTCCCGCCGGGCGCGGCGGGAGCAGGTGCTGCATCTCGGCCAACCGATCAGCTCGGGCGGGATCTCGCTCGCGGATCTTCTGCAGCGCTCGCGCTCGCTTCGGTGGCGACGAGCGTGTGCCTTCGGGGAAGATGACGGCAACCTGGCCGTCCGTGAGCCCGGCGGCGAGGATGCGCAGTGCGGAGAGCTCCGTCGCCGAGTCGGGCGCTTGGCGATCGAGGAAGTAGTTGGGCAGCCGGTTGCCGACGACGTCGAGGCACGGGTCGGCGAGCAGCTCCTTCTTGAGCACGTAGCGCGGGTTCATGCGCGCCTTGGAGGTGACCACCCACGCGCTGAGCAGCGAGTCGGCGAGGCTTGCGTGGCGGCACAGCATGATCGCCGGGCCCGGCGAGAGGCTGGTGGCGTCGGCGGCATCCACGCGGATGCCGGTGGTGAGCTGCAGCGCGTTCATCAACTGCGCGGCCCACCACCGCTGCAGTGCGAAGTGCGCGCGAGCGTTGCGCCGCTGCCCGACGAGCCACAGGCCGGCTGCGATGGTGACGCCCACGGCTTCCAGCCACGACCAGCAGACCGCGAACGCGAGCAGGCGCACCGTCGGCAGGCGCAGCCTGCCGCGGACGAGGTCGGCGAGCGCCGCCAGTGGCAGCCACACCGGGAGCAGCACCAACAACGCGGTCGCTGCAAGCAGCACCGAGGGAATGCTGACGGCTCGTCGCTGCAGGGCACTCACAGCGGCGAACCATAGCCACGCCCCATGAGGCGTGCGTTCTCGGGCGCGGAAGAGATGCTCACGATGAAGCCGGTTCGGAGCGGACCCGAATCCGGATTGGGCCGGCGTGCAGCGGCGGTGGTGCGGCAGCAGTTCGACAGCCGTCGCTCAGCAGCGGCTCAGCTGTTGAACTCGGCCACCAGCGGTGCGTAGGCATCCATCGCTGCAAGAGCAGCGTTGCGATCCAGCGCCGGAAGCCCGAGTGCCACGAACGATGCGCCGAGGTCGCGAAGGTGGGCCAGGTGCCCGGCGTCGGGCTTGGCGCCGAACACGCCCAGCTGCAGCGTGGCCGGGTCGCGCCCGGCATCGGTGGCGGCCTGCTGCAGGTCGATCCACTTGTCGTCGACAGGGAAGCGCCCCTCGATGGGCATCCACGCGTCGCCGTACTCGACGATGTGGCGGAAGTGCAACGGAGTGGGCGATGCGCCGATGATGATGGGTGGGTGCGGTTGCTGCACCGGCTTGGGCCAGCTCCAGCTCTTGTCGAAGTTGACGAACTCGCCGTGGAACTCGGCTTCGTCCTGGGTCCACAGCTGCTTCATCGCCAGAACCTTCTCGCGCACCAGCCGGCGGCGGGTGCGGGGGTCGACGCCGTGGCTCTCCATCTCCTCGTGGTTCCATCCGTAGCCCACACCGAACAGGACGCGACCGTTGGAGATCATGTCGAGCGAGGCGATCTCCTTCGCCAGCCAGATGGGATCGCGCTGCGCGACCAACGTGATGCCGGTGCCCAGCTTGATGCGTTCGGTGGCACCGGCGATGGCTGCAAGTGCGATGAACTGATCGTGCGTGCGCCAGTACTCCTCGGGCAGCGGCGGCGCTCCGTCGCGGCCACCCCACGGCGTGCGCCGGCTGACGGGGATGTGTGAGTGCTCGGGGAACCAGAGGGCGTCGAAGCCGCGGGCTTCGGCCTCGCGGCCCAGCTCGATGGGCTGGATGCCTTTGTCCGTGGGGAAGATGATCAGACCGACGCGCATGGTGCGACGTTAGCCAGCTTCCGCCCGTCAGCCGTTCAGCCCGTCAGCCGGTCCGTCAATCTCCGGTTGCGCCGTCTGCTGCTTGGCGCAACAGGTCGGCGTGGCCGCAGTGCCGGGCGTACTCCTCGATCATGTGCACCAGGATCCAGCGCAACGACGGTTGCCAGCCGGGAATGCGCTGCGCGGTCGGCACGGCCATGGCCAACGCATCCATCGCCATGCCGGCGGTGGCCAGCCGAGCGAAGTCGATCTCGAGCTGCAGTGCAGCCAGTGCGGCGGGCATGGTGTCGGTGGGCATGGGGTGGAAGTCGCCGTCGGGGTCGGAGTCGTCGTAGTACAGCGGTGGCGCGTCGAGCGCCATGAACCGCCGGCGGAACCAGCCGCGCTCCACCTCTGTCATGTGCCGAACGAGCCCCAACATCGTCAGTTCGCTGGGCCCCAGCTGCAGCCGCACCTGTGCTTCGGTGAGGCCCTCGGCCTTGCGGACGAAGATCGATCGGTAGTACTCGAGGAACGAGTGCAACAGAGTGGGCTCGTCTGCGGTGGGGAGCAGTTCGGGGTCTGGCGCGAGCGCTGTCATCCGCCCGACGCTAGCGGTGGTCGCCGGACAGGCGAAGAGTCACCGCGCAGCGTGCGAATCTGAAAGGATCGGCGGAATCGGCATGGCCGGTCGGGAACACACGGGGGGTCATGCAGGTGCACGACGGAACAGCCGAGCAAGCGTTGACCGGACGCTTCTTCGCCGTACCGGCGGGGGCGCCCCGCGACCGGCGGCCCACCGACATCACCATGTTGGTCACCGCAGCGTTCGTGCTCGCGCTGTTCGCCACCCGTGCCGGCGAACCGTTGCGCGGCTTCGAGGCCTCGATCGACGCTGTGTTCGCCAGCTTTCCCGGGTTCATGGGCCCGATCTGGGCCATCCTTCACGACCTGCTGATCGCGTGGGCCTTCGGCGTGGCGCTGGTCGCCGTCGTGCGCCGCCAGTGGGGTTTGGTGCGCGATCTCGCGATCGCGGTCGTCGCCGTGGTCTGCATCGCACTGGTGGTGAGCCGCGTGGCCAACGGCAGCTGGCCGGACGTGCTCGACGATCTCTTCCAGTCGGAGTCGCCCGTCTCGTACCCCGCCGTGGGCTGGCGCTGTGGGTGGCGATCACCAGCGTTGCCTCATCGCACCTGAGCCGACCGTACCGCTACCTCAGCCGCTGGCTGATGACGCTGGGCGGGCTCGCCGCTCTCGGGCTCGGCGTCACCAGCCCCACCGGCTCCATCGGGGCGGTGGCGCTCGGGTTGGCCGTCGCGGCGGCGGTGCACCTCGCGCTCGGTTCCCCGGGCGGTATGCCGTCGCTCACCCAGGTGCAGGCTGCGTTGGCGGGCATCGGCATCGTCGCGCAGCCCTACGAGATGGTGCGCCGGGCCGGCGTGGTGCGCATACGGGCCCGCGGTGAGTCCGGCGACGAGCTCGACGTGAAGCTGTACGGGCGCGACGCCTGGGACGGCCAGCTGATCGTCTCGCTGTGGCGCTTCGTCTGGTACCGCGACGCCGGCCCCACCCTTGCCCTCACGCGGCTGCAGCAGGTGGAGCACGAAGCGTTCCTCACCCTGCTGGCAGAGCGGCGAGGCGCACCCGTGCACTCCGTCGTCGCCGCCGGCGCCGACCAGATCGGCGACGCGTTGCTGGTCATCCGTCGAACCGGCCAGCCGCTCGACGAGGTCACCACGCCGCTGGACGACTCGCTGTGCGACCACATGTGGCAGATGCTCGCGACGCTGCACGCGGCGCGCATCACGCACGGCGCCATCGACTCGGAGCGGCTGTTCGTCGACGGTGGCGCAGTGAGCCTCGCCGACTTCTCGGCGGGTGAGATCGAGTCGTCATCCACCGCGTTTCTCACCGATCGGGCGCAGCTGCTGGCAACGACCGCGATTCGATTCGGCACCGAGCGGGCCGTCGAGGGTGCCCTGGCTGCGCTCGGCGCCGACGGGTTGGCCGATGTCTCGGCCTACACGCAGCCGGCGGCGATGTCGCCCCGCCTGCGTCGCGATCTCTCGGCGGCGGGCCTCGACATCGACGACATTCGTGCAGCAGCGGTCGCTGCCGCGGGCGCCCAGCCTCGCGATCTGCAGCGGCTGCGACGCCTGACGCTGGGCAGCGTAGTGATGGCCGTGCTGCTCTTCGTCGCGGGCTCGACGCTCATCACGGGCCTGCTCGAGATCGGTTTCGACACCATCTTCGACGCGTTGCGAGAGGCGAGCCTGCCGATCGTGCTGCTCGCGTTCGCCGTCTCGTTGCTCTCGCGTCCGGCCAACGCGTACGCACTCGTCGCGCTCTCACCCGTCAAGGTGCCGCTGGGCAGGCTCATCGTGTTGCAGTTCGCGATGAACTTCGTGAACCTGGCGATGCCATCCACCGCCGGCCGGGTGGCCGTCAACATCCGGTTCTTCCAGCGAAACGGCGTCGAGCCCACCACTGCGGTCGCCGTCGGTGCGCTCGACGGCTTCATCGGCTTTCTGGGCCAGCTCGCACTCGGCGGGTCGATCCTGCTGTTCGGTGTCGGTTCCGTCGACCTGCAGGTGGATCACACGTTCTCGCTCGACGCCGTCGGTTCGCTGCTTGTGCTGCTGGCCGTGGTGCTCGTCGTCGGCATCGCCGTGATCGCGCTCGTGCCGGCGCTGAGGCGAAAGGTGGTGGAGGCGTTCGTCGCGCTCCGCAACTTCCTGGGGCCGCTGCTTCGTTCTCCGCGCCGTATGGCCAAGGCGTTCTGCGCCAACCTCGGCGCCGAACTGGTGGGAGCGCTCACCCTGTTCACCGTGCTGGCCTCGTTTCAACAGTCGGTCGACCTGCCAGATGTCATCCTCGTCAGCATCGGCGTCGGCCTTTTCGCCGGTCTGATGCCGGTGCCCGGCGGCATCGGGGTGGCCGAAGCAGCGCTCACTGCCGGGTTCATCGCGTTGGGCGTGCCGGCCGCCATCGCGTTTGCAGCGGCGCTCACATGCCGCATCGTCACCTTCTACTTCCCGCCGCTGATCGGTTGGTTCGCCCTGCGCTGGCTGCAGAAGCACCGCTACCTCTGACGGAGTCGGTCGCGTCAGTCGCCCGTGGTGCCGTCGATGGCTTCGCGGATCACGTCGGCGTGGCCGCAGTGGCGGGCGTACTCCTCGATCATGTGCACCAGGATCCAGCGCAGCGACCGCGGGCCGTAGCGGTCGGGCTGGTCGGGCGGGCCGACGTCGATCGCCGTGAGTGCGTCGAGCGTGGTCGCGCCGGCGACGACGGCGCGGGCCTTGTCGATCTCGGTGTGCAACGCATCGAGCGCGACGGCCAGCGTGTCGGCGGGGGAGTGGTGCCAGTCCGCATCATGATCGTCGGGGTCCTCCCACAGGTCGGGTTCGGTGCTGCCGGCGAAGGCCTGGCTGAACCACCACTGCTCGACCAGTGCCATGTGACGCACGAGGCCCAGCATGTCCATTGCGCTCACACCGACTTGTTGACGGGCTTGGGCCTCGTCGATGCCGTCGGCTTTGCGCACGAGCACCGAGCGGAAGTAGTCGAGGAACTGTTCGAGCGTGGTGCGCTCGTCGGCGGTCACCGGCGGCAGCGGATGGAGTTCGGTCATGCGCGGACGCTACCCGTCGCGGTCTGCCCGACCCACCGGGGTTTCTTGCCGTTGCCGTTGCCGTTGCCGTTGGTGTCGTTGCCGTTGGTGTCGCCGAGTCGCCGAGTCGCCGAGTCGTCAGCCGGCGAGTGGCGCACCGTCGAAACGATCGATGGTGGCGAACGAATCGACCGGGTTGCGGCGCAGCTTGGTGTTCTGGTGAGTGGGTACTCCGAGGAAGATGGTGGCGACCAACGCGTGATCGGCAGGAAGGCCGAGTGGAACAGCGGCGGCGACCTCGGCGCGGCTGAGGAAGGTGGTCATCACGCCGCCCAGCCCATGCGCGCGTGCTGCCAGGATGATGCTCCAGCAGAACGGGTAGATGCTGGCGCCGCCCACCACCGGCGGCCGGTCGAGGTTGCCGTCCATGATCGCGATGTCGTGCAGGTTGGCTGCCACGGCCAGCACGACCGGCACGGTGCCGATCTCGTCGATGAGCGCGTTGGGCACCGCCACCGGAGCAGCGTCGATGGAGCGGCCGAATGCGAAGGGCCGCCGGCCCACGGCGTTGGCGCCCATGTACTCCTCCCAGACCGGTCGCATCAGCTCGGCCATGGCATGACGCAACGCCGGATCCTTGACCACTGCAACCCGCCACGGCTGCTTGTTGCCGCCGCTCGGCGCGAAGCGAGCCGTGTCGAGTATCGACACGACGGTGTCGTCGCCAACTGGCTCGTCGGTGAAGCCGCGCACGGCGCCCGTCGAGCGAAGCGTGTCGAGAAGGTCCATGCACTCACCCTAAGTCGGCCCGGCCGTGAGCCTCGTCCGCGCAGAGGAGCAGAGGACCAGCGGTGACGAGCAGTCGGTCGCTTCAGTCGCGCTCGACGAGGCGCATGCCGTGTTCGGGGGTCCACCATTCGACGACGAGCTTGGTGGCGGCCTCGTCGAGGTGCGTGACGACAACTTCGGTGACGTCGGCGATGAACGACTGGCCCTCGGCAGCCTCACCTGTCGCCTCGTCGGTCGTCACCGGCCCGGCGGGAATGGCCCGGCCGGAGATCTTCGCCTCGCCCGGCCACTCGGCTTCCTTGCCTTCTACCGGGTGGAAGGTGGGGCCATGCAGGGCGAAGCGCGGGTCGCGAGCGAGGTCGGCGGCCTTGCGTGAGTGGGCCATGGAGCCGAAGCGCAGCTGACCGTCGACGAACTCGCACTCGATACCCGAGATGCGCGGCGAGCCATCGGCGCGCAGCGTGGCAACGGTTTTGTGTCGCCCCGCATCGAACAGTCGCTGCACTCGCCCGGCGAGCTCCGGCTCGGTTGCTTCGAACTCACGCCACGAGACCATGCGTCAGGCCTTGCCGTCGGCGACCTTCTTGCGCACGACGTTGAGCGCGCTGCCGGCCCTGAACCACTCGACCTGCTCGGGACTGAAGGTGTGCACCCCGTCGAAGTCGACGGTGGTGCCATCGGGCTTCACGATCTGGCAGCGCACGTTCTTCCCGGGTACCGGTGGAAGGTCGAGCACGCTGATGCGGTCGTCCTCGCCGACGAGGTCGTAGGTGGCCGGGTCGGCGAAGGTGAGCGGCACCATGCCCTGCTTCTTCAGGTTCGTCTCGTGGATGCGGGCGAAGCTGCGAGTGATGATGACCACGCCGCCACGGAAGCGTGGCTCCATCGCGGCATGCTCGCGGCTGGAGCCTTCGCCGTAGTTGCGGTCACCGATGGCGACCCAGCGCACGCCGGCCTCGCTGTACTTCTTGGCCAGGTTGGGGTAGCTGTCGGTACTGCCGTCGCGGAAGTCCTTGCCTTCGCCGACCGCGTAGTCGTTGCCGTCGGCGGCCTGATAGGCGTTGACCGCGCCGATGAACAGGTTGCCGCTGATGTTCTCCAGGTGGCCGCGGTACTTCAGCCACTTGCCGGCCGCCGAGATGTGGTCGGTGGTGCACTTGCCCTTGGCCTTCATCAGCACCGGCAGACCCACGTAGTCGTTGCCGTCCCACGCGGTGAACGGGGCCAGCAGCTGCAGGCGATCGCTGGTGGGCGAGACCTCTACCGACACGCCGCTGCCGTCGGCCGGCGGGGCGGTGAACGTGTTGGCCCCCGGGTCGTAGCCCTGCGCCGGCAGCACCTCGCCCACCGGTGCGGCCAGCGACACCTCGCTGCCATCGGGCGCGGAGATGGTGTCGGTGGTGGGGTCGAAGTCGAGTCGGCCGGCGAGCGCGAGCGCGACCACCGTGTCGGGTGAGGTGACGAACGACAGCGTGTTGGCAGAGCCGTCGTTGCGCTTGGGGAAGTTGCGGTTGAACGAGTTGACGATGGTGTTCGGCACGCCGTTGGCGCTCGCCGGGCGATCCCACTGACCGATGCAAGGCCCGCAGGCGTTGGCCAGCACCGGGGCTCCGATGGCCTCCAGGTCGGCGAGGAGGCCGTCGCGCTCGATGGTGGCGCGGGTCTGCTCGCTGCCGGGGGTGACGAGCAGTTCGGTCTTCACCTGCAACCCGCGAGCTGCCGCCTGGCGGGCGATGGATGCTGCGCGCGTGATGTCTTCGTACGAGCTGTTGGTGCAACTACCGATGAGCGCGGACGAGATGTCGAGCGGCCAGCCGTTGGCGCGGGCCTCGGCGCCAACAGCGGCCCCCACGCGGTTGGCGCGATCGGGGCTGTGCGGGCCGTTGATGAGCGGCTTCAGTTGGTCGAGGTCGATCTCGACCAGTTGGTCGTACACCGCGCCGTCGTCGGGGCGCAGATCGGCGGCAACCTTGTCGGCCGCGTCGGCGATGGCCTCGCGACCGGTGGCCTTCAGGTACTGCGCCATGTTGTGGTCGTACCCGAACACGCTGCAGGTGGCCCCGATCTCGGCGCCCATGTTGCAGATGGTGGCCTTGCCGGTGGCGCTGATGCTGTCGGCGCCGGGACCGAAGTACTCGACGATGGCGCCGGTGCCGCCCTCGACGGTGAGCACACGAGCCACTTCGAGGATGACGTCCTTGGGTGACGACCAGCCGCTGAGCGTGCCGCTGAGGCGCACGCCGATCACCTTCGGCCAGCGCACGTTGAACGGGAAGCCGGTCATCACGTCGACCGCGTCGGCACCACCGACGCCGATGGCCACCATGCCCAGCCCGCCGGCGTTGGGGGTGTGGCTGTCGGTGCCGATCATCATGCCGCCGGGGAAGGCGTAGTTCTCGAGCACCACCTGGTGGATGATGCCGCTGCCGGGGCCCCAGAAACCGATGCCGTACTTCGCGCTGACGCTGCGCAGGAAGTCGTACACCTCACGGTTGGTGTCGATGGCCACCCCCAGGTCGATCTTGGCGCCGACCTTGGCGGAGATGAGATGGTCGCAGTGCACCGTGCTGGGCACGAGGGTGGTGGGCAGGCCGGCGGTCATGAACTGCAGCAGCGCCATCTGCGCAGTGGCATCCTGCATTGCCACGCGGTCGGGGCGGAAGTCGTTGTACGTGCCGCCGCGCTCGATGGCCTCGGTGGGGTCGTAGAGGTGGTTGAGGAGGATCTTCTCCGTCAGGGTGAGCGGCCGGCCGAAGCGCTCGCGCCCGGCGGCAACCCGCCCTGGAAGCGTGGCGTAGACCCCTTCGACCAGTTCGATCGGCGTTCCAGCGGTGACGGTCATGACGGATCCCCTTGCATCTTCGACTTGCGTTGGTGGCAGTTGTATACAAGCATAATACAAGTGAGCGAGCAACTCGACGACACAACAGAGCCGTGGCTGGCCATCGACCACGTGCAGATCGCCATCCCTGTCGGCGGCGAGGCCGCCGCCCGCGAGTTCTACGCCGGGGTGCTCGGGTTGCGCGAGGTGCCCAAGCCACCGGTGATGGCAGCGCGAGGAGGGTGCTGGTTCGAGTCGGGCGCGCTGCGGGTGCATCTCGGGGTCGAGGCCGACTTCCGCCCGGCGAGGAAGGCACATCCGGCGCTGGTGCGCCGCGGCCTGCGAGCGTTCATCGCGGCGAGCGGGTTGTCGGCGACGTGGAGTGACGAGATCCCGGGTACCGTCCGGTGCCACATTGCCGACCCGTTCGGCAACCGCATCGAACTGATCGAGGGGCCCTGACGATGAGGACACGATGAGGACGATCCGGTACCAGCAGATCGCGGACGACCTGCGCGAGCGGTTGGGCAGCGTCGGTGTCGGTCAGGTGCTGGCGAGTGAGAGCGAGCTGTCGGCCGAGTTCGGTGTCAGCAGAGTCACCATCCGGCGGGCGCTGGAGATCCTCCGCGAGGAAGGGCTGGTCGACGCACGACAAGGTTTCGGGTGGTACGTGGCCGGCGAGCCGCTGCTGCAGCACCTCGACGCGCTGGGCACCATCGAGGGGCAGCTGGAGCGCCGAGGAGTTCGCCCCGAACGACGTGTCATCGAGTTCGACTTCCGTGCGGCGCCGGCGCGTGTGGCCAAGGTGCTCGGTACCGATCAGGTGCTGCGCGTGAAGCGGCTCAACCTGGCCGACGACACACCGTTCGCAGTGGTCACCGTGTGGTGCCCCGCCGAAATGGGGCACCACCTCAGCCGCCGCGATGTGGAGAGCCACCCGTTCTACGAGCTGTTGGGTGTCGCTGCGCGGCGCGACGCAGACGATCGGTGCCGACTCTGTCGACGGTGCCGACGCCACCTTGCTCGGGGTTCCCGCCGGCAGTCCGGTGCTGCGCTGCGAGCGCATCACCACCGACACACATGGCCGTGCGGTGCTGATGAGCGAGCACGTGTTCCCCGCGCGGCGCACGGAGTTCGTGGTCGAGCTGCCCCAGGCGGAGCCCTCCATCGTCCCCAGCGGCCTCCGGTTGGTGGAGTAGCGCACAGACGCTGTCATGTGGTGGGCGATCGGGCTAGAGCGACCTGAACTCCGGACCGATCAGCCGGCACGCGAGCGTCGAGACGTCGTGAGCGGCTGAGGTGGCGACGTCGTCCTCCCACCCACGGGCCAGCAGTTCGCGACCCGAGGCCGACTCGCAAAGGGCCTGATAGAGCAACGGTCGGGCGGCGATGAAGGCTGCTCGCGCGGCGGCCGCCTCCGGTGAACAGCGCGCCCCGGAGACAGCGCCCGCAGGGTCGAGCGCCGCGAACACGGCACCGGCACCGAGCAGGTCCTCGACGGCCGGGCGCAGTGGGCCGGCAGTCGTGTGCCAGCGTTCACCGCCCGCGATCACGACGATCGGTGCGGCACCGGCCAACGTTCGTGCAGCAACGGCCGTCGCCGTGGCATTGCGGAGGCTGCCGGCGAGGACGTGCGGAACGCCGAGCTCGCCAGCGCGGAGCGCGATCGTCGAGCCGTTGGGAGACGGCAGGACCAGCCGCGTGCCGGGTTCGATCGTCAGCAGGTCCGTGGGGGAGAGCGATGGCTCACCCAACTCGCGTCGACCGGCGAGCACGGCCCGGTGCCGTGCTGCATACGCGGCGGTGGAGTCGTCCCTCCACCGATAGGGCAGCACCGTTGCGCCGGCCTCCAGCGCGCAGCACACCGCGGTGGTGAACCGCAGCACGTCGATCACGACGACGACGGCTGCGTCGTGGGCCAGTGCTTCGAGCCCATCGACGCCCCAATCGAAGCGATACGCGAAGCCGCCTTGGGTGCAGAACTCGGGCGCCCGGGCGCCGTCGCCGAGCTCGGTTACCACTGTTCCCAGTGGGTGATGGGCTCGAGCGGCAGGCGCGTGGCGGGCTTGAAGTCGGTGCCCAGCGTGTACGCGACGGGGAAAAGGCCTGCCTGGGTGATGCCCGCGGGAATGCCCAGCAGTTCGGCAGCCTTCTGCTCGCCGCCGTTCATCAGGTGGATGGTGGTCCACGCGGTGCCGAGGCTGCGCTCGCGAGCAGCCAGCATGAAGCTCCACACTGCCGGCAGGATGGAACCCCACAGCGAAGCGCCGACGAACGACGGCACCTTGTCGAGGTCGCCCGCGATGCACGGGATCATCATCACCGGCACCCTGTGGAAGTTGTCGGCGAGGTACTGCGCGGAGTCGACCACGCGCACCTGCTGCTCGGCGCGTGGGTCGCCGTCGGCCAGGCCCGGGCCGCCCATGGCTCGGTAGATCTCGAAGTTGGCTGCGTAGATGTCGGCCAGCGCCTTCTTCTTCGCCGGATCGGTGACGAACAGCCACTGCCAGCCCTGGCTGTTGCTGCCGGTGGGCGCCTGCAGTGCCAGCTGAAGGCATTCCTCGATCACTGCCCGCGGTACCGGCTTGTCGAAGTCGAGGCGCTTGCGCACTGCGCGGGTGGTGGACAGCACTTCGTCGGCAGAGAGGTTCAATTCCATCGCGACAGTGTTGCACGACGCGCGAGGCTGGTCGCCGTGGAACCGATCGATCCCAACCCCGCCGACGTCGCCGATTGGGCGCGCATCAACATGGCCAACTGGGACAGTCGTGTGCCACATCACGAGCAGGGCTATGCGCTCCACGAGCACACCGACGACCCCAACCACCTGTCGCGGGTCGTGCAGTTCGATCTTCCGCGGCTGGGCGAGATCGCCGGTCTGCGTGGGGTGCACCTGCAGTGCCACATCGGCACCGACACCGTGTCGCTGGCACGCCTGGGAGCGCAGATGACGGGGCTCGACTTCTCGGCTCCGGCGCTGGAAGTGGCGGCCCGGCTCGCGGCCGAGTGCGAGCTGCAGGTCGAGTATGTGGAAAGCGACGTGTACTCGGCGCTCGACCAGCTGCCGGCGGGCGAGTTCGACTTCGTGTACACCGGTATCGGTGCGCTCTGCTGGCTGCCGAGCGTGGTTCGATGGGCGCAGGTCGTGTCCGCGCTGCTGAAGCCCGGCGGGTTCCTGTTCATCCGCGAGGGTCACCCGATGCTGTGGTCGTTGTGCGACCCGCGGCCCGACGGGCTGGTGACCATCGAGTACCCGTACTTCGAGACCGCCGGCACGGTGTTCGTGGAGGAGCAGTCGTACGTCGAGCACGACGGTGTGCTCGAGTCGCCGACGATCGTGAGCTTCAACCATTCGTTGTCGGAGGTGTTCAACGCGCTCTGGAGCGCAGGGCTGACCGTCACCCTCTTCGAGGAGCACCAGTCCGTGCCGTGGAACCCGCTCGCCGGCGAGATGGTCGAGTTCGAACCCAACGAGTTCCGGTTGCGCGAGATGCCCGAACGGCTGGCCGCCACGTACACGCTGCGAGCCGTGAAGAACTGACCTGCCAAACTCTCGGACATGTCCGAGGATCGCGTCTCCATCACCATCACCGACGGCATTGCCGATGTGCGCATGACCCGCGCCGACAAGCGCAATGCGCTCGACAACGCCATGTTCGCCGCGCTGGCAGCGGCAGGCGAACGCCTGAAGACCGAGCCCGGTGTGCGTGTGGTCGTGCTCAGCGGTGAGGGTTCCTCGTTCTGCGCCGGGCTCGACTTCGCCACCATGTCTGCTCTGGCCGGCGGCGGCGAGCGAGCTGCCGACCGACCCACCGAGGGCAACCCGGGCGAGATGAAGGACGGTCGCATCACGCACCTCGGCCAGCAGGTCTGCTGGGTGTGGCAGGAGGTGCCCGTGCCGGTGATCGCTGCCGTGCACGGCCATGCCCTCGGCGGCGGCATCCAGATCGCGCTCGGCGCCGACATCCGCATCGTGCACCCCGACACGCAGATGAGCGTGCGCGAGATCCATTGGGGGCTGGTGCCCGACATGACCGGCACGATGATGCTGTCGCAGCTCGTGCGCGCCGACGTCGCCAAGGAACTGGTGCTCACCGCTCGCGTGTTCGACGGTCGCGAGGCGCATCAGTTGGGCCTCGTCACCAAGCTCTCCGACAACCCCTACGACGACGCGATGGCCATGGCGCGCGAGATCGCCGGCCGCAGCCCCGACGCGGTTCGTGCGGGCAAGGCACTGCTGAACGGGTTGCTCAACCAAGGCGCGGCCGAGCAGTTCGCTGCCGAGCGGCAGCACATCGGCTCACTGATCGGTCGGCCCAACCAGATCGAGGCAGTGATGTCGAACTTCGAGAAGCGCCCGGCCAAGTTCATCGACCCCATCTGAAGGACCTCGCACCATGACCGACACGAACACGACCGACACGAACACGACCGCGGGCGACCGCTGCAGGTGACACGGCACTCGACGAGAACGCACTGAAGTTCTTCTCCTTCCAGGTGTTCTCGAAGCTGGAAGGCGCCGTCACGGCCGGCATGATCCACCTCGGCGACCAACTGGGCCTGTACACGGCGTTGAAAGAGGCAGGCCAACCGATCACCACCGCGGAGCTCGCCGAGCGGACCAACCTCGTCGAGCGCTGGGTGCGCGAGTGGGCGCACAACCAAGCCGCGGCCAAGCTGGTCTCGGTCGACGAGGGTGGTCGCTTCGGCCTCACGCCCGAGGCCGCTGTCGTGTTCGCGACCCCCGATCACCCGTCGTACGGCATGGGCATGTTCCACCGGTTGCCGCAGACCATGCATGCGTTGGAAGACGTGCGCGAGAGCTTCCGTACCGGTGTCGGCCACGACTACGACAGCCACGGCCCGCAAGGTGCCGTCGGCATCGAACGCAGCTTCGAGCCGTGGAGCAACGCCAACCTGCTGCCCACCGTGCTGCCGGCGGTGGAGGGTGTGGTCGCCCGGCTCACCGCCGGTGCCAAAGTGGTCGACATCGGCTGCGGTGCAGGCAGTGCGGTGCTGCTGATGGCCAAGGCCTTCCCGCACTCCAGCTTCCATGGATACGACATCTCGCAGTACGCGCTCGCCAGGGCGGCGCTCAAGCTGGAGGACAGTGGCCTGCACAACGCTGCTTTCGACGACCCGCGCGTGTCGCCGCTGCCCGCCGACCAGTCGGTCGACTTCATCACCACCTTCGACTGCATCCACGACATGACCCATCCGACGGACATGATGAAGGCGATCCGCCAGGCCATCAAGCCCGACGGTGTGTGGCTGCTCGTCGACATCAAGGCGCTCGACTCGTTCGAGGAGAACGCGCGCAAGAACCCGATGGCCTCGCTGATGTACGGCATCAGCGTGCTGTCGTGCATGTCGTCGGCGCTCAGTGAAGCCGATGGCGAGGGCCTGGGCACGCTGGGCCTGTCGGAGGCCACGGCGCGAAGAATGACCGAGGCCGCCGGCTTCACCCGCTTCCGCAAGCTCGACGTCGAGCACAGCGTGAACGCGTTCTACGAGGTGCGCCCCTGACCGGCTGCATGGCCGGCCTCGTGGCCGCCATGCGCATCAGCCGCGACTGATGACTTCGATGCGACGCTCGGCGAAGCGCCAGGTGTTGCCGGTGCGCTGATAGCGATCGTGATACACACCGACGAGCGCGCCGACGCCCTCCTTCTTCGACCGGTACGACTCGTGGATCATCACCCGGCCGGTGCCGGTGCCGGAGGTCTCGTCGACCTCGAACACGGCGTTGGGAGCCGTCTGCGCGAGCCAGCTGTAGCCCGCCATCAGCTTGCGGAACGCAGCGACGATGGCGTCGTGCCCGGCGATGGGCTTGCCCAGGTGCCAGGTGGCGTCGGTGGTCCAGCAGCCGCCGAACGCCTCGGCGTCGTTGCGCAGCACGGCGTCGCAGTAGCGCGCGATGAGCTGCCGAAGGGCGTTGTCGGTGGCGGGTGAGGGTGGGCCCGACGGTGCGACGGCGGCGCTGCCGTCGCGCAGTGCTTCCGGTTCGAGGCCCACTTCCCAGGCGGCAAGAGTGCGCACGTGATCGATGAACTGATCGCGGGTCATCATCCCGTCGTGAGCGGCGAACTGCACCGCCAGGCCGTCGACCACTGCCGTGAGACGCATCGCAGCTGCCGCAGGATCGACACAGACGAACTCGCCGGTGTCGACCCCGTGACGGATGACGCGCTCGGCCAGAGCAGCCGACTGCTCGTCGAGCTCCTGGCTGATCTTGCGCATCATCGGGTTGCGCAGTGCTTCGCCCCACCCGTCGATCCACAGCATCCACTCGACATCGCCGCTGCCCTCGGGCACGTAGTTGTGGATGACCCGGTCGAGCTGAGCAACCGCACTGGGCGCCGCCTCGATCTCGGCCTCCATCTCGGCCACGTCCTTGCGCGCGTAGTGCGCGAACGCCTCGGCGAGCAGTTGCTCCTTCGAGTCGAAGTGGTAGTGGATGAGGCTGCTGGACACGCCGAGCCGCTTGGCCACGTCGGCGATGCGCGTAGCCGCGAAGCCGCGCTCGATGACCACCTCGCACGTGATCTCGAGGATCTCCGCACGCCGTTCTGCGACCGTGGGCTTCTTCACCGCGCGCACGATACCGGCGATGCCGGTGGCTGGACGCGATGATCTGCGGATGGAACTCGATGATGTGAAAGCGAAGGGTGCTCAGCTCAGCCCATGGGCGCACATGGCAACGGTCGGTGCCGATGGCTGCCCCGATGTGGTGCCCGTGCACCCGTGTTGGGAGGGCGATGTGCTGTGGGTGATGTGCGGCGGCACGTCGGTGAAGGCGCGCAACCTGGCGGCCAACCCCAATGTGGCGTTGCACTGGCAGGTCACTGCCACGGGCGATGGCCTGGAGGTGTGGGGCACAGCCACTGTGCACGACGACCTCGACACCAAGCGCCGGCTGTGGACCGGTGTGTTCGACTACGACCTCGACGTGTTCGCCCCGGGTGGCCCGGAGAACTCGCCCGACACCGCCGCGGCGGTGCGTCCCCAGCGTGCGCTGTGGCTGGGTGCCTACGGCATGGCCGGCACCGAGCGCTGGAAGGCTGAGTGACCCGCCTCACCTCGCTGTCGCGGTCGGTTGCGGGCAAGCGGGTCATCGTCACCGGTGCTGCGTCGGGCATGGGCCGGGCGACGGCGCACCTGTTCGCCGACGAAGGCGCGCAGGTCGCGGTGGTCGACATCGGCGGCGAAGGTGTCACCGCCGTGGTCGACGAGATTCGCACTGTGCACGGCGAGCACGCGGCGGTGGGCTTCGTCTGCGACGTGGCGGATCACGACGCGTTGAAGTGGATGGTCGCCGGTGTCGCCGAGACGTTGGGCGGCATCGACGTGCTCGTCAACAACGCCGGCATCGTTGATCAACTCGGCATTCATGGAGGAGGGCGAGTACGAGAGCAACTGGGCTCGCACGCTCGACGTGAACCTCACGTCGCATTCGCGCCTCATCCGGCTGTGCTTGCCGTTCTTGCGCGCAGCCGATGGTGATGGCGGCGGTGGTGGGCGAGTGGTGAACATCGCCTCCACCGAAGCCATCGTCACCACCGCCGGCCTTGCGGCCTACGCGGCCACCAAGGCCGGCGTGGTGGGCCTCACCAAGAGCTTCGCCGTCGAGTTGGGTCGCATCGGCATCACGGTCAACTGCGTGTGCCCCGGCCCCATCAACACCGGCATGACCGCCGGCATCCCCGACGAGGCGAAGGAGGCCTACGCCAGGCGGCGCGTGCCCCTGCGGCGGTACGGTGCTGCGGAAGAGGTGGCGCACATGACGCTGAGCCTGTGCCTGCCGGCCAGCAGCTTCGTGAACGGCGCGATCATCCCCGTCGACGGCGGCATGACGATTCGTCACACCTGAGGGTCGCGCCGCTACTCCTCCACGCGGAACGCGCCGCGCATGATGGGGTGGATGCGGCAGAAGTAGGTGTACGTGCCCGGCGGCAGGTCGGTCGGGATGGCCCAACTGGTGCGATCCGCCGTCGGCGGCCCGCCCAGCCCCAGCTCGCCCGAGTCGAAGATGACCGGGCCGTCGGCAAGTGGGTAGGCGATGCCGGTGCTGCGGTTGCACGGCGCGGCGCAGGCCGTGATGGTGTGCCACTGGCCCTTGCCGATGTTGGCGTCGAGGTTCTCGTAGGTGATGGACTCGCCGGCCTTCACCGTGGGCACCGAGACGGCGTAGTTCATGTCGCCTTCGGTGTAGACCCAGTCCTGGATGGGAATGGTTGCGCTGGCGGGAGCGGACGGCAGCGCCGTGAGGTCGAGGTAGCGGTTGTCGAGGTCGCCGCCGTGGTTGTCGTTCTCGGCGAGGTGGCCGTGCGTGAGCATGCCCGGCGTGTCGACCGCGGTGGTGAACGGGTCGTCGGCGTCGCCGCCGGTCTCACCCATCCAGACGACCATGATTCCCATCGACTCGTACCACGATGCAAGCCCCGAGTCGTAGGTGGCGGTGGTCGACAGAGTGTCGCCCTGGCGCACGCTCACCTGCCAGTCGGGCATGGTGGCGGTCATCGAGACGTCCCACGAGACGGCGCCGGCAGGTTCGTAGTACATCGCCTCGGAGCGGAACGCGTGAGCCTTTTGGCCGTCGCGCTCGACGTACAGGTCGGTGTGCAGCCCGCCTGGGTGCAGGTGACCGGCCGTGGCGATGAGGGTGCCGTCGGCGTCGGCCACCCACTCGTTCAGCTGCGGGCCGTTGCCGTACGGCGCGGTGGCCTGGTCGGGGTAGGTGTACGTGACCCCGTCGCCCATGCCGCGCACCGCGTCGAACACAGGGTAGCCCTTGCCGTTCTGCACATCCATCCAGATCGGCCGCGCCCGCAGCATGCCGACGGCCTCGGGTGCATCGGCCGGGATGATGTCGATGTCGTAGGTGACCCACACCTGCGTGGCCTCGGGTGTGAGGTTGTGCAGCATGTAGTTGAGCACCCAGTGATCGGTGGTGCTGTACGGGTAGCCGTACGGGGCCGGCAGGAGCATTGCGGTCTTCTCCTCACCGGAGGCGAAGAACCGCTGCGGCAACGCGGCGGTGGCATCGGGAGCGCCGAGGTTGAGCCACACACCGTGATGCAGGTGCACCACGTCGACACCCGGAATCGAGCCGTCGTCGTAGACCAGGTTGGGGCGGATACCCACGATCAAGCCGTCGATCTCCGGCTGCGGGATGGCGCCCTTGGTTGTCGATGTTGTTCTGCCCAGGCTGGATGTCGAACGGGCCTGTTTCCAGGTGCAGCGTGATCGCACCTGGTCTGGTGGGCAGTTCGACCAGCGTGGTGGTGGTCGACACGGCCACCGTTGTCTGCGGCACCAGTGTGGTGGGCGCCGCCGTCGCTTCCGGAGCAGTCGCAGCAGCGACCGCGTCGGTGACCGCTGCGTTGCTTGACGACTCGTCGCCGCCACTGGAACAGGCGGCGGCGATCACGGCTGCCGCGGTGATCAGACCTGCCCACTTCATCGCCCTGCGCATCCGTGCACCGTAGCAACGAAGCGTGGGGGTTCACCCGACGTAGCCGTCGAGGATGCCGGTGAGCCCGCTGGGGTGCGGGCCGATCGCGAGCTGCTCGAGGATGCCGATGCCGTGCTCGATCGTGCCGTCGGCCTTGGTCAGCGTTGCGTCGCACAGGGCCTGCACGTGCACGTGTTCGCGGGCCAGCGGGCTTGTCACTGGCAACTGCAGCCGTTCACCACCGGTGACCGCCTCACCCTTCCAGTACCCGTGACCGAACTCGGGGTGGCCGTACCCGATGCCGCGCATCTGGAACTCGTAGCGGGGCTGCAGGCACACGGTGTGCCGGCTGCCGTCCCAGTCGAGGAGGTCGTACTCGAACGAGTCCGCGAAGCGGGTGCCCGGCCGCCAGACCACGCGCCAGTCGACGGCCCGCATCATCTGCGCCGGCGCTCCGAGGCGAGCGATTGCCCCGGTTTCGTGCCAGCGACGGCCATCGCCGTACTCGTTGACATCGAAGTGAGTGGACAGCGACGGGAAGTTCACCGGCGCCCACAGCCAGAAGAACTGTGGCACCTGCACCGGGGCGCCGGTCTGCGCGGGTTCTCCCACCGGCCGGATGCCCCACGAGCGATCACGCGACCCCCACACGCCGTCGGGCGAGATGTCGTGCCGCACGCCGTCGACCTCCAGCCAGCCGCTCCATGTGCCGAACTGGGTGAGCCGGGTGTAGTCGAAGAAGGTGCGCATGCCGACGCGTTCGAAGAAGTGCGCCTCCTCGATAGCCTGCGACCGGCCCTCGAAGGTGAGCTGTGCCCGCAAGCCCTGCTCGGGAGCGTCGACCGCAACCCGCAGTCGCTGCAGTGGCTCGAGCACCTCCACCACGATGGGGCCGAGCGTGGTGGCGTCGCGCCGGTCGACGGGTGCCCGCTGGCTGCGGAACACGCTGTGCTGCACTCCGTCCTTCACCACGCAGAACGCCGCGTCGGCGACGTGCCGATTTGGGTACAGGCCCATCGCGGCGCCGAAGTACAACTCGCGGTCGCGTGAGTACCCGTTGAAGAAGTAGCGGTCGTAGTGGTTCAGGTCGCCGGTAGCGCTGTGGGCCACAGGTACGCAGGCCTGGTGGATGGGGAAGTCGTCGAAGCTGGTCAGCACGATGCGAACCGTAGTGAGCGCGGGGGTTGGGCGTACCACGCTGCGCCCCCGTAGCCTGCGGGCATGGCAGGTCACGGCACCGAACCGCACGGCGAGGCGCTACATGGGGCAGGGTGCGGGCCGAAGGCTTCACGCCCACGGAGTTCCGCACCATCTGCGTGGCGGCGCTGGCGCTGCTCAGCATCATCGTGGTCAGTGGCGGGCTGGTGCGGCTCACCGGGTCCGGTCTCGGGTGCAACGACTGGCCCAACTGCAACGACGCGAAGGTGGTCGACGTCTCCAACAAGCACGCGGCGATCGAACAGATCAATCGGCTGTTCACCTTCCTGGTCTCCATCGGTGTGGCGTTGGCCGCGCTCGCTGCGTGGTACCGCCGGCCGCGCCGTCGCGACCTGATGGTGCTGGGCATCGTGATGCTGGTCGGCGTGCCGGCACAGGGGCTGGTGGGCGCCGTGGTGGTCTGGAGCAAGCTGCATCCGGCCCTGGTGCAGCTGCACTTCGTGCTGTCGATGGTGCTGGTCTGGGCAGCGGTGATGATGCTGGTGCGCTCGCGCGAGCCCGACCACGGCCGGCGTGTTGGCGCAGTGGTGCCGCGCATCCGTCGCCGCGTGAAGCTGTTGGCGGTGTGGTCGACGTTGGCCGTGCTGGCCGGCACCGTGGTCACCGGCACCGGTCCACATGCCGGCGACGCATTGGGCGACGATGGGGTTGCCTGCAGCGCCGGTGCCGCCAAGCGCTTCTTCGGCAAGGAGTGCCAGATCAACGGCGATGCACTGGTGTGGGTCACCCGCGTGCATGGCGCCATCGTGTGGGTCACCGTTGCCATCGCGCTGTCGCTGCTGTGGCACCTGCGCCGGCTGCGTCACGATCGGGCGGTGCTCGATGCGCCGCTCACCGCCTGGCTGCTCACCGCGCTGGTGCAAGGCGGCGTTGGCTACGTGCAGTACGCGAACGGCCTACCCGTGGGGCTGGTGGCGGTGCACCTCGCCGGCGCCACCGTGCTCACCGGGTGCACTGCATGGCTGTGGTGTGCCACCAGCAAGGTGGTTGCTCCGGCCTCGGTGATGCTCGACGCCGTGCCGGGGACGGCGCCGGGGAAGGGGTAGGGGAAGGGATAGGGGTGCTGGGTCGGCTCAGTCGCCGAGGCTCTGTACGAACGTGCCGATCTTGTCGATGAGCGCGGCGAAGAAGCTGCCGATGCTGCCGATGACGTTCACCGTGGAGTCGGCCGCGCCGGCGGGGTCCTGCCACAGCTTGATCGCGACGTAGGCCACGACGAGGTACAGGGCGATCTTGCCGGCAGCTTTGAACTGTGTGAGAAGGCTTGCCATGGGAGGACCTCCGGAATAGCCGAGCTCAGCTCGGTAGGTCTCCGCCCGCAGGAGATGATAGCCAGCGCGGTCGCGCAACTGGCGGATCTACAACAGCGCGGACAGCGCTGCCACGCGCGACCGGAACTCGCGCACCGTGCCGTGGATGATGTCGCGCACAGGTGCGACCGATTCGATGCGGCCGGCCACCTGGCCGGTGAGGGCGATCGAGGCCTCCATGTCGCCGCCGAAGTAGAGCTCGAGGGCGCGGCTCATCTCGCTCATCTCCACGTGCTCCTGATGCTCAAGGCGGGTGGTGCGCTCGGTGCGCAGCGCCCGGAGGCCGGGCTTGGAGAAGCGGTTGAGGAACACGGTGTCGGTCTCCGCGGCGCGCACGATGGCCTGCTTCCAGTTGTCGTGCACGGGCGACTCGGTGGCGCTGACCATGCGCGTGCCCATCTGCACGCCCTCGGCGCCGAGTGCGAACGCAGCAGCCATGCTGCAGCCGTCGGTGATGCCGCCGGCGGCGATGATGGGCACCTGCACCTTGCCGGCCACCAGCGGCAGCAGCACCATGCTGGCGACGTCGCGGGGGTTCTTGAAGCCGCCGCCCTCACCGCCTTCCACCACCAGCCCGTCGACGCCGGCCGCCACCGCCTTCAGGGCCGCGGCGAGCGTGGGCACCACGTGGAACACGGTGAGGCCGGCCGCCTTCAAGAGTGCGGTGTACTTGGTGGGGTCGCCGGCGGAGGTGGTGACGAACCGCACCCCCTGGTCGATGACGAACTGGGCGATGCCAGGGTCGCGCACGAAGGCCTGCGCGATGTTGACACCGAACGGCTTGTCGGTGAGGTCGGCCATCTTGGCGATCTCGTGACGCACGGCGTCGAGGTCGCCGCTGGAGGTCTCGATGATGCCCATGCCGCCGGCGTTGCTGACGGCGGAGGCCAGCTGGCTGCGCGCGATCCACCCCATCGGTGCCTGCACGATGGGGTAGTCGACGCCGAGCAGTTCGGTGACGCGGGTGCGAACGGGAGCAGGTGAGTCGGTCATGACAGCACCGGATCGTAGAGGTGGTGGCAGTCGTTCACCGTCACCAGAGTGGCGCCGTGAGGGCCGACGCGGACTGCTGTGATGGACGTGTTCTCCACCGTGAACAGCAGCGAGCGGTGCACGCCCAGGAGTTGAGCGACGTACGCGTTGATCGATCCGCCGTGCGCCACGACGGCGATGCACTGGCCGCGATGCTGCGGCACGAGTTGATCGATGACACCGGTGACTCGAGTGCGGAACGCGTCGTCGCCTTCCCCTCCGGGGATGCCGTCCCAGCGGCCGGTGCGGCTCCACGCCACCCATTCGGGGTCGGCAGTGGCGGCCCGCCGGCGGAACTCGCCGTTGCTCCACTCGCCCAATCGGATCTCCTCCAGATCGACGTGCTGCACCACCGCCAGCCCGCGCGCATCGGCCAACGGCTGTGCCGTCTCGCGTGCACGCGTCAACTGCGAGCTGTAGACGGCGTGGATGGTCTTGCCCGCAAGGCGAGCGGCCAGCGCGGCGGCCTGCTCGATGCCGACCGCGTGCAGGGCCGGGTCGGCAGACTCGGGCGAGCCGGGTACCACATCGGCCGACCGGCCGTGGCGAATGAGCAGCACCTCGCACTCGCCGGGTTCCGGGCCCCGCAACGTGGGTTGCGGAACGGCCTGGGTGCTGTCGAGGTCGGGCGCTCGTGTTGTCACTCGGCCACGGTAGCGGTGAGCACCAACCCGACGAGGACCAGGGCGATGCCCACCCACCCGGCGGTGCGGATGCCCTCGTGCACGACGAGGGCACCCAGCACGGCAGCGGTGATCGGCTCGAGCAGCGTCAACGTGATGACCGTCGGCGCCGGAAGGTGCCGCAGTGCGATGCCGTACAGCGTGTAGGCGACGCCCACCGTGATCACCCCCAGGTACAGGGCGACGACCAGCCCGCCGGGTTCGAGCGCCCAGCTGGGGGAGTGTGTGAGCAGCAGTGGAGCGAGCAGCACCGCCCCGCCCCCGAACATCGCGGCCATGGTGGCGGTGCTGTCGGAGCCTCCGTCGATCTGATGCTTGCCGACCGAGGCGAACACTGCCCAGCCAAGGCCGGCGAGGACCGCGAAGACGATACCCAGCGGATCGACGGCGGAGGCCCGGCCAGCGAGCCCGAGCAGCGCAACGCCGGCGATGCTGACCGTGGTACCCAGCAACCAACGAGTGGGCGGTGGACGGCGATCGAGGAGGGCATGAAGGATGCCGGCCGACACTGGCCCGGAGCCGATGGTTGCAACTGTGCCGACGGCGACCCCCGTGCGTTCGACCGCCAGGAAGTAGCAGAGCTGGAAGCCGGCAACGCCGAGCGCGCCCAACGCCGTCGTCGGCAACTTCCACGGAGTCAGCCACATTCGCCCGCATCGGGCCCAGGCCGCCACCAGCAACGAGGCAGCGCCGATCAGGAGTCGCACGCTGCCGACGGAGAACGCGTTTGCGCCGGTCGGTGCATTCACCAGCACCGTCCCCGTGGTGCCGAACAGGACCGCCGCTCCGAGCACGGCCGCCGTGGCACTCGTGTGACGGCGCGAGTGGGGCGGCATCCGCTGCAATGTAGTGGTGCCCCACCGCGCTCCTCTCGACCGTTCGTGCGTGGCTCGGCACCATGGTGTGACAGACTCTCCCGACCGAGCACTCAACGGGGCGTGCTCAGGATTCATTGACGGCAACCGTGTGCCGCGATTGAATACCGCCCAACCTTCGACGACCTAGGTGGCAACTTGGTTTCATCAGCACTCCGCAGGGCGATTCGGTTGCTCCTCGCGACCTGCGCGTTCTTTGCGCTGTTCGGCGACGTGGCCCACGCCGAGGAGGAGATCCTGCAGGTCCGCGTGCAGAACACGGCCACCGCGGGTGGCAAGAAGGAGCCCGTGGCCGGTGTGGGCATCTCTGTCACCGACCCCAGCGGGGCCGTGGTCGCCGAGGGGGTCACCGACGACAAGGGTGTGGCGAAGATCCCGGTGCCCAGCGACGGCGAGTTCACCGTGACCATCGATGAGGCAACGCTTCCCGACGGTCTCGGGCTGCCCGCCGACGGGGCCAGCCGCACGGTCAACGTCACTGCCGGCTTGGGTGGCAATGCCAACTTCAACCTCGGCGCGGCCGCACCGAAAGCCGATAGCAAACTCAGCCTGCTCCCCAAGACCATCTTCAACGGCATCCGCTTCGGCTTGGTCATCGCCATCATGAGCGTGGGTCTGTCATTGATCTACGCCACCACCGGGCTCTCCAACTTCGCCCACGGCGAAACGGTCACGATCGGCGCGGTGATGACAGCCGTGGCCTCGGGCTGGTTCACCTTGTCCACTGCCACGGGGGGCTGGGGTGGCTTCATCCAGCTCCTGGCTGCGATCGTCATCGGTGTTGCGTGCGCCACTGCGTTTTCGGGCGCGCTGGAACTGGCCGTGTGGCGGCCGATGCGCCGCCGCGGCATCGGGCTCACGTCGATGATGATCGTTTCGATCGGCATCGCAATGACGGTTCGCTTCATCATCCAGATGTACTACGGCTCGCAACCGAAGTCGTTCGCCCAGTTCGGCTCACAGCAGAACATCAACATCGGCCCGATCGGCGTCACGCCCCGTGACCTGATCACGGGCGTGGTTGCGCTGCTCGCGTTGTGCGGAGTGGCCTTCCTGCTGATGAAGACCCGCACCGGCAAGGCAATCCGCGCCGTGTCCGACAACCCCGATCTGGCCTCCACCACCGGTATCAACACCGACCGGGTGATCCTCACCGTGTGGCTCCTCGGTGGAGCGTTGGCCGGGCTCGGTGGCGTGATCTTCGGGCTCGATGAGCAGGTCAGTTGGAACATGGGGACCAAGATCCTGCTGCTGATGTTCGCCTCGATCACCCTTGGCGGGCTCGGCCGGCCGTTCGGCGCGCTGGTCGGCTCGCTGGCTGTCGGCATGTTCGTGCAGCTCTGGGCCTGGGCGTTCGGCGACTACACCGATCTCAAGACGATGGGGGCGCTGTTGGCAATGATCCTGGTTCTGCTCTTCCGCCCGCAGGGCATTCTCGGCAAGAAGGAGCGTGTCGGATGAGCCAGACCATCTCCAACGGTCTCTTCGGCGCCATCGGCGTCACCGCCATCGCCTACTGCTTGGCTGCCATCGGTCTCAACATCCACTTCGGCTACACCGGCCTGCTCAACTTCGGTCAGGCCGGCTTTGCGCTCGTCGGTGGCTATGCCGTGGCGATGCCGGTGATGAACTGGCAGTGGAGCATCTGGGCCACGATCCCGGTGGTGATCATTGCCTCGACCACCTTCGCGCTCATCCTGGGCATTCCCACTCTGCGGCTGCGCAGCGACTACCTGGCAATCGTCACCATTGCGGCAGCGGAGATCCTGCGCCTGCTGGTGTCGACCCCGAAGGCGGTCAACGTCACCGGCGCTACCGATGGCATCAACTCCTTCACCGACGACATCCAGAACTCCATTCCGGGGTTCCTGAGGGGCAAGTCGGTGCCGTTGTGGGAGAAGCAGATCAGCGACTACGAGATGTGGGTGATCATGCTCGGCTGGTTCCTGGTCGTTCTCTTCTCGGTCGGCGTGTGGGCACTCATGCGCAGCCCCTGGGGTCGCGTGTTGCGCTCTATCCGTGAGGACGAGGATGCGGCGCGCAGCCTCGGCAAGAACGTGTTCTCCTACAAGATGACCAGCCTCGTGCTCGGCGGCGTCGTCGGTGGCTTCGGCGGTGCAATTCTCGTCATCGGCCAGCGCAACGCAAGCCCTGGCAGCTTCCAAACTCAATTCACGTTCCTCACCTACGCGATCATCGTGCTTGGTGGCGTCGGCAAAGCCAAGGGGCCGATCATCGGTTCGATGATCTTCTGGTTCATCATCAACTTCAGCGACAGCCTCCTCGCCGACTGGACGGACGGGACGGGCTTTCAGCTGCCCACCTGGCTGATGGACTCGTCGAACTTCAGCTTCTTCCGCTGGATCCTGGTTGGCAGTGGTTTGGTCCTGCTGGTGATCTTCCGGCCACAAGGGATCTTCGGCGACAAGAGGGAGCAGGCGTTCGATGTCCGCTGACGTGTTTGCCGAGGTTGCCCGTGAGCCTGGCGTTCCCAAGCCTGATCCGATTCTCGTCGCCGACGCAATCCGTCGCTCGTTCGGGGGTCTGGCGGCCGTCGACGTGGCCCATGTCGAGGTGCAGCGCAACACCATCACCGCCTTGATCGGCCCGAACGGAGCCGGCAAGACGACGTTCTTCAACCTTCTCACCGGCTTTGATACGCCCAGCACCGGTACCTGGCATTTCAACGGAATGTCGATGAGCGGAGCCAGCCCGTACAAGGCGGCGCGTCGCGGCATGGTACGAACGTTTCAGCTCACGAAGAGCCTGACTCGAATGACGGTGATCGAGAACATGCGTCTGGGCGCCACTGGCCAAGGCGGCGAGCGGCTGTGGGCCCGCGCCGTTCAGGTTCCTGTGGCGTGAGCAGGAAGCCGAGATCACTGCTCGCGCCGAGGTCTTGCTCGAGCGCTTCAAGCTGGACCACATGCGTGACGAGTTCGGTGGCTCGCTGTCGGGTGGGCAGCGCAAGCTCCTGGAAATGGCGCGAGCGCTGATGGTCGAGCCGGAGATGGTGATGCTCGACGAGCCAATGGCCGGCGTCAACCCAGCGCTCAAGCAGAGTCTGTTGCAGCACGTGAAAGGTCTCAAGGATGAGGGGCGCACCGTGCTCTTCGTGGAACACGACATGGACATGGTCCACGAGATCGCCGACTGGGTGGTGGTGATGGCAGAGGGTCAGATCATCGCCGAAGGCCCACCGTCGTTCATCGGCGCCAACCAAGCAGTGATCGACGCATACCTTGGTGCCCATCAGAACACCGATCTGGGGGTGGGGGCATGAGCACCGCTGAACCGGCTGTGGAAACACGACCGACCGTCATCGATGTCAAGGAGTTGGTCGGCGGCTACACCTCGGAAGTGAACATCCTCAACGGGTGCGATCTCACGGTGGCTCCCGGCGAGTTCGTCGGGATCATCGGCCCCAACGGTGCCGGCAAGTCGACGCTGCTGAAGGCAGTGCTCGGGCTGCTCAAGATCCGGTCGGGTTCGGTCTGGTTGCACGGTGAGGAGATCACGGGCACGAAGGCACACGAGTTGGTGGGGCGCGGCGTTGGCTTCGTTCCGCAGAGCAAGAACGTCTTCCCCAGCCTCACTGTCAGGGAGAACCTGGAGATGGGCTGCTACTTGAAGCCGTCCATGTTCCGCGAGCAGTACGAAGTCGTCTGTGAGATGTTCCCGAAGCTGAAGAGCCGTGCGTCGCAGTCGGCCTCGGCGCTGTCGGGTGGGGAACGCCAGATGGTGGCCATGGGGCGCGCGCTGATGCTCAAGCCGTCGGTGCTGCTGCTCGACGAACCATCCGCGGGTTTGTCGCCGATGTTGCAGGACGAAGTGTTCATCAACTGCAGGCACATCAATGCCAGCGGTGTGGCCATCTTGATGGTGGAGCAGAACGCCAGGCGGTGCCTACAGGTGTGCGATCGTGCGTACGTGCTCGATCAGGGCCGAAACGCCTACACCGGTACCGGTCGCGAGCTGCTCGCCGACCCGAATGTGATCGGGTTGTACCTGGGCACGTTGGCCAGGGCCACCGGAGGCTGAAGGAAGCTCAGCCGTCCGATGTGAAGGCGCCGTCGGCGTCGAGCGGCGCAGCCATCGGCCACCGTTGCCAGCATCTCGGGCTGCACCGCCGGGTCGGGCTGCACCACGTACGCGTGGTCGACGCCGTCGCCGAGGTCGAGTTGCAGCACGAAACGAAACGGCTGTTTCGTTTCGGCGACCGCATGGGCGTCGCAACGGCCCTCGGAGAACCGCACCCGTGCCGACGACTGCTCGCGACCGGACGGCAGTTCCATGAGCACCGGTGAGGCCGCGGGTAGGTCGGGGAAGCGAAGTGTGAACGGAATGGTGTTGCCGGCCGCCACGACCCGAACCGTGGACGTCGCCGCGACCCGGTCGAGCGTCAGCTCGGCGACCGTCATCGGCCGACCATCGATCTCGTCGCGACGAACGTCGTCGAAGCCGATGACCACCTGGGACTCGATCATCCGGCGTTCGCACCCAGCGTGATGGATGGCGATCGCAGTGCCATCCGCGTCGGTCACCTCGGCGGT
Organism: Acidimicrobiaceae bacterium; assembly: GCA_016722025.1. Lineage (GTDB taxonomy): Bacteria > Actinomycetota > Acidimicrobiia > Acidimicrobiales > Ilumatobacteraceae > UBA668. The sequence goes on from JADKGZ010000005.1 coordinate 118,702, forward strand.
ACGGGTGGTGCCGTCGGCGAGGGTGAGCACCACCCTCGCGCTGTCGGTCGGCGGTGGAGCAAGCACGGTGGTCCCTTCGATCCGACAACGGGGTGCACGCACAGACACGGGGAGATCGATCCGCTGACCGACCCCGATCAGCGTGTCGAGAGTCCTGAGCTCAGAATCGAAACCCTCCCAGAGGAACTGCACGCCGGCCACCTGCAGCTGCTCCTCGAGGTGGTTCGTGAGCTGCAGTTGCATCTGACCGGTTGCGATGTCGTCGCGATACTGCAGCGGGTCGGCGGTGAGTGGCCGCACCGTAGGCGACGACGCACCCTGGCCGCAGGCGGCGAGGAGCGTGCCCACTGCCACCGCCCGACCGAGACCGCGAGTCATTCGCCGAACATAGCCGACGACGCGAAGCGGCCCCGGGCGCTGTGCCCGGGGCCGCTTCAACGGTTGTCGCACTCAGTTGAGCCGTGATGGCTCGAGTGGATCAGCTGTTCGAGTCGTAGCTCTCGCCGAGACCATTACCGATGTTGCCATCGCAGCCGTAGACGGCGACGTCGCGAGGGCCGGCGCCGTTCTCGACCATGGTCCGGAGGATCTTGGACGACTCTTCGAAACCGATGACGACCACGGCATCGGGGCCGGCGGCCACGATCTCGTTGACTTCGGCGTCGAACGTACCAGCGTCGGGCTCGTAGATCTTGACGACCGACACGGTGATACCGGCGGCCTCCAAGGTGGACTGCACGACTTCGGCGAGGCCGGTGCCGTAGGCGTCGTTACGGGCGATGATGGCCACGTTGGTGGCGCCATCGTCGGCGACGAGCTTGGCGATTGCGGCGCCCTGCAGGAGGTCCGGCGGGGCGACACGGAAGTACAGGCCCTTGTCGGCGTAGGTGGTGAGCTTGTCGGAGGTGTTCGCCGGGCTGAAGTGCACGATGCCGGCACCGGTGATCTTGTCGATGACCGACAAGGAGATGCCGGAAGCGGCAGCACCCACGACTGCGTCGACGGTCTCGCCGAGCAGACGGTCGACGGTTGCGTTGGCGAACTCAGGCGTGTCGCCCGAATCGCCTTCGACCAGTTCGACCGGCTTGCCCAACACGCCGCCGCCCTCGTTGATCTCCAGGATGGCCAGGTTGACGCCGGCGATCTCGGGTGGTCCGAGGAACGCAAGCGAGCCCGTCACCGGGAGGAGCGTGCCGATGCGCAGCACGCCGTCACCAGCACGCGTGCCCTCGACGGGAACAGCTGCCACGTCGGCAGAATCCGCGCCCTTGGCGGGCAGGAACTCGGTCAGCTCGTCGTCGATGCGGTTGTCGGCACCCATGGTGAGCACGCCGTAGCTGGCTTCCATCGGGTCGCCCACGCCGTTGAGCGTGATCGGGCCGCTGTAGCCGTCGTAGTCGGGGTCGCCACCGGCATCGATGATGGCCATGCACGTCGCGAAGTCGGTGCACTTCTCACCGTCGCGGGTGATGCCCTGGATCTCGCTGGCGTACGCAATGCCGTCGTCGCCCGCCTTGGCAGCAGCCAGGGCGATGATGAGCGTGAGGTCGTATCCCTCTGCTGCGTAGTTGAAGTCGACGAGGTCGGGGTCGACCTCGAGGAGGCGGGCCTTGAAGTCGTCGCCCAGCGGGGTCAGGGGCGTGGTGCCCTTGAAGCCCTCCAGGTCGCCGCCCTCGGCCATCGCCTCGGTGGTCTCCGGGGCGGCTGCCTCGGTGGTCTCCGGGGCGGCTGCCTCGGTGGTCTCCGTGGCGGCGGCCTCGGTGGTGGGAGCCGCCGTGTCGGTGGTCTCCTCGTCGTCGCCGCAGGCGGCAGCCACAAGGGCCAGGCCTACGAGCAATGCGCCGAAACGGCGCACGCGGGTTTTCTGCATTGGGTGTCTCCCCCTAGGAGCCGGGTCGCAGGGATGCGACCCGTTGGTATTCGAGAAGCGGAGTGTAGGTCGGGTTTGCACGAGCGGACAAGCACCGCTCGGCGAATTCGATGTCGGGACGACTACGGTTTCGTGCATGTCGAACCCTGCGGAAGTGACCCCCGAGGAAGTCCTGTACGAGGTGGGTGACCACATCGCCACCATCACGCTCAATGCGCCCGGTCGGATGAACACCATTTCCGGGGCGATGCTCGACCAGCTGTCCGAACGCTTGCTGCAGGCCGACCGCGACGCCGACGTGCGCTGCATCGTGCTCACCGGCGCCGGTAAGGCCTTCTGCGCCGGTCTCGACATGGCGGCTCAGATGGGCGCGGCCAAGGGCTCGTTGGGGGGCCTCGACAGCGGTGGTGGCATTCCGGGCGAGATCGACCTGCGGTTCACGCCCCCGACCGTGCTGCACAACCTCGACACACCCACCATCTGCGCGCTCAACGGCGGCGCTGCCGGCTACGGCCTCGACATCGCGCTGGGCTGCGACATCCGTGTGGCCGCGCAGAGCGCCAAGCTGAACCCGGGCTTCGCCAAGCGCGGCATCGTGCCCGAGAGCGGGGGCACCTGGCTGCTGCCACGGATGGTGGGGTACGCGAAGGCTGCCGAGATCGCGTTCACCGGTCGCTTGCTGAAGGCCGACGAGGCCCACGAACTGGGTCTCGTCAACCACGTGGTGGCCGACGAGCACTTCCACGAGGCCGTCCGCGAGCTCGCCGGCGAGATCGCCGCCAACGCCCCGCTGGCCGTGCGCGCCATCAAGCGCATGATGCGCGCCGCCGAGACCGAGACGTTCGACCAGAACGTGCACCACGTCTTCTTGCAGCTGCTGCCGCTGCTGCGCACCGACGACTTCCGTGAAGGGGTCGCCGCGTACATGGAGAAGCGGTCGCCGAAGTTCACCGGTCGCTGAGCCGGAGCCCGGCGTGATCCCGCTGCTCGATGGCCTCGCCACCACCCGCACCATTCGCCGTTACACGGCCGAGCCGCTGCCGGAGGCCGATCTCGCCGCCATCTTGTGGCATGCCAGCCGAGCCCCCAGCGGTAGCAACCGGCAAGGTGTGCGGTACCTGGTGCTGCGCAACGGCCCGGTGGCCACTGCAGCGCGTCGATTGCTCGGCGAGTCGTTCCGGTCGTCGTGGGCCACCAAGCGCGCCGCCGACGGGTACGAGGCCGGCAGCGGCGCCGTGGCCGACTCGCCCAAGGCGCGCATGGCGGCCACCATGCAGCACTTCGTCGATCATCTCGAGGACGTGCCGGTGATCGTGCTGGTGTGCCTGCGTCGCCACCGCGCGGCAAACCCCTACGAGGGCGCCTCCGTCTACCCCGCCACGCAGAACCTGCTGTTGGCGGCACGGGCGCTCGGCTACGGCGGGGCACTCACCATGTGGCACCAGATGGTCGAGCAGGAGCTGCGCGAGCTGCTGGCCGTGCCCGACGACGTGGCCTTGTCGGCGTGCATCACCCTGGGCCGTCCCGCGGGCGCGCACGGGCCGGTTCGGCGGCGGCCGTTGCACGAGGTGGTCTTCGAGGATCAGTGGGGCAGCCCTGCCGACTGGGCGGTCGACCCGCCCGACCCACAGCACCAGCAGGGCTAGGGTTGGGGGCGATGAACGCTTACACGCCCCGCCCTGATCACCGCTTCACCTTCGGCCTCTGGACGGTGGGCAACACCGGTCGCGACCCGTTCGGCTTCGAGACCCGAGCTGCGCTCGATCCGGTGCGTTCGGTGCACAAGCTGGCCGAACTGGGCGCCTACGGGGTGAACTTCCACGACGACGACCTGGTGCCGTTCGGCTCGCCCGCGGCCGAGCGCGAGCGCATCGTGAAGCAGTTCCGGGCAGCGCTCGACGACACCGGCATGAAGGTGCCGATGGCCACCTGCAACCTGTTCTCGCAGCCGCTGTTCAAGGACGGCGCTTTCATCGCCAACGACCCGGCGGTGCGGCGCTTCTCGGTGAAGAAGACGTTCGACGCCATCGACCTGGGGGCCGAGCTGGGCGCCGAGGTGTACGTGATGTGGGGTGGCCGCGAGGGCATGGAGGCCGAGGCTGCGAAGCACGTCGGCACCGCCCTCGACCGCTATGCGGAGGCCGTCAACCTGGCCTGCGCGCACGTGCGCGAGCGGGGCTACCAGATGGTGCTGGCCCTCGAACCCAAGCCCAACGAGCCGCGTGGCGACATGCTGCTGCCCACGGTCGGCCATGCGCTGGCGTTCATCAACGAGCTCGAGTGGCCCGAGATGGTGGGCCTCAACCCCGAGTTCGCGCACGAGACGATGAGCGGCCTCAACTTCACCCACGCCGTCGCGCAGACGATGTGGCACGGCAAGTTGTTCCACATCGACCTCAACGCCCAGCGGATCGGCAAGTACGACCAGGACTTCCGCTTCGGCAGCGAAGGCATCCGCGATGCCTTCTACCTGGTGAAGCTGCTGGAGGACTCGCAGTGGTCGGGCATGCGGCACTTCGATGCCCATGCGTATCGCACGGAGGACGAAGCTGGCGTGTGGCAGTTCGCCAGCGGCTGCATGCGCAACTACCTCATCCTGGCCGAGAAGGCCGAGCGGTTCCGCAACGACGCAGAGATCACGGCGGCGCTCGAGGCCGCGATGGCCCCGCAGCTCTCCGTGCCCACTTCGCCCGGTGGGCTGGGTGCCGACGCCCTCGCGACCATCCGTGCCACCTCGCCCGACATCGCCGCGATGACCAGCCGCGGGTACGGCCACGAGCGGCTCGATCAACTGGTCACCGAACTGCTGCTGGGCGTTCGGTAGGCCGTGAGGGTCGTCGCCGGCGTCGATTCGTCGACGCAGAGCACGAAGGTCGAGTTGCGTGATGTCGAGTCGGGTCGCGTCGTCGGCCGCGCGTCGGCACCGCACCCCGCCACCACGCCGCCGCGCTCCGAGCAAGAGCCGTCCGAGTGGTGGCATGCCTTCGAGACGGCGTTCGCGTCGGTCGTCTCGGCTGCTGGCCCGGTCGACGTCGTAGGAATCAGCGTGGCCGGTCAGCAGCACGGCATGGTCACCTTGGATCACGCGGGGGCCGTCATCCGTCCGGCCAAGCTCTGGAACGACACGGAATCTGCGCCGGATGCGGGCTGGCTGTGCAAGCAGTTGCCCGGCGGTGCCGCCGAGTGGGCGGCCGCCGTCGGCAGCGTGCCGGTGGCCGCGTTCACCATCACCAAGTTGTCGTGGCTGCACCGCAGCGAGCCCGAGGCATGGGCGCGGCTGGCGCACGTGATGTTGCCGCACGACTGGCTCACATACCGGCTCACTGGGTCGTTCGTCACCGATCGCGGCGACGCCAGTGGCACCGGCTACTGGTCGCCGATCACCGGCGAGTACTGCTGGGACCTGTTGGCCATCGTCGACTCGCACCGTGACTGGTCGCAGGTCGTGCCGCGTGTTGCGGCGCCGCGTGAAGTGGTGGGCGAGTGGCGCGGTATCCCGGTGGCGTGCGGTACCGGCGACAACATGGGCGCCGCGCTGGGCCTTGGTCTCGCTGCCGGCACGGCGGTCGTGTCCGTCGGCACCTCCGGCACCGCCTTCGCGGTGGCCGATCATCCCACCTCCGACCCCACCGGGCTGGTCGCCGGGTTCGCGGATGCCAGCGGTAGGTTCCTGCCGCTGGCCTGCACGCTGAACGCCACCAAGGTCACCGACGCGGTTGCCCGTCTGCTGGGGGTCGACCACGCCGGGCTCGACGTGTTGGCGCTGGCAGCACCATCGGGCGCCGCCGGCGTATCGCTGCTGCCCTACTTCGACGGTGAACGCACACCCAACCTGCCCAACGCCACCGGCTGGCTCAGCGGGCTGCGCAGCGATGTCAGCCGCGAGCAGTTGGCCAGAGCGGCGGTGGAGGGAGTTGCGTGTTCCCTGCTGGATGCGCTCGATGCCATCCGAGCAGTCGCGCCGGTCGATCGGGTGGTGCTGGTCGGTGGCGGCAGCCGCTCGGCGGCCTTCCGCGAGGTCTTCGCCGGCCTGTGCGACGTGCCCGTGGCGACCGCAGATGCGGATGAGGCGGTGGCTGCCGGAGCCTGCGTGCAAGCTGCCGCAGCGGCGTTCGGCGAGTCGCACGCCGATGTGGCCGGCCGGTGGGGCTTGGGCGCCGTCGCGCCCATCGCAGCAGCGGCGGCAAGCGCGGACGTACGGGCGCAGTACGCCCGCGTGCGAGCCGCCGCGTACCCGTCGTGACCACCGACCCGTATTCGGTGTTGGGTGTCGCGCCGTGCGCCACCGCTGCGGAACTGGCCGCTGCTCGGCGGCGGTTGGCTCAGCACGTGCACCCTGATCATGGTGGCGAGGCCGCTGCGATGCAGGCGCTGAACGCGGCGTACGAGGAGGCTGTCCTGCGCTTGTCGCTGCGGGGCACCGACGTGCAGTCGGCGCCGGCCGAGCCCGCTGCCGCCGCACCAGCGTCGGCCGGCTCACGTCGATTCGAGCGCCGACCCGTGCGAGGTGTGCAGCACGATGCGCCGTCGTTCACCATCGACGTGCTGCCGGTGGAGGCCTTCGAGGCGCTGCTGGTGGTCACCTCCTGGATGGGCGAGGTGCTGGTCGACGACCCGCCGTACCAACTGGAGGTGTTCCTGCACGACCCGTCGCCGTGCTGGTGCCGGCTCGACCTGGTTCCGGACGCGGGTGCGACCACCGTGAGCCTGGCGGTGGCGGCGCTGGAAGGCGACCCAGCGCCCGACATCGACGCCGTGCGCGACGTGTGGGTCGCCAACCTCAACTCGCTTGGCGGCGGATGACGCTGCTCGCTGCTCGCCGCTCGCCGTGACGCGTCGTCGCCGGACGTGAAGTGTCGGATCGGGTCACCTCTTTCGGACGCGCGCTGCCGCTGGGGACGAGGTGAAACCGGGCCACCCCGGCAGACCAGGTCAGCCGAGCCGGGGCTAGACGAGTCGAAGTCTGAATGAGGCGAAGCCGGACAAGCTGCAACACTCGGCGCGGCACCGCCGCGCCCGCAGGCGCGTCGCCGAGCTACCAGCGCGCGGCAGCCTTCATCAGGCGGTCGCGGATGGCGTGGCCGAGGCCGCTGGGCGGTGGCAGCACGGCAACGATCGTCTGCACGCCGCGTCGGTCGGCGGCACGCAGGTCGTCGTACAGGTGGCGTGCGTAGAGCACCAGATCGTCGGAGTGGTCGAGCAGCCAGGCGCTTGGCTCGTCGGCCGTGGCGGCCAACCCGGCGGCGGTGCTCTCCACCAGCACCACACGGGCGCGCGGCGCGTAGTGGGAGGCCATCATCCCCGCCGCACGGCTGGGGCCGGCGGCGGGGGCGAGCTCGCCGGCCAGCAGCGCCGACACCTGCTCGGCGGTGATGGCACCGGGCCGCAAGAGCTGCGGGGGCGCGACCGAGCAATCGACGATCGTGCTCTCGACGCCGACGGGGCAGGCGCCGCCGTCGAGGATGTAGTCGACCGCGGTGCCGAGGTCGGCTGCCACGTGCTGCGCGGTGGTGGGGCTCACCTTGCCGAATCGGTTGGCGCTGGGCGCGGCCAGCCCGCCGCCGAAGCGAGTGAGCAGTTCGGTGGTGATCGGGTGAGCCGGCACTCGCACACCCACGGTGTCGCGCCCGCCGGTGACCACGCGCAGCACGTGCGCGGCTTTCGGCACCAGCAAGGTGAGCGGCCCCGGCCAGCAGGCGTCGGCCAGCAGCGCGGCGGCCGGGGGCACGGTGGCGGCCCACTCCGGGAGTTGCTCGGCCGCCGCCACGTGCACGATCAGTGGGTGATCTGCCGGTCGGCCCTTGGCGCTGAACACCCGACGAACCGCCGCGTCGTTGGACGCATCGGCGGCCAAGCCGTAGACGGTCTCGGTGGGGATGGCCACGAGGCCCCCGTTGCCGAGCACCTCCAGCGCCCGGCCGATGGACGTGCCGACCTCGCCGGCGCTCATGCAGGGACGGCGTCGAGGAACTCGAGTGCCGCGTCGATGAAGCCGAACGACTCGGGAGTCGCGAAGTGATCGACGTTGCGCAGCACCTTCAGCGTCGCGTGGGGGAGTGCGTCGGCGAGCACCTCGCCCGGCCCGGCGAAGTCGCGGTCGCCAATGGCAACGAGGGTCTCGCAGGTGGCGCTGGCGACCATTGCCGTTGTCAGGGTGCCACCGGTGCGACGCATGACAGCCGTGAGCGCGACCACGTCGTTGCCCGGCATGTTGCCGTAGTTGGCGAAGAGCCGGGAGATGTTGTCGTCGGGGTCGCCGTTGCCCTCCAGTGCGTCGATGATGCGTTGGTGCGCGGCGTCGTCGCGCTCGAACAGGTTGCGGCCGACGCCGGCCAGCACCAACTTCCGGAAGCGGTGAGGTTGCGCCATCGCGATGCGCAGCAGTGTCATCGCGCCAAGGAGAACCCGACGGCGTCGACGGGCTCGGGTGGCATGGCGTCGAGCACGCGCGCGCCCAGATCGGCGTAGGCCTCTGGGTCGTGGGGTTTGGGAGCGCTGCCGTGCCCCAGCAGGTCGACGCCGATGACCGGCCGGCCCGCATCGCGCAACAGCTCGGTGAAGCCGCTGCGTTGCCAGGTGCTCTCGAACGAGCCGCCCCAACCGTGCACGAGAACCACCGGCGTCGTCATGGCGCCACGGTAGCCTTGGGCGGCTGTTTCATCGGAACCGGTCAGCCACCACGGCAACGAACAAAGGTAGCCAGTCACGATGCAATTCCTTGGTAGCACCCCGCCGTACGACCTCACGTACAGCGACGTCTTCATGGTGCCCAGCCTCAGCGACGTCGCGTCACGCTTTGCCGTCGACCTCACCACTCCCGATGCGTTGGGCACCACCATCCCGGTGGTGGTGGCCAACATGACCGCCGTGGCCGGTCGGCGCATGGCCGAGACCGTGGCCCGGCGAGGTGGCATCACCGTGCTGCCGCAAGACATCCCGCTCGACGTGCTGGAGACGGTGATCGACTACGTGAAGACCCGACACCTCGTGTACGACACGCCCATCACGCTCAGCCCCGTGCACACCGTGGGCGATGCGCTGGGGCTGATCCACAAGCGCGCACACGGCGCGGTGGTGATCGTCGACGACGACGGCCACCCGGAGGGCATCTTCACCGAGCACGATGCGGCGGGCTACGACCGGTTCACCCAGTTGAAGAACGTGATGAGCCGGGAGCTGGTGGTGCTGGAGGACGGCACCGCGCCGGCAGAGATCTACGACCGGCTGAGCGGCCAGCGCCTGTCGGTGGCCCCGGTGGTGGACGGCGAGGGGCGACTCATCGGCTGCGCCACCCGTACCGGCGCGTTGCGCAGCACCATCTATCGTCCGGCGGTCGACAGCCGCCAACGCCTGCTGGTGGCCGCCGCCGTGGGCATCAACGGCGACCCTGCGGTGAAGGCGAAGGCGTTGCTGTCGTACGGCGCCGACGTGCTGGTGATCGACACCGCGCACGGCCATCAAACTCGTACGCTGCGCGCCATCGAGGAGGTGCGCGCGGTTGCACCGGGCGTGCCGATCGTCGCCGGCAACGTGGTCACCATCGAAGGCACGCGCGACCTCATCAGCGCTGGTGCCGACATCGTCAAGGTGGGCGTCGGCCCGGGCGCGATGTGCACGACGCGGATGATGACCGGTGTCGGGCGCCCGCAGTTCAGTGCGGTGCACGACTGCGCCGCCGAGGCCGCCAAGCACGGCAAGGTCATCTGGGCCGATGGCGGTGTGCGCCACCCTCGCGACGTGGCGCTCGCGCTTGCCGCCGGCGCCGCGAACGTGATGTTCGGCTCGTGGTTGGCCGGCACCTACGAGTCGGCGGCCGACACGCTGCGCGACCCCGATGGTCGCCTGTACAAGGAGAGCTTCGGAATGGCCAGCAACCGGGCGGTGAAGAGCCGCAACCGCAGCGAGACGGCCTTCGAGCGGGCTCGCAAGGAGCTGTTCGAAGAAGGCATCAGCACCTCGCGGATGTACCTCGACCAGACACGCCCGGGCGTGGAGGACATCATCGACGACATCGTCGCCGGGGTCCGGTCGGCGTGCACCTACGCGGGTGCTGCCACCATCGCGCAGTTCGCCGATCGCGCAGTGGTGGGCGTGCAGAGCGCCGCCGGCTACAGCGAAGGCCTGCCCCAAGGAACGAGCTGGTAGTGCGGGTCATCGCCATCGATGGCCCGGCCGGAGCCGGCAAGAGCACCATCGCTCGGGCGCTTGCCGAGCGCCTGGGCCTGGAGTACCTCGACACCGGTGCGATGTACCGCGCGGTCACGTTTGCGGCCATGCGTCGGACCTACCGCTCGGCGACATCGCTGCGATCGGCCGGCTGGCGCGCGAGGCCTCGCTCGAGGTCAGCGAGCGCGGCGTCCTGGTCGAGGGCAGCGATGTCACGGCGGCCATCCGCACGCCCGAGGTGACTGCGGCGGTGAGCAGGGTCGCTGCCAACAGCGAGGTGCGTGCGGAGATGCGAGCGCGCCAGCAGCAATGGGCGGCAGCGCACGGCGGAGGAGTGATCGAAGGTCGCGACATCGGTTCGGTGGTCTTCCCCGACGCAGAGCTGAAGTTGTACCTCACCGCGTCGCCGCGCACCCGGGCGCAACGACGAGTTGCCGAGGCCGGCGGCGATGTCGACGAGATCGAAGCGGCCATTGCGGCTCGAGACCATCACGACAGCAACCGTGCCGACAGCCCGCTCACTCGGGCCGATGGCTCGATCGTGGTAGACACCACCGGGTCGAGCATCGATGAGGTGCTCGCTCGCATCGAAGTGCTGATCTCGAAAGGGCCCGCGCACCAGTGACGAAGGTCTCCACCAAGCTGGCCGGCCAATCAGTGCCCGACAAGATCGCGTACCACACGGTGCGCACCATCGTCACCGTCTTCTGCCGGGTGTGGTGCCGCATGTCCATCGAGGGTCGCGACAACATCCCGACGAGTGGCCCGTTCATCCTTGCGCCCACGCACCGCAGCATCATCGACACCCCGGTCGCATCGGGGGTGTATCGCCGGCGGATGCGCTTCATGGGGGCCGACAAGTGGTGGAGCAACAAGCACTTCGGCAACCTGCTCAGTGCCCTTGGGGGTTTCCCTGTCAGCCGCGGCAGCGCCGACCGCGAGGCGCTCAAGCGCTGCATCGCGGTGATCGAAGGTGGCGAGCCGCTGGTGCTGTTCCCCGAAGGAGAGCGCAAGAGTGGCCCGGTGGTGCAGCCCTTGTTCGACGGGGCGGCGTACGTCGCGATGCGCACGGGTGTCGCCATCGTGCCGGTCGGCATCGGCGGGTCCGAGCGGGTGATGCCAAAGGGCACGAAGTTCATCTACCCGCGCAAGCTCTCCGTCATCGTCGGCCCGCCGCTGCGAGCGCCCGCAGCTGCATCACCCAAGGAGCAACGGGCCGCGACCCGCCTGCTCACCGCCGAGTTGCACACCGAACTGCAGCGGCTGTTCGACCTTGCTCAGGCGCGCTCGAAGTAGGCCTGCAGCGCGCTCGCCAGGTAGATGGGGTCGTGGGTGCCGCACAGCTCGCGAGCGGAGTGCATGCTGAGCTGCGGAACGCCCACGTCGACGGTGTCGATGCCCAAGCGGGTGGCGGTGATGGGCCCGATGGTGCTGCCGCACGGCATGTTGTTGCGGCTGACGAAGGTCTGCCACGGCACGCCAGCGGCATCGAACACCCGCTGCACCATGGCGGCCGTGTCGGCGGAGGTGGCGTAGCGCTGGTTGCTGTTGAGCTTGATGGCCGGGCCGCGGTTGACGAGCGGCCGGTGGCCGGGCTCGTGTCGCTCGGGGTAGTTGGGGTGCACGCTGTGCGCGTTGTCGGCCGGAGATGCACGAGCTGGCCGCCAGCTGCGCGAGGAACTGGCTGCGATCGGCGCCGGATGCCAGCGCAAGACGTTCGAGCACGTGCTCGAGCAGTGGCCCCGCTGCTCCGCTGGTGCTCTCCGAACCGACTTCCTCGTGGTCGAACAGGGCGATCACGGCCGTGCAGTCGGTGGGTGTGGGCGCCGCACACAGCGCAACCGTCGCCGCCCAGCAGGACAGCTGGTTGTCGAGCCGGCCGGCGGCCAGCAGATCGCCGGCCGGACCGAGCACCTGCGCCTTGGTGCGATCGAACAGGCACAGGTCCCAGGTGGCGATGGTGTCGGGTGGAAGCCCCGCCTGCGCCGCGATCCACGCTGCGAACTCGCCGGGTGACGGTGCGCCGATGCCCCAGACCGGGGCCAGGTGGACCTGCTTGTCGAGGATGAGGCCGCGCTCGGTGATGTCGCGATCGAGGTGAATGGCGAGCTGGGGTACGCGGCCACCGCTTCGTCGACCAGTACCAACGTGGCCGAGCCGTCGTGCGCGACGAGCCTGCCGGCCACGCCCAGGTCGCGATCGAGCCACGAGTTGAGCAAGGCCCCGCCGTACACCTCCACTGCCAGCTGCTTCCATCCGTACCCGCCGGCATCGGGCAGCGGCTTCACCCGCAGGCACGGCGAGTCGGTGTGTGCTCCGACGATGCGCAGGGGTGCGGGGCCCGAGTCGGGTGAACCCGACCACGCAACGATGGCGGCGCCGCGTTGCACGAAACCCCTTGCCGGCAGTTGACGCCACGGCGTGTCGAGTGCGAGCTGGGTGAACCCGGCGGCGACCAGTCGTTGCACCGAGCTCGTGGCAGCGTGCCACGGCGACGGCGACGCATCGAGGAAGGCGATCAGGTCGTTCAGGGCGTTCGGGTCGGATGCGTTCATGACTGCTGCATCAGCCCCATCGGGAGCCCCGTGCCGCGCAGGTGCGATGTCTCGTTGACCGTCACCACGCTGCGATGGCCGCCGCGGGAGGCGGCGATGCGGTGGATGCTGGTGTAGTTGGGATAGAAGAACCCGTGGCTCAGCGGCAGGCCCAGGACATGCGAGAGATAGGCGTTGATCACACCTCCGTGGCACGACACGGCCACGCGCTGGCCGGAATGAGCATCGATCAGCTGCTCGAGTGCCGCGACCACTCGCGACGCGAACTCCTCGGGCGTCTCGTCGTGTGCGGACCACTCGCCGCGGACCATCGCCTGCCAGCGCGGATCGTTGGTGGCCTTGAGCTCCTCGATCGGTACGTACTGGCTGGAGTTGCGATCCCACTCGGCGACGCTGTCGATGACGTTGATGGCCAGACCCTTCGAGGCGGCCAGCGGCTCGGCGGTCTGCACGGCTCGCCGCAACGGGCTGGTGTAGATGGCGTCGATGGCCTCGTTGGCCAGGTACTCCGTGAGGTGACGGGCCTGAGCGTGGCCGTCGTCGGCGAGCTCGGGATCGGCAATGCCGTCGCTGAGCTCTCGCCGCACTGGTAGACCATGGCGTATCAACATCAACTCCATGCCGACTAGATAAGCACCTGATGACCCCCCGAGCCGATACCCGAACGAAGATCGTCGCCACGCTGGGGCCTGCCAGCGAGTCGCCGGAGGTGCTCGACGACCTGTTGCTCGCCGGCGTCGACGTGGTGCGGCTCAACCTCAGCCACGGCACGCTGCAGTCGCACATCGAGCGCCTCCAGGCCGTGCGAGCCGCCGCCGAACGCACCGGCCAGGTGGTGGCGGTGCTGGCCGATCTGCCCGGCCCGAAGGTGCGCTCGGGTCAGTTCGCCGATGGCGGTGGGGTGCTGGTGGGCGGCGCCAGGCTGGTGCTCACCCCCGCCGAGGGCCCTCCACGTCGAGCGCATCACGGTGGACTACCCACGCTGCTCGTCGACCTGCAGCCCGGCGACCAGGTGGTCTTGGGTGACGGTGCCATCTCGTTGCGAGCCGAAGCCGTCGACGAGCGGGAAGTGCACTGCGTGGTGCTCACCGGTGGCATGGTGCAGGGCCGGCCAGGGGTGCACCTGCCCTCGGAACGGTTGCGACTCACCACGCCCACCGCCGACGACCTGGTGCTGGGCAAGGCGATGGCCGAGGCGGGGGCCGACTTCCTGGCGGTGTCGTTCGTGCGGGCAGCCCACGATCTGCGCGTCGTGCGCGAAGCCATCCTGCCCTACACCACGCGCCTGGTCGCCAAGATCGAGACGATGCCGGCGGTGGTCGCGCTGGAAGCCATCGCCGCCGAAGCCGACGCGGTGATGGTGGCTCGCGGTGACCTCGGCATCGAGTGCCCACTGGAGGACGTGCCGCACCTGCAGAAGCGCATCATCCGTCACTGCGTCGAGGTGGGCGTCCCCGTCATCACGGCCACACAGATGATGGAGAGCATGATCACCGCGCCCTCGCCCACCCGCGCCGAGGTGAGCGACATCGCCAACGCGGTGTTCGACGGCACCGATGCGCTGATGCTGTCGGCGGAGACGGCGGTGGGTTCCGACCCCGCTGGCGTCGTGCGCACGATGAGCCGCATCGCCGGTCGTGCCGAGGCCGAGGCCAGCTACTCGCAGTGGGCGTCGCGCCTGGGGCGCACGCAACGCGAGCAGTGGCCGGAAGGTCCTGCGCGCATCACCATGGCCATCACGCACGCGGCGGGAATGGCCGCCGCCGACTCCGGCGCGCAGGCCATCCTGTGCTGTACCACCACCGGTCGCACCGCCGGCGATGGCACGCTTCCGGCCGTCACCGGTGCTCGTCAGCCTGTCGCCCGACCCTGCCACCGTGCGGGCCATGGCACTGTCGTGGGGCGTGCGTTCGCTCGCGGTCAGCGAGTATCACAGCACCGACGACCTGGTGTGGTTCGCGGTCGAGCGAGCGGTGCAGAGCGGCCTCATCGAGCCCGGGCAAACGGTGCTGGTGCTGGCCGGCGCCCCAGACCGGCCGAGTGGTGCCAGCACCGACGTGCTGCGCATCGTGCGCGTCTCGTGACGCACGCCGGCCCGGCGATCTGGGCCGAGGAGGCAGGCGACGCAGCGCACCCACTGGTGGTGCTGGTGCACGGCGCGATGGACCGTTCGGCGGGGATGTTGCGGCTGAGCAGGCGCCTCGACCACGAGTACCGGGTGGTGCGCTACGACCGCCGCGGGTACGGGCGCTCGACGCCGCATGGCGGCCCGTTCGACATGGCCGCCCAGGTGGCAGATCTGGTGCAGGTGTTGGCCGGCCGGCGAGCAGTGATCGTGGGCCACAGCTACGGCGGCAACGTCGCGCTCGCCGCGGCCCAGATGCACCCCCACCTGGTCGCCGGCGTGGCGATCTACGAGACCCCGTTGTCCTGGGAGCCGTGGTGGCCGGGTACCACCGCCGGTGCCTCGGCCATCAAGGCGGCCGGGCGGCCCCACGAGGCGGCGGAGGCGTTCATGCGGCGATTGCTCGGCGATGCCCGCTGGGACGGCCTACCCGAGCGCACACGAGCCAGTCGCCGCGCCGAGGGCGTGGCACTCGTCGACGAGCTGGCCGACCTGCGTGAGCACCGACCGTGGCACGCGGATCGCATTCACGTGCCCGTCGTCGTCGGGTACGGCACCACCGGTGCGACGCACCATCGGCAGGGCATGACGCTGGCTGCCGAGACGATCCGCAATGCGCAGCTGGTGGTGCTCGACGGCTGCGGCCACGGCGCCCCGAACACGAACGCCCAGGCGTTCCGCCACAGCCTGATCGACCCGTTGTTGCGCACGGCTGGGCGCCCTGAGGCGCTACCGGCTCAGCCGGCCGACGCGGGCACCTTCATCGGTGCCGAAGAACGTGCACGTCAGACCGGTCACGTCGAGGGCCTCGGCCTGTGCCGTGGCCTTGTCGGCGCAGTCCTGCAGGCTGGTGCGCTGCGTCCACACCCCGAGCGCGAGGCCTGCCATCAGCAGCACCATGATGAGCTTGGTGACGACGTTCTTGATGAGCCACGCCGAGATCACCGCGAAGGCGACGAAGGCGACGACGACCACGATGGCGACGGTCTTTGCCGATTCCAGTGACAGAGCAGTCATGCGCGAACCATACGCCGTAGGGTGGCCGGGTGAGCGACCAACCGATCCTGCTGACCCCGCAAGGCCCACCGCGCACGGTGCTGCCGGCCGAAGCGCCGCCGGTTCGTCAGGCGGTGCAAGCGGTGCTCGCTGCTGCGCCCGGCGAACGACGAGCAGGGGCAGCTGCCGTGGTGGCGCAACACCCCCGTTCGCTCATCGGGTGGTGCATGGTGGCGCGAGCCGCCGGATGGGTCGCGACAAGGCGCTGGTGCCGGTCCACGGTGCACCGATGGTGATGCACGTGGTGTCCGCGCTGCGCTCGGCCGGCTGCGATCCGGTGCAGGCCATCGGCGGTGATGCCCCTGCGTTGGCAGCGCTCGGGCTCGACGTCGTGGGTGATGGGCACCCTGGTGAAGGCCCGCTCGGCGGAGTGATCACGGCGTTGGCGGCGAGCGCCGACAGCACCGCATCTGCAAGGTCGGCGGTCGCAGCCTGCGTGCGTGCGAGTTCCTCGCGCAGCATGGCATCGACGCGGTCAACATCGCCGGCGGCACGATGGCCTGGATGCGGCGGCCGCCCGTGGTCAGCGGGAGGCCAGCCTTCGTGACCTATCGCTGGATCGACTCGTCGGACGAGGTTGCCGGCTACGTCGAGCGGGTGCTTGCCGAACCCAGGTACGCGCTCGACACCGAGTTCCATCGTGAGCGCACGTACTTCCCCAAGCTGGCGCTGGTGCAGATCGCTGCTGCCGGCGAGATCGTCCTCATCGACCCGCTGGCGTGCGATCTGTCGCCGCTCAAGCGGCTGTTCGCCGGCGATGGGCTGGCGGTGCTGCACGCCGCCCAGCAAGACCTCGACGTGCTCACCCACGCGCGGGCGCCGTGCCCGAGCAGCTGTTCGACACGCAACTGGCGGCCGGGTTCCTCGGCTACAGCACGCCCTCGCTGGTGTCGTTGCTGCAGAGCGAACTGCGTGTCACGGCAGGGAAGGGTGACCGCCTCACCGACTGGCTGCGCCGGCCACTCAGCGCCGATCAGCGCGACTACGCGGCGAGTGACGTGGCACACCTGCTGCAGCTGCAGGACACGCTCGATGCCAAGCTCGCCGCCGAAGGGCGCGCCGAGTGGGTGGCCGACGCGTGCGAGGAGCTGCGCACGCGGCCGGTCAGCGGCACCGAGCCCGACCTCGCATGGACCCGGCTGAAGGACGTGCGGGTGCTCAAGCCGGGCCCGCGGCGTGGCCCAGGCCGTGGCAGCCTGGCGCGAGCGGCGGGCGATGGCCATCGACTCGCCGGTGCGTCAGGTGCTGCCCGACCTTGCCATCCTGGGCATCTCGCAGAAGCAGCCCACCACGGTGGCCGAACTGGCCCAGCGCCCGGGGCGTCGACGACCGCCACACCCGCGGCGTCATCGGCAAGGAAATGCTGGCAGCCGTCGAGGGGGGCATGGCCAACGAAGCGTCGATGCCGGCAGGCGACGGCGAAGAGCTGGATCGCAGCCTGCGGCCGGCAGTCACCCTGGTCTCGGCGTGGGTGAGCGAGGTGGCCCGTCAGCGGCGCATCGACACGGCGTTGCTCGCCACGCGCAACGACCTCGGTCGTTCCTGCGCGGCGACGCCGACGCGCGGCTGGCCACGGTTGGCGCAACGAGTTCCTCGGCGACGGCATCCGCCGGCTGGTCGCGGCCAGGCGGCGCTCACCTTCGACGGGCGCGGCGGCCTCGCCTGATCGACTCCCACCGCCCTGACCCGGCCGGCCTGGGCCGGGTCGCCCGGTCAGTTGCCGGCCGTCAGGGCGATGCGGCGCACCTGGCCCACAGCTTGTCGAAGCCTCCGGACACGTCGGCGCTGCGCGCGCCGTAGGAGTGGATCGGGCAGCGTTCGCCGATGGCCTGGTTGACGATCACGCGCAGGGGGATGGCCGGCTGCCAGACGGCCTTCTTGCCGACGATGCGGGTGAGCTCCTCGTAGCGGCGGTCGGCCTCGCTGCTCACGGGCGGCACCTTGTTGACGATCACCCCGGCCAGGTCGAGCTCGGGGTTGTGAGTGTCCCACACGTCGTCGACCAGGTCGGCAACGGCCCCGATGCCGCGCAGGCCGAGAGCCGACGGCTCGACGACGATGACCGCGTGGCTTGCTGCCGACAGGGCGCTGGCGCTGAGGGCACCCAACGACGGCGGGCAGTCGATGAGCACGGCATGGAACTGGTCGCTCACCTCGGCGAGCGCGTCGCGCAGCGGGTGGGGTTGCCGCCGTGATCCTTGGGGAGCAGGCGGCGGTGACGACGGCATCACCACACCTCGCCGCCCCAGTCGGACGGCATGCATCGCCCGCCGGCCGGGGTGCGGCCGAGCACGTCGGCGATGGACCCTCCACGGCGCGGATCGATGCCGAGCACCCAGGTACTGGACCCCTGGGGTCGAGGTCGACCACGAGCACACGGTGACCTGCGGCGGCGGCGGCCGAGGTGAGGCCGAGGGTCACCGTGGTCTTGCCGACCCCGCCCTTCTGGTTCAGGACTGCGACGGTGCGACCCATGGCCACATCGTGCCACTTCTACGGGCCACGAACGCCACGCGCCGGGAGTTCACCGGGTTCACGACACGGTGCCCTCGAGCGCCGGGTCGGTGCGACCACGATGGTGCCGGCGGCGCAGCGAGCCGGCCGGATGCGGCCGTCGACGGGTTGACGCAGGTGAACCACGGTCGGCAGCCGTCGGAGCGTGCCCAGGCGAGCAGGTCGGGGCGCGGTCGAGCAACCGGAACGTCGCCGGGCCGAGGCCTGGCGCGGGGGTGGTCTCGCGCAGCGCCAGCAACCGACGATACAAGTGCAGGATCGAGCCGTCGGTCGGCGAGTTGCGCTGCGGACGTTGCGGGTGTCGGCCTCGGCGGGAACGGCAGCCACGGGTCGGCGGCCCAGCCGTGGAGCGGCGACGCGTCCCACGGGATCGGCGCACGGCAACCGTCGCGCAGGCCCGGGTCGACCACTCGCTCGGGTGGGATGACCGCGTCGAGCAAACCCAGTTCTTCGCCATGGTACATGAACGGTGTGCCGGGCAGGGTGAGCAGCATGATGGCGGCCATGCGAGCAAGCATCTCGTCGCCGCCGTAGCGCTGACGATGCCGCGGCACGTCGTGGTTGGACAGCACCCACGTGGGCCAGGCACCTCGCTCGCGCAGCAGATCGATCGTGCGCCGAATGCGCGTGGCCAGCTCGCCGGGTTCGAACGGTGCCCAGAGGAAGCGGAAGTTGAAGCGAGATGCAGCTCGTCGCCGGGTGCCGTAGTAGTCGGCCATCGTCGCCTCGTCGAGCAGGTACACCTCGCCCACGCCAGGCGATCGCCGGGGTAGCTGTCGAGCACCCTGCGGATGCGGCGCAGCCGCTCGTGCGTGGCGGGTTGGTCGTTGTACGGCACGTGGCCCCACCCTCGCTCGCGGCAGATCGGTGGATCGTCGTGGGTGAGGGCCTTGCCGAGGAGGTGCACCACGTCCATGCGGAAGCCGTCGACGCCGCGGTCGAGCCAGAAGCGCAGCGTGTCGTGCATGGCCGCCTCCACCTCCGGGTTGTCCCAGTTCAGGTCGGGCTGCTCCTTCAGGAAGCAGCGCAGGTAGTACTGGCCGCGTTGCTCGTCGAACTGCCACGCCGGCTCGCCCTTGGGGAACGAGGCCAACCAGTTGTTGGCCGGTTCATCGCGCCACACGTACCAGTCGGCCTTGGGGTTGGTGCGGTCGCGCCGGCTCTCCTGGAACCACGGGTGCTGGTCGCTCGTGTGGTTGGGCACCCAGTCGAGCACCACCTTGATGCCTCGTGCGTGTGCCTGGGCGAGCAGCCGATCGAAGTCGGCCAAGGTGCCGAAGGTGGGGTCGATGTCGCAGTAGTCGCTGACGTCGTAACCGAAATCGGCCATCGGCGATCGGAAGACGGGTGAGAGCCACAGTGCGTCCACGCCGAGCCACGAAAGGTGATCGAGACGGGCGGTGATGCCGGCCAACGTGCCCACACCGAGGGTGGGGCCGGCGGCGCCGGCCGACTCGGCGAACGACCGCGGATACACCTGGTAGACGACCGCCGATTTCCACCATTCCTGCGATGAACTGGGCATATGGGAGATGTTAGGTGCCGCTCAATCGAACACACAGCCGATAGAGTGGCCTCCAATGTCAACTCTCTAGGTTCGGGAGCCCTACTGTGAAGAAGGGTCGTCACCGTCGCTTCGAAGAAGCACGGAAACTCAAGCAGGCTGGTCCCAGCGCATTCGATCTGGGATTTGGCGGCAGCGATCAGCGTCCAAGCACTGAAGATGATGAGTACGCCGCGTTGGCGGAGAAGTACGGCGTCACTTTCGACGAAGACGACGACGAGTCCGACGACTGATCCTCACTGCGCGGTTGCCGAGCCTGGCCCTGAATAAGAACCCTGGCTGTATGTCACCGCAGAACACCTCCCACATCCGTAACGTCGCTCTGGTCGCTCACGTCGATCATGGCAAGACCACCCTGGTCGACGCGTTGCTGCGTGCCACCGGCACCTTCGCCGCTCACCAGGCCGTGGTCGACCGCGTGATGGACTCCAACGATCAAGAGCGCGAGCGCGGCATCACCATTCTCGCCAAGGCCGCCTCCATCACCTGGAAGGGCGTCAAGATCAACCTGGTCGACACCCCCGGCCACGCCGACTTCGGTGGCGAGGTCGAGCGCGCGCTCACCATGGTCGACGGCGTGCTGCTGCTGGTCGATGCGGCCGAGGGCCCGTTGCCCCAGACGCGCTACGTGCTGCAGAAGGCGCTGGCCGCGACCTGCCGGCGATCGTGATCATCAACAAGGTCGACCGCCAGGACGCCCGCGCCGACGAGGTGCTCGACGAGGTGTACCAGCTGTTCATCGACCTCGATGCCGACGACGAGCACATCGACTTCGAGATCATCTCGGCCATCGCCCGTGAGGGCAAGGCCATGCGTGGCATCGGCTACCCCGAGGACGACGCCGACCTTTGGCGCTGCTCGACACCATCCTCGAGGCCATTCCGGCACCGATCGGCGACTCGACCGCCCCGTTGCAGGCGATGGTCACCCAGCTCGACGCCAGCGAGTACCTCGGCCGCCTCGCGATCGGCCGCGTCGTCAACGGCGTGATGCGCCGTGGCGAAACCGTCGCCCTGCTGGAGGAAGAGTTCGCCGAGGGTCAGCCCCCGCTCAAGCGGCGCCTCTCGCAGCTGATGTCGTTCGAGGGGGTCAGTCGCAACGAGGTCGACGAGCTGGTGGCGGGCGACCTGTTCGTGGTGGCCGGGTTCCCCGAAGTCGAGATCGGCGACACCATCGCCTCCACCGAAGACCCGGTGGCACTGCCTCGCCTGGTGGTCGACGAGCCCGTGCTGCGCATGACCTTCGGCGTCAACACCTCGCCGCTCGCCGGTAAGGACGGCAAGTACCTCACCAGCCGGCACCTGATCGATCGTCTCAACAAGGAACTGCTGGGCAACGTCTCGATCAAGCTGTTCGAGACCGGTTCGCCCGACGTCATCGAGGTCGCCGGCCGCGGTGAGCTGCAGCTGGCGGTGCTCATCGAGAGCATGCGCCGTGAGGGCTACGAGCTGCAGGTCAGCCGCCCCGAGGTGATCACCAAGGAAGTCAACGGCAAGAAGTTCGAGCCGCAAGAGCGTGGCGTGTGCGACGTGCCCGACGAGCACGTCGGCACGATCACCCAGGAGCTGGCGCCCCGTAAGGGCCGTATCACCGACCTGCGCGCCGGCGATGCCGGCCGCACGATCGTCACCTTCGAGTGCCCCAGTCGTGGCCTCATCGGCTTCCGTTCGCTGCTGATGACCGCTACTCGCGGCACTGCGCTGCTGCACCAGCACCACATGGGCTGGATGCCGTGGGCGGGCGACATGCCCGATTCTCGCGGTGGCGCGATGGTCTCCGACCGCATGGGCACCACCACCGGCTACGCCCTCGACAAGCTGCAGCTCAGCGGTGGGTTCTTCGTGCACCCCGGTGAGACGGTGTACGAGGGCATGGTCGTGGGCGAGTGCGCACGTGAGGACGAGATGGTCATCAATGCGGTGCGTGCCAAGGAGAAGAACAACATCCGCACGCACAGCCACGACGACGCGGTGAAGCTGCCGGCCCCGAAGATCCACACGCTGGAAACCGCGATCGAGTGGATCGCCGGCGATGAGCTGGTGGAAGTCACGCCCAAGAACATCCGCATCCGCAAGCGTCACCTGGGCCTGGAAGAGCGCCGCAAGTCCAACAAGAAGACCAGCTGATCCCGGCCCCCGAAGTGGGGGAGCCGAGCAGACGGGTCGGCTGACGGCCGCAGGTCCTTGGCCCCCCGCAGCGTCTGTGTCACGGCACGGCCGGTACCCCGTTCTGTGCCGTGACACAGATCGGGCAGCGTCACATCGCAACGCTCCGATCAGGCGTGGCGAGGTGGATGCCCACATCGCTGACGGTTGAATGGATGGCTGAACTCTCCGATTGACCACGAGGCGGGCCCGCAGTCACGCGTGAGCACCGCGGGAGCCGGCCTGGCAGGCTGCCTGCTGTTTGGGATCCGTCTCTGGTGGTTCTCCGGGGCACCTGCAACGGGTGCCCCGCACGACGGCACGGGAAGTCGTGGCTCGTGCACCCACTGAATCGTCGAACTTGTGGTCGTGGGGTCGGAGGCCGTTGGGGTGATCAGGCACGAGGTCACGTGGCGCCTCGTGGCTGGAGGGGTGCGACTGACCCCGCCAACTTCCCTCGCCCCACAGGATGGGCCGGGCTCCACACCTTCGCAGTGGGCTCCACGCACATGCGCCGGCGCGGCCGGGCGCTCACCGCCAGGTGCGACGCCGGGGGGGGGTGGGGCCGACCGGGGGGGTCTGCGCTCGCGCGGCGGTCTGCTGTGCGGGCGCTAGGGGCGCACGGCGGGATGGGGGAGCGGTGTCCACTGCGGCCGCTCGATCAGCTCCACCATGTGGTCGTAGGCCCACTGGCCGACCATCTCGACGATCTCGTCGCGCAGGTACACGTAGGCGGGAACCGCGCCGACGAAGGCCTCGTCGGTCTCGGTGCACCACCAGTGGAAGTCGGTGCCGCCCGGGCCCCAGTCGCGGCGCTTCCACTCGCGCAGGGTCGACGTGACGTAGCCGTGGTCGTCGGTGTGCTCCTCCAGCCTGAGCGGCAGCTGCCAGCACACGTCGGGCTTCCAGTCCATCGGTCGCTCGCCCACTTCCAGTGCTGCGATGTGGAACGCGCAGCCGGCGCCACCGTCGAAGCCGGGTCGATTGAGGAAGATGCACGCGTCGTCGATGAGGCGGGTGGTGGTAACCCCGTCGACCACGTCGAAGATGCCGCCGGCCTTGCCCTTCTTCTTGAACTGCCAATGCTGCTTGCTCAGGCGCGCCGACGACTCGACGACGGTCTGCACGTCGGCTTCGTCGATGAAGTGGGCGCCGTAGCTGCAGCAGCCCTGCGACAGTTCGGTGGCGTCGCTGTCGAGCACCCCTTGGCAGCCGGCTCCGAAGATGCAGCTCCATCGACTGCGCAGAAACGTTGCATCGAACACCCACGTACGGCGAGTGTGGTCGTCCTCGAAACTGATCCATTCATGAGTGTCGATCGGCACGAACGGCGACGCTAGCAACCGGCTCGCCGAGCCCGTCTACTGTCGCGGGCATGGGCACCGACATTCCCCGTTTCGACCGTGATGCGAGCGCTGACGAGATCGCAGCTGCGCTGCTCGCGCACGGCGTCGTGATCGTCGAGCGCCTCGTCGGCGAAGCACTCTGCGACCGGGTTGCCGCGGAACTTGGCCATGGTGCACCCCGGTGCCGACGACTCTCCGCCGCAACCACGCACGGGCGCCCTGCTCACCCGCGTGCCCGCCAGCATCGCGCTGATCGCCCACCCGCTCGTGCTCGACGTCGTCGAGCGCTCGCTGTGGCCGAAGAAGACCACGTTCCAATTGCATCTCTCGCAGTCGATCGCCATCGGTCCGCAGTCGCCGGCACAGCATCTGCATCGCGATCATTGGTGCTTCGACTTCTTCCCGTTCCCGCGTGACGTCGACGTGGAGGTGAGCACGATCTGGGCGTTGAACGACTTCAGCGAGGTCAACGGCGCCACCAGGGTCGTCCCCGACAGCCACCGCACACCGGATGACCGGCGGTATGAACTGGCTGACACCGTGCCTGCCGAAATGCCGCGGGGTTCGGTGGTGCTGTACCTCGGTTCCACGGTGCATGGTGGAGGAGCGAATCGCAGCGATCGAACCCGAGTGGGCATCAACGTCGACTACGTGCTCGGCTGGCTGCGGCAGGAGGAGAACCAGTACCTGTCGTATTCGCTCGACGAGGTGAGGGCCATGCCCGAGCGCGTGCAGCGGTTGCTCGGGTACGAGACGGGGGCGTACGCGCTCGGCTACCTCGACGGCGGCCGCAGCCCGATGACCCTGCTCACAGGCGGAAACGAAGGGTTCCAGACGTTCGCTCCTCGGTAGGCTTCTGCCTCCATGGGTACGCCACCGTCCACGCCACCACAGACCGCGGATCAGCTCCGTTCCGCCTTCCTCGACTTCTTCGCGGCCAAGGCCCATGCAGTCGTGCCCTCGGCGAGCCTCATCCCGCACGACCCGACGGTGCTGTTCACGGTGGCCGGCATGGTGCCGTTCAAGCCGTACTTCGTGGGCGACGAGGTGCCGCCGTACAACCGCGCCGTCAGCAGCCAGAAGTGCGCTCGCGCCGGCGGCAAGCACAACGACCTCGACGACGTCGGCCGCACCAAGCGCCACCTGGTGTTCTTCGAGATGCTCGGCAACTTCAGCTTCGGCGACTACTTCAAGCACGACGCGATTCCCTGGAGCTGGGAGCTCGTCACCGAGCGCGTTCGGGTTCGACGGCGACCGCCTGTGGATCACCGTGCACGAGAGCGACGACGAAGCAGAGGCCATCTGGCACGAGCAGGTCGGCGTGCCGATGGAGCGCATCCAGCGGCTGGGCGACAAGGACAACTTCTGGCAGATGGGCGACACCGGCCCGTGCGGCCCGTGCAGCGAGATCCACATCGACCGCGGCCCAGCGTTCGGCCCCGCCGGTGGCCCGCTGCACGACCCCCACGGCGACCGCTACATGGAGTTCTGGAACCTGGTGTTCATGCAGTACAACCAGGCCCCGGACGGCTCACGCACGCTGCTGCCGAAGCCCAGCATCGACACCGGGCTCGGGCTCGAGCGCATGCTGTGCCTGCTGCAGGGCGTGGATGCGGTGTGGGAGACATCGCTGATGCAGCCGCTCATCGATCAGGCCTGCAGCCTCACCGGCCGCAGCTACCGCGCTGGCGACTACGACGATCGCGACAGCTTCGCCATGCGCGTGCTGGCCGAGCACGCTCGCTCGGCCGCGATGCTGGTGAGCGACGGCGTGTTCCCCAGCAACGAGAACCGCGGCTACGTGCTGCGCCGCATCATCCGCCGCGCGGTTCGGTACGCCTACCTGCTGGGCACCGAGCGGCTCGTCATGCCCACGCTGGTCGACACTGCCGTCGATGTGATGGGCAATGCCTACCCCGACGTACAGGCCAACCGCGACTTCATCGTCAACGTGCTCACTCGCGAGGAGGAGCGCTTCCGTCAAACGCTGAAGACCGGCTTGGTCATCCTCGAGGACGAGCTCAGCGAGCACACTCAGTCGCTGCCCGGCGGCACGGCCTTCCTGCTGCACGACACGTACGGCTTCCCTCTGGAGCTCACGCAGGAGATCGCCGGCGAGCGTGGCGTCGTGGTCGACAACGCAGGTTTCGACGCCGAGATGAAGGCTCAGCGCGAGCGCGCCAAGGCCGGTCGCAAAGGCAACGCCACCGACGAGGACCGCCTCGACGGGTATCGCGAAGTGGTCGAGCAGCACGGCATCACCGAGTTCGTGGGGTACACCGACGACTCTGCTTCGGCGCAGGTCGTGGCGGTGCTGCCCGGTGGCACGCTCGACGACGGCACCGACACGGTGGAGATCTTCCTCGACCGCACCCCGTTCTACGCCGAGAGCGGCGGCCAGGTGGGCGACACCGGCACGATCCGCACCGAAGGCGGCGTGGCCGAGGTGCTCGACACCACGTTCGCGTTGCCCGGCCTGCGGCGCCACACGGCTCGCATCGAGAGCGGCGAGATCCTCGTCGGCGACGCAGCCACCGCCGGCATCGACGTGGCTCGCCGTGATGCCATCCGCCGCAACCACACCGGCACGCACATCCTGCACCATGCGTTGCGCAAGGTGCTGGGCGAGCACGTCAAGCAGGCCGGCTCGCTGGTCGGCCCCGATCGTCTCCGGTTCGACTTCAGCCACTACGAGGCGGTCACCGCCGACGAGATCCGTCGCATCGAGGCCATCGCCAACAGCGAGACCCTTGCCAACGCCCCTGCCCGTTCCTTCGAGACCACCAAGGACGAAGCCACGGCCCTGGGCGCCATCGCCTTCTTCGGCGACAAGTACGGCGACATGGTGCGCGTGCTCGAAGTGGGCAGCTCCATCGAGCTGTGCGGCGGTACGCACGTGCGTGCCGCCGGCGACATCGGTGCCATCAAGGTCATCAACGAGAGCAGCATCGGCAGCAACCTGCGCCGCATCGAAGCCACCACCGGCGACAACACGGTCAGGCTGCTGCAGCGCGACAGCGCTGCCGTGGCCGAGGCCGCCCGGCTGGTGGGCTCGCCGGCCGACGATCTGGTGGCCGGTGTGCAGCGCCGGCTCGACGAGATCAAGGCGTTGCACGACGAGCTGAAGGCACTGCGCGGCAAGCTGGCGCTGGGGCGGGCAGGCGAGCTCGCCGCGGCGGGCGTCGATGGGCGGGTCATCACTCGCATCGATGGTCTTTCGCCCGGTGATCTGCGCGATCTGGCGGTGGCGGTGCGTCAGCAAGCAGGTGTCGAGATCGTGGTGCTCGGTGGCGTCACCGACACCGGTGGTGTGTCGCTGGTCGCAGCTGTCACGCCCACCAGCGGCACTGCGGCGGGCGACCTCATCAAGGATGCTGCCAAGGCCGTCGGTGGCGGGGGTGGCGGCAAAGGCGACATCGCGACGGCCGGTGGCAAGAACCCCGAGGGCCTCGACGAGGCGCTGCGCATCGCGGCAGCTGCGGCCGAGGTCGTGACGGTCCGCAGCTGAGCCATGCGCGCTCTCGGCATCGACCTCGGTTCCAAGCGCATCGGCATCGCGGTCAGCGACCGCACGGGCACCATTGCCTCGCCACTCACCATGCTGCAGCGATCGGGCTCGGTGCGCCGCGACCACGAGGCGATCCGTGCGCTGGTGGTCGAGGAGGAGGCCGAGATGCTGGTGGTCGGCCTGCCGCTGAACATGAACGGTACGTCGGGGCCAGCCGCCAAGGCTGCCGTCGCCGAAGCCGAGGCCTTGGCTACGGTGGTGGGCGTGCCGGTCATCACCTTCGACGAGCGCCGCACCACGGTCACGGCCGATCGAGCGCTGATCGAGGCGGGCATCAGCGCGCAGGCGCGCCGGAAGCTGGTCGACAAGGTGGCAGCAGCGGTGCTGCTGCAGACCTGGCTCGACTCGCGGGCCGGCCAGCGATGAGCGCGAGCGACCGATGACCTACATCGACGACCGCACGTGGCACAAAGACCCGTGGGACGACCCCGACATCACCGACGCGCTGGTCGTCGAACGGCCGCGTCGTCAGCGGCGGCCGTTCAAGTGGGTGGTGTGGTTGCTGTGCTACCTGGCGATGGCCGGCGTCGTGGTGGTCGGGGTCGCCGGGCTCTGGTACAGCCAGCAGGTCAACCCGAAGGGCGATCCGGGGGCACCGATCACGTTCACGGTCAACGCCGATGACACGCTCGAGACCGTCAGCGAGCGGTTGCAGGAGGAGGGCTTGGTCGAGAGCGCCAAGGTGTTCCGTTGGTACGTCGAACGCCACGACGGGCTCGTCCTCATCCCCGGCTACTTCCGGCTGCGCCCCGACGACCACATGGGCAACATCATGCGGATCCTGCGCACGCCACCTTCCGAGACCTACACGAAGGTCACGTTCCCGGAGGGCTACACCATCGACCGGATGGGTCGTCGGCTGGAGGAGAAGGTGCCGCGGTTGTCGGCCGCCGAGCTCGTGGCAGCGGCCACCGACGGCGAGATCCGCTCCGATTGGCTGCCCGACGGGGTCGACTCGCTGGAGGGACTGCTGTTCCCCGACACGTACCAGGTGTCGAACGGGGAGAGCGCCGGGCAACTGGTGGGCCGGATGGTGTCGCTGATGGAGCGCGTGGCCCGGCAGGAGAACATCGAGGAGCGGGCACCCGAGATCGGGCTCACTCCGTATCAGGTGCTCGTCGTTGCCAGCTTGATCGAGCGAGAGGCGCGGGTGCCCGAGGATCGGGCCAAGATCGCCCGCGTCATCTACAACCGGCTGTTCCTGGGCATGCCCCTGCAGATCGATGCCACCTTGCTCTACCAGCAGGATCCCGATCGTCCGTTCGACGAGCTGAAGGCGATCGACACGCCGTACAACACGTACCTGTACACCGGACTGCCACCCACGCCAATCGCCAACCCCGGCCGAGCCAGCATCCAGGCAGCGCTGAACCCGGTGGCCAACCCGTCGCTCGGCGACCCGTTGTGCAAGGGCCTGGCCAGGGAGACGCCGTGCCTCTACCTCTACTACGTGCTCACCGACGAGGACGGCCGTCACGTCTTTGCCGCAACGCTCGAGCAGCACGAGGCCAACGTTCAGGCTGCCCGCGACAAGGGCCTGCTGTGATCTCCGGCGCCACTCGGGTGGCGATGGTGATCGGTAGCCCGGTGCAGCACAGCCTGTCGCCGGCGTTGCACAACGCGGCGTTCCGGCAGCTGGGCCTCGACTGGGTGTACGTCGCCGCGGAGGTGGCGCCGGGCCGGGCGCCGGCCGCCGTCGACGCGATGCGCGCGCTCGGGCTGGGCGGCATGTCGGTCACCATGCCGCACAAGGAGGCCGTTGCGCTGGCGGTGGATGCACTCGACGGTGCAGCCGCGTCGCTGCGCAGCGTCAACACGGTGGTACCGCAGGCCGACGGTTCGCTGAAGGGGTACAGCACCGACGGCGCCGGTTTCGTGGCGTCGTTGGCCGCCGCCGGAGTGTCGGTGACCGGTCGCAACGTGTGCGTGCTCGGCGCCGGAGCAGCGGCCAGATCCATCATCGACGCCCTCGGTCGATGTGGCGCGGGCAGAATCGCAGTGCTCAACCGAACGCCCGCGGCAGCTGCCGAGGCAGTGCGGCTGGCCGGAGGCGTCGGCGCGATTGCCGTGGCGACCGACCTGCGCGATGCCGACATCGTCGTCAACGCCACGTCCGTCGGGATGAGCAGCGCCGAGCTGCCCTGCGACCCGGCAGCGCTGCACGCCGGCCAGGTGGTGGCCGACATCGTGTACCACCCGCGCGACACGGCGCTGTTGCGTGTCGCTCGCGACGCGGGCGCCGTTGCCGTGCAAGGGCTCGGGATGCTGGTGCACCAGGCGGCACTACAGCAACAGCTGTGGCACGGGCAGCTGCCCGACGTGGCGGTGATGGCCGCCGCGGCAGAGCGGGAACTGGCCGCGCGCCGCCAGTAGCCTGCCCAGGATGCTCCGTTACCTCACCGCCGGCGAATCGCACGGGCAAGCACTCGTGGTCATCATCGAGGGCCTGCCGGCGGGGCTGCACCTCACCGTCGACGACATCGAGCCCGAGCTCGCTCGCCGCCGGCTCGGGTACGGCCGTGGCCCGCGCCAGCGCTTCGAGCAGGACGAGCTCACGCTCGTCGGCGGCGTCCGCCACGGTCGCACGCTGGGGTCGCCGCTGGCCATCGAGATCAAGAACAGCGAGTGGTTCCGCAGCGACAAGTGGCACGAAGAGATGTCGCCGGCCCCCGGTGTCACCAAAGATCCGCTCACGTCGGTGCGGCCCGGGCACGCCGATCTGGTGGGCATGCAGAAGTACGGCTTCACCGATGCGCGCGACGTGCTCGAACGAGCCTCGGCCCGCGAGACCGCCGCTCGCGTGGCGGCCGGTGCGGTGGCCAAGAAGCTGCTCGCCGAACTTGGCGTGTGCGTCATCTCGCATGTCATCCAGATGGGCTCGGTGCGCAGCACGCCGGGCGTGCGCCCGCGGCCCGACGACCTGGCCGCTGTCGATGCCGACGAGGTGCGTTGCTTCGATCCCACGGCCTCGGCCGCGATGATCGAGGAGATCAAGGCGTGCGCCAAGGATGGCGACTCGCTGGGCGGTGTGGTCGAGGTGCTCGCCTACGGCGTGCCCGTCGGCCTGGGCAGCCACGTGCACTGGGATCGCAAGATCGATGCCGCGCTGGCGCAGGCCGTGATGAGCATCCAGGCGATCAAGGGTGTGGAGATCGGCGACGGGTTCGAGGTCGCCGGCCGCCGCGGCAGCGTCGCCCACGACGCGATCTCGTGGGTCCCGCAGATCAACGACTACCGGCGTGACAGCTCGCTGGCCGGCGGCACCGAGGGCGGCATGACCACGGGTGAGCTGCTGGTCGTGCGTGCGGCGATGAAGCCGCTGGCCACGCTGAACCGGCCCACGCTGAAGACGGTCGACGTCGTCACCAAGGAGCAGACCGTCAGCTTCAAGGAGCGCACCGACGTCACTGCCGTGCCGGCCTGCGCCGTGGTGGCCGAGACGATGGTGGCGCTGGTGCTGGCCACCGAGGCGCAGCGCAAGTTCGGCGGCGACAGCGTCAGCGAGTTCGTGCGCAACGCCACGTCGTTCAAGGCCACGCTCCCAGGCCACCCTGCCAGCCGGGGGCGATGCCCGGAGCGGCCGCCGTGATCCGGGCCGATGAGCACGTGGTGTTCGTCGGCATGATGGGCGTCGGCAAGACCACCATCGCGCGCGTCGTTGCGGACCGTCTGGGGCGGCGAGTGTTCGACAGCGATGCGGTCATCGAGAGCAGGTACGGACGCACCGTGCGCGAGATCTTCGCCGCCGACGGTGAAGCCGCGTTTCGCGCGTTGGAGACCGAAGTGCTGTTGGAGGCACTTGCATCCACCGAGCCGCTGGTGATCGCCGGCGCCGGGGGAGTGGTGCTCAGTGAGACCAACCGCGAGGCGCTGAAGTCGTCGGGCGCCAAGGTGGTGTGGCTGTGCGCCGATCCGGCCACCCTGGTGGATCGTGTGAAGGGTGGCGGCCACCGACCACTGCTCGACGATGATCCGGCCGGTACCTTGCAGCGCATGTTCCGCGATCGAGAGGCGCTGTACCGGGAGGTGGCCGACGCCATCGTGCTCGTCGACAACCGGTCGGTGAGCGACGTGGTGGAGGCGGTGCTGCGATGATCACCGTCCGTGTACCGCTCGGCGACCGCAGCTACGACGTCCTCGTCGGCAACGGTGCTCGCAGCGAGCTGGCAGCGCTGCTGCCGTCCACCGCGCGGCGAGTTGCGCTGGTGACCCAGGAGGGCATCCCGCTGGAGGTCGAGCCGGGCCTCCCGTGCGAACGCTTCGTCATCGGCGACGGCGAGCAGCACAAGTCGCTCGCCACCATCGAGGCGCTGTGTCGCGGGTTCGCGCGGATGGGGCTCACGCGCAACGACGTGATCGTCGGAGTGGGTGGGGGCATGGTCACCGACGTGGCCGGTTTTGCAGCGGCATCCTGGCACCGCGGCATTCCTGTGGTGCACGTCAGCACCACCCTGGTCGGCATGGTCGATGCAGCAGTCGGCGGCAAGACCGGCGTCAACATCGTCGAGGGCAAGAACCTGGTCGGTGCGTATTGGCAGCCCAGCGGCGTCATCTGCGATCTCGATGCGCTGGCCACGCTGCCGCCGCGAGAGGTGCGCTGCGGGCGCGGCGAGATGGCGAAGTACCACTTCCTCACCGGCGACGATCTGCTGGCGATGGGCGAGGCCGAACGCGTGGCCCGGTGCGTGCAGATCAAAGCCGACGTGGTGGCCGGCGACGAGCGTGAAGGTGGCCGCCGAGCGTTGCTCAACTACGGGCACACGCTCGCGCACGCACTGGAGATCGAGACCAACCATGCGCTCGCTCACGGCGAAGCAGTGGGCATCGGGCTCGTCTACGCCGCCCACCTTGCGCACCACCTGGGTCGCATCTCCGCCGAGCGCGTGCAGCAGCACTACGAGGTGGTGGGTGGCGCCTACGAGCTCGATACGGCGCTGCCCGACGGGTTGTCGCCGGCGCGACTGGTCGCGTTGATGGCCCGCGACAAGAAGGTGTTGGGCGACCAGCTCACCTTCGTGCTCGACGGCACGCAGGGCGTGGAGGTGGTGGCCGGTGTGACGGCCGAGGCAGCGTTGGCCGCCCTCGCGAGCATGCGTTGACGATCGATGACTCCAGTGATCCGCACCGAACGACTGCTCCTGCGCGAGTGGCGCGAGGCCGACAAGCTGCCCTACTCGCTGCTCAACGGTGATGCCGAGGTGATGCGGCACTTCCCCTCCACGCTCAGCCGCGTGCAGAGCGACGAGATGGTCGATCGCATGGCGGCGGGGTGGGAACAGCGTGGCTTCGGGCTGTGGGCCGCCGAACGCATCGACACTCACCTGCTGATCGGGTTCGTCGGCCTGTCGGTTCCCGGCTACGAGGTGGAAGGCGTGACCCCGTGCGTGGAGGTTGGCTGGCGGCTGGCCAAGCAGCACTGGGGGCAGGGCTTCGCTCCCGAGGCTGCGCGTGCGGCACTGGCGTACGGCTTCGAGCACGTCGATCTGCCCGACGACGAGATCGTCAGCTTCACCACCACCAAGAACCTCAACTCGCAACGAGTGATGCAGAAGGTCGGTATGCGGCTCGACCCGAGCCGCGAGTTCGACCACCCGCTGACCCCGGGGTGGCACGGGCAACGACACGTGCTGTATTGCATTGATCGAGCCGCGTGGCGGGCAGGCGTGGCACGATAGGCGGCGTGGCCATCATCGCCCTGCTTCACGGACCCAACCTCAACCTGCTCGGCCAGCGCGAGCCACACATCTACGGCAGCGCCACCATCGACGACTACGTCGCAGCCGTTGCCGCCGCCGCTGCGCAGCACGGGCACACCGTCGAGGCCTTCCAGAGCAACCACGAGGGTGCACTGGTCGATGCCATCCACGAGGCGCGCGGCTCCGCTGCCGCCATCATCATCAACCCCGGTGCCTTCACGCACTACGCCTGGGCCATTCACGACGCGCTCGCCGCGTTCGACGGGCCGATCATCGAAGTGCACATCTCCAACCCCAATGCCCGCGAGCCGTGGCGCCACACCAGCGTGGTGGCGCCGGTGGCAACCGGCTCGATCACGGGCCTGGGCATGCACGGCTACGAGCTGGCGGTGCAGGCCGTCGTGCGCAGGTTGGCTGCCGCGTGACCATCGCGCAGCGTGCCGAGCGCGTGCGGGCCAGGTTGGCGCACACAGGCGCCGAGGCACTGCTCGTCAGCGACCTCACCAACGTTCGCTGGCTCACCGGCTTCACGGGCTCGAACGGTTGGGTGGTGCTCGGCCCCGACCAGCTGACGCTGGTCACCGACGGTCGCTACGGCGAACAGGCCGCGCGGCAGATGGCGCTGGCTGGTGTCGCGGCGGAAGTGCTGGTGGGTGCCACCGGTGCCGAAACCCAAGGGCACCTCGCCGGTCTGAGCCGCGTGCACCGCACCATCGGGTTCGAGGCGGCCCACGTCAGCGTGCAGCAACATGCGGCATGGGCCGCGGCGTTCGGCTGCACGCTCGTTGCCACCATCGGTGTGGTGGAGGCCGAGCGCCGCACGAAGGACACCGCCGAGATCGAGCTCATCGCGCAGGCATGCCGCATCGCAGACCAGGCGCTGGCCGAGGTGGTACCCACGTTGGGCAACGGCCTCACCGAGGCCCAGGTGCGCAACCAGCTGGAGATCCGCATGCGCGAGCTGGGGGCCGTCGGCCCCAGCTACGACACCATCGTGGCCACCGGCCCGCTCAACGCTGCGTTGCCGCATCATCGGCCCACCGACGCCGTGATCGAGGATGGCCACACCGTGATCATCGATGTCGGCGCGCTCGTGGACGGGTATCACAGCGACATGACGCGCACGTTCGTCATCGGCCGGCCGACACCGTTGCAGCATGAGTTGTACGAGCTGGTGCTGGCCGCTCAGCAGGCCGGCGTGGCCGCGGTGGCTGCCGGCCTCAGCACGAAGCAGCTCGACGCGGTGTGTCGCGACATCATCACCGAGGGCGGCTACGGCGACTGGTTCACTCACGGCACGGGGCACGGAGTCGGCCTGCTGATCCACGAAGACCCCTTCGTCAACCGCGCCGGCGACGCCATTTTGCAGGTCGGCGACGTAGTGACCGTGGAGCCGGGCGTCTATCGTGAAGGTTTCGGCGGCATTCGAGTAGAAGACCTGGTGGTCGTCACCAGCGAAGGATGCCGCGTCCTCACTGCATCTCCGAAGGAATCACCGTGCCCGCCATTTCCACCAACGATCTGAAGAACGGCATCACGCTCGAGATCGACAAGGTGCTCTACCAGGTGGTCGAGTTCCAGCACGTCAAGCCGGGCAAGGGTGGCGCCTTCGTGCGCTCCAAGCTGCGCAACCTGCGCAATGGGGCGGTCATCGACAAGACCTTCAACGCCGGCGTCCGCGTCGAGCAGGCATTGCTGGAGAAGAAGGACATGCAGTTCTTGTATCGCGACAGCGATACGTACGTGTTCATGGACCAAGAGACGTACGACCAGGAGAACGTGGCCCCATCGGCGTTGGGCGATGCCGCCGACTACATGGTCGAGAACTCGGTCGCACAGATCGCCTACTACAACGGTGAGATCATCACGGTCGAGATCCCCGCGTCGGTCGAGCTCACCATCACCGACACCGAGCCGGGCCTGCAGGGCGACCGGTCCACCGGTGGCCGCAAGCCGGCCACGCTGGAGACCGGCAAGATCATCCAGGTGCCCCTGTTCCTCAACGTCGGCGACCGGGTGAAGGTGGATACCCGCACCGGCGAGTACATGACCCGAGTCTGATCGCATGGCCCGCCAGCGCAACCGCGCCGCACGGTCGCACGGCCCCAACGGGCCAGCCACCTCCAACGATCACGACGACCGCACCGACGCCCGCGAGCGGGCGCTCATCTTGCTGTACGAAGCCGAGTCGAAGGGCATCTCGCCCGGTGAGGTGCTGGCGGCCCAGATCTCGGCGGCCGACGAGCTCACCACCTTGCTGGTGCACGGCGTGGAAGCGAACCAGGCGCGCCTCGACGAGGTGATCGCTGCTCACGCCAAAGGGTGGACGTTGCAGCGCATGCCCACGCTCGATCGCAACGTGCTACGCATCGCCGGTTTCGAGCTGATGGCCAGGCCGGAGGTGCCGGTGGCGGTGGTGCTCGACGAGGCGGTGGAGCTGGCCAAGCGCTTCAGCACCGACGATTCCGGTCGCTTCGTCAACGGCGTGCTCTCGGCGTTGGTTCCGGTGCTGCGTTCGACATGACCACCGGCAGCCGCATCGCGTAAGGAAGACTGGCGGTCGTGGCTCAATCGCTCCTCACGCGCGCTCGACGACTGCCCTGGCCGCAGATCCTCGGAGCGTGTGCGTCGGCGCTGTTCCTCATCCGCACGTTGGGGGCCGGATGGTCCGGCGGCTTCCCCTCGGGCTTTCCCGATTCGGCGTCGTACCTGGAAGTGGCCGATCGTGGCCCGTTGAGCCTGCAGTTCTGGTTCGGCGAGCGACCGCTCATGCTGCCCCTGCTCTCCTGGCTGCTGGCCGGCAACGTGCTGATGATCGTGCGCGTGCAATCCCTGCTCGCCGTCGCGGCCACCTGGTGGGCCGTCATCGTGCTCGTGCGGGTCGTGCACAGCCCGTTGGGTCGCGCGCTGGGCATCGTGCTGCTCGTCGGGGTGGCAGTGCAGTCGCGCTTCGCACTGTGGAACACCCTGTTGCTCAGCGAGTCGTTGTCCATCACCGCCGGCGTGGCGATGATCGCAACCTGGGTGTGGTGTGCGCACGAGCCGTCGGTTCGGCGCATCGGGTGGGTCGCCGCCGCGACCGTTGCGTGGGCCCTCGTGCGCGACTCCAACGTGGCGATCGTGGTGGCGATCGTCATCCCCGGCTTGCTGCTCGTGGCGTGGCGCTCTCGCGAGCGGTCACCGGCCATCGCGCGCAGCACGCGCGTGACGGTCGGCGTGTTGTTGGTGGCGGCGCTGTTCGCGTTCGTCGGGCAGACGGCGTCTCAGCGCAACCGGTACCCCACGCTCAACGTGATCGGCCAGCGAGTGCTCGTCTCCGCGGAGCTCACCGATCTCTACAGCTCGTTCGGTATGCCCACCGACGCAACGGTGCTGGAACGCACCGGCCACAGCTCGTTCGACGACGGGTTCAAGACGCTGACCGCGCCGGAACTGAGCCACCTGCGCGCCTGGGCCAAGTCGCGCGGGCAGTTGGTGCACCTGTGGTCGCTCGTTCGGGAGTTCCCCATGCTGGTCGCCGATGTGTGGCGCGATCTTCCCAACTCCCTCGCGAACGACTTCGTTGCGTACGACCAGTTCCAGGTGTCGCAGCGGCTGCCGCACACGTTGCCGCTCGGGCTCGACGGCCCGCGGGATCACCCCAGCTTCCTGTACTGGTCGTTGTTCGCCGCGGTGTGCCTGGCCGCGATGGTGCTGACGGGACCGAGGCGCCGCAGTGCGGTGGTGCTGGGCGTCGCCTACTTCGCCGTGCTCGCCGATCTGTACCTGTCGTGGTTGGGCGACTCGGTGGAGGTGCATCGGCACCTGGTCGGCGCGCTCGCCCGGTTGGGTGTCGTCTTCGCGTTCGTGCTGGCCATGGGTGTCGATGCGATCATCGACCTGCTGTCGCCCGCCGCCACGCCGGCGGCCGAGATCGCGTCCGTGCAGGAAGAAGGGGAGGGCGAATGAGCGACACCGGCGACACCGCAGGCGCGGTCGGCACGACAGACACCGCAGGCGCGGTCGACACCGCTGATGCGGCTGACGACTCGGCCGCGTCCGCCAGCCCGGCCACCACCGACGACGCGACCTCGCTGCGCACGTTGCACGCGATTGCGATCGCGACGATTGCCACCGTGCTCGGCGTCGCCGCACTGTTCTTCATCCAGCGCCGGGCCCCCGACTGGGACCCGCAGTACGCGCGCGACATCGTCGAGCGCACGATGCGGTTCGGCGGCTCCTACTACGAGAACTCGGTGCACAACAAGGGCCCGCTCGAGCCGGGGCTGTACCACCTGGCGGCGATGGTCACCTCGTTCGACAGCTTCTGGTTCGCCATCTCGGCGATGGTCATCGGTGGCTCGCTGCTCATCGGCTTCGCGTGCCGCCGAGTGGTGATGCTGTTCGACGGCGAAGCGTGGCTCGGCTGGGCAGCGGTCGCGATCGGCTTCATCCACCTCGCTGTCCGGGCCGACTACGCGGGCGTCCTGTACAGCCGCAACATGACCACCACCTTGCTCTGCGCCGCGTTCCTGCTGCTCACCGGGCCCGGCGCAGAGCGCGGCTCCACACGCCGAAAGGCGGCCTGCCTCGTGGGCGGCGGCGTATGCCTCGGCCTTGCGGTGCAGACGCTGCAACCGACGCTGCTGTCGGCGATGGTGATCGTGGCGATCGGGTTGTTCGTGGTGGGTCGCACACAACTGGTGGTGGCGCGGCGCGAGGTGCCGGCTCGGGCGCTGCTGGCCGGTGCCATGCTGCTGAGCTTCCTCTCGGCGCCGGTGTGGTACCTGCTGCGCGGTTCGTGGGGCCCCTTCTGGGATGGCTGGTGGGTGTACGGCCGCTACATGTCGTCGGCGCTCGGGCGCGGCGTCACCGAGCAGATGGGTCTGGGCTGGCACCAGTTCTACGTGTACTCGCAGACGCACGCACCGGCGCATCTGTGCGTGGTCGGGTTCGTGATGCTCGGCGCCGCCCGCTGGCCGCAGCTCGGTCGGGCCCAACGCCGGCTGCAGGTGCTGCTGCCGTTGTGGTGGCTGGCGGGGTGGGGTGAGGTCATCCTCACTCAGCGCTACTCGTCGCACTACTTCGTCGTCACGACGGTGCCGTTGATGCTGCTCTGTGCCGGTCTGGCAGCTCACGTGGTGGCGATGCTCCGTGCCGGCGGGGCCTCGGTGGCCGATCGCCATCTCGTGCCGTACCTGCTGGTGCTGATGTCGCTCGTCTGGACCGGCTTCGGGCCGTTGCGCAGCGGGGTCGAGGCCGCCAGCTCGTTCCAGGGTGTGCATCACATGGCGATGCAGCGCGAGCAGGGCCGCGACGGCACGGCGCGCGGGGTGCAGGCGGTGCTCGACCTCGTGTCGCGGCCCGACGACCCGATGCTCACCTGGACCAACTACCCGTGGCCGTTCCTCGACTTCCGTCGTGTGTCGGCCACTCGCTTCATCTGGAAGTCGTTCCTGATGGGCGAGATCTACCTCGGGCCCACCAGTCCCGAGTACGTGCTGCCCGGAAGCTGGGAGCTCTGGGCCGACGACGTGCGTGCCACCCGGCCCCGCACGTTCCTCACCGACGCCACGTTCCCGATACCTCCCGAGACGCCTGCGGCCGCCATGCTGGAGACCGACTTCGAGCCGATGTTCACCACCCCCACGTTGTCGTTGGCGCTCCGCAATGATGTGGCCGACGAGCTGCGTGACCGCAGCGGCGACCAGCCGATGTCGTTCAGTCCCGAGGGCGGATGGTCCGTCGCCGGCACGACGGTGCGTTACGCGGGTGCCGCCGACGGCGCGTCGGCGCTGGCACTCGGCGATCTCCGCTGTCGTCGTGTCGATGCCGTGCTGGCATCGGGCACCGGGCTGTCGTTCCACTTCGCCAACGCTGCAGGGGTCACCGAGAACCTCGAGCTGGCGCTGGTCGATGAGCGCGCGGTGGCGCGCAGCAGCAACGTCACGTTCACCGACTTCGAAGCGCCGTTGGGTGGCAGCCGCACCGTGTCGCTGGTGGTCGGGCGCACGGTCGCCGCACTGCTGGTCGACGACAAGGTGGTGGCGGCCGTGAACCTGCTCTCCTCCACGCGGGTGAGCCTCACCAGCAGCGGCGAGTCGTTGACGCTCGAGCAGGTGGGGGCAGGTGCGACGCCCGGTGGCGGTGAATGCTAAGGTGACGGCGCCGTGAAACGGGTCCTGTGAGGCCTGTACGGGAGGAGTCGAGATGTCGTCATTCCGGTTGTACGCGCCTCCGCGAGTGAGCACATCACCTCCTGGCTGCTGCTCTCCGCTGCGTGATCATGCACTACCCTGCATGAGTATGCGACTGTGGATGTGTGGTGAGACCGATGCGTGACGCACGGCTGGTGCTGGCTGACGGCAGCGTGTTCGATGGCGAGCTGATCGGCGCCGACCCGGTGAACGGCGTCGCCGCCGGCGAGGTGGTGTTCAACACCGTCATGTCGGGGTATCAAGAGGTGATCACCGACCCCAGTTACGCAGGCCAGATCATCAGCTTCACGTACCCGCACATCGGTAACTACGGCGTCAACGACCACGACTTCGAGTCGGTGCGGCCCTTCTGTCGCGGCGTCATCGTGCGCGAGATGGCCCGGCGGCACAGCAACCAGCGGGCGCAGGACTCGCTCGATGCGATGCTGCACCGCTTCGGCGTCAGTGGCATCGCTGGCGTCGACACTCGCCGCCTCACGCGGTTGTTGCGTGACACCGGCGCCATGCCGGGGGCGTTCGGCACCGCCGGCGAGGCGGCACTGCACGCAGCGGCGTCGGCGGAGAAGGGCACCGACGGTGTCGACCTCGTCGCCCAGGTCACCACCCCCGAGACCTACACGGTGCCCGCCAGCGGCCCGTCGCCGCGGCGCATCGTCGCGTTCGACTTCGGCATCAAGACCACCATCCTGCGCCACCTCAGCGGGCTCGGCACAGTGGTGGTGGTGCCAGCGTCGACATCCGGCGCCGACGTGCTGGCGCTGCAGCCCGATGGTGTCTTCCTCAGCAACGGCCCCGGCGACCCGGCGATGGTCGGCTATGCCGTGCACACCATCGCCGAACTGCTGGGCCAGGTGCCCATCTTCGGCATCTGCCTGGGCCATCAGCTGCTCAGCAGGGCGCTGGGTGGCCTCACCTTCAAGCTGCCCTTCGGCCACCACGGCGGCAACCACCCGGTGCGCCACGAGGCCACCGGGCATGTGGAGATCACCAGCCAGAACCACAACTTCTGCGTCGACCCGGCCAGCCTCGAGGGCAAGGTGGAGGTCACTCACCTGAACCTCAACGATCTCACCAACGAAGGGATGCGGGTGCTCGGTGCCCCTGCGTTCAGCGTGCAGTACCACCCCGAAGCCGGCCCCGGCCCACACGACAGCAGGTACCTGTTCCAGATGTTCGACGATCTCATGGTGCAGCACGGCAGCAAGGCAGGTGCCTGATGCCGAAGCGCACCGACATCCACAGCATCCTCATCATCGGGTCCGGTCCCATCGTCATCGGGCAGGCATGTGAGTTCGACTACTCCGGTACCCAGGCGTGCCGCGTGTTGAAGGAGGAGGGCTACCGCGTCATCCTGGTCAACTCCAACCCGGCCACCATCATGACCGACCCCGACTTCGCCCACGCCACGTACGTCGAGCCGATCACTCCCGACGTGGTGGCCAAGATCATCGAGCAGGAGAAGCCCGACGCCGTGCTGCCCACGCTGGGCGGCCAGACCGGCCTCAACACGGCGATGGCGCTCTACGAGATGGGCATCATCGGCGTGCCGGGCACCCCGGAGATGATCGGCGCCAACGCGCTGTCCATCGCCACGGCCGAGGACCGTGGTTTGTTCAAGCAGGCGATGATCGAGATCGGTTTGAAGGTGCCGGCGAGCGGCGTTGCGCACGACATGCCCGAGTCGCGCGCGGTCCTGGCCGAGATCGGCCTGCCCTGCATCATCCGGCCGGCCTACATCCTCGGTGGTCGCGGCACCGGCATCGCGTCCACACCAGAAGAGTTCGAAGCCATCGCCGCCAACGGCCTCGATGCCAGCCCGATCAGCGAGATCCTCATCGAGAAGAGCATCGCCGGCTGGAAGGAGTACGAGCTCGAGGTCATGCGCGACCGCGCCGACAACTGCGTCATCATCTGCAGCATCGAGAACGTCGACCCGATGGGGGTGCACACCGGCGACAGCATCACCGTCGCGCCGGCACAGACCCTCAGTGACGTGGAGTACCAGGAGATGCGCGACGCCGCGTTCGCCTGCATCCGTCGCGTCGGTGTGGAAACGGGTGGCAGCAACGTGCAGTTCGCGGTCAACCCGGCCACGGGCGAGCAGGTGGTCATCGAGATGAACCCGCGAGTGTCGCGGTCCAGCGCCCTGGCCTCGAAGGCAACCGGCTTCCCGATCGCGAAGATCGCCGCCAAGTTGGCCGTCGGCTACACGCTCGACGAGATCTCCAACGACATCACGTCCACGCTCACCTCGGCCACGCCGGCCAGCTTCGAGCCCAGCATCGACTACGTGGTCACCAAGATCCCGCGCTGGGCGTTCGAGAAGCTGCCGGGTACCAAGGGCATCCTCGGCACCCAGATGCAGTCGGTGGGCGAGGCCATGAGCATCGGGCGCACGTTCACCGAGAGCCTGCAGAAGGGCCTGCGGTCGCTCGAGCAAGGCCGCTACGG
Source organism: Acidimicrobiaceae bacterium (assembly GCA_016722025.1). Taxonomy (GTDB): domain Bacteria; phylum Actinomycetota; class Acidimicrobiia; order Acidimicrobiales; family Ilumatobacteraceae; genus UBA668. The sequence continues at coordinate 159,954 of JADKGZ010000005.1, forward strand.
GCTCGGCTGCGACCCGGCGGAGGCGCAGCTGGCCGAGCGCTCCGACGACGACCTCCTGGCCGCCGTCGCCATCCCTACGCCCGATCGTCTGTTCCAGGTGGGCGAGCTGCTCCGGCGGGGCGTCAGCATCGAACGGGTGCACGTCGCCTGCCGCATCGACCCCTGGTTCCTCGATCAGATGCAGCAGATCATGGAGGAGCGCTCGGTCGTCACCGCGGCGGGCATGGCCGGGATGACCCGGCGCATGTGGAAGCGTGCCAAGCAGTTCGGCTTCAGCGATGCGCAGCTGGGCCATGCCTGGGGCATCGACGAGCTGGAGGTGCGCGCTGCTCGCGAAGCAGCGGGTGTGCTGCCCACGTACAAGACGGTCGACACGTGTGCCGCCGAGTTCGCCGCCGAGACGCCGTACCACTACAGCACCTGGGAGGACGAGAACGAGGTTCGGCCCAGCGATCGGCCACGAGTGATCATCCTGGGCAGCGGCCCCAATCGCATCGGTCAGGGCATCGAGTTCGACTACTGCTGCGTGCACGCGTCGTTCGCCCTGCGCGACGCAGGCTTCGAGACGGTGATGGTCAACTGCAACCCCGAGACCGTCAGCACCGACTACGACACCAGCGATCGTCTGTACTTCGAGCCGCTCACCCGCGAAGACGTGTTGAACGTCATCGCGGCAGAGACGGCCGCCGCGGGCGGCGTGGCACCCAAGGTGATCGTCTCGTTGGGCGGCCAGACCCCGTTGAAGCTCTCCGGTCAGTTGCCGGTGGCGCTCATCGCCGGCACCTCGCCCTCATCGATCGACCTGGCGGAAGACCGCGAGAAGTGGAGCGCCCTGTGCACCGACCTGCACATCCCGCAGCCCCCCGGAGGCACCGCCACCGACCTCGAGCAGGCCCTCACCATCGTCGATCGGGTCGGGTTCCCGGTGCTCGTGCGGCCCAGCTACGTGCTGGGTGGTCGTGCGATGCAGATCGTGCACGACCGCAACCATCTCGCACGCGCGATGGCCGAGCTGGCCGGCTTCGGCTCGCTGGGCAAGGAAGGCGGTCTCTCCGCCGAACGGCCGGTGCTGGTGGACCGCTTCCTGGAGGACGCCACCGAGGTCGATGTCGACGCCATCCGTGACCACACCGGTGAGGTGCTCATCGGCGGGGTGATGGAGCACGTGGAGGAAGCCGGCGTGCACAGTGGCGACAGCGCCTGTGCCATCCCTCCGCAGACCCTGCCCTCCTGGGTGGTGGAAGTGATCGAGGCGTACACGACGTCGATCGCGAATGCGCTCGACGTCCGGGGCCTCATCAACGTGCAGTACGCCGTGCTGGGCACCACCGTCTACGTCATCGAGGCCAATCCTCGCGCCAGCCGCACCGTGCCGTTCGTGGCGAAGGCCACCGGCGTGCCATTGGCGAAGGTGGCCAGTCGGGTGATGCTCGGCGCAACGCTGGCCGAGCTGCGCGTCGAGGGCTTGCTGCAGCCGCCCAGCCAGCACGGCCACGTGGCGATCAAGGAGGCAGTGCTGCCGTTCAGCCGGTTCCCCGAGGTCGACACCGCGCTCGGCCCGGAGATGCGCAGCACCGGTGAGGTGATGGGCATCGACACCACCTTCGGCAAGGCGTTCTTCAAGGCCGAGCTGGCAGCGGGAACCCTGTTGCCCACCGAGGGCACGGTGTTCCTCTCGTTGGCCGACGGCGACAAGCCGGCCGGTTTGGTGGTGGCGGCGCGGTTGCGCCGGCTGGGCCTGGGCATCGCCGCCACCAAGGGCACGTGCGACTACCTCGGGCGGTTCGGCATCACGGTCGACCAGGTGGTGGGCAAGATCTCCGACGGGCATGGCATCAACGCCGTCAAGCTGATCGAGAGCGGCCAGATCGCGTTCGTCATCAACACCCCCCAGGGGCGCGGTGGCCGCACCGATGGCGAGCAGATCCGCAAGGCTGCCAACAGTCACCACGTCAGCTCGGTCACCACTGTCGAGGCCGCGCTGGCCGCTGTGCAGGGCATGGCCGAGATGGTCGGCCACGAGATCAACGTGCGCTCGCTGCAGGAGTTCCACGCGTGATCCTCGGCCCAGCCGTGCAGATCGGGTCGGTCGAGCTGCCGGCGCCGGTGATGACGGCATCGGGCACGGCCGGCCACGGCGCCGAGCTGGCGCCCTACATGGACTTGTCGGCGCTCGGAGCCGTGGTGGTGAAGTCGTTGGCCGCGTTCGAGTGGGCCGGCAACCCATCCCCGCGCGTGCACCCGGCCGGCGCCGGAATGATCAACGCGGTCGGCCTGCAGGGCCCCGGCATCCGCCACTGGCTCGCCGACGAGCTGCCCGCGTTGCTGGCCACGGGTGCACGGGTGGTCGCCAGCATCTGGGGCCGCTCGGTCGACGAGTACCGGCGTGCAGCGCAACAGCTGGCCCAGGCGCCGGCCGGTGTGGTGGCAGTGGAGGTGAACCTGTCGTGCCCCAACCTGGAGGGCCGTCGCGGCATCTTCGCTCACGATGCGCAGCTCTCGGCAGAAGTCGTCGCCGCGGCTGGCGCCTGTGGCCGGCCGCTGTGGGCCAAGCTCAGCCCCAACACCGACCGCGTGGTGGAGGTCGCCGGCGCCGTGCGCGAGGCGGGGGCGGAGGCCGTCACGCTCTCCAACACGCTGCTGGGCATGGTGCTCGACCCTGCCACCGGCCGGGCGGTGCTGGGTGCCGGCGGCGGTGGCTACAGCGGCCGACCGGTGCATGCCGTGGTGGTGCGCACCATCTACGACGTGCACGCAGCGCTTCCTGAGCTGCCGATCGTGGGCGTCGGCGGCGTCGCCTGCGGGTGGGACGCAGCCGAACTGATGCTTGCCGGTGCGTGCGCCGTGCAAGTCGGCACCGCGACGTTCGCGGATCCGAAGGCGCCGCTCACCGTGCAACGCGAGCTGCTGGCCTGGTGTGCCCAGCGTGGCCTCAGCCCGTCGGCGCTCGTCGGCCTTGCTCACCGTGGCGGCCTGCCGGCGCGTGGCTGATGCCGATTGCCACCGCTGGGCGTGCGGGTGGCGCTAGGGTCGGCATATGGCAACACCTCCGCAACTCACCCCTGAACAGCGTGCCAATGCTCTCGCCAAGGCGGCAGAGGCTCGTTCCGCCCGTGCCGAGCTGAAGAACCAGCTCAAGATCGGCTCGGTGTCGCTCGCCGAGGCCCTGGCTTCCACCGACAGCACCGTCGGCAAGCTGAAGGTGGTCTCGCTGCTCGAATCATTGCCGGGTGTCGGCAAGGTGAAGGCGCGCAAGATCATCGAAGACATCGGCATCGCCGACAACCGCCGCGTGCAGGGTCTCGGCACGCAGCAGAAGCAGGCATTGCTCGAACAGCTCGGTAAGTGAGGCCATGGCAGCCCACACTGCCACCTCATCTTCGCTGATCTTCATCGTCTCCGGTCCCGGTGGCGTCGGCAAGGGCACCATCGTCAACGCCCTCGCCGAGCGCGACCCGCAGCTGTGGTTGAGTCGTTCCTGGACCACGCGAGCCCAGCGTCAGGGCGAGAGCGATGCTGCATACGTCTTTGCCGATCGAGCGACGTTCGAGGCCCGCATCGCCGCCGATGGCTTCCTGGAGTGGACCGACTTCCTCGGCAACTACTACGGCACGCCCACTCCCGAGCCGGTGGTCGGGCGCGATGTGCTGCTCGAGATCGAGGTCGACGGGGCGCGCCAGGTGAAGGCGCTGCACCCGGAAGCGGTGCTCATCTTCGTGCTGCCGCCCACACGCGACGAGCAACAGCGCCGGCTGCGCGGGCGCGGCGACGCGGAACAGAAGGTGCACGAGCGGTTGCAGAAGGCGCTCGACGAGGAACCGGTGGGCATGGCGCTGGCCAACCACGTGGTGGTGAACGACGACCTGGAGCGCACGGTGACCGAGATGATGCAGATCATCGAGCATCATCGCATGCTGCGCTGATTCCTGACGGTACACTGCAGCGCCGTTTTGAGGAGGCTTTTCAGATGTCCACGCGTTCGTTCGACACCATGATCAACCCGCAGATCGAGGAGCTCCTCGATCGCGTCGATTCGAAGTTCTCCCTCGTCACCTTGGCCGCTCGCCGTGCGCGACAGATCAACAGCTACTTCAACCAGCTGGGCGATGGTCTCGGTCACATGGTGCCGCCGCAGGTCAGCTCGGTCGCGCGCAAGCCGCTCAGCATCGCCTTCGAGGAGATCGCCGCCGACAAGATCGAGCGGGCACCGCACGCCGATCGGGTGGAAGACGCCGCCGATCCCGCCGACGCCACGGCCTGACCCTCGCGTGTAGCGACCCGGCTGAATCGATACGACGATCGTCATGCTCGCCGGGAAGCGAATCGTGCTGGGGGTCACCGGCGGCATCGCCGCCTACAAGGCGGTCGACCTGTGCCGGCGGCTGGTCGACGCCGGCGCTCACGTCGTGCCGGTGATGACCGCCGGCGCCGAGCACTTCCTGGGGCGCACCACGCTCTCCGCGTTGGCCAGCGAACCGGTGCAGACCAGCCTGTGGAACGAGGCGAGCCCCATCCCGCACACCCGGCTCGGGCAATCGGCTGATCTCATCGTCGTTGCTCCCGCCACGGCACGGCTGCTGGCGGCCTACGCAGCCGGGCTCAGCAGCGACCTGCTCACCAACACGCTGCTCGCCACCCGGGCGCCGGTGGTGGTGTGCCCGGCCATGCACACCGAGATGTGGGAGCACCCAGCGGTGCAGGCCAACATCGCCACGCTGCGGTCGCGTGGCGTGCACATCGTCGAGCCCGAGGCCGGGCGGCTTGCCGGTGGCGACACCGGCACCGGTCGACTGGCTGCACCCGAGCGCATCTTGGCGGCGATCGTGCGAGTGCTGTCGGGCGGTGATCTGGCCGGTACACACGTGGTGGTGTCGGCAGGTGGCACTCGCGAACCCATCGATGCCGTTCGCGTCATCGCCAATCGCAGCAGCGGCAAGCAGGGCTATGCCATCGCCGCCGAGGCAAGCGCCCGCGGCGCACAGGTCACACTCGTCTCCACGGTCGATCTCGCGGTGCCCTTCGGCGTCACCGTCCTCGCCGTCGAGACCGCGGCACAGATGGAGGCCGCGCTCACCGGGCTCGCACCGGCCGCCGATGTCGTCGTCATGGCTGCCGCCGTCGCCGACTTCCGCCCGGTCGCCGCAGTGCCCGGCAAGATCAAGAAGGATCAGGGGGTGCCGCAGATCGTGCTCGAGCCCACTCCCGACATCCTGGCCGGGCTGGGCGCCACCAAACCCGCAGGTCAGGTGCTGGTGGGCTTCGCGGCCGAGACCAGCGATCTGCTGGTGCACGCCGCGGCCAAGTTGCAGCGCAAGCACCTCGACCTGATCGTTGCCAACGACGTCGCTGCGCCCGGCGTCGGGTTCCAGCACGACACCAACGCGGTCACGTTGCTGGGTGCCGACGGCACCACTCGCACGGTCGCGCTCGCCGACAAGAGAGCGATTGCGAAGGCGGTTCTCGATACTGTGGTCGAGATCCGTGGCCGCGACCAGCCTCCACACCCCCCACTTCCCACATCATGAGGAGCCTCACCCCGTGAGCAGCTTTACGTTCACTTCCGAGAGCGTGACCGAGGGTCACCCCGACAAGATGGCCGATCAGGTCAGCGATGCCGTCCTCGACGCCATCCTTGCCGAAGACCCCAACGGGCGGGTGGCGTGCGAGACGCTGCTCACCACCGGCCTCTGCGTTGTCGCCGGCGAGATCACCACGTCGGCCTACGTCGACATCCCGAAGCTCGCTCGCGAAGTCATCAACGGCATCGGCTACGACAACGCGCTGTACGGCTTCGACGGCAACACCTGCGGGGTCATCGTCAGCATCGACGAGCAGAGCCCCGACATCGCGCAGGGCGTCGACAAGAGCGAAGAGGTGCGCACCACCGGGCACGCCGAAGACCAGCTCGAGCTGCAGGGCGCCGGCGACCAGGGAATGATGTTCGGCTACGCCTGCGACGAGACGCCGGATCTGATGCCGATGCCGATCTGGATGGCCCACCGCCTGGCCGAGCGCCTCAGCGAGGTGCGCAAGGCCGGCGCGGTGCCCTACCTGCGCCCCGACGGCAAGACCCAGGTCACCGTCGAGTACGAGCACGGCAAGCCGGTCCGCTTGTCGCACGTGCTCATCAGCACTCAGCACCAAGACGGCGTCGATCGCGACACCGTCATCCGTCCCGATCTCATCGAGCAGGTCATCCGCCCGATCGTGCCGGCGCAGTTCGCCGACGACGACTACGACGTGCACATCAACCCCACGGGCAAGTTCGTCATCGGCGGCCCGCACGGCGACACCGGTCTCACCGGCCGCAAGATCATCGTCGACACCTATGGCGGCATGGGTCGCCACGGCGGCGGGGCATTCAGCGGCAAGGACCCCAGCAAGGTCGACCGTTCGGCCGCCTACGCCGCCCGCTGGGTGGCCAAGCACGTGGTGGCGTCGGGTGCTGCCACGCGCTGCGAGGTGCAGGTGGCCTACGCCATCGGCATGGCGCATCCGGTCAGCATCCTCGTCGAGACGTTCGGCACCGAAACGGTGGAGAACGCCAAGATCGTGCAGGCCGTGCGCGACGTGTTCGACCTGCGTCCCGGGGCGATCGTGCGCGACCTCGACCTGAAGCGCCCGATCTACCGCAAGACCGCTGCCTACGGTCACTTCGGTCGCAACCTGCCCGAGTTCACCTGGGAGCAGGTCAGCCGCCTCGACGACTTCATGCGCGCCGTGGGCGTGTGAACCCTGCGCCCACGCCGGCGCCTCTGGTCGCTCGGGTCGTCCCCGACCTCACCGGGCTGGACAAGCAGTTCGACTACCTCGTGCCTGCCTCCCTTCGCGATCGCATCGCGGTGGGCTCGCTGGTGCGCGTACCGCTCCACGGGCGACGGATCGGGGGCTGGGTGGTGGCGCTGGGCCCGCCCGACGAGGCGATGCCGGTGGAGCGGCTGGTCGAGATCGCCAAGTTCTCCTCGGTAGGGCCGTCGGCAGCGATGCTCGAGCTCGCTCGCTGGGCCGCCATGCGGTGGGGTGCTCATCGGCTGCGCCCCTTCCTCGTGGCAGCGTCGCCCCCCGCGATGGTGGTGGCGGTGGTGGTGGGCGGTCGCAGCGCGGTGTGGGCGCCGTGTCCCCACCTGCACAGCGTGGTCGTGCTCGACGAGCACGACGAGTCGTTGCAGGAGGAGCGCACACCCACGTGGCATGCGCGCGACGTGGCCATCGAGCGCGCCGCGAGAGCTGGGGCTGCCTGCGTGCTGGTGTCGCCGATACCCACTGCCACCGCGCTGCGCTGGGCCGGCGACCGGGTGGTCGAGCCCTCCGTGTCCGACGCCGTGGCCGGGTGGCCGTTCATCGACATCTTCGACCGAACCGACGAGGAGCCGTGGAAGCGATCGCTGGTGAGCTCCGCGCTCATCCGGCACCTCCGCGATGCCGGCCAGCGTGTGGTGTGCGTGATCAACACCGCCGGTCGGGCGCGCCTGCTGGCCTGCCGATCGTGCCGTGCGCTGCAGCGCTGTGCGCGATGCGACGCGGCAGTCTCGCAGAGCGACGACGGGCGCTTGCTGTGCAGGCGTTGCGCCACCATCAGGCCGCTGGTGTGCCAGCAGTGCGGGTCGAGTGCGATGGCGGTCGTGAAGCCCGGCGTCACGCGCCTGCGCGAAGAGCTGGAGGCAGCGGCAGGCCGACCGGTCGTGTCGGTCACCGGCGACACGGCCGAACTGCCCATCGGCGACCTGTACGTGGGTACCGAGGCGGTGCTGCACCGGGTGCGCGGAGTGGATGTGGTGGCGTTCCTCGACTTCGACGCCGAGCTGTTCGCCCCTCGCTACCGCGCCGCCGAGCAGGCGATGGCGCTGCTGGTGCGTGCCGGGCGCCTGGTGGGGCCGCGTCGCGGTGGTGGCCGTGTGCTGGTGCAGACCTTCGCCCCGCAGCACGAGGTGCTGCAGGCCGCGCTGTTCGCGGATCCGCGCCGCGTGGCGATCAGCGAGCTCGCCCGGCGACGGCTGCTGGGCCTCCCGCCGTTCCGAGCACTCGCCGCGGTGGAAGGTGCCGCTGCCGAGGAGTTCGTCACCGCCACCGGGCTGGAGTACGCGACCACCGCGAAGGGCGCCCTCGTGCGTGCCGACACGTGGGAGGCGCTGGGGCAGGCGTTGGCCGACACACCTCGGCCGAAGGGTTCGCGCCTGCGCGTGGAGGTGGATCCGCCGCGTCAGTGAGTCGCGTGCAGGATGCGGTATCCCGACGAGGAGGCCAGCCGAGTGGTGGGGTAGCCCTGCCCGCTGAGCCAGGCCTGCAGCGAGTCGCTGCCGAGGTGCTTGTGCACCACCAGCACCACTTCGCCTGCGGGGGACAGGCGGCTCAGCCAGCGCAGCAGCATCGCGTGGAGCGCAGGCTTGCCGATGCGGATGGCCGGATTGCTCCAGATCGTGTCGAACGTCACGTCGGCCGGCACGTCGTCGGGGCTGCACACGTTCACGTTGGTGAGGCCGTTGCGCTCGGCGTTGCTGCGGCACAGATCGCGAGCACGTTCGTTGACATCGACGGCCCACACGGTGGCGGCGGGGCAGCGGCGCGCCATGGTGAGCGCGATCGCGCCGGTACCACTGCCGATGTCGAGCAGGTTGCCGGTGGGTGCCGGTGCGGGTGCCCGCAGCAGCAGCAGCTTCGTCCCGGCATCGATGCGGTCGTAGCCGAACACCCCGCGATCGGTCGTCAGCGCCAGCTGCAGGTCGGGCAGCAGCAGTTGTACCACCCTCGGCGACGAGTCGGTGGTGGGTTCCTCGTCGAAGTAGTGCGAACCGGGCGCGGTCATGGCGAGTGTTCATCGTACGAGGCACGGTGTCGTGCGCGCTGTGGCCCGGGCACGCAGACGTGCCTGTTGCACGGGTCGCTAGCCTTGCAGCTCATGGCGTACGAGATCCGCACCTACGGCGACCCGGTGTTGAAGTCGCAGGCTTCGGCCATCACCGAGATCAACGGCAAGGTGGCGCGTCTCGTCGACGACATGTTCGAGACGTTGTACGACAGCGACTCCGGCATCGCGCTGGCGGCGCCACAGATCGGTGTGCAGAAGCAGATCGTGGTGTGGGACATCGACGATCAGCCGATGGCACTCATCAACCCCGTGGTGGTGGAGAGCGATGGCGAGTGGGTGTACAGCGAAGGTTGTCTCAGCATCCCCGAGCTGTACGTCGACATCCTGCGCCCCAACCAGGTGCTCGTGCGTGGGCTCGACATCGACGGCAACGAAGTGGAGATCGAGGCCGACGAGCTGATGGGTCGCATGTTCCAGCACGAGATCGACCACCTCAACGGTGTGCTGATGTTCGACCGGATGACACCCGATCAGCGCAAAGCCGCGATGACCGACTACCGCAAGCTGCAGGAAACAGCGGCGGCGCCAGCCCCGCGCCGTCGCCTGCGCTTGTCGTGATCGCCGGTACCGAGCGCGGCGCGAGCCTCGCGTGAGGTTGGCCTACTTCGGGACGCCGGCGATGGCGGTGCCGTCACTCACCGCTCTTGTCGCTGCCGGCCACGAGGTCGCGATCGTCGTCACACGTGTCGACAAGCGCCGTGGCCGCGGTGGTGAGCTGAGCCCTTCGCCGGTGAAGCAGGCCGCACTGGCCCTCGGGCTGCCGGTCAGCCACGACGTCGACGACGTGCTGGGCAAGGGCATCGAGTTGGGCGTGGTGGTCGCGTTCGGCCAACTGATCAAGCCGCACGTGCTGGCCGAGGTGCCGATGGTGAACTCGCACTTCTCGCTGCTGCCGCGCTGGCGTGGTGCTGCGCCGGTGGAACGAGCCGTGCTCGCCGGCGATGCGGAGACCGGTGTGTGCCTGATGCAGTTGGAGGAAGGCCTCGACACCGGCGGGGTGTACGACACCGTACGAGTGCCGATCGGCGCCGCGATGACGGCCGACGAGCTGCGCCGCGAGCTGGTGGCCGCCGGCTGCGAGCAGCTGGTGCGCTGCCTGGCAGGGCCGCTGCCAACGCCGACGCCGCAGGTGGGCGAGCCGCTGTACGCCGCCAAGATCACGCCCGACGACCTTCGAATCCGGTGGGCGCAGGGTGCGCAGCAGATCGATCGTGTCATCCGCCTCGGCGGTGCCTGGACGACGTTTCGCGAGAAGCGGGTCAAGGTGCTGTCTGCCACGCTCGACAGCTCGGCACGTGTGGCCCCGTGCCCGGTGGCAGGGCTGACGTTGCAGAGCGTGCAGCCAGAGGGCAAAGGCCCGATGCCGTTCGCCGACTTCGCTCGTGGGGCCCGCCCCGCAGCGGCCGAGTGGTTCGTGTGAACGCCCGCCTCGTTGCCTTTCGCTGCTTGCAACGCATCGATCACGAGGGCGCCTACGCCAACATCGTGCTGTCGGCAGAGCAGGGTCGCAGCAAGCTGGTGGAGCGCGATCGCAAGTTCGTCACCGAGCTCGTGTACGGCACCACCCGCATGCGCCGGGCGTGCGATGCGCTGGTCGATCGCTTCGTCTCCAGCACGCCCTCACCCGAGGTGCGTACCGTGCTGCGGTTGGGCGCGTACCAGCTTCACTTTGCCGGGGTGCCCGCCCATGCGGCGGTGGGCGAAACGGGTGGAACTGGCACCGAAGCGCGCCCGCGGGTTCGTGAATGCCGTGCTGCGGCGTGTTGCCAACACGCCGATGGTCTGGCCGTCGGAAGCAGTGCGGCTCAGCTACCCCGATTGGATCTTCGAGCGCCTGGTCGCCGAGCTCGGCCACGACGACGCGATCGCCACGCTCACCACGATGAACGAGGCCCCACCGGTCAGCGAGCGCGACGACGGGTACATCCAGGATCTCGGGTCGCAGTGGGTGGCGGCCGCCGTGCCCGCCCGCGAGGGCGACCTCGTGCTCGACGTGTGCGCCGCGCCCGGCGGCAAGGCCACCGGCATCGCCACCACCGGGGCCACGGTCGTCGCTGCCGACCTGCAGCCGCAACGCGTCGGCCTGATCGTGGAGAACGCCGATCGACTGGGCACGCGCGACGTCGTCGTGTTGGTGGCGGACGCCACGCGACCGCCGTTCGCCGGTGCCTCGTTCGACCACGTGCCGATCGATGCACCTGCAGCGGCCTGGGCACCTTGCGCCGGAGGGCCGACGCCCGCTGGCGCATCACGCCAGGCGACGTCAACGACCTGGTCGCGCTGCAGCAGCGCATCCTCGACGCCTGCGCGCCGCTGGTGAAACCCGGGGGTTCGCTCGTCTACAGCGTCTGCACCCTGCTGAGCGCCGAGTCGATCGGCCACACGATGCCCTCCGGGTTCACGCCGATCACAGATCGGCCAGAAGGGGAGTGGCGAGGCTTCCTCGACGGCTGGCGCGTGCTGCCCCACGACGCGGACACCGACGGCATGATCCTGCTCCGGTACCGCCGCACCGCCTGAGCGCGCGCAGCGATCAGGTGGCGGCGCCGGCCACCACGAACGCGCCGGTGCGGGTGTCGATCCGCATCCGGCCGCCGCCGTCGAAGACCGCCTGGTCGAGGACAGCCCGCAGGTGCGTTCGCTGCGCATCGTCGGCCAGCTGCCCTGGCGGGAACGACGTGGCGTAGGCCAGCAGATCGTCGACGCTGGTGACCATGAGCGCATTGACGAACGTGTGCCACACGATCGAACCGAAGATGCCGCGAAGCATCGCCTCCGCCGGGTCGATGCCGAAGACCTCGTTGAGTCGCTGTTCGAACGGGCCGGTCGCCTCGGCGATCGCGGCATTGAGCTGGTGCATGTGCCCCGGCGAGTTGGTGGCGACGAGCGCGCACCCCCCGGGGCGCAGAACACGCCGGAACTCTCGCAGAGCCGCCGCCGGATCGGGCACGTGGTACAGCATGTGGTTGGCAACCACGAGGTCGAACGAGTCGTCGTCGAAGGGCAACGACTGCGCATCGCACGTCGCCCCGCTGGGCGCTGCATAGCCGTGGCCGGCGACGGCAGCGAGCGCCTCGCCGACCATGCCCGCGGAGCTGTCGGCAAGGGTGATTCGCAGCGACCGCGACAGCGTCGGGTTGTCCCAGAACCTGGCCGTACCGCAACCGACGTCCAACACCGTCTCGACGGCTGGCCAGTCGACGAGCGCTGCTTCCCAATGCCGGAACGGCTCGGCTGCCGTGCCGTACACGTCGTGGAGGCCCGACCGTGCCGCAAGGTTGCGCCCGGTTGCGTACTGCACGCTGCGCACGTACTCGGGGTCGCGGAGCAGGTCATCGGCCGAGGTCACGCGTTCGACAGTACCCCGGGTGCCGATGTGCGTGCTGCCGGCAGAACTCCGGTACCGTCGCACGCATGGGCGAACAGCATCGACTGCAGGCGAAGGTGCTCACCGTCAGCGATGGAGTCGTCGCGGGTACTCGAGTCGATTCCAGTGGTGCCGCACTGGTGCAGTTGCTGCACGCCAACGGGTTCGAAGTGATCTCGCAAACCGTCGTTGCCGACGGCGCCGACAACGTCGCTGCCGCACTCACCGAGCTTGCGGAAGGGTTCGCCGGATTGGTGGTGAGCACCGGGGGCACCGGGTTCGCTCCTCGCGATCAGTCACCCGAGGGAACCCGGCTGGTCATCCAGCGCGAGGCACCCGGCCTGGCCGAAGCGATGCGGCTGGTGAACCCGTTGGGCCGGTTGTCGCGAGGCATCGTCGGCATACGCGGCGAGGCCATCATCTGCAACACGCCGGGTTCGCCGAAAGGATGCGTCGAACAGCTCAGCGCCATCCTCGACGTGTTGCCGCACGCGCTGCGCCTGCTCGCCGACCAGCCCGCCCCGCACTGACATGGCTCGGGTTGGTGAGCGGCCGGGGTCCGCGGAACTGCCGGAGCACCCGCTGGTCTCCGTCATCATTCCGTGCTACGACCGGCTCGACCTCACCAAGCGGTGCCTTGCCGCACTCGCTGCCGCAACCGACGATGTCGAGATCGAGCTGGTGCTGATCGACAACGGGTCCACCGACGGCACCACCGACTACCTGCGGTCCATCGCCGGGCCGAAGTGCCAGGTGCACATCAACGACGCGAACCTCAACTTCGCCGGCGCATGCAACCAGGGCCTCACCCTGGCCCACGCCCCGTACACGCTGTTGCTCAACAACGACACCGAGGTGACGCCGGGGTTCCTGACGCCGCTGCTGTCGGTGCTGCGCACCCAGCACGACGTGGGGATCGTCGGCTCGAAGCTGTTGTACCCCGATGGCACCGTGCAGCACGCAGGAGTCGTGCTGCGGCACCACAACCCTGGCGAGCTGCTGTCGTTCGATCACGTCTACAACGGGTGGTCGGCAGATGCCCCCTGTGTCAATCGGCTGCGCGACTTGCAGGTGGTCACCGCCGCCTGTGCGCTGCTCCCCACCGAGCTGGGCCTGCGCTTCCAAGGCTTCGACACCCGGTTTCGGAACTCCTGCGAGGACGTCGATCTCTGCTTGCGAATGAAGGTCGAGGGCTTCCGGGTGGTCTACGAGCCCGCCAGCGTCGTCGTGCACCACGAGTCACAGACCCCGGGGCGTCACGATGCAGATTGGGAGAACCTGCTGCACCTGTCGCACCTGTGGGCGGGCAAGGTCGCTGCCGATGAGAGCGCTGTCTACCGCGACGACGGGTACGCCGACCTGGCCGAGCTCGCCGAACGGAGCGCTCGAATGCGAGCGGTGGTTGGACGGTTCGAGCGGCTCGAGGGCATCTACGGCCCAGCCCAGCCGACCGGGTGGCAGGCAGAGGTTGCACTCGTGCCCCGCTGGGCGACCCGTGCTCAGCGCAAGGAGCTCGAGCGGCGGCACGAGGAGATGCGCAGCACCGTGATCGATGCGCATGCGGTGGCGACGGCCGCCATGTCGATCGCGCTGCGCTCGGCCAAACACCTCGCCAGCCTGCCGCCTGCCCGCCGGTAGTCTCGACGCCGTGCTGAAACTCGTGTTGCCCAAAGGATCGCTGGAGAAGGCAACGCTCGAGCTCTTCGAAGCGGCCGATCTTCCGGTGGTTCGGTCGTCGTCGGTCGACTACAAGGCCTCGATCGCCGATCCACGCATCTCCGAGGTGCGCATCCTGCGGCCGCAGGAGATCCCCACCTACGTGTCGGAGGGCCTGTTCGACATCGGTATCACCGGTCGCGATTGGGTGGAGGAGACCTCCAGCCAGATCGTCAGCCTCGGCGAGCTGAAGTACTCGAAAGCCACGTCGTTGCCGATCAAGGTGGTCGTTGCGGTCGCCGGCGACTCGCCCGTGCACCGAATCGAAGACCTGCCCCACGGCCTGCGTGTCAGCACCGAGTACCCCGAGCTCACCCGTCGCTTCTTCGCCGACAAGGGCATCGAAGCCGACATCCGCCTCAGCTACGGGGCCAGCGAGGCCAAGATCCCCGACATCGCCGATTGCATCGTCGACATCACCGAGACCGGTCGTGCCCTACGTGCCGCCGGCCTGCGCATCATCGGCGAGATCCTGCAGAGCTACACCGAGGTGGTTGCCAACCAAGCCGCGTTCGACGACCCGGTCAAGCGGCACGCGATGGGTCAACTGATGACCCTGCTCAATGGCACGCTCGACGCGCGTGGGCGGGTGCTGGTGAAGATGAACGTCGCCACCGACCAGTTGGCCGCGGTGCTGGCACTGCTGCCGTCGATGAAGGCGCCAACCGTCAACGAGCTCGCCGGCGATGGCGGCTATGCGGTGGAGACCGTGGTCTCCAAGACGCAGATCAACACGCTCATTCCCGAGTTGAAGGACGCCGGCGCAACGGGAATCCTGGAGCTGCCCATCTCCAAGATCATCCCATGAGCGCATCGCACGCCGGCACGGTGGTGGCATTCGACGCAGCAGTCGGGCTCGGCGAGGTGCAACGAAGTGACGGTCGGCGCTTTCCATTTCACTGCATCGAACTGGCCGACGGCTCGCGCGCCATCGACGTCGCTACTGAGGTGACGTTCGTGCTGCTGTGCAAGCTCGGCCGCTACGAGGCCGCCGGCATCACGCGCGCATGAACGACCGCGATCGGCACATCACCGACGTGATCCGGTCGCTGCGCGAAGGAGAAGTGGTCACCTACGGCGACATCGCCGAGGTCGCCGGCTATCCGCGGATGAGCCGACTGGTGGGTCGCATCCTGGCGACCACTGAGGACGATCTGCCCTGGTGGCGGGTGGTGAACGCGGCGGGTCGCCTGGTGCCGGGGCAGGAGCTCGAGCAGGCCGCGCTGCTGCGTGCAGAAGGAGCAACGGTGACCGACGGCCGAGTGCGACGGGCGCCCACCGGACGCTTCAGCCGCTCGCGCTCTTGATCTGCACGAAGGCGAGGCGAATGTTGGAGAGCGCATTGGCGAGCGTCTCGGCATCGGCGCCCAGCCGCTCGCCGAGGCCTTCCACCAGGCAGCCGACCGCGTCGATGGCCAGTGCTGCCTCGTGCAAGGCGGGTGGCTCGGCGCTGAGATGGATGGCAGCCAGCTCGTAGAGACCCATCACGTGGTTCGACACCACCACTTCCGCGGGGACGTCGGCCAGTCGATTGCGGGCGTCGTACATGGCCTGCTGCGCCTCGTCGAGCACGGATTCGTCGAGTTCTGCGTCGTTGTCGGTCACGTTTGGTACCCTACCGGGCTGACAACTGAGGCGAAGTGGGGTGCCGTCCGCGGTCATCCCCACCCGGCCACCGCCCATTGCGTTCGCGCAGCGGGTCTCGCAGGTGCGTCCGGGTCACACGCATTGCGTAGCATGCCGCCCTGGTGCGGTGTGCCCCGTCGTGTTCGGTGGCTTTCGCATCACCAACACAGGAGGGGACACACCCATTGCACAGGAGTGAGCAGCCATAGCACCGCCGCAGACACCAGAACACCGGTACAACGAGCGCATCCGTGCCCGAGAGGTCCGACTCATCGGAGCCGACGGCAACCAGCTGGGCATCAAAGCCCTTCCGGACGCGCTCTCGCTGGCCCGCCAGGCCGACCTCGATCTCGTCGAAGTCGCGCCGATGGCGAATCCGCCAGTGTGCCGGATCATGGACTACGGCAAGTTCCGCTACGAGGAAAGCCAGAAGGCCAAAGAGTCACGCAAGAAGACCGTGCACGTATCGATCAAGGAAGTGAAGTTCCGCCCCAAGATCGGTAAGGGCGACTTCGACACCAAGGTGCGCCACATGCACGACTTCCTTGCAGACGGCCACAAGGTGAAGGTGACACTGCAGTTCCGTGGGCGCGAAATGGCGCACCCGGAGCTCGGTTCACGAATCCTCGACGCGGTGCTCGAACAACTGGGGCCGACCGCCAAGGTCGAAACCCAAGCACGGCTCGAAGGGCGCAACATGACCATGGTCCTGGCGCCCGAGAAGAAGGTGGTGCCGAAGAAGCCGAGTGAGAGCAAACCTCACGCTGGCGACGACGACCTCACCAGCCCGCAAGCACCTCCCACAGAGGTGGTTGCCGAGCCGGCCGCAGTGCCCGACACGGAATCGATCGTCGAAGTGGAAGAGACCATCGAGCCCGCAACGGCAGCAGCAGCCGAGCCCGAGACAGCACCCGAGCCAGACCCCGCCTGAATCAATCGACGCATAGCCCGGCGGTGCCACCGCCAGACACACAGGAAAACCACCATGCCCAAGATGAAGACCAGCAAGACCGCTGCCAAGCGGTTCAAGACCACCGGCACCGGCAAGCTGCGCCGTCTGCAGCAGAACAGGCAGCACCTGTTCGAGAAGAAGCCGTCCACCCGCACCCGCCGTCTCGACGGCCAGGTCGACGTCCACCCCGGCGATGCGAAGAAGATCAAGCGCCTGCTCGCCAAGCGCTGATCCCACTCGCACTGACATCGTCGTCTTGAAGAACTTGAACGAGAAGAAGGAGATACAACTATGGCTCGTGTAAAGCGCGCAGTCGGCTCGAAGAAGCATCGCAAGCAGGTGCTCGAGCGGGCGAAGGGTTACTACGGCAACAAGAGCCGCTCCGTACGTGCGGCCAACGAGCAGGTGATGAAGAGCGGTCAGTACGCGTTTCGCGACCGCCGGGCCAAGAAGGGCGAGTTCCGCCGCCTCTGGATCCAGCGCATCAACGCTGCGTGCCGCCTCAACGACATCAGCTACAGCCGGTTCATCGCCGGGCTCAACGCCGCTGGCATCGAGGTCGATCGCAAGGTGATGAGCGACCTGGCCATCACCGACGCGGCGGCGTTCACCGCACTGGTCCACGCGGCCAAGGCCGCGCTGGACAACAAGGCTGCTCTCTGAGCGACCAGCTCACCTTTTCGAACCCAAAGGTTCAACGACTGCGGCGCCTCCTGGGGCGCCGCAGTGCGCGTTCCGAGGAAGGTGTCTTCGTCGTCGAAGGTCCATCCCTGGTCGCCCAGGCCGTGGCGGCCGGGTGGGAGATCGAGGCGCAGTTCGTTGCGCCGGGCGCTCGCGCCGTAGGGTGGGCCAGGCGGGCTCGGCGACGGCGGTGTTCGAGTTGGCCCCAACGTGATCGAGCGCGTGGCCACCACTGAAGCGCCGCAACCGGTGCTCGCGGTGGTGCGCCAACGCATCGCCGTGCTGCCCACCGGCGCCGACTTCGTGATGGTTGCCCACCAACTCGCCGACCCGGGCAACGCCGGCACCATCATCCGCTCGGCAGAGGCCGCCGGTGCACAGGCCGTGGTGTTCACGCCCGGCTCGGTCGACCCGTTCAACCCGAAGGTGGTGCGTGCCACCGCCGGCTCGTTGTTCCGCGTGCCGGTGGTGGTCGCCGAACTGAGTGCGCTCAGTGCCTCCGGCCTCCGGGTGCTGGCCACGTCGTCACACCACGGCACCGCGTACACCGACGCCGACCTCACCGGCGCGGTCGCGCTGGTGGTGGGTAACGAGGCGCACGGCGTGCCCGACGACGCTGCCGTCGACGGATGGCTGACGATTCCTCATGCGGGGGCGGCGGAGAGCCTGAACGTGGCGATGGCGGCCACCGTGCTCGCATTTGAGGTCGCCCGCCAACGCCGGTACCGATAGCTTCGTTGGCGATGATTGATCAGATCCACACCGTCCGCGATGGCGCGCTGCATCGCCTCGCCGCAGCAACGAGCAGCGACGACGTGCGCGCTGTCGAGCTGGAGGTGCTCGGCAAGAAGGGCGCGCTCACCGATCTGAAGGCTGGTTTGGGGAAGCTCGCCACGATCGAGGAGAAGAAGGAAGCCGGGCGAGCGCTCAACGACGCAGCCACGCAGGTCGCCGATGCGCTGCAGCTTCGCCTCGGCGAGTTCCGACGGGCGGAGCGCGCCGTGCAGCTGGAAGCCGAGCGAGTCGACCTGACAGAGGTGATGCGCCGCCCCGGGCGTGGGCACGCTCACGTGGTCACCCAGGCATGGCAGCGTCTGGAGGACGTGTTCGTCGGGCTCGGGTTCCAGGTTGCAGAAGGCCCGGACGTGGAAACCGACTGGTACAACTTCGAGGCGCTCAACATGCCCGCCAACCATCCGGCGCGCAGCATGCACGACACGTTCTACGTCGAGCACGGCACACCGGGCAGCACGGTGCTGCGCACACATACGTCGCCGGTGCAGATCCGCGTGATGCAACAGCTGCCGCCGCCGATCTACATGATCATGCCGGGTCGCGTGTTCCGCAACGAGACCACCGATGCAACCCACCTGGCCGTGTTCCATCAGCTCGAGGGGCTGGTCATCGATCGCGGCATCACGCTCGCCGATCTCGCTGGCACCATCGAGGCGTTCACCAGGGCGTTCTTCGGAGAGGGCTTCACCAGCCGCCTGCGGCCCAGCTACTTCCCGTTCACCGAGCCCTCGGCGGAGTTCGACATCCGCACCCCCTCGGGCGAGTGGCTCGAGCTGGGCGGCTGCGGGATGGTGCACCCCAACGTGTTGCGCGCCGGCGGCCTCGACCCCGAGGAGTGGAGCGGGTTCGCGTTCGGTTTCGGCATCGATCGCATGGCCAAGGAGCGCCACGGCATCGGCGACGTCGCGAGATGTACTCCAACGACATCCGCTTCATCGAGCAGTTCTGAGGGGCCACCAATGAAGATCGTTCATTCCTGGCTCAACGACCTCGCGCCCGTGGGCGACGATGTGGATGCCGTCGCCGAGCTCATCACCAACCTCGGCCTCGCGGTGGAAGACGTTGCCCGTGTCGGCGGTTCCGTCGCCGGTGTCATCACCGCCCGCGTGCTGCGCACCGAGCGTCATCCCGACGCGGCGAAGGTGCATCGGGTCTTCGTCGATGCCGGCGACGGGGTCGAGCGGCACGTGTGGTGCGGTGCCTTCAACATGCATCCCGGCGACGTCATCCCGCTCGCCACGCCGGGCACCGCGATGCCCGACGGACGCTCCATCGAGCCCAAGCCGATTCTCGGCCTCAGCAGCGACGGCATGCTGTGCAGCGCCAGCGAGCTCGGCCTCGGCAACGATCACTCGGGCATCCTCATCCTGCCGGCCGGCACTCCGTTGGGCGTGCCCTACGGCGAGGCGCTCGGCATCGGCGAGGAGGTCGTCTACGACCTCGATGTGCTGCGCAACCGCCCCGACTGCTACGGGCACCTGGGGGTTGCACGCGACGTGGCGGCCAAGCTCGGTGTGGCGGTCGCCGCCGCTCCCGTGCTTCCTGCAGCAGCACTGCCGTCGCAAACCGCAACGGTCGAGCTCGTTGCCGGCGAGCGCTGCTCACGTTTCACCACGTTGGTCATCAGTGGCATCACCATCGGTCAGTCACCCGACTGGATGCGACGGCGGTTGGCGGCGGCGGGCATGCGGCCCATCAACAACGTGGTCGACGTCAGCAACTACGTGATGCTGGAGACCAACCAGCCGAACCACGCCTACGACTTCGACACGCTCGGCGGCAACGGCTTCCGGGTGCGCCTGGCCCGCGATGGCGAGGTGCTGGTCACGCTCGACGACGTCGCCCGCACGCTCACCGCCGACGACCTGCTGATCTGCGACGCCACCGACCGGCCCATCGGCATCGCCGGCATCATGGGCGGTCAGAACACCGAGATCAGCGACACCACGTCCACCATCGCACTCGAGACCGCATGGTTCGAACCGGCTGCGATCATGCGCAGCGCAACTCGGCTGGGCCTACGGAGCGAGGCCTCGGCTCGCTTCGAACGCGGCGTCGACCCGCTCGGCATCGACCACGGCGTCGCTCGTTTCGTCGAGCTGCTGGCGCTCACCTGCCCGGGCCTCGTCGTGCACCAGGGCATGGTCGATGCGCGCACCGAGCACCTGCCGGCAACCACCGCGCTGGCGTTGCGCCCCGCACGTGTGTCGGCGCTGCTGGGCACCGCATTCGACGCCCGGGCCATCCGTTCTCTGCTCGAGCCGATCGGGTTCGGCGTGGCAGCCGACGGTGCCGACCTGGTGGTCACCGTGCCGTCATGGCGGCCCGACTGCACGCAGGAGATCGACCTCGTGGAAGAGGTCGCTCGCCTTCACGGCTACGAGCGATTGGGCAAGACCGTGCCCAAGAGCACACTGCCCGGTGGGCTCAGTGGTGTCCAGCAACGGCGCCGCCGCCTTCGCGAGGTGCTGCTCGGCCTGGGCATCAGCGAGGCGATGCCGCACCCGTTCCTGGCAGCCGACGAGTTGACGAAGGCGGGCCTGGCGGGCGACGCCGTGCGCCTCACCAACCCGCTCGTCGCCGGCGACGACGTGTTGCGCACCTCGCTGCGCCCCGGCCTGTTGAAGGCCATCGCGTTCAACGAGTCGCACCGCCGGCCGGGCGTCGCCCTGTTCGAAGTCGGCCACGTGTACCCACCCAGCGATCAGGTGCTGCCTGCGGAGTACGAAGCCCTCGGCATCGTGCTCGCGGGCAGCGATGCGATGCAGGCCGTGGGCATCTGGCGTGAGCTCGCCTCGGCAATGGGCTGGGGCGCGCGACTCGATCAGAGCGCAGTGCCGGCGGGCCTGCACACCGCTCGCGCGGCCACGCTGTCACTCGGGCGCGATGTCATCGGCGCCGTCGGTGAGATCCACCCCGATGTCGCCGAAGCGTTCGAGATCGCCGAACGCGTGGCGGTGCTCGAGCTCAACCTCTCCGTGCTGCTGGCAGCCGAGCCGAAGGTGCCGCTGTGGAAGCCCACCGGGCGCTTCCCTTCCAGCGACCTCGATCTTGCGTTCGTCGTGCCGAACTCGGTGACCGCCGAGAAGGTCGACAAGGCCATCCGGCAAGCGGCCGGCGTGCTGCTCGTGGATCTGTCGCTGTTCGACGTCTACCGCGGGCCGGCAGTTGCCGGCGGCACTCGCAGCCTTGCCTATCGGCTGCGACTGCAGGCCCTCGATCGCACGCTCACCGACGACGACGTGGCCACCGTGCGGGCGAAGGCGGAGGCGGTCACCAGCAAGATGGGTGCGGTGCTGCGCGGTTGAGCCGTTGACCGGTTGGAGCCGTTGCGCCGTTGCGCGTGTCAGTTCGCGCTGAGGTCGTCGGGTGCGTTGGCCACCCACGCCAGCCGGCCGCCCTGGCGGCGCAGCACGATGCGCCACAGATCGGTGGGGTCGCTGCAGAACACATCGGTGAGCTCGGCAGGCAACACCATCCAGGCACCTTCGGCCAGTTCCCCGTCGAGCTGCATCGCCCCCCACCCGGAGTAGCCGCGGAACACTCGCAGCGCCAGCACGCTCTGCGCCACGTCGAGCGGGTCGAGCATCAGATCGATCGAGCCGAGGCTCTCGGCCACCTGGCTCCACGACCCCTCGACGGCGCCTTGCAGCCGGGCCAACGCGATGAGGGCTTCCTCATCGACCGGGCCGCCGGCGAAGAGCGTGCCGGGGCGCTGATGTGCTCGGCCCATGCGTGCAACTCCTCTGGGGCGCGCTCGCCGAGTGGCCGGTTGAGCACCACCCCGACGGCACCGTCGGCGGTGTGCTCCAGCACGTAGATGACGGTGCGGTCGAAGTTGGGGTCGGTGAGCGGGGGAGTGGCCACCAACAGCTTCCCCTTGCACCAGCGCTCGGCGGACGGGATGCCGGGCGTGCTCACGTCGACATTCTGACGCATCGCTCGGGACTCGACACACATCGTTGCATGACAATGCACGTGTGTGTATAGTCATGCGTCATGGTTCACGTCGGCATCATTGGCGCATCCGGGTACACCGGCGCCGAGCTGTTGCGCCTGTGCGCGCAGCATCCAGAGTTCGAGGTGGTCTACGCCACGGGCGACACGCAGGCAGGCACGCGTGCCGCCTCGCTGTACCCCAGCCTGGCCGGGCGCTACCCGACGCTGATGTTCGAGGAGTTCGAGATCGAGCGCGGCAGGGCTCGACCTGGTCTTCCTCGGCCTTCCGCACGAGGCAAGCCTGGCGCTGGCGCCACAGTTGGTGGGCCGTGCCGGTTGCGTGGTCGACCTCTCGGCCGCGTATCGACTGCGCGACGCATCGTTGTACCCGCAGTGGTACGGCTTCGTGCACGATCAGCCGGCGCTGCTCGCGCAAGCGGTGTTCGGGCTCCCGGAACTGCACCGTGGCGAGCTGAGCGGCGCAGCCCTGGTGGCCACACCGGGCTGCCACGTCACTGCTGCCACGCTGGCGTTGGCGCCGCTGGTGAACGCAGGGCTCATCGAGCCCACCGGGGTCGTGGTCGACAGCATCACCGGCGTCAGCGGCGCGGGGCGGGCACTGAAGCACACGTCGCTGTTCTGCACCGCCGACGAGGATGTCACTGCCTACGGCCTGCTGGATCATCGCCACACTCCCGAGATCGAGCAGGAGGTCGGGGCACAGGTGCTGTTCACGCCCCATCTCGCTCCCCTCAGTCGCGGCCTGCTGGCAACGTGCTACGCACGTCCGTCGGCCGCCGTGAGCACCGAGTCGTTGTTGGGCGCGCTGCGTGATGCGTACTCGGGCGAGCCGTTCGTCGTCGTCGACGAAGCGTCGCCGTCCACCAAGGCAACGCTGGGCAGCAACATGGCACACCTGACCGCGCGCTTCGACGAGCGAACCGGCACGGTGATGGCGATCTGCGCGATCGACAACATCGCCAAAGGGGCGTCGGGGGGTGCCGTGCAGGCCGCCAACGTCGCGCTCGGCCTTGCCGAGACCGCTGGTCTCAGCGTGGTGGGGATGTATCCGTGAGCCTCACCTCTGCGACCGACAAGGCGGCGATGCTGGTCGAGGCGCTGCCGTACATCCGCCGGTTCGCCGGCCAGGTCGTGGTGGTGAAGTACGGCGGCAACGCGCTCGCCGGCGCCAGCGAGGGCGACGCGCTCGCGTTGTTCGCGCAAGACATCGTGCTGATGCATCAAGTGGGCATGCGGCCGGTGGTGGTGCACGGGGGTGGTCCACAGATCAACGAACTGATGCGTCGCTTGGGCAAGCAGGCCGAGTTCCGCAACGGGCTGCGCGTCACCGACGCCGACACGGTCGACATCGTGCGCATGGTGCTCATCGGGCAGGTCAACCCACAACTCGTGGCCGCCATCAACGTGCACGGCCCGTTGGCTGTAGGTGTCAGCGGTGAAGATGCGGGCCTGATCCGCGCGGTGTGCCGCGACCCAGATCTCGGCTTCGTCGGCGACGTCGAGTCGATCAACCCCACCATCCTGCGCGGTCTGCTCGACGAGGAGTTCATCCCTGTCGTCGCAACCATCGGCACCGATGCTCACGGCCAGGCCTTCAACATCAACGCCGACACCGTCGCCGGCGCAATTGCCGAAGCGCTGGGGGCCGAGAAGCTCGTCTACCTCACCGACATCGAAGGCCTTCGTCGCGTCGTCGACGACCCGGCCACGCTCATCCGCCAGACCACCCCGGGCGAGCTCGACGCACTGATGATCGATGGCACCATCGCCGGCGGGATGATCCCGAAGGTGGAGAGCTGCGTGCACGCGGTGCGCAACGGTGTGCGCCGAGCGCACATCCTCGACGGTCGCATCCCCCACGTGCTGCTGCTGGAAGTGTTCACCGACGAGGGAATCGGAACGATGGTCCAATGACAGCGCACGCATTCGACACGCCGGCGTTCGAGCTGCACGGGCAGCAGCACTGCCCGTTCATGCCGGTGTTCGGCCCGCCACAGGTGATGTTCGAGCGCGGCTCGGGCACCGAGCTGTGGGACGCCGACGGCAAGCGCTACCTCGACTTCCTCAGCGGCCTTGCGGTCACATCGCTCGGGCACTCGCACCCGGCGGTCACCGAGGCGCTGCTGCAGCAGGCCGACACGCTGCTGCACGTCAGCAACCTGTTCGCCAATCCAGCTGCCGCTCACGCGGCGTTGGAGCTGAACGGCTTGCTCGCCGAGGTCACCGGCATGCACGGGCAGGTGTTCTTCTGCAACAGCGGTGCCGAAGCCAACGAGGCCGCGCTGAAGCTGGCCCGCAAGTTCGGCGGCCGCGGCCGCCACGTGGTTGTCAGCGCGTACGGCAGCTTCCACGGTCGCACGCTGGCGACGCTGGCTGCCACCGGGCAGCCGGCAAAGCACGAACCGTTTCAACCGATGCCCGATGGCTTCCGCCACGTCGAGTTCAACGACATCGCGGCGCTGGAAGCATCGCTCGACCCTTCGGTGGCGGCGGTGCTGCTCGAGCCGGTGCAAGGTGAGGGAGGCGTGTTGCCGGCCCACCCGCAGTACTTGCGCGACGTGCGCGCGCTGTGCGACGAGCGTGGTCTGTTGCTGATGATCGACGAGATACAGACGGGGTTCGGTCGCACAGGTGCCTGGTTCGGCTTCCAGCACTCCGGTGTGGTGCCCGACGTGGTGACGATGGCCAAGGCGATGGGCAACGGCTTCCCCGTCGGCGCCTGCTGGGCCAAGCGCGAGATCGCCGGCGTGTTCCAGCCCGGCGATCACGGCAGCACCTACAGCGGCACGGCCATCGCCACTGCAGTGGTCAGCGCCGTGCTGCGCGAGATGCGACGCATCGATGCTCCTTCTCTCGCCGCCGCCCGCGGAGCGGATCTGTCCGCCAAGGTGGCTGCACTGCCGGGCGTTGTCGGTGTCCGCGGTGCGGGCTTGCTGCTGGCGCTCGAGTTGGCTCCCGGCATCGACGCCAAAGCCGTCTACACCCGGCTGCTGGCCGACGGCTTGGTCACCAATGCCGTGACCAACACGGCATTGCGCCTTGCCCCGCCCCTCACCGTCACGGGAGCCGAGATCGACGAAGCAGTCGAGATCATGCGCACCGCACTTCAGGAGTTCACCGCATGAGCCGCCACCTGCTCGACATCACCGACCTGTCCGCCGAGGAGTTGCGCACCATCTTGCACTTGGCGCAGCGAGTCGACCTGCCCCGCCCGCTGGAGGGTCTGGGAGTGGCGCTCATCTTCGAGAAGCCGTCGAACCGCACTCGCCAGTCGATGGAGATGGCGGTCTTCCAGCTCGGCGGCCACCCGGTGTACACCCGCGGCGAGGAGGTCGGCTTCGACGTTCGTGAATCGGCAGAGGACATCACCCACGTGATGGCCGGCTATCACGGCATGCTGGCCGCCCGCGTGTTCTCCCACTCGATCGTCACCCGCATGGCCGCGGTCAGTCCGGTGCCGGTGGTCAACATGCTCAGCGATCATTCGCACCCGCTACAGGCGCTTGCAGATGTGCTGACGATGCAGCAGGTGCATGGCGCAGTGGTCGGTCTGCCGGTCGCGTACGTGGGCGACTACAACAACGTCTCGCGCTCGCTCGCAGAAGCACTCGTGCTGCTCGGTGGCAGCCTCGCCCTCGGCTGCCCGCTCGGCTACCACGCCGACGACGCGGAGCTCGAGCGGCTGAACGGGCTCGGCCCTGGCTCTGTCACCCAGGTGCACCGTCCGGCCGAGGCCGTGGCCGGCGCGGTCGCCGTGCACACCGACAGTTGGACGTCGATGGGTCAAGAGACCGAGAAGCAGCAGCGCAAGGTCGCGTTCGAGGGCTTCACCGTCGACGACGAGATGATGACCCACGCCGCCGCCGGCGCGGGCTTCTACCACTGCCTGCCCGCCTACCGCGGCCTGGAAGTCGCCGCCGAAGTCATCGATGGCCCGCACAGCCACGTGTACGCGCAGGCGCACAACCGCCTGCACGCCGCACGCGGCGCGCTCGCCTTCCTCATGGGGGTTCACTGAAATGAGTTCGAAGGTGCAGCGCCAGCAGGCGATTGCCAAGTTGATCGGCAAGCACTCCGTCACCAACCAGCCGCAGCTGGTCGATCTGCTCGCAGTCGACGGCATCGCTGCCACCCAGGCGACGGTATCGCGCGACCTGGAAGACCTCGGCGCCGTCAAGGTGCGCGTGCCGGGGGGCGAGACGGTCTACGCGATTCCCGAGTACGAGCCGGCCCGGCTGGCGCCGGAGGACCAGTTGCGCAGAGTCATGGGAGAGTGGGTCGCGGAAGTGAAGCGCAGCGGCGACCTGGTGGTGCTGCGCACGCCACCGGGCTGCGCGCACGTCGTTGCCTCTGCGCTCGACCGCAGCGGGCTGGAGGGCGTGCTGGGTACGGTGGCCGGCGACGATACGTTGCTGTGCGTGGCGGAAGAGGAGCTCGGAGGGGAAGCACTGGCGGCACGACTGCGCGACCTGGCGGGCCTCGCATGAGCTCCGATCAGGGCAGGGCACTGTGGCACGGTCGCTTCGAGGGAGGGCCTGCTGCCGAGCTGATGGCCTTCACGGAGAGCCTCTCGTTCTACAAGCGTCTGTGGCCCGACGACATCGCCGGCTCCGTTGCCCATGTGCACGGTCTGGCACACGTCGGCATCCTCACCGAGATCGAGCGCGACTCGGTGCTGGCCGCTCTCGATCGTGTCGCGCGGGAGATGGGCGACGGCAGCTTCCAGTTCCTCGCGGGTGACGAAGACATTCACACCGCGGTCGAGCGGCGGGTCACCGAGCTCGCCGGGCCGGCGGGCGCCAAGCTGCACACCGGCCGCAGCCGCAACGACCAATCCGCCACGGATGTCAGGTTGTGGATGAAACGAGAGCTGCTGGCGGTGGCGGCGCGCATCGTCGACCTGCAAGCGGTGCTGTTCCAGCGCGCCATCGACGCCGGTTCGGTGTACCTGCCCGGCTACACCCACCTGCAGCGCGCCCAGCCGGTGCTCCTCGCGCATCATCTGCTGGCGCACGGCTGGGCACTTGCTCGCGACGTCGATCGTCTGCTCGATGCACTCGAGCGCATCGACGTCTCTCCCCTCGGCGCGGGTGCGCTGGCGGGTTCCTCGTTGCCGCTCGACCCCGACTACACGGCCCGGCGGCTGGGCTTTGCCGGCCGGTTCGAGAACTCGCTCGACGCGGTGGGTTCTCGCGACCATGTCGCCGAGGCGCTGTTCGCGCTGACGCTGGTGGGCATCAACCTCTCCCGCATGGGCGAGGAGTTCGTGCTGTGGACCTCCGAGGAGTTCGGCTTCGCCAAGCTCGACGACGGGTATGCAACCGGGTCGTCGATGCTGCCGCAGAAGAAGAACCCCGACATCGCCGAGCTCGCGCGCGGCAAGGCCGGCCGCCTGATCGGCGACCTCACCGGCTTCCTTGCGACGATGAAGGGTCTGCCGCTGGCGTACAACCGCGACTACCAGGAGGACAAGGAGCCGCTGTTCGACGCCGTCGACCAGATCTCGCTGGCACTGAGCGCGATCCGGGGGATGGTTGCGACCGCGACCTGGGTGCCCGAGCGGATGCAGTCCGCTGCCGACTCCGAGACCGGTTCGGCCACCGACCTCGCCGAGTGGCTGGTGCAGCGCGGCACTCCATTCCGCGATGCACATGCCATCGTCGGGCTGCTGGTTCGGCGGCACCTGGCCGGTGAGGGCACGCTGCGCTCGCTGGTCGCCGCCGACCCTGCGCTCGGCGCCGATGCCGCCGCGCTGGTCGCGCCGGGCGTCGCCGTCCAACGACGCACGACGGCCGGTGGTGCCGGCCCGGCGGCGGTCGCCGTGCAGCTCGAGCGGTTCCGTTCCAGGCTGGCCGAGCTACGTGCAGCCGTTACCGCCGGCGTTCGCTGAAGCCGACGCCACGCAGGTGGCGCCGAGGCTGTTGAACAAGTGGCTGTCGGTGCGCGGCACGATGGCGCGCATCACCGAGGTCGAGGCCTACACCGCCGATGATCCGGCGAGCCATTCGTTCCGGGGTCGCACCTCGCGCAACGCGGCGATGTTCGGGCCACCAGGACTCTGGTACGTCTACTTCGTCTACGGGATGCACCACTGCCTGAACCTGGTGACCGGGCCCGATGGCGACGGCCAAGCGGTGCTCATCCGCTCCGTTCGCATCGAAGGCGTCGATCCTCGTCTCACCAACGGGCCGGGCCGGCTCACGAAGGTGATCGGCATCGACCTCGCAGACAACGCAACGCACGCGGAGCTGTTCGACGACGGTGTCGCGCCGCCGCCCGATGCCGTGACGACCCCTCGCATCGGCATCACCAAGGCTGTTGAGTGGCCACGACGCTGGCTGCTGCCACCCGCCAGGTAGTTCGGCCCTACACAACCGGCATCGTCCGTCGTAGGTTGATGCGACCGTTCATCTTCAAGGGGGGACCCGAATGGACAAGAGCACGCGTCCACGGCCGGTGGGCAAGGGTGATCGCGCGCCGTCGTTGAGCGCGTCGGCCATCGAGAAGTTCGAGGTCGCCAATGCGATGGAGGCTGCCAAGTCGGCGAAGCTCAACGCTGTGCGCGATGTGCTGCACAACGCCGCACACGACGAGCTCTCGTCGGTGTCGCTGTGGTTGCAGGCGGTCCTCGCCGGGTCGTCGCCCGACGAGGCGCTCTCACTGCGCGGCGCCTGGCGCACCAGGACGAGGTCATCTTCGGTGTTCCTCCGCTGGCATCCGACGACGAGCTCGCCGACGACTGGGCCACGGCGGTGTACCCCTATCGCAACCTCTTGTCGCGCAAGACGTACGAGCAACAGAAGTACCAGCTGCAGGTGGAGCTGCTCAAGATGCAGGCATGGGTGAAGGAGAGCGGCCAGCGCATCGTGATCATCTTCGAAGGACGCGACGCCGCCGGAAAGGGCGGCACGATCAAGCGGTTCATGGAGCATCTCAACCCTCGCGGAGCGCGAGTGGTGGCGCTGGAGAAGCCGACGGATCTCGAGCGCGGCCAGTGGTACTTCCAGCGTTACGTGCAACACCTGCCGACCGCAGGAGAGATCGTGCTGTTCGACCGGTCGTGGTACAACCGGGCAGGTGTCGAGCGTGTGATGGGCTTCTGCACCGATGCCGAGTACTCGGAG
Organism: Acidimicrobiaceae bacterium; assembly: GCA_016722025.1. Classification (GTDB taxonomy): domain Bacteria; phylum Actinomycetota; class Acidimicrobiia; order Acidimicrobiales; family Ilumatobacteraceae; genus UBA668. The sequence goes on from JADKGZ010000005.1 coordinate 189,041, forward strand.
TTCATGCGCCAGACCCCCGAGTTCGAGCGCAACTTGGCGCGCAGCGGCGTGCACCTGGTGAAGCTGTGGTTCTCGGTCAGTCGCGCCGAGCAGCAGCGGCGATTCGCGGAACGCAAGCAGCACCCGTTGAAGCAGTGGAAGCTGTCGCCCATCGACATGGCCTCGCTCGACAAGTGGGACGACTACACGAAGGCCAAGGAGGCCATGTTCCGGCACACCGACACTCCCGATGCCCCGTGGACCGTCGTCAAGAGCGACTGCAAGAAGCGGGCTCGGCTCAACGCGCTGCGGTTCGTGCTGCACAAGATGCCCTACACCGGCAAGGACATCGAGCGCATCAGTGCGGTCGACCCTCTGATCGTGGGCCATGCCAGCCAGATCTTCGACCTGGCCGAGCGTCGCAAAGACCACGGCGTACCCAGGCTGCACCACACGCCTCACCGTTGACGGGTGGTGCCTCGGTGCTCCCAGTGCACCCAGAAGCCATGTGGGTGGGTGGTCGCGAGGCGGCGAACAACCCGGTGCCCGCCTCGCCAGGTCACCAGGCTGAGCACGGTGATGTCCTCGCCCGGCGACGCCGCGGGGATCGGCAGTTCCGGCGTCTGAGCTGGGCTCTCGGCAATGATCCAGGACAGGTCGCGTTGGTTGCCGAGATCGTCGAGCGTGGCCACGTATGCCGTGCGCTGGGAGGGGGTGAGGTAGTTCAGCACCCAGCTGTTCGTGACCACCGGATGGCCGTGCGCTGACGCCTCACCGACAAGCTCGGGCAGCGCACCGATCGCGTCGCCACGCCGCACGTCGGGGGGCTGCTGCCGCGCGAGCTCGACGGCTGCCACCAGGCGCGCGAACCGATCCGCCTGGTCCGGCCAGACGCACGCTTCCAACCAACGGACCTCCTCGTCCTCGCGCACATCGATCGGGGCGATGTCGATGCCGATCGATGCACCCACATCGGGAAGCGTGGCAGGCACCGGGACACCGCCGCGAGTTGCGCAGTCGAGCACGACGGGGGATGGGCCACCCACCGAGCCGCCCGGCGAAAAGCGGTACTCGTAGCGGGGGAGCAGCAGGTTGAGGCCCGCACTGGTGCCCACGTCGAGGTGGGCGAGCGTGCCCACCTCATCGGCCAGCATTCCGAGCGCCGGGAGGAACTGGGAGCACCTGCCCACTTCGTTCGTCTGCGTCGATCGAGTCGCGATCAGCGCTCTCAGCGCGTCGCTGTGCCGGCGGCAGCACTCGCGAAAGGTGGGGAAGGGGTCGCCGCTGTCTGGTTCGCCGACCAGATTCGTATAGAACCGCTCGAGGTCGGGCTCGTCACCGCGGAGAACGAGGTGGTGCACCGCGGCGAAGAGCAACACGGGCAACTGCTGTTCCGCTGGCGCCACCCCGAGCAGTTCCAGGATCTCGGGCTCGTCGGCGATGCACGGCGCGAGCCGACCATAGAGGGGTGCTCTCGCCGCCGACGAGCGCCCGAAGTCGCGGAACCGTGTGGCTAGCTCGTCGAGTTCGGCCATGACGTGGACGCTAGCGAGCCGGGGCATGGCTGCTGGCGCGCCCGTCGCGCACCCGCATCCTCGCCCGACCATGAAGTGGCTGCGGAACCTTGCACCTGACCTGGCAACATGAAGCACTATGGATCTGCTCGACGACCTTCATGCGCGTGGCCTGGTCCACGACTCCACCGATCTGGCCGCACTACGCGCCAGGCTGGCGCAGGGGCCGATCGGGCTGTACATCGGCTTCGACCCCACGGCCGACTCGTTGCACGTCGGCCATCTCGTCGGCCAGTTGTTCCTCCGTCGCTTCCAGCTGGCCGGCCATCGGCCGTTTCCGCTGGCTGGTGGCGCCACCGGCATGATCGGCGACCCGGGGGGTCGCAGCGACGAACGCAATCTGCTCGACGCCGAGACCTTGGGCCGCAACGTCGAACGCATCAAGGGCCAGCTCGTCAAACTGCTGGACTTCGAGCCCGGCCCGTTCCAAGCCACCCTGGTCAACAACGCCGACTGGACTGCGTCGATCTCGATGCTGGAGTTCCTCCGTGACGTCGGCAAGCACTTCACGGTGAACCAGATGACGTCCAAGGACTCGGTGCGCAGCCGCATCGAGAGCGAGCACGGCATCTCCTACACCGAGTTCAGCTACATGCTGCTGCAGGCCAACGACTTCCGCCACCTCTACGAGACCCACGACGTGGAGCTGCAAGCCGGAGGCAGCGACCAGTGGGGCAACATCGTTGCCGGGGTCGAGCTCGTTCGGCGCCGGCTCGGCAATGCAGCCCACGCCCTCACCCATCCACTCATGCTGCGCGCCGATGGACACAAGTTCGGCAAGTCTGCGGCGGGCGAGTCGGTGTGGCTGGCCGCCGAGCGGACGTCGCCGTACCAGTTCCGACTGGTGGGGGAGCAGCTCGCAGCGCCGGAGCGCCGTGTCGCCCAACGCGCCCTCGCTGATGAGCTGACGTCGATGGTGCATGGCCCGGCGGCGGCGGCAGCCGCCGGGGAGGCCGCGACGGTGCTGTTCGGTGGCGATCCGACCACCGCCTCAGGGGCCGCACTCGAGATCGTCGCTGCGGAGGTGCCCGGCGTCACGTTGCCGGCCGACGTGCAGGGTGTGCGCGTGCACGAGTTGCTGATCGAGGCAGGTGTGGCGAAGTCGGCGAGCGAGGTCAACCGCCTGCTCGGGCAGGGGCAGTTCGCGCAGGAAATCGCGTGCTCGACGCCGATGGCCTGCTGCGCACATCCGACCTGCTCAACGGCTATTTCTTGCTGCTGCGCAAGGGCAAGCGCGACTTCGCCGTCGGAGAAACTTTCCCCAAGAGGTTGATACGGCTCGTTTGCCCGCTAGCTTCGTATCTCGCTCCGGACGGGCAGTAAAGCCTCCGAAGCACCGGCACCAACAGCAGCTTCGGCAGCTGAGTGCCGCAGAGCGACCTCAGCAATGAGCGTCGGCTCCTTGAAAACGGAAGAGAAGACTGAACGCCAGTGCGGGCAGTGACGGACTCAGCCTTCGGGCCGAGGCTGGACGCTGTCTTGTCAATTCAAAAGTCCACGGGCTCCCAAGCTCGTGGCAAATCAATTAGTCAGATCTGAGTGCTATCCACACAAGTTTTCCCTTGTGATGCATTCAGCTCTTAACGATTCGGTCTGAGCCTCACCTTCGGGTAGGGCCTTGACAGGTTTTTGTTGGAGAGTTTGATCCTGGCTCAGGACGAACGCTGGCGGCGTGCTTAACACATGCAAGTCGAACGAGGTCCATGAAGTAGCAATACAAGGGAAGACCTAGTGGCGAACGGGTGCGTAACACGTGAGGAACTTGTCCCGGTCTCTGGGATAACAGTTGGAAACGACTGCTAATACCGGATGACGTCGGAGCATCGCATGGTGTACTGACGAAAGGGTTACTGGATCGGGAGAGCCTCGCGGCCTATCAGCTTGTTGGTGGGGTAACGGCCCACCAA
>JADKGZ010000005.1:195000-257833 GCA_016722025.1 Acidimicrobiaceae bacterium
CCCGGAGGTAGAGCACTGGATGGGCTAGGGGGCCTACAAGCTTACCGAACCCAGCCAAACTCCGAATGCCGGGACTCCAGAACGTGGCAGTGAGACTACGGGGGATGAGCTTCGTTAGTCGAAAGGGAAACAGCCCAGACCATCAGCTAAGGCCCCTAATTCAGGACTAAGTGGAAAACGATGTGGGACTGCTTAGACAGCCAGGAGGTTGGCTTAGAAGCAGCCACCCTTGAAAGAGTGCGTAACAGCTCACTGGTCGAGTGGTCCTGCGCGGACAATGTAACGGGGCTCAAGTCCTGAGCCGAAGCTATGGATTCGTACGCAAGTACGAGTGGTAGAGGAGCGTCGATGGTGCAGCGAAGCGGCGGGATAACCCGACGTGGAGCGCCATCGAGTGAGAATGCAGGCATGAGTAGCGAGAGAGGGGTGAGAAACCCCTCCGCCGAAAGCCCAAGGGTTCCTGGGGAAGGCTAATCCTCCCAGGGTGAGTCGGGAGCTAAGGCGAGGCCGCGAGGCGTAGTCGATGCACAACTGGTTGATATTCCAGTACTGCCGTGCCCGCGCCAGGTCCAAGAGTGACAACGTCGGGGCTGCCTTCGGGCGAGCCGGCCGCGTTGCTGGCGGATAGCTGGAGGGGGACGCAGGAAGGTAGGTGAACCGGGGCGATGGTTGTCCCCGGGTAAGCGTGTAGGAGGATCCCGATGAGAGTTGGGGTCATTAACTCTGAGACGTGATGCCGAGCCGATTAAGGCGAAGTCACTGATCCTATGCTGCCAAGAAAAGCCCAACAGTGAGTTGGCACGGCACCCGTACCCCAAACCGACACAGGTGGGCGGGTAGAGAATACCAAGGCGATCGGGAGAACTATGGTTAAGGAACTCGGCAAAATGCATCCGTAACTTCGGGAGAAGGATGACCCCATTAGGGTGAAGGGATTTACTCCCCGAGCTCGAGAGGGTGGCACAGACCAGGGGGTAGCGACTGTTTACCAAAAACACAGCAGCGTGCCAAGCCGCAAGGCGCTGTATACGCTGTGACGCCTGCCCAATGCTGGAAGGTCACGGGGAACGGTTAGTCGAAAGGCGAAGCTGTGAACCTAAGCCCCAGTGAATGGCGGCCGTAACTATAACGGTCCTAAGGTAGCGAAATTCCTTGTCGGGTAAGTTCCGACCTGCACGAATGGCGTAACGACTTCCCCACTGTCTCAACCATAGACCCGGCGAAATTGAAGTACGAGTAAAGATGCTCGTTAGCTGCGGAAGGACGGAAAGACCCCATGGACCTTTACTATAACTTGATATTGAGCTTTGTCCTGCATTGTGTAGGATAGGTGGGAGACTTGGAAGCGGTGGCGCCAGCTATCGTGGAGTCAACGTTGAAATACCACCCTGTGTATGACGGGGCTCTAACCTGGGTCCATTATCTGGATCAGGAACAGTGTCAGGCGGGTAGTTTGACTGGGGCGGTCGCCTCCTAAAATGTAACGGAGGCGCCCAAAGGTTCCCTCAGGCTGGTTGGCAATCAGCCGTCGAGTGCAATGACACAAGGGAGCTTGACTGCGAGACTGACAGGTCAAGCAGGTGCGAAAGCAGGGCATAGTGACCCGGCCATCACGTGTGGAAGTGTGGTCGCTCAACGGATAAAAGGTACCCTGGGGATAACAGGCTAATCTTTCCCAAGAGTCCATATCGACGGGGAGGTTTGGCACCTCGATGTCGGCTCATCGCATCCTGGGGCTGAAGCAGGTCCCAAGGGTTGGGCTGTTCGCCCATTAAAGCGGTACGCGAGCTGGGTTCAGAACGTCGTGAGACAGTTCGGTCCCTATCCTCCGCAGCCGAAGGTGTATTGAGGAAGGCTGTCCCTAGTACGAGAGGACCGGGACGGACGGAGCTCTGGTGTGTCTGTTGTCCTGCCAAGGGCATGGCAGATTAGCCACCTCCGGAAGGGATAACTGCTGAAAGCATCTAAGTAGGAAACCCGTTCCAAGATGAGTACACCCATGCGGTTAACGCAGTAAGGCCCGTGACAAGACCATCACGTTGATAGGCCGGAGGTGTAAGCGTGGTAACACGTTCAGCCGACCGGTACTAATCGGCCGAGGGCTTGGATTTACAATCGCTCGTGCTTGCTCTGGAGTCCTTGGAGGGCCTGTCCCCTTTCTTGGGTCAGGTGGCGCATCCTTGACAACAACAGATTTCGGTGGCTATAGCGGCAGGGTCACACCCGTTCCCATCCCGAACACGGAAGTTAAGACTGCCTGCGCCGATGGTACTTGGGGGTAGACCCCCTGGGAGAGTAGGTCGCCGCCGGATTTCTACCTTGTCACCCTGTGGGGTGGCAGGCATTCATGACAAGAACGCCCCTTCGGGGGCGTTCTTGCCGTTTTCGGCTCGACGCGTGCATCTGACGCGGTTTTCAGCGCTCGTCGCGACAGGCTGCCGGATTTGCGCTGGCACGCTCGTAGGCTTGAAGCCTTATGCCGAACGAGCAGCGCCGTCCCAACTCGCCTTCCAGCGGTCGCAGTACCAGTGGCGGTCGCTCCGGCAGTGGCAGCGGTCGGGCGAGCGCCGGTGGCGCCCGCCCGAGTCGCCCGGCCGGCGCGAGTGGTGCCGGTCGGCCCAGCCGGCCGAGTGGCGCCGCCCGGTCAGGCGGTGGCGGCAAGTCGTCGTCGGGCCGCTACGGCGCCGGCGAGCCCAGGCCGGGCAGCGCGCGCGATGGCGGCGCTGCACCTGGCGGCTACAACAAGTCAGGTACCAGCCGGCGTTCGGCCGACGGCGCAGCGACCGGGCGCGGCGGCGCCCCACGCCGACCCGATCGCGACGAGCGTTTCGACAGGCCAGAGCGCTCGAGCCGTGCCGAGTCCGCCAGCCGTCCCGAGTCCTCGAACCGTTCGGAGTCGCGGCCGCCGCGAGCTGGCGACGACCGTCCCCGCGGTCCCCGGCCCGATGCGCCGCGCGCCGGCGGGCGGGCAGTACGGCGCGACCCACGACAGGACTCGGGCGTCGAGCGCGGTGCTCGCGGTCGGCCCGAGGCAGGCCGTTCGGATCGCGGTCGGCCCGAGGCAGGCCGTTCGGATCGCGGTCGGCCCGAGCGGGGTGCCCCTCGTCGCGTCGAACGTCCGATGACCGCTGCCGATCAGCGCGCCATTCTGGTGAAGGCCAAGCGTGGCCCGAAGGTGGAACGTGAGGCGGCGGCGCCCCCGCCGTGGGAGCGCGAGCAGTGGATCGACGAAGGTTCCCTGCGCGAGGAGGCCAGCAAGGCTGCCCGACGAGCATCTGTTGCTGACGTGCCGCGCGGGAGGGCGCCGCGCACCGAGCTGGCGCCGGAGGTAGCCGAGGAGCTGTCGAAGGTGGCGGTGGCGAGTCGGCAGGCGCGGTTCCAGGAGCGCCTTGCGTCGGCCGCCGAGGCCCTCGATCGAGGTCGCTTCGCCGACGCTCGCCGAATGGTGCAGCCGGTGCTGCGCGACCTGCCCGAGATGGCGTTCGGTCATGAGATCGCCGGCCTGTCGCTGTACCGGTTGGGCCAGTGGCGCAAGGCAGCAGCAGAACTGGAGACGGCTCGTCTGCTCGACGGCACCGTCAATCACCATGCGGTGCTGGCCGACTGCTATCGCGCGTTGCACCGGTACCACGAGGTGGAACAGTTGTGGCGTGAGCTGCGAGAGGCCTCGCCGGCGCCCGCGCTGCTCGCCGAGGGGCGCATCGTCGCCGCCGGCGCACTCGCCGATCAAGGCGACCTGCAGGGTGCGCTCGCCATCATGAGCAAGGCCTTGGAGGTGCCCAAGAAGCCTCGCGACTACCACCTGCGCCAGTGGTACGTGCTGGCCGATCTGCTCGATCGCTCGGGCGATGTGATCAAGGCCCGGCGCTACTTCGGGCTGGTGTTCGAGGCCGACCGCGAGTTCGCCGACGTGAAGGAGCGGTTGCGAACGCTCGGTCGCTGAACCCTCGGCGCTCGTGTTGGCGGCGTCTCGCGCCGGCGCACTCTGTCACACGCTCTTCCTAGGATGACCGATACGGCTTCCCCCCGTCTGCAGTGAGTCAGTGGTGCCATTGCCTGCTCGGTGCGCAATGGCAAGGAGGGGTTTCCCATGAACGTCGTCGTCCTACAGGGAACGTTGAGCAGCGACCCGGTGAGCAGGGTGCTCGCGTCCGGCTCGGTGCTGGTGTCGCTCGAGCTCACCACCGTGGTCGATGGGTGCAGTGTCTCGGTACCCGTGGCATGGTTCGACCCACCGCTGGAGACGGCGTGGGCCGCCGGCCAGTCGTTGCTGGTCACCGGCACGGTGCGGCGCAGGTTCTTCCGCACTGGCGGGCTCACCCAGAGCCGTACCGAGGTGGTGGCCGCTCAGGTGGTGCCGACCGGCAGGCGCCGCGCGGCCCGAGCGGCGCTTGCCCGCGCGGTCGCGCAGCTGCTGCCCGATGGTGGTTGACGCAGTGCTCAGCTCAGTGTCTGCACGTTGCCGAGCTCGGCGAAGGCCTGCTCGAGACGGTTGGCGAAGCTCACTTCGGCGGCGCGCAGCCACACTCGCGGGTCGTAGTACTTCTTGTTGGGCGCGTCGGGGCCCTTCGGGTTGCCCAGCTGGCCCTGCAGGTAGTCGTGGTGCTCGAGCTCGTAGTGGCGAATGCCATCCCACAGTGCCCACTGCAGGTCGGTGTCGATGTTCATCTTCACCACGCCGTACGAGACCGCCTCCGCGATCTCTGCTGCGGTACTGCCCGACCCGCCGTGGAACACGAAGTTGACCGGGTTGGCGACCGTGCCGTGCTTGGCCTGGATGTGTTGCTGCGATGCCTGCAGGATGGCGGGCTTGAGCTTCACGTTGCCCGGCTTGTACACGCCGTGCACGTTGCCGAAGGCTGCTGCGATGGTGAAGCGCGGGCTCACCTCGAGCAGGCGCTCGTACGCGTAGCTGACTTCCTCGGGCTTGCTGTACAGATCGCTCTCGTCGGCGCCGCTGTTGTCGACACCGTCTTCCTCGCCGCCGGTGATGCCCAGCTCGATCTCCAACGTCATGCCCAGCTTGGACATGCGCTCGAGGTATCGCACGCAGATGTCGAGGTTCTCTGCAATCGGCTCCTCGGAGAGGTCGAGCATGTGCGAGCTGAACAGCGGGCTACCGGTGCGAGCGAAGTGGGCCTCGCCGGCATCGAGCAGGCCATCGACCCAGCCCAACTTGTCCTTTGCACAGTGGTCGGTGTGCAGCACGACGCGCGCGCCGTAGGCCGCGGCGAGCGTGTGCACGTGGTGGGCGCCGGCGACCGAGCCGGCGACTGCGGCGGCATCGCCCTTCAACGCGATGCCCTTGCCGGCCACGAACGCGCCGCCTCCATGGGAGAACTGGATGATGACGGGGCTGTTCAGCTTGGCTGCAGTCTCCATCACGGGGTTGATGGTGTTGCTGCCCGTGCAGTTGGCTGCCGGCAGCGCGAAGCCGCGCTGCTTGGCCAGTGCAAAAAGCTCGGTGACGGCGTCGCCGGTCAGGACGCCGGCGGGAAAGTCGGAAGATGCGCTCACGCCGACAGTGTAGAGCGTGTCAGCTCAGCGGCCGAAGTACCAGCCCTGTGCGCAGCTTGGGTGTGAAGAACGTCGACTTCGGAGGCATCAGCAATCGCTCGTCGGCAGTGCGCCGGATCTCGTCGATGCCGGTCGGGCGAATCAGCACACCGGCCGCAGCGTCGCCGTTGGTCACGCGGTCGACGACGTGTTGCACGCCATGCTGGTAGCTGACCTCGATGTCGCTGGTCGCCAGCACGTGTTCGAGGTAGGCGCCGTCGAGTGCACGCACCCCCTCGAACGCGGTGGGCTCCGGTGTGAGCCACACACCGGTGCCGTCGGGGCGCACCAGGCACAGACAACCACGCTCGACGACTTCGGCGGCGAACGCAGCGGTGACGGCCCCTGCCTCGGCGCAGTGGAAGGCCGGTGTGAGCACGGCGAGCAACTGCTCCACCGAGACGCCGTGGTACAGACGGTGAATGGCGTCGATGCTGAGCTGGTCGCCGACGAGCTCGGCCACGTAGGTGAGCGTGAGCTCGGCGGCCGTGTCGTCGCCGTGCTCGGCGCGGACTTCATCGCGGAACGTGCGGCTGATGGCGTAGCGGTGATGGCCGTCGGCGATGAGCACCGGGTGCGAGCCGACTGCCGCAGCGATGGCCGCCACTCGCTGCGGATGCGAGACACGCTCCACGATGTGCAGCACACCGGCTTCGTCGCGGCAGGTGCCCATCGGCTCACCCGGCTCGCGCAGCAGATCCGTGAGGCCTTCGGTCAGTGACAGCCCCCACACCGGCGACAGGTTGGTGTTGGTCGCACGCGTCAGGTCGAGGCGGTCGGTCTTGGCCTTGGGTGTCGTTCGCTCGTGCGGCAGCACGCCGGGCGCGCCTTCATCGACCACCTCCAGAGCCCCCACCACCCCCACGGTCTCACGTTCGCGACCGGTCTCGTCGGTGAAGCGCATGCGATAGAGCGTGAACGAGGGTTGTGCATCGCGCTCGAGCGTTCCTTCGCTCACCCACTGGGCCAACCGCTGCGCCGCCAGCTCGTATCGCTGAGGGCCATCGGCATCGCGTGGCACGTCGATCGCGACGATGTTGCGCGGGTGCCGTGCAAGGAGCGCATCGACGTCGGCGTCGCTGAGCACGTCGTACGGCGGCGCGGCAACGGCGTCGAGCGGGAGCGAGGGCGAGAAGCGGAGCGCAGTGAATGGTTCGAAGCGGGGCACCCCCACAGGTTGGCACCTCCCGTGGCAACATGGCCAGACCATGGCTGATGAACAACGACCCGATGTGGTGCTCTGCGACCTCGATGGCGTGGTGTGGCTGGCTCATCAACCGATTCCGGGCTCGGTGGCGGCCGTCGCACGCCTGCGAGCCGATGGCCGCCGAGTGTTGTTCGTGACCAACAACTCGGCGACCCGCCTGGAGGTGCAGGAGGCCACGCTGGCGAGGCTTGGCATCCCGGCAGCGGGTGACGTGCTCACTTCGGCGCAAGCGGCGGCGTTGCTGCTGCAACCTGGCGAGCGGGCCCTGGTGTGCGGCGCCGAGGGACTGGTGCAATCGCTCGAGCGCCGCGGTGTAGAGGTCTGCTTCGACGGCGATGCCGACGCGGTGGTCGTGGGGTTCCATCGCACGTTCGACTTCGACGGCCTCGTGCGCGCCACGCGCGCCGTGCAGCGCGGTGCGCGGCTGATCGGCACCAACGACGATGCCACCTATCCCACGCCCGACGGGCCGATACCCGGCGGCGGATCCATCCTGGCCGCCGTGGAGACAGCATGCGGCAGGAGAGCGCAGGTTGCGGGAAAGCCGCACGAACCGATGGCCGCGTTGGTGATCGCCGAGGTGGGCGAAGCAGGCGCCCGCGCGGCGGTAATGGTGGGCGACAGGCCCAGCACCGACGGCTTGTTCGCGCGCACGCTCGGCTGTCGCTACGCGCAGGTGTGGAGCGGCGTCACGCCGCGAGGCACGGCGGTCGATCCGCTGCCCGACATGGAAGCTGACGACTTGGCCGGCGTGGCGGAGGCGCTGGTTACCGGTCAGTACTTCCGCCGATAGGCTGAGCACATGCCTGATACCTCTCTCCTCAAGCGGTTGCTCGACGCCGGTATGCACTTCACCGAGACCTCGCAAGAGCAAGCCGAAAAGGTCGTCAACCAGCTCGTGAAGGACGGCAAGGCGCGTCGCAAGGACAGCGAGGAGCTGGTGCAGCAACTCGTCCGCCGCGGCCGCAAGGCCACCGAGCAGATGGTCTCCACCGTGCAGGCCGAGATCAGCAAGCAGATGGGCAAGTTCGCCGGCCGCCTCGACGACATCGAGAGCCGTGTCGAAGAACTCGCACAGCGCGCCGGGGTTGCCAGCAAGCCGGCGAAGAAGGCTGCTCCCGCGAAGAAGGCTGCTCCCGCGAAGAAGGCTGCTCCGGCGAAGAAGGCTGCTCCGGCCAAGAAGGCTGCTCCCGGCGAAGAAGGCCGTCCCGGCCAAGAAGGCTGCTCCGGCGAAGAAGGCTGCCGCCAAGCAGGCCTGATCGTGGCGAGACGACAGCGTCTCGACGCGGAACTGGTTCGGCGGCAACTGGTCGAGAGTCGTACCGACGCGGGTCGGGCCATCGAGGCCGGGCGGGTGCTGGTGAACGGCGCCGTCGCCGACAAGCCGGCGCGGCAAGTGCATCCTGGAGATGCAGTGGTGGTGGCGGGCCCGTCGCCGCGGTTCGTGAGTCGTGGCGGTGACAAGCTCGATGCCGCTCTGACTGCGTTCGGTCTCGATGTGACCGGGTGGCGGGTGCTCGACGCCGGCGCCAGCACCGGAGGCTTCAGCGACTGCCTGCTGCAACGTGGGGCGGCCCACGTTGTTGCGCTCGACGTGGGGCACGGCCAGTTGCACCCGCGAGTCCGCAACGACGAGCGGGTGACGGTGCTCGAGCGCTTCCACATCCGAGACGTGGAACCCGATGCAATCGGTGGATTGGTGCAGCTGGTCACTGCCGACCTGTCGTTCATCTCCATCACTCGGGTGCTGTCGGCGCTGATCCGTGCGTGCGAGCCGGGCGGTCACCTGGTGCTGCTGGTGAAGCCACAGTTCGAAGCCGGCAAGGCCGAGGTCTCGAAGGGCCATGGCGTCATCACCGACCCGGCGATCCATGATCGAGTGCGCCAGGAAGTGCACAGCGCGTTGATCGCGACCGGCTGCGACGTGCTCGGCTGGATCGATTCTCCCATCACCGGCGGCGACGGCAATCGCGAGTTCCTTGTGCATGCCACCACCGATCGGCCAGGATTCCCCGCGTGAGCTCCGTGCTGTTGGTCGCCCATCATGATCGTCTGGAAGCGGCAGCATTGGCTCGCGTTGCGGCAGCCTGGTTGCAGCACCACGGGCACGACGTGTGGATGCTGCCCGACGATGCGTTGCCGCTGGGCCTTCACGACTTGGAATCGACTCGCGCCGCGTCGACGGCCGACCTCGCGGTCAGCCTCGGTGGCGATGGCACCATGCTGCGCACGGTGAAGCTGGTCGGCAGCGCCAACGTGCCGATCATCGGCGTCAACGTGGGGCTGATGGGTTACCTCACCGAAGTGGAGCCCGAGGCGCTCAGCCACGCGCTGGAACGCTGGTTCGCCGGCCCCACTGTCGGCGAGTGGCACATCGACGAGCGCATGTTGCTGGCGGTGTCGCTCACTCGGTGTGGTGCCGAACATCGCCAGACCTGGACGGCGCTGAACGAAGGCGTCGTCGAGAAGCAGGAGGCGGGCCACACCATCCGGCTGCAGGTGTGGATCGACGGCACGCCGTTCACGTCGTATGCCGCCGACGGGCTCATCCTGGCCACCCCTACCGGCTCCACCGCCTACTCGCTCTCGGCTCGCGGGCCGGTGCTGTCGCCTCGCTTGCGGGCGGTGCTGCTGACGCCGGTGTCGCCGCACATGCTGTTCGATCGGTCGCTGGTGCTCGACCCCAGCGAGGTCGTGGAAGTGGAGGTGCTGGGGCACCGTTCGGCGACGCTGTCGATCGATGGCCAGCCGGCCGCGACGCTGGTGGAGGGCGACCGGGTGTCTGTTGCACCGGCCGACCAGGTGGCGCGCTTCGTGCGCTTCGGTGATCGACGCTTCCATCAGATCCTGAAGGCGAAGTTCGGGTTGACGGACCGTTAGATGCTGCAGGAACTCCACATCGAATCGCTGGGCGTGATCGAGCAGCTCGATCTCGTGCTCGGCGCCGGGCTGACAGCGCTCACCGGCGAGACCGGCGCCGGCAAGACGCTGCTGGTGGAAGCGATCAGCCTGCTGGTGGGTGGCCGCGCCGATGCGACGATGGTGCGGCCGGGTGCCGCTGAAGCCCGAGTGGAGGGTCGCTTCGTGGTCGGCGACGACGAGTACGTGGTGGCTCGCGTCGTGCCCGCAGACGGCAGGTCACGGGCGTACGTCAACGGCCGCTTGGCCACAGTGGGCAACCTGGCCGAGTTGGGGGCGCGCTTCGTGGATCTGCACGGCCAGCACTCGCACCAGAGCCTGCTTTCGGCGGCGGAGCAACGCGACGCGCTCGATCGCTACTGCCGCACCGATCTCGGCCCGCTGCGCGCCGCTCGTGCTCGTCTCACCGAGTTGGATGCAGCACTTGCCGCGTTGGGTGGCGACAGCAAGTCGCGAGCCCGAGAGCTCGACCTGCTGCGCTTCCAAGCTGCTGAGCTGAGGGCGGCCGCGATTGCGTCGAGCCAGGAGGACGCAGACCTGGATGCCGAGCTCGACGAGCTGGCTGGCGCCGTGGAGTATCGCGAACTGGGCCGAGTCGCGGTCGATGCGCTCTCCGACGAGGGCGGTGCCGGCGACTCCATCGCGGCCGCCGTCAGGGCACTTGCCGGTCGCGCGCCGTTCGCCGAGCTCGAGTCGCGACTGCGTGGCCTGGGTGCCGAAGTGCAGGATGTCGCCGCCGATCTTCGTCGGCGAGCGGAGGACATCGAGGAAGACCCGGAGCGGCTGGACGCGGTGCGCGGCCGGCTGCAGTTGCTGCGCGACCTGCGTCGCAAGTACGGCGACAGCTTGGCGGAAGTGATCGGCTTCCACGATGAGGTCGAGCACCGCCTCGCCGAGCTGGAGGGCTACGAAGGACGAGTGGCCGACCTGGAACGCGAGCGACAGGCCGCTGCGGCCGGTGAACGAACTGCTGCTGCATCGGTGGGCCGTGCTCGCCGCGCGGGTGCGGGTGCTCTCGCCGACGAAGTGCAGCACCACCTGCGCGAGTTGGCCATGCCGCATGCGACGGTGGCGGTCACGGTGGGGGAGCACGACCCCGGCGACGAGGTGTCGTTCCTGTTGGCGGCGAACCCGGGCTCACCGCTGCTGCCGCTGGCCCGCGTCGCCAGCGGCGGTGAGCTGGCGCGCACGATGCTGGCGCTGCGCCTGGTGCTCACCGAGGCGCCCGACACGCTGGTCTTCGACGAGGTTGATGCCGGCATCGGGGGCTCGGCGGCCGTTGCGGTGGGCCGCAACCTTGCCGCACTCGGGGCGCGTCACCAGGTGCTGGTGGTCACGCACCTCGCGCAGGTGGCCGCGCTGGCGCACACTCACGTGGTGGTCAGCAAACGTGTGCTCGCCGGCGCCACGCTCACCACTGCGGCCCGAATCGACGGGCAGGACCGTGTCGACGAGGTGGCGCGCATGTTGTCGGGCGACGAAGCCGCCGACTCCGCCCGTCGCCATGCAGCCGACCTGCTGGGCGATCGAGCAAAGCGAGCCTCCGGATGAGACGACGCGCCGCATGACCGAACTGGAACTCGACCGGGGGGTGAGTTCCGGGATCAGGCGGGACACGATCCTGGTGACGGTGTGCACACTCTTGTCGCGGGTGACGGGCTTCGGCCGGGTGGTGGCGACGGCTGCGGTACTCGGCGTCGGGGTGCTCGGCGACGTGTACCAGACCGCCAACATGATCCCCAATCTGCTCTTCGAGCTGGTGGCCGGCGGGGTCCTGCAAGCGGTGCTGGTGCCGTCGTTCGTGGCTGCGCGGCGTGACGGCGGCAACGAAGCGCTCAGCGATGCAACGCAGGCGACCGCCGGTGTGATCGTGGCCGGTCTCGCGCTGGTGGCGGCCGTCGGCATGGCCATCTCGCCGTTGGTGGCTCGCGTGCTGGTGCTCTCCGAGCCGTCGCTCGCCGTGGCGCGAGAGAAGCTCGATGTGATGGTGCCGATGGTGCTGGTGTTCGTGCCACAGCTGGTGAGCTACGGCATCGCGACGGTCACCAGCGCAGCGCTGAACGCCAAAGGTCGGTACGTGGCCGCCGCCGTCGCGCCGGCGGTGAACAACGTGATCGTCATCGTCGCGTGCCTGGTGTTCCGGGCGATGCGCGGCGACGAGGTGGCAGACCTCGACCTCACGGTCGGCCAGTTCGCCGTCATCGCCGGCGGCACCACCATCGGGGTGCTCGCGTTCAGCCTCACGCCGGCCCTGGCGCTCAACGCCGCCGGAGTGCGCTGGCTGCCGCGCTGGCGACCTCACCACCCGGCCGTGACGACGTTGCGGCGCTCGTTCGGCTGGGCGACGCTGTCGATCGTCGGCACGCTGGTGCCCACCGCGGCGGCGCTGGCGCTGGGCAACGGCGCACCCGGTGGCGTCGCGGTGTTCGTCTACGCCTTCGCGTTCTACGTGCTGCCGCATGCGCTCGTCGCAGTGACGATCGCCACCACACTGGCCCCGCGGGTTGCCGAAGGGTGGCAAGCAGGCCATGTCGGCGAAGTGCGGTCGGCGATCGATGGCGCGATGCGCACCACAGTGCCGCTGCTGGCCCTCGCCGGTTCCGGGATGGTGGCGCTGGCATGGCCGCTCACTCGGTTGGTCGCCGGTGTCGGCCAGACCTCCAGCCAGGGCCTTGCCCCGATCGCCCACACGCTCGCTGCCTTCGGCCCCGGCCTGCTGGGCTACGGCGTGGCCTTCGTCATGACCCGGGTGCTGTTCGCGCTCGGCGACGTGCGTCGAGCCTCGCTGCTGATGATCGCCGGCGCTGTCGTGGGCGTTGTCACCATGTCGGTCGCCTCCGCGGTGATGGCCCCCGCCGACCGAGCTGCCGCGTTGGCCATCGGGTACGGAGCCTCGCAAACCGTGGCTGCGGTGCTGTTGACGATGCGCGTGCACCGGCTCACGGGGTCGATGGGCGGGCGTCGAGCCGCACGGCTGACCGCAGAGTCGCTGCTGTCTGCGGTGGTGGCGTCGATGCTGATGGCATGGATCGCCGGGCAGTTCGACAACACGCGGCCGCAGGCACTGGCGGCGTTCCTGGTGGCGGGCACGGCGGGCGTCGCGACCTTCGCCGCGATGGTGGCGCTACTGCGCCGTGGCGAGCTGTTCGGCCGTGGCACCGGTGAGCGCAGGGGCCAACCGAGCTGAGCGGCGGCGCTCGGACCAGCGCACGATGCCCAGGCCGCCGCACAGGATGAGGGCGCCGCCGACCGCGTCGAGGAAGAAGTGGTTGGCGGTGATCACGATGGCGAACAGCGTCAGGGTGGGGTAGAGCACGGCCAGCACGTGGCCCCGGCGGCCGCCGACCTGGGTCCAGATGACGATGGCACACCACAGCGACCATCCGAAGTGGAGGCTGGGCATGGCCGCATAGGCGTTCGCGATGGCCTTGGCTGCACTGCTCTGGTAGTCCCAGAGGCCACCGACCTTGTCGAGCGTGTCGACGAAGCAGCTGGGCTTCACCAGGCCGCCTTCGGGGCCGAGCGCGGGGATGCGGCCGCTGCACTTCGAATAGAGCCGCGGCGGCGCGAGCGGGAAGGTCCAGTACCCGATGAGGGCAAGCCCGGTGGTGGCCCCCAGCAGGTTGCGCATGACCCGGTACGCGCTGTGGCGCCGGGCGTAGAGCCACACCAGCAGACCGGCGGTGATGATGAAGTGCAACGTGCCGTAGTAGACGTTCATCGCCTTGATGAACCAGGTGGCGCCCAGGAACGCCTGCTGGATGGACTGCTCGTGGTAGATGAAGATGGTCTTCTCGGCCGTGACGATCCACTGGGCGTTGCCCTGCGCCCGGTTCTTCACTCCGCTCACGTCGGCCAGGCTGCGGATGGTCTGGTAGACGTAGTAGAAGCCGAGCACGATGCCCACCTCGCGCAGCCAGGCGTGCTTGGGTGGCCTCGAGTTGAGTTGCCGAAGCGCATGCGGTGCCGGATGAGTGGACGGGGAGTGCGGTGGCGCGCCGGCTTCTGGTTCGGCGCACGTCTCCATGTGCCCGATTCTAGAGCGTGTGGCCTCAGATGTCGGTCACCTGGCGCCACACCGTGACGCCGTCGATGGCGGTGACGAGCTCGTAGCCGGCGCGTACGAAGGCTTCCACGTCGGGGAACAGGGCCAGCGGGTAGTGCTGGTAGCCGAGATCGGCCGCCGTGGAGGTGTCGAGCACCAGCGCCGGCGGGTGTGCGCGCAGGTCGGCGAGCATCAGTTGCAGCGCGCCGGGCGTGGCCAGCTCGAGCGTGACCGCAGGGTCTTCGCGCCCACCGGATCGGCCGGTGACGAAGTCGCTGTGCACCAGCGCCCAGGCCGGCAACCGGTCTGCCGCCAGGAGCACTTCGGGATACGAACCCCAGACGAACACCCGTTGCTCGTCGGTGGTGTGCGAGCGCACGTAGCTGGCCAACGCGCTCGGGTCCGGGCGCTGGTGGAACGACCCCGGGACGAAGAGCAGCGCGAACGCCACGACCGCGGGGAGCGCAACCCCGGCGAGCGCGAGCCGCCGGGCGCGGCCGGCGAACTCGGCGGCGACGGGTGTCGCGAGCACCACCAGCGGCGGCAGCACCTGCAGCCAGTAGTGCCCGAAGAACCGGAAGCCGGCGGCGACGGCGGCGAGCCCCGACAGCAGCCACAGCCACACGTCGCGGTCGTCGCGGTTCGCGGCTCGCAGCGGGCTTCGGCGGCGCAGCAGCAGCCACAGGCAGGCCGCCGCCGTCACGTGGAAGCCGACGAACCCGGCAACGGAGCCGAGCGCGCGCAGCAACGACGTGCCCACGCCGGCAGCGGCGAACACGAACCCGGGACTGTTGGTGAAGTTCCACTCCCAGTACGCGCCGAACGGTGCGTACAGCGCGACCGTGGAGACCGTCATCGCGGCGCCCGCCACCAGCAACGCTGCATGCCGCCAGCGACCGCTGTGCCATGCGCCGTAGAGAGCCGCCGGCAGCGCCAGCAGCCAGCTCTGCCGTGTGAGCAGGGCCAACCCCAGCGCGATGCCGGCAGCCAGTGCCCAGAACCACCGAGCGCGGCGGCTCCAGAGCAAGGCGGCGGTGCCGGGGAGCAGCGCGAAGTGCGCGTAGTTGGCGGCGCCCGCATCTGCAGGGAACAACGCCATCGCGCCGGCGACGAACAGCGTCCCGGCCCAGAGTGCGTGCGAGTTGCTGCGCCACCGTTGCCGGGCGTCGTGCGCCACCAGTACGCCGCCCAGCACCAAGAGCACCGTGACCAGCACTCGCATCGGTCGGATGTCGGTGCTGTCGGTGAGCGTGAACGACGCGGCGTACGCCAGCGGAGGCAGCGGGGGCTTGCGATCGAAGATG
The DNA here is from genome assembly GCA_016722025.1 of Acidimicrobiaceae bacterium. GTDB lineage: Bacteria > Actinomycetota > Acidimicrobiia > Acidimicrobiales > Ilumatobacteraceae > UBA668. The sequence continues at coordinate 210,032 of JADKGZ010000005.1, forward strand.
TCGCGGTAGAGGGTGCCACCGGAGCGAACGACCAAGCCCTGCACGCCGATGGCGGCCTCGTCGGCGTCGAACAGCCGAGTGGTGAAGGTGGGCAGGCGTAGCACGATGGCGAGCGCGGTCACGCACAGCAGGGGCCGATCGACCAGTCGCCGCCAGATGCGCATCACGGGCCGAGAGGCTAGCCCCCGGTTCTGCGCCGGTAGCCGTGCCGGCGCGTACTGTTGCGCCATGAACGACGTGCTCGGTGTGCTGTTCGACTTCGGTGGCACGTTGTTCGCCCACGATCCGCTGGCGGCGACGATCATGTCGACGAGCAGGCGGCTCGGCACGGAGGTCACCTCGCAGTGGGCGGAGGCGCTCGCCGACCGCGTGCAGTCGGCGGCGCACACCGCCGACGAGCTGCGCCATCCGCGCGACCTCGACGACCGGGTGTGGAGGCAACGCTGGCACGTGCTCTACGCCCTCGCCGACGACGAGATCCCCGGCCTCGGCGCCGAGTTGTACGGAGCGATGCACGATCCGCTGCAGTGGCAGCCGTACGCGGCGACGGTGGCCACCCTGCAGCGGGTGCATGCCACCGGCGTGCCCATCGCCGTCGTGTCGAACACCGGCTGGGATGTGCGCACGGTGTTCGCAGCACGCGATCTGCAGCACCTGGTGCACACGTTCGTGCTGTCGTACGAGGTGGGTGCGGTGAAGCCGTCCCCACAGATCTTCCACGACGCCTGCCGCGCGCTGCACGTGGAGCCGGAGCACGCGCTGATGGTGGGCGACGACCCGGTGGCCGATGCCGGTGCCGTGCGTGCCGGCCTGCGCACCCTGCTGCTGCCGGCGTTGCCGCCCGGTGCAGCCAACGGCGTGGAGGCGGCGGCACGAATTGTTACCGGAGAGTAGGCGAGCATCCGCGCGTCCTGCTGAACGCGGTACGATGCAATCCCGTTATCAGTTCACCTGAAGCGGAGGGTCAGCGCCATGCCGAAGCACATTTTCGTGACCGGAGGCGTTGCCAGCTCCCTGGGCAAGGGTCTCACCGCGTCATCGCTGGGTCGTCTGTTGAAGATGCGTGGCTTGCGGGTCACCATGCAGAAGCTCGACCCGTACATCAACGTCGACCCCGGCACGATGAACCCGTTCGAGCACGGTGAGGTGTTCGTCACCGACGACGGCGGCGAGACCGACCTCGACCTGGGCCACTACGAGCGGTTCATCGACGAGCCGCTGACGCGCAACTCCAACGCCACCACCGGCAGCATCTACCAGGCAGTGCTCGCCGCGGAGCGCCGTGGCGACTACCTGGGCAAGACCGTGCAGGTCATCCCGCACATCACCGACGAGATCAAGAGCCGCATCCGGCGCCTGGCCACCGACGACGTCGATGTGGTGATCACCGAGGTGGGCGGCACGGTCGGCGACATCGAGATCCTGCCGTTCCTGGAAGCGTTGCGTCAGTTCCGTACCGACGTCGGTCGCGACAACATCTGCTACATCCACGTCACGCTGGTGCCGTTCATCGGCCCGTCGGGCGAGCAGAAGACGAAGCCCACGCAGCACTCGGTCACCGAGCTGCGCAGCCGTGGCATCCAGCCCGACATCATCGTGTGCCGCAGCGAGGCGCCGCTCAGCGACAACCTGAAGCGCAAGATCTCCAGCCTGTGCAACGTCGACGACGACGCCGTGGTCAACGCCGCCGACGCCCGCAACATCTACGAGCTGCCGCTCATCCTCCACGACGAGGGCCTCGACACGGTGGTGTGCGAGCGCCTGCGCATCGACGCCCCGATCGACCTCGCCCCGTGGCAGACCATGGTCACCATGGTGGAGGCCGCCACCAAGCCGGTGAAGATCGGTCTCATCGGCAAGTACGTCGACTACCAGGACGCCTATCTGTCCGTGGTCGAGAGCCTCAAGCACGCCGGGTTCCACCACGGCGCCAAGGTGGAGATCGACTGGATCCAGGCCGAGGAGGTGGAGGGTTTGTTGGTGGCCGAGCGCCTCGCCGACCTCGACGGCATCGTCATCCCCGGTGGCTTCGGCGATCGTGGTTTCGAAGGCAAGATCGCCGCTGCCGGCTATGCCCGCGAGCACGACATCCCCTGCTTGGGCCTGTGCCTGGGCCTGCAGGCGATGACCATCGACTTCGCTCGCAACGTGATGGGCCTGGTGGGCGCCAACAGCACCGAGATGAACCCCGACACGCCGTACCCGATCATCGACCTGATGCACGACCAGCGTGACGTGAGCGACAAAGGCGGCACGCAGCGGTTGGGCGCCTATTACGCCATCCTGGAACCCGACAGCCGGGTGCACCGGGCCTATGGCGAGCCGGTGGTCAGCGAGCGGCACCGGCACCGCTACGAGCTGAACGCGCAGTGGAAGCCGCGCCTGGAGGCAGCCGGGTTGCGCTGCACCGGCCTGTCGCCCGACCGGCGACTGGTGGAGTTCATCGAGCTCGTCGACCACCCGTTCTGGGTGGCCACTCAGGCGCACCCCGAGTTCAAGAGCCGCCCCGACCGGCCGCACCCGTTGTTCCGCGAGCTCACCGCTGCCGCGCTGGCTCGGCGCGAAGCCCGCACACCGACGTTGCGGGTCGTGGAAGAGCCGGCAACGCCGTCGGTGGCATGACGACGCCGTGAGCGGCTTTCGCCATCTGGGCGATCGACTGGTGCACCAGGGCTACATCTGGCACGTGGCCGTCGCCGAGTACGAGTCACCCGACGGAGAGCGGTTCCAGCGCGACATCGTGCGCTCGCCCGGTGCGGTCGCGGCGGTGCCATTGCGTGTTGCCGCCGACGGCAGCGCCCGAGTGGTGCTGGTGCGGCAGTATCGGCCACCGTTCGACGACTTCGTGATCGAGGTGCCGGCCGGCATGCGCGACGTGCCCGGCGAACCCACCGAGATCACGGCCGCTCGCGAGCTGGTGGAGGAGGTGGGGTTGCGGCCGGGCCGCCTCGAGCACCTGATCGACATGTACCCATCGGCCGGGATGACCGACTCGGTGCTCACGCTCTACCTTGCCACCGACCTCACGGAGGTGCCACGCGACACGCATGGGCCGGAGGAGGCGCACATGGAGGTGCTCGATCTGGCGCTCGGCGATGCAGTCGAAATGGTGCTCAACGGCACCATCCACGATGCCAAGACCGTCGTCGGGCTGCTGCTGGTGGAGCGACGCTTGCGCGAGGGCGGCCACGGATGAACGGCGGTCCTCCCGCCGACGCGCGGGTGGTCGTGCGGGTGCCGGTGCCGATGGTCGTGCCGATGGAGGTCGAGGAGTTCCTGTCGTGGATGGCCAGCGAGCGCGGGCGCTCGCGCAACACGCTGAGTGCCTATCGCCGCGACCTCCACGGCTACTGCCAGTGGCTCGTGGGCGAACGGGCCACCGTGCACACCGTGGATCGCGCACAACTCGACCGGTTCGTGCAAGGTCGGCGAGCATCCGGCTCGGCGCCGTCGAGCGTTGCTCGTCAGCTCGCCGCGATCCGCATGCTGCACCGGTTCATGGCGGAGGACGGCGTGCGCCCCGACGACCCTGCGGCCGACGTGGAGGGCGTACGGGTGCCTGCCGGCATCCCGCACCCGCTCACCGAGGACGAGGTGGGCCGGCTGCTGGCGGCCGTGGTGGCCACCGACCCCGCTGCGCTGCGCGATCGGGCGCTGTTGGAGCTGCTGTACGCCACCGGCGCCCGGATCAGTGAGGCGTGCGGGTTGTCGTTGGGCGACATCGACCGCGAGAACCGCTTGGTGCGCCTGTTCGGCAAAGGTGCCAAGGAGCGCATCGTGCCCTTCGGTCGTGCGGCCGGTGCCGCAGTCGACGAATGGTTGTCGGCGGGTCGTTCGCATCTCGAGCCGGCTCGTTGGGCCCGGCGCGGCGATCAGGAAGCGCTGTTCCTGAACACTCGCGGCTCGCGCCTGTCACGTCAGGCGGCATGGGCGGTGGTGAAGAAGTACGGCGACAGAGTGGGGCTGGGCGACAGGTTGTCGCCGCACGTGCTGCGTCACTCGTGCGCGACGCACCTGCTCGACCATGGCGCCGACCTGCGCATCGTGCAGGAGATGCTGGGTCATGCCTCCATCTCCACGACGCAGGTGTACACGAAGGTGAGCCAGGAACGGCTGTGGCAGGTGTACCGCCAGGCGCACCCGCGAGCCGAGCAGCGATGACGTCGCTCGGGCACCTCGCTCGCCGGTTCGCCGGCTCGCTGTCGCGGCGGCCGCCCAGCGAGGCCGATGCCTCGTGGGCGGTTGCGCAGCTGCTGCCCGGCGAGGCGGCGCTGTGGCAGCGGATGGTGGTGCAGGACAAGCGGCACTCGATCCTGGTCGCTCGCCGGTTCGTCGACCTCGCTGATGAGCCGAGTCGGGAACAGACTGCCGCGGCGCTGCTGCACGACGTGGGGAAGCTGGCCAGCGGGCTGGGCACCTGTGCCAGGGTGCTGGCCACCATCGTCGGCCCGCGCACCGCCCGGTTCCGCCAGTACCACGATCACGAACGGTTGGGAGCCGAGATGCTGCGGGCCGCCGGGTCGGCGGCGGCGACGCTCGAACTGGTGCATGGAGCCGGCCCGGCGGCCGCGGCACTGCGGCAGGCAGACGACATCTGACCCGGCGACCGGGCTGTCAGGCGGGCAGCATGCCGACGGCGGCCTGGGCTCTGGCGAGGGTGGCAGCGGCGACGGCGTGCTTTACCGGCGCCCGTGCGCAGCAGTGCTTGCAGCTCGCCCCGGTCGGCGATGAGCTCGTGGTAGCGAGCCTGGATGGGAGCCAGCAGCTCGACCACCGCCTCGCCGGTGTCGCGCTTCAGCGGGCCGTACTGGGTGTAGCGGGAGGCCAGTGCCTCCGGCGTGTCGCCGGTGCAGGCGGCGAGGATCTCCAGCAGGTTGCTGACGCCCGGCTTGGTCTCGCGGTCGAAGCGCACCTCGCTGTCGCTGTCGGTGACGGCGCGCTTGAACTTGCGGGCGATGCCGGCCGGATCGTCGAGCATGTTGACCAGCCCGGCACCCGACTCGCTGGACTTGCTCATCTTCGAGGTGGGGTCTTGGAGATCCATCACGCGTGCCCCGGTCTTGGGCGTGACGGCCTTGGGCAGCACGAACGTGTCGCCGAAGCGATGGTTGAAGCGGATGGCGATGTCGCGGGTGATCTCGATGTGCTGCCGCTGGTCTTCGCCCACCGGCACCTCGTCGGTGTCGTACAGCAGGATGTCGGCTGCCTGCAGCGCCGGGTAGGTGAAGAGCCCGGCGGAGATGAACTCTGCTTCACGCTTGGCCGACTTGTCCTTGAACTGGGTCATGCGGCTGAGCTCGCCGAAGCTGACGGTGCACTCCATCATCCAGGCCAGTTGGCTGTGCTCGGTCACGTGGCTCTGCACGAAGACGGTGGCCACATCGGGGTCGAGGCCGACGGCGAACAGCATCGCGGCCAGTTCCATCGTGGCCGTGCCGAGCGTGTCGGGGCCTTCGGTGATGGTGAGCGCGTGCAGATCGACGATGCCGTGGAAGGCGTCGTTCTCGTGTTGCCCCGACACCCAGTTGCGCAGCGCACCCAAGTAGTTGCCGAGGTGCACTTCGCCGGTGGGTTGGATGCAGGAGAGCACGCGTGTCACGGCGGGCAGGCTACCGGGGTGCCGTGTGCCGACCGAAGGGGTTTCGGTCGGCACACGAGCGGCACGTGCCGGGATGGCTCGGTCGTCAGGCGTCGACGGCCACCACGGTGAGCGCGATGACGCCACTGGCATCGCTGTGCGAGACAGCGCCGAGGTAGCTGCCCGGGGTGAGGCCGGCCCAGCTGGCGGTGATCGACGCACCGGCTCCGGAAACAGCCACGGATGGGGCGACCACCGACAGGCTGCCGCCGCTGGCCAACGGCACCAACCAGCTCTGCATCGCGAACGCCAGGCCGGTCGGCTCGGCCACGGCCCAGCCGTGCACGGCCAACGTGTACGTGTCGTTGGCCGGGAGCTGCAGCTCGATCAGCTCGTCGGTGCCACCGTTGGTGCTCTGGCCGACGAGGTCGCCCGCCGAGTTGAACAGGTACAGGTCGATGTCGTCGTCGCCCGGCAGCGAGAGTGCCCAGCGGGCCACTGCGGCATCGGTGACGACGTAGTCGAGCGTGACCAGGCCACCACCGTCATCGGCCGTGAACGGCGTCTGATCGGGGTCTTGCAGCACCACGGCATCGGTGGCAGTGGCAGCGACCAGGCCGTGCGCGGCGGCGCTGTAGGCGCCGGAGTACCCGAAGCGGATGTCAAAGGTGGTGGAACCGTCGGCACCGGAGCCGCCGACCGAGGCCGGTGCTGCCAGCTGCACGCCCTTCACCGCGATGGGGCTGCGGGCGCGATAGCCACGACCCTTCCACGTGATTTCGCCGAAGCGCCATTCGCCGGTGGTGGCCGACACGTTGGTGAGCGTGACCGTGTAGCTGGCGCTGGCCCCGGGAGCGAGTGTCAGAGCGGAAGGGCTGACGACTGCGGTGTACCCGGGCGGGGCCTTGACATCTGCTCGGAAGGTGGTGGTGTCGGTGGCGACACTGGTGACCGTTCGAGTGATGGTCTCGACACCGGCAACGTCTTGTACGGCGATCGACGGGTAGTTGAGGTTCTGGGCGGTGGTGGGCACGCCGCTGGCGACGCGGTTGGCGCAGGTTGCCGTCGGATTGGTGAAGACGGCCTGGTTGGCCTCGCACAGGAAGCCCAGGTACTGGTCGAAACCGGCGTCGTAGACGAGACCGGGGTTGAACATCGAGCCGGCATCGCTGACCATCCCGGCGTCGACCTGGCCGGCACCCATTGCGAACGGGCCTGCCTGGCTGACCCGATCGTTGTCGGTGACCCGCGTGTTGGCGGTGACCATCATGGCCGACTTTGCCATGGCCGGGGTCCAGTCGGGGTGTGCCTGCTTCAGCAATGCGTACATGCCGGCCACCACCGGGCTCGACATGGAGGTGCCGGCGATGGCCTGGAACAGCTGCCCCTGCACTTCGTCGGCGCCGACGACGGGGGAGGCCCCCGCAAGGATCTGCAGGCCGGGTGCGGTGATGTCGGGCTTGATGATGTCGGCCGACGTGAGGTTCGGGCCACGCGACGAGAAGATCGTCATCGACGGCGCGTACTTGATCTTCGAGATCTCGGCGGTGTCCTCGAGTGCGGCACGCGGGCGTCGCGTGCCGGCGATGTACTGCTTGATCTTGAGCCCGACGCTGTTGTCGACGTGCACGGTGGGCACGAAGAAATTGTCGGTGAACAGGTTGTCGGTGTCGGTGGCGTTGTACAGGACCATGCCTGCGCCGCCCGCACGGGCAACTTCCTGGCTCTTGGCCACGCGACCGTTGCCACCGCGACGGCAGAGCACGATCTTGCCGGCCGCCTTGGCGGGATCGAGGGTGCCGGCCAGGCACAGGTCGCTGGTGCCGGCGGTGGCGGCATCGACGAGCGCGTGCTTGCCCGTGCCGCGTGATGGAGGCGCCGGTGTAGCTGCGGTTGTTGTCGAGCTCGATGGTGCCCTGGAACAACCGGGTCTGCGAGTTGGCGCCGACGGACGTGACCCAGGGGGCGTCGGAGGGGCCGCCGACGGTCTCCGGGCCGGGCCCGTCGTTGCCGGCGGAGACAGCGACGAACACGCCGGCGTCGTCGGCGAACAGGAAGGCGATGGCGTCGGCGTTGAGGAGGTTGGCACCGCCGCCGACGGAGTAGTTGATCACGTCGACGCCATCGGCGACGGCCTGGTCGATGGCGGCAGCGAGGTCGGAGCTGTAGCCGCCGTTGTTGCCCAGTGCCTTGTACGCGATGATGCGTGCGCGCGGGGCGATGCCGGAGATGATGCCCACCTTGCGCCCGAAGATGCTGGCCTGCACATTGGCGTTACCGGCAGCGGTGGAGGCCGTGTGCGTACCGTGGCCATCGTCGTCACGGGCCGAATCGAACTCGTCGGCCTCGAAGCCGCCGGCCAGTGACCGGTAGGTGTCGAGCATCTGGCGGGCACCGAGCAGCTTGTTGTTGCAGACGAACGGGGCGTCGGCCGCGTTCTTGGCGGTGTTGCCGAACTCGCAGTTCGGCCGGCTGTCGTCGAGGGGGTCGAGCGCCGAGTAGCTGCCGTCGTCGGCGAAGCTGGGGTGTTCGGGCCAGATGCCGGTGTCGATGACACCGACGATGACGCCTTCACCGGTGAGACCGCTCGCCCACGCACGTCCTCTGCCGGTGAGGCCGAGGAAGTTGCCCAGGTCGTCGACGTTGCGGCCGTCGTCGCCGTGCGTGACCGTGTCGGTGCTGGTGAGCTGGCGCAGCTCGTCGGGCAGCACCATCGAGACCCGAGGATCGTTGGCGATCTCGACGGCCTGGTTGTAGTCGAGCACGGCCGAGAAGCCGTTGACCGCGTTGCTGAAGTCTTGCACCTTGGCATCGGCGCTGATGCCGGCCTCGGCGAGCACGGCGTCGTGAGTGGTGTCGAGCGCGTCGCCCTGGGCGAGCGCGGCAGCCGAGTCGAGATCCTCGGCGGCAATGGTGGCCACCAGCGGGTCGGCCGCCATCACGACGATGTAGCTGCCGGTCTCGCTCTCGACAACGGCCTTGGAGCCGCCGTCGTCGTTGGCCGGCACCTCGTCGGCGGTGACTCGATCGACTGGCACCACGACGGTGAGCGCCAGCGCTGCCCCGCCGATCAACGCTCTGAATCCTCTGTTCACGACGTGGTTTCCTCTCGAGTCGGCGCTCGGGCGAGCGGACCTCAATGGTCGGGCGTCGTGGCGTGGAGTGCCGACCCCCGTCCTTGGCACCACAACACGACAGGCGGCAACCTAGCGGTCTCGCCCTGGACGGGACAAGCCAAAGTTTCCATCAGTTGGAAGGGTTGTTTCACAGACCCGTGGAGACGGTGCCGGTGAGTGACTTTCCTGGCTTTTCGCAGAGGAACGGCGCTCGCGAACCGCCCGCGTGGTAGCGGTACTCGGTGCCGTCGAGCTCGAGGATGATGAGTGCGCCGTCGGTGGCGACCGTGGCGTACTCCTGGCCCGGCGCCGGGCAGCCCAGCGCGGAGTCTGGCCACACGACCAGAGTGGCCGACACGACGGTGATGCCACCGACGTCGGCGGCGAGGCGTGTGGCCAGGTCGTCGACGGCGATGTCGATGTACGGCTGGAGGCCGGGGTCGATCTCGCTGCTGGTCGTCTCGCTGGTCGTCGCGCTGGTGGTCATGGTGGTGCCTGCTTCGGTGAGGGGCGCTGAGACGGCGACCGTGGAGATGTCGCCGGCAGCAGAGGTGGCTGATGAATCGTCGGCGGGGTCTGCGCAGCCGGCCGCCAGCGTGCCGATGAACATGACGGCAGCGGCACGGAGCATCGACGAGGCACGCATGTCGTCACGCTACTCACTCGTGCTGCAGCGGCGCGGTCGGGGCCGGCAACGGCCGCTGGCAATGGTCCGAACGGCCTAGTGACGGCAAAGTAGGCCACGGATAACATCGACTTTCGAGCTCATCCACAGCGCGGGAGTCATGACGATGGAACGAACACGAGAAGCTGCGCCCACGCTTCGCGTGGCGAGGTGGTCGGTCCCGTGGGCGTGGGTGGTGTTCGCATTCGCCCTCGGCACCGGCCTGCTGATGGGCTTCGTCGTGTTCCGCGTGCAGTCGTTGGTCGATCAGAACACCGACCCCTACTTCTTCGGCGACATGGGCAAGAGCATCGCCGACGGCAACGGGTTCGAGGGCTTCGGCAGCCTGATCACCCGCCGTGCGCCGCTGTACCCGATCGTGATCGGAGGGGTGTACGCCGTTTTCGGCGACCACCAGAAGCTGATCGTGCTGCTGCACGTGCTGATGTTCTCCGGCACCTGCGTGCTCGCCTACGACATGGGGCGGCGACTGTTCAACCACCGCACCGGGGTCATCGCCGGCTTCGTCTGCGCGCTGCACCCGATGTTGCTGCGCTACATCCCGAACCTGCACCTCGAGACCCAGCTGACGCTGCTCATCACCCTCACCGCATGGTTGACGATCCGGTTCTACGAGCGGCCCACCGTCGCCGCCGGGGCGCTCGTCGGCCTCGCGAGTGGCGCCGCGGCCCTCACCAAGGCGGTGGCGCTGCTGTATCCCGCACTGTTCGTGGCCGGCATCATCCTCGCCTGCCGGGCCGCCCGGCGCCGCGGCGAGCAGCGGCCCACTCCGTGGAAGCCGATCCTTGCGATCTTCGTGGTGATGGGCTGCCTCATCCTTCCCTGGACCGCTCGCAACTACCGTTCCTCCGGCCACTTCGTCCTCATCTCCAGCGGTACCAGCGACGCCTTCCTGCGGGGCTTCATCTTCACCGAGACCGACTACATCACGCTGCGCCGACCGCCGTACACCGACGCCGAGAACGCCAGCAACGCGTACTTCGAGGCGCTGGCCGAAGCCGAGGGAACGGTGTGGGAGCGCGACGATTACGAGACCGACCAGATCCTCAACAAGGAGGCCAAGCGCCGCCTCTTCGCCGAGCCGGGCCCGGTGCTGCGCAAGTCGGTCATCGGCGTCTTCACCTTCTGGTACCAGTTGACGTCGCTCAAGAACTCGTTGCTCGCGCTCGTGCTGGCACTCGGCGCATGGTTCTTCGCGGTGATCGGGTGGCGCCGAGCGCGCAGAGAGCAGCGCCCGGCGTGGTTGCTGATGCTGCCGGTGCTGTACCTCAACCTGGTGCTCGCCCTGCTGCTGGCGCTCGGGCGCTACTCGGTGCCCATCCTTCCCGCGCTCATCGTGATGTCGGCCTTCGGTGTCGACACGCTGCTCGACAGGCGGGCAGCTCGCCGTGCCTGACCTGCGTGTTACCCACCCGGTGGTGAAGGCGGTCATCTTCGATGTCGACGGCACGCTGTACCGCCAGCGCCCACTGCGGCGGGCGATGGCCGTTCGCCTGGTCGCGGGCCATCTGCTGCACCCCATTCGCGGCATGCGCACGGCGCGCGTCCTCGCTGCCTATCGCCAGGCGCAAGAAGACATGCGCGCCGACGCCGCCGTCGGCGACCTCACCGAAGTGCAGTTGTTGGCCGCGTCGGCTCGCACGGGCGTCGACCTCGCCGAGGTCGCACGTTGTGTGACGCGCTGGATGGATGTGGCCCCGCTCGCCCTGCTGCCGCGCTGCGCCGAGCACGACCTCGTCGAGTCGCTGGATCTGCTGCGGTCGTGGGGCGTCCGGCTGGCAGTGCTCTCGGACTATCCCGCCGACGCCAAGCTGGCGGCGCTCGGCATCGCCGATCACTTCGACCACGTGCTCTGCGCGCAGGACGCAGACATCGGCCGCTTCAAGCCACACCCTCGTGGGTTGGAGGTCGCGCTGCAACGGCTCGAGCTCGACGCCGCCGAGGTGCTCTACGTCGGTGACCGATCCGAAGTCGACGCGGTCTCTGCCGCAGCTGCCAACATCCGATGTGTCATCGTCGGCGGCCCGCGAGTTCGAACCGATGGCACCGACTACCACACGACCAGGACTCTCCGGGAGATGACGATGATGTTGGAGCCGACATGACGGCGTCGCCCGACCTTGCCACGCCCGCCGCGCGGCCCACGATCCGTGGGCACATCGCGATCATGCGCATCGACCACTGGGTCAAGCAGGTGTTCGTGCTCCCCGGCATCCTGGCGGCCCTCAGCGACGGCACCAGCGACATCCCGAGTGGGGTGGTGGTTCGTGTCGTCGTCGGCATGGCGTCGGTGTGCCTCATCTGCTCCAGCAACTACGTCATCAACGAAGTACTCGATGCGCCGTCCGATCGCGTCCACCCGGTGAAGCGTCATCGGCCGGTGCCATCGGGCAAGGTCAACGTGAAGCTGGCCTACGTGCAGTGGATCGCGCTGATGGTCGCCGGCGCCGGCCTGGGCATGCTCGTCAACCGCCCGTTCGTGATCACGGTCGTTGTGCTCTGGGTGATGGGCTGCGTCTACAACATCAGGCCCGTTCGCTCGAAGGACCTCCCATATCTCGACGTGCTCTCCGAATCGATCAACAACCCGTTGCGGATGCTCGCCGGCTGGTACATGGCGGGCACGGTGGCCTTCGCCCCCACCTCGCTGCTGGTCAGCTACTGGATGATCGGCTGCTACTTCATGGCGATCAAGCGCTACGCGGAGTATCGCGACATCGACGACCCGGCCGTCGCCGCGGCATATCGGAAGTCGTTCAGCTACTACTCGTTGGAACGACTGCTGGTGTCGATCATCTTCTACGCCTCGGCGGCGATGCTCTTCCTCGGTGCGTTCATCATGCGCTACCGACTCGAACTGATCCTGGCCTTCCCGCTGATCGCACTGGTGATGGCGGTCTACCTCAGCCTCGCCTTCGAGCCCGAGAGCGCGGTCATCAATCCGGAGAAGCTCTACCGCGAGCGCACGCTGATGGTGGCGGTCGTGGTGTGCGCGGCGGTCACCGCAGTGCTGATGTTCGTCGACATCACGGCGCTCGACACCATCTTCAAGCCGACGGGCCTGAAGCTGCGCACCGCCTGATCTTCGCCGGCGAGCGGCCGGCAGCCGTTCGAGAGCAGGTGGCAACGGGTACGCTCGCTGGCCATGGCTGTCGACGTCTCCACCTCAGTGTACGAGGGGCCTTTCGACCTGCTGTTGCACCTGATCCTGAAGGAGCAGGTCGATATCTACGAGGTATCGCTCAGCCACATCGTCGATGCCTACCTGGAGGAGATCGAGCGGCTGCAGCACCTCGATCTCGACCTGGCCACCGAGTTCCTGCTCATCGCCTCCACGCTGGTCGAGCTGAAGGCCCGCCGGCTGCTGCCCGGCCGCGACGACATCGACATCGACGACGAACTGGCGCTGTGGGAGGAACGCGACCTGCTGCTGGCCCGCCTGCTGGAGTGCAAGACGTTCAAAGATGTCGCCGGTGTGTTCAGCAAGCTGGCCGACGACGCCGACCACTCCTTCCCCCGCGCGGTGGGTGCCGACGAGCGCTTCGCCGAGCTGATGCCCGACCTGATGGACGGGGTCACCCCCGCCCGCCTGCACCGGGCCTACCTGAAGGCCACCACGCCCAAGCCGGCGCCGCGCATCGACCTGTTCCACGTCGCGCCCATCCGCGCCAGCGTGGCCGATGCGCTGGCCGAGCTGATCGATGAGCTGCCGCGCGTGGGGCGCATGTCGTTCCGCCGCCTCACCAGCGGGTTGGTCGAGCGGTTGGAAGTGATCGTGCGCTTCCTGGCGCTGCTCGAGCTGTTCAAGCAGGGCCTGGTGGAGCTGGAGCAAGCCGAACGATTCGGCGACATCGACGTGGTGTGGACCGGTGGCGACGGTGTGCTCGATGACCTGCCCGTCGACGACTACGACGGATGACGAACAACATGAACGACGCACCGAACGACGCACCGAACGACAAGGATGAGGAACTGATCGTGCCCGACCAACCCAACCCGCTCGATGCCGAGACGGTGCGCGCCATCGAGGCCATCATCATGGTGGCGGTCGAGCCGGTGCCCAGCGAACTGCTGGCGCAGCTGCTCGAGCAGCCGATCGTGGTGATCGACCGGTTGTGCGCCGAGCTCGCCGATGCCTACGCCCATGCCGGCCACGGCTTTCAGCTCACCAAGGTGGCCGGCGGCTACCGCTACCAGACCCACCCCGACCTGTCGCCCTACGTCGAGCGCTTCCTGCTCGACGGCCAACGCGCGCGCATGAGCGGTGCTGCGCTGGAGACGCTGGCCATCATCGCCTACAAGCAACCGCTGTCGCGGGCGCAAGTGGCCAGCATCCGTGGCGTCGATCCCGATGGCGTCATCCGCACGTTGCAGGCTCGCGGCTACGTCACCGAAGTGGCTCGCGACAGCGGCCCTGGGCAGGCCATCCTGTTCGGCACCACGCCGACGTTCCTGGAGAAGCTGGGCATCAACTCGCTCGCCGATCTGCCGCCGATCGTCGAGTTCGTGCCCGGCGCGGAGGTGGTGGAGGCACTCGAGCACGGCCTGCGCATCGACCCTGCAGCAGATGCCCGTGGCTGAGCCCGGCGACCCCGACCGCGTGCTGGAGCCGCCGCTGTGGGAGCAGTTGGCGGCGAAGTCGGCCGAGCTACCCCAAGGTGAGCGGCTGCAGAAGGTGCTGGCGGTGCGCGGCTGGGGCAGCCGGCGAGTGTGCGAGGACATGATCTCCGACGGGCGCGTCACCGTCAACGGGGCCACCGCCGTGCTGGGCAGGCGAGTCGACACCGACCACGACCTGGTGGAGGTGGATGGTGTGCCCATCGGTGTGAAGCCGGGCCTCGTCTACTACCTGCTCAACAAGCCCGAAGGCGTCATCACCACGGCGCACGATCCGCAGGGCCGCCGCACCGTCGTGCAGATCGTGCCGGCCGAGCCGCGCGTGTACCCGGTGGGCCGGCTCGATGTGGCCACCGAAGGGCTGCTGCTGCTCACCAACGACGGCGACCTGGCCCACCGCTTGGCACACCCCAGCCACGGCGTGGAGAAGGAGTACCTGGCCGAGGTCGACGGAGCCCCGGGCGGGGGAGCCCTGCGCCGCCTTCGCGACGGCGTCGAGCTGGACGACGGCATCACCGCGCCGGCAAAGGTGTCGCAGCCCAGCCCGGGTGTGCTGCGCATCACCATTCACGAAGGTCGCAATCGGCAGGTGCGGCGCATGTGCGAGGCCGTCGGTCATCCCGTGCACCGACTGGTGCGCGTGCGCATCGGGCCGCTGCGCGATGCCCAGCTCAAGCCGGGGGAGTGGCGCGAGCTCTCCCAGGCCGAGGTGCGCAGCCTGGTGGAATCGGCGGCGGGCGACACCCGGCCGATACGCTGAGCAGCCGTGTCAGCGGCTCGACGGGCAAACATCGCAGGCCTCGGCCTCATCGGTGGTTCCATTGCGCGCGCGCTCACCGATCGTGGCTGGTCGGTGCACGGCGACGACCACGACCCAGCCCAGGTGGCGAAGGCCTTGTCGATGGGCCTCATCACCGCTGCCGGGCTGCACCCCGACGCCGAGATCACCTTCGTGGCCACCCCTGTGCTCACGCTGGTCGACCAGGTGAAGCGGGCGTTGGCCGACACGAATGGCCTGGTCACCGATGTCGGCAGCGTGAAGGGGGCCCTTGCCGGCAGCATCGACGACCCTCGCTTCGTGGGTGGCCACCCGATGGCCGGCAGCGAGCTCGACGGTCTCGACGGCGCCGACGGCAGCATGTTCGAAGGCGCCGTGTGGGTGCTCACCCCCACTGCTGCGACGGCCGACAGCACCTTCAGCGCGGTGGCCGCCATCGTCGCCGATCTCGGTGCCGACGTGGTTGCACTGCCGGCCGAGCGCCACGACCAGGTGGTCGCGGTCATCAGCCACGTGCCGCACCTCACCGCCGCCACGCTGATGGGCCTGGCCAGCGACCGCGCCGAAGAACACGCCGCCCTGCTGCGCCTCGCCGCCGGCGGCTTTCGCGACATGACCCGCATCGCCAGCGGCCACCCCGCCATCTGGCTCGACATCTGTGCCGAGAACCGGGTGGCCATCCTGTCGGCGCTCGATGGCCTCATCGACGGTCTGCACAGCATGCGGCGAGTGGTCGACACCGACGATCGCGTCGAGTTGCATCAGCGCCTCAGCAAGGCCCGCGAGGCGCGCGCCAACCTGCCCAGCCGCGCCAACCAGCCCGGCGAGTTCGCCGAGATGCGCATCCCCATCCCCGACCGACCGGGCGCAGCGGCCGAAGTGTTCACGCTGGCGGCCGAGCTGGGCGTCAACGTCTACAGCTTCGAGGTGGTGCACAGCGTGGAAGGCAACCGCGGCGTCGCGGTGGTGCTGGTGGATGCCACCGTGGCCGACATGTACCGCGGCGGGCTGATGGCCCGCGGGTATCGCCCCGCCGTGCAGCGGTTGAGCTGAGTGGGCTCGATGGACGTCTACCGCGTGGCGCCGCTGAGCGCACCGATCGACGCAACGATCGAGGTGCCTGGCTCGAAGAGCGTCGCCAATCGAGCCCTGGTCTGTGCCGCGCTCGCCGAAGGTGAGACCGTGCTGCGCGGCGTGCCCGACGGCGACGACACCGAGGCGATGCTCGACTGCTTGCGGGCGCTGGGGCTGGAGGCCGAGCGAGCGGGCGACGACGTGCGCATCGCCGGTGGCGTCCGCTCGTTCCGCCGCGGCCCGGTCACACTGCCGGCCCGGCTGGCCGGCACCACCTCGCGCTTCGTGACGGCACTGGCAGCGTTGGGGCCGGGCCCGTACACGATCGACGGTCACCCGCCGCTGCGCGCCCGGCCGATGGCGCCGCTGCACGACGCGCTGGTCTCGATGGGCGTGCAGGTGCAGCCATCCGAAGGTTGGGGGCACCTGCCGGTCACCGTGCAGGGGCCGGTCGACGTGACGCTCGACGAGGTCTCGCTGCGCGGCGATGTGAGCAGCCAGTACCTCACGGCGTTGATGCTCATCGCCCCGTACTTCCCCAACGGCTTGCGTTTCATGCTCACCACCCCGCTGGTCTCGCGGCCGTACATCCGCATCACGGCGGCGGTGATGGCCGCGCTCGAGTGCCCGGTGTCGAGCTGGGCGATCGCATCATCACGGTGCCCGCCGGCCGCTACAGCGCTCGCCAGTTCACCATCGAACCCGACGCCAGCTCGGCCAGCTACCCGCTCGCTGCGGCCGCCATCTGCGGTGGCAGGGTGCGCGTACCCGGGCTCACCAACACGTCGCTGCAGGGCGACGCGGCGTTCTGCCAGGTACTGGCCAGGATGGGGTGCGAGGTGGTGCAGGACCAGTGGGGCACCACGGTCAGTCGCCACGGCGACCTGCACGGCATCGACATCAACATGGTCGACCTCTCCGACCTGGTGCCCACGTTGGCGGTGGTGGCGGCCTTCGCCAACAGCCCCACCGACATCCATGGTGTGGCGTTCATCCGCAACAAGGAGAGCGACCGGCTCAGCGATCTGTGCCGCGAGCTGCGCCACGCGGGTGTCGACGCGGTCGACAACCCCGACGGCCTCATCGTGCGGCCCGGGGCAGCACACACGGCCACGCTGGCCACGCATCACGACCACCGGTTGGCGATGGCGTTCGCGTTGTTGGGCCTGGGTGCCAGCGGCATCATCGTCGAGGATCCCGATGTCGTGAGCAAGAGCTGGCCAGACTTCTGGACGATGATCGAGAGCCTGCGGTGAACGATCGCCGGCGGGTTGATGTGGCGGCGTTCGATGTCGATGGCACGCTCACCGTGCGCGATTGCGTCGGGCCCTTCCTGCTGCGCGTCGGCGGCTGGCCCGGGCTCACTCGGGCGATGGTGCGCCGGCCTTCGGCGTCGCTCGCCGCTGCGGCCCGCCGCGATCGCGATCGCCTCAAGGAGCTCCTGGTCGGTGGTGTGCTGCGCGGTCGCCAGGTGGCGCAGGTGGAAGCCATCGGCGAGCTGTTCGCCGAGCAGGTGGAGGCCAGCTGGCTGCGCACCGACACCATGGAACGGCTGCGCTGGCATCAACGGGCGGGTCACCGCATCGTGCTCGTCTCGGCCTCGTTGAGCCCGTACCTGCGGCCGTTGGGGCGTCGCCTGGGCGTCGACGACGTGCTGTGTGCCGAGCCGATGCGCGCCGGCGACCACTTCGCCGACGGTCTCGACGGTGGCAACTGCCGCGCGGAGGAGAAGGTGCGCCGGCTCGACGCCTGGTTGGCTGCCCGGAGCTGGCAGGACGCCACCGTGTGGGCGTACGGCGACAGTGCCGGCGATCGGGCGCTGCTGGCCCGAGCCGACCACCCGCTGCTGGTGAAGCGCACTCTCGTGTCGGCCGTCCCCGTGGGGTTCGAATGATGCTGCGGGCCATCGTGCGCGAGGCGCGACCCAAGCAGTGGACCAAGAACGTGCTGGTGTTCGCAGCACCCGGGGCGGCCGGCGTGCTCGACAACTGGTCGTTCCTGTGGAAGACGGTGCTTGCGTTCGTGGCGTTCTGCCTGGCGAGCAGCGGCACCTACTACTGGAACGACATCCACGATGTGGAAGCGGATCGGCAGCACCCCACCAAGCGCAATCGGCCCATCGCCAGTGGCGCGCTGCCGTTGCCCGTGGCTCGCGTGGTGGGCACCGCGCTGCTCGTGGGCGGCATCGGGCTCTCGTTCGGGCTCAACTGGCAACTGGGCGTGGTCACCACCGGGTACGTGGTGCTCACCACCACGTACAGCACGGTGCTGAAGCACGTGGCGGTGGTCGACCTGGTGGCCGTGGCGGCGGGCTTCGTGCTGCGGGCCATCGCCGGCGCAGTGGTCACCGATGTGAGGATGAGCACCTGGTTCGTGCTGTGCACATCGTTCGGGTCACTGTTCATCGTCACCGGCAAGCGCTTCGCCGAGCTGCGCGAGCTGGGCGAGGGCAGCTCGACGCGCGCCACGCTCGACGAGTACACGCTCACCTTCTTGCAGACCGTGCTCTCGGTCAGCGTCGGCGCCACCTTGGTCACCTACTGCATCTGGGCCTTCGAAGTGCGCGAGATCTCGGGCAGCTCGTGGCCGTTCTACGAGCTCTCCATCGTGCCGATGCTCACCGCGCTGTTGCGGTACACGCTCATCCTCGAGCAGGGCCACGGTGCGGCCCCGGAGGAGATCTTCGCCGCCGACCGCACCCTGCAGATCCTGGGTGTCGTGTGGGCGATCGTTTTCGGGCTGGGAGTGTACGTAGGGTGAGCAGCATGCGTTCGTTCGACGAGGCGTTGCAGGCAGTGAGCGCCGTCGACGGCTGGATGAGCCCGGATCAGGCCGAGCGTCTCTATCGAGCTGCCGCCGGCACGCATCGCGGCGACATCATCGTGGAGATCGGCAGCTTCCGCGGACGCAGCACCATCGTGCTGGCCAGCGCGGCCCCGGAAGGTGTGCAGATCGTCGCCATCGATCCGCATGCCGGCAACGATCGCGGCCCGCAGGAGCTCGACGGCTTCGAGGCTGCCGCTGCCACCGACCACGACGTGTTCAACGCCAATCTCGCCGCCGCCGGGGTTGCCCATCGCGTGCACCACGTGCGCGCGTTCAGCGATGCGGCGCACGGCGAGGTGGCCGGCGTCGTTGCTGTGCTGTACGTCGACGGTGCACACCGCTACGCCCCGGCGCGCACCGACATCCGCGACTGGGGTCGGCGAGTGACGCCCGGCGGCACGTTGCTCATCCACGACTCGTTCTCGTCGGTCGGTGTCACGCTGGCCATCATGCGCGAGCTGATGTTCGGTGGCCGCTGGCGCTACGTGGGCCGTGCCCGTTCGCTCACCGAGTACCGCGCCGACCTCGACGGCAGTTGGCCCAGTCGGGTGGGCAATGCCGGCCGGCAACTGCTGCAGCTGCCGTGGTTCTTCAAGAACCTGCTCGTCAAGGTGCTCATCAGCTGCAAGCTCGGTGGGTTGCTGAAGAAGATCACCGGCCGCGACCCCGAGTGGCCGTACTGATGCCCTCGCGGCGACGTTCTCTCACCGGCTGGGGCCTCACCAACGGCACTGTTGCCGACGTGCTCGAACTGCCGAATCACGAAGTGGCGAGCGCGCTCAAGGAAGCGGGTTCACGCGGCGCACTGGTGCGCGGCCTCGGCCGCAGCTACGGCGACGCCGCGCAGAACGCCGGCGGGCTGGTGCTGCGCCTGCTGGGTGCTGCTCACCAGGCGGTGCTCGACCCGCAGCGGGCCACCGTCACCGTGCCCGCCGGCGTCAGCATGGATGACCTGCTGCGCGTGATCGTGCCGCGCGGCTTCTTCGTGCCGGTCACACCCGGCACTCGCTTCGTCACCATCGGCGGCGCCATCGCCAGCGACATCCACGGCAAGAACCACCATGGCGAAGGTTCCTTCGGCAACCACGTCGAGTCGCTCACCATGCTGCTCGCAGATGGCTCGCAGGTGGTGGTCGGGCCCCTGCAACGGCCCGAGCTGTTCTGGGCCACCGTCGGTGGCATGGGACTCACCGGCGTGATCCTCGATGCCACCATCTCGCTGATCCCGATCGAGACCAGTCGCATGTCGGTCGACACGACGCGCATCGCCGACCTCGACACGCTGCTCGCGACGATGACCGAGGGCGACGACGACTACCGCTACAGCGTCGCCTGGATCGACCCGCAGGCGAAGGGTCGTTCGCTGGGTCGCAGCGTGCTGGGCCGCGGCGACCACGCCCGCCTCGACCAGCTGGGCCCGAAGGAGGCCATCGAGCCGCTGGCCTACGACGCCAAGCAGTTGGTCACCGTGCCGCCGCTGGTGCCGCGGATGGGCTTCATCAACCACGCCACCGTCGCAGCCTTCAACGAGATGTGGTATCGCAAGGCGCCTCGCCATCGCGTCGGCGAGCTGCAGGGCATCGCCACGTTCTTCCACCCGCTCGACATGGTGAGCAGGTGGAACCGCATCTACGGTGCACACGGCATGCTGCAGTACCAAGTGGTGGTGCCGTTCGGTGCCGAGGAGACGATGCGCGGGGTGATCGAGCGCTTCGCCGCCAGCGGTACCGCCAGCTTCCTGGCCGTGCTCAAGCGGTTCGGCCCCGGCAGCCTGGCCCCGATGAGCTTCCCGGCACCCGGCTGGACCCTCACGCTCGACGTGCCGGCCGCCACCGGCGGGCTGGGCGATCTGCTGCACAGCCTCGACCGGCTGGTGCTCGATGCCGGTGGTCGCCACTACTTCGCCAAGGACTCGGTCACCACCCCGGAGGCCATTCGCCGCGGCTACCCGCGCCTCGCCGAGTGGAAGGCCATCCGCGACGCTGTCGACCCCACCGGCTTGTGGCAGAGCGACCTCTCCCGCCGCCTCGGCCTCACCGACTGAAACGAGAACCGACCATGGACAACGCACTCGGCGAACCGCAGACCATCCTCCTGCTCGGAGGCACCAGCGACATCGGCCTGGCCATCGTGCGCGAGCTGCTCAGCCCGTCGGCGCGAACCGTCGTGCTCGCCTGCCGCGATCGCGCGAAGGGCGAGCAAGCGGCCGCCGGCCTACGCCACGACAACCTCGTCGTCGACGTGATGCAGTTCGACGGCGCCGCCACCGACACTCACGAGGCGTTCGTTCGCGACGTGGCCGACCGCCACGGCGACATCGATCTGGCCATCGTGGCGTTCGCGCAGCTGGGCGACGGTGAAGCCACCTCGAAGGACATCGAGGGCGCGGCGGCGCTCGCGCACGTCAACTTCACGGGTGCCGTCACGGCCACCATCGCGGTGGCGAATCGCCTGCGGGCGCAGGGGCATGGCGCCATCGTGCTGCTCAGCAGCGTTGCCGGTGAGCGCGTGCGCAAGGCCAATGCCGTCTACGGCGCCACCAAGGCCGGGCTCGATGGGTTCGCCCAGGGCTTGGGCGACGAGCTGGCCGGCGAGGGCGTGCACGTGCTGGTGGTGCGGCCCGGGTTCGTGCACTCGGCGATGACGGCCGGCATGAAGGCCGCTCCCTTCGCCACCACGCCCGAGAAGGTGGCCGAGGTGACCGCCAAGGGGCTGCGCAGTGGCCGCCGTACGGTGTGGGCGCCGGGCATCCTGCGCTTCGTGTTCATGGCCTTGCGCCACACGCCCGGCCCCGTCTGGCGTCGCCTGCCGCTCGGCTGAACGGCAGAGTCTGAACGGCAGGGTCTGAACGGCGCGCGCAGTTGGCTTGCGTGGTGCGCCCAGAGCGGGCAATGGGGTCGATTGCGGCTTTCTGGGCGTAGTCCGTTCCAAATGTGCTCCGGACGGCATTCGTCTCGGTGTCCGAGACGAATCACGCCCAGACATCACGCTCCGAACTGCCGCTTGCGGTTGGGATGCTGAGCGCCGGGGTCCGTGTCACGAGCGAGAGGTGTCCGGCGATGCCCCGCCACGGCAGGTACCCGATCACCGTCAGCCCTGCGCGGCGCGCTCGGCCAGTTCGCGTTCGAAGTCGGCGCGGCGTTGGGTGCCGATGCCGATGCCGGCGGGGCTGATGCCGTCGCCCACGGCGCACCGCTGGTAGAGCAGCACAAGTGCGTCCTCGTAGTTGCCGACGAGGCAGAACTGTTCGGCAACCACCTGGTTCGGTGCATCGCTGCCGCGAATGCTCGATGCGTTCGGCTCGAACCACCCGGTCCAGAAGTTGGTGAGGATCAGCCAATCGGCGCTGGCGACATCGTCGGCGAGGCGCGAGCCTTCGCGATCGGCGATGCCCGGGTCCATCTCGATGAAGAAGGTCGCCGGTGTGAGCTCGGGGAACATGTAGTAGAACGCGGCGTCGCTGTAGATCGTGCGGCTCAGGTCGGCAGGCCCGACCAGCAGGCGCTCGCCGGGCTGCGACAGCCGGTCGAGGTCGTCCATCATGGCCTGGCTGGACGATTGCAGTGCCTGGTTGCCGAAGTAGAAGCGGCGGTGGTCGCGAGCCACCTCGAAACCGCCCGGCTTGTTGCCGACGCTCACGCGGCTCTGCAGCAGGTAGTAGCGGTACGTGAAGTAGGGGTTGACCACCAGCATCACGGCTGCGATCCCCGCGCCCGCGATGAGCCAGGCATGGCGCGCCGCGCGAGGGGCGACGCGCGGCACCAGCTCCACCAGCAGGCACGGGAGCAGTGCGAACGACACGCACGAACCCCAGGCCAGGTGCGTGCTGTCGGGGCGCTGCAACGCCTGCGGCAGCATGCCGAGGCCGAACAGCGACGCGCCCATCAGCACCGTGAGGCGAGTGGCGGCGCCGTCGGATGTGCGGCGCAGCCGGTGCGCGATCACCGGTAGGGCGATGGCGACGACGATGACCACGAAGAACCACAGGAACAACTGATGGTTGGCGGACAATGCCGGCACACGCCACCACGGGGCATCGAGCGGGCCTTCTGCAACCGCCTGCAACGCGCCGTCGATCTGGCTGAAGCTGGGTGGGCTGGGCAGCTTGCGACCGGGCCGCAGGTCGAACACCGGCTCCAGGAACATGCCGCGCACGCTGGGCCCGATGCCCGCCATCGCGAGATGCACCAGCATCGGCACCGACCCGACCGCCACGCCGATGCCCACCGGCCGCCACGTGCGTTCGGCGCGACCTTGCCACAGCAACCACCCGTGCACCAGGCCGAGTGCCACCACCAGGTCTGGTCGGTAGCCGAGTGCGCAGCCCACCAGCACGCCTGCGCTCACCAACGCGAAGCGGCGGGTGCGCCCGGTGGTGTGCATCGCGCGGACACCGAACACCACGCTCCACAGGCCGAGGGCGACGGCACCCTCCCATGCCAAGGCCGACAAGCCGATGGGCGTGAGCACCAGCAGTGTGACGGTGACCGCGCTGACCACGGCGGTGCGCCTGCCCCACGCGCGAGCGAGCGCGTAGAGGGCGAAGATGATGCCGAGGTGCTGCAGCAGCCCGAACACCCGTTGGCTCTCCAGCGTGTCGCCGAACACCCAGTACCACCCCGCCAGCACGTGCAACGAGAACGGCCCGTAGAGGTGCAGGAAGTCGACGTTGGGCACGTCGCCGGCGAGCACCCGTTGCGGGAAGGCGAGCATGAAGCCTTCCTCCATCGAGCTGCCGGTGGCCAGGAACAGTCCACGCAGCGGCAGCGCGATCACTGCCAGCACGATCCCCACCGAAAGGATCGAACGCGGCTGGGGGCGGCCACGAACGCACCCACCGAGCACGAACGGCAGGTCGGCCCTGTGAGCGGGCGGGTCGTCGAGCGCTGGGTCTGGCACGCGGCGACTCTACTGAGCGAAGGTGCGGTCACACGGTCTTCGGTCCAGGTTCGGTACCCTCTCCCCGCCATGTCGAACGAGGCGGCGCCGGGCGCTACTACCGAACCGAGCATCGAGCAGCTGGCCGCGGAGATGATCGCGGTTGGCTGTCGGCGTGTACACGTGCTGGCCTGGCGAGACCTCGACGACCACGACGCCGGCGGCTCGGAGGTGCACGCCGACCACTTCATGCGCCGCTGGGCGGCCGCCGGGCTGGAGATCACGCACCGCACCTCGTTCGCGCAAGGCCTGCCCACCCACGCGGATCGCAACGGGTACCACGTGGTGCGCAAGGGCAGCCGCTACAGCGTGTTCCCTCGCGGTGTCGCTCGCGAGCTGTGGTCCCGGCACGAGTACGACGCGCTGGTGGAGATCTGGAACGGCGTGCCGTGGTTGAGCCCGGTGTGGTGCCACAAGCCGCGCATCACGTTCCTGCACCACGTGCACGGGCCGATGTGGAACCAGCTGCTGCCGCGGCCGCTCGCGTTCATGGGCCGCGCGGTGGAGGCCCGGCTGGCGCCACCCTTCTACCGGCGCACGCTCACGCTCACGCCCAGCGATGCGACTCGCGACGAGCTGCTGCACCTCGGCTTCAAGCCGTCGCGAGTGGTGGCGGTCAACAACGGGGTCGACGACGTGTTCCACCCCGGCGGCGAACGAGCATCGCTGCCCACCGTCGTGTCGGTGGGGCGGTTGGCCCCCGTCAAGCGGCAGGATCACCTCATCGACGAGGCGGTCGTCGCCAAGCGGCGAGTACCCGGCCTACAACTGGTGATCGTGGGCGAAGGCCCGCTCAAACCGGTGCTCGAGCAACGCATCGACGAGCACGGCGCTCACGACTGGATCACCCTGGCCGGCAAGCTGAGTCACGAGGACCTGCTGCAGCTGTACCAGCGCTCCTGGCTGGTCACCAGTGCGTCACTGGCCGAGGGCTGGGGCCTGACGCTCACCGAGGCGGCCGCCTGCGGCACGCCGTCGGTGGCGACGGACATCAACGGCCACCGCAGCAGCGTGGTCGACGGCGTCACCGGTGTGCTGGTGCCGCTGGAACGACTGGGCGACACGATTGCCGACGTGCTGCTCGACGACCCACGCCGGCTGGCGCTGGCAGACGCAGCCCTGACGAGAGCGCGCACGCTCACCTGGGAGGCTTCCGCCCGAGGCGTGCTGGCCGCGCTGCACGGCCAGGTGATGGCGCGGGCCGCTGGCCGCCGCCGGCCGACCGCTGACGCCTGACAGCCAGCGCCTGGCGGCCGTTCACAGCAAACGCTCAGCAGGCGTGCCGCTGGCTCCCAGGTTGCAGGCGCACCATGCAGCCATGGAAACCGCGACCTATCCCCACCACCTGTTCGACGATCCCGACCTGATCAGGCTCACCGCTCTGCCCCCGCCGGCGCCGCCGATCCTGCCCTCACCGACGCCGACGCATGGGCCGCCCGCTCGTCCCCGTGGCGGTCGCCGCCTGCTCGCTGCCACGGCAGTGGTGCTGCTGAGCGCCGGCGCCGGGTACGCCGGTGGATCCCTCGCCGGCTCCACGGACGCCACGCCGTGGACCGTCTCAGCCACGACAGCTGCAGCCACGACCGTCGTGTCGACCGCCGCGTCGAGCGAGTCGACGACCGGGCAG
Organism: Acidimicrobiaceae bacterium; assembly: GCA_016722025.1. Taxonomy (GTDB): domain Bacteria; phylum Actinomycetota; class Acidimicrobiia; order Acidimicrobiales; family Ilumatobacteraceae; genus UBA668. The sequence goes on from JADKGZ010000005.1 coordinate 235,271, forward strand.
GCGCAGTCCGTGTCGTTCGACGGTGCCACGCTCGACGTTGCCGCAGCGGTGGCCGCCGTGCAGGCCTCGGTCGTGTCGGTCGACACGGTCGTGCAGGTGCGCCAGGGCCCGTTCACGCAGGAGGGAACAGGTGCCGGCACCGGGTTGGTCCTCGACGCGACGGCCGGCTACATCCTCACCAACGCTCATGTGATCGAGGACGCGACCTCGGTCTCCATCACGCTCATTGGTGAGACGACGGCGCGCACCGCCACCGTTGTCGGCACCGACACCACCCACGACCTCGCCGTGCTGCATGTCAGCGACACCAGCGGCCTGGTCGCCGCCCCGTTCGGGTCGTCGGCGTCGATGGCGGTCGGTGACGACGTGGTGGCAATCGGCAATGCGCTGGCGCTCGATGGCGGCATGACCGTCACCAGGGGCATCATCTCGGCGGTCGACCGTTCGATCGAGACCGACACCGGTTCGCTCGCCGGGCTGCTCCAGACCGACGCCGCGATCAGCTCCGGCAACTCAGGCGGTGCGCTGGTCAACGCGGCCGGTCAGGTCATCGGCATCAACACCGCGGCAGCGACCAGCAGCGGCACAGTGACAGCGTCCAACATCGGGTTCGCGATCCCGGTCGACGACGCGTTGGCCGCAGCAGCGGCGCTCACCGGCTGAACGAGCGCATGCTGCCCGGGCGTGTCAGCCGGGGAGCAGGCGGGTTGCCGTCTTGAGCAGCTTCAGCGCGCCCTGCTTGGCGATGGTGCGGTGGTGGCTCCGGCCGGCATCGGCGGTGCCCGCGCGATTGACCTGGAACCAGTCGTAGCTGTCGGCCAGCATCTCCTCGTTGGAGAACTTCGGCTGCCAACCGAGTGCGTCGCGCACGTGCTGGATGTCGAACCACAGCGACTTCGAGTACATCAGCCAGTGGTAGGGGGCGAACGGTGCGAGGTGCATGCCGGCGGCGAGCTTCATGCCCAGCGCCGCCGGCCCGGCGGGCAGCGAGCGCACGTGCGAGCCGGTGCCGGCGTGTGCGCACAGGGCTTCCAGCGACTCGCGCATGGTGCCGAAGCGGTCGGTGCCGGCGTTGAACACGTCGGGCCCTGGCTTGGCGCCGGCCAGGATGCAGACCTCGGCGAGGTCGTCGGCGTGCACGAACTGGTAGCGGTTGCTGCCGTCACCCAGCACGAAGATGTCGGCGCCATCGGCCACCCACTCGAACAGGATGCCGAAGATGCCCAGCCGGCCATGACCGAGGATGGTGCGCGGCCGCACGATGCTGACGTCGAGCCCGTTGCGCACGGCATCGAGGCACGCCCACTCGGCTGCCAGCTTGGCGTGGCCGTACGACTCGGCGGGGGAGGGCACGGTGGAGGGCAGCACCGGGTTGCTGCGCGGCACCCCGAACACGGCGCTCGACGACGTGTGCACCACCTTGCGGACACCGGCGCGCCGGCACTCGGCCAGCAGGAGCGCCGTGCCGTCGACGTTGACCGTGCGCAGCAGCTCCTCGTCCTTGGCCAGCGGCACCTGGGCCACGTTGTTGAACACCACGTCGGCACCGTCGACGGCTGCTGCCACCACCTTCGGATCGCGGATGTCGCCCTGCACCAGCTCGACCTGCGGCGGGCGGTCGTCGACGTCGTTGAGGTCGAGCACGCGGACGGTGTGGCCGGCGGCGACGAGGCGGTGGACGAGCAGCGACCCGAAGTAGCCGCTGCCACCGGTGACGAGCGAGACGCTCACAGCTCGAGCCCCTGATCGAGGCACCAGCGGATGCTGCGCCGCATGCCCTCGTACAGCTCGACCTTGGGCACGTAGCCGATCTCGGCGGTGGTGCGGCTGATGTCGACTGCGATGGTGTGCCCCATCTCGCCGAGCACGTGCAGTTGCTGCTGGTACACCCCCACACGCTGCAGCACCCGGTCGCCCACTTCGGCGATGAGGGCGGCGACGTTGGGCAGGTGTGTGGTCGGCGGCTTCACCGACAACCCTTCGTCGACCAGCGCGCGCCCGACCGTCTCCACGATCTCGGCCACGGTGTAGGCGCGTTGGTCGGCGACCCAGTACCCCTTGCCGCGAGCGGCAGGGGTGAGCTCGGCGCAGAGGATGCCATCGACCAGGTTGTCGACGTACACCATCGAGCGCCGTTGCTGCCCCGTGCCGATGACCGGGAACTTGCCGTTGCGCACCATGCGGAAGAACGTGGTCTGCCGCGGGGGCTGGAACGGGCCGTAGAACCATGGGGGCCGCACGATGGTGGCGTCGAGGCCGGCGGCCACTGCCTCGTTGACCGCCATCTCACCCTGCATCTTCGAGTCGCCGTAGCCCAGGTACGGATGAAACGGCTCGTCGTGGCGGAACGTGTCGCCCGTGTCGGGGTTGGTGCCGAACGGGCTGTTCGACGACACGTGCACGAACCGGCGTACGCCTGCGTCGCGGGCGGCAGCGGCGAGGTGTCGGGTGCCGTTGGTGTTGATCTCGTAGAACTGTCGTACCCGCCGCGGGTGGATGATGCCGGCCGTGTGCACCACGTCGGTGTCGGCGCCCACCTGGTACAGCAGCCGCGCCGCGGTGTCGGCTCTGGCGACATCACCGATGATGATGTCGATGCGGCGCTGGGCGGCAGCATCGTGCTGATCGACGAACCGGCGGAGATCGTCGGCCTCGGCGGTGCTGTGCGCGAGCAGACGCAGGTGCGGGCGCTGCGGGTCGGCGAGCAGCCGATGCGTGAGCGCGCGACCCAGCCAACCGGCGGCACCGGTGACGACAGTGGTGCGCGGCGCCGACCACGTCGCGATGACGGGTGCAGCGTCGACGGGTGTGGTTTGCGGGTCAGGCACGACGACCTCCGGAGGCGACGAAGTGGCGGGCATTGCGGATGGCGAAGGCCATGACCGACGCCTGCGGGTTGACGCCGGGCGCCGTGGGCAGCAGCGAGGCATCGTTGACGTAGATGTTGCTGCAACCGTGCACGAGGCCGAACGAGTCGGCGCCGGTGCGGCCCTCCAGCTCGCCCATCGGCACCGTGCTGCACAGGTGCACGGTCATCACGCTGGCCCTGGTGGCGGAGAACGCCTGTTGCATGGTGGCCAGGTCGCGCCGGTTGCGTACCGACGGGGCGCCTTTGAACGATGGATAGACCTCCAGCGCACCGGCCTCAAGCATCAGCAAGGCCAGGCGGGCAAGCCCGCTGCGCAGCAGCGCGCGATCCCGCAAGGTGAGGCCGTAGGTGACGACGGGGTCCTTCATCCGTGGGAACGAACGCACCCTGCCGAGTCCTTCGCTGGTGATGGCGGCGTAGTACACGCTGATGTGCTGCCATTGAGTGACGGCCTGCTGGAACGTGGCCCACTGATCGAGCAACGACAGTGCCACCAGGCCAGGGTTGCTGGCGGAACCCCCGAACGACAGGTGCGGCGCGAACTCCTTCACCTGGTGCACCGGCACGTCGTCGGGCACGTTGAGCGCCTCGGGGAAGCGAGCGGCGAGCTTGACGGTGGGGTGCACGGCGAGCGTGCGGCCGATGTGCCCGCGGATGCCCGAACGCTGCAACAGCGCCGGCGATTGGATGGCGCCGCCGCACACGAACACGTGGCGGAAGGTGATGGTGCCAGGAGTGCCGTCGGCGAGCGTGGTGTCGGCCGACGACGCGCGGCCTGCGCCGCACCGGAGGCGATCGACGCGACAGCCGACGGCCAGCCGGGCACCCGCGCGCATGGCGCGCGGTAGGTAGGTGCGGGTCATCGACTGCCGTTGGCCGTGCGGCTGGTCGTTCGGGTACGCCATCCAACGCGGGATCTCGCCATTGCGCCAGCCCAGGGCATCGGCGCCGCGGCGAAGCACTTCGCTGGGCTCGGTGTAGCCGCCGGGGGCGGGGCACACGCTGATGTCGCGCTCCACCTCGTCGGCGATGGCGAGCAACTCGTCGGGGTCGAAGTCGACGATGCGGAACTGCTCACGCCACCGCTGCAGCACATCACCCGGCGGTCGCCAGTAGAGGCCGCTGTTCACTTCCGTGCCGCCCCCCGCACAGCGGCCCTCCGTGTATGCGATGGACGGCAGGCCGAGAGCGACCGTCACACCGCCGGCCCGGTACTGGCGGTCCATCTGCTCGAGCGAGAACGGCACCAGAGCGCCCTGCTCGACCCACTCGCCCTCCTCGACGACGAGCACGTCGAGGCCGGCCTCCGCCAGCACTGCAGCGGTGGTGGCCCCGCCCGCGCCGCTGCCGATGATGAGCACGTCGGCGTCCATCGCCGCGGTCGCCCGCAGCACGGCTGCCGGTGGCACGGTTGCTGGCGGCACGGCTGCCGGTGAGACGGTCATGCCGCGGCCTCGCCGATGGCGGCGTTCGCAACAGCAACGTCACCGGTGGGCGTGGTGGCCGGCCAGTGCTCCCAGACGTAGGCGAAGCCGAGTGAGCGCATCAGCCGTGGGTACTCGGCAACCAGCGGCAGCGGCAGTGCGATGAGCAGCCGGGCCACGCCCCAACCGCCAGGAACGGCGAGCAACGTGCGAAAGACGGTGCCGAGCAACAGCACGCCGAAGCGAGTGAAGCTGGGCAGCGCATCGACGCGGTGGGCGATGAAGCCGACGACCTCTCTGCGCTTGGCGGCGGTGAGGTCGGGGAGGTCGGCGGCGAGCAGGCGCTCGGCGAACGAACCGACGACGGGGAGAGCGGGCACCTGGCGCATGAGCAGGTGGAATCGTAGCTGCGAGATAGCATCGCCGCCCGTGCGTTGTGTCGTCGTTGTTCCCACCTTCAATGAGCGCGAGAACATCGCCGACCTCCTGCGAGCCCTGCGCGTCACGGTTCCCGAGGCCCATGTGATGGTCATCGACGACCTGAGCCCCGATGGCACCGGCGCCATCGCCGACGAGGTGGCCGCCGAACTGGGGCAGATCCAGGTCGTGCATCGCCAGGGCAAGCCCGGCCTGGGGGCCGCGTACCGGCACGGGTTCGCACTTGCCTTCGAGCAGGGCTTCGATGTCATCGTCTCGATGGACAGCGACTTCTCGCACGACCCGGCGGTGATTCCCACGATGCTGCAGCTGCTGCACGACGGTGCCGACGTGGTGATCGGTAGCCGCTACGTGGCGGGCGGTGGCACGCAGGATTGGCCGTTGCGCCGGCGCCTGCTGTCACGCTGGGGCAATCGCTACACCGGTCTGCTGCTGGGCGCCAAGGTGCGCGACTGCACCGCCGGCTTCCGGGGCTATCGGGCCGAGGTGCTGCGCGGCATCGAACCCGGCAGCACCAGCGCCGAGGGATATGCCTTCCTCACAGAGCTCACCCGACGTCTGGCGCGCAGCAACGCAACGATCGTCGAGACGCCCATCCTGTTCAAGGATCGCGAGAAGGGCACCAGCAAGATGTCGGGACGCATCATCGTGGAATCGATGCTGCTGGTCACTCGCTGGGGCATCACCGATCGCGCGCGTGCCCTCCGGCGGCGGTTCTCCGACCGATGAGCGCTCGCGCGCTGGCCTGGTCGGTGCGGGCAGCGCTGGCCATCCCGTTCGTCGTGGCGCTGGTGGCGCTGGCCGGCAGTCACTGGTCGCCGGTGCTCGACCTGGCGATGACCGAACTGCGCGTGCGTGACGTGCTGGGCCCGCACACGCCACTCATCGGTCTGCCCGGCCGCATCGGCACCTTTCCCGACCAGGGCAGTCATCCCGGGCCGCTCAGCTTCTACTTGCTCGCGCCCGTGTACCGCCTGCTGGGCAGCACCGCGTACGGCTTGTTGGTCGCTGCCGCGGTCATCAACGTTGCCGCCGCCTGGACAGCCATCTGGGTGGCCGGCCGTCGCGGGGGTGGCCGCCTGGTGCTGGGCGTCGCAGCGGTGTTGATGGTGGTGATGGCGTGGCTCGGCGCCAGTGTGCTCACCCAGCCATGGAACCCGTACTTGCCGCTGGTCAGCTTCGTGGTCGTGGTGCTGTCGGCGTGGGGCGTGCTCGACGGCGACCACCTGCTGCTGGTGTTGCTGGTGGGTTTCTCCACGCTGTGCGCGCAGACGCACGTGCCGTACCTGGCCCTGTGCGTGGCGTTGTGCGTGGTTGCCTTCGGTGCCGTCGGCTGGCGTTGGTGGCGCTCGGGCCATCGAGCGCAGGGCGCGCACATCGGTGCTGGTGGCGGTTGCGCTCGGCGCGGTGCTCTGGTTGCCCGTGCTCGTCGATCAGGTCCGCCGGACACCCGGCAACATCACGATGCTGCGGCGGCACTTCCTGTCGCCGCCCGAGCCACCGGTGGGGCTCGCGGTCGGCGTGAAGACCGTGATGGCTCACTTCGACATCGTGCACGTGGTCAGCTCGTCGCTGCGGCGTGGTGACAACTCGATCGAGAGCCTCGACGATCTGGCCGGCGGACGGTGGGGCGTGGGCGCCGTGGTGCTGCTGCTGTGGGTTGCCGCTGCGGTCGTCTCGTTGCGGCTCACCGATCGCCGGATCCGACGCTTGCACGCAGTGGTGGCCGTCAGCACGGCGATGGCCTTCTTCTCCACCGCCCGCATCTTCGGCAAGGTCTGGTACTACCTCACGTTGTGGTCGTGGTCCATCGCACTGATCGCCGTCGCGGCATCGGTCTGGACGTTCGTCGCCTGGTGGGAGGCCGCCGGGCGGCGCCGATTGCCGGTCGGTCGCGCTGCAATGGCCGTGCTGGCGCTCGCAGGAGTGGTCTTCGTGCGCGACTCGATGATGGTCGACCCTCCGGAGGATCACCTGTCGCGCGGGCTCGACGCACTTGTCGACCCGACGGTCGATGCCTTGCGCAGCGGCGAAGGTGCTGCCACCGGCCCCGACGGTGTGTACGCCGTCATCTGGGACGATGCCTACTTCTTCGGATCGCAGGGTTACGGCCTGATCAACGAGCTGGAACGGCGTGGCTTCACCGCCCGCGCGTACAACACCTTCCGGGTACCGGTCACGCCGCAGCGCATCATCGACCCGTCGCAGGCCACCGCCGAGGTGGCGCTGGTGACCGGCGTCAACGTGGCCGACTGGCGCACACGGCCGGGCGTGGTGGAGGTCGCCTACTACGAGCCGCGCAACGCCGCACAGCTGGCCGAGTTTGCACTGCTGCGCGAGCAGGCGATCGACGAGCTGCAGCGTGCGGGCCTCGCCGACGTGGTCGCGCTGGTCGACACCAACCTGATGCTTGCCCGGCTCGACCCACGGCTTCCCGATGGGGTGGAGGCCCAGCTCGCGCGCATGCTGGTGCTGGGCGAGGAGACGGCCGTGTTCATCGCGCCGCCCGGGTCGTTCTGATGAGCGCGCTGATCACATGGGGGCGCCGGCGGTGCACGCCCACCGCCGCGCTGCTGGCGCTGACGTTGGCACCCTTGCTCGTGGCCGTGCTGCACGCATGGCGCGCCGGGTGGGTGCCCATCGGCGACCACGGGTTGATCGAGCTGCGCGCCGCCGACGTGCTGACGGCTGATCACCCGTGGCTGGGCACCTGGACCTCGGCGTCACTGTCGGCGGGTACCGATCTCAACAACCCCGGCCCGCTGCTGTTCGATCTGCTGGCCCCGTTCGTGAAGCTCCTCGGCGGCAGCGCTGGTGCCGTGATCGGTGTCGCTGCGATCAACGGTGCCGCGTGTGCCGTTGCGCTGTTCCAGGGTCGACTGCTGGCAGGCAGGCGCGGCGAGCTGCTGATGGCCGCCGCGTGCCTGTCGCTGAGCTGGTCGATGGGCAGCGAGATGCTGGTCGATACGTGGCAACCGCACGTGCTGCTGCTGCCGTTCCTCGCCTTCTTGGCCGCTTCTGCGGCCAGCGCGGTCGGGCACGTGCGGTCGGTCGCCTGGATGGTGGGGTTGGCCAGCCTGCTCGTGCAGTCGCACCTCAGCTTCACCTACGTGGTGGCGCTCGTCGGCGCCGCCGCGCTGCTGCTGTGCTGGCGGTCGGTGAGGTTGGCGCGCCCTGCTCCCGGCGGGCAGCCGCCGTGGCGTCGCGGTGCGGTGGTCGCCGGCGCGGTGGCATTGCTGTGCTGGGTGCAGCCCGTGTACGAGCAGCTGTTCGGCCCCGGTGAGGGCAACCTGAGCCGACTCGCCGGTGCCAGTTCATCGTCCTCCGACACCATCGGCGCCGGCCTCGGGGTGCGGCTGGTGGCACACATCGTGGCGATTCCGCCGTGGTTCCTGCGGCCGTCGTTCCAGGACTCGATACCGATCACGCCTCGCTCGGAGGATGGCTTGGTGCACGTGGCCGCGTGGCCGCCGCTGGCGCTGTCGTTCGTTGCACTCGCTGCCGTGCTCGCAGTTGCCCTCTGGTGTGTGCTGCTGCTGCGCCGCGCCGGCGACCGCGCACTGGCGCATCTGCTGCTCGTCGTCGTGGTGGCCGTGATCGGTGCGTTGGGCACGATGCTGGTGATGCCACTCGGCCCGCTCGGGTTGGCGCCTCATCAGATGAGGTGGTTGTGGCCGATCAGTGCGCTGCTGTGGTGGTCGCTCGCCGCTGCTGCGGCGAGGCTGGCGCCCGCCGGCTGGTGGGTCAGTCGCTTCCGTGCCCGGGTCGCGATGGGCGCGATCGTGGTGCTGGTGATCATCAACCTCCCGGCGCACCTCACCGACGGTGGGCCGGCCACGTTCCGGCAGTACCGGCCGGTCATCTCGTCGATGATCGACCAGTTGGAGCAGGTGCAACTCGCCGAGCCGGCGCAGTTCGACACTGCGAACCTGCGCTTCGCCGAGCCGTTCAGCGGCCCCGTGCTGTTCGTGCTGCTCGACAACGGCCAGCCGCTGACGGTGGTGGACGAAGGTTTCGTCCGCCAGCTCGGTGAAGGCCGCCGGGCGTCGGGTGAGGAGCGCTGGATCGTGCGCGTGCTGGAGCGCGACGCGGCGCTCGACATCGATCCAGCAGCTCAGGTGCTGGCGTTCGACGACGGGCTCGACGCGGCACAGCGCGAGGAGATCGACACGCTGCAGGCGTCGGGGGAGGATCCGCAGCGGCTGGAAGCGCTGGTGGCCTTGCGCCGGTCGCTGATGGTGGCGGTGGTGCTCATGCCGCTGGGGTGACACGCCGATGGCGAGCGAGCGCCCGCCGGATGCGGGCCAGATCGGCGGTGGCACGCAGTGAGGCAGCCAGGGAGAGCTTCGAACCGGCCACGTCGTGCCACTGTTGCAGCGGCACCTCCAGGAAGTCGGCGGTGCCGCGGTGCTGGTGCGCCAGCCGGCCGAGCAGCTCCACGTCGAATGCCCAGCGGCTGGCAAACGGGTCGTCGAGCGCCGCCTGCAGCGCGGGACCACCGCGGAACACCTTTGCGCCGCACTGCGTGTCGTAGACCTGGAAGCCCAGCACCACGCTGCTGAGAGTGCCGAACACGCGCCCTGTGTAGTGCCGTGGCAGGGATCGCTCGATCTGGTGGCCGAGCAGGCCGACTCGCGAACCGAGCGCAACGACGTGGCCCTGGTGACAGGCGTCGATGAGGCGGGCGACTTCTGTTGCGGGGGTGGCGAAGTCTGCGTCGCAGAAGCCGACCACGTCGTAACCGGCGGCGAGCGACCAGAGCAGCCCCTGGCGGACCGCCTCGCCCTTGCCGCGGTTGCGAGGCCGCTGCACGACGTGCACGCGAGCGTCAGCCGCCGCGGCCTCGGCCAGCAGTGCGGCGGTGGCGTCGGTGGAGCCGTCGTCGACCGCGACCACGTCGCAACCCGCCACCCGCGCCAGCTCGCTGAGCGCAGCGATGCGCAACCGCGCGGCTTCGTTGTAGCAGGGCACCACGATGGCAACGCCCAGAGACGAAGGCGCCATCACTCGTGCTCCCGACGGCACACGGCCCACACGCTGAGCCCGGCGAACGGCAGGCGCCGGCGAGCCGCAGCCAGACCGAGGCGGGCGTCGGCATCGAGCACGCCGCCGACGGCCCGGGTGAACATCGGGCCGTGGTTCCAGCCGGAGTGGACGACCGACGGCGCCTCGCGTGGCGGCCGGACTCGTTCGAGCAGCCGCTGCGCGGCGCGAGGGGGCACCAGCGACAGGAAAAGAGAGCCCTGTTGCACGACGGTGAACGATGGTGCCAGCAGTGCGCGCAGCGTGGCGTGAGTGTGTCGCCGGTAGTGGCCCAGCGCCTGGTCGTGGCTGGTGAACAGCCATTGGTGAGCCGGCACGCTGGCGATGAGCAGCCCGCCCGGCTGCACCCGCTGAGCGATGGAGCCGGCAACGAACTCGGCGTCGTCCTGCACGTGCTCCAGCACATCGAGCGCGAGCACCAAGGGGTACTGCTGGCTGGGCGGTTGCGCCGTACGCAGCAACCCGGGGTCGATGGTTTCGGTGAGGTCGTCGAGGGTGTAGTTCGCGTCCCAGCAGACGATCTGCGAGGTGGTGGGCAGCTCGGCCAGCAACTCGGTGGCGAACCAGCTGTCGCCGGAACCGATGTCGAGCACCGAGGTGGGTGCCGGCTGCACGTGGCGGTGGATCAGCCGGCGGAAGAAGCGCGCGCGACTGATCTCCCATGGGTGCCGGTTGTCGCCGTCGGGTCGTTCACGTAGATCCACGGGCGCCCAAGCTACTGCCGCCTCCTCGTCGCGACTGCAGGAAGTCGCACAGCGGCGTGTTGCCGTCGGCAGCGATGGTCGGGCGCAGGTTGTCGGTGATGGTGGCCTGGGCGAGCGAGGGCGCAGCGAAGGCGAACAGGCTCTGCCTGCCGGCCACCTGCACGCGCAGGCCACCGCTGATCGGGTCGGAGGTGATGTCGACGAGGGCCGGCAGATCGCCCAGGGAAACCGCGACACCGATCGCCGGCTCGCCGTCGACAGGTGTGTAGCTGGCAGTGGCTGCGCCATCGGCGAACGTGATGTGCACGTCGCCTTCGGGCGCCGAGACGATGACGGGGGTGTCTGTCGACTCGATCGTGCCCCGCAGCCGGCGCTCGCCTTCGGCGAGCTCCAACGGCACCCACCGCGTTTGCTCGGCGATGTACAACCCGGCACACTCGCCGTCGATCGCGACGATGCCGTCGCGGGGTGCGCTGCTCGCCGGCAGCAGATCGATCACCGATGGTGGCGGGCCACCGAAGATCGCGTCGTCGACGCGGTAACGCATCTCGGTGAACCCGGGCTGCTTCAGGTTCTGCGTCCACACGGCCAGTGCCACGTTGACCCAGGTGCCCCACACCACGAGCACGGTGACCAGCCAGCGAACCCCGCGGCCGGCCGCACCGGCCGGCAGGGCCACCGTGGCCACCGCCGCGGCTGCCGGAACCACCAGCGCCGGCAACATGTCGGTGAGGTAGCGGTTGGCGACGAAGCCGATGAGGAAGGTGGGGGCCGCGCCGGCGAGAGCACCTGCGAGCACGGCCGCCAGCGGCCACGATCGGCGACGAACGATCACCCACACCCCGAGGATCGCGAGGAGGAAGAGCAGCGTGGCCGAGGTCGGCAGCGACGAAGCGGGCGTGTTGCCCTCCAGTGGGTACGAGCCGTGTTCGGTGGCGAGTGGCCCGAAGCGCACGAATGGCAGCAGTCGCTCGAACCGCACGGTGTCGGGCCGCAGGTAGTGCACCACGGTGGTGGGCAGGAAGCGGAGGCTGAAGAAGCTGCCGTCGTTGCCGGCGAACCACGCGGCGCGGGCAGGGTTCTGCAGGCTGAGCAGCTGTCGGTCCGCCGGCAGGTCGAGCAAGGTGCCGAACTTGGCGAGGTTGACGGCCACGTTGAGCAGCAGCCCGCCGACAGCGCCGGCACCGGCCGCCACGGCGACGCGGCGGTGGCGGCGCCACAGCAGGACGCCGGTGAACCCCACCGCTGCGAGCGCGCCGATGCCGACGCTCGATCGGGTGAGCACCGTCGCTGTCGCCAGCGCGACGGCCACGAGGACGGTGTGGCAGCCGGGCGCTGCCCACATCCGCAACGCAGCGGTGGCGGTGAGGAGGAAGAGGGCGAACGCCCACAGCTCGGTCTCGTCGTAGACGCTGTTCCAGCCCGCCAGGCTGAGCGCCGGCGAGCAGGCAACCGCGGCGACGAGCACTGCGTACCGGCGAGGTGAGCCACCACCGAGCAACGAGGCGACGCGACGAGCAAGGTGGAAGGTGGTGGTGCAGGCAACGAAGAAGGCGGCCACCATCGACACCGCCGAGAGACGGCCATCGGCCCAATGCCCGAAGAGCGCGAAGGGTAGGCGCAGTACAGCCAGCGTGGGGCCGTAGTAGAGGTACGTCTTCCCGTCGATCAGGAAGCCCTCCGGCCCGGGGATGTGCGCAGGCACGTCGAGACGCCCGCGCAGGAAGGCGTGGGCCTGGGCGTCGTAGAAGTCGGTGCTGAAGCCGCCTCGGTCGAACAGGTCCCATGGCCGCCAGCGGCTGACCACCAGCAGGAAGACGATGGTTGCCGCCAGCGTGATGCGGCGCGACCACAGCGACTCCGGCGTGCGGTGCCAGACCCACACGCGACGGGCGGCGGTGGTGATCACAGCACCACCAGGCTCAGCACGGTGAGCAGCGCGCCGCCCGCGAAGCCGGCGACGATGGTGGGCGTGGTCGGTGTGCGCAACCGGCGCACCGGCCGCTCGACCAGCGCGTGCAGCGCCCAGCCGACTGCCAGCGAGACGGCGACCAGCAGCACCAGCAACAGGGGCCCATCGAGGCCGGTGCGGTCGCGGGTGAGCACCGACATCACCGGCCAGTGCACCAGGTACAGCGAGTAGCTGACGGTGCCCAACCAGCGCAGCGGGCCCCGCGCCAGCAGGGCGGCGACCCGGCCGTGCTGCAGCAGACCGACGATGGTGGCAGCGGCGACCAACGCGACCAGCGAGTAGCCGCCGCGCAACAGCCACGGCGGTGTGTAGTCGACGAAGAGGAACAACCCGAGCAGGAGCAGCAGCCCGGTGCCGGCGGCACGGTCACCCTGGGCAGGGCCGCGCAACTGCCAGCGATCGCTGCGCTGCCACAACGCGAGCAGCACGCCGACGAACAGCTCCGGCATGCGCAGCAGCGTGTTGAACTCGAGCGACGGCTGCCAGTCGGTGACCACGTTGGACAGCGCCGCCGGCAGCACCACGCCGAGCACGGCGACGACCCCCAGCACGAGTGGTGGCCGCGTGGCACGAGCGACCACCACGAGCAGCAGGGCGAGCAGGATGTAGAACTGCTCCTCCACCGCCAGCGACCAGGTGGGCCCCAACGGACCGACGATGGTTTGCAGCAGCTTGCTCTCGCCACCGGCGACGACGTGCCAGTTGGTGACGTTCCACGTGGCGGCGATCGCGTCGGAACGTTGTGCCGCGAGCGGCCCGGAGATGCTGAGGAGCACGACGGCGAGCACGACCGCACCGGCCGCTGGCCACAGGCGGCGGATGCGCCGGGCCCAGAACAGGGACAGGTGGATGCGCCCGGTGCTCGAGTGCTCGCGCAGCAGCAGCGACGTGATGAGGAAGCCGCTGAGCGTGAAGAACACCGAGACGCCGATGAACCCGCCTCGAACCCAGCCGGTGAGACCCGCTTGGGCACAACCGTGGTAGCCGACGACGGCAGCGATGCAGATGCCGCGCATGCCGTCGAGCGATGGCTCGTAGCGGTCGAGCGCGCTGGTGGGTGATGCGGTTGGTGCCGCGCGTGACGACGCGTGGGTCATTGCGGCATGTCGCTGCGCAGAGCGCCACCTCGCCACGGCGTGAACTCGTAGACGAACTGGTAGGCGAACATCGTCGGCCACACGCTGACCAGCAATCGGTCGGCGCGGCCGATGGTGCCCGTGACGACCGTCGAGCCGCTGAGGCCGAGTGCATCGAGCGGCAGCCCGGTGTGGCGGAACGACACCTCTTCCAGGCCGGCTTCCTCGGCCACGCGCAGGAAGCGGCGGCGGGTGAAGAAGCGCAGGTGCGTTTCGTCGAGCACACCGCGTTGGTCGTAGTCGAAGCGGCCGGCGGTGATGCGGAATCGCGGGTACCAGTGGCTGATGTTGGGCACGCTGGCGATGATGGAGCCCAGCGGGCGCACACGGCCGGCCATGTCGCTGAGCAGGCGAGCCGGATTCGGCAGGTGCTCGATGATGTCGGCGGCCAACACCAGGTCGAAGTCGCCACCGACATCGTCGGGGATGCCGTCGGCGAGGTCGGCGCGCACGAACCGGCTCATCCGCTCGGTCACGCCCTCGGCGGCGGCGATGTCGACACCCACCACCGTGTGCCCGGCGTCGGTGAGCGCCTTGGCGAGCCAGCCGGGGCCGCACCCCACGTCGAGGATGCGCATCGGCGAGCGGCCCTGCAGCATCTGCAGGATGCGCCCGTGCGAGCTGTACGGAGAGGGCTTGAACGCGTATGGCTCGGCCACGTGCCCGAGGTGCCCGCTGCCGAAGCCGGAGCGACCCAGGCGATAGCGAACCGTGTCGATCACGACGTCCTTGGCGTACTCCAGCCCGTTGACGTGGCAGATCTCGTCGCCGTAGTACGTGGGAATGGGCACTTCCACGATCTTCATCTTCGCGTCGGCCAGTTGCAGGATGATCTCGGTGTCGAAGTCGAACCCGTCGGAGTTGCCCACGAACGGCAGTTGCGCGAGAGCGCTCACCCGGTAGGCCCGGTAGCCGGAGTGCCACTCGCTGAGCTTGAGCCCGGTGAGCGTGTTCTGAGTGGTGGTGAGGATGCGATTGCCCACGTACTTGTACAGCGGCATTCCGCCCTTGCGTGCTTCGCCGCGGTGCATCATGCGCGAGCCGAACACGGCATCGGCCTCGCCGTTGACGATGGGGTCGATGATGTCGCCCATGATCTCCGGCGCGTACTGGCCGTCGCCGTGCAGCAGCACCACGACATCCCAGCCGTGGTTGATCGCGTAGGTGTACCCGGCCTTCTGGTTGCCGCCGTACCCGAGGTTCTGCGGGTGCCGAACGACGGTGAGGTGGAAGCGTGGGTTGCTGCCTTCGTACTGCTGCGCGACGCCGTGGGTGTCGTCGGTGGAGTGGTCGTCGTGCACGAGCACCTCGGCCAGCCGCAACTGCGTCGCATCGGGGATGCGGTCGAGCACGCGTGCCAACGTCGTCTCTGCGTTGTACGCCACCACCAGCACGCCGACCTTCACGACAGCACCCCTTTCGGCGGGAAAGGCTAGTGCCGTGGCACCGCCGAGCCGCCCATGCCCGTGCGGTCCGCTGCAACACGGTGGCGCTACCGTGTGCCTTGCATGCCGGTCGAGGCCACCACTCCGAGCCATGGCCGCGCCGTGCGGGCTGCGGTGCTGGCCGGCGCGGCCATCCGCATCGGCTACCTGCTCACCAAGTGGAACCAGCCGCTACGGCTGAACGATTCGTACTACTACAGCGGGCAGGCGTACCAGCTGGCCCATGGCCGGCTGTTCCGGGAGCTGTTCGTCGACCAGCCGGGGGCGGGCACGGCCCGCTGACATCGCTGCTGATGGCGCCGTTCAGCTGGGGCGACGACTTCGTGCGGTGGCAACGGATGGTCACCGTCGCGTGTGGGATCACGCTGGTGTGGCTGTTGGGTCGGCTGGGCACACGGTTGGGGGGCCGGCGGGTGGGCGTTGCCGCTGCCGCCATCGCTGCCGTCGCGCCCACGTTGTGGATGAACGACGGCTTGGTGATGTCGGAGAGCGTCAGCATGCTGCTGGTCGCATGCGTGCTGTGGTTCGCACTCGACACCGTCGAGCGCGACGACCGACGGTCGCAGGTGGCACTGGGTGTGGCGCTCGGTCTCGGTGCGCTCGCCCGCAGCGAGCTGGTGCTGCTGATTCCGCTGGTGCTGCTGTGGTTGGTGATCGCACGCCGCCGCCGTGGCGACGCCCGCGTGCGTTCGGTGCTGCCGGTGGCCATGGTTGCCGCGGCGGTGCTGCTGCCGTGGGTGGCGTTCAACCTGGCCCGCTTCGAGAAGCCGGTGCTGCTCACCACCAACGACGGCACCACCTGGCTGGGCGCCAACTGTGCCGACAGCTATCGCGGGGCGACGATGGGTGGCTGGACGGTGCTCTGCGTGGTCGCCGACCCCGACTACTCGCCCGACGAGGAGCCCAGCGTGCGGTCGGCCCGGCAACGATCGTTGGCAGTGCACTACGTGCGCGACCACCTCAGCGATGTACCCGGCGTCGTCTTGGCCAGAGTGGGGCGCACGCTCGATCTGTACGGTTTGCGCGACCTCGTCCATCAGGACGTGGGTGAGGAGCGGCCGCGTTGGGCCGCGTGGGCGGGCGTGGTCTCGTTCTGGTTGCTGGCGGCCGCGGCGGTGCTCGGCGCTCGGCTCGTTCGCCGCCGCGACCGTTGGTTGCTGCTGCTGCCAGTGCTGTTGGTGCTGTGCACGACGGTGCTGTTCTACGGCGGCCATCGCATTCGCTCGAGCGCGGAACCCACCGTGGTGCTGCTGGCCGCCGTCGCCGTCGCTGCCGGCAGGGGTGCGCGCGGCTACCGTGACCAGCCGTGAGGCCCAGAGGAACCAGTTCATGATGTCAGCGCCCAGCTTTTCCAGGAGGCGCGCCGTCGTCTTGCGCTTGGTGACGGCGTTCGTCATCGGGTTCGTCAGCCTGACGCTGGAGATCGCCTACACGCGCGTCATCTCGTTCAAGCTCTTCTACTACTACACGTACTTCGTCATCGGCTTGGCATTGTTGGGGCTGGGCGCTGCCAGTGCGTTCACGTCGCTCTCCAACCGGTTGCGCTCGGTCGACACCGTGCGCCTGGTGCAACGCATCGCCCCACTGGCGGCCGTGGCGGGCGTGGTGGGTTACGCGGTGGTGGCCCGGCTGGCAACCGACGTCAACCTCATCTGGACCGGTTCCTTGCGGCAGGCACTGTGGCAGCTGGTGCTGCTGTTGGTGTTGTCGGTGTCCATCACCGGGGTGTTCTTCGCCGTCGGTGTGCTGTTCGCCTCGCTGGTGGTCAACCAAGCGGCGCACATGCGGCGGCTGTACTTCTGGGATCTTGCCGGTGCGGCGGCCGGATGCCTCGTGGCCGTGCCGTTGGAGTCCACGATCGGGCCGCCGGCGATGATCCTCGGTTCGCTCGTGCTGCTGGCGTTGCTGGGCCTCGGCATGGTGCTGGCCGAAGGTCGCCAGTGGGTCGCCACCGCAGTGTCGGTCGCGGCCGTCGCGCTGCTCGCGCTGGCATGTGGGCAGTTGGAGGTGCGCACCGACGCCACCAAGACCCTGAAGGACACCGACACGGTGGCGGCCGGCGACTGGGGCGCTGTGTTCCGTGTCGACGCAGTGGATCTGGGCGACCTGAAGGTGCTGCACCACGACGGCCTGTGGGGTTCGTCCATCTGGCGCTACGACGGCACCCCGGCGACCACTTCCCGGTTCGACACCGACATCCGCCAGGTGCCCTTCGCCGCGCTGGCGAACGACGCGCCGTCGGTGCTCATCATCGGCGCTGCGGGGGGTAACGAGATCATGGCCTCGCTCACCTATGGCGCCGGCCACGTCGACGCAGTGGAGCTGAACCCGGTCACGGTCAACATGCTGCGCAACACGTTCGCCGACTACTCGGGGCACGTCGTCGACGACCCGCGCGTCAACTACGTGCAAGGCGACGGACGCACCTTCCTGGCGCGATCCGACACGGAGTACGACCTCATCTGGTTCGTCGCGCCCGACAGCTACGCGGCTTCCAACGCCGCCACTGCCGGCGCGTTCGTGCTGTCGGAGAGCTACCTGTACACCCGCGAGATGATCGAGACGGCGTTCGACCACCTCACCCCGCAGGGAGCCGTGGTGGCGCAGTTCGGCGACTTCGCGTTCGATCGCCGTCCCACGCGCACGGCTCGCTACCTCGTCACCGCGCGGGCGGCCATGGACGACCGTGTCGACGCGTTCGACCAGCACGTCGGCCTCATCATCGACACCGGCGAGGACGACCTGGAGAAGGTGAGCACCATCATGCTCTTCGCGTCCCCGGTCGACCCCGACGCGGTGGGGCGCATCGACGATGCGCTGCAGGGCCTCCCCAAGTCGGAGGCCAAGTACCTGCCCAACGCGGTGCGGGCCGACGGCGTCACGTCCGACCTGATCACGCTCGACGATGCGCAGGTCGAGGCGATCGTCGACGACTATCCGTTCGAGATCGGCGCCATCGACGACGACCGGCCGTTCTTCTGGCACTTCACCGACTTCGGCACCGTGATCACCGATTGGTCGCGCGACTTCGAGGACAACGACATCGCCATCGGTGAACGCCTGCTGGTGGTGCTGGTGGGTGTGTCCACCGTGGTTGCGGCACTCTTCCTGTGGTTGCCGTTCGGCCTCACCAGGCGTCGTGGTCAGGCGGTGAAGGTGCGCGGCCGAGCACGCCTGTTCGGGTACTTCGCCGCGCTCGGGCTGGGCTTCATGCTGATCGAGATCTCGATGATCCAACGCTTCGCGCTGCTGCTCGGGTTCCCGACGCTGTCGCTGTCAGTCTCGCTGTTCACGCTGCTCATCGCCACCGCAGTGGGGGCACGATTCTCCGGGGTGGTCAAGCGTTGGCCGGTGGTGGGCCTGCCGGCGGTGGTCGGCTCGCTGGTGGTGCTCAGCCTGGTGTACATCTCGGTCGTCGACTCCATCACCGATACCGCGCTGGCATGGCCGCAGTGGGCGCGCATCGTCGTGGTGGTGGCGCTGCTGTTCCCCGTGGGCCTGTTGCTGGGGGTGTTCCTGCCCACCGGCATCGATGCCGCGGTCGAGGCATCGGGCAGCGACGAGGCGGTGCGTGGCCGCCTCGTGGCCTGGTGCTGGGCGGTCAACGGCTTCTTCTCGGTCATCGGCTCGTCGGTCACCACCATCCTCTCGATGGCGGTGGGCTTCAACCAGGCACTCCTCACCGGATTGGGCATGTACGTGGCGGCCGTGGTGCTGCAGCTGCTGGCGCAGAGCGATGCCGAGGAGACCCTCGATGCTGTGCACGCGTATCCCACGTTGCACACCGAGTAGTGGTGACCAGCAGCACCGACACGCCAGCTCGCTCGCTGGCGCACCAGCCGGCGCTCGACGGCATCCGAGCACTGGCGATCGCTGGTGCTGTGCTTCCACGCGGGCTTCGGTTGGATGCACGGTGGCTACTTCGGTGTGTCGGTGTTCTTCACCCTCTCCGGGTTCCTCATCACGATGCTGTTGCTCACCGAGCTCCAGGCCGGTGGCACCGTGTCGCTGCGCAGGTTCTACGCACGACGGCTGCGCCGGCTGCTGCCCGCCAGCACCGCCTGCGTGCTGGCGGTGCTGGCCGCGCGAGCGCTCGGCGAGTTCCAGCTGGTCGCCGGCTTCTCCGCCCAGATGCGTGGTGCCGTGGCGCAGGTGTCCAACTGGGTGCAGCTGGCAGGGAGCTCCAGCTACAGCGCATTGTTCGCACAATCGGCCGCGCTCGTGTCGCCGGTCGCGCTACTGGTCGCTGGCCATCGAGGAGCAGTTCTACCTGCTGTGGCCGGTGGTGGCCGTGGCGCTCGCTCGGCGGGCGAGGCGTGCTGGCCGGCCCGTGCTGCGACCGTTCGCGCTGCTCACCGCGCTGTGTGCGCTGGTGGCACCGGCGATCGCCGTCGTTGCCGGGCCCGATGCGGCGTACTGGGCCACGCCCGCCAGGCTGGGTGAGATGCTGGTCGGCGCCACCGCCGCTGCATGGTTGGTGAACGGCGGGCGGGTGCCTGCCCGCGCTCGCTACCTCGCGCCGCCGGCGCTGGGTGCGGTGGTGGCGTTGGCGGTGCTGCTGCCTGCCGGCTCGGGGCCGGCGTACACAGGGTGGATGACACCCTTGGCGCTGGTGTCGGTGGCGTTGGTGCTGTCGCTGCAGGTGCCCGGTGCGGTGCGCAGCACCTTGTCACTGCGGCCGGTGGTGTGGTTGGGCACCATCAGCTACGGCGTGTACCTGTATCACTGGCCGGTCTTCCTGCTGCTGCGCCAGCACGGGTGGCAGCTGGCACGGCCCGGGGGGTTCGCGGTGGCCACGGGCATCACGCTGGCGGTGTCGGTGGTGTCGTTCTACGCGCTCGAGCAGCCGATCCGCCGTTGCCACTGGGCGCCAGGGCGAACCTACGTGGTGGCGGGAGCGACGATGGCGGTGGCGCTGCTCGTCATCGCCGTGATGCCCGCCACCCGCGGGTTCCTCGAGCCCGACCGGGAGGTGCTCGATGCGGCAGCGATCGACATCGACGCACCGCCGGTGCCGTTGCAGGCGGCGACGAGCTCGGTTGCCGTCGACGGTGCAGTGGCTGTGGCCGCGGCGGGGCCGGTGAAGACGTCGTCGGGTGCGGTGCTGCCGCCAGCGCCCAACCGGCCGGTTCGCATCATGGTGGTCGGCGACTCGACTGCGTTCTACCTGGGGCAGGGTTTGGCCGCGTGGGCGGGCGACCACCCGCAGCACGCGCAAGTCGATGTGCTGTACTGCCAGGGGTGTGGGTTCATCCTCGATGGCACCATCACCAGCTTCGAGGCGGCCTCGTTCGTGGCGCAGTCGCGGGTGGTGGTGCAGCAGGAGATGCTCGAGCACATTGCCGCCCTGCAGCCAGACGTGGTGGTGCTGATGAGCACCGTCAACGACATCGCCAACCGGCAGTGGGACGCCGCCGAGGGCGTGCTCACCCCCGCAGATCCTCGTTACCGTGCTCGCATGGTGGCCGCGTACGGCGCAGTCACCGACTCCGTGCTGGCGGCAGGAGTGCCGCACCTGGTGTGGGTGAACCCGCCGATTCCTGCGGGGTGTGGGATCCGCCGGAGATGAGCGAGGACGCGCAACTGGGTGGCGACGTGATCCGGGAAGTGGCGGCAGCGGCGGGTGCGGCGGTGAACGTCAACGAGCTCGACGCGTGGTTCACGCTCACCGGCCATGCCGCCGATCGGAGTTGGCGGCCCGACGGCACCCACCTCACCGAGCAGTCCGCGAAGGAACTGGCCGGCGAGTTCCTGGGCGCCTGGCTCGTTCAGACCGCGTTGCGGCCGTCGGCGGGTTGATGCGTGCTCGCTGCGGGCGGTGCGCGGTCGAGCAGGCTGGCAGCCACCAGCAGCGTCACCACCAACAGCCCGGGCCCGTGCAGCTTCTCCCACAGGCCGGGCCAGCCGGCATTGGCGACGAAGCGCTCCGCAAGTTGGCGCTGCGTGATGCGAGCACCAATGGCGACCACCAGCAGCAGCGCCGTGGCGCCGGCGATGGCCGGCCGTCGGAACGCGATCATGGCCAACGCCGGGACCAGTGACACCGCTGCCATCTGCGGCGAGACCAGCAGTCCGGTGAGCCCGACCAGCACCACGCCGCTGGCAACCGCCTGTGGCCACGCAACCGGAGACCACAGCGACCGATCGAGCCTCGGTGGTGTCGCCACCCAGGTCGGTGGCGCGAACGACGTCCAGCGACGGCGGCGACCGACGGCCAGTGCGATGCAGCCCAGTACTGCAAGGGCCGAGACGATGAGTGCGTACGTGACCGGCGGCTGGGCCTGCCACTCGATCTGCACGGTGGTGGGGTTGTCGGTGGGCGCCAGCCACCATCCGTTGAAGCCACCGGCGACCTGCTGCGGTGGCGGCAGCTGCGTGTCGTCGATGCTCGCCGACCAGCCGGTGTTGAAGCCTTCGCCCATGATCAACCAGCAGCCGGTGGGGCACGCAGCGACGGTGGCGGTGCGGGTGGTGCGAGTGCGCTCGACGGTGACCTGCGGAGCCGGCGTGCGGGCGGCCGCCGACACGCCGTCGTCGAGCACGAGCTGATTCACGTCGACGCCCGCCGTCAGGCCGTTGGCGGTGCTCACCCGGTGAGTGCCGGCGGTGAGGGAGAGCGGCTCGCACGTGGTCACCCGAGCAGGGCGGCCGGCCGCGATGTCGGCCTGGGCCTGAGTCGTGAGCAACAGCCCGACGGGCAGCTCGTCGATCTGCAACAGGGTGTCGTCGCACCTGTCGTCGCCGGCGGCGGCCATCACCGGCAGTGCGATCGCCGGTGAGACCAGCTCGCGAATGGCGACCGGCAGCGTGGTGGGCTCGCCGAACCGGCGGTCGATGGTGGTGGAGGCGGCGATGCCGGTGACGGTGAGCGTGAACTGCTCGCCGGCGACGGGCGCCGGGAGCGCCAGCGTGCTGCGGCCCTCGGCGTCGGGAGCGGGCACCGCGAGGTCGACGGTGGCGCCGCCACCGGCGATGCGAACAGCGGTGATCAGCGAGTGCTGGGCATCGATCGTCTGCACCAGGTCGAAGGTGGTGAGCGGGGCGCCGTTCAGCGGCACCGTCAGCGTGGAGCCGACCACGTCGACGAACGGTGATGTCCAGGCGGTGGTCGTGTCGTTGTCTGCCGCGAAGCGGCCGCGGGCGGCCGGCACGCCGGTGAGGCGCCGATCGGCGGTGGCGCCGCTGGCGCCCTGCTGCCGGTCGAGCACCGCATCGGGGGCCCGGTCGTTGCGCTGCAGTGCAACGGTGACATCGAACCGGTGGGCGCCCGCGAGCGAGAACTCGCGTTGCAGGGTGGCCTCGGGGTCGTCGCGCCAGCGGTTGCGCGGGTCCACTCGCAACCGGGTGAGCACCACTGCGGTGGGTGCATCGTCGGCTGCAGCGACTGCGGTGACTGGCACGCGCACCACTTCCGGGTGTGTGCCGATGCCGAGCTCGGCGAAACCGACGGCCGACGGCCCGGTGTCGGTGCCACCCTCGCGTGGGCCGATGCCGGTGATGGTGATGGTGAGCGAAGCGCCGGCGTCGACCGC
>JADKGZ010000006.1 GCA_016722025.1 Acidimicrobiaceae bacterium
TACTGCTGCCATGACGTAACTTCTTCCAGGAGCGATCCAAACGAGCGCAGAGATGCTACCAGCGAAGTTCCCGCAATCGCCAAGCCCTCGCAAGAGGTGACGGGTGCTGGGTACGAGTCGGGCGTCAGTAGTCTGGCCGCCGTGCCGACCCTGGAACACTTCAGCCCCGATGCGCTGCGCCACACCGTCATCACGTTCCGCGATGCGATGAAGGCTCACGCCCCTGGGATCAACCGGCTCAACGTCTACCCGGTTCCCGATGGCGACACCGGCACCAACATGGCGCGCACGCTCGATGCGGTGGTTGCCGAACTGGAGGGCGCCGACCATGGGCTGGAGCCCACCTGCAACGCCATCAGCCACGGCAGCCTGATGGGCGCTCGCGGCAACAGCGGGGTCATCCTCAGCCAGATCCTGCGCGGCCTCGTTGGCACCCTCAAGGAAGCCACCGAGGGCACCGGGTTGAAGGTGGCCGAGGCGCTGAAGGCGGCCTCCGCGGCGGCGTACCAGGCAGTGCTCAAGCCCATCGAAGGCACCATCCTCACCGTCGTTCGCGAGTCTGCAGATGCCGCGCACGACGCCGCCCAGGAGGGTGGCTCGCTGGTGATGGTGCTGCGTGCCGCCCGACATGCGGGCAAGTCGGCGCTCGATCGCACCCCCGACATGCTGCCCGTGCTGAAGGATGCTGGGGTGGTGGATGCCGGCGGTGCCGGTTTCCTGCTGCTGCTCGATTCGGCGTTGCACGTGGTCGACGGTGTGCCCATCCCCGAGCCCGACGACATCGAGGGGCCGTCCGCCGATCAGCTCGACGCAATGTCGCAGCACCGCCGCCGAGCATCTCCACGGTCAGCTCGATGTCAGCGAGCTGCGCTACGAAGTGATGTACTTCCTGCACCTCGACGACGGCAAGATCCAGGCCTTCAAGCAGGACTGGGGCGAGATCGGCGACAGCATCGTCGTCGTCGGTGGCGACGGCATCTGGAACTGCCACGTGCACACCAACGACATCGGCGCTGCGATCGAAGTGGCCATCGATCTCGGCGGCCGCCCCAAGCAGATCCGCGTCACCGACCTGTTCGAGGAAGTGGCCGAGGAGCATGCGCATCGCGAAGCGGCGCTCGGTGGGCATGCCCCGAAGGCAGGCGCCGGGCTGCCACCCGTCACGTGCGCCATCGTGGCGGTCTCCAGCGGCGACGGCCTCTCCGAGCTGTTCGGTCAGCTCGGCGTGCAGGGCGTGGTCACGGGCGGTCAAACGCTGAACCCCTCCACTGCCGAACTGCTCGACGCGGTCGAAGCGGTGAACGCGCAGCAGGTGGTGGTGCTGCCCAACAACAAGAACATCATCCCGGTTGCCGAGCAGCTGGCCGGGCTCACCACCAAGACCGTCTTCGTCGTGCCCACCCGCTCGATGCCCGAAGCGCTGGCCGCGCTGGTGCTCTACGACCCGGAGGCCGACGCCGCGGCCAACGCCGAGCAGATGACCGAATCGGCGGAAGCGATGGCCACCGGAGAAGTCACCCAGGCGGTGCGTGCCACCAAGACCGATGCCGGCGCCGTCGCCGAGGGCGACTGGATCGGCATCGTGCGCGGCGATGGCATCGTGGCCATCAGTGGCACGCTCGACGGGGCCACCGTTGCCCTGCTCGAACACCTGGTGGGGCCGACACGCGAGATCGTCACCGTCATCGAAGGCGCCGATGCCACCGGCGGCCACACCGACGTCATCCACGCTTGGCTCGACCAGCATCGCCCGGGTGTGCAAGTGGAAGTGCATCGCGGCGGGCAACCGCTCTACCCCTACCTCTTCGGCGTCGAGTGAGCCAGATCACCCTTCGCGACCTGTCCGCGATCGGGGTCGATCGGTTGAAGGGGGTGGGCGACAAGAAGCTCGCAGCGCTGCGCGAGGTGGGCGTCGAGAACGTGCTCGACCTGCTCACCACGTACCCGCGGCGCTGGGTGGATCGCACCAACGAGTGCCGGGTCAGCGACCTGCAGCCCGCCGGCGAGGGCGCTGGTGCTGGTGGCTGTCCGCACCGTCACCAAGCGCGTCGGGCGCAACCGTCGGTCCATCGTCGAGGCCGTGGTGGGCGACGGCAGCGGCCGTCTCCACGTGGTCTTCTTCAACCAGCCGTGGCGCGAGAAGCAGTTGCGCGAGGGCCTGCAGATCGCGCTCTTCGGGAAGCCCGAGGTGTACCGCGGCGGGCTGCAGATGACCAACCCCGTCGTCGACATGATCGGCGACCGCACCGGCCGCATCGTGCCCATCTATCCGCAGAGCGAGAAGGCCGCGCTCAGCACGTGGGAGATCGCGGGTTGGGTGGAGGACGCACTCAAGCGTTGCGAGGCCCGTGGCCTCGCCGATCCGGTACCCGTCGGTGTTCGCACACGCCTCGGCCTGATCACCCGGCACCGAGCACTGCACGACATCCACGTTCCCGAGACGATGGGGGAGAAGGAGCAGGCTCGTCGACGCCTCGCCTTCGATGAGCTGCTGCGTGTGCAGACAGTGCTGGTGATGCGCAAGCGGGCGATCGAACGCGAGTCGCGGGGCATTCGTCACCGGCTCGACGGCGAGCTGGTCGGGCGTTTGCGGGCGGCGTTGCCGTACGAGCTCACCGGCGCGCAGCAACGAACGATCGCCGAGATCGAGGCCGACCTGGCCGGCCGCACCCGATGCACCGCCTGTTGCAGGGCGACGTCGGCGCCGGCAAGACCCTGGTTGCCGTCAGCGCAATGCTCACCGCGGTGCAGGGCGGCCATCAAGGTGCGCTGATGGCGCCCACGGAGGTGCTCGCCGAGCAGCACGCCACCGGCGTGCGCCGGCTCCTCGATGGTGTCACGGTTCCCGACCCGGGCAACCTGTTCGGCGATCGCCCGCTGCGCGTCGAACTGCTCACCAACCGCATCACGGGCGGCGATCGCCGCGACGTGTTGGCCGGCCTCGCCGACGGCACCGTCGACATCGCGATCGGCACCCACGCGCTCATCCAGGAAGGGGTGCAGTTCCACAGCCTCGGCGTGGTGGTGGGTCGACGAGCAGCACCGCTTCGGGGTCGAGCAGCGCGCGGCCCTGCGGGCCAAGGGCGACGGCGACGTGGTGCCCGACGTGCTGGTGATGACCGCCACGCCGATCCCTCGTACGGCCGCGATGACCGTGTACGGCGACCTCGATGTGAGCGTGCTCGACGAGCTACCGCCGGGTCGCACGCCCATCGTCACGAAGTGGGCCAACGGGCCGCTGATGGAGCAAGGTGCGTGGGCCACCGTGCGCGACGAGGTCGCCGCCGGTCGGCAGGCGTACGTGGTGTGCCCGCTCATCGAGGAGAGCGAGAAGCTGGAGGTGGCCAGCGCACAGGAGACGTTCGAACGGCTGCATCACGACGAGCTGCAGGGCTTGCGCATCGCGTTGCTGCACGGTCGGATGCCGTCGTCGGAGAAGGAGGCCGTGATGGATGCGTTCCGTCGCGGCGACATCGACGTGCTCGTGGCCACCACCGTCATCGAGGTCGGCGTCGACGTGGCCAACGCAACCGTGATGGTCATCATCGATGCCGACCGGTTCGGCATCGCCCAGTTGCATCAGCTGCGCGGCCGAGTGGGCCGTGGCGCGCACGCATCCACGTGTTGGCTGGTCACCCAGCAGGTGGAGGGCAGCAACCCGCGGGTCGAGGCGCTGGTTGCCACCACCGACGGCTTCGAGCTCGCCGAGGTCGACCTCGACCTGCGCGGTGAAGGCACGCTGATGAACACCGCGCAGAAGGGTCGTAGCGATCTGCGTCTGGCGTCGTTGCGTCGCGACCGCGAGCTGGTCGCGCTGGCGCGCGAAGTGGCGTTCGGGATCGTCGATCCCGATCCGATGCTCGACGACAACCCGCTCCTCCTCGACGAGCTGCGCCTGCTCTTCACTGCCGACGACGAGGCGTTCCTCTTCAAGAGCTGACGCCGCACTCGCTCGCTCACCCGACAGAATGCCCGGATGCACCGTTCACTTGCTGCTCTCCTTGGCCTTCTGCTGGTGTGCGCCGCGTGCGCCGACGACGGGGCGGTGCCAGCCCGGCGAGCGGCGGGTCTTCGGTGGCCGTCGCTGCCGAGCCGGAAGGAACGCAGACCTTCACCGATCTCGAGCGCACCCACGTCGACACGCCGGTGGACTACCCGCAGACGCCGCCGGTCGGTGGCCCGCACAACCCCGTGTGGCAGACGTGCGGGTTCTACGACGTCGAGTTCCCGAAGGAGCGCGGCGTGCACTCGATGGAGCACGGCGCGGTCTGGATCACCCACGCTGCCGATCTTCCCGCCGCGGACGTGGCCATCTTGCAGCAGTTCGCCGAGACCGGCAAGGAGGTGCTGGTCAGCCCGTTCTCCGGTCTCCCGGCGCCGGTGGTGGCGTCGGCCTGGGGCAAGCAGCTGCAGCTCGACAGCGTGACCGACCCCCGGCTGGCGCAGTTCGTCGGCTACTTCGACGACGGGCCGCAGACACCCGAGATCGACACCCCTGCGCACAAGGCACCGACGCCACCGACTGATTCGACCCGACCGCGCGCTGCACGTGCATGCGCCTCACCAGTCGCCGCTGCGGTCGGGAGCGCCTTCCTCCTCGTCGGGAAGTACGAGGTCCCAGCGGTCGCGGCAGTCCTCGCAGCGGTAGGCGACGATGTCGCCCGGCAGCCAGATGCCGTCCTCGGGCGGGTAGCTGAGCAGGTGACAACGACCACCGCAGTCGACGCAGACGATGGTGGTCTCTGGCTGCAGCACACCCGTAGTCTGGCCCGGATGGAAGCAGTGACGGCATGCGGGTGATCTCGGGCGAGTTCGGCGGGCGTCGATTGGTGACGCCCGAGGGCGACACCACCCGGCCCACCACCGACAAGGTGCGCCAGGCCGTCTTCAACTCGCTCGCCAGCATGGGGGTGCTCGAGGGTGCCGTCGTGGCCGATCTGTTCGCCGGCTCTGGTGCCTTGGGCATCGAGGCCGTTTCCCGCGGTGCCGAGAAGTGCGTGTTCGTCGAACGCGATCGGGCGGCGCTCATCGCCTTGCGCGAGAACATCGCCACGTTGGGCATCGAAGACCGTTGCACCGTGCACGGCACCGACGTGTTGGCGTGGGTGCCGGCGATGCGCAACGTCGATGTCGCCTTCATCGACCCCCCGTACGCGTTCGAGGCCTGGCCGGCGCTGCTCAAACTGGTCGATGTCGGTCTGGTCGTGGCCGAGGCCGACGACCCGGTCGACGCGCCCGACGGTTGGTCGCAACTGCGCGCTCGCCGCTACGGCCGCACGTGGGTGACGCTGCTCGAGCGCTGACAGCGCCGGGTTGCCGCCGCCGTGCTGCGCGCTGCTGGAAACCAACGCAGCATGAACGGCTAGCGTGATGCCGCCATGGCGACCGTCCTCTATCCCGGCAGCTTCGATCCGCTGCACCTCGGCCACATCGATGTCATCGAGCAATCGGTGGCGCTCTTCGGCAAGGTGATCGTGGGCGTGATGCACAACCCCACCAAGCCCAGTGGCATGTTCTCGCTCGCACAGCGCAAAGACATGATCCGCGCCAGCATCTCCTACCTCCCCTCGGTGAAGGTGATGGCCTTCGAGGGCCTTGCGGTCGATGCGGTCAAGCAGGTGAAGGCGGCCTTCATCGTGAAGGGCTTGCGTACGGGCGGCGACTTCGAGGTGGAGCAGCAGATGGCTCACACCAACCACGCAGTCAGCGGTGTGCGTACGGTCTACCTGCCCTGCAAGCCCGCGCTGGTGTCGATCAGCAGCCGCTTCATTCGCGAGATCGCGCAGTACGGTGGCGACGTCACCTCGCTGGTCCCCGCTCCGGTTGCCGCCGAGCTTGCCAAGTTGTTCCCCGGTACACCGTTGCCCGCCACACGTGCCGCCTCACCAGAGCCAGCACCTGAACACCTCTGAGAACTCATGAGCCACGACGACCAGTACGACGACGACTACGACGACGATGAGCTCGACGACTCCGACGCGTTCGTTCGCTCCACCAACGGCTACGTCGGCGACGCGGAAGCAATGCTGCGGCGTGCTGTCGACATCATTGCCACCGCACCGACGATGCCGCTCTCGTCGTCACCGCGCATCGACCGCGACGAGATCATCGAGCTGCTGGAAGAGACGTTGCACCGGCTGCCCGACGAGATGCGCCAGGCCCGCTGGATGATCAAGGAGCGTCAGGAGTTCGTCGCCAAGACCCGGCGCGAGGCCGACGAGCTGCTGGAGGCCGCACGGGTGCAGGCCGAACGCATGGTGCAGCGCACCGAGGTCGTACGTGCCGCCGAGCAGCGTGCGCGCCAGATCAGCGAGGCCGCCGACACCGACGCCCGCCGGCTGCGGCACGAAACCGAAGACTTCCTCGACCAGCGGTTGGGCAGCTTCGAGATCCTGCTCGACAAGCTCACCAAGACGGTGCAGGCCGGTCGTTCGCGACTGGCCATCGGCCAGCACCACGAGGGCGACGACCTCGAGGAAGAAGACCCCACGAAGGGCTTCTTCGATCAGGATCGGTAGCAGCGCATGGCAAACCCGCTGCGAGTCAATGCCTCCGAGCTGCTGCGCCGGCCGGGCAGCCAGAAGACCGTCGAACTGTCGTCGCTGCTCGCCGAGCTGGAGGTGGTCGACCCCGTTCGCTTCGCCGACGACGCAGAGGTGAGCGTGCGGCTGCATCTGGAGGCGCTCAACGACGGCATCGTGGTCGACGGCGAGCTCAGCGTGCCGTGGCATGGCGTGTGCCGCCGTTGCCTGGCCGACACGGGTGGCACGCAGGTCAGCGAAGTGCACGAGCTGTACCAACGCACCGTCACCGACCCGGAGGCGTTCGAGATCGTGGGCGACCAGCTCGACTTGCGCGACGTGGTGCGCGAGCTGGTGCTGCTCGATGTCCCCAGCACCCCGCTGTGCCGGCCCGACTGCGCCGGTCTGTGCCTCAGGTGCGGCGCCAACCTCAACGACGGCCCGTGTGGTTGCGCCGCCGCGCCGACCGACCCCCGTTGGTCGGCGCTCGACCAGCTGCACGATCTCGCCGATCCTGGCGACTGAGCACGGTTGCGGGTAGCAACCCGCCTCCCTGCGCCGCTAGCCTCTCCTAGCTCGTGTGCCGAGGGAGCTTCCCTCGTCCGATTCCGGGAGTCCTCATGGCTGTTCCCAAGAAGAAGAAGTCGAAGATGAAGACGCGCAGCCACCGCGCTGGCGCGTGGAAGCTGGCTGCGCCGTCGCGCAGCATCTGCCCGCGCTGCGCCGCTGCCAAGCTGCCGCACACGGTGTGCCCCAGCTGCGGCTGGTACAAGGACCGCGTTGCCGTAGAAGTCGGCTGAGCCGCGAGACTGTGATGCTGCCGATCGCGGTCGATGCGATGGGTGGCGACCGAGCGCCGGGCGACATCCTCGCCGGCGCGCATGCCGCCGCTGCGTTGGGGATTCCGGTTGTGCTCGTCGGGCCCGAGGGGCTCGAGGGTTGTGGCGAGCTACCACTCATCCGTGCCTCGGAAGTCATCGAGATGCACGATGACGCGGCGCAAGGGGTTCGCCGCAAGAAGGACTCCACGCTGGTGCGCGCCGCCGAGGCCGTGCGCGACGGCACGGCCAGTGCAATGGTGTCCGCCGGCAACACCGGGGCCACGATGGCGTCTGCCCTGCTGCGCATGGGTCGGGTGAAGGGTGTCAACCGCCCCGCCATCGCCACGCCCATCCCGGTGCCGGGCGAGCGGCCCAACATCTTGCTCGACGCGGGCGCCAACGCCGAGGTGCAGGCCGAGTGGCTGGTGCAGTTCGCCGTGATGGGTGCCATCTACGCCCGTCATCGCTACGGCATCGAGCATCCGACGGTCGGTCTGCTCTCCATCGGCGAGGAGCCGGGCAAGGGCGATTCGCTGCGCAAGGAGGCCTTCGAGCTGCTGTCCAACGCTCCCGGCATCGACTTCATCGGCAACGTCGAAGGCCGCGACCTGATGAAGAAGACCGCCGACGTCATCGTCACCGACGGTTTCACGGGCAACGTGGCGTTGAAGACGCTCGAGGGCGGGCTGAAGGTGCTGTTCAACGCTCTGCTCACTGCGTTCGCGAGCGAGCCGCAGTACAAGGAGCCCGCCGATGCGCTGCTGCCGGCGCTGTTGCCGCTGCACACCGCGATGAGCCCCGATACGCAGGGTGGCGCCGTGCTGCTGGGGGTCGACGGAATCTGCATCATCAGCCATGGCTCGTCGGGAGAAACGGCGATCGTCAATGCCATCAAGCTCGCACAGGAGATGGTGCACACCGGCCTGGTCGCCGAGATCACGGCCGCGTTCGCTGCCACCCCCTGAATCGGGCGAGGCGCGGTTCACCGTCAGGCCCTCCCGGCGGCGCTAGCCTCCTCCCGCTCACACATGACCGCCAGGAGTGCCCAGGTGCCTGCAGAACCCAACGTCGAAAACGATCCACTCGACCGTGAAGGTGTCTTCGAGATCGTCCGCGCCAACCTCGCCGACATCTTGGAGATCGATCCGTCCACCATCTCCGAAGGTCAGTCGTTCGTCGACGACCTCGACGCCGACTCGCTGGCGCTCATCGAACTGGTCGAGGCGCTCGAGGAGGACCTGGCCGAGCGATCGGTGGGGTTCCGCATCGAGGATGAAGACCTCGTCGACCTGAAGACCGTGCGCGACGCCGTCGACTACGTGTACGACCGGGTCAAGGGCAACTGACAGTTCGGTGCGGCCAGACCCAGATCTCACCGAGCTCGGTCGGCACCTCGGCTACGAGTTCCGGGATCCTGGCCTGCTGCGCCGTGCGCTGGCTCATCGCAGCTGGTGCGCCGAAGTGGGTGGCCCGCCGAGCAACGAGCGGCTCGAGTTCCTGGGCGACGCCGTGCTCGGCTGGGTGGTGGCCGACCTGGCCTACCGAGTGCACGGCGATCTCGCCGAAGGCAAGCTCACCGACCTGCGCAAGAGCGTGGTCAACGAATCGGCGCTGGCCGAGGTCGCGCTCGAGATCCGGCTGGGCGACTGCATCCTGCTGGGCAAAGGCGAAGACGCCGCCGGTGGTCGATCCAAGCCGTCGATCCTCAGCGATGCCTTCGAGGCGGTGCTGGGTGCGGTGTACCTCGATGGTGGGCCGCCGGCGGCCTTCGGCCTCGTCGAGCGCCTGTTCACCGATCGCATGGCGACCGCCGCGCTGCGCCTCGACCGGTTGGACTTCAAGACGGTGCTGCAGGAGCTCACCGCCCGCCTGCACGACACGGCTCCCGTGTACGTGCTCAGCGACAGCGGCCCGGACCACGACAAGCGATTCTTCGCGACGGTGATCGTGGCCGGCCAGTCGGTGGGCTACGGGGAGGGCCGATCGAAGAAGACCGCCGAGCAGGCCGCCGCCGAGCAGGCCTGGGTGTCGCTGTCGGACGACGGCGACCCGAACGACAGCAACTCGAACGACAGCGACTCGAACGACGGGCGCGGCTGAGCACGCGATGCCCGAGCTTCCCGAGGTCGAGACCGTGCGCCGTGGCCTCCAGGCACAGGTGGTCGGCAGGAGGATCACCCGGGTGGAGGTGGGCCGTGAGCGAACGGTGCGGCGCACTTCCCGCCAAGCCGTGATCGACGGCCTCACCGGCGCCACCATCGTGTGCGTCAATCGGCGCGGCAAGTACCTGCTGTGCCCGCTCGACACCGGCGAGGAGCTGATGATGCACCTGCGCATGAGCGGCCGCCTGCTGGTCGCCGCCGCCGGCACCCCACGGCCGGCCCACACGCACGTGGTGATGCACCTCGCCGGCGAGCCGGCGCAGGAGCTGTGGTTCGTCGACCCTCGCACGTTCGGCGAAGTGGTGGTCTTCGACCCGGTCAACGTGGCCGTCGAACTGCCCGAGTTGGCGAAGATGGGCGTCGACCCCATCGCCGACGGGCTCAGCCGGGCGCAGTTCGCGGGGCTGCTCCGCAGCCGGTCGCGCCAGATCAAGGCGCTGCTGCTCGACCAGCACGTGATCGCCGGCATCGGCAACATCTACTGCGACGAGAGCCTGCATCTCGCCGGCGTCCGGTGGGATCGCCCGTCCGACGTGGTCACGCCGCGCGAGATCACTCGGTTACATGCCGCCATCATGTCGGTGCTGGGTGAAGCCATCGAGGCCGGTGGCAGCACCTTGGCCGACACCCAGTACGTGGGCGTCGATGGTGAGGCGGGCTGGTTCCAGCTGCACCACCGGGTGTACGACCGAGCGGGTCAGCGCTGCCTCACGTGCGGCAAGGCCGACATCGTCAAGGTGGCGGTTGCAGGACGTGGCACGCACTTCTGCCCGCGATGCCAGAAGTAGCGCTCGCCGGCCACGTTTGTGTCGAGAACCCCGACTCACAGCCCCGGCTACACGCCCGACAGCCTTTACGTCACGGCGGAGGGGGCGGGCGGTGGGGCGGAAGCGGCGGGCGGTCCCGACCCTTGATAACGTCGCCGACGCTGTGTTCCTGAAGTCGCTCACCCTCAAAGGTTTCAAGTCGTTCGCCGACGCCACCACCCTGCAACTCGAGCCGGGGGTGACAGTCGTCGTCGGTCCCAACGGCTCCGGCAAGTCGAACGTGGTCGACGCCATTGCGTGGGTGCTCGGCGCGCAGGCGCCCAGTGCTGTCCGCAGTCAGAAGATGGACGACGTCATCTTCGCCGGCACCGCCAAGCGTCCCGCACTGGGCCGTGCGGAGGTGATCCTCACGCTCGACAACTCGGCAGGTCTGCTCCCCATCGAGTTCACCGAGGTCACCGTCAGCCGAACGCTGTTCCGCACGGGCGAGAGCGAGTACGCGATCAACGGCGTCAACTGCCGCCTGCTCGATGTGCAAGAGCTGCTCAGCGACGCCGGCGTCGGCCGCCAGCAGCACGTGATCGTCAGCCAGGGTCAGATCGATGCGGTGCTCAACGCGCGGCCCGAGGATCGACGCAGCATCGTCGAAGAAGCAGCCGGCGTGCTGAAGTACCGTCGCCGCAAGGAGAAGGCCGAGCGCCGGCTCGATGCCACCGAGGCGAGCCTGCTGCGCGTACAGGACCTGCTGCGCGAGGTGCGTCGGCAGCTGCGACCGTTGGAGCGTCAGGCCGATGCCGCGCGCCGCCACGGCGACCTGGTGGCAGAGCTCGACGCGTTGCGGGTCTTCCTGGCGGGTCGCGAGATCGCCTCGCTGCGCGCGCGCATGTCGACGCAGGCGGGGGAGAAGCTGACGCTCAGTGCTGCGGAGCAGGCGTTGCGCACCGAACTGGCCGCACTCGACACCGGTGTGATGGCAGCCGAGGCCGAGCTCACCGCTCGCGGCGACACCGACCTCGGCGACGAGATGGTGCGCGTCGAGCAGTTGCGCGAGCGTGCCCGCGGCATTGCCGCAGTGCTGGTCGAGCGCCGTCGCTCGATGGAACGCGACCGTGGGCAGCTGATGGACAGCGGCGTCGTCGCCAACCTGGAAGCCGACGCCCAGCGCCTGCGCGACGAGCTGGCCGGCGTCGAAGCCGACCTGCTCGCAGTGGGCCCGGAGGCCGAGGAGCTGGCCGCCGAGGAAGCGGCGTTCAGTGATCAACGGCGAGAGACCCTGGCATCCATCGACGGCATCTCCAACAGCACCTCGGCTGCCAGCGCTGCTGCGGAAGTGCGCGGCGAGCTGCGCTCCATGCGCGGCAACCTCGAACGCGCCGACGTCGAGCTGCGCCGCCAGCGAACCCGTCTCGATGCGCTGCGCCAACGCGCCGAGCGCCTCGACGGCCAGTGCGAGCGGCTGCGCGTCGAGTGCGAGTCGTCGCAGGCTGCCGAGGCCGCGCTGGTTGCTGATGTGGAATCCGCCGAGGCTCGCCGCATCGCCGCCGATGCCGCCCACGATGCAGCACTCGCCGGTCGCCAGGAAGCAGCGGAGGAGGCGTCGCGCTGGAAGGCGCGCGCGGAAGCGCTGAACCTCGCACTGGAGGGCGCCCGTGCCCGTGCCGGTGCCAAGCACCTCGCCGGCGTCGACGGTGTGCTCGGCACGCTGCTCGACGTCATCGAGATCGACGACGGCTGGGAGCCGGCGGTGGAGGCTGCGCTGGGCGAGGCGCTGCAGGCCGTCGTCGTGGCCACCCCCGACACCGGTCGGCGGGCGCTGCAGTCGCTGCAGGCCAGCAACGTGCACGGTGCCGTCCTCGCCCTCGGAGCCCGACCCGCCGGCGCGCCCACGGCAATCGGCGGCGGTGATGCGGTGCGCCCGCACGTGCGCAGCCGCCACGCCGGGGTGCCAGAACTGCTCGATGCCGTGCTCGGCGGTGCGGTGCGGGTGAGCCGTTGGGCGGAAGCGCTCGACCTGGCGATCGGCAACCCGCTGGCCGTCGTGGTCACCCCCGACGGCGATCGCTTCGGCCCCACCGGCTGGCGCATCGGCGCCGCCGGCGGCGGTGCCACGGCTGCGGCGCTGGAGGAGGCTCAGCAGCGTTCGGCGCAGGCATCCGCCGAGCTGGCCACTCGCGACACCGGCCTCGCCGGCGCCAAGGCCGAGCTGCAGGCGGCTCGGCAGCACGAGAACGAGCTCACCCGCCGGCTCGATGCGCACGATGCCGGCTTCACCGCCAACAGCGAAGCGCTCACTCGTTCGCAGAGCGAGCGTCGCGAGGCGCTGGCCGAGATGGAGACCGTCGAACGTGGTCTCGGCGATGCCGACGAGCGCGCCGAGCGCGAGCGCGCACGCATCAGCGAGCTGGAGACGTTGGTTCCCGCCTTGGAGGCCGACGAAGCGGCCGAGGCCCAGGCCGCCAGGGCTCGCGGCGAGGCCCGCGCCCGTCTCGATGCGCAGACCGCCAGGCTGGCGAGCAAACGTCAAGACCTCGAGGTGCGCAACGCCGGGCTGCACGAACGGCACACGTTCCTCGAGCGACGCCTGGAGGAGACCGAGCGTCGCCTGCAGGCCGACACGGTCGCCCGCACCGAGGCGGCGCAGCGGCGAGTCGCGGTGGAGCGCAGCCTCGATGCCATCGAACGGTTGGCCGGGCTCGTCGATGCTCACCGCCACGTCGTCGAGGTTCGCCACAACGAACTGCTGGAGATCCGTCGCCGGCAGAGCGACGAGGTGCGTGGGCTCGCTCAGCGCCTCGATGGGTTGCGTCGCCGGCGCAGCGCCGCCGAGAAGGAGCTGGAAGAGAACCGCGAGCGCATGCGCCGCGTGGAGATCGACGAAGCGGAAGTGCGCATGCGCATGGAAGGCGCGGTCGAAGCGCTTCGGCGCGATCACGACCTGGAGCCGGCGGCAGCGGAGGCCACCGAACTGCCGGTGGTGCCCGAGGGCACCAACCCTGCCGCTCGCGTACGCGACCTGGAGCGCGAGCTGCGGTTGATGGGCCCGATCAATCCGTTGGCACTCGAGGAGTTCAACGAGTTGCAAGAGCGACACCGCTTCCTGGAGGAGCAGCTGGAGGACGTGCGCAACACGCGCCGCGACCTGATGCGAGTGATCAAGGCGGTCGACCTCGAGATCCAAACCGTGTTCTCCTCGGCTTTCGCCGACGTGAGCACTCACTTCACCAGCCTGTTCGCAACGCTCTTCCCCGGCGGTGTGGGTCGCTTGGTGCTCACCAACCCCGACGACCTGTTGAACACCGGTGTCGAGGTCGAGGCCAAGCCCAGCGGCAAGAACGTGAAGAAGCTGTCGTTGTTGTCGGGCGGAGAGCGCAGCCTCACCGCCTTGGCGTTCCTCTTCGCCGTGTTCCGCAGCCGGCCGTCGCCGTTCTACGTGATGGACGAAGTCGAGGCCGCGCTCGACGACGTGAACCTGCACCGCTTCCTCGGGTTGGTCCACGAGTTCCGGCGAGAGGCGCAGCTGCTGATCGTCAGCCACCAGAAGCGCACCATGGAGGCCGGCGACAGCCTGCTGGGTGTCACCATGCAGCCCGGCGGTTCGTCGAAGGTGGTCGTCGAGAAGGTCAGCACCAGCGCCTGACCGCGTTGATCGGCGCAGCGCGGCGCGAACTCACGGTGACCTCCGCGGGGTCGGCTAGCCTCGCATCTTCAGCTGCCTCCGGGTCGCCGACTGCAGCCTCCGTACGTCACGCGCAGCTCACATCGAACGTCACATCACGTCACATCAAGCGTCACATCCAACGTCACATCGAACGTCACCACGAGCCCATGTCGAACCTCACTCCACCCGCCATTCAACTCGTCGGCCTGCGCAAGTCGTTCGGCGCCGGCGAGCACGAAGTCGTCGCGGTCGATTCGGTCGATCTCAGCATCGGCGAAGGCGAGTTCTTCTCGTTGCTCGGCCCGTCCGGCAGCGGCAAGACCACCGTGCTGCGAATGATCGCCGGCTTCGAGAGCCCTTCGGCAGGCGCCATCCTCCTGCAGGGTCGCGATGTCACCGGGCTGGCACCGTTCGATCGCGATGTCAACACCGTGTTCCAGGACTACGCCCTGTTTCCGCACATGACCGTGCTGCAGAACGTGGAGTACGGGTTGAAGGTGAAGAAGGTGGGCAAGGCAGCGCGGCGCACGCGGGCCAACGAGATGCTCGAGGCGGTTCGCCTGGGCAGCTTCGGGCATCGCAAGCCCAACCAGCTCAGCGGTGGCCAGCGGCAGCGCGTGGCCCTGGCCCGGGCGCTGGTCAACCACCCGAAGGTGCTGCTGCTCGATGAACCGCTCGGGGCGCTCGATGCCAAGCTGCGCGAAGAGATGCAGGTCGAGCTGAAGGCCATCCAACGCGAGGTGGGCATCACCTTCGTGTTCGTCACCCACGACCAGGGTGAGGCACTCAGCATGAGCAACCGCATCGCCGTCTTCAACCATGGGCGCATCGAGCAGGTGGGCACGCCCCGCGAGATCTACGACCACCCCGAGACGTCGTTCGTGGCCGGCTTCGTGGGCACCAGCAACGTGCTCTCCGCGGCGCTGTCGCAGCAGTTGATGGGCGTCGCCGATGTGCACAGCGTGAGGCCCGAACGCATCCGTGTGGTGCACGAGGTGGTGGCCGACGGAGAGATCTCGGTCGCCGGGGTCGTCGCCGACCTGCAGTACCTCGGCGCCGACAGCCGAATTCGCGTCGACCTTCCCGACGGCGCACACCTACTCGCCAGCGTGCCGAGCGACGGGCTCGTTGGCGTGGCCATCGGCGGTTCCATCCGCCTGGCCTGGTCGCGCTTCGCGGCCTACACAGTCGCAGACACCAGATCCCCCGACTCGGGCGGATCCAACACCTCTGAAGGGGGAGACCAATGAGGAACTCAATGAGAACGACTCGAGCGGCAATGGCGCTGCTTGCGTCGTTGACCATCGTTGCCGCAGCCTGTGGCGACGATTCGAAGGACACCGCGGCCACCACAGCCGAATCGGCCGCGGTCGAGACCACCACGGGCGACACCGCAGCCCCCGACACGACCACCGCAGTCACCACCGGCGACACGGCAACGCCCGACACCACGGGCGGCGAGACCGACTACATGTGGACGCCCAACGCCGACGTGCTCGCCGGTGCCGAGGGCCAGGTCAACATCGTTGCCTGGGCAGGCTACGCAGAGGACGGCTCCACCGATCCGGCGTACGACTGGGTCACGCCGTTCGAGGAGATCACCAGTTGCTCGGTCAACGTGAAGACGGGTGCGTCGAGCGACGAGATGGTGCAGCTGATGCAGAGCGGCGAGTACGACGGTGTGTCGGCCTCGGGCGACGCAACCCAGCGCTTGATCGCCGGCGACGAGGTCGTGGCGATCGATGTTGCCGAGTTCGCCAGCTACGCCGACATCTTCGAGGGTCTGAAGCTGCAGCCGTGGAACTCGGTCGACGGGGCGCCGTACGGCGTTCCTCACGGCCGTGGCGCCAACCTGCTGGTGTACAACACCGAGGCGTTCGCCGATGGGGCCCCCGACTCGTGGGGTGCCATGTTCGAACCCGGTGGGCCGGCCGACGGGTTCGTCTCGGTCTACGACAGCCCCATCTACATCGCCGATGCGGCGGTGTACCTGATGGCCACTCAGCCCGAGCTGGGCATCACCAACCCGTATGCCCTCGATCAGGCGCAGTTCGATGCGGCGATGGCGTTGCTCGACGACCAGAAGGCGCTCACCAGCCAGTACTGGGGCGACTACACCGTGCAGCAGAGCTCGCTGGAGAACGGCGACGTGCTGGCCGGCACCACCTGGCAGGTCATCGTCAACCTGGCGCTTGCGAACGGCGCCAAGATCGACGCCGTCAAGCCCGTCGAGGGCGCGACCGGCTGGTCCGACACGTGGATGCTGTCCGCACAGGCAGCCAACCCCAACTGCATGAAGTTGTGGATGGACTGGATCGCGTCGCCGTGGGCCAACGCGCAGGTCGCGGTGTGGTTCGGTGAAGCCCCCAGCAATGCGCTGGCATGCGATCTCGATGGCATGGCCGAGCACTGCGACACCTTCCACGCTGCCGACGATGCCTACTGGACCGATGTCTGGTACTGGACCACGGCCACCGAGGAGTGCCTCGACGGGCGCACCGACGTGACGTGCGTGCCGTACACCGACTGGGTGGACGCTTGGACCACTCTCCGGTCCTGACCGACGCGACCGACGGAGGGAGGGCCGCAAGGCCCTCCCTCCCGTTCCGCGGCGTCAACCGCGCCTTTCACGGGCGTCGGCGCCTCGGCGTCGCGTCCACGCTCGGGTTGCCGCTGCTGTGGATGTTGGTGGTCTACGTCGGGTCGCTGCTGATGCTGGTTGCCAGCTCGCTCTACGAGCTGAACCCGACGACCCAGAAGCCCAGCGACACGCTCACGCTCGCCAACCTGCGCGACGCGTTCACCAACAGCAGCGTCGTGTGGGTGATGTTGCGAACCACTCTGCTCGCGTTGTCGGTCACGGTCATCTGCTTCCTGATCGCGATGCCGGTGTCGTTCTTCGTCGCCAAGATCGCCTGGCGGGGCGCCCGCCGCGGCCTCATCGTGGCGATGCTGATGCCGCTGTGGGCCGGCTACCTCGTCAAGGGCTACGCCTGGCGCGCCATGGTCGCGCCCGCAGGCGGTCGTTTCGCTGCCGACGGCAAGGGTGGTGGAGGCTTCCTCGACAGCACCTTCGGCTGGACGCCGGGCTACGGGCGCGCGGCCATCGTCATCACGCTCGTCTACTTCTGGTTGCCGTACATGGTGCTGCCCATCTACGCCGGCATCCAGCGCCTGTCGCCGTCGTTGCTCGACGCGGCGGGCGACCTCGGCGCCAAGCCGTTTCGCACGTTCCGCTCGGTGATGCTGCCGCTGCTGCTGCCTGCGGTGGCCGCCGGCTCCATCTTCACCTTCTCACTCACGCTGGGCGACTACATCGTGCCGCAGCTGGTGAACAACGGGAAGGAGAAGTTCATGTTCGGCACGCTCATCAACACCACTCTGGGTGCGCCCAATCAACCGCTCGCCGCTGCGTACACGCTGTGGCCACTGCTGATCGTGGTGCTGTACCTGCTGGCCATGAAGCGCGTCGGCGCATTCGAGAACCTGTGATGCGCATCATGAGCACCTCGGCATGAAGCTCTCCCGGTGGTCACGCGTCACTCTGTTGGGCATCACCGTGCTGACGCTGCTGTTCCTCTACCTGCCGTTGGTGGTGGTGGCCCGACTGTCGTTCAACCCGCAGAAGTCGGTGGCGTGGCCCGGTTGGACCGGCTTCACCACCTCGTGGTGGGGGAAGGCGTGGGAGGCGGAAGGGCCGCGCGAGGCGTTGATCAACTCGTGCAAGGTCGCGTTCGCATCGATGGTCGTCGCCCTCGTGCTGGGCAGCCTTGCCGCGTTCGCACTGACCCGGTTCAGGTTCTTCGGGAAGAACGCCGTCTCGTTCCTGCTGGTGCTGCCCATCGCACTGCCGGGCATCGTCACCGGCATCGCCCTGCAGAACACGTTCTCACGCACCATCGACCTCGGTCTGTTCTCGTTCAAGGTCGGCTTCGGGTTCCACTCGCTGATCATGGCGCACGCCACGTTCTGCGTGGTGGTGGCCTACAACAACGTCGTGGCCCGCCTGCGCCGGTCGTCGCCCAACCTGTTGGAGGCTTCCGCCGACCTGGGTGCACATGGTTCGCAGACGTTTCGCTTCATCACGTTCCCGCTGGTGCGTTCGGCGCTGGTGGCCGGCGGCATCCTCGCCTTTGCGCTCAGCTTCGACGAGATCGTGGTCACCACCTTCACGGCCGGCTCCGGTTTCGAGACGCTGCCCATCTGGATCTTCAGCAACTTCAGCCGGCCCAACAACGTGCCGCTGGTCAACGTGATGGCGACGTTCGTGATGCTCGTCTCGATACCGCTGGCGTGGCTGGCGCAACGGCTCAGCGATGGCGGCGACGACGCCTGACCCCTGTGGCTCGTCTCCGGGCGGGCCTCGGTGCCGAAGCGACACGGGTAGCGTGTCGGCGCCATGTTGTGGATCTATCTCGTACTCATCGTCGCGGTGCTGGTGTTCGGTTTCGGCGTCGTGCTCTGGAACCGTCGTCGTGCAGCTGTGTCCTCGCAGGCGCCTTCGCGCCCTGCGCTGCCCGTTCGGCCCCCGCCGGAGGTGTTGGTGGGTGTACCCGCCCCGTCCGCCGCGGTCGACGACGAAGTGGCGATCGAGGACGACGCGCTCGCCGAACCGGAGCTCGCCGTCGAGCGGCCATCGTTCCGCTCGCGCATGTCGAAGGCTCGCTCCGCGTTCACCGGGGCGTTGCTCGGCATCGCCGGCCGCACCGGCATCACCACCGACACGTGGGACGACCTGGAGGAAGCGTTGCTGCGCGCCGATGTGGGGGTGCGCGTCACCGACGAGCTGCTCGGCGGCCTGCGCGCCCGGGTGAAGGCCAAGGAGATCATCGAGCCGGGCCAGCTGCTCGAGGCGCTGCAGGCCGAGATGACCTCGCGCCTCCTCGGCGCCGACCGTTCGTTGCACTTCGAGCCCGGCGAGCCCGACAGCCCCAACGTGTGGCTCTTCGTGGGGGTCAACGGGGTCGGCAAGACCACCACCATCGGCAAGGTCGCCGCGTTGCAGCACGAAGCGGGCGTCACCGTGCTGATGGCCGCGGGCGACACGTTCCGCGCTGCCGCCGCCGAGCAGCTCACCACGTGGGCAGAGCGCAGCGGTGCCGAGATCGTCCGTGGCAACGAGGGTGGCGACCCCAGCGCCGTCATCTTCGATGCCATCGAACGTGCCGGTGCTCGCGGCATCCAGCTGGTGCTGGCCGATACGGCCGGGCGGCTGCACACCAAGACCAACCTGATGGACGAGCTGCGCAAGGTGCGCCGGGTGGCGGCGAAGGGGCGCGGCAGGGTCACCGAGGTGCTGCTCGTGATCGACGCCACCACCGGCCAGAACGGCCTCACTCAGGCTCGCGAGTTCGGCAGTGCCACAGAGGTCACGGGCGTGGTGCTCACCAAGCTCGACGGCTCCGCCAAGGGGGGCATCGTGTTCGCCATCGAGACCGAGCTGGGGTTGCCGGTGAAGCTGGTTGGCCTGGGCGAGACCATCGGCGATCTGGTGCCGTTCGATCCGCGCGAGTTCGTCGAGGCACTGGTCAGCCTCGACTGAATCTGCGGGAACCGCAATGACGTGGTGCAGCGTCGAACTCTGCGAACGACGTGTCGCCGTGGCGAGACGTCGCCCACCACGTGACGCACGCAACGTGCGCCCCTCACGCTCAAGGACCACCACA
Organism: Acidimicrobiaceae bacterium; assembly: GCA_016722025.1. Lineage (GTDB taxonomy): Bacteria > Actinomycetota > Acidimicrobiia > Acidimicrobiales > Ilumatobacteraceae > UBA668. Next base: position 19,596 of record JADKGZ010000006.1, read on the forward strand.
TGATCCGCTCACGCCGCTTCGCTCTCGCCGCCGCCGCCCTGCTCGTCGGCCTCTCCGCCTGTGGCGATACCAACCAGCGCACCAGTGGCCCTCAGCCTCCGGCCGTCATCCAGCTCGGCAGCGCTGAGGGCGGGAACGTCGCCGAGAGCGCGGCGGCCGACCGGATGATGATGCCGTGGCAGGACATCACGTACGTCTTCGACGGTGCCGCCACCGACCTCGGGTCGTCCGGGCCGGCGTGGACGGTGCCAGTGGGTGTGCAGCCGGATGTCGACCGCATCGCCAAGATCGCGGCGGTGCTGGGGGTGCAGGGTGAGGTGCGCAAGTTGTCGGCCGACGAGGGTGGCGGCTGGATGGTCGGCGCTGCCGACTACACCACCGCCACGCTGACGGTGAGCACCGACGGCATGCTGAGCTGGTGGTTCAACCCGAGCCCGAGCCCGATGTCGGTCGAGCCGTGCTTCTATCCGGCGATCGCCTCCGAGCCCGTCGGTGTGGTGCCGGTCGAAGCGGGGGGCAACGATGCAGTGGGCACCGAGACGACCGTCGTCGAGGTGATCGCGAGCAACGACCAGCCGTTGCCCGAGTGCGTCGAGCCGGCACCTCCGGCGAACGTTCCCGATGAAGCGGCCGCCCGTCAGGCCGCCGAGCAGCTGTTCGCCGAGATGGGCTACGACTCGGGCGGCGACGAGTACGAGTACGAGGTCTACGCCGACGAGTGGGGCGCGAACGTCACTGCCTTCCTCGTGCTCGGCGGGCATCGCAGCCCGGTCACCATGTCGGTGGGCTTCGGGGCCGACGGCGCCGTGACATGGGCCTCGGGCTCGCTGGCGGCACCGCAGCAAGCTGACGACTACCCCTTGGTCAGTGTGAGCGATGCAGTGCTGCGCCTCAACGACGACACCGGGCGATGGAGCGGGTACTGGGGCGGAGCGACCGTGATGTCGCGCTCGGTGGGCAGCGACATCAGCTACAGCGAGCGGGCCGCTGCTCCCGCGGCCACTGATGCGGCCGCTCCCGAGCCGTCGACGGGCCCGACGGAGCCGGTCACGATCGAGCCGGTTTGCGACCTCAGCACCGATTGCGCGACCGACCCGATGCCGCCGCTCGAACCGATCACCGTGCACCTCACCGGCGTGGTCTTGGATCTGACGATGGTGTGGGCCGCGGACAACACCATCTGGTTGCTGCCCGCCTACACGTTCAGCTCGGACGACGAGGGCCAGTACACCGTGATCGCTGTCGACGACAGCTTCCTCGCGATGCCCGAACCTGAGCCCATGCCGGTCGAGTCGATGCCGGTCGAGTCGCTGCCCGTGGACAGCACCGACGTGGTCGAGGGAACGTCTCCCGTCGCCATCGTGTGCCCGCCGGTGCCCACCGACATCACGACACCCGGGCTCAGCGAGTCCATCGCCGACACCATCGTCGGTCTCTGCACCGATGACGCGGCCGCGCTGATCGCCGGTCTGTACCCCGACGGCGAGATGCGGGTGGCCCGCGAGAACGGCATCGACCTGGCGGTGACTGCGGACTATCGCGAGAACCGGGTGAACGTGGCGGTCGAAGCCGGCATCGTCACCGAGGTGCTGTCCATCGGCTGATCGCCGGCGACGGTTCGAGGGTGATCGAGGGCGATAGCGTTCCGTCCCGCATGTTCGATTCCCTGTCATCCCGCCTCGAAGGCATCGTCAAGCGGCTGCGCGGCAAAGGCCGCCTCACCGAGGCCGATGTCGACGAGATGCTGAAAGAGATCCGCACCGCGCTGCTCGAGGCCGACGTCAACGTGGGCGTGGTGCGCAACGTCGTCGCTCGCATTCGCGAGCAGGCCATCGGCGCGCGACTCAGCGAGGCGCTCGACCCCAGCCAGCAAGTGATCAAGATCGTGAACGCCGAGCTGACGGCCATGTTGGGGGGCGAAACCCTCAAGATCTCATATGCTTCTCGTCCGCCTACCGTCATCTTGATGGCCGGTCTGCAGGGCTCGGGCAAGACCACCAGTTCGGCCAAGCTGGCTCGCTGGTTCAAGAGCCAGGGCCGGCAGCCGTTGATGGTGGGTGCCGACCTGCAACGCCCTGCGGCGGTCGAGCAGCTGCGCACGCTGGGCCGCCAGATCGACGTGCCGGTGTTCAGCGAGCCCGGCGACCCGGTGTCCACCGCTCGTCGCGGCCTGGAAGAAGCACGCCGGCTGGGTCGCGACGTGCTCATCGTCGACACCGCCGGCCGCCTCTCCATCGATGCCGAGCTGATGGAGGAAGTGCGGCAGATCTCGCAAGCGGTGCAGCCCGACTACACCTTCCTGGTCATCGACGCGATGACGGGGCAGGACGCGGTGGGGGTTGCCGAGGCGTTTCATGCGGCACTGGCCATCGACGGCGTCATCATGTCGAAGCTCGATGGCGACGCGCGCGGTGGCGCGGCGCTCAGCGTCAAGGAGGTCATCGGCCGCCCGATCGCGTTCGCCAGCACCGGTGAGAAGCTCAACGAGTTCGAGCAGTTCCACCCCGATCGCATGGCCGGTCGCATTCTGGGCATGGGCGACATGCTCACGCTCATCGAGCAGGCCGAGCAGGCCTTCGAGAAGGATCAGGCCGAGGCAGCCGCCACCAAGCTGATGGAAGGCGAGTTCACGCTCGACGACTTCCTCGAGCAGATGCAGGCCCTGAAGAAGATGGGGCCGCTGGGCAATCTGATGGGCATGATGCCGGGGATGCCCAAGGAGCTGAAGGGCGCCGAGATCGGCGACGATCAGCTCAAGCCGGTGGAAGCGATCATTCGCAGCATGACACCGCTCGAGCGGCGCAAGCCCGAGATCATCAACGGCAGCCGTCGCAATCGCATCGCAACCGGCAGCGGCACGACGGTGGGCGACGTGAATCGTCTGGTCAAGCAGTTCGGCGAGATGCAGAAGATGATGAAGCGGATGGGCGCCATGGGTGGCATGGGCCGGCCCGGCAAGAAGGGGAAGAAGGGCAAGCCCGGCCGCGGGTTCCCCGGTCTGCCACCGGGCATGCCCGGCATGCCCGGCATGCCCGGTGGTGGCCTGCCCGGCATGCCGCCGGGAATGGGCAGTGCGCCGGGTGGCTTCCCGAACTTCAATTGATAGCCTTACGCAGTTCGCATTTCGACGTAGTCAACGTTTTCGTAGGGAGCACTGAAGTCGCATGGCAGTAAAGCTGCGCCTCACTCGAGTCGGCAAGACCAAGCAGCCGCAGTACCGCATCGTGGCGGCCGACAGCCGGTCGCCCCGCGATGGTCGGTTCATCCAGATCGTGGGCACCTACAACCCGCGCACCGAGCCGTCGACCCTCAACGTCGACAATGCCAAGTGCGTGAAGTGGTTGCTCGATGGCGCGCAGCCCACCGAGCGGGTCAAGAAGTTGCTCGAGATCTCGGGCGCGTGGGCCGAGTTCGGTACCGCTCGCGCCGCGAAGTAGTCCGGCTCGTCGCCCGTGAGTGATGTCGAGAGTGATGTCGTGACCGATTCCGAGCCTGGCGCCGCACTGGCGCCCACTGCTACCGCCGTGCTCATGCACGTCGTGCGTTCCATCGTCGACGATCCGGAAGCCGTGCGTGTCGATGCCAGCGAAGGCCGCGGCAAGGTGCGCCTGGAAGTGCGAGTCGGGCCTGGCGATCTCGGCCGGGTCATCGGCCGCCGTGGCCGTACGGCGCAGAGCATCCGCACCGTGGTGCGTGCTGCCGCCACTCGCGACGACGTCGAAGTCGACGTCGACTTCGCCGACTGATCACCCGCCAGCGCCGCACATGCCCGCCGACGAGCTCCTGGAAGTCGGTCGCATCGGTCGCGCACATGGTGTGCGCGGCGATCTCTACGTCGAGCTCATCACCGATCGCAGCGAGCGCGTGGCGGTGGGTGCCCGTCTGCAGGGCCGGGGCACGTGGCTCACCGTGGAGGCGTCGCGCCCGGCAGGTACCCGCTGGCTCGTGCACTTCGCCGGCATCGCCGACCGTACGGCTGCCGAGGCCTATGTGAACACGCCGTTGCTGGCGGCATCGCTGCCGGCGCTGAGCCCCGATGGGCTGTACGTGCACGATCTGATCGGGGCCGATGTCGTCGGCGTCGACCACCAGGCCTACGGCCGCTGCGTGGCGGTGGTGGCCAACCCTGCTCATGATCTGCTGGAGCTCGAGTCCGGAGCGCTGGTGCCGGTGGTCTTCATCGTCGACGCGACCGCGGGGCTCGTCACGATCGATCCGCCGGAAGGCCTTTTCGACCTGTTGGGGTGAGTTAGCCACCACGTTCAGCGTTTGCCGGACGGGGTACGCTCCAAGCGCAGCGCGCGAGTTCGAGTCGTTGAGCTCGGCCATACGTCGCTGCGGGAGAGGATGGTCACGTTGCGTGGGCGTTGAGCGTTGCGCTGCTCGATGAAGGGTGTGCGAACGTTCTGTCAGGGAGTTGTATCGAATCGTTCGAGCTGTCGTCACTGTTCCGTGTGGGCGCCGTCAAGAAATGTGTACAGGAGAGCAGTGAATCAGCCGAAGAACTTGCAGCTCATCTCGGGCGGTTCGTGCGGGCCGTCGGGCTCCGTGGAAGAGGCTGGATCTGTGGGACGTAACAAGCTGAAGATGCTGCTGATCACCGGTGATGGGCTCGCGCTTGCCGTCGGTTATCTCGCGGTGGTCCTCGGTGTGGGCTTTCCTGCCGGCTATGGCTTGCTCCGCTCGGCGGGCGTGGTCGGCTCCGCTGTCGTCATCGGCCTCGCGTCGATGCGCAGCCAGGGCCTGTTCCTCGCCCGTGTCAGTGCCGTGCGCATCGTGGAGCTCACGCGCAGCACTCGGGCCATGGCGATGCTGGTGGCGGGCATGATCGTCGTCGACCGCGTCGCTCGTTTCGGTTTCCGCATTCGCTACATCGTGCTCGGCGCGGTGATCTCGTGGCTGCTCATCGTGCTCAGCCGCTCCATCTTCCGCTCCTGGGTGGCGGTGCGGCGCAGCGAGGGCCATCACCAGCGGCGAGTGCTGGTGGTCGGCTCTGATGCCGAGGCAGCGCGTTTGATCGAGGTGTTCTCCACTCACCCCGACCTGGGCATGGCGGTGGTGGGCATCGTGGGCGACCGCGACGAGGCAATTCGGCATGAGCTGGATGCCTTGTGGCTCGGGCACTCTGACGACACCGAGTCCTTGGTGAAGGCGCACGACGCATCGGGCGTGGTGGTTTCTCCGTTGGCGCTCAGCTCCACGCGCCTCAACATGCTCATCCGCAACCTGCAGAACGACGACGTGCACGTGCACCTCGCCACTGGCGTCTCCGGTATCGATGCTCGCCGCCTGCGGTCGCTGCCGCTGTCGCACGAGCCGATGCTGTACGTGGAGGCGCCGTCGCTGTCGAAGGTGCAGGTCGCGGCGAAGCGGGTCTTCGATCTCGTCGTGTCGGTCGTGCTCATGGTGCTCACCGCGCCGCTGTTCGCCGTGGTTGCGATCGCGGTGAAGTTGCAGGATCGGGGCCCGGTCTACTTCCGGCAGCAGCGAGTGGGCCGCGATGGGGTCACGTTCGACGTGCTGAAGTTCCGCACGATGGGGGTCGACGCCGAGGAGCAGCTCGCCAAGTTGCGCGCCGAGAACGAGCGCAACGGCCCGTTGTTCAAGATGGAGAGCGACCCTCGGGTCACCCGCGTCGGCAAGCTGCTGCGCGAGACCAGCCTCGATGAGCTGCCGCAGCTGTTGAACGTGCTGCGCGGTGAGATGAGCCTGGTCGGCCCGCGGCCGGCGTTGCCCTCCGAGGTGGCCAACTTCGGTGCCGAACTGCGCCAGCGCGAGCAGGTGCAGCCGGGCATCACCGGCCTCTGGCAGGTGGAAGCACGCGACAACCCGTCGTTCGAGGCCTACCGCCGGTTGGATCTGTTCTACGTGGAGAACTGGTCGATCACCCTCGACCTGTTGATCATGCTGGGCACCATCGAACACCTCGTGGTGCGCCTGCTCTCGTCGTTGCGTCGGAAGCGACCGCCGTCGGGGGCATCGCCCATTGCCGACGGCCCGGTGTCGGAGAACGCGGCCTGACGCAGCCCGTGCCGGCTCAGCGGAGCCGTTCGACCTCGACCACCGCGTCGAGGTTGATCGGACCGTAGACGTGAGGGAACGGTTCGGTGGCGTTGCCGACTTGCTCGTAGACCAGCGGCGCGGCGAGCAGTGCCTCGTCGATGTGCAAGAGCAGCAGTTCGCCGGCATCGGCGTAGAAGCGCTCGACCGTGGCCGGCCACTGCTGAGCGGTGCTGCAGTGGATGAAGCCCTCCTCGGCCAGCTCGATGCCGCGACTCGAGCCGCTGTGCAGGCCCTCGGCAACGGAGTGGGCCCAGCGGGTGGGATCGGTGAGGTGAAAGATCATCACCGTAGGCTTGCAGGTCGATGCGCATCGACGTCTTCACCATCTTTCCGGGTCTGGTCGACGGCTTCTGCGCGGAGGGCCTGCTCGGCAAGTCGCGCATCGCTGGGGTGCTCGACCTGCGCATGCACGACCCTCGCGACCACACCTCCGACCTGCATCGCACCATCGACGACGCACCGTTCGGCGGCGGCGCCGGCATGGTGATGAAGGCGGAGCCGTTGTTCCGCTCGGTGGAAGCTGCACAACCGCCGCGCCCGCTGTTCCTGCTCGGTCCCGGTGGTCGCCGGTTCGATCAGGCGATGGCTCACCAGCTTGCCGATGGCGCTGGCTTCTCGCTGATCTGTGGGCGCTACGAAGGCGTCGACCATCGCGTGCGCGAGCATCTCGTCGACGGCGAGCTCAGCGTCGGCGATGTCGTGCTCAACGGCGGGGAGGTGGCTGCGTGTCTGGTGGTGGAAGCGGTCGTGCGGTTGCTGCCGGGCGCCATGGGCAATGCCAGCAGCCCCGTCAACGAGAGCTTCGGCGCCTCTGGGCTGTTGGAGGAGCCGCACTACACGCGGCCGGCGTCGTTTCGCGGGTGGGATGTGCCCGAGGTGCTCCGCGGCGGCGATCACGCCCGAATCGACCGTTGGCGCCGCGCGCAGGCGCTGCATCGCACCCTCCGTGACCGTCCGGACCTGATCGATGGTCGCGGAGGTCTCACTGAAACCGACCGCCGACTGTTGGAAGAGTTCCCTTCCGTCACCTATCCTTGAGCGTTCCTTAGCCGACCGCTGTAAGAGAGTTCGTGCCATGAAGTCCACCGATTTTGTCGACAGCCAGTCCCTTCGTTCCGACATCCCCAACTTTGGGCCCGGCGACGAGGTCAAGGTGCATGTGAAGGTGGTCGAGGGCAACAAGGAGCGCGTGCAGGTGTTCCAGGGCAACGTCATCCGTCGTCAGGGTGGCGGCGTGCACGAGACCTACACCGTGCGCAAGCTCAGCTATGGCGTCGGTGTCGAGCGCACCTTCCCGGTGCACGCTCCCACGGTGGTCAAGCTGGAGGTGCTGAAGCGTGGCGACGTGCGCCGCGCCAAGCTGTACTACGTGCGCGACCGCATCGGCAAGCGCGCGAAGATCAAGGAAAAGCGCGACGCCTGATCGGCGTCGTCCCTCTCGGTGTGAGCAGCACCCACGTTGAGCTCTGACGATCTCGAGAACTTCGAGGCCGAGCGCGAGCTCCAACTCGCTCAGGAGTACCAGGACGTCGCGGCCATGTTCCGCTTCGCCGTGGAGACCGAGCGTCGTTTCTACCTGGCCAACGAAGTCAACGTCACCGTCACCGGCGACCCTTCGCGCCCGGTGATCGAAGTGGAGCTGGCCGACGCGTGGGTATGGGACATGTACCGCAAGACCCGCTTCATCCCGAAGGTGCGGGTGCTCACGTTCAAGGACGTGAACGTGGAAGAGCTGCCGCCGCTGGAGATCTGACCTCGCGCCCGCTGCGCCGGCCATCGCTGGCCGGGCAGGCTCGCGGGCGTTTCGGTGAGAACGAAGCGGCGCGCTGGTACGTGCGGCGCGGCTATCGAGTGGTTGCGCGCAACTGGCGATGCACCGCGGGAGAGATCGATCTGATCCTGGTGCTGCCGGGTGCCGCCGGTGCCGACGTGCTCGTGTTCTGCGAGGTGAAGGCTCGCGCAGGCAGCGAGTTCGGTGGCCCAGAAGGCGCCGTGAACTGGGCCAAGCAACGTCGGTTGCGGCGCTTGGCGGCGACCTGGTTGGCCGCCGAGAAGCCCCGCGGCCTGGTCACCGTGCGCTTCGACGTCGCCGCTGTGGTGGGCGCTCGGGTGCAGGTGATCGAAGCGGCGTTCTGAGCGGTGGCGCGAGGTTCAGCCCAGGAACGCCCACACCAGCAACGCGCCGCAGGCGAGTGCGGCGAGACCGACGAAGAGGTAGTCGGACGTGCGAGCGACGTGCTTGCGGTTCGGGTTGAAGCCCATCGCATCAGTATCGTCCATCGACATGGAGACCCTGCAAGTGGCCCGAGCCGACGGCATCGTGACGATCACCCTCGATCGGCCTGCGAAGAAGAACGCGATGAACGAGGTGATGTGGAACGAGTTGATCGCGACCTTTCGTGAGATCGCCGGTTCTGCCGACGATCGAGTGGTGGTGATCACCGGGGCCGCCGGCGAGTTCTGCAGCGGCGCCGACCTCACCGGTGGCGGCGCCAGCCGGCACCAACTCGCTGCCATGCGACACGTGGGCGACGTCGCGCTTGCGCTGCACCGCCTGCCGCAACCCACCATCGCCAAGGTGCGGGGCGTGGCGGTGGGCGCCGGATGCAACCTGGCGTTGGGGTGCGATCTGGTGGTGGCCGGCGACACGGCCCGCTTCTCGGAGATCTTCGCCAAGCGGGGCCTCAGCGTCGATTTTGGTGGGTCCTGGCTGCTGCCACGCAGGGTTGGCCTGCACCGGGCAAAGGAGTTGGCGTTCTTCGCCGACATCATCGATGCCACCGAGGCGGAGCGCATCGGGTTGGTCAACAGGGTCGTGCCCGATGCTGCGCTCGATGGCTTCGTGGCCGATTGGGCCACACGGCTGGCGGCAGGCCCGCCGATTGCGGTGGCGATGACCAAGCGCCTGCTCGACAACGCGATGAACGTCACGCTCGAGGAAGCACTCGACGACGAAGGAATGGCGCAGACCGTGAACTTCGGCACCAACGACACCCCGGAGGCGATCCTCGCGTTCGTGGAGAAGCGGCAACCGCGCTTCCGAGGCCGCTGAGGCCCGCCCGCCACCCTCGCGAGACGACGTTTCGGTAGCGTGGCGGGCGATGCGACGTGCGCGATGGCTGTGCCTGTGCCTACTGGCGGTGTTGGGGTGGGGTGCGAGCGCAACGGCCGCGCCGCCCACCGACCCCGCGGCACCCAGTGACACCACCGTGCCCGGTGACACCAGCGTGCCGGCGTCGTCGGCCGGTTCCGACACCACGTTGGCGACCGGCGAGCTTCCTCCGGCGCTCGGACCGCTGGTGGTGGTGCCCAGCGGTTGCGTCGTGCCGGCACCGGCGCGCGCCGTGTTCGTCGGTGAGCTGTCCAACACGGATCAACCGCCGACGACCGCTCGCTTCCGGCTCGAACGTGTGCTGGCCGGAAACCTCGACGGTTACGCGAGCGGGGGTCTCGTCGACGTGCACTACGGCGGCGAGGCGCACTTCCTGACGATCGGCGTGCGCTACATCGTCGGTGTCGTTGTCGATGCCACCACCGGGTTGCTGGTCAGCACGGTCAGCGAACCGGCGCCACTGTTCGGCGGCGATGCCGTGATCGGTGCCAACGACAGCGATGTGAAGTGCCCGCGGGTGGAAGACCCGGCGCGCACCCTGCAGGCGGATGGCACGTCGGTGGAGACCGGTGTGCTGGCGCCGCTCGAGGGTGAGGGGAAGTCGATCCTGCTGGCGGTGCTGCGGCCGCTGGGTGTCGCGCTCGCCGTGTTGCTGTTGCTGGTGGCGGTGAAGCACCTGCTGTTCGCTGTCGGTCGCTCGTTGCGCGACATCAGCCGTGCAGAGCCTGCGGCGGCTTCTGCCGCTGGGCGCCGGCACCACCCGGCGTCAGTCGCTGCCGAGCAATCGGGTGCGTAGCGAGTCGCGCAGGTTGTGCCAATCGTCGATCTCGATGTGCTCGGCCGGGCCGGTGGGGCGGCACATGACCAGCACCCCGCCCTCCACTGGTTCGCCGAGCAACTGCTCCAAGGCGAGGCCGTAGGCGGCGAGCTGGATGCCGTAGCGCTGCAGACGGCGCGCACGCTCGGGCCCGTCGGCAACCTGGTCGGTCTTGTAGTCGACCACGATGAGCCCTCTCGTCGGGTGCCGCACCAGCAGGTCGATGTAGCCCTCCACGACCGTGCCGGCAATCTCGGTGGCGACGAACAGCTCGCGCCAGTGCTGCCCTTCGATGCCCTGCGCCACGATCGGTGCCCGCAGTGCCGAACGAGCGAGCCGCTCGATGGTGCGTTCGTGACCCAGCACACCTTCGGCAGCGGCTTGCGCGGCCGCCAGGCCGGGGATGTTGGCGCCGGTGCGTAGATCCGCGAACTGCAGCACGGCATGCACTGCTCGGCCCACTGCCGTGCCGTACCGCCCGCGTTGCCACGGAGGCAGGTCGAGGTCGACGGGGTCCTTGCGCACGCCATCGTCGGCGCTGGCCGCAGCCGCGGTGTCGGCATCACCGGCAAGGCGACCGGCGAGCGTGGTGGCGCTGAGCGCGGCTGGCCGGCTGGCAGCAGCGAGATCGGACTGCCAGGTGGCGAACCAGGTGCCCTCGTCGGCCCATGGGAGCTCTGTGGCGGCCGGTGCGGAACCGAGCAGCGTCGCCGCGGTGGCGCTGAACGGGCGATGAGTGGCGCCCTCACTCGCCGTGGCGAGGTCGTGGGCGGCGGACGCGCCTGTCGTGTCGGGGCGGTGCAGCGAGACGACCAGGTGGTCCATCGCTCGGGTGCACGCCACGTACAGCAGGCGACGGCGTTCGGCGTTGCTCATCTGCTCGTCGACCGGAGCGAACTGCACGTAGGTGGGGTCGTCCTTCGTGCTGAGTGCCCAGGTGCCCGCCGGCCACACCACCCGCTTGCCGCGTGCGCCCTGTGGTCTGGCGGTGAGGCCCGACACGACGGTGATGGGGAACTCGAGGCCTTTGGCAGCATGCACGGTCATGATGCGCACGACATCGTGGTCGGTCTCGGGCAGCACGGTCTCGGCGACGAAGCGGCCCTCGTCGCCCTGCAGCCGGGTCCAGAGCAGGTAGCGCCGAACACCATGGCCACCGGCTTCGCTCCAGGCGCGGGCTTGATCGATCACGAACCGCACTCGCCGCCACACGTCGCGGCTGTCGCGCTGCGCCAAGGCGAGCTCCATCACGCATCGGTCTTCGGCCAGCCACGAGAGCAGCTGCGAGGGCGTGCTGTAGGGAATGCGGGCGGCCACCTCGCCGAGGCAGTCCAACGCGACCGCGACAGGGTGCTGCCGCAGCTCGCCGGGAAGCGACTCGCCGCCCACGCTCCAGCGCCAGCGTTGGCCATGGGTGACCTTCCACTCGTACAGATGTCGATCGCTGCAGCCGAACAGCGGAGTGCGGAGTGCCGACACGAGGGCCAGTTCGTCGGTTGGGTCGTCGGCAGCGCGCAGGGCCAGCATCATGGCCCGTACCTCCGGAGCCGCGTAGACCAGCGAGCTGTTCTCCGCTCGGTACGGCACGGCCCGTGCCGCCAGCGCCACCTGTAGGGCCGGCAGCGACAGCCGAGACGGCAACAGGATGGCGATGTCGCCCGGGCGGCACGGCTGCAGTACCCCGTCGCGCAGCACCGGCCACTCCTGCGCGAGCGCCTGCACCACGACCGCCGCGACGTCGGTTGCTTCCGCTTCGCGCAGGGTCTCGGCGGCAGCACGTGGCAGATTGGTGTGCGCATCGGCCCCCAGCACGGTGACTGTGCCGTGTTCACTACCGGTGCCGTGCTCACGACCGCTGCCGTGCTCACGACCGCTGCCGTGCTCGCTCGGGCCCGGCCGGGCCGCGATGAGCGGCTCGTACGCGGGCTGCACGTCGGCCTCGTACACGATCAGCTTGCTCATCGTGGCGTTGACCCAGTCGATGATGGGTGGGGCACTGCGGAAGTTGGCCGACAGCGTTGCTCGCTCGGCGCCGATCTGCTCGCGGGCCTGCAGGAACTGGGCGATGTCGGCGCGGCGGAAGCGGTAGATCGACTGCTTCGGGTCGCCCACCACGGTGAGCCGACCGGGCAACGGCCGCAGCACCCTCCAGTCGGCGGCCTGGTCGACCGGCTCGGCAGTGATGCGCACGGCGAGCTCGAGTTGGATGGGATCGGTGTCCTGGAACTCGTCGAGCAGCAGATGTGTGTAGCGCTGGTGCAGCTGAGCCCGGACCCCGGCGTCGGTGGCCACCAGTCGGCGTGCGAGCACCAGCAGATCGTGGAACTCGAGCTCGCCGTCGCGCTGGCGTTGCCGCACAGAGTCGAGGGTGAACTCGCGCAGCAACGCCCCGAGCGTGAGCCGTCGCTCCTCGTTGCACTGCTTCGTCATCTCGCTGGCAGCGCCGGCAGCGTCGGCGACGGCCTGCCTGAACAGTGGCAGCACCGCGTCGGAGCCGTGGTGCTTCTTCCACTTGGCCGCATCACCCTTGGCTTTCGCCTTCGCCAGCGTGGTGAGCAGGCGCAGCAGCTCACTGAGCGGAGGCGGTTCGGAGAGCAGCCTGCCCCAGTGGGCGAACTGCTGGCACACGACGCCTTGGGTGTCGCCCGGTGGCGGCTGGAACGCTGCCACCGCAGCGCACAACTCGATGAGGTGCTCGCGCGCCGGGCCGTCGTGCTGCGGTTCGGGCACCACGGCGGACACTCGCTCGGCGACGAGATCCCAGTTGGCCTGGAAGTCTTCCGCCATCACCCGGACGCCCTTTTCCACGCCGAAGCCGTCGTGCTGGCAGAGATCGACCAGCCGAACCGACGCCGGGTCGTCGAGCAGCATCTCGAGGAAGTCGGTGAAGCGCTCGTGGAACGCCGTCGCGCTCTGCACTTCGTCGAGCACACCGAACTGAGGCGGCAGCTCGGCCTCCACCGGGAACTCACTGAGCAGACGGCGCGCGAACGCGTGCAACGTGCCGATGGGGGCCTGGTCGAGATCGGCCAACGCGGCGGCCGCGGCGTGGTGCGTGGCCGCTGCTTCCAGCGAGCTGCGGATCTTGTGGCGCAACTCGGCCGCGGCCTTCTCGGTGAACGTGATGGCGGCGATGCAGCCGACCGGCACGCCGCCGAGGATGAGGTTGACGACGCGCTGCACGAGCGCGGTGGTCTTGCCGCTGCCGGCGCCGGCCTCCACGAACAAGGTGGTGGCGAGTGCGTCGGTGACCAGGTTGCGGTCGGCCTGGTCGGGGGCGGTCGCACGCTGGGGCCCGAGCGCAGCGGCGGAGGTGTGGTCGATGGCGCTGAACAGGTCGAGTTGGTCAGCCATCGACGGTCTCCTCGTGGCCGGTGGGCGCGGGTGTCGCGTCGCCGGGTTCGCCGAGCAACCCTGCGACCCTGGGGTCGGCGAGCTTGCGCTCGAACTGCGTCCACCGCTCGGCGGTGCCCAGGTGGTCGGGGTCGCAGTACTCGCACGGCACGAAGCTGAGGCGGAACTGCGACTTCTCCGGGCGGGCGACGAACACGCCCGAGCGAATGCCGTCGAGCACGTGTTGCAGCGCGTCGTAGACCTTCGGCCACGCCGACTCGCCGATGTGTGACGTGACTCGCTTGTAGTCGGCCTTTCCGAGGAACGCGTACTCGGCGACCACCGGTGGTATGGCGCCGGCGCCGGCGAACGCAACGGCCGCGGCTGCGTAGGCGGGCAGTTGCAGCTTCGTACCCCCGGCAGTCGGGTCGGTGTCGGTGATGTCGCGGAAGCTGTCTGCGCCGCCCGTCTTGTGGTCGGTGACCACGAGAGTGCCGTCGTCGCAGCGATCGATCCGGTCGACGGAACCCGCCAGACGCACCACGGTGCCGTCGGGCAGTTCGATCACCGCCGGCGGGGTGCCACCGCTGCCGAAGCGGTGCTCGGAGGCGATGACCTGCGCGTGCCGGCCGGCAACGAACACGCTGTCGTGTTGCAGCCACGTGGCCAGCTCGTAGCGCTGGCGGCTCTGCTCGCTGCGCCAGAACGCCGCGCGGCCGGTGGCACCCTCCTGTTCGAGCTGGCCGGCCTGTTCCTGGAACGCGGCGAGGAGCGCCTCCAGGTGTTGGGCGCTCCACCCATCGGGGCCCGGCTGGGGAAGCAGACCATCGATCACCTGCCGATGAAACTGGTCGAGCGCCGCATGCACCAGCGTGCCGCGATCTCGCGGGGTGATCTGCATCTGCTCGTCGGGCTGCTCGACGGGTTGCAGGCCGAGCACGTAGCGCATGAACCACCCGTGCGGACAACTGACCCACGCCTCCAGGCGCGTCGGCGAGACCGGGCGGTCGCCCAATGGGTCGATGCTGAGCCCGCTGAGATCGCCGTCGTACTCGGTGAGCAGCGGCAGTGCACGAGCGGCGATCATCGCGACGCCCAGCCGCAACGGCTGCAACGAGCGCATGACAGGATGCTCGGCCACCGGTTGACCTGAGCGTGCAGCGTGAGTGAGTGCACGGATGCGGTGCTGCGACAGCGTGGCCGGAAAGGCGGCGTCGGCCAGCCCGGCGGCGAACGAGGGCACCGACCGCGCCTGTGTGGGCATGCCGTGCGCGAGCTCTGCGATCCAGCGCGACGGCTGGCGCAGCGCGGTTGCACGCAGGTCGCCGCGAGGCGTCAGCAGCACCGCCCGTTTCGTGCCGGCGAGCGCCGCCCACAGTTGGCGGTGCTGTTCCGCGGCGAGGTCGGCGTTGATGGGCAGCGCGCCATCGGTGAGCGCTCGGTCGGCGTCGCCCAGCAGCGCCTCCGGAGGTGGGGGAGCGGGCAGCAGGCCCTCGCAGGTGCCGACCACGACGAGCAGCTCGAACGGTTGGCCGACGGCGAACGACAGCGGCCCGACGTGCACACCGACGCCGATGCGACCGACGCGCCCGGGTGCGCTGTCGAGCTCGGACTGGAGCGTGTGGGCGAAGATGACGCGGGTGACAGGTTGGGCGAGAGCGTCGAGTCGGCCCAGTCGATCGAGTGCGGCCTGCACGGCCGTGTACGCCTCGAACTCGTCGGTGGGCAGCGTGGCGATGCCGCGGTGCCCACCCAGCCAGCGGTGCAGGAAACGATGACCAATGTCGGCCCAGTGCTGCCATGGGAGCTCGGCACCAGGCTCGCCCAGTTGGTTGCGGAGATCGGCGACGAACGCCTGCAGCTGCAGCGCCGCATCGGCATCGCGCTGGTGGTGGTCTTGGCCGCGTGCGCGGGTGCGCTCGCTGAACGCGGTGAGCCGGTCGGCCCAGTCTGCGTCGCCTGCGAGCCCGGCTTCGCGTGACAAGCGCTCCCATCGCTGCCGGGGAACGAGGGTGCCGTCGGCGAGGCGGGCGGGTACGTGTGCGAGCAGTGCGAACAGGTCGGCGCGGCGAATGCCCCGCCGATCGAGCCGCAGCAGATCGAGCACCAGTCGTGCCGCCAGCCGCTCGTGCAATGCGATGCCAGGACGGCCGTTCCACGGAATGCCGGCCGCGTGCAGGTGCTCGCCGACGAGCCGTGCGTACGGCTCGTTGCGCGACCACACGATGCCGATGCGGTGCAACGGTGTGCCATCGTGCACCGCCGCGACCACCGTGCGAACAGCCTCGCGAGCTTCCTCGTCGGCGTCGGAGGCATCGACGACGTCGAGCCCGACACCCGCTGGAAGGCGGTGCTCGCCCTCGAGCAGCAGCACCTCACCGTGGTGCGCCAGCGCATCGAGCAACGCTTGCTCGGTGGGCCGCAAGCGCTGCGGCAGGAAGACGACGGTGCGGCACGGGGCACTCGCGGCGGCTCGACCGGCGGAGTGCAACAGGTCGGCCTCGTCGTACCAGTCGCGCTGCAGCGTTCGGTGCACGTCGACACACAGGCGAACGACCTCGCGGGCCCGTGCCGAGCCGCTGGCGCCGAGCCGATGGCGCAGCGGCACCGACACGTGGCGTAGGTCGCGGTACGTGTTGCGCAGCGCAGTGATGGTTGCCTGGTGCTGGGCGATGGGCTGGAAGATGCCCGACGAGGCGGCGAGCACCTGGCGCACGGCGACGTCGACCACCGGAGTGGAGACGGGGCGCTTGCCGCTCTCGGCCAGCGCCTGGCCGCCGAGGAGCTCGGCGAACCGGAAGGCGGTGACGAACTGGGCGGCGGCGATGCCGCCGTTGGCGGCCAACCAGCGGCGAGTGGCGACGCCGACGGCGTTGGAGTGCACCAGCACGGTGACGGGTGCCAGCGGATCGCCCTGCTGCAGCCGATCGACCGCCTCGCGCAGCGCGCGCAGGGCGGGCGGGCCGTAGGGAGTGGTGAGCCGTTGCAACGCCATCACCGAGCACTCTACGAAAGGGGTGCGCGACAGTCGTCGCCATCCGAGGCTTTGCTGCGCTGGGCGGGGGGAGGCGGTGGGTCAGGTGGCGACGGCGGCGTGGGCCCGGGCGCGCAGGTCGGCGACGGCGTGGGCCAAGCCCTCGGGGTCGCGGTACAGGGCGCTGCCGGCGACGAGGATGTTGGCGCCGGCACCGGCGGCAGCTGCGATGGTGGCCGGGCCGATGCCTCCGTCGACCTCGATGTCGACGGCATCGGTGAGCCCCTCGGCCGCGATGAGGGCCCGCAGGGCTCGGATCTTGGGCTCCATCGAGGCGATGTACTGCTGGCCTCCGAAGCCGGGGTTGACGGTCATGATGAGCACCATGTCGACCAGGTCGAGCACGTGTGCGACGGCCGAGATGGGCGTGGCCGGGTTCAGCGCGACCGAGGCCTTGGCACCGAGCGAGGTGATGTTGCCCAGGGTGCGGTGCAGGTGCACGCATGCTTCGGCGTGCACGATCAGCCGTTGGCAGCCGGCGTCGATGTACTCCGCCGCCATCTGGTCGGGGGTGAGCACCATCAGGTGCGCCTCGAACGGCACGGTGGTGTACTTGCGCGCCGACGCGATCACGTCGGGTCCGAACGTGAGATTGGGCACGAATTGGCCGTCCATGACATCCCACTGGATGCGATCGACACCGGCAGCTTCCAGCGCCGCCACCTCCTCGCCGAGGCGGGCGAAGTCGGCGGGCAGCACGCTGGGGGCGATCTCGATCCGGGGCACGGTTCGAGGGTAGTGCGCGGCGTCGCGCCGGGCCAGGTCCGTAGGCTCGCGGGGATGGCGCGCAGAGAGTCACGTCCCAGTGGGCGCACGCACCGCCGCCTCGCGCCGCAGGGGATCGCTGCGGTGCACGAAGAGGCGGTGCTGGTCGAGAAGATGGCGGCCGGTGGCGAGGCGATCGCTCGCCTGGTCGATGGACGGGTGGTGTTCGTGGAAGGTGCCTTGCCCGGTGAGACCGTGCGTGTGGCCATCACCACCAGCAAGCGCGACTTCGCCAAGGGTTCCGTCACGGAGGTCGTCGAGGCGTCACCTCACCGAACCCTCCCTCCGTGCCCCGAGCGGGTGGCGGGGTGCGGCGGTTGCGGGTGGCAGCATGCGGCACCGGAGGCGCAGCTGCAGTGGAAGGCCGAGGTGGTGGCCGACGCGATGCGCCGCACGGCGAAGATGCCGGCTGCCGACGTTCGCGTCGGCGGAGCCGTCGGCCCGTGGAACTACCGCACCACCATGCGGCTCGCAGTGGCGGCCGATGGGCGAGTCGGTCTGCGCGCCGCGTCGAGTCATCGAGTGGTGGCGCTGGCGTCGTGCATGGTGGCGCACCCGGCGCTCGCCGAGTTGCTGCCCCACATGCGCGTCGAGGGTGCCGACGAGGTGTCGTTGCGGGTCAGCGTGGCCACGGGCGAGGCCACCGTCTGGTCGCCGTCGCCGTCGGTCCGCTTCGAGGGTCTGCCCACACACGTGGCCATCGGCCCCGATGCGACGCTGGTCGAGCGAGTTGCAGGCGCCGACCTGCACGTCTCTGCGGCATCGTTCTTCCAATCGGGTCCCGCCGCGGCGGAGCTGCTCGTCGATGCCGTTCGCCGAGCTTGCGGCGACGTGCTCGAGGGGTTGCGCGGCCCGCTGTTGGATGCCTACGGCGGCATCGGGTTGTTCGCAGCCACGCTCGGAGCCGCCGACAACGTGGTGGTGGAGAGTTCTCGGTCGTCGTGTGCCGATGCGGTGGTGAACCTCGGCGATCGGGCCACCGTGCATCGCACGATGTTCGAGCAGTGGGTGCCGCAGCCGGTGGAGCTGGCGGTGGCCGACCCCGCTCGCAGTGGCCTGGGGCGTGAGGCCACCGACGTGCTCGCTGCCACGGGAGCCAGGCGGCTGGTGCTGGTCAGCTGCGACCCGGTCTCCCTGGCCCGCGACACCGTGCTGCTGGCCGCTCGCGGCTATCGCCACGCAGGTTCCACCGTGCTGGATCTGTTCCCTCACACCGCACACGTGGAGGTCGTCACTCGCTTCGATCGCACGTAGCGGCGTCAGTGCAGCTCGCACATCGCTTGTTCCACCCGCGCCAGATGCGCGGCGCGGCGAGCATCGGTGCTGCGATCGATGTTGTACAGCGCGATCCAAGTGGTGCGGGCCCGCTTGCTGCACAACACTCGTAGTGAGCGTGTGACGATGCGCTTGCCGCCCTCACCTTCGAGTGCGTTGACGAGCTTGGTGGAGCCATGGGTGGTGATGGCAACGATGCGCCGGATGTTGTGCAGCCTGGGCCGGATGCGGTTCGCCCCTTCCGGAAGCTCGTAGGCCACCCCGGCCACCCACACTCGGTCGATCCAGCCCTTCAACATGGCCGGTTGGCCGGCCCACCACGTGGGGTACACCAGCACGAGCGCCTCGCACCAACGCAGGTTCGCGGCGTACTCGGCGATGTCGGGCTTGGTCTCGGGTGGTGCCAGGTGGTTGGTGCGCTCCCACGCGGAGAGCTCGGGCACGAACCCGTCGGCGTACAGGTCGCTCACTCGCACGTCGTGCCCGGCCGCGTGCAGCCCGGCCAGCGCGCGGTCACGCACCGCCGCCGTGAACGACGTCTCCGACGGGTGGCAGTACACCAGGTGCACCCTCACAGCGCACGCATCTTCTGCTCGACCCGATCGAGGAACGAATCGCGCTGCGTCGCGGTGGACGTGTCGATGGCATACAGCGCCAGCCACGAGGTGCGAGTGCGGATGCCGGTGTTGAGCCGCAACGCCCGCGTGATGGTGCGGCGGCCGTTGTCGTTGACGAACCGCACGTACGCGCGAGGCGAGCCGTAGACGCTGATGCCGACGATGCGGCGCACGTTGCCGAGGCCGGGGCGCACCTTGCCCTTGCTGTTGAACACGAACGCCACGCCGGGCACCATCACTCGCTCGAGCCAACCCTTGAGCATGGCCGGCATCGTGCTCCACCACGTGGGGTACACGAACACGAGTGCGTCGGCCCGCTGCACGTGCGCACCGTGCTCGGCGACCATCGGGTCGATCGCCGGGTGATCGCCGTGGTAGGCGACGTGGTCGTCGCGGCTCATCGCCGCACGGAAGCCCAGCCCGTAGAGGTCGAGCAGTTGCACCTGGTGCCCTGCTGCGCGCAGCCCGGTACAGGCCCGCTCGGCGATGGCGTGGCTGAAGCTGTCCGAGTTGGGATGTGCGAGCACCACCACGACCTGCATGCGCAGTCGACCCTACCGGTTGCCTAGATTCAAGCAACGATGCACACGCCGACGGTCGTCTCCCCCCGCGCCGGATCGCGGGAGACGCCGGTGCCGGCCTACCTGGCGGGGTTCCTGCTCATCGGCCTCGGGCTCAGCGTGGCCGGGCCGGCGCTGTCGCACCTGCGGGATCGCGTGCACACCACCGACGGCGGCATCGCATGGCTCTTCGTCGGCCAATCCGCCGGCTACATCCTCGGCTCGGTGTTCGCCGGTCATGGGCTCGACAGCGGTCGCGGTCACCGTCGGTGGGTCGCGGCCATGGTCGGTGCCACCTGCTCCATCGTCCTGATCGCGCTCGCGCCCTCGCTGGCGTTGCTGGTCGCCGCGTTCGCAGTGCTCGGTGGGGCCTGTGGGTTGTGCGATGTCAGCGGCAACACACTGGTGATGTGGAGCCGGCCGGAAGGCCCTGGTGCGTTGCTCAACGCTCTGCACCTGTGCTTCGCGATCGGTGCCATGGTCACACCGATCATCGTCAACAGGTCGTTGCACCTCACGGATTCCATCTGGGGTGTGGCGTTGCCGATGGCTGCACTCACCGCGGTGTGCGCCGCGCTGATGCTGCCGCACCCGTCGCCTGCCAGAACTCGGCTGGCGACGGTCGAGCGCAGCCATGCCGGCGGTGCTCGGGGCACGCAGGTAGCGGTGATCTGCGCGTTCTTCTTCGCGTACGTGGCGATGGAGACGGGCTTCATCAACTGGATCCACACGTACGTCGAGCAGATCGAGTACGGCGGCGCCGCCACCGCCACCGGTGTCACTTCCATGTTCGGTCTCGGCTTCACCGCCGGTCGGGTGCTGGCCATCTGGGTGGCCCGCCACGTCTCGCCGGGCTGGATCGTTGCCGGCGCGACCCTGCTCTCCGTGCTGTCGTCGTTGCTGTTCGTCGTGTTCGACGGCCCGGGCCCGATGTTGTGGGTGGTGACGTTGCTGTTCGCTCTCTCCGTCGCCCCGCAATATGCCTCGATGATGGCGTTCGCCGAAACCCATCTCGCCCTCAGCGGGCGCAACACGTCGGCGATCGTCGCGTCGTCGGGCCTGGGTGGCCTGGTCATGCCGTTCGTCGTCGGCCAGCTGTTCGACCGCATCGGCCCGCAGGCGCTGCCGCCCACGATCGTGGGGCTCGCCGTGCTCACTGCTGTGGTGGGGGCGTACGGCGGCCGGATGCTGCTGCAGGCTCAGCGGCCACCGGTGACGTCGATGAATGCTCCCGTCACGTAGCTGGCCTCGGCCGACGCCAGCCACAGCACTGCGCCGGCCACTTCGTCGGCACTGCCGCTGCGTTCCATGGGGATCATCGGCGCCATCCGTGCAACCCGGCCCGGCGGAGCGTGGAGGTGGAAGTCGCTCTCGATCAGGCCCGGCCGCACACCGTTGACGCGCACGCCCACGTTGGCGAGCTCTTTGGAGAGCCCGACCGTCATCGTGTCGATGGCGCCCTTCGAGGCCGCGTAGTGCACCCACTCGTGGGGCCCACCGAGCACGGCCGCCTTCGACGAGATGTTCACGATGCTGCCGCCGCGCCCGCCGAGGTCGGTGCGCATGCGTGCCGCGGCTTCGCGAGCGCACAGGAACGGACCGGTGATGTTGACCGCCCACAACCGGGCGAGCATCGGCTCGGTGACGGTGTCGAGCGGGCCGTAGCCGCCTGCGATGCCGGCGTTGTTGACCAGCACATCGAGGCGGCCGAAACGTTCATCGACGTGAGCGAACATGCTCCGCACGGCCGCTTCGTCGGCGACGTCGGTCTGCACGGTGACGGCGCGGCAACCCGTCTCGCGGATCTCCGCCGCCAGTTCGTCGGCCGGGTCGCTCGACGTCGAGTAGTTCAACACCACGTGGTAGCGCTTGGCCGCCGCAGCGCGAGCGACGGCAGCACCGATGCCCCGGCCCGCCCCGGTGATGAGCATCACGGGTCGTTCGTCAGCCATCGAGTCGGCTCCTGAGTCGCTGGCGGATCGCCGGCCACTCTGCGGGCAGTATGGAGTATGCGGCCGTGTCGCGGGCGGTGCCGGGCTGCGTGAGGTGACCGGTACTGGCGCGGTGCTGGCGCAAGATGCCCTCGAAGTGCGCGCCCAGGCGTTCGATCGCGGCCCGGCTCTGCTGGTTGCGGGCATCGGTGCAGATGGCCACACGGAACACGTGCCACTGCTCGAAGGCCTGCGTGAGCAACAGCAGCTTGGCCTCGGTGTTCAACGGGCTGCGTTGTGCGTCGGCGGCCAACCAGGTGCCGCCGATCTCCACTTCGGCAGGACTGTCGCGACCGGTGTACCAGGTGACGTTGAGGAAGCGAGTGCAACCCACGGGCGTGTCGTCGGCGAGGCGGCGCTGCACGAATGGCACGACCGCATCGCGAGCGGCGTCGGCGAGGAGCCAGTCGAGGTAGCCGCCCATCTCCTCGGTGGTGGCGGGGACGGGCGTATACCCGTACGAGCTGCGGTCGCGGTTGCCGGCGGCCAGCAGTGCTGGGCCGTGGTCGCGAGTGAGGGGCTCGAGTTGCACGTACGTGCCGGTGAGCGTGAATGGTTCGAGCCGCATGGGCGCACAGCTTCGCACTACGGTCGGCCCACATGCGTGTCGTTTCCTGCAACAGCTTCGGTCCGGTCTCCGATCTCACGGTCGAGCACCGTCCATCTGTTCCGGTCGGCCCTGGCCAGGTGCGAATCCGAGTCACCGCCGCCGGTGTGAACTTCGTCGACGGGCTGTTCGTGCAGGGCCTCTATCAGATCAAGCCACCGGTGCCGTTCGTTCCTGGCGGCGAAGTGGCCGGTGTGGTCGCCGAAGTGGGCGACGGCGTCACCACTCATTCGGTGGGCGACCGCGTGTTCTGCAGCACCGGGTTGGGTGGGTTCGCGAGCGAGGTCGTGTGGCCCGCACGCCGCGTGACCCACACCCCGGCCGGCATGACCGACGGCCAGGCCGCCACCTTCGTGCAGAGCTACGGCACCGCCGGGGTCGCGCTCCACCACCGGGCACGGGCGCACGCCGGCGAGTGGCTGTTGGTGCTGGGTGCCGGCGGTGGGGTCGGCTTGGCGGCAGTCGATGTGGGCCACGCGATGGGCTTGCACGTGATCGCCGCGGCCTCCAGCCAGGAGAAGCGTTCGATCGCGTCGGCTCACGGTGCCGAAGCGGAGATCGACACCTCGACCGAAGACGTGAAGTCGCGCGCCAAGGAGCTGAGTGGTGGGGGAGTGCACCTCGTCTACGACCCGGTGGGTGGGGCACTCGCCGAGGCCGGCCTGCGCAGCCTGCGCGACGACGGCCAGTTGCTGGTGGTCGGGTTCGCTGCCGGCGAGATCCCGAAGCTGCCGGCCAATCAGATCCTGCTTCGCAACCGACGCGTCACGGGCGTCGACTGGGGTGGCTGGGTGGGCGGCCACCAGGAGGAGAACCAGCAGTTGTTGAGCGACGTCGTCGCCGCCATCGATCGTGGCGACCTGCATCCGGTCGAGCCCAAGGCGTACGCGCTGGCCGACGTGGCCGTGGCGCTGCAGGATCAGCTCGACCGCAAGGTCGTCGGAAAGAGCGTGCTGGTGCCCTGACCGTGCTGGCCGGAGCGGGCGGCCGGAGCGGGCGGCCGGCTCAGTCGCTGTTCCTGGCCGCCTTCTTCTCCGCCTGCCGGTCCTGCCGTACCCCGCGCAGCACGTATCCGACGACGGCACCCGAGGCAAGGATCAGCAAGAACGCGATCCACACCGGCGCAGTGAACTCGAACAGCAGGAAGTGGATGGTGCCCGACTTCGAGTTCTGTGCGATGAAGATCAGCGCGAGGATGCCGATGACGGCACCGATGATCTGGCGGCTGCTGGGTCGCCAGCCGGCCGACGTGTTCGTTGCTCGGTTGGACCCTTCGTTGACGAACGACACGGCTGCCTCCTGCTCTGCCTGACTGCTGCATCATCTGCTCGGCCACTCGTGCGTCGTGGCCGGTCGACCGGTACCAAAGCGGGCGATCAGACAGGTGACCACAGCGACACCTCGGCTGCCGGGTGGGCTGCTTTGGTAGTCTCCGGCGGTGACGGACTCGGGCGGGCAGTGGTGGCGGGAGACCGCTGTTGCGGTAGGTGTCTGGCTCGTGGGCACGCTGGTGGTGTTCGATCTGCCGCATCATCTCGGGCGCAATCCGGCCAGCATCGAAGGGCACGCCCTCGCGCTCGCCGGTCTCTTCGTCGGTCTCGCGGTGGTGGTGGCGTGCGGCGCGGCGCTGCGTCGTCGCCGCGAACTGGTGAGTGCGGTGCTCGTCGGTGTCGTGGCGACCTGGTTGGTGTTCGTGCAACGAGCTGCTCTCTACGGCACACCGTTCACGTTCGGCCTGCTCGACGGCGACTCGGGGCGGCTGACCGGCATGGCGACGTACTACTCGCAGACGTGGTCGTCGTCCGACGTGTTCAACGTCGGCGCACCCAACCAGTACCCCCCACTGTTTCCTTGGCTCGTCGGTCGTCTGTCCGACCTCACCGGGCGCGACGCCTGGCGGTTGATGGCTCCGGTGTCGGTCGTGCTGTTCTCCGGCTCGGTGGTGGTGTCGTTCGCGCTGTGGCGACGGATGACCAGCGGCCCGGTGGCAGCGATGATCAGCATCGCGGTGCTCGCCGGGTACACGAGCACCGGGAAGAGCTTCGTCGTGCTGGCCGTTGCCATCTTCATCCCATTGGCGCTGCTGGTGGTCGGCGACGCCGAGGCGGGGCGGTTGCACTGGGCGGCGGCCGGGTTGCTGGCGGGTGTCGTGGTGCTCCTGTACTACGGCGTCATCGTGTTCGCGGCCCCTTCGCTGGCTGCACTGATCTTCATCCGCATGCGCAGCTCGAGCTCACGTCGTCACGAGGTGGCGTACCTGCTGAAGGTTGCGGCGACGGCGTTCGTCGTGGCCAGTTGGTACGTGGTGCCGGTCGTGTGGGCCGCGTTGACGACGGGCGAGAGCGAGCAGGACCAGTCGTTGATCACCGCTGGGCTGATCGACCCGCTGCCACCGTTTCGTGCCGTATCGCCGCTGACAGCGCTGCAGTTCGTCGGCTTCTGTGGAGTGTTGGCCCTGTGGCGCAAGCGATGGTGGTCGGCGTCGCTGGCGCCGTTCGTGGGCGGCCTCGTCGTGTTCTGGGGTGTTGCCCAGGTGGGATTGGCAGCAACCGGCAACACGCTGTTGCTGCAGTACGTACCGCGTGTGCTGGGGCCGGTGCTGGCGGCGTCGGGGGTGCTCGTCTGCCACGAGGTCGTGCAGCTGGCCTCGGGCCGGTTTCCCGCAGACGAGTTACGGCGCGGTGTGCTCGTCGTTGCCGCGTCGCTCTCGATCTGGCTGCTCGTGCCGATCGGGTGGCTGGTGATGCCGAGCCTGGATTGGAACAAGGAGAACAACGCAACGCTGGCGCACCTTGCCGCCGCGCCCGATGGCAGGAGCTCGGCGTTCGCCCCGGCCGAGCTGGCCACCAACGGGTTTCCGCTGCGGCGGATCAGTGCGATGGTGCGCGCCGGTGCGCGGCCGATCGTGCTCTCCGCGACCCAGGCGTTGCACGTGTTCCTTCCGTGGCCCAGCTACCTGCAGCTCGAGCCCGGCATGTCGAGCTCGAGCTCGCGAGAGGCAGAGATCGTCCGATTGGCGCACACGCTCGACCCGACTGCGTTCGCGGAGCTGTCTGCATCGCTGCAACATGGCTCCATCGACGTCTTCGTGCTCCGTGACGAAGGCGAGCAGTGGATGTGGCGCGATGTCGCCTTCGTGCCGCGGCAGTTCGGCACTGATGAGTTCGTGCTCTGGCACGACGCCCCGTCGGGCCTGGTGATCGCCGTGCGCACATCGCTCTCAGCGGGCGATTCGTAGCGGCTCGCCGACCGCGCGCGACCGCTCAGAGGCCGAGCCACACCCGCAACAGGCTGAGCGATGCAGCGCGACTGTCGCCGTCGACGCTGGCCTGGGTTTGGTAGAGGTTGCCGTTCGCCTCGTGGTACACCGACTCTCCTTCGCCGGCGTAGAAGCCGTCGGCGCCCTCCAAGAGCCGGCGCAGCCGGGTCGGTGGCGCCCGGTTGTGCGGCGGGGCCTGCGCCATTGACGGTGTCTGCACCATTGACCGGGTTGTCGGAGCTGCATGCGCCGAACAACGCTGCGGCAATCGCGACCGCGCCAAGGGCATGACTGAATCGGGTGGTCATTCGAGTTACTCCATCTCCGTCGCCGTGGCCTCGGGGGTGGCCAGGAACGGCCACCGTAGCCGTCGCTGCCGCACCAGCCGTGGACGGTCGCGAGGCGGCGGCCGGCCGGCCGGGCGGCACGACGGCACCACGGGTGTGTTCATCTCGTGGCACGGAAACGCCGGTTGGCACCCCCCGCAACTGCAGATGCCGTTCACCGCCGCCGGTGGCCCGCCATCTCGGAGATTCTGCGCAGGCACTTCGTCGTCCTCGGCAGGCTCGTCCCCGCACCCGTGAATTCGCAGAAGCCGACGTCGCCTTCTGTGAATTCACGGGTGGACCGAGATGGTGCTCCTGGCGTTCACCACACGACCGGGGTCCGAACAGCAAGAAGCAGGTCAGAATGTGGCTCTGACCTGCTTCTCGATGTGGTGCGCCCCCTGGGTTTCGAACCCAGAACCTGCGGATTAAGAGTCCGTTGCTCTGCCGTTGAGCTAGAGGCGCAGCGGCGAGCAGTGTAGAGGGCGCTGCTCGCGCCCTCTACCTGCTTGCCTTGGGGTGATCGACGGGGCTCGAACCCGCGACCCTCAGTACCACAAACTGATGCTCTACCAACTGAGCTACGGCCACCATGAAGGCAAGCATTGTGCCACATGCCTCGCTGAATTCCACCATCGTTTCCGCCGCGCAGCGCTGCTGGTTCGTCGTGGTGTCACCGTGTGGATGTTCTCCGTTCACGACGGATTCCGTGGTGAGCTAGGCTTGCCAGAACGAAATCCGGAGGAGACACGACATGAGCGCAACGGAAAGCATTCCCACGCGTGAACTTGCCGAACGGGCGAAGGCCATCACGCAGCGCGAGCTGCAGGTGTACATCGCTCGCACCAAGGGGTCGCAGGCCGCCACAGAGCGGGCCCGCGAGGTGCTGCCGTTGGGCGTGCCCAGCAGCTTCCAAGCCTACGATCCGCACCCGATCGTGGTGCGCCGTGCGCAAGACGGGTGGATGGAAGACGTCGACGGCAACCGCTACGTCGACTTCGACATGGGCTACGGGGCGCTGTTCTCCGGGCACTGTCACCCAGCCGTCCGCCGCGCCGTCGAGACCCAGCTCGACAACGGCACCTTGTTCGTCACGCCCTGCGAGATGAACACCGAGGTGGCCTGGCTGTTGCGCGATCGCTACAACCTGCCCATGTGGCGCTTCACCAACTCGGGCACCGAGGCCACCATGGATGCGATCCGCGTCGCGCGCGGCGTCACCGGGCGCGAGAAGATCGTCAAGGTCGAGGGCGGCTACCACGGCCACCACGACGAAGTGATGATCTCGATGAAGCCGCCCATCAGCGAAGCAGGCCCCGCCGACAACCCGCGTGCCATTCCGTCGACTGCCGGTATCACCCGGGCAGTGCTGGGCGACACCGGTGTCATCCCGTACAACAACCTGGCGGCGCTCGATCGCGCCCTGGCGGGCCGCGATGTGGCGTGCTTCATCGTCGAACCCATCATGGAGAACATCGGCATCTGCAAGCCGCTCCCCGGGTACCTCGAAGGGGTGCGCGAGATCACTCGCAAGTACGGCACGATGCTGATCTTCGACGAGGTCAAGACCGGCATCACCGCCGGGTGGGGCGGTGCCACCGGCGTCGTCGGCGTGCAACCGGATCTGGTCGCGCTGGCCAAGAGCATCGGGGGCGGCCTGCCGCTGGGTGCCTTCGGCGGCACCAGCGAGTGCATGGACCAGATCACCGCCGGCAAGGTGCTGCACCTGGGCACCTACAACGGCAACCCGTTGTGCATGGCCGCCGCCAAGGCCGTGCTCACCGAGATCTGCACCCCTGCGGCAACCGATGAGGCCATCGCTCGCAACCGGATGCTGCTCGATGCGTGCGACGGCATCATCGCCGCCGCCGGTCTGCCGGCGCACACCGTGCAGTTCGGCGCGAAGGGTTGCGTCACCTGGGCGCCAGAGCCGATTCAGAACTACCGCGACTACAAGGCCACCGACTTCGACCTTGCGTTCGCGCAGTGGATGCACGGCATCAACCGTGGCATCCTGCTGCCACCGGGGCTCGACGAGCAGTGGCTGATCTCGGTGGTGCACACCGACCACGACGCACTGCGCTACGCCGACGTGTTCGGCGAGTTCGTGGCCGAGCTCACCGCCTGAGCCGCAGCGCCCGGACGATCTTCGTGCGAGCCGCCGCTGGGCTTCAGCTCCAGCGGCGCTCCTCGTTGTACCGGTAGGTGCTCACCGGCGTGCTCCACCGGCGCCGGCGCTGCATCATGCCGGTGCCGGCGAACAATGCAAGCGCGCCACCGATGAGCAGCAGTTCGAGCCCGATCAGCATCGGCAGCGAGTCGTCGGCGAGGCGCGCCGGCACGCGTGCCCACACGCTGTCGGTGAGCGCAGGAACGACGAACCGAGGCACGAGGTAACCGAGGATGGCGGCGAGCAGGGCGAGCAGCAGCAATCCGAGTGCCAGGCTGCGGAACAGCGCACTCCTCTCCGGATGGGCCGTGAAACCGAGGAACGCGAACGCGATCGTCGCGATCAACGCGATCGGCAGCAGCCAATCGAGGGAGTGGTTGGCGATGTCGAGCGCGGTCACCTTCGGCACGGGCAGCGTCAGCGGGGGCAGTGCCGCCACGCGCTCGTCGCGGACGATCGCCACCATCTGCTCGCCGGTGATCTGCACCGGCCCCTGCTGGTCGCCGATCATGTGCGCGTGCGCATCGTGGATGATCTCGGCCAGCAGCGCCTGGCCCTCCGGCAGTTCCGCCACCGCGGCCACGTTCGATCGAACCGTGGCCGGATCGACCACGCCGGCAAGTTGCTCGATGACGCTGTCGGCGATGAAGTCGACCAGTTCCGCCTTCACCTGGCTGTCGCCCAGCACCACATCGGCCGCGTCGGCTGAGTTGTCGGGGTCGAACGCCGTGCGCTGCAGGAGGAAGCCGGCGATCGCAAGACTCGCACAGGCATAGGCAAGACCGAACAGCAGCCCGGCGAGGGTTCTTCGCACCCGAAGAGTATTTCGGATTCGCGGCGCAACTTCTATACCATGGGGGGTATGAATCGTCCGTTGCCGTCCGCTGTGAAGATGTTTCGCCGTGCGCTCGTCCTGAAATGCCCGCTGTGTGGCAGTCGGCGCACGTTCATCCGCCGGTGGATGCTGCGGTACGACCGCTGCCGCACGTGTGGCATCCGGTGGCACCGCGAGCACGGTTTCGAGCTCGGCCCCATCGCTCTCAACATCGTGATCACGTTCTTCACGCTCGGCGTGTCGATGGTGATCGCGTTCGTGGCCACCGCCCCCGACTTCCCCGTGCTGGCACTCACCATCGGCTTCGTCGTGGGGGCCATCGTGGTGCCGCTGGTCGCGTTCCCGTTCACGAACACGCTGTGGATGGCCTTCGATCTGCTCTCCAACAAGCCCGACGAAGCGGAGCTGGCCGAAGCCGCGGCAGCGGTGGCCGTCGCGGCCTGATCCGCTGCGGAGTCTGGCCGCACGCCGGCGTGGGTAAGTTGTCGACGAGACGATCGACGCCGCAGGGGTGTGAGTGAGCCGAGCTGCCGAGGGCCTGACATCAGCGAGAGCTGACGAGCTGCGCGCCCAGTTCGGCCCCAATCGGCTCCCCGAGCCGCGGCGACCCTCGTCGTGGCACAGGTTCGGGGCCGAGCTCGTTCACTTCTTCGCGCTCATGCTCTGGGTCGCGGGTGTGCTGGCGTTCATCGCCGGGCTACCGCAACTGGGCGTCGCCGTGTTCGCAGTGGTGCTGGTCAACGCGCTGTTCTCGTTCCTGCAGGAGAGCCGTGCCGACCGCGCCGCGGAGCGGTTGCGGGCGCTGTTGCCCACCAGAGTGAACGTGCGGCGAGACGGGCGGCCGCAGACGATCGACGCGGACGACGTGGTCGTGGGTGATTGCCTGCTGCTCGAGGCGGGGGATCGAGTGCCCGCCGATGGCGTGACCCATGCCTCCGTGGCGCTGCTGGTCGACACCTCGTTGCTGACCGGTGAGAGCCGCCCGGCCGACGTGCCCGCCGGAGGGCCGATCTTCGCCGGCACGTTCGTCGTCGAGGGCACCGGCGAAGCGTCGGTGACGGCGATCGGTCGCGACACGCGCCTTGCGGGAATCGCACTGCTCACCACATCGGGCGAGAAGCCGGTCACCCCGCTCAGTCGCAGCCTGAACGACGTCGTCCGCCTGGTCGCGGTCATCGCGGTTGGTCTCGGCGCGCTCTTCTTCGGCATCTCGCTGCTGCTCGGGAGCGACCCGCAGGACGGGTTCGTGTTCGCCATCGGCGTCACGGTGGCGATGGTGCCGGAAGCGCTGCTGCCCACCGTGACGTTGTCGCTGGCGTGGGGTGCCGAGCAGATGGCCAAACGGAACGTGCTCGTGCGCAACCTGCCGGCGGTGGAGACGCTCGGCTCGACGACGTTGATCTGCACCGACAAGACCGGCACGCTCACGATGAACCAGATGTCGGTGGTGCGGGCGTGGACGCCCACCGGCACCGTCACCGTGCAGGGCACCGGCTACGAGCCCCTCGCCGACGTGGTGGTGGTCGGCGACCGCAGCTCGCTGGAGGCACTGGCGCTCGCCGGGGCGCGCTGTGCCACCGGCTACGCGTACGAGAAGGACGGCCGCTGGCAGGCGCACGGTGATCCGATGGAGGCAGCCGTCGATGCCTTCTCGCGACGGCTGGGGGGCGACCCTGATGCCGATCGTGCGCAGCGGCCGGGGTCGGCTCGGTTCCCCTTCGATCCGCGCCGGCGCCGCATGTCGATCGTGATCGATGGCGAGGTGGTGGTGAAAGGCGCTCCCGACACGGTGCTGCCACTGTGCGCCGCATCCGACGGCGCCGACGCAGTGGTGGAGGAGATGACGCGCACAGGCCTGCGCGTGCTGGCCGTCGCTCGCCGCGCGGTGAGCGACGGGCCGATCACCAGTGCCGGTGCCGCCGAGCAACACCTCGTGCTCGATGGCCTGCTCGCGCTGGAAGACCCACCACGCGCCGGTGTTCGCGATGCCGTGGCGGCCTGCCGGCGCGCCGGGGTGCACATCCTGATGATCACCGGCGACCACCCGAAGACCGCGGAGGCGATCGCCGACGAGGTCGGGTTGCGCAGCAGCGAGGGTTTGGTGGTCAGCGGCGCCGACCTGCCGGCCGACGATGCCGAGCTCGGTGAGCTGCTCGACCACGACGGCACGGTGGTGGCCCGCGTGTCACCCGAGGACAAGCTGCGCATCGCACGCGTGCTGCGCGCTCGCGGTCACGTCGTCGCCATGACCGGCGACGGCGTGAACGACGCACCGGCGCTGCACGCGGCCAACATCGGCATCGCGATGGGTCTCTCCGGTACCGACGTCGCCCGTGAGGCCGCCGATCTGGTGCTGCTCGACGACGACTTCGCCAGCATCGTGGCCGGCATCGAGCACGGCAGGGCCACCTACGTGAACATCCGCCGGTTCCTCACCTATCACCTCACCGACAACGTCGCCGAGCTCACGCCGTTCGTGGTGTGGATGCTGTCGGGCGGCAGCTTTCCGCTCGCACTCGGCGTCATGCAGATCCTTGCCCTCGACATCGGCACCGACACCCTCTCGGCCGTGGCGCTCGGTGCCGAACCCCCCAGCGAGCACCTGCTCGATGGCCCACCGGTGACCGGCAGCTTGATGAACGCCACCGTGCGGCGGCGTGCGTTCGGCGTGATCGGGCCCACCATCACGGTGGCCTCGATGGCCGCATTCGTCGTGTCGATGGCCGCTGCCGGCTGGCGCCCCGGCAGGGAGTACCCGGGCGAGGCAGCGCTCGCCGCGGCCTCGGGCGCCGCGTTCATGACGGTGGTGCTCGGGCAGAAGGCCAACGCGTTCGCGTGTCGCAGCTCCACACGACGACCGGGTCAGCTTGGTTGGACGACCAATCGGATGTTGCTGGTCACCGTGTGGATCGAGCTGGCCTTTGCGTTGACGGTGCTGCTGGTGCCGTGGCTCGCCGACAAGCTGGGCCAGTCGAACCCACCGCTGGTGGGCTGGGCGGTCGCAGTGGCATCGATGCCGCTCGTGCTGGCCGTCGATGCTCTCGACAAGCGTCTTCGGGCAGCACAGCGCCGCCGGTGAGCGAACTGGCCGCGCGCCGCACGATCACGAGTGCTGCGCGGTGTACCTCGACGCGACGGCGTGGTCGGGCCAGGTTCCAGGTGTCATCCCGGCCTTGCGCCACAGCGCATCCACGAACTCCTGGGGGTGGGGCAGGTCGTCCCACACCGCCGGCAGGAAGGTTGCGTGGTGGCGGTCGGCCTCGATGACCACCCCGTCCACTCCCGGCCGGATGGCGGCCACCAACTCGTCGACTCCGTTCACCGCCATCGGCTCCGGCGCGGACAGCACCGATACCGACACCTCCAGGTCGGCGAGATCGCCGAGCCTGACGCCTGGGAAGCGTGGGTCGTCGAACGCCGCGGCCTTGGCGCGGTCGGCCACCGCCATCACCAGTGGTTCGGTGGCAGTCAGCGTGCCGACGCAGCCTCTCAGCCGGTGGTGCTGACGCAACGTCACGAACACCGCGCCCGGCTGCCGCAGCCGGGCCGAGTACGCGATCGGGTCGGGATGCCACTGTCGACCGAGCACGGCCTGGTGTATCGACCGCTCGGCGATCTCCACCAGCTGGCCGAGCTCGTCGGGTGTGAGTGGTTGCAGCTTCATCGCACTGCGAAGCTTCCGTACCCGACCACGCGATCGGCGGGGCCGGCCGTGTCGCCCGAGTTGCGCAGGTCGAGCAGCTCGATGTGCCCCCCATGGCGCCGAGCCAGCTCGAGGGCGCCGCGCACCGGCACCACCCCGCAGGTGCGGCTGCCGTCGAGCTGCTCCCAGTTCCCGGCCACGATGGCGGCGGCCGTGGCCGCATCGAGCCGGTGGGCGGTGCGGGCGTCGTGGTAGTGGCTGAGGTCGGTGGAGACCACGATCAGCGTCGCGGGCTCGGCCCACAGCGCTTCCAGCGCATCGGCCACGATCGATGCAGGCGCGTCGCCGGCAACGATGGGCACCAACGACCACGCGGTGCCGAGCGTGCGCTGCAGGAACGGCAGGTGCACCTCCACGCTGTGCTCGAGTGCATGCGCCCGATCGTCGATGTAGGCGCCGTTGCACGTTGCGAGCAACCGGTTCGCACCGTGTCGATCGCGACGACCCCGAGCGGCGTGACGAAGCCGTCGGCGGAGGACAGTGCCAGGCCGCTCACCGGCACACGATGCGCTGGGCCGATCACCACCACCCGAGTGATGAGGTCGCGCCAGGCGCTGAGGCCGGCATACGCGGTGGCTGCCACCGGGCCGGAGTACACGTACCCGGCGTGTGGAACGATGAGTGCAGTGGGTGCCGCCGCTGCGGGCGTCACCGCCGCTGCGGCCAGCAGCGTGTCGATCGTGCGGGCGAGCTCCTCGGGGTCGGCGGGGTAGAACGTGCCTGCCACCGCTGCCGGGCGAAGTGCGGTCATCGCCCGTCGTCCTCGTCCGTGGCGAGATGGACCGGCCGCCGCCGGCGCCCCCACTCGCCAGGAGGGCCATCGAAGACGCCGACGATCTTCGTGCCGCACGCGGTGCAGTGCCCGTCGCCGGTGAGCCGGTAGCCGTTGATTCGGTACCAGTCGCGCTCCACCGCCGCGGCACCGCAGCCGGGGCACCAGGTGGTGCCGCCCTCCAAGTCGTGCACGTTGCCGGTGTACACGTAGCGCACGCCTTGGTCGAGCGCGATTTGGCGCGCCCTGGTCAAGGTCGCAGGGGGAGTGGGTGGCACGTCGAGCATCTTGTAGTCGGGGTGAAAGGCGCTGAAGTGCAGCGGCACATCGGCGCCGAGGTGCTCGACCATCCATGCGGTCAGCTCACCGATCTCGGCATCACCGTCGTTGTGCCCCGGGATCAACAGCGTGGTCACCTCCACCCAGACGCCATTGGCGACCAGCCACTCCAGCGTGTCGAGCACCGGCTGCAGGTGGCCGCCGCACACCTGCCGGTAGAAGTCGTCGCTGAACGACTTGAGGTCGACGTTGACGGCGTCCATGCGCGAGAACAGCTCCTGGCGCGGGCCTGGGCACACGTAGCCGGCGCTCACCGCGACGGTGCGGATGCCTGCGGCATGGCAGGCATCGGCAACATCGGCCGCGTACTCCAGGAAGATCACCGGGTCGTTGTACGTGAAGGCCACGCTCGCACAGCCCTGCTGCGCAGCTGCTCTGGCAATGGTCTCGGGACCGGCCGCGTCGGCCAACGTGTCGATCTCGCGGCTCTTGGAGATGTCCCAGTTCTGGCAGAAGCGACACGAGAGGTTACACCCGGCCGTGCCGAAGGAGAGCACCGACGTACCCGGCAGGAAGTGGTTCAGCGGCTTCTTCTCGATGGGATCGACACAGAAGCCGCTCGACCGGCCGTAGGTGGTGAGCACGATCTGGTCGTCCTGGCGGGCGCGCACGAAGCACAGACCCTTCTGCCCCTCGTGCAACTTGCACGCGCGCGGGCACACGTCACATTGCACCCGTCCATCGGCGAGCAGCGTCCACCATCGGGTGGGGAAGGCGGCAGGAGGTGCGTCCACAGTTGCAGCGTGCGCTCATCGCACCGTCGCGTCCAGCGACGTTGGTCATCGATTGCAGCGGCACCGATGCCTGGTGACGATCTGCTCTGGCGCAGCGATCTGCCGGTGGATCATCGTGCACGGAGACCCAGGAGGTCCCGATGACGCCTTGTCGAGTGTTGCATTGCCTCGCCGCCACAGCGGCGTTGGTGGCCCTCGTGTCGTGCAGCGGTGGCGGCGACGGCGGCGACGGCTCGGCCGGCACCGGCGTGCAGACGACCGGCGGCGCGGCCCAGAGCGTGGCGCCGGCGGTCCCGATGGACACCCGTGAGGCGCTGGTCAGCGTTCTCGGCACGCCTGATGCGGTGAGTGGCAAGATCGTCGTGGTCGACGACCTGGAGATGTGGGTCGAGTCGCTCACGGATGCGGATCTCGCCGTGCGCTTCGATGTGGCGAGCGGGGTGGTCATCGGCAGCGAAGCCATCGACCCGTTCCCCGAGGGCACGCTGCTGCCGCTGCACGTCCGCGTGCAACTGGGCATGTCACAGGCCGAGGTGCGTGACTCGCTGGCCGGCTTCGAGCTCACGGAGGTGCAGGGCACGGTCCTCGATCTGCCGGTGGGCTCGGTGGTGCTCGCCGGTGGTCAAGTGCTGGTCGGTCTGTTCGAGGACCGGGTCGTGTACTACCAGACGTACCCGTTGGTACCTGATGTCGACGGCGAGTTCCAGGCCTACTTGGATGGAGACCTGCCATGAGTGCCGGCCGCCGATCGCTCGTGTCGGCTGTGGCGGTTCTGGCGGTCCTGGCTCCCATGGTCAGCGTCGCCGGTGCCTCGTCGCCGGCACCTGTTCGCCGAATGGGCAGTCCGGCGATCAACGGCTTCGTGGCCTTCCTGGAGCTGGCGCAGGGGCGCGCCATCAGCAACCGTGTGTTCACGAACGTCGATGCCGAGGTGGCTCAGGTCACCAGCAACTACGACAGCTACGAGGCCACCGCGGCAGCGGCCAACGACGCGCGCGTGGTGCAGATGCTGCAGCAGGAGCGCGCCACCAAGCTGCAGCTGCTCCAGCAGATGCGCAACAACGCGTACCAGCAGTTCCGCAAGCCGAGATGCGCAAGCTGCTCTCAGCCGTTGCCAACCTGGGGCCCGTGAACCGCATCTTCGTGTCGGCCAGCAGCGAACTCGTCGGGCTCGCCGGCCAGGTCGACGGCCTGCGCACCCAGCTCGCCAATGGCGCCGGGTTGAACGTCGGCCAGGTGCAGCAGTACGCAGCGCAGATCGATCGCTGGCGCGGCGCGTGGGCCATCCTCGCCGGGTCGCCGGGCCGCACCCTCACGGCCATGGCCGACAAGGCCGCAGCGGCGCTGCGTAAGGTGACCAAGACCGCGGGCGCGGTCGATGCCGAGCTGGCCAGCACGCAAGAAGGGCTGCTGGCTCTCTCGCAGGCCGTGGCGAACGTGCGGCAGGGCAGCGTTCGACCACGCGGCGGAGGGTTCTTCGGGTTCATCACCAACCTGCTCGGGGTCGACCGCCGGCTGATCGATGCCATGCGCGATCTCATCCGTCCGCGCTTGCGTGCCGTTCCGGGATACTCGGCCGCCGACATCGACAAGCTGCTCGACGCAGCGATGATCGAGATGATGCGTCGCCGCCTGTGGGACTGCGGCAAGCCCACCGGATTCGAGCTGGCGGCCTTGCCCGACAACGCGCAGCTGGGCATGTTCCCCGGCGAGCTGGTCACCGGCAGCGGACCGTTGGACGAGCAACTGGCGATGTGTGGCAACCCCACCACCGAGCAACTGCTGGCAACGGGTGAGGCAGCGATGGATCCGGTGGCCGACGACGGTGTGCCGGCCACTCACCCCAATGGAGGCGGCGTGTACACGCTCGATCCGTCGAGCACCGCGCCAAGTGCCGTTGCCCAGATGGTCAACGTCGACGGCGGCGACCTCTCGGTGCGCGACACCGACCCGGTGCCGATGGTGGCCATCGGCGGTGACGCGATCGGTGTGCCCGATGTGCAACTGATCGTCGACCTGGCGGAGGGCACGGTCAGCGGTTCGTTCGACGTGCTGTACGAGTGCACCCCCGAGACCTGCATGGGCGAGTCGATCACCGGCTACGCCCGTGCTTCGTTCGGGCCGATCCCGTTCGGGATCGCGCCGGTCGGGCCGCCGACGGACTTCCCGTTCCCGGAACATCACTGGTACGAGTTGGGTTCCGACTCCTGGTACGCCCTCGAAGCCGTCGACATCGCCGTCTCGCTGCAGGGCACCGACTTCGATGGTCGCGCCGCCGACTACACCACCACCGTGCGCGGGTGGATCGAGGTTCGCCTGTCGCCCATGGGCGTCAGCGACGGCGCGCTGCCGCCCGGCTGGCGGACGGCGTTCTCCGCTCGCTTCGACTACCCCGACACAGTGAACCCGCAGTGGAGCATGTGGCTGGGTGCCGACGCGAACATCTACGACGCCCGTGTGCCCCGCCCGCCCGCCGAATGAGCCGAGACACGTTCGTGGCTCGCGCCCGATGGTCTTCCTGCTCTGGCCGCAACCGGTCGCCTGAGCGCACACTGCGGTCCTGGAGGTGGCCGTGATGCAAGCGCACACTGGAGACCAGGTAGTGGTGAAGGGGCATCGGATCGGGCAGCCGGACCGCAAGGGCGAGGTGCTCGAGGCCAGAGGCCCCGACAGTTCGGAACCGTTCATGGTGCGGTGGGACGACAGTGGCCACGTCACGTTGCTGTTCCCCGGCACCGATGCAGTCATCGAGCATCTCGCACAGGGGAAGGCAACGTCATGAGGATCGAAGAGCTCACCGTCCGGCCGCCGGTCACCGCATCGCCGGCCACCACCATTCAGCAAGCAGCGGCGCTGATGGCCCGTGACGCAGTCGGCACGCTGGTCATCACCGAAGGCGAGCGCGTCGTGGGGATCGTGACCGACCGCGACGTGGTGGTGAGAGCCGTCGCCAAGAACCTGCCGCTCGACTCGCGCATCGACGGTGTCATGAGCATGAACGTCATCGCCCTCGATGCCGGCACCGACGTGCGCGATGCGTTGCACGCATTCGGTCAGCACGCTGTCAGGCGCCTGCCGATCGTCAGCGGTGGCAAGGTCAGCGGGCTGCTGTCGCTCGACGACGTGGTGGTGGCGCTTGCCGGGCAGTTCGGCGAGGTGACCCGTGGGATGTCGGCCCAGCTGCTGTTCCCGCATGCCTTCGACGAACCGAGCCCGCCGGCTCCGATCGGGTAGCGCCGCCGCGGTTGCAACACCTGCGCGCGTGAAGGTACTTGATCGAACGACTGTTCGTAGTTACACTCCTGTTGTTCGAACACACGTACCATCACTCGTGCGACTGGTTCGGTGGTCGGGGCCCCTTTCGGGAACTCTGTCACACCCTCTTCGTACGGTGCCCATCATCGCTGCAACACCGGTCGTCACACCATGGCGGCCGGCGCGGTAGCGCTCATCGGGGCCGGCAACGGTCCTTCCCTACGGTCACCCACACGGGCAACACGGCAGAAAACGGAGACAGGTTGTGAGCAACGATCGCGAAAAGGCACTTGATGTGGCCCTGGCGGCCATCGACAAGCAGTTCGGCAAAGGTTCCATCATGCGGATGGGCGAGAAGACCACGATGGGCATCGAGACCATCCAAACCGGTGCCCTGGCACTCGACGTGGCCCTCGGTGTCGGCGGCCTGCCGCGCGGTCGCGTGGTCGAGATCTTCGGTCCCGAGTCCTCGGGCAAGTCCACGCTCGCCATGCACGTCGTTGCCGAAGCGCAACGCAACGGTGGCATCTGCGCCTACATCGACGCCGAGCATGCGATGGATCCCATCTACGCTCGTGCCATCGGGGTCGACATCGACCAGCTGCTCATCAGTCAGCCCGATACCGGTGAGCAAGCGCTCGAGATCGCCGACATGTTGGTGCGTTCCGGCGCCATCGACGTGGTCGTGGTCGACTCGGTGGCGGCGCTCACGCCTCGTGCCGAGATCGAAGGCGAGATGGGCGACACGCACGTCGGTCTGCAGGCCCGCTTGATGAGCCAGGCGCTGCGCAAGCTCACCGGCAACCTCAACAAGACCAACACCATCATGATCTTCATCAACCAGCTGCGCGAGAAGATCGGCGTCATGTTCGGTTCGCCCGAAACCACGCCCGGCGGTCGCGCACTGAAGTTCTACTCCTCGGTGCGGCTCGACATCCGTCGCATCGAGAGCATCAAGGACGGCACCGAGATCGTCGGCAACCGCACGCGGGTGAAGGTGGTCAAGAACAAGGTGGCGCCGCCGTTCCGGCAGGCCGAGTTCGACATCATGTACGGCAAGGGCATCAGCCGTGAAGGTTCGCTGCTCGACATGGCAGTCGACATGGGCATCATCAAGAAGTCGGGTGCGTGGTTCACCTACGACGGCGAGCAACTGGGCCAAGGCCGCGAGAACGCGAAGCACTTCCTCTCCGCGAATCCCGAGATCATGGTCGAGGTGTCGGAGAAGGTGCGGGTGCAAGCCGGCATCGGTGTCGATGCCAATGCGCCGGCCGAGGCGGCGTTCTCCGAGGCCGACGAGCAACCGATCGAGCTCTGATCATCATGGCCGCACACGTCACCATCATCACGCTCGGCGTGACCGATGTGGCCGTGTCGTCGTTGTTCTACGAGTCGCTGGGCTTCCAGAAGTCCAGCGACTCGCAGGACGCCATCACGTTCTTCTTCGCAGGTGCGGTGGTGTTGGCCCTGTTCGGGCGTGAAGCGCTGGCCGATGATGCCGGCGTCGGGTCGCAGGGCAGCGGCTTTCGTGGGGTCACGATGGCCATGAACCTGGTGTCGCCCGGCGAGGTCGACGCCGCGTTTGCTCGGTGGGTGGCCGCCGGGGCCACGGCCGTCAAAGCGCCACAGCCCGCCGAGTGGGGCGGCTACTCCAGCTACGTCGCCGACCCCGATGGCCACCTGTGGGAGATCGCCCACAACCCGTACATGCCATTGCACGCCGACGGGTCGGCCCAACGCCCCGAATGAGCAATCGCGGTCGCCGCTAGCCTTCGTCGCCATGGGCCGCAGCTACATCGTGCACACCTTCGGGTGTCAGATGAACGAACACGACTCGGAGCGCATCTCCGGCCTGCTCGAGGCCGATGGGCTCATCGCTGTCAGCGACCAGGATGATGCCGACGTGGTGGTGCTCAACACCTGCTGCATCCGCGAGAACGCCGACAACAAGCTGTACGGCAGCTTGGGCTGGCTGCGCACCTGGAAGCACGAGCGCGAGGGCCGTCAGATCGTGGTGTCGGGTTGCCTGGCGCAGAAGGATCGCGACCTCGTTGCTGCCAAGGCGCCATGGGTCGACGTCGTGCTGGGCACTCACAACGTGCACCGCGCTGCCGAGCTGGTGCAGCACGCAAGTGCGCACGGCCAGATCACCGAGATCCTCGACGCGGCCGTGCTCGACGATCATGCGATGTTTCCCAGCGCACTGCCGGCCGTGCGCGACAACGGGTACAACGCGTGGGTCACCATCCAGATCGGCTGCGACAACCACTGCGCGTTCTGCATCGTGCCGGCCGTGCGCGGTGTCGAGATCAGCCGCCCGTTCGACGACATCGTGGCCGAGGTGCAATCGCTGGTCGCCGACGGCGTCACGGAAGTCACCCTGCTCGGGCAGAACGTCAACAGCTACGGCCGCGATCTGCAACTGGCCGCTCGCCAGGCCGGCGACGCCGACGCCCGGCTGCGCCCGCTGTTCGCCGATCTGATCGGTGCCGTCGGCAGTGTTGCGGGCTTGCGCCGCATGCGGTTCACCAGCCCGCACCCGAAAGACATGCGACCCGACACGTTCGCCGCGATGGCTGCCACGCCCGCGATGTGCGAGCACCTGCACTATCCGCTGCAGTCGGGCAGCGACAGGGTGCTGGCCCTCATGCACCGCGGGTACACCGCCGAGCGCTATCTCGAGCGGCTGGCCCAGGCCCGCGCGGCGGTACCCGACCTGGCGGTGAGCACCGACATCATCGTCGGCTTTCCCGGCGAGTCGGAAGCCGACCTGCAGCGCACGCTGGAGGTCGCCGCGGCAGCGGAGTACGACTACGCGTACACGTTCGTGTTCTCACCTCGTGAGGGCACCGAGGCGGCGGCGATGGTCGATCACTTCGTCGACCCGGCCGTGGTTGCCGAGCGCTTCCAGCGGCTGCGGGTGGTGGTGGAGCACAGCGCACTGCTCAAGCACCAGGCTCGCATCGGTCGGGTCGAGGAGGTCGTGGTGGAGGGCCCCAGCAAGAAGGACCCGTCGGTGATGTCGGGCCGCACACGCCAGAACAAGCTCGTGCACTTCACACCCACGCATCCGTTGCGGGTCGGCTCGTACGCCACGGTCGAAGTCGTCTCGGCGGCGCCACATCACCTGATGGGTCGTTTCCTCGAGCTGGTGGCCGAGCCCGTGCACCGGCGACGCATCGCTGTGTCGGCAGGGTGAGCACCCCGCTCGTCATACTCGGGCCCACCGCATCCGGGAAGAGCGATGTGGCGATGGCATTCGCCCTGCGTCACGGTGCTGCCGAGGTCCTGGCCGTCGACTCGATGCAGGTCTACCGCCGCATGAACATCGGCACGGCGAAGCCCAGTGCTGCCGACCGGGGTGCGGTGGCGCACCACGGCATCGACCTGGCGGAGCCCAGCACCGACTTCGCCGTCACCCACTTCGAGCGCGCGGCGCGCGAGGCGATGGCCCAGATCTCCCGGCGCGGAGCGCAGCCGGTGCTGGTGGCCGGTACCGGTCTCTACCTGCGCAGCCTCACCGACCCGATGGAAGTTCCGGGGCGGTGGCCCGAGCTGCGCGCGGCGCTCGAGGAACGAGCTGCTCGCGAAGGCTCGCCGGCGCTGCACGCCGAACTGGTTGCGCTCGACCCGATCGCAGCGGCGCGGATGGAGCCGACCAACCTGCGCCGAGTGACACGGGCCCTGGAAGTCACGCTCGGCAGCGGCCGTCCGTTCAGCTCGTTCGGCCCGGGACTCGACCAGTACCCACCGGTGCCCTTCGTGCAGGTGGGGCTGCAGTGGCCGCGCCCCGTGCTGGCGGAACGCATCGCGGCGCGAGTGCATCGCATGATGGCGCAGGGCTTGCTTGCCGAAGTCGAGTCGCTGCTTGCCGAGTCACCTCCGATGTCGCGCACCGCCCGCCAGGCGCTCGGGTACAAGGAGCTCATCGCTCACCTCGAAGGAACCTGGTCGCTCGACGAGGCGGTTGCCGCCATCATCGTGCGCACTCGCCAGTTCGCAGTCCGTCAGGAGCGATGGTTCCGTCGCGACCCTCGCATACGCTGGGTGCACATCGAACACGATCCCGTCGCCGAGATCGTGCCGCTGCTCTTCCCGTCATGACCCAGCTCACTCTCACCAAGCACCACGGTCTCGGCAACGACTTCCTCGTCGCCTTCCACCCCGCTGTGGCCGACCTGCCGGCGCTCGCGCGGCACCTGTGCGATCGCCGTCGCGGCGTCGGCGCCGATGGCCTGCTGGTGGGGGAGAGCGAGCCAGGTCATGCCGCTCGGATGGTGCTGTACAACGCCGACGGCACCCGGCCGGAGATGAGCGGCAACGGCATCCGCTGCTTCGCGCAAGCGGTGGCGATGCGCCGAGGCGATCACCTCGATCAGCTCATCCTCACCGACGCCGGCCAGCGGCTGGTCACGCTCGCCCCCACGAGCGACCCCACCGTCGTGCACGCGTCGGTCGACATGGGCGAGGTGGCGCCACTGGCCGAACCCGCCGATTGGCACGCCATCGGTGCCGACCCGCTGCGCCCCGTCAGCCACCTCAGCCTGGGCAACCCGCACAGCGTCGTGGGTGTCGACGACGTCGACGAGGTCGATCTGCTCTCGCTGGGTCGCATCGTGCCGTACGTCAACCTCGAGATCATCGAGCCCGGTCCCGAGGCGCACGCCATCACGATGCGCGTGCACGAGCGCGGCGCCGGCATCACCGAAGCATGCGGTACCGGCGCTTGCGCCAGCGCCTGGGCGGCGCGGCAGTGGGGTCTGGTACCGGCGGGTACCGAAGAAATCGTGGTGCACATGGATGGCGGCGATGCAAGGGTGCGTCTGCACCACCCATCGCAGGGCCGGGTCACGCTGGTCGGCCCCGCACAGTACGTGGCCACCGTCATCGTCGAGATCGACGAGTTCGTGTGACCGCGCAGGAGACCCTCGTGGTGCGGAAAGGCACGGCATGAACTCTCCCTACAACGAGGCGCTCGGCGCCACACTGATCGAGCGCACCAAACGAGAGCGCATCGTGCTGGTGGGTGTCACCATGCCCGGTCACCACGACGACGACACCGAGGCCGGGCTCGACGAGCTGTCGCTGCTCATCGACACGGCCGGCGCCGACGAAGCCGGCCGCGTGATGCAGCGTCGCGACTCGCCCGATCACACCTGGTACATCGGCAAGGGCAAGGTGGAGGAGCTGCGCGACATGTGCCTGGCCGTCGACGCCGACACCGTGGTGTTCGACAACGAGCTGAGCCCGGCGCAGCAGTACAACCTGGAGAAGGTGCTCGGTCGTACGGCGCTCGATCGAACTGCCGTCATCCTCGACATCTTCGCCCAGAACGCGCACACCCTGGAAGGCAAGGCGCAGGTCGAGTTGGCCCTGCTGCGCTACCGCCTGCCGCGCCTGCGCCGCGGCGCCAAGGCCAACCTCTCGCAGCAGCGCGGCGGTGTGGGCAGTCGTTTCGGTGGTGGCGAGACCAAGCTGGAAGTCGATCGTCGGCGCATCATGCGGCGCATCACCAAGCTGGAGGGCGACCTGCGCGAACTGCAGCACACTCGCCAACTGCAGCGCAAGAGCCGTGGTCGCAGTGGCCTGGCGGCGGTCACCATCGTCGGGTACACGAATGCCGGCAAGTCGACGCTGTTGAACCGGCTCACGCAGGCCGGGGTGCTGGTGGAGGATCGCCTGTTCGCAACGCTCGATCCCACCACTCGCCGGCTCTCACTGCCCGGCGGTGAGCCGGTGCTGCTCACCGACACGGTGGGCTTCGTCCGTCGCCTGCCGCATGGCCTGGTGGAAGCGTTCAAGAGCACGCTCGAGGTGGCCAGCATGGCCGACTTCCTGGTGCACGTGGTCGATTGTGCCGCGCCGGATCCGGAGGGTCAGATCAACGCCGTCCGCGAGGTGCTGGGCGAGATCGATGCGTTGTCGGTCCCCGAGCTGCTGGTGTTCAACAAGGCCGACATCGCCCCCGACGTCGCCGCCGACCTGCAGGCGCGCCACCAGGGCTCGGTGGCCCTCAGCGCCCAGACAGGCGAGGGCATCGAACACTTCCTGCACGTGCTGGGCGATCGGCTCCGCTCCATCACTGCCGTCGTCGAGCTGATGGTGCCGTACGAGCGGGGCGACGTGCTGGCATCGATCCATCGTGAAGGCGAGGTCGTCTCCACCTTCCACGACACCGACGGTGTGCGAGTACGCGCCCGCCTCGCCGACGCGTCCGTTGGTCGCCTTGCCGAATTCGTCGTGCACTCGGCGTGATCCGCGGTGATCGGGCAGGATGGTGATCCCATGAACGATCCCTCCGGTTTCGTCCCGCCTCCGTACCCGTACGACCGCCTCGATCGGCTGGTACCGCTCGCCAAGGCGCTCGCCGGTGGCATCGTCGACCTGTCCATCGGCACCCCGTGCGA
Source organism: Acidimicrobiaceae bacterium (assembly GCA_016722025.1). Taxonomy (GTDB): domain Bacteria; phylum Actinomycetota; class Acidimicrobiia; order Acidimicrobiales; family Ilumatobacteraceae; genus UBA668. The sequence continues at coordinate 63,570 of JADKGZ010000006.1, forward strand.
TCCGCCGACGGCCGAGGTGCTCTTCGCGCTGGGCCACAGCGACAGCGAGCGCGGCTATCCGGCCAGCATCGGCGGCGAGCCGCTGCGGGCCGCGATTCGAGGGTGGTTGCATCGCCGCTTCGACGTGGACGTGCCGCTGACGCAGCTGGCCGCGTGCGTGGGTACGAAGGAGTTCGTCGCCACCACGCCGCACTACTTGCGGTTGCGCACGCCCGCCCGCGACACCGTGCTGTACCCGGCCGTCTCGTACCCCACGTACGAGATGGGGGCCACCTTGGCCGGCTGCCGGGCGGTGCCGGTACCGGCAGCGGCCGACGGTGGCATCGACCTGAGTGCGATCGACCCTGCCGATGCCGCGCGAGCACTGCTGCTGTGGGTCAACAGCCCTTCGAACCCCACGGGTGCGCTCAGCGATCTGGCCGCCGCCGCGGCCTGGGGTCGAGCCCACGGTGTGCCCGTGTTCAGCGACGAGTGCTATGTCGAGTTCACCTGGGACGGCCCCGCCAGCACCATCCTGCATTCCGGGCTCGACGGTGTGGTGGCCGTGCACTCGCTCTCCAAGCGATCCAACCTGGCCGGCGTGCGCGTGGGCTTCTACGCCGGCGACGCCGAGCTGGTGAACTACCTCAAGGAGGTGCGCAAGCACGTGGGCATGATGGTGCCCGGCCCGGCGCAGGCCGCCGGTGTTGCTGCGCTGGCCGACGACGTGCACGTCGGGCTGCAGCGCGACCGCTATCGGCACCGCCTGGAGCGGCTGGCACACGTGCTGTCGGTGTGGTCGGGGCTGGACGTGCCGATGCCTGCGGGCAGCTTCTACCTGTGGTTCGACGCGCACGACGGTTGGCAGTTCGCCGAGCGATTGGCGCGCGAAGGCGGGGCGTTGGTGAGCCCCGGCGACTTCTACGGAGCGGGCGGCGCACACAACGTGCGCGCCGCCGTGGTACAACCTGACGATCGAATCGAACTTGTCGCCACGCGACTGGGGGTGCAGTGATGTCGTATCAACCACAACCACCGATGGGTGCCGCTCCGCAGCCGGGCATGCAGCCGTATGGCGCCGCCCCCAATCCCTACGCCGCGCCGCCGGTGGCCGCGCCGGCGGCCAAGAAGGGCAAGGGCCTCGTGCTCGCCGGCATCGGCCTGGCAGTGGTGGGGCTGGGCACCGGTGTCGCGCTCATCGCGATGAGCGGCTCCGCTCGTGAGGAGACCGTCAAGAAGTTCGCCCGCGCGCCAGCCGGCTGCACCACCACGCTGCAGTTCGACAAGCGCGCCACCTTCACGCTGTACCTCGAGACCAAGGGTTCGGTCGACGACGTGGAAGGTGACTGTGCGGCCAACGGTGCGTCGTACGACCGTGGTGACGACGATCCGCCGCGGGTGTCGCTCAGCTTGTTCGACAGCGCCGATCAGGTGGTCGAGCTCACCGCCGCCGACAGCCCGTCGTACTCCACCGGTGGGTATCGCGGCCGGGCCACGCAGCGCGTGCGCATCGCCGAGCCCGGCACCTATCGCCTGACCGTGACCAGCGACGCCACCGACTTCGCCATCGCCGTCGGTGGCGACCCCGATGTCGATGCAGCATCGATGAAGACAGCGGGCATCGCGGCGGCGATCGGTGGGCTGCTGCTGGGCGGGCTGCTGATCCTGCTGGGCACGCGCAAGCGGCGCCCTCCGGTTGCTGCCGCGAACGCAGTACCGGCCTGGCAACAGGCGCCGGCACCCGTGCCCGGCTACCAGCCGCAAGGCACCGTGCCCGGCTATCAGCCGCAGCCGCAGTACACGCCGCCCCCCAGCTACGCGCCGGCCGCGCCCTCGGCACCGCCGCAGTGGTCGCAACCGGGCGCTCCCCAGCCGCCGACGGTGCAGCATCCAGCCGCGCCGCCTTCCCCGCCGGCTGGCTCGGGGTGGGGCGCTCCGGAACGCTGAGTGGCCGACTCGACGGGCCGTCGCCCCGGCGGGGTGTGGTGGCAGTGGGTCAGAGACGGCGCATGACGGTGACGACGCGACCGAAGATCTGCACCTCGCCGTCGGTGTACACCATCGGCTGCAGCCTCGGGTTGGCGGGCACCAGCGTGACCACGTTGCCCTTGCGCTGGTAGGTCTTCACGGTTGCCTCCTCGACCGGGATGCCGGCGATCACGATCTCGCCATTGGTGGCTGTTGGTTGCGCACGAGCAACCACGAAGTCGCCATCCATGATGCCGATCTCGATCATCGAGTCGCCACGGACACGCAGCATGAACAGGTCGCCGTCGCCGGTGAAGTCTTCCGGCAGCGGGAACAGCTCCTCGACGTTCTCCTGCGCGAGCACGTCGGTGCCGGCGGCCACATCGCCCACCAAGGGCACGTGCCGCACCGGGCGGCGCTCGATCGCGGCGCCCGACGACGGATCGAAGCGGACCTCGATGGCACGCGGCTTCGACGGATCGCGCTTGAGGTAGCCGAGGCGCTCGAGCGAGGCGAGGTGACTGTGCACCGTGGAGGGGGAGGTGAGACCGACAGCCTCGCCGATTTCGCGGACACTGGGCGGGTAGCCCTGTTCGCGCATGCTGGTTTCGATCATGTCGAGGATGCCGCGTTGGCGGGCGGTGAGACGTTCGGCCATGTGGTCAGCGTACACGCGTTCGGCGTTCAGGTCAAACACCCGTTCGTGCAACAAATGTTCGACTCGGGTGTTGACATCGAACAGTCGTTCGTGCAGACTACGAACAGTCGTTCGAGCAACACCTGTTCGACCGCCCATGTGCTCACCCTCTGCGAAGGAACGATTCATGTCCGCAACACTGGCTTCGTACACCGTCGTCGTTCCGGCCCGGCTGCGCGCCGCGGCGGTGGCCGAACAGCGGCCTGCCACTCAGGTCTTCGTGCGCCGGCGGCTCATGGTCGCCATGGTCTTCATCGCCGTCGTCGTTGCCCTTTCGGTGGGCGCCGGCAGCGTTCTGGCGAACCGCGGGGGTGCACCTGCCTCCACCTCCGCGGTTCGTCCAGCATCCGTCTCCTCGGCCGCTTCCTACGTGGTGCAGCCGGGTGACACCATCTGGTCGATTGCGCAGCGCTTTCATGGCGAGGGCTCGCAGATGCGGTACGTCGATGCGTTGGTCGCCATCAATGGTGGTTCGGCACTGCAGGTCGGTCAGGTGATGACCCTGCCGTGACGCTGGCAGGTAGCGTGGTTCGCCATGCGCTGCCCGAAGTGTCACGTCGACGACACGAAGGTGATCGATTCGCGCGAGGCCGACGATGGCGCTGCGATTCGTCGTCGCCGGTCGTGCCTGGCGTGCACTCACCGGTTCACCACCTATGAGCGCCTCGAAGAGGTGCCGCTCACGGTGGTGAAGAGCAACGGTGGGCGCGAACCGTTCGACCGGCTGAAACTGATCACGGGGGTCAGCGCTGCGTGCAAGGGCCGGCCGGTGTCGGCGGAGCAGATCGAGCAGTTGGCCGACGCGATCGAGGACGAGGTGCGGTTGCAGGGCCCCGACGTGCCCACTGCCGTGGTGGGCATGGAGGTGCTCGAGCGACTGCGGCGCCTCGACGAGGTGGCCTACCTGCGGTTCGCCAGCGTGTACAAGGGCTTCGATGCAGCTGCCGACTTCCAGCGTGAGCTGGTGCTGCTGAAGAAGCTGCAACGCTCGTGAGGCTCGGCATCGTGCCAGCCATGTGTGTGGCGACCACCCTCGTCGGGTGCGGCAGCGGTTCCTCGGCCTCGTCGGCAGCCACCTCGTCGCCGGCTGTGGTGTCTACCAGCGCTGGCGGGTCGGCCGATGTCGCCGCCGCCACAACGACGCCGCCGCTCACGATCACCGTTGCGCCCGCGATCACCGCCGGCACGGTCACCGCGACCACCGAGACGACAACGACGGCGAGCGCCGCGACCACGATCCCGACCACGATCCCGGCGACGGCGCCGCCGAGCACCACTGCACCCTTCACCGACGCGGCGACCGACTTCCTCGGCGAGGAGGTCATCGGCTACTCGGTGCAGGGTCGCCCGATCGTCGCCAGCCACCGGGGCACGGCCGGCGGCACCGTCATCCTCGTGGTCGGCGTCATCCACGGCAACGAGAATGCCGGCTTGGCCATCCTCGACGAGCTACGAACTCGGCCGTTACCGCCCAACATCGACTTGTGGTTGATGGATGCGATGAATCCCGATGGGCTGGCGAACGACGTACGGGGCAACGGCAACCAGGTCGATCTCAACCGCAACTTCCCGCACGACTGGACCGCTGTCGCGCAGCTCGGCGAGTGGGAGTACAGCGGCACCGGGCCCGCCAGCGAGCCCGAGACACAGGCGTTCATGGCGTTCGCCGACCGCATTCGTCCATCGCTCACGCTGTGGTACCACCAGGACCTGTATCGCATCTCGCCGTCCACGCGCAGCGACGGGCCGTTGCGCGAGCGCTACGCCCACATCACCGGGTTGCCACTGCTGACGGTGAGTGGCGGCACCTACACCGGCGTCGCGGCCACGTGGGTGCGCAAGACCGTGCCCGAGGCGATGTCGTTCATCGTCGAGTTGGGCCCCACGCTGACGAGCCCCGAGGCCACGCTGCACGCCGCGGCAGTGCTCGACATCGCGACCATGGACCGCGCAATCGGCTGACATCGTGCTGCTTTTCTGAGATTGTGTGCAGCGCGACGGGCACGTCGTGCGTGTGTGCAGTTGATGCACGCCACCGCCTACCCCTCCGTCAGCAGCACCACCATGGAACCTGCCCCGATCATCGCTACCGAAGTGAGCTTCGAGGAGCTCTACCGCCGCGAGTACCCGGCACTGGTCGCCGTCGCGACCGCTCTCGCCGGCACCCCCGCCGACGGCGAAGACGTGGTGCAGGACACGATGGTGAAGGCACTGATGCACTGGGGAAAGGTGCGGCGCCTGGAACGACCGGGGGCATGGTGTCACCGGGTGTTGCTCAACGCGTGTCGCAGCCGTTGGCGCCGGCGGCGCACCGAGGCGAGGTTCCTCGCTCGGCAGCGTCGTGAGGAACCATCCACCCAGGGCCCAACCGTGGAGGTGGTGGCCTTCTGGGCGGCCGTACGGCGCTTGCCGGAGCGCCCGCGCCTGGCAGTTGCCCTGTACTACGCCGGCGACCGGTCGGTGGCGGAGGTGGCGAGCATCCTCGACGTTCCAGAAGGAACCGTGAGAAGCGACCTCAGCCGGGCCCGCATGGCCCTCACCAACGAGTTGGAGCACTGACATGGACGAGCAAGGGAACGGGCAGGACGGCACCAGTGGAGCCGCCGATGACGGTGATGGCGGCAGCGGCGACCCGCGGTTCGATGCGCTGGCGCGCCGCGCCGGTCAGGCACTGCGCCGCCCGGCTCCGGCACACGGCATCGACGACGTGCGTCGCGGCCGCCGGCGGCAACAGCTCGTCCGTGTGGGCGTCGGTGGTGTGGCCTGCCTGGTGCTGGCCCTGGGGGCGGTAGCGATCACCCGCGGCGACGACGAACGTGGCCAGATCACCCCCGTCACCACGCCCGACACGACACCTGACACGGCACCTGACACGACGCCTGACACGACCGGCGACACGACACCCGACACGCTGCCACCCGACACGGCGCCCCCGCCGTTCACCAGCGACACCGTGATCGTTCCCGGTGTGGCCATCTCGGCCGACACGATGATGGCGTGGGGCGGTGGGTACCTCCTCGGTGTGCTGATCGACGGGCAGTTCCTGCCCTACGGCGACACGTCGGGCATCCCGGCCGAGATGATCGACGCCGAGGTCACGCTGCTTGATCGCAGCTTCTCCACCGACACGTGGACGGTGCTGGTGGATCCGTGCGGGCAGCCGTCGATCCGGCCGGCGCCCAGCTCGCCGCTGTTCGGGCAGGACCTGGCGATGGCGATGAACTGGAGCGAGAACTACCTGTATCCGGGCACGCTCGACGGCGCGGCCGACGAGGACCTGACGGCGTTGCGGGCAGTGCTCGTCGCGCAGTACGGCTCCGCCGAGGGCTTCGAGTTGGTCACGCCGACCGAGAGCATGGACGGCGACCCGGAGCCGGAGACGCTCGTCCGCCGGTACATCACCACCACCGATCCCACCGACCCGTTCACCCAGACCTGGTTGGCGGTGTGGGACCCCACCGACAGCTCGTTGACCACGCTGCACGGCGACCCGGTCGACACCGCCCAGCCGTTCCGCATGAGTGGCGAGGGGCCCACCAACGTGAACGGCGACGAGTTCTGGGAGGACCTGATCGTGACGCCCAGCGGCGATGTGTCGTTGATCCAGCTCAACGACGGCACCGTGCTCGCCTCGGCGGGTGAGTGCAGGAGCTGAATCAGCGAGCCCGCAGGTAGCGGGTGAACAGGAAGCCGTCGTCCTCCAGCACGTGGGCCAACTGCATGCGATGCGAGAGGGCCGGCGCCCCGCTGGTGAGGCGGGGGCCGGCACCGCCGTTGATCTGCGGGCTCAGCGACAGGTTCAGCTCGTCGATCACGTCGGCGGCGGCGAGCAGACCGTTGAGCGCAGCCCCACCCTCGGCCTGCACCACCTGCGCATCCAATTGCGCGAGTGCGTCCGCGATGTCGACGTCGCCCACACCGGCGCGTATCGAGGGCACCGGAACGTGCGGGGCGTCGGCGGGCAGGATGAGCAGTGCCTTGCCCGACGCGAACAGCGGTGAGTCGAAGTCGAACTCGCCGGAGCGTGACACGACTGCGATGCGTTGGCCGGGTAGGCGCGGCGGCCCGTACCCCTCGGCTCGTACCGTGCCGGCGCCGACCAGGATGACGTCGGCGAAGGAGCGCAGGGTGAGCAGCAGCTGCTGGTCGGTCGCGTTCGAGAGGCCACGCGAGTTGCGGTCGACCACGGTGGAGCCATCGAGGCCTGTCACCATGCACAGCGCCACCCATGGTCGATGGGCAGGGCGCGGCCGAGGCTGGTCGTAGCACTCGCGCAGGGCCACATCGTCGGCTGGGTGAGGGAACAAGCGTCGCATCGGAGTCCTTTCTACGTCGCCGATGCCGGATGCATGGTGAGTGGCGTGTGGCGGGCCAGCGTGACGAAGTCGGCATCGGCGTGCAGCAGCGGCGAGGCAACGCGTATCGACACCGCGGCGATGAGGCAATCGACGAGCTTGCGAACGGTCTCGCCGTTCCGGCGGCAGATTCGGTAGAGCGCTGCGGCCTCCTCGTAGTCGCCCGGGGTCATCGCCACCACGGTCGCCCTCGCCAACAGTGCCCGAAGTTGTACGAGATGCCGCTCGTCGCGGGCTCCTGCGAGCACCTCCATGATGATGACATCGCAGGTTGCGATGTCATCGGCCAACAGGTCGTCGACAGTCGTGCAGACGGCGGACCCGGTATCGCGAAGGAACTCCACCCACGCCGAGGTGTCGATGACGATCAATCGACGCGGCCGACTCTGAGTGCTTCCAGGTCCTCGTTCCACCCCGAGCCACGCAGCGAACGCGCATCGTCGAGGTCGAGGGGTTCAGCCGCAAGCAGCCGTAACGCCATGTTGACGGCGTCCCGCTTCGTGTCGAGGTGGAAGCGCTCCATGACGGCATGGCATGCAGCGTCGTCGATGTCGATGTTGGTGCGTGACATACACCAACCATACACCACTGGCCTGAGCGATGTGTTGATCGGCTCACCGGGCAGGTGGCGTACCGTGAGCCGATGGCCAGACGATCGTGAGAGGATGCCGCTCATGGGGAATGAAGGCGACGACATGAACGGCAACGACATGAACGGCAACGACATGAACGGCAGTGACGTGCGGACGGCATTTCGCACCTGCCCGCTGTGCGAGGCGGGGTGCGGGCTGGAGATCACCGTCAAGCGTGGCCCTCAGGGCGAGACCGTCACGCGCATTCGTGGCGATATGGCCGACGTGTTCAGCCACGGTTTCATCTGCCCCAAGGGCAGCACGCTCAAGCAGCTGCACGACGACCCCGATCGTGTGCGGCGGCCGCTGGTGAAGCGCAACGGTGTGCACGAAGAGGTCGAGTGGGCGGAGGCATGGGCAGTGATCGCCGACCGGCTTCCCGAGATGATGGCCCGCCACGGCCGCGAGTCGGTGGGCGTGTACCTGGGCAACCCCAGCGCGCACAGCCTCTCGGCACTGCTCTACAACCGATCGATGCTGCAGGCGCTCGGAACGCGCCGCCGGTTCAGTGCGTCGACGGTGGATCAGATGCCGCGCCAGGTGGCTGCCGCCTACGTGTTCGGCACCGCGGTCAGCGTGCCGGTACCCGATCTCGACCACACCGACTTCCTGGTGATCATGGGCGCCAACCCGTACGCGTCGAACGGCAGCCTGTGCACCGCGCCCGACTTCCCCGGTCGCATCGAAGCGATCCGCGCCCGGGGTGGCACGGTGGTGGTGGTCGATCCTCGTCGCAGCCGCACGGCAGAGGAAGCCGATCGCTGGTTGCCCATCCGCCCCGGCACCGATGCGTTGCTGCTCGCCGCGATGGTCACCACCCTCGCCGTCGACGGGTTGATCGCTCCCGGCGATCATGTGGCGCCGCACCTGCAGGGCCTCGACGAAGTGGTCGCCGCGCTCGCGCCGTTCACACCCGAGTCCGTTGCACAGGCCACCGGGCTGGCCGCCGGCGAGATCAGGTCGCTTGCGCGCGACATGGCAGCGGCCGCCAGCGGCAGTGTGTACGGGCGCATCGGCACCACCACCACCGGGCTCGGCAACGAGGGCTTCGGCACGGTCACCTCGTGGCTGATCGACGTCGTCAACATCGTCACCGGCAACCTCGATCGGCGCGGCGGGGCGATGTTCACCATGCCGGTTGCCGGCGCGCCGACGACGCGTGGAAGTCGGGCACCGGCAAGGGTTTCGCGATCGGTCGTGGGCACACGGTCTCGCGCCAGCTGCCAGAGGTGATGGGCGAGTACCCGGCCGCGGCGATGGCGGAGGAGATCACCCGTGCGGGCGACCAGGGCATCAAGGTGATGATCACCGTCGCCGGCAACCCGGTGCTGAGCACCCCCAACAGCCTGCAGCTCGACGAGGCGCTGAGCGAGTTGGAGTTCATGGTCAGCGTCGACATGTACCTCAACGAGACCACCCGGCACGCCGACGTGATCTTGCCGCCGCCATCGCAACTGCAGCGCGGCCACTACGACGTGGCGTTGCTGCAGTTCGCCATCCGCAACGTGGCCAACTACAGCGACCCCGTGCTGCCACTCGACGACCACCAGCCCGATGAGTGGGAGATCCTCGCCAAGCTCGGCCTGATTGCCGCTGGGCTCGGCGCCGACGCCGAGCCGGCGTTGGCCGACGAGGTCGGCATGCGCAGCATGGTGCAGAGCTCGGTGAACGACCCGAGCTCTCCCATCCACGGGCGCGATGCCGACGAGATCGTGTCGGCCCTGGGCGACGAGCCCGGCCCGGCGCGCATGCTCGACTTCATGTTGCAGACGGGCCCGTTCGGCGCGGCGTTCGGAGCCAACCCCGACGGAGCCAGCGTGGCGTTGCTGCGTGCAAACCCCCACGGCGTGGACTTCGGCGCCCTGCAGGCTCGGCTACCGGAGATCCTGCGCACGCCCAGCGGAACGATCGAGTTGAACCATCCGATCCTGATGGCCGACCTCGTGCGCTTGCACGCAGCGATGGATGCAGCGGCGCACCAGCCGCTGGTGCTGGTGGGGCGTCGGCACCTGCGCAGCAACAACTCGTGGATGCACAACATCGAGGTGCTGGTGAAAGGCAAGCCGCGCTGCACGCTGCACGTGCACCCCGACGATGCTGCTCGGCTCGGTCTCAGCGACGGGGGAGTGGCTCGCGTCACCAGCCGCGTGGGCACGGTCGACGCCGCGGTGGAGGTGACCGATTCGATCAGGCCGGGCGTGGTGAGCCTGCCGCACGGGTGGGGCCACGGGCAGCCCGGCACGCGCATGCGGGTGGCCGCCGAGCGAGCAGGGGTGAACAGCAACATCCTGGCCGACCACACGGCCATCGACCCGTTGTCGGGAACCTCGGTGCTCAACGGCATCCCGGTGGAGATCGTCGGAGTTGCCGTCGCTGCCGTATAGAACGCGCGCTGGTTGTCGACGTTGCGTGCGGGGAACCTGTGGATATGTGGATAACCACTGCCTTGTCATCTCCTGTTCCCACAGCGTTTCCCTGCTTTCCACCAGGAAATACACATGGTTGTACCCCTTCCTCCCCACAGGGCGGCAGCCGTAAGGTGGCCGCCGTAGCTGGCAGCGGTGTGAGGGCGCGGATGGACAGCGGAGCATCAAAATGGCACTCGACCGCTCGAGTGGACGGCCGATGCACCGCTGTGGGGTCACTGTTCCCGAACCTGTGTCCCTCGCACCGCCTGCCACTTCTCCAGCCGTCATGCCGATCCACCAGCGGTGATGCGAGATCGGCAGGTTGGTCATTGACACAGGCGTAACTACAGTGCTGTAATCTCCCAACCACTTGTGGTGCTTCAGCAAATGGGGGCATTGCAGACACCACATGTTGTGGTTGATGTGGTGGTTGCGGGGGGTTGCGTCACTGCTGGTGCGCTCTTCTCGTGCTCGTTCGTCGGGTCGTCCGCTTCCCGAGCGCGAGTGGTCGCTCAAGCAGGTCATCGATCGCGTGGCCAACACCGTCACCACCTGGGGCATCGAAGGCGGCTACTTCGCCGACCAGGCCGAGACCGATGCGTTCAACAACGAGCTGAAGTACATCCTCGTCACCCAGCGGGCGGCGTTCAACAGCCCGGTGTGGTTCAACATCGGCGTCAAGGGCGTGCCCCAGCAGGCGAGCGCGTGCTTCATCCTCGCCGTGGAAGACACCATGGACGGCATCCTCAACTGGTACAAGGAAGAGGGCGTCATCTTCAAGGGTGGCTCCGGTTCGGGCATCAACCTGTCCAACATCCGCAGCAGCTACGAGCTGCTCAACGGTGGCGGCACGGCCAGCGGCCCGGTCAGCTTCATGCGTGGCGCCGATGCGTCGGCGGGCACGATCAAGAGCGGTGGCAAGACCCGCCGCGCCGCCAAGATGGTGATCCTCAACGTCGACCACCCCGACGTCGAAGAGTTCATCTGGTGCAAGGTGAAAGAAGAGCGCAAGGCGCGCGTGCTGCGCGACGCCGGCTTCGACATGGATCTCGACGGCGCCGACAGCTTCAGCATCCAGTACCAGAACGCCAACAACTCGGTGCGCGTCAGCGACGAGTTCATGCAGGCCGTGGTCGACGACGCCGACTGGAGCTTCAAGGCGGTCATCGACGGCACCCCGGTGCGCACCGTGCGCGCCCGCGACCTGTGGCGCGACATCGCGCAGGCCAGCTGGGAGTGCGCCGACCCGGGCCTGCAGTTCGACACCACCATCAACAAGTGGCACACCGCGCATGCCTCGGGCCGCATCAACGGCAGCAACCCGTGCAGCGAGTACATGCACATCGACAACTCGGCCTGCAACCTGGCCAGCATCAACCTGCTGCACTACCTCGACGAGGAAGGCGAGTTCGACGTCGATGCCTACATGCACACCATCGAGGTCATGTTCACCGCGCAGGAGATCCTCGTCGGCCGCGCCGACTACCCCACGGAGAAGATCGGCGAGAACAGCCGCAAGTTCCGCCAGCTCGGCCTGGGCTACGCCAACCTCGGCGCAACCTTGATGGCGCTGGGCCTGCCCTACGACAGCGAAGAGGGCCGGGCCTGGGCGGCGGCACTCACCTCGTTGATGACCGGCCACGCCTACGCCACCAGCGCTCGCACCGCGAGCCGCATGGGGTCGTTCGCCGGCTTCTCGGAGAACGAGGCGCTACATGCTCGACGTGCTGCGCATGCACCGCGATGCGCACACCACCATCGCCAGCCACACCGGTGTGCCCGCAGAGCTGGTTGCCGCCGGCCAGGCCGCATGGGAGTCCGCCGTGCGCGACGGCGAGGAGTACGGCGTGCGCAACGCGCAGGCGTCGGTGCTCGCGCCCACCGGCACCATCGGCTTGATGATGGACTGCGACACCACCGGCATCGAGCCCGACCTGGGCCTGTGCAAGATGAAGAAGCTGGTCGGTGGCGGCACGATGACCATCGTCAACCAGACCATCCCGCGTGCGCTGCGCAAGCTGGCTACACCCCGCAGCAGATCGACGACATCGTCGGCTACATCGACCGGGAGAAGAGCATCCTCGGTGCCCCGCACCTGGCTGCTGCGCACGTTGCCGTGTTCGCCTGCAGCATGGGCGACAACACCATCCACTACGAAGGCCACGTGCGGATGATGGGTGCCGTGCAGTCGTTCATCTCGGGTGCCATCTCCAAGACCGTCAACATGCCCGAAGACGCGGCGGTGGAAGACATCGAGGCGCTGCACCTGTTGTCGTGGCAGCTGGGCCTCAAGGCCGTCGCCATCTACCGCGACAACTGCAAGGTCGGCCAGCCGCTCAGCACCGCCAAGAAGGACGGCGCCGAGGAGGCTCCCGAAGCAGCCGCGGCCACGCAGGTGGTCGAGCGCATCGTCGAGAAGATCGTGCACCAGCCCATCCGCCAGAAGCTGCCGCGCAGCCGTCGTGGTCGCACGTTCGAGTTCCGCGTCGCCGACTGCAAGGGCTTCGCCACGATCGGCGAGTACGCCACCGGCCAGCCCGGTGAGATCTTCCTCACCGTCTCCAAGCAGGGTTCCACGCTCAGCGGCATCATGGACGCCTTCGCCAAGAGCATCAGCTACGGCCTGCAGTACGGCGTGCCCGTGCGTGCGTTCGTGGAGGCGTTCACCAACATGCGCTTCGAGCCGGCCGGCATGACCGACGACCCCGACATCCGTTTCGCCTCGTCGATCATGGACTACCTGTTCCGTCGTCTGTCGCTGGAGTACATGACCTACGACGAGCGTGCCGAGCTGGGCATCTTCTCCATCGACGAGCGCCTGCAGCCCACGTTGCCCGGCGTGGAGGAGAGCGTGTGGGAAACCCGCACCGGCAGCGAGATGGTCTCCGACCCCAAGACCATCCCGTCGGCGGAAGACCTGTTGGTGCAGATGGAGCTCGGTGTGGCCCCGGCCGCCCCGAACAACGACGTCACCAACCCCGGTGGCGTGCTGCGGGCCCAAGAGCAGCCAGCGCAGGTCACGCCCAAGCCCGCCGTGCGCCACAGCGATGCCCCGATGTGCATGCAGTGCGGTGTGCAGATGAACCGCGCCGGCAGCTGCCACGCCTGCCCCAGCTGCGGCAGCACCAGCGGCTGCAGCTGACCGAACGGTGATGGTGAGGGTGCGCGGCGTGGGCCGCGACTGGTACGGCCTCTACGATTGACGACGTGGCCCGACGCCTGCCAGCCCCAGGGACGCTCTCCCCGATGTACTTCCTCTTCGCTGCGTCGCAGCGAGTCGGTGCGCTCCTCGCCGAAGCACTGGCTGATGCGCCGCTCGACGCTGGCGGCTACGCGTTCTACAGCGCGTTGCGCGAAACGCAACCGACATCGCCGACCGACCTTGCCCGCCATCTCGGGATGCCGGTCTCGACGGTGCTCGACACGCTGAGCGGCTTGCAGCGTCGCGAGCACGTTGCCCGCTTGCGCAATCCCCGTGACCGTCGCTCGTACCTCGTGCGCCTCACCGATGCGGGTGAACAGGTGCACGATGAAACCGAAGTGCTGTTCAGCGAGGCTGACGCGCAGCTGCTCGCCCACCTCGGCGGTCGCCGAGCCGAGCTGATCGAGGTGCTCTCGTTGCTGAAGGACGCCGGGCGAGACCGCGCTCGACGAACTGCGGGTTGCCCGCGCTCGGCGAGCCGTGTGATGCCACGGTTCCGTGGCACATGTCACGGAACCGTGATAGTTTTGCACGATGTCAACTCGCCGAATCTGCGCCGTCGCCGTTGCTCTCTCCGTCGTGGGCGGATGTGCGTCGGAGACAGGCGGTTCGCCCTCGGAGACCACGGTCGTTGCGACGTCGGAGGCGACACTCCCGCCGGCAACGGTGACGACGCTCACGGGTGGGCCGCTGCCGGCCTCTACGATTGTGCCCGACGGTGCGGTGAGTCGTTGGGCCGAGGACATGCAGGCGCTCGGTGATGGCGTTCGCCGGATCCATCCGAACCCGTTCTGGCGCCAGTCCGAGGCCGAGTTCGACGCATCGTTGACCGCGGCGCCCGAGCATCTTGCGCAGCTCGACGACATCGACGCTCGTGCGGAGGTCATGCGGCTCACTGCCCAGATCGACGGCCACACCGGCGTGTACCTCGGTGAAGCCGGATTCCACCTGTACGCGATCCACCTCTACGAGTTCGGTGGCGACTTCGCCGTCATCGCCGCCGCGGACGCGGCGCTGGTCGGCGCCACGGTGCTGAGCATCGACGGTGTGCCGGTCGCCGACGCGGCCGCTGCGGTTGCGCCCTACTCGCCGTTCGACAACGAATCGACGATACGGCTCGTCGTGCCCACGCTGCTCACGACACCCGAAGTGCTGCGCGCGGCGGGCGTCATCGACGACATGGCGGCGCCGCACTACGTCGTGCGCTTGACCGATGGAAGCGAGCGCGAGATCGATCCCGACCAACTGTCATGGGAGGAGTTCGTGGCCATCGATCCGAAACCCATCGGAATGACCAAGATCGCCTCGATACCGGCGTTGGCCCGTATCGACGAGCCGTTCTGGACCACCGTGTTGGACGCAGCGCCCGATGGCGGCGAGGCGTTGTACCTGCAATACAACGAGGTGGTCCGCACGAGTGGCCCGAGATCGATCGACCAATTGGCCGACGAGATCGACGCGGCACTCAGCGGTGGGAACATCACTCGCCTCGTCGTCGACCTTCGCTACAACCCCGGCGGCAACGTCCGTGAGTACGCACCGCTGCTCAGCGTCTTGACGACCAACCCGACGCTTGCCGCTCCGCGGTCGCTGGTGGTGCTCATCGGGCGTCAGACGTTCTCGGCGGCGGTGCTGCTCGCAACAGAGTTGGACAACCTGACCAACGCTGTGTTCGTCGGCGAACCGACGGGCGGCAGCCCGAACCTGTACGCCGACCCGAGTCCGCTCACGCTGCCGAACAGCGGGATCGTCGTCAACGTGTCGTCCGAGTTCTTCGAGGCCGGCGGACTGAGCGACCTACGTGACGCCATCGCTCCCGACATCGCGGTGACGGTCGGTCTCGACGATTTCCTTGCCGGCCGCGACCCCGTGCTCGACGCCGCGCTCGCCCTTGCGTGACGTTCGGCCACGGAACCCGCGCCCACGCGACGGCCAAGAGGGCGTGATCGTGCGCCGGTGGCGGCGTAGCCTCCGACGCATGCGTTCGCGGCATGGAAGATGGCGACCTGCCCTACCGCTGGTGATCTGCAGCGCGCTGGCCCTGGCCGCGTGTGCGAGCAGCGCGGCGTCGGGTCCGCCCTCTGCTCTCACGGACACCAGTGCGCCGACCGCTGTCGAGCCGACGATCGCCACCGTGCCCCTGTCCACCGTGCCCCCAACGACCGTGCCCCCAACGACCGTGCCCCCAACGACCGCGCCCCCGACCACGGTGCCGCCGTCGACGACGGAGTCCGCGACGGGCCGAGTGACGATGGCGTTCACCGGCGATGTGTTGGCGCACCGGGTGATCAACCGTGCGGCACTGCAGCCCGACGGCAGCTACGACTACACCTCGATGCTCGCCAACATCGCTCCACTCGTCAGTACCGCCGACATCGCCGTGTGCCACCTCGAGGCGCCGATCGCCCCGCCCGATCAAGAGGTCATGGTCGAACCACAGCGGATCTCGTCCGCTGCATCGATCACGAACGCGCTGGCGTTTGCAGGGTTCGATCGCTGCTCCACTGCATCGAACCACTCCGTCGATCGCGGCGCCGCCGGCGTCGATGCCACCGTTGCAGCGTTCGCGGCGGCCGGCATGGGGCAGTCGGGCGTCGCACGCACCGAAGCCGAGCGGCTGCCGGCGTTGATGACCGTGAACGGGGTCAAGGTGGCGCACCTCGCCTACTCGTACGGGTTCGACGGCACGCCGCTGCCCGCCGGCGAGCCATGGCGGGCCAACATCATCGACCCGGCGTCGATCATCGCCGACGCCCGCGCCGAACGAGCGCTGGGGGCGGAGGTGGTGGTGGTCAGCCTGCACTGGGGTGCGTCGATGGCTTCGAACCCCACCGCCGACCAGCAGCGGGTGGCCGAGGCCGTCACAGCCAGCGGCGACGTGAACCTGATCGTCGGCCACCACTCGCACGTCATCCAGCCGATCAGCCAGGTGAACGGTGTCTGGGTGGTGTGGGGGATGAGCAACTTCCTCTCCGCGCTGCCCACCAGCGACCAGTGGCCGGCGAAGTCGCAGGACGGCGTGCTCGTCTCGGTGACGTTCAACCGTGCCGATGACGGCTCGATCGTGGTGTCGCGTCCGTCGGTGCGACCGACGTGGTGCGACAAAGGCAACGGCTACGTGGTGCGCTCCACGGCCGAGCAGAACGACCCGAACCTGTCGCCGGCCGTGCGCGAACAACTGCGCATCTCGGAGGAACGCACGCGGGAAGTGCTCGGCGAGGTCATTCCCGCGTAGGGTTTCGCCATGACCGAACCGTCGCCGCATGTCACTACCGAACGTCTCGACAGCGTCATGGTCGTGCACCTCGACGACGGCAAGGCCAACGCCCTGTCGGCCACGATGATCGCTGCGATCTCGACCGCGTTGGATGAGGCCGAGGCCGACGACACGATCGGCGCGGTGGTGCTGCACGGCCGGCCCGGCCGCTTCTGCGCCGGCTTCGACCTGTCGGTGATGCGCGGTGGCGACTTCGCTGCTGTCGCCACGCTGGTCAGCGACGGTGGCGAGCTGGTACGCCGGCTCTACGGGTCGTCGGTGCCGATCGTGGCGGCCAGCACCGGGCACGCGCTTGCGGCCGGTGCCCTCATCCTGCTCGGCTGCGACGTGCGCGTGGGCGCCGACATCGACTGCAAGATCGGGCTCAACGAGGTGGCCATCGGCATGGTGCTGCCGGCCTGGGCCATCACGATTGCACAGGAACGGCTGAGCCGCCGGCACATCCAGCTGGCAGTCGCCACCGCCCAGGTCACCGACGGTGCCGGCGCCGTGCAGGCGGGGTTCCTCGATGTGGTGGTGCCGGAAGCCGAGGTGCTGCCCGCCGCCATCGAGAAGGCGACGGAGCTGGCGGCGCTCAACGGCCGCGCCTATGCGGGCACGGTGCTGGCGTTGCGCGGGCCGGTGCTGGATCGCATGGCGGCCCAGGTCACCGCAGATCGCGAGGCGGGGGCCACACCCACTGTGTGAACCACTGCGATGCGCTCCGAGCCGAGGAGTCGGCTGAGCGCCTGGCAACCTGGCGGGATGGAGAACTTCACCGGCAAGATCGCAGTCATCACGGGAGGCGGCACTGGCATGGGCCGCGAGCTGGCCCGCCAGTTGAGCGCCGAGGGCTGTCACGTGGCGATGTGCGACGTGTCGGCCGACAACATGGCCGAGACCGTGCAGCTGTGCGTCGCCGACGCGCCGGCAGGCACTCGCGTCACTGCGTTCGTGGCCGATGTGTCGCAGGAGGCACAGCTGCTCGCGTTCGCCGATGCGGTGCGCGGCGAGCACGGTACGCAACACATCAACCTGCTGTTCAACAACGCCGGCATCGGCGGCGGCGGCAGCTTCGTCGCCGACCCGCGCGACGAGTGGGAGACCACGTTCAACGTCTGCTGGGGCGGCGTCTACCTGGGCACCCGCACGTTCATGCCGATGCTGTTGGCCAGTGAGGAGGGCCACATCGTCAACACCAGCAGCGTCAACGGGTTCTGGGCTTCGCTGGGCCCCAACATCCCGCACACGGCGTACAGCGCCGCCAAATTCGCCGTCAAGGGCTTCACGGAGGCGCTGATCACCGATCTGCGACAGAACGCCCCGCACATCAAGGCCTCGGTGGTCATGCCGGGGCACATCGGCACGTCCATCGTCATCAACTCCGGCAAGTTCTTCGGCCGCGAGCCCAAGGAGATGACCAGCGAGCAGCTCGACACCGTGCGCGACCGCCTGACGCAGCGAGGTCTCGATCTCACTGCCGCCAGCGACGACGACCTGCGCGTGGGCATGCAGATGCAAGCCGAGATGTTCCGCGACGCGGCACCCACCACGGCGGCGCAGGCGGCGACGCTCATCCTCGACGGTGTTCGCCTGGGTGCATGGCGCATCTTGGTGGGCGACGACGCAGTGGGGCTCGACGAACTGGTGCGCGAGATGCCGGCGGTTGCCTACGACGAAGCGTTCCTGCCGCACCTTCGGGCCCGCGGGCTGTTCTCCTTCGCCGTCGAGTGACCCGCGGCCGACCCAGCCTGTTCGCCTCAGGTTGTGACCTTGGTCAGTGTTGGCGTCGCGAACGTGCCCCATACCGTGCGAGGTAGGAAGAGCAGGGCCGGGCGCAGGGGTTGCTCCGGCGGAAGGGATTGCTCATGTCACATCAGCACGCAGTCGTCTGGATCGATCACGAGCACGCGACCGTCATCGACTTCGCGTTCGACGATCGTCACGTGGTGCAGGTCGAGCGCGAAGGTGGCCAGCACAAGGTGCATCGCCGCTCGGGCATACCCGGCAGTGGGAAGGCGCCGATCGACCATCAGTACTTCGACGCAGTGGCATCCGCGTTGGGTGATGCCGCCGAGATCTTGATCGTCGGGCCGGGCAGCGCGAAGGCCGAGTTCCACCGCGATCTGCAGGCGCGTCACGCCGCCGTGTGCAAGCGCGTGGTGGCCGTCGAGTCCGTCGATCACCCGTCAGATGGTGAGTTGCTGGCGTTCGCTCGCAAGTACTTCAAGCGGGTCGACGCGCTACGCGGCGACGCCTGACACGGCGCCAACCCGAGGCGCTACGACGCCGTTGTCGACGACAGGTGAACGGTGCGCCCACCGATGATGGTGCGGAGCACTCGTGCCTGCAGCAACGAGTTCGGTCCGTCGGCGAGTGGATCGCGGTCGAGGATCACCAGATCGGCGGCCAGCCCGGCGCGCAGCATGCCGCGCTCGCCCTCCAGATGACTCGCCCACGCGGCGTCGCGCGTGGCGTGGCCGATGGCGTCGGCAAGCGGTAGCGCGAAGTCGGGTCGGTGGGGGGTCAGCGTTGGGTCGCCGGGCGACTTGCGGGTGGCGGCGATGAACATGTTGGGCAGCGGTTCGTAGGGTGCGGTGGGCGTGTCGGTGCCCAGCGCCAAAGTGGTGCCGTGTGCGAGGTACTCGGGCCAGGCGAAGCCCCGCGCCGCACGCTCGTCGCCGAGCATTGCCACCCAGTTGGCCATGATGGCGGGGTCGCAGTGCACGGGCTGCATCGATGCGGTGATGCCCAGCGGCGCAAGCCGTGCGACGTCGGCTTCGTCGACGTACTCCAGGTGCTCGATGCGATGGCGTCGTTCGGTGGTGTCGCCGCGAGCGGCGCGTCGTTGCGCGGCCACTTCCAGCACGTCGATGGCAGTGCGCACGGCGAGGTCGCCGATGGCGTGCATCGCGATCTGCAGACCCGCCTCGTCGGCCGCCAGCACCACCGGCTCGAGGGCTGCACGGTCCCAGATCAGCTCGCCGGGCTCGCCGTTGGCGTACGGAGCCAACATGCCGGCCGTGCACCCGTCGATGGTGCCGTCGACGATGAGCTTGATGCCCGCGATGCGAACTCGGCTGCTGCCTTGGCGCGCGGCAAGCGCGGCGGCGTGAGCCACCTGGGCCAACTCGCCGGCGGGCCGGCCGGTGCGGGCGATGAGCCAGTGACCCACGACGGTGAACGCCAGCTCGCCTCGCTGTTCGGCACGCATCAGCGCCGCCAGGCCGCTGCGCTCCAGGCCCATGTCGACCGCGCTGGTGGTACCGGCGCAACGATAGGCATGCAGTGCTGCCTGTAGCTGCCGGTCGTGCTCGGCGTCGTCGGCCACGTTCATCACCGGCCAGGCCAGGTGGTAGCCGGCGTTCTCCAGCAACAACCCCGTAGCTGCCCCTGTGGCGTCGCGCACGATGCGGCCGCCGACCGGGTCGGGTGTGTCGTCGGTGATGCCCAGCTCCGCGAGAGCCGCGGTGTTGACCCACACCGAGTGCAGATCGTTGGCGTCGAGGTACACCGGCCGGTCGTCGACGATGGCATCGAGCATCTGACACGTCGGCTCGCCGGCCGGCACTGCCGAGAAGAGCCAGCCGATGCCGAGCACCCTTGGTGCTGACGGATGCGCCGATGCCCACGAACGCAGTGAAGCGTCGATGTCGTCGAGCGACTTGGCCTCGCGGAGCTGTGCGCGGCGCAAGCTGGCACCCGTGTTGAGCAGGTGTGCGTGCGCGTCGACGAAGCCGGGCAGCACGATGCCGTGTTCGGCATCGATCTCCCGGGCGTCGCCCGCACACTGGCGGGCCTCGGCGAGTGACCCCACGAACTCCAGATGTGCGCCGCGTATCACGACCGCTTCGGCCCACGGCTGTGCCGGGTCGGCCGTCAGCACCCGGCCGTGGATGATCAGGCCGTTGTCGTCGTCGGGCATGTCGTCGTCGGGCGTGTCGTCGTCGTGCGGGTCGTCGTCGTGAGTGTCGTCGCGCTCGCTCATCGTCAGAAGACTACGGCTGAGGATGCCGCCCCGGCCGAGCGCACAGGTGAGCTTGAATGGGGGCGTGGAGTACATCACCCTCGTCGAGGCCGCGCAACATGTGGCCGCCACCTCGAAGCGCTCCGAGAAGACCGCGCTGATCGCCGCACTGCTGCGCCAGGTCGCCCCGGCGGAGGTTCGGGCGGTGATCGGGTTGCTGGTGGGCGAGCCGCGGCAAGGAAGGATGGGTGTCGGCTGGGCCCGGCTGCGCGACGCTCGAGTGGCGGCGGCGGCAGCGCCGTCGATGACCATCGGCGAGCTCGACGACGCGCTCACGGTGCTGGCGGCCACCGGTGGCCAAGGGTCGCAGGCCGACCGCGAGCAGCAACTGGTGCACGCGCTGGGCCGGATGACGGCCGACGAGCAGGCGCACCTCGCACGAGTGCTCGGCGGCGAGATGCGACAGGGTGCACAGCTCGGAGTGGTCACCGATGCCGTCGCCAAGGCAGCAGGGGTGCCGGCCGCCGACCTGCGCCGAGCGGCAATGCTGCTCGGCGATCTGGGTGCGGCAGCCGAACTGGCGCTGGCCGGCCAGCCGTTGGGGGTGGGCCTGTCGCCACTGATCGGTGTGCAGCCGATGCTGGCCGGCACGTCTGCCTCGGTTGCAGACGCACTGCTGCTCACCGGCCCGGCCAGCGTGGAGTGGAAGCTCGACGGGGCCCGCGTGCAGGTGCACCGGCGCGGTGGCGAGGTACGCGTCTACACGCGCAGCCTGCACGAGATCGGTGCGCGGGTGCCGGAGGTGCTGCAGGCGGCGATGGCGATACCACACGACGAGTTCGTGCTCGATGGGGAGGCGCTCGGTCTCGATGCCGACGGTCACCCGTTGAAGTTCCAGGACACCATGAGCGGAGGCAGCGTGCTGCGACCGTTCTTCTTCGACGTGTTGCACGTCGACGGCCGGTCGTTGATCGACGAGCCGCTGCAGGTTCGCAAGTCGGTGCTGGCGCAGGCCGTTCCCTCGCACCTGCGCCTGCCCACCCTCGACACCAGCGATGCCGGCGAAGCGGAACGATTTGCGGCAGCGGCGGTGGCTGCCGGTCACGAAGGGGTGATGGTGAAGTCGCTCGACTCGCCGTACCAGGCAGGGCGCCGTGGTGCCGCGTGGCGCAAGGTGAAGCCGGTGCACACGCTGGACCTGGTGGTGCTCGCCGCCGAGTGGGGCCACGGCAGGCGTACCGGCCGGCTGAGCAACCTGCACCTGGGAGCACGAGGTGATGAGGGCTCGTTCGTGATGGTGGGCAAGACCTTCAAAGGCCTCACCGACGAGCTGCTGCGCTGGCAGACCGAAGCGCTGCTCGCCCGCGCGATCGGCGCCCCGGAAGCCGGCTACATCCAGCACGTGCGACCCGAGCTGGTGGTCGAGATCGCCATCGATGGCGTCCAGCGCAGCGTGCGGTACCCGGGCGGAGTCGCATTGCGGTTTGCGCGAGTGCGCGGCTACCGACCCGACAAGTCCGCCGCCGAGGCCGACACCATCGAGATGGTGCGCTCGCTGCTGTAGCCGACGGTGGTCGTTCCCGGCGCTCGACTGGCGCTGAATGATGATCCTGTGATCGCGCGCATGCCCTCGGGTAGGGTCGAAGCCGTCATGGCAACGTTGCGATTCAGCTTCGGCACGATGGGCTCGGGTAAGAGCACCATGGCCCTTCAGATCCACCACAACCTCGCGAGCCGCGACCTGTACGGCCTGCTGCTCACCACGCTCGATCGTGAAGGTGCGCAGGTCACCAGCCGGCTCGGCGTGGCAGCGCATGCCATCGAGGTGGTGCCCGATCTCGACATCTACAAACTGGCCGTCGACAACTGGCCCATCCACTACCTGGTGTGCGACGAGGCCCAGTTCTACTCGGTGGCGCAGTGCGATCAGTTGGGGCGAGTGGTCGACGATCTCGGTGTCGACGTGTTCGCGTTCGGCCTCATCACCGACTTCCGTGGCGAGTTGTTCGAGGGAACGAAGCGGTTCCTGGAGATCGCCGACGAGCGAGTGGCGATGCAGGTCGAGGCGCGTTGCTGGTGCGGTGCGCGTGCCACGCACAACGCTCGCGTGGTCAACGGCGAGATCGTTCGTACCGGCGAGACCGTGGTCGTGGGCGACACCGGCGATCACGCCGAGCAGCCGCTGTTCGGTGACGTGGTGCGCTACGAACTGCTCTGCCGCGCCCACTACCGCACCGGCGAGCTGGGCGAGTAGGCCCGCCGCCGGCCGCGGCGGCACGTCAGAGAGTGTTGTCGGCGGTGTGGGCTCGGTGCTCGTGCTGCGACGCGATCACCACGTCGGCGGGGGCATTGCGCTCCCAGAGCACTGCGCCGAGGCAGGCCGTGATGACCCACAACGCGGCAACCACCGTGCACCAGGTCATCAGTGCCATCGCGGCGCCGATGGGCCCGAAGCCCTCCCACCCGCTGAGCAGCATCGGCAACAGCACGCGGGTGATCACACGGATGAGTGCCATGTCGAGGATCACCCCGGCCACGCCGCACCAGGCGAGGTGCTTCCACCCGTTGGCGCCATTGCGAACCAGCAGCGCAGGTGTGGCCGACCAGAGCAGGAACGACGGCAGCAGCCCGAGCAGGTTGAACACCATGTGAGGGATGCCCGCTACCTGCACCGTGCTGACGGCGACCGTGCCGATCTGCGTGCCGAGGAACAGGAAGAACCAGAGGCCACCGCGCCACACCTCCTCCAGGAAGGCGAACCGTTCGCGGCGCCATGCCCGCGCGAAGGTCTTGGCCACTTGCGAGGCCATCGGGATGCCCCACACCAGGAAGCTGGCCAGACCGACCACGGTCCACGTGCTCTTCAGGCTGGCGCCGGTACCGAACAGGCCGCGCACCTGGCTGGCGCCATCGCCCTCCAGTTCCAGCTGGCGGATGAGCAGGTCGCCGAAGCTCAGCGAGTTGCTGAAGCCGCTGAACCAACCGAAGCCGATGAGGATGAGAGGGATCACCGTCGTGAACAGCTCGAGGGCCAACAGGCCACCGAGATCCAGGCCCTCGATCTCGAAGAACCGACGAGTGGCGGCCACGGGGAGCCCGAGCCGGCGCGATGCCTCGAGCTGCTCGACGCGGTTGGTGACGGTTCCCTTCAGTGCCTCGATCGGGTGATCTTCCATCGATCAGCGCACCGCCAGGCTGGTGATGATGCCCACCCACAGCAGCAACCACAGCGCGAACAGGATGAGGAAGCAGCTGCCCACGATGCCACACGTGCGCCCGGCGCTGACGGCGCCACGGTTGGTCCAGTTGACGCCGGGCTGTGCGTCGATCTCGCGCATGGCAGTGTTGCCCATCACCCACGCGAATGGGCCGCAGAGCCCGCAGAACACGAGTGAGAGGATGCCCAGCACCAAGATGGTGGTGCCATTGGGGTGCTCGCGGGGCACGCCGCCCCAGCCATAGGGATTGGGCGCGATGTGACCAGGTGTGTTGGTGCTCGACGGTGGCGGCGGAGGAGGTGCGCCCCATGGTGGCGGGTTGCTGCCTTCGTCGAACGTCATGGCACGAGTGTACGACGACGATCTTGGGGGTGCCGGCGGCTGGCACCACCGGCACCCGGCAATGGCCTGGCGCGATCACCGCACAAGGCCGTAGCATGCTCGCAACCGTTCGGGCCAACGTCGTCCCGTGCGCCACCAGCCGTTCAAACCGACTCCGTTCAGTCGACTCGTGGAGCAGAACTCGATGCATTCCCAATTTCCTGCGGGTCATCCCGCGCCCTCCGGCCTGTACGACCCCCGGTTCGAGCACGACGCGTGCGGCGTGTCGTTCGTGGTCAACATCAACGGGGTCGCCAGCCACGACATCGTCGCGATGGGCATCGGCGCGCTGTGCAACATGGAGCACCGTGGGGCCACCGGCGCCGAGGCCGACTCGGGCGATGGAGCCGGCGTGCTCATCCAGGTCCCAGATCGCTTCCTGCGCGGCGTCGTGCCCTTCGAGCTGCCGGTGGTCGGCTCGTACGCGGTCGGCCTCGGCTTCCTGCCTGCCGATGCAACCGATGCCGAGAAGGCGCAAGGCGCGATCGAGAGCATCATCGCCGACGAGGGTCTCTCGCTGCTCGGTTGGCGGGCTGTGCCGGTGCGCCCCGACTGCTTGGGCAAGACCGCCCGGGCAGTGATGCCGTCGTTCCAGCAGCTGTTCGTTGCCGAGCCCAGCGGTGCCGCAGGGATCGAGCTCGATCGCAAGCTGTTCGTGGTGCGCAAGCGCATCGAGCACGAACTGCCGGCCGAACAGCGCACCTACTTCCCGTCGCTGAGCAGCCGCACCCTGATCTACAAGGGTATGTTCACCACGCCGCAACTGGCCGAGTTCTTCCCCGATCTGTCCGACGAGCGCGTCGAGTCGGCACTGGCGCTGGTGCACAGCCGCTTCAGCACCAACACCTTCCCCTCGTGGCCGTTGGCTCACCCGTACCGCTACGTCGCGCACAACGGCGAGATCAACACCGTGCAGGGCAACCGCAACTGGATGCGCACGCGAGAGAGCTTGCTGGCCAGCGACCTCGTGCCCGGCCTTGATCGGGCGTTCCCCATCTGCACGCCCGGTGGTAGCGACTCGGCGACGTTCGACGAGGTGCTCGAGCTGCTGCACCTCGGCGGGCGCAGCCTGCCGCACGCCGTGCTGATGATGATCCCCGAGGCGTGGGAGAACCACGACACGATGGACGCCGAGAAGCGGGCGTTCTACCGCTTCCACTCCTCGCTGATGGAGCCGTGGGACGGCCCCGCCAGCGTGGCCTTCACCGACGGCACCGTCATCGGGGCAGTGCTCGACCGCAACGGCCTGCGCCCCAGCCGCTACTGGGTCACCGACGACGACATCGTCATCATGGCCAGCGAGGTGGGTGTGATCGATCTCGATCCCGCCAAGGTGGTGCGCAAGGGCCGGCTGCAGCCGGGGCGCATGTTCCTCATCGATACCGCGCAGGGGCGCATCGTGGGCGACGAGGAGGTCAAGCTCGGCCTGGCGCAGGCGCAGCCGTACCAGCAGTGGCTCGACGACGGCTTGGTGGAGCTGAAGGAGCTGCCCGACCGGGAACACATCGTGTTCAGTCACCAGAGCGTGCTGCGTCGCCAGCAGGTGTTCGGCTACACGCACGAGGAGCTGAAGATCCTGGTCGCGCCGATGGCGAAGACCGGTCTCGAGCCAATCGGCTCGATGGGCACCGACACGCCGATCGCGGTGCTCAGCGAGCGGCCGCGGCTGCTGTTCGACTACTTCCAGCAGCTGTTCGCGCAGGTCACCAACCCGCCGCTCGACGCGATTCGCGAGGAGGTCGTCACATCGGTGGGCTCCACGGTGGGCCCGGAGGCCAACCTGCTGGCGCCCGGTCCGGAGAGCTGTCGCCAACTGGTCCTGCCCTTCCCCGTCATCGACAACGACGACTTGGCGAAGATCATCCACATCAACGACGGCGATGCCGGTGGAACGGGGGAGTACCCGGAGCTGGCGGCCGTCGTCATCAGCGGTCTCTACCGCGTCAGCGGTGGCGGCTTGGCGCTGAAGCGGGCGCTGGATGCCATTCGCAGTGAGGTGAGCAAGGCCATCGCCGAGGGCGCTCGCATCATCGTGCTCAGCGACCGCAACAGCGACGACGTCTATGCACCCATCCCCAGCCTGCTGCTCACCGCCGCTGTGCACCACCACCTCATCCGCGAGCAGCAGCGTACGAAGGTGGGCCTGGTGGTGGAGTGCGGCGACGCCCGCGAGGTGCATCACATGGCACTGCTCATCGGCTACGGCGCCGGCGCGATCAACCCGTACCTCGCGTTCGAGAGCATCGAGAGCATGATCGCCCAAGACCTTCACGGGTTGGGCGGCATGGACCCGGCGAAGGCGCAGCAGCAGTACATCAAGGCCGCCGGCAAGGGCGTGCTGAAGGTGATGAGCAAGATGGGCGTCAGCACGGTGGCCAGCTACACCGGCGCGCAGATCTTCGAGGCCATCGGCCTCGGCCGCGACCTGGTCGACGAGTACTTCACCGGCACCGTCAGCCGTTTGGGTGGCATCGGTCTCGACGAGGTGGCTGCCGAAGTGGCGGCGCGTCACACCGAGGCGCACCCGCGTCGCCCCGAGGAGCGCGCGTACCGCAAGCTGGAGCTGGGCGGCGAGTACCAGTGGCGCCGCGAAGGCAACAGCCACCTGTTCAACCCGGAGACGGTGTTCAAGTTGCAGCACGGCACGCGCAAGCGGCTACGACATCTTCCAGCAGTACACCGCCCTCGTCGACGGGTTGTCGAAGCAGGCGGCGACCCTTCGTGGCCTGTTCGAGCTGCGGGCCGAAGGTCGCGAGCCGGTTGCACTCGACGAGGTCGAGACGGGGAGCGAGATCGTGAAGCGGTTCAGCACCGGCGCGATGTCGTACGGCAGCATCAGCATGGAGGCGCACGAGACACTGGCCATCGCGATGAACTCGATCGGAGCGAAGAGCAACACCGGCGAGGGTGGCGAGGACGCCGATCGATTGCACGACCCACAGCGGCGCAGCTCGATCAAGCAGGTGGCGTCGGGCCGCTTCGGTGTGACCAGCGAGTACCTCGTGAACTCCGACGATCTGCAGATCAAGATGGCGCAGGGTGCCAAGCCCGGCGAGGGCGGGCAGCTACCGGGTCACAAGGTGTATCCGTGGGTGGCCAAGACCCGGCACAGCACGCCGGGCGTGGGTCTCATCAGCCCGCCGCCGCACCACGACATCTACTCCATCGAGGATCTCAAGCAACTCATCCACGACCTCAAGAACTCCAATCCGGCGGCCCGTGTGCACGTCAAGCTGGTGTCGGAGGTCGGTGTCGGAACGGTGGCCGCCGGCGTCAGCAAGGCGAAGGCCGACGTGGTGCTCATCAGCGGGCACGACGGCGGAACCGGTGCGTCGCCGCTCACGTCCTTGAAGCACGCTGGCGCGCCGTGGGAGCTCGGCCTGGCCGAAACCCAGCAGACGTTGCTGCTCAACGGCTTGCGCGACCGCATCGTGGTGCAGGCCGATGGGCAGCTCAAGACTGGTCGCGACGTCGTCATCGCCGCGTTGCTGGGCGCCGAGGAGTTCGGCTTCGCCACCGCCCCGCTGGTGGTCAGCGGCTGCATCATGATGCGCGTCTGCCACCTCGACACCTGCCCGGTGGGTGTGGCCACACAGAACCCCGAGCTGCGCAAGAAGTTCAGCGGCAAGCCCGAGTTCGTGGTCACGTTCATGGAGTACATCGCCGAAGAGGTGCGCGAGCACATGGCGGCGTTGGGCTTCCGCACGATGCAGGAGATGATCGGTCACGTCGAGGTGCTCGACACCCGCTCGGCCATCACGCACTGGAAGGCGAAGGGGCTCGACATCAGCCCCATCCTCGCCGTGCCCAGCAACCCCTACGGCTCCACGCTGTTCCACTCGGTTGCGCAGGATCACGGGTTGGACGATGCGCTCGATCAGTTGCTGCTACGCAAGTGTGCGCCGGCCATCGAGCGCGCCGAGGCAGTGACGCTCGATCTCCCCATCCGAAACGTCAACCGCACGGTCGGCACCATGCTGGGCTCGGCCATCACGAAGGCCCACGGCGGCGCCGGCCTGCCCGACGGCACGATCTCGCTGAACTTCCGCGGCTCGGCCGGGCAGAGCTTCGGTGCGTTCGTCCCCGCCGGCGTCACCATGACGCTGGAGGGCGATGCCAACGACTACGTCGGCAAGGGCCTGTCGGGCGGACGAGTGGTGGTGCGGCCGGATCGTGCGACGTCGTTCGCCGCCGAGGACAACGTGATCGCCGGCAACGTCATCGGGTACGGAGCAACCAGCGGCGAGATGTACTTGCGCGGGCTTGTCGGTGAGCGCTTCTGCGTTCGCAACTCCGGCGCTACCGCAGTCGTTGAGGGCGTGGGCGACCACGGTTGCGAGTACATGACCGGTGGGCGAGTGGTGGTGCTCGGGCCCACGGGCCGCAACTTCGGCGCGGGCATGAGCGGCGGCATCGCGTACGTGTACGACCCACTCGACATGTTCGAGGCGAAGCTGAACCGCGACATGGTGCAGTTGCAACAACTCGACGATGTCGATCGCTCGTTCGTGTTGGCAACAGTCGGGCGCCATGCCGCGCTCACCGGGTCGCCGGTGGCGCAACGCATCGTCGCCGACTGGGTGGGTGAGGCCGGGCACTTCAAACGGGTGATGCCTGTCGACTACGAACGGGTGTTGGGCGTGATGGCACGAGCTGAGGCCGACGGTCTCGACGAAGCAGCAACCTTGGACCGAGTGATGGAGGCGAGCCGTGGGTGAGGCCACCGGTTTCATGCAATGGACGCGGGTCACGCCGAAGCGGCGCCCCGTCGAGCTGCGGTTGCACGATTGGAACGAGGTGTACGAGCCCTTCCCGAACGACTCGCTCACGCTGCAAGCAGGTCGGTGCATGGACTGCGGCATCCCGTTCTGCAACAACGGGTGTCCGTTGGGCAACCTCATCCCCGACTGGAACGACCTGGTCTACCGCGATCATTGGCGCGACGCGATCGATCGCCTGCACGCCACCAACAACTTCCCCGAGTTCACCGGCAGGCTGTGCCCTGCGCCGTGCGAGTCGGCGTGCGTGGTGGGCATCAGTGGCGACCCCGTGGCCATCAAGCAGGTCGAGGTGGAGATCATCGATCGCGCGTGGGCCGAGGGCTGGGTCGGTCCACAGACGCCAACGGTCAAGACGGGCAAGCGTGTCGTCGTCATCGGCAGCGGCCCCGCCGGCCTGGCGGCAGCGCAGCAACTCACCCGCGCCGGTCACGCCGTGGTGGTGCTCGAGCGCGCCGACCGCATCGGCGGCCTCCTGCGCTACGGCATCCCCGAGTTCAAGATGGAGAAGCGCCACCTCGACCGCCGCATCGAGCAGATGGAGGCCGAGGGCACCGAGTTCCGCGTCAACGCGCCGGTGGGCGACGGCATCGACATCGAAGTGCTGCTCGCGTCGTACGACGCACTCGTGCTCGCGTGTGGAGCCACCTCGGCGCGCGACCTGCCGGTGCCCGGCCGCGAACTGGCGGGCATCCACCAGGCGATGGAGTACCTGCCGCTGGCCAACAAGGTGCAGCAGGGCGACCTGCCGGTCTCGCCGATCGATGTCGCCGGCAAGCACGTCGTCATCATCGGCGGCGGCGACACCGGCGCCGACTGCCTGGGCACCGCTCATCGCCAGGGCGCTGCGTCGGTGACGCAGTTGGAGATCATGCCGCAACCGTCGGTCGTGCGTGGTGCCAACAACCCGTGGCCACAGTTCGCGATGGTCTACAAGGTCACGTCTGCTCACGAAGAGGGTGGCGAGCGGCTGTACAGCGTGAACACCGAACGGTTCCTGGGCGGCGAGGACGGCAGCGGCCGCGCCGCGTTCGGGCGTTGCTGCTGCACGAGGTGCAGATGGTGAACGGTCGCTTCGAGAAGATCGAGGGCACCGATCGCGAGATCCCCGCCGACTTCGTCTTCCTGGCGATGGGCTTCGTCGGCCCGGAGAAGGGCTCGTGGCTCGAACAGCTCGGTGTGTCCTTCGACGAGCGCGGCAACGTGGCTCGCAACGATCGCTACATGTCGAACGTGCCGGGGGTGTTCGTGGCCGGCGACATGGGCCGCGGCCAGAGCCTCATCGTCTGGGCGATCGCCGAAGGCCGGTCGTGCGCGGCCGGTGCCGACGCGTGGTTGATGGGTGAGACCCAGCTGCCGTCGCCCATCGCACCGACGGCGCGCCCACTTCAGTAACGCGGTGCCCTAGGCTGGCATTCATGCAGGTCAAGTGGTGGGTTCCAGTTCTCGTCGGTTCGGCGCTGTTCAGCGCATGCGGTGATGGGTCAACCGCCAGCAGCACCACGGCGGTCAACCTCAGCAGCACCGCCTTCGCCACGCTCGCCCCCACCGAGACCACGGCCGTCGTCGTCACCACCATTGCTGGCGAGGGGTCTGTGTCGGTCGCCGAGCAGGAGTACACCGTCGTCTCCGGCGACTATCTCTTCGGCATCGCATCTCGGTTCGGGGTCACCGCCGATGCAATCGTGCTGGCCAACGGCTGGGTCGACGGCATCTCGCATCCGCTCTCTCCCGGCGACAAGATCAAGATCCCCAGCGGCGCCATCGTTCCGGCACCGGTCACCACCGCGGTACCCGGAGCCGTCACCACCACCGCCGCGCCGGCGAGCACCGACACCACGGCAGTGGCACCCGACAGCAACGGCTGCACGCCGGGCACGCACGAGATCGTCGCCGGCGACCTGCCGGGCAACGTTGCCACCAAGTACGACGTCACCGTTGCGCAGCTCGATGCCGCCAACGTCAACACCAAGGGCTATACGAACTTCGTCGTCGGCGTCAAGATCATCATCCCCTGCCCGTAGCCGCGGCCGGGTGCTCACACCAGCGTGATCCTCACACCACACAGGCGCAGCGTCTCGCCTGCGCGTGATCGGTCGCTGGCCACCAGCTCGATCTCGTCGATGCCTTCGCCGCGATCGGTGGCCGGTTGGAACCGTGCGCCGTGGGCCAGCTCGCACTGCCGCCATCGCTCGCACATGGCCGTTGGGTCGGCGGCGCCCACCACCACGCCGGCGATCGCGCTGACCACGCTGTTGTCCTGGTGGGCCTGCCAGGCCGGGCCACCCCAGCGCCAGGCGCCGTTGGGCACCGGCTGGTCGAGGCTGACGATGGCGCCGCCCACGTCTGCCGGGTGCAGGTGCCGACCGCGGATGTCGTCGAAGTCGCCACGCCACACCACCCGCACCCCGTTGGCCGCAAGCTGCGCTTCGCGCCGGTCGAGGTCGTCGACCTCGTAGATCGCCATGTAGCCGCCGTCGCCGATGCGCTTGTCGAGCAACCGACCGGCAGTGGTGCCCGGCTGCGTGGGCGAGACGACTTCCAGGAACTGGTCGCCGATCACCATCAGGGCGTTGCGTAGTCCGAACGCGGCGACGCCCGGGTCGTGGAAGCACACCGTGAGCCCGAGGTGCTCGCACAGTTCACCGACCACCGCGTCGAGATCGCGAGCCACCAATGCCACCTGCCGAAGTCGGATCATGCCCTCAGCCTCGCGCGACGAGGGGGCAGTAGCGTGAGCCGCATGCTCACCACCATCCAAGGACGAGTGCTCGGCTGCCTGCTGGAGAAGGAACGCACCACGCCGGATCAATACCCGCTCACACTGAACGCGTTGGTGCTGGCATGCAATCAATCAACGTCGCGCGACCCGGTGATGCATCTGGTCGACCACGAGGTGGAGACCGTGCTGGCGGGGCTGAAGTCGGAGACCTTGCTGCGTTACGTGCACCCCTCGCACGGCCGCAGCGTCACCCGCTATCGGCAGGTTGCCGACGAAGCGTGGGGGCTCGATCCGCCGGCGGCGGCGTTGGTAGCCGTGTTGTTGCTCCGCGGGCCACAGACGGTGGCCGAGTTGCGCACTCGTACCGAGAGGATGCATGCGTTCGAGTCGCCGGAGGCGGTCGAGACCGTGCTGCGCGAGCTGTCACTGCGCGGCAGCGTGCAGCTGCTCGACCGGCAGCCCGGGCACAAGGAACCTCGTTGGCAGCAGCTGCTGGCCGAGGAGGCCGAGCCCACGTCGGTGCCGGCAGGAGCGGTGATGTTCGGTGGTCGCGAGGCCGCCGGCACTGTCGGGGGTGGCATGGTCGCCGGTAGCACAGCCGCCGGCAGCACAGTCGCCGGCACGGTCGCCGGCAGCACAGTCGAGCGCCTGGCGACTCTCGAAGCCCGAGTGGCCCGCTTGGAGGCTGCGCTGGGCGATCTGCTGCCCGATGAGACGGGCCCGGCCACCGATGGCCGCGACGGTGCTGGTGTTCGCACGCCGATGCCGGCCGAGCTGGCAATCGAGTCGTTCGGCCCCGAACGGTGAATGCACGGAAACCTACGTAGTCACCATTGCATTCACGAGTCAGGCCCGAAGGGTCGCGTCGGCGCCGGCGGTAGCGCTTCGTGCAGGGTGGCGACCATCACCGGTGACGTGGTGACCACGTCGTGGTAGGTGAACTGCATCGCGGTGAACCCATCCAGCTGCAAGCGGTTCAGGCGCTCCGCGTCGTTCTGCATCTGCATCGGGGTTCTATGGAACGCGTAGCCGAGCAGCTCGACGATCACGTTGGTTCCGGGAAACCGACAGTCCACCCGCACGAGCTGCTGGCGACGCGTCGCGACGACCTGCTGAGTGATCGGCCGAGGGAGCCCGAGCTCGCCGAGCAGATCGAGGAAACTCCGTTCCAGCCACGAGTGCCCGCCCTTGGAGAGCTCGGCTCCCGCCATCACGGCGAGCAGCTTGTCGAGACCGGGCCGGCCGCGCCGGCGCAGTTCCATCATTCGGCGGTGCAGGAAGTCGTCGGTCGTCAAGCCATCGCGAACCGCTGAGTCGAGTGCCGTCGTGAGCCGCTTCGTCGCCTCGGTTCGAGCGAGCTCGATCAGAGTGCGTGTGGCCGAGAGGCTTGGAATCCCGTGCACGCTGCCGAGGTCGAGCTGGTTGTACGTCCTCATCCGATGCACGATGTGATCCACCCGGTGCGGAGCGCGATTGATGGGCACCACGAGGTGGAAGGGCTTGGCCAGATGGAAGCCGTCGAAGCCGAGCAACGCCGACGCGGTGGTTCCGTACGCCCAGCACGGCGACCCGACAGAGTCGATCACTTCCCGCAGCTCGTCGAGCAGGCGGAGGAACTTCAGGGGCGGATGCTGCCCGATGCGGATGCCGCTGTTGACTCGGCTTCGTAGCGCCGGCTCGACTGCACGTGATGGCGTGAGCGAACGCTGACCTTGAGTGACCGCATCGCGGCGACCATTGGCCATGCCGACCGATTCAACCGTCCTCCAGCCGGCACGCCAACCCCGCGCCCCACAACGCGATGCTTCGGCCCCGAACGGTGAATGCACGGAAACCTACGTAGTCACCATTGCATTCACGAGTCGGGCCCGAGGACCTGGGAGCAACGCCTCGGTGCCATGCAGCAGGCCTCGGCAGCCGGCAGCACAGACTCGGTGGCCGGCAGCACTGCGTCGGATGGGGAATCGTCAGCCGAGGTCGGGCCAGCGGCGGTTCTGGCGTCGGCGTTGGCCGGCCTTGCCCAGCTTGCGATGGTCGGCGAGGGCCCACTGCCGGCGCCACCCGTTGTACTCGGGGCCGGTGAGCTTCGGGCTGGTGCCCTTGGCGGCTCGCTGGCGTGCTGTCCAGAAGTCGGTGAGCGCTTCGTCGCCCAACGCCGTCACCGCGGCCTCGATGCGGGCATTGAAACGGCGAGTGCTCTCGTCCTCGATCGGGAACAGTGGCGCTCCGAACACGACCTTGCTCTTGCCGGCCTTCGGTCGCTTCATGCCCTTGCCGAAGATGCTGCCGGTGCCATCGATGAAGACCGGCACCACCGGGGCACCGGTGCGGTTGGAGAGATACGCAGCGCCACCTTTGAAATCCTGGCCCCAGCCGTCGGGCGAACGCCCGCCTTCGGGGAAGATGACCAGGCTCCATCCGTCGTCGATCAGGTGGCGCAGCTCGTCGCTGCTCTTGCGGCTGGTGACCTCGCGGTCGATGGGGAACGCGTTCAGCGCGAGCGCGGCCAGCGTGCCCTTGATGCGCTTGTCGAAGAAGTAGTCGGCTGCCGCCGCGATGACCAACCGGGAACGCCACGGCTCGGGCACGGCGATGTGCATCAGCGGCGTGTCGACGTGGCTGTGATGGTTGGGCGCGAAGATGACGGCCGGCGACTCGTCGGCGCGCTGGAGATCGGAGAGGCGGTCGTGGCCCACGATCTCCGGGCTGGCGATGAACCGCACGAAGGCACGCATCGGCCCGTTGGTGAGCACCGTGCGGGCTGCTGTGGCCGGCGTGGAACGAGCCCAATCGGTCTCGAAGTTGGCGCCCAGCTTGCTGACGTCGGGTGGCACCACCATGCCCTTGGGCACGCTGGGCTTGCGGTACGGGAAGCCCAGCGACTTGGCAGGCTTCAGCACTGCCTGCATCGCCGCGCTCGCGGCGTCACCCACCTTCGCGGCGCGTCGAAGCTGGCCGACCGAACTGAGACGGGAGGGTGCGGAACGCTTCATGCTCTGAACCTCGAGGCCGTGCCTAGTGCACGTCGGCGACGAGCAGCGCCGGCGCGTGGAGGTGGGTGATGGTGGCATCGCGTCCGACGACGTCGCTGGCGATCTCGAATGCGTCGTCCATCGTGGACGCCGGCGTGAAACCCAGGCGACGAACCGTGGGCGGGTCGCCGCCGACGATGATGACCTTGCCGGCGTGCTGCAGGCCGTGGGCGCCCCAGTACC
This sequence comes from Acidimicrobiaceae bacterium, assembly GCA_016722025.1. Lineage (GTDB taxonomy): Bacteria > Actinomycetota > Acidimicrobiia > Acidimicrobiales > Ilumatobacteraceae > UBA668. Next base: position 98,348 of record JADKGZ010000006.1, read on the forward strand.
AGGCATAGAACGGGTGCACGCCGTGGTAGGCGTTGCCGGTGCGGTACAGGTGCTTGTACCACTCGTCCTCTGCGTACTGCTTCTCCCACTTGCGCGACATCTCTGCCGGGCTGGTGGTGTCGGCCAGCACCTGCTCGAAGAAGTCGATGTAGCTGGGGTGGTGCACCGGGTTGAAATCGCGGTAGCACGGGTGGGTCATGATGATGACGCCGCCTTCGCGTACCAGCGGCTTGTTGCGGTACATGTTGAACAGGTAGCCGAGGCCCATGCACATCACCAGGATCGGGTTCATCACGCCGTCGGGGTTGTACGGGCACACGTAGGGGATGCCCATGGTGAGGATGTCGGTCTGCCCGGTGACCTCCACCAGTTGCTGCTCGTACACCTTCTCCAGCGTGATCTTGTGCACCGCGTCGGTATCGCCGGCTTGCACCGAGGTCATCTGGTGCGGGCCTTCCATGTTGTGGAAGATCTTGCGGGCCAACTTGATCGGTGTGCGGTTCAACGACTTGGTGGTGGCCACGAAGGTGGCACGGTCGCGCGCGGTCCACTCCCACTCGCGCTTCGACAGGAAGTCGAACGGAGCCGGGAACATGTCGGTGTTCAGCGTGGTCTCGATCTGGAAGATCTTCGGCCCGTGGTCCTTGAGCACCTTGCCCAACCGCCACACGCTGGTGTGCAGCGCGCTCTGGTGGCGGTGCCCCATGAGGCTGCGCGTGTTCTCCAACGTCTCGGGGTTGTGGTGGTGGCTGAGGCAGCGGTACGAGGCGAGCCCGGTGGTGATGCTCTTCCAGCCGCCATCCATCGACACCGAGTTGATGTTGACGTAGATGATGAGATCGCTGTCGGCGGCGCGCTTGTTGATCTCCAGCACTTCGCCGTGGTCGGTGGTGCCGATCTCGGCCAGGTTGTCGTGGTCTTCCGCATCGTGCTGGTAGAGCATTCCGCGCGGGTGGAACGAGTCGTAGATGCGGTCGCCGAGGGCATGGCGCAGCTCGTACTCGTGCATCCGGCGGTGCAGGCCGAGTGCGGCGATGAGGTGCACGTCGTCGACTCCGGCTGCGGCCGCAAGATCGAGCACCGCTTCGATCACGCGCTGGCGCGTATCGGGACGACGCATCTTCGGCAGCGGCAGGCTGACGTCGTCGAACGCGATGGTGAGCTTCATGCCCGGGAACAGCTGTGCGGGCAGTGGGTCCTGCTCGTGCGGGTGCAGCAACGCATGGCGGATCGCGCCGTCGATGTCGCTGATCGCCTCGAGCGGCTCGGGCGGGTAGATCACGCGACTGCGACCGGCGGGCAGCTTCTCGAGGCTGAAGTTCTCGCCACGCCAGAACATGATCGACGGGGTCGAGCGATCCACTTCGAGGACGAATCCGGGACGGGGCATATCAGGAACCTCTCATGTCGAACGCGATCTTCACCGCACCGCGGCGACCGGCGGCGGCCGCATGTGCGATCGCATCGGTGTAGTCCTTCAGGGCGTAGGTGGCCGAGACCAGGCGAGCCAGGTCGTGGTGGCGAATGACGTCGATGGCGGTGTGGAAGTCGGCGTGCGTGTAGGCGTAGCAACCTCGGATGGCTGTCTCGCGATGCCACAGTGAGGTGAGCTCGAGCGAGACGTTCGACGGCATCCCGACGACCTGCACCTCGCCGCCAGGAGCGACCACGCGCAGCGCCTGCTGCAGTGACTCGCTGCTGCCGACGCAGTCGATGACGTGCGGTGCGCCGCAGGTGAGCTGGTCGCCGAACACCAACGAGCTGGTGGCCGAGCGCACGTAGCGGGGCATCTCGTCGGTGGTACACACCACGTCGGCCCCGAGCTCCTTGGCCAGGCGCTTCTGCTCCGCGTAGCGCGCCGTGACGACGATGGGAGCACTGCGCACCTTGTCGCGCGTGGCGGTGATGGCGGCGAGCGTGAGCAGGCCCAGCGTGCCGGCGCCGATGATGACCGTTTCCTTGCCGGTGTAGCGAGCAGCCGCGTGAGCGGCGCAGGCGGTGGGCTCGATGAGCACTGCGGCTTCGTCGCTGAGCTCGGCGGGCACGTCGACCAGCTGGCTGGGATGGGCCACCATCTCATGTGCCCAGCCGCCGCCGGTGTCGGTGCAGAACCCGCTCTGCAGCCCGGGGGAGAGGTGGCCGAACGCGGCTCGCTCGCACAGGTTGATCTGCCCGACCGCGCACGCCGCGCACACCGGGTCGATGCCGCGGGTGACACAGGAGAGCACGGGCACCAGGACCACTCGTCGATCGCCACCGACGACGTCGGCAACCACTTCGTGACCGGGCGTGAACGGGTAGCTGACGAGCGGATCGAAGTACGCCGAGGCGGTTCCGTCGATCAGCGACAGATCGCTGCCGCAGATGCCCGCCATCCGGGTGCGCAGACGCAGCCAGTCGGGCGTCGGCAGCGGCAGCTGCTGATCGGGCTCGAGGTCGAGAGGGCCGACCGACGCGCCGGCGCCGGGCATGATGGCGCCGGCAAGCCGGGCCAGCGCGAATCGTGCCGGCTTGCGCGAGAAGACGAGGCGACTCATGATCGCACCGAGTCGAACTGGGACCCGTTGGACGACGAGCTGTTGGACGACGAGCCGCCGAACTGCTTGCGCCGTTGCGCTCGGCCATCATCGGGCCCAGCGGCAGCAGCATCTTCGGGGCACCGCTGGCCTTCGCCCAGTCCTCCACCAGCCAGCCGCGCTTGCGGGCGATGGCCGCCAGACGCGTTTCCGGGTTCACTGCCACCGGGAAGCCGACGGCCTCCAGCATCGGCAGGTCGCTCGTGCTGTCGGCATAGGCGATGCTCTGCTCGAGCTTGAGGCCCTCACTGGCGCAGTAGTCGGCGAGGATCTCGGCGCGGGTTTCGCCGGTGGGTGGCACCACGGCCATGTTGCCGCTGTAGGTGCCGTCGGGTCGCACGGTCATCTTGGCGGCAACGATCTCGTCGAACAGCGGGCGCAGGCCTTCGACCGCGAAGTCGAGCGCACCGGTGATGAGAATCGTCTTGTGCCCGAGTGCGCGGTGCTCGCGCACTCGGCGCAGCCCGGCCGGGAACGACTTGGCGAGGATCAACTGGCTGAGCAGCTCCTGTGAATCCTCGGCGATCTGGGCGACGGGTGCGTCTTCGTAGCGCCGGTAGAAGAAGCGCAGGAAGTCGCTGCGGTCCTTGCGGTCGATGCTGCTCAGCGTGGGCGCCTCGGCGAGCGTGCGCAGCACGTAGCGGATGCGCTCGGGCGTGTTGAGGCGGCGGGTCGCCAGCCACGAGTAGCTCTCCACCACGTTGCTGGAGATGAGCGTGTTCTCCAGGTCGAACGCAGCTACGTGGCGGTCGGGGGAGAGCACCGAGTTGCGCAAGCGAGTGGTGCGATCGTTGCGGTTCTTGCCCGGTGTGACCTTGGCCCGCGAGTGATGCACGATCGATGGCAGGTGGATGGTGCTGATGTACGTGGGCCAGTGCACGCTGCGCGGGTCGAAGTTGAACGCCGCCTGGTCGGCGGCATCGAGCGTGTCCCACATCGCCATCAGCTTGTCGACCTGGTAGATGGCCTCGCACTCGGTGTACAGGCCGTAGAGCTGCACGTACTCGTACGCACGGTCGATCTCGTTCTTCTTCTCCTCGAGGTTCGCGGCCCATGCAGCCTGCTTGCCGCGCAGCGGCAGTGCCTGCAGCACTCGTTCGGTCTTGCCGATGATGCTGCGCGCCCGCTCGAGCTGTTCCTTCACCCGACCGCGAGCGGGGAACTGCCACTCGGGTACGAGGATCGGCTGGCCCTCGGCGTCGTACAGCGGGTGCTCGGTGAACCACGCACGCACGTTGTCGACGAGCAGCTTGTACTTCAGCGGATTGATGCCGCCGCTGGCCACCTGCGTGATCGGTGCAGCGCGCTCGGGACCGGCCGCGGCGACGGTGATGATGGCGGCCACCACGATGTCGACGGGGATGACGTCGACCGTTCCCTCGGGCACGCCGGGGAACTCCTTGAGCAGCCCGCGTGCGTAGCTGAGGATGACCGGCTCGGCCATGCGGAAGCCACGGATCCAGCCCGGGAACGGCTCGGCGAGTGCGCTCTCGATGATGCTGGGGCGCACGATGCTGACCGGCACGTTGCCCTTGGTCTCGGTGAGCGCCTGCTCACCCAGCGCCTTGGTGTACGCGTACGCGTCGGGCCAGCCGACGCTGGCCGCACGAGACCGGCCGGCTTCCACCAGCTGGGCCTTCACCCAGGCCTCGCGCAGGCTCTCCGTCTTCGAGGCCAGCGCGGGGCCGCCGGCAGCGCCGAGCTCCTTGCGAGCTTCGCTGCGGAAGAAGGCCAGCTTCTCGCTCCCTCGGCTCTGCGCTTCGATGTCGCCACGGAGGCGGCGGCTGGCGGCAACCTCTTTCTTCCAGCTGAGGCCGATGTCCCAGTGGCCGTCGCTGACCAACGCTTCTGGGGCGTTGCCGCGCCGGTTGCCGGCGACGTAGCAGGTGCTGACGCCCACCATGTGCGGCGTGATGCCCAGCGCCTGGCACGCCTGCGCGATGCGCACCGGACCCATCAGGTTGATCTCGACCGCGCTGTCGAGCGGGCTGTCGAACGACACGGCTGCCGCGGAGTGGATGATGGTGTCGCAGCTGGCGAAGACGGCTTGGTCGACCTCGTTGAGGCCAAGGCCGTCGGTGCTCACATCGCCGCCGATGGCCACCACGCGGCGAGCGACCATTGCCTCGAACGTTTCGCCGCCGGGGTTGAGCACAGGGTCGGCCAGCTCCGACTTCAGCCGGTCGAAGGCGTTGTTCTTGAAGATCTCGCGGCGCACTCGCTCGGTGGCATCGTGGCGCTTGCTGGGGCGTACGAGCAGCACCAGCGTGCAGCCGGGTGCACTGCGCAGCAGGCGCTCGACGAGCGCGGTGCCCACGAACCCGGTGCTGCCGGTGATGGCGATGCGCTTGTCGGCGAGTTGTTCGGCAATCATGCGGCCACTTGTCTACCATATGGTAGAGAGCGGGTAAACACCTCGCCGACGAAAAGCTGCCGATGACCTCGAAACCACCCACTCGCGAGCGCATCCTCGATGCCGCCACCGACATGTTCGGCGTGCGCGGGGTCGACGCGGTGTCGCTCGACATGATCGCCGCCGACGTCGGTGTGGCCAAGCAGACGTTGCTGTACTGGTTCCCGAGCAAGGACGACCTGGTGCAAGCCGTGCTGGTCGAGGCGGCCTCCGAGCTCACCATCGCCACCGAGGCGGCGATCCGCGCTACTGGCGACGACCCGCTCGACCGCATCGAGGCGGTCGTGCGCGCCGTCTTCCGCCCGGCCGTGCGTCGCCCGGCGCTGCTGGGCCTGATCCGCGAGGTCAGCCGCCTGTCGCCGGCGGTCGGCGAACGCTTCCACGCCGAGCTGCGGCCGCTGGTCGACCGCGCCGTCGGGTACCTGCAGAAGGAGATGGATCGCGGTCGCATCCGCCAGGCCGACCCGCGACTGATCGCGGCGCTCTGCTACGCCACCGTCACCGGCATCGCCACCGAGCCCGAGTTGCTGCGCAGCGTCGGCTGGCAGCCCACCACCGCCGACCTGCGCAGGCTACGCAGCGAACTGCTCGCCTTCCTCCGCGCCGCCCTCGCGCCGGCCCCGAGGCGCTAGCCCGATCCGAGGCCGGTGCTTGGTTGTGCGCGCAACTGGGGAGGCCCAGATGCGTACGTGCCGTTCTGGGGAGCCCCAGTTGCGGGTGCAAGGGTCGTCGTCGGCGACTTCAGGAGAGGTCGAGGAGCGCCAGGTGCACACCGCACTTCGTGCCGTCGGCCAGGCCTTCGGCCTTTCGTACTGTCGCCTTCACCGGGAGGATGAACGACTTCTGCTCGTTGGAGGGGAAGACCGAGGTGGTGAAGCTGGTGCTGCCGATGGTGGCCCTCACGCGCACGGAGCCGAAGCCGCGCTTGGATTCGGAGCAGAGCTCGTCGATCTCGTCGGTCACGTCGAAGGGCAATGTGATGAAGTGCCACGACGTGGCGCCGCCGCCGCTCCACTTCCACACCGGCGCCTCGAACTCGAACGCGGTCACGACGGATCGAGGGCTTCCATCACGGCCATGTGGAAGGCGGTGATGCCCATCGCCAGGTGCTCGTCGGGCGTGTCCTCCTCCTTGGTGTGCGACAGGCCGGCGATCGACGAGGTGAACACCATCGCGGTGGGAACCACGCGGGCCATCTCCGAAGCATCGTGCAGCGCGCCGCTGGGCAGCTCGAACTCGTGGCCCTCGACGGCCTTCACCGCGCGGCGCACGCTGTCGACCAGGGTGGGGTCGAAGATCATCGGCGGGATGCGGAAGATGTGCTCCAGCTCGACCGTGCACCCCTCGGCGGCTGCCGCGGCTGCCGCGGCAGCCTTCATCTCGCCGAACATCGCCGCCAGTGAGTCGGCGGAGATGTGCCGCATGTCCATGGTGCAGGTGGTGGTGCCCGCTACCGCCGTGACGACACCTGGCCAGCACGACACGCTGCCGACGGTGGTGACGCCGCCGTGGCGGGCACCGATCTCGGCCAGTTCGAGTGCGAAGCGGCTCATCGCCCGCAGCGAGTCGCGGCGCATGCCCATCGGCATCGTGCCGGCGTGCGCCGCCTGCCCGCTGAACACCAGGCGCTCGCGCTCGATGCCGTACGTGCCCGTGACGATGCCGATGCCCAGCCCCTCGTGTTCGAGGATCGGGCCCTGCTCGATGTGCAGTTCGAGGTAGGCGACCACGTGCTCGAGGCGAGTGCGGCAACCATCCAGCGCATCGAGCACGACGCCGTGTTCGGCCACCACATCGGGCAGCAGGTTGCCCCAGCGATCCTTCAGCTCGCGCACGATGTCGACATCGAGCGTGCCCGCCACCGCCGCCGAGCCGAACAGGCTGCGACTGAAGCGGGCGCCCTCCTCGTCGGCCCAATCGACGAGTGCGAAGGACCGTTGCGGCAGTGCAGGTGCGGCGACCAGTGAGCGCAGCACCTCCAACCCACCCATCACGCCGAGCGCACCATCCAGCCACCCACCCGCTGGCACCGAATCGAGGTGCGACCCGACCACGACGGTGTCGGTCGAGCGGCCCTTGAAGTAGGCCCACAGGTTGCCGGCCTCGTCCTGCTCCACCTCCACCGGCATCGTGGCCAGTTCCTCACGCAGCATCGCTCGCGCCTCTGCCCACTCCGGGGTCCAGCACAAGCGACGAGACCCGGCCGGCCCACCGGTTCGGCTCGCCAGCTCGCGTAGGTCGCGAATGGCGCGGTGCGCATCGAATCCCGGGGCGGTGTGAGCGTCAGCAGCAGTCATCCGGCGAACGATACTGCGCAGGCCCGGTAGGCCTGAGTGCCGGTCAGGCCTTCTTGAGGAACTTGGCCTTCAGCAGCACACCTTTGCCGGCGACCTTGCAATCCACCTCGTGGTCACCGGCGACGAGACGAATGTTGGTGATCTTGGTACCCACCTTCAACGTGTCGGAGGTTCCCTTGACCTTCAGGTCCTTGACCACCGACACCGAGTCGCCATCGTGCAAGATGTTGCCGTTTGCATCGCGAACCTCGCCGATCGCGTCGGGGTCGGCACCAGCGACCTCCCATTCGTTGCCGCACGTCATGCACTCGGCGCGGCCGGCCTCCGAGACGAGGATGTCGGACATCGTGCAGATCGGGCAGGCCATCGTCGTTTCCATGCGAACGGTCTATCAAGCCGGCAGCCTCAGCGCTGAATGACCTCGGCCAGCACCTGGGCACTGATGATGGCCAATTGCTGCACCGAGACCGACGGGGAACCCACCGCCTGCTCGCTGCTGCCCGCCAACAACTGCCGGGCGCCAGCCCCGAACGCGGACACCAGCACGGTGCTGCCGTCGGGTGCCACGGCGAGCGCATGTTTCACGTGCTCGCCGTCGGAGGCCAGCGTCGTCTCGTCGAAGGGAACGAACGCGGCTTCGTTGGGCACCCACATCGGCGAGGCCCTGGCGACGACACGCCAGGCCATCACTTCGACAGCCGTGCCATCCTGCAGCTCGAAGCCGGCGTAACGCATGGTGACGCACGCAGTCTGCGTCGGAGCGAGGTCGCGCACGGCAGAGGTGGCGAACGAACCGATGTTGGCCACCACGGCCTTCGTCGCCGCCGAGCTGAATGCGCCGAGCCCGATGCTGGAGGAGATCTCTCCGGTGAGCACCAGCGATCCGTCGGCCTCGTTCGAGTACCACTCGTCGAGCGAGGCGGCGACGGTGCCGGCCTCGTCGATGCAGCCGATGTTGGCCTGTGTGTTGGCAACCGGCACGGTGGGCACCGGTGACGACTCGTCGTCGGTGCGGAACCGGGAGTAGCCGAGCACGCCCAGCGCCGCCACCGTGATGACGACGGTGCCGAGCAGCATCGTCCGGCGATCGGGCAGTTGCATGGCCGGTTCAGTGATCCGTGTTGCGGCGTTGCCGAGCGTGGCGCTCGAGCGCGAGCCGCACCAGCTCGTCGATCAGGTCGCTGTAGCTGATGCCACTGGCGATCCACAGCTTCGGGTACATCGAGATGGGGGTGAAGCCGGGCATGGTGTTGATCTCGTTGAGCAGGAAGCCGCGGCCGCCCTCCTCGAAGAAGAAGTCGACGCGCGACAGGCCCTCGCAACGCAATGCCGTGAAGGACTGGAGTGCGAGCGCCTGCACTTCGGCGGTCTGCGCCGGCGTGAGCGGGGCGGGCACCAGCGCCTGTGAACCATCCTCCACGTACTTGTCGGCGTAGTCGTAGAACTCGGCGCCGGGCACGATCTCTCCGGGCACGCTTGCCCGCGGGTCGAGGTTGCCCAGGACTGCTACTTCGATCTCGCGGCCGGTGATCGCTTCCTCCACCACGATCCACTCGTCGTAGCTCAGCGCGATGCCGATGGCATCTCGCACGGCTTCGACGGTCTTGGCCTTGGTGACCCCCACGGACGAGCCCATGTTGGCCGGCTTCACGAACACCGGAAGCCCCAGCTCCTCGACGACACGGGCCGGAGTGGCGGGGCCGACCTCGTGTGCCCGGAGCGCCACGTAGCGAGCCTGCGGGATGCCGTTCGCCGCGGCGACCTGCTTGGCCATCGCCTTGTCCATCGCCAGGGCCGAACCCAGCACACCGGTGCCCACGTACGGCACGTTGGCCAGCTCCAGCATTCCCTGCACCGTGCCGTCCTCGCCGAGGGGGCCGTGCAGCAGCGGCACCACGACGGTGCGACCCGTCGCCGGCCGGCCCGCCGCCGCCGGCGAGATGGCTGCCGTGGGAGCGAGCGCGTCGCCGGCGGGATCGAGCCGGCCGGGCAACGCGTGCGACCCCTCGGCCAGGGCCAGCAGCGCCCCGCCGGCCACTGCCCACGTGCCATCGCGTGAGATGCCGATGGGCGTGATGCGGTACTTCTGCGGGTCGGCTGCCTTCAGCACGTGGGCCGCGGTGGTGCAACTGACGTCGTGCTCGGCCGACTGCCCACCGAACAGCACGATCAGGTTCACGCGCGTGTCGTCGATGCCGGCGGCATCGGACTGTGCGTTCTCGGAACCAGGTGCTGCGGCGGCCATGCAGCCTCGACGGTACCGTGTGCGGCGATGCGATTCAGAGCAGAAGCGGTGGCAGCGGCAACCGGCGGCCGACTGCATGGCCCCGATGTGGCGATCGACGGAGTGTCGTTCGACTCGCGCAGCATCCAGCCGGGCCAGCTGTTCGTGCCCTTGGTCGCCGAGCGCGACGGGCACGAGTTCATCGCTGCTGCGCTGGCGCGAGGTGCTGCTGCCTACCTCACCACCCGGCCGCCAGTGGGTGGCACCGCCATCGAGGTGCCCGATACCTTGCACGGGCTGATGGCACTGGCGGCGGTGCAACGGTCGTCGTTCGCAGGGCCGGTCATCGCGGTCACCGGTTCGGTGGGGAAGACCTCCACGAAGGATCTGGCGTGGGCGGCGCTGGCTGCCGGCCGGCCGACGTGGGCGAACGAGCGCAGCTTCAACAACGAGCAGGGCTTGCCGACGACGCTGCTCAACACGCCGGATCTCACCGAGGTGCTGGTGCTGGAGATGGGCATGCGTGGCCTCGGCGAGATCGCCGAGCTGTGCAGCATTGCCCGCCCTACCATCGGTGTGATCACCCGAGTGGCCGAGGCGCACAGCGACCGGGTCGGCGGCATCGAAGGTGTGGCTCGCGCGAAGGCCGAGCTGATTGCGGCGTTGCCGCACGACGGGCTGGCCATCCTGAACGCCGACGATGTGCGCGTGCGGGCCATGGCCTCCCAGTCGGCAGCCCCTGTGCTGCTGTACGGCGACGCGCCCGACGCCGATGTGCGGCTCGACGACCTGCGGCTCGACGACATCGCCCGGCCCTCGTTCTTGCTGCACACGCCGTGGGGGCAGTGCCGCGTGCACCTCGCGGCCAGCGGCCGGCACATGGCTCACAACGCGGCGGCCGCGCTGGCATGCGTGGGGGCAATCGGTGGCGATCTGCAAGGGGCCGCCGCGGCGCTGGCCGAGGTCGGCCTCACCGCCATGCGCATGGAGGTGCAGCGCACCGCGGCCGGTGCGATCGTGCTCAACGACTCGTACAACGCCAACCCCACCAGCGTGCGCGCGGCGCTCGATGCGCTGGCCGACCTGCCGGCAACTCGTCGCATCGCCGTGCTCGGTCTGATGGCCGAGATCTCCGACCCGGAAGCGGAGCACCGAGCCATCCTCGAGTACGCGCGCGGCCGAGGCATTGAGGTGCTGGCCGTCGGCACCGAGCTCTACGGCATAGAGCCCACCGATGATCCGGTCGCTGCGTTGGGCTCACTCGCCGGCGGAGACGCCGTGCTCGTCAAAGCAAGCCGCGTGGTCGGGCTCGAGCGGGTAGCGGCGGCCCTCCTCGGCTGAGAGATCGATGCGCTCGATGTCGCACCACCAGGCGAGGAACAGCGCCCACAGCGCGCCACCCAGCAACACCCAGCGGGCACCGACAGCGTCGATGACCGGTGCGAACACGAGGTTGCCCAGCGGCACCGTTCCACCGAACGCCATGAACCACAGGCTCATCACCCGCCCACGCTCGTGGTCTTCCAACCGGCTCTGCAGGACGGTGTTCATCGATGTGGTGGTCGCGAAGTAGGCGAAGCCCAGCAGCGGAGCGACGACGAACGCACCGACCGGCTCGCGTACTGCGGCGAATGCCGCCAGCGCGATGGCGAACGCGAGGAAGCCGTACCGAATCACCGAGCGCTTGTCCCAGCCGACGAACACGGTGCCGATGGCCAGACCACCGAAGCACGCGCCGAAGCCCCAGGTTGCGTACAGCCACTCGTAGGTGGTCGAGCCCTTGTCGACGCCGAAGTTGAGTCGTACGACTGCTGCGAACAGCCCCACGTACGGCAGCGAGAGCAAGGAGAACGTGAACAGGGTGACCAAGAGTCGCCACACAGCCGGGTTGGCCTTCGCGATCTGCACGCCCGCCGTCAGCTGCCGCCAGCCCGGTGCGTGCACCACCTTCACGGGTGCCGGCACGCGAGTGCGCAGCAGCGCGCCGACGACGAAGAGGTAGGTGACGGCGTTGATGAGGAAGATCTGCGAGATCGACACACCCGAGGAGCGCAGGACCGCGACGATGATCGGGCCCACCACTCGCGACCCGTTGATCATCGCCGAGTTCAGCGAGACCGAGCCAGCGATGTCGTCGCGGTCGACCAACGTGGGCAGCATGGCCGACCATGCCGGTGCGTTCAGCGCGTTACCCATGCCGACACCGAGCGCCACCAGGAAGATGGCCCAGATCGGTGCATCGGCTGCTGCCAACGGTGCCAGCAACGCCGAGAACGCCAGCTGCAGCAACTGCATCGCGATGAGCCACTTGCGCCGGTCGAATCGGTCGGCGATCACGCCGGCGGGGATGGACAAGAAGAGCAGCGGCCCGAGCTGGGCGAAGACCATCAGGCCCACCATCGACGCACTGTCGGTGCGGTCGAGCACGTACAGCGGCAGCACCACGTTCTGCATCCACGTGCCGATGCTCGACGAGAACGAGGCCATCCACATGCGCCGGAAGTCGGGGTACGCGAGCGCAGCACGTGCGCTCCCTGGGCGATGCCCGTGGGAGAGAGGGGCGCTGGGTGTGCTCGTCATCTTGACCGGTGGGTCAAGACTAGAACGTCCGGTCCCCGCATGACGGAGTGGCCGGTGTCACACTGGGCGCATGCAGTCAGATGTCGTCACCTCCAGCGCCTCGGCGGGCACCGATCGGTGTGCTCGCTTCGGCACGTACCCCGAGTGCCCTCTGTGCGGGGGCTCGTTGCACGCCGAGCATGCTCACTTCAAGTGCAGTGGTTGCGGCTGGCGCGACAGCTGCTGCGACTGAGGACGAACTGATGGACACTGCGCCGTTCGACACGATCATCGCCACCGTCTCGCCCGACGGTCATCGTGGCGATCTCACCCTCAACCGGCCCGACAAGCTGAACCCGCTCAGCAGCCACACGCTGCACGAGATCGAGTTGGCCGCCCGCTGGTTCGACGAGCACCACGAACTGAAGGTGGTCGTGGTCGGTGGCGCCGGACGTTCGTTCTCCGCCGGCGCAGATCTGTCCGCCTTCTCCACGGCCGCGCCGATGGAAGACCGCCAAGTCGGTTGGCGCATGGGCCGCGCGATGGACGAGATGCGCGCCGTCACCGTGGCGCGCATCCAGGGCTGGTGCGTGGGCGGCGGGCTGGTGGTGGCCGCGGGCTGCGACCTGCGCATCGCCGCCGACACCGCTCGCTTCTCGATCCCGGAAGTCGATCTCGGCATTCCGCTGGCATGGGGCGGCATCCCGCGCTTGGTGCGCGAGATCGGGCCGGCGCTCACCAAGGAGCTGGTGATGACCTGCCGCCCGTTCGACGCTGCCGAGGCGAAGGCCGCCGGCTTCCTCAACCGGGTGGTGCCCGAGGCCGCGCTCGACACCGAAGTCGAGGCATTGGTGCAGGTGCTGCTGGCCAAGCCGAAGCTGGCGCTGCTGGAGACCAAGGCACACGTGAATGCGGTGACGGAGAGCATGGTCGGCACCGGCCGCAGCTGGGCCGATGCCGACGGCCTGTACGCCGGCCTGCGCGACGAGGAGGGTCGCGCCAGCGCCCAGGCCTACGTCGATCGTCTCCGCTCGAACCGCTAGTCGCGGCGGGGGAACGGGCTCAGCCCAGGATGAGGTCGGCGTAGAGGGGCAGCATCTGCTTCGGGCCGCCGACCATGAAGGTGGTGATGCAGGTTTCCTTCCACTGGGCCAGCTCGCCGCGGATCTTGTCGGGTGGACCGACGAGCGCGACGTCCTCCACCATTGCCAACGGGATCGACGCTGCGGCCTCCTGCTTCTTGCCGGCGAGGTACAGCTCCTGCACCTTCAGTGCGACATCCTCGTAGCCCATGCGGGCGAAGACCTCGAAGTGGAAGTTGGCGCCGCGGGCGCCCATGCCGCCGGCGTACAGCGCCAGGAACGGGCGCACGAAGTCGGCGCACTTCTCGGCATCATCGCCGGGGATGATGAACACGGTGCTGGCCACCTCGAACCGATCGGCCTTCGTGGGGTCGTCGGCTTTGGCGAAGCCCTCGGCGAGGCATCGGCGGTAGAAGTCGTCCTCCTTGGGGCTGAAGAACAGCGGCAGCCATCCATCGCAGATCTCGGCGGACAACGCGACGTTCTTCGGGCCTTCGGCGCCGAGGAAGATGGGGATCTCCTTGCGCAGCGGGTGGATGGTGCTCTTCAGCGGCTTGCCGAGCCCGGTGCCGGCCTTGAACGGCATGTCGTAGAACTCGCCATGGAAGTCGACGGGCGCGTCACGGCGCACGATCTGACGCACGATCTCGATGTACTCGCGAGTACGGGCGAGCGGCTTCGGGTACGGCTGGCCGTACCAGCCTTCCACCACTTGCGGGCCGCTGGCGCCGAGCCCGAGGATGAAGCGGCCACCCGACAAGTGGTCGAGCGTCATCGCCGCCATCGCGGTGGCAGCGGGCGTGCGTGCGCTCATCTGCACGATGCCGGTGCCGAGCCGGATCGACTCGGTGTGGGCGCCCCACCAGGCCAGTGGCGTCAGCGCATCGCTGCCGTACGCCTCGGCGGTCCAGGCGGAGGTGAAGCCCAGTCGCTCGGCTTCCTGAATCGCCTCGAGCGCACCCTCAGGGGGGCCGCTGCCCCAATAGCCACTGTTGTACCCGAGCTGAATGTCACGTGCCATAGGGTGCGACCGTATGCCAACGCCGATCCGCCCAGCGACCCCTGCCGACATCGGCAGCATCGCGACCACCCTCGCCAAGTCGTTCCACGACGATCCCGTGAAGTTGCATCTGCTCGGCGGCAAGTCGGTGCCGCAGGCGAAGGTCGAGCCGTTCTTCACCACCTTTCAGAAGATCCAGTTGCCGCACGGGCACGTGTACACCACGCCCGGCCACGAAGCTGCAGCGATCTGGGCGCCACCGGATCAATGGAAGATCCCGTTCACGACGGTGCTGAAGCACTCGCCGACCTTCCTCAAGCTGTACGGCCTGCGTCTGTTCCCGAACCTCGGTGTGCTGTCGATGATGGAGAAGGCGCACGCCGAGATCGACTACCCGCACTACTACCTCGAGATCATCGGTACCGATCCGGCGCACCAGGGCAAGGGCTTCGGGTCGGCGCTGATGCAGCCGATGGTCGAGCGCGCCGACACCGAAGGCGTCGGCCTGTACCTGGAGAGCTCGAAGGAGTCGAACGTCGGCTTCTACCGCCGCTTCGGGTTCGAAGTGCGCCGCACCCTCACGCTGCGCAAAGGCCCCGACATGTGGCTCATGTGGCGCAAGCCTCGCTGACGCGAGCGCCGGCCCAGTCGTTCAGTTGCACAGTCGTTCAGTTGCACAGTCAGTGGCCGGCGTCGAACGTCACCGGCATGTGCGCGGGGCCGAAGATGCCCACGCCGTCGGGCTTCCACTCGGTGGGGCCGTCGAGGCGCAGGTTGGGCATCCGCCGGGCCAGCAGCGGCAGTGCCTCCTGCAGCTCGGCGCGTGCGAGTGCCTGACCGAGGCAGTAGTGGATGCCGGAGCCGAAGGTGAGCTGGGGTTGCTCGCTCTTCTGGGCCGTGATGTCGAAGACCATCGGCTCGTCGAAGACCGCAGTGTCGCGGTTGGCTTCGGCCAGGCCCACCGACACGAACGTGCCGGCGGGGAAGACCACGTCGCGGTACTCGATGTCGACGCTGGCGAATCGGGCGGTGCCGCGCACTGCACCGAAGTAGCGCATCGTCTCCTCGACGGCGCGCTGTGCGAGCTCGGGTCGTTCGGCGAGCAGCGCCCACTGATCGGGGTGCTCGGCGAACAGGCCCAGTGCGCAGCCCAACTGGTTGCGGGTGGTGTCGGTGCCGCCCACGATGACGGCGTTGACCATCATCACCAACTCGTCGTTGCTCAGCTTGTCGCCAGCCTCCTCGGCGGCGATGAGATCGGTGAGCAGGTCGTCGGCCGGCTTGCTGCGCCGCTGTTCGATCAGGTCGCGCGTGTACGCGTCGAGTTCGTCCTGCGTGCGCATGATCAGATCGAGCTTGCTCGCGACGTCGAGCGAGAAGATCTCCAGGATGTCGTTGGCCCAACGGCTGAACAGCTGCCAGTCGCTCTTGGGTGCACCGAGCAGCTCACAGATGATCGGGATCGGGTAGGGCTCGCAGAGATCGACGGCGACGTCGGCCTTGCCGGCGGCGGCCACCGTGTCGACGAGGCCGTTGATGACCTCGCGCATGAACGGTCGCAGGCGGTCTGCCTGGCGAGGCGAGAACGCCGGCGCGACGAGGCGACGGAGTCGCAGGTGGGTGTCGCCCTCGGCGGACAGGATGCTGATGCCCTGCCGTTGCAGGAACCGCTCGTCGGTGATCCCCATGATCTCGGGAATGCGGCCGGCAGCGCTGTGCCACCGCTTGTCGCGCAGCACGCTGGTGACGTCGTCGTAGTGCCACACCGCGTAGCCGAACAGGCTCTTGACGATCCATGTGTCCGACGGCAGCACCACGTCGGAGCCGAAGCGCTGCGCGACGTTGCCTTCGTTGAACACCATCGTCGGGATGTCGAGTTCGTGCACCGGTGTGGCCATGACGAAACGCTACGCCTGCGCCAGGCGGTGGCACGGATCAGGCAAGCGCGGCGGCCGGCTCGACGAAGGTGCTGCCCAGGAACTCGGCCACCGGCGCATTGGTGATGTGGCCGTTGTGCGTGTTGAGCCCCAGCGCCAACGCGCCGTCGCGAGCGCACGCAGCGGCAACGCCGTGCACCGCCAGGTCGAGCTGATAGGGGAGCGTGGCGTTGGTGAGCGCGTACGTGCTGGTGTGCGGCACGGCACCCGGCATGTTGCCGACCGCGTAGTGCAGCACGCCGTGCAGTTCGTACACGGGTGCCGCGTGCGTGGTCTCGTGGATGGTCTCGATGCAGCCGCCCTGATCGACCGCCACGTCGACGATGACGGCGCCAGGCTTCATCGTGCGCACCATGTCGTCGGTGACGACGACCGGTGCGCGGCCGCCCGCGACCAGCACTGCGCCGATGACGAGATCCGCGTCGGCGATGTTGCGCTCCAACGCGCCCCGGTTCGACGCAAGTGTGACGATGCGCCCCTTGTTGATCTGGTCGACCCAGCGCAGGCGGTCGAGGTTCTTGTCGAACAGCACGACCTCGGCCTCCATGCCGGCAGCGATCCAGGCCGAGTTCCAGCCGACGTTGCCGGCGCCGAGCACGACCACTTTGGCGGGCTGTACGCCAGGTGCACCGCCCATCAGCACACCGCGTCCTCCGTTGTGGCGCTCCAGGTAGTGAGCGCCCATCTGTGGCGCCAGGCGCCCGGCGACTTCACTCATCGGCGCCAGCAGCGGCAGTGCGCCGCCCGGCAACTGCACCGTCTCATAGGCGAGCGCCGTGGTGCCGGCAGCGGTGAGGGCCTTCGCGACCTCCGGATAGGCGGCAAGGTGCAGGTACGTGAACAGCGTGAGATCGGCACGCAGGAAGCCGAACTCTTCTGCCTTGGGCTCCTTCACCTTCACGACCATCTGCTGGCCCCATGCATCGGCAGCGGTGGGAACGATGGTTGCCCCGGCGGCTCGGTAGTCGTCGTCACGGAAGCTGGCACCTTCGCCGGCGCCGGTCTCCACGAACACACCGATGCCGCGGCGCTCGAACTCGCGCACGCCGTCGGGGGTCATCGCCACCCGGTACTCCTGCGTCTTGATCTCCTTGGGCACGCCGACGGTCATGATCATGGGCGCCATCTTCGGCCTGGTGGAGCCGTTGGTCAACGGCTGTTTCTCTGGCAGACTGCTCACGTGACCATCGAAACGCCGGTACTTGACCGAATCGACCGACGAATCATCGGCATCTTGCAGACCGACGGTCGGATCAGCTGGCGTGAGCTGGCCGACCGGGTGCATCTCGCCCCCAGTTCGGTGGCGGATCGCGTGCGGCGGCTGGAACAGACCGGCGTCATCCGCGGCTATGCCGCGAGCCTCGACCCGCGGGCACTGGGCCACGACGTGCGAGCCGTCGTCGACGTTGCCCTCCCGCCGGGCACCGACCCCGCCGAGTTCGAGGCCACGCTCGCTCAGCGCGACGAGGTGGCGTTGGCGATGTACGTCACCGGCCCTGCGGACTACACGATCATCGTCGACTGTGCGGGCGCCGAGGGGCTCGACGCGTTCATCCGTTGGCTGAAGGCCGACGCAGGCGTGGCCCGCACGGAGAGCAAGTTCGTCCTCCGCCCGATCACCATCTGACGGCACCCGGTGGACTGACTACGATCGCAGGTGCGAGCGCACCGAGGCGCTCCCACACAAGGGGATTCGATACGCGTGAAGGCGTTCAAGAACTTCGTCAACGGTCAGCACGTCGAGGCGGCCGATGGCCGCACCACCAACGTGGTCAACCCGGTCACCGGGAAGGTGTACGCAACGGCGCCACTGTCGGGGCAGGCCGATGTCGACACCGCCATGAGCGCCGCCGCCACCGCCTACGAGAGCTGGCGCGACACCACCCCCAGCGAGCGCTCGTTGGCGCTGTTCCGCATCGCCGACGCGGTGGAGGCGCGGGCCGAGGAGCTGATCGGCCTGGAGGTGGAGAACTGCGGCAAGCCCACGCACCTCGTGCGCAGCGAGGAGATCCCGCCGATGGTCGACCAGATCCGCTTCTTCGCCACCGCCGCCCGCCATCTCGAAGGCAAGAGCGCCGGCGAGTACATGCGCAACATGACCTCCATCATCCGCCGCGAGTCCATCGGTGTCTGCGCGCAGGTTGCCCCGTGGAACTACCCGATGATGATGGCGGTCTGGAAGTTCGCCCCTGCCCTCGCTGCCGGCAACACCGTCGTGCTCAAGCCCAGCGACACCACACCCGCCACCACCGGCCTGCTGGCCGAGATCGCCGCCGAGTTCCTGCCGGCCGGCGTGTTCAACGTGATCTGCGGCGATCGCGACACCGGCCGCCAGATGGTGCTGCACGACACGCCCGCGATGGTCAGCATCACCGGGTCGGTGCGTGCCGGCATGCAGGTGGCCGAAGGTGCGTCGCACAGCCTCAAGCGCGTGCACCTCGAGCTCGGTGGCAAGGCACCGGTCGTCGTGTTCGACGATGCCGACCTCGCCGCCGCGGCGGAAGGCATTGCCATCGCCGGCTACTTCAACGCCGGGCAGGACTGCACGGCTGCCACTCGCGTCATCGCCTCGCCCGGCATCTACCGCGACCTGGTCGCCGCGTTGGCCGAGCAGGCGCAGGGCATTCGCACCGGCGCGCCCGACGACGAAGACGTGCTCTACGGGCCGGTCAACAACGCCAACCAGTTGGCACACGTCAGCGGGCTGGTCGATCGTGCACCGTCGCACGCCAACGTGGTCGCCGGCGGCGGTGCCGTTGGTGGCGATGGCTACTTCTTCCAGCCCACCGTCATCGCCGACCTGCGCCAGGACGACGAGATGATCCAGAACGAGATCTTCGGCCCGGTCATCACCGTGCAGCAGTTCAGCGACGAGGACGAGGCCGTGCGTTGGGCCAACGGTGTCGACTACGCGCTGGCCAGCAGCGTGTGGACCAAGGACTTCGGCCGCGCGATGCGCATGGCGAAGCGCCTCGACTTCGGCTGCGTGTGGATCAACACGCACATCCCGCTCGTGGCCGAGATGCCCCACGGCGGGTACAAGAAGAGCGGCTACGGCAAGGATCTGTCGGCCTACGCGCTCGACGACTACACCCGCATCAAGCACGTGATGGCCAACCTCGAGAGCTGAACGGCACCGACAGCTGAACGGCGCCGACAGCTGAACGGCACCGACAGCTGACCGGTAGCGCCGGCGGGCGTTGCGCCCGCCGGCTCAGGTCTCGACGAACGGGCGGGCGAAGTCGGTGATCGCGCCGTCGTCGGTCTGGTACCAGTCGGTCTCCTTCTCGCCGTCGGTGAAGGTGACGTACGTGGGGCACTCGGTGGCGGTGGCCGTGATGGTGGTGGCGCCCAGCTCCTTGCCGGTGGTGGCCTCGTGCACCGAGACCGCGTAGTCGGCGGAGTACAGGTTGACCACGTTGCCGGTGTCGACACCATCGGTCTGGTAGCCGGTGCACTCCTCGACCAGCGTGGTGGTCGACCGGATGACGCACAGCACCAGTTCGGCGGTGGCGTACTGGTCGGTGGCGGCATCGAACAGGATGGTCCACTCGCTGGGGAGATCGAGGAAGCCTTCGTTGAGCTCGTCGGCATCGGTGCCCTGCTGGGTGACCACCTTGTGGATGCCCGGCGTGGCAGGGGTGTAGGGCGTCGCTCCCTCGACGGGGTTGTTGCGGCACGCGGGCTCGAAGTCGGACGCGAACATCTGCACGAGTTGGGTGGTCTCGCCGCCGCCGCCCCCGCCGGCCGTGCCGCTCCCGCCCCCGCCGCCGCCATCGCCATCGCTGCCGCATCCGGCCAGCGCAATGGCCGTCGCCGCGACCAGCGCCAGCAGGCGTGTGTTGCGGTGGGGGGTGAGGGTCTGTTGCATCGGAGCTCCCGTTCTCAGTTTCGCGGTGAATCTACAGTGAGACGCTGCCGGTCGAGATCGATGACGCAGGCGTGCCTCAGTGCGCGCCCCACGTGAAGGTCTGCTTGACGAGATCCAGATAGATGAAGGTCTCGGTGCTGCGTACGCCCTTCACGCTGCGGATGCGGTTGGTGAGGTCGAGCAGGTCGCCGTCGTCGGCCACCACCACTTCTGCCATCAGGTCGAACGAGCCGGCGCTGACCACCAGGTAGTCGATGTCGCTCATCGCCTGCAACGTCTTCGCGATGTCGTCGGTGGCACCCTCGGTGCGCACGCCGATCATCGCCATCCGCCGCTTGCCGTGGGAGAGCGGGTTGGTGACCGCCACCACCTGCATCACGCCCGAGTCGAGCAATCGCTGCACTCGTTGCCGAGCGGCCGCCTCGGAGAGCCCAACGGCGGCCCCCAGGCGGGTGTACGGCGTGCGGCCATCGCGTTGCAGCGCTTCGATGATCGCTCGATCTGTCTCGTCGATCTGGGTTCCCGTCTTGTCCATCGGTACGGATACTGGCGCTGATGACCAGGTTGCGCAAGGGATTCCGCAGCGCGCACGCTGTTCATCAACGATTTCCTTGCAGGTTGCCGGGCGTCCATGCCACCGTAGGTGGTCTTGGGCCTCCACACATTTCCTTCCCGCGCCGGCCGATGTGCCTACACTTTGGCCGCACAGCACATCGGCACAGGCCTCATCCGGGGTCGGTCGGCCGGCGCCACCGGTGAGCGGTTCGCTCACCACGAGCTCTCGGGGGAGACAACGTGACGGACGCAGCACCGATGGCGGTCGGCGACGAGTTGGCCGGCGAACGCGGCTCGGTCGAGCTGCAGGGCGTCACCAAGCGCTTCGGCTCGATGGTCGCGGTCGACAAGCTCAATCTGGTCGTGCAGCCCGGTGAGTTCTTGTCGCTGCTTGGCCCGTCGGGCTGCGGGAAGACCACCACCTTGCGCATGCTGGCCGGCTTCGAGCAGCCCGATGAAGGCTTCATTCGCATCAGCGGTCAGTACGTGCAGGGCATCCCGCCGTACAAGCGCGACGTCAACACCGTCTTTCAGGCATACGCGCTGTTCCCGCACATGACCGTCTCGGAGAACGTGGCCTACGGCCTGCGCCAGAAGGGCGTGTCGAAGGCCGAGATGGCCACCCGGGTCAGCGAGGCACTCGACATGGTGAAGATGAGCAAGCTCGCCGAGCGCAAGCCGAAGCAGATGTCCGGCGGCCAGCAGCAGCGAGTCGCGGTGGCCCGCGCCCTGGTGAACCGACCGAGTGTCCTGCTGCTCGATGAGCCGCTGGGCGCGCTCGACCGCAAGCTGCGTGAGGAGATGCAGATCGAGCTGAAGCTGCTGCAGTCGCAGCTGGGTATCACGTTCATCTTCGTCACCCACGACCAGGAAGAGGCCATGAGCATGAGCGATCGCATCGCGATCATGCTCGACGGCCACATCGAGCAGCTCGCCGATCCCGAGACCGTGTACGAACGGCCGTCGTCAGCGTTCGTTGCCGGCTTCATCGGCCGCAACAACTTCTGGCGCGGCGTCGCGACTGCTGATGGAGTGCGGGCCGACGACGGCACGCTGTTCATCGCCTCGATGCCCGACGAGCACGTCGCTCCGGGCCAGCCGGCCTTGGCCGCGGTACGCCCGGAGAACTTCCAACTGGTCACCGACGACCCTGGCACGTCGCGGAACTCGATTCCAGGCTCGATCGCCAGCGTGGCGCACTTCGGCGACACGCTCCAGTACGTGGTGCGCACCAGCAGCCGAGACGTGCTGGTGCTCACGCCCCGGGCCAACGCCCCTCGCCTCTCGCTCGGCGACGACGTGTGGTGCACGTTCACGCCCGCCGACGTCTATTCGTTCTCCGCTGCGCAGGCCAGCCTCGTGCTTGCCGAACCAGCGGAAGAAGCCAATGCCTGATACCCACAGGACCCATTACAAGGAGCACCACCCACATGGCATCCCAGCCTGAACCGATCAAGATCCTCGCTCCCTCGAGCTTCCGCCACATGTTGAGCCGTCGTGCCTTGTTCCAGGCAGGTGGTGCGGCCGCCGGCTTCGCCATCGTCGCCACCGCATGTGGCAGCGACGACAGCAGCAGCTCCGACGGCACGACTGCCAGCAGCGGAAGCACCGGTGGCAGCACCGGTGGCAGCGATCTGCTCAGCCAGTTCAGCAACGTGATCAACACGTCGTCCGGCTCGCTCGCCATGTTCACCTGGGGCGACTACAACGATCCCGACATCGTCGGTGACCTCGCGAACAGCGTGCTCGGCGTCACCATGACGGTCGACTACTACCCGAGCAACGAGGACCTCATCACGAAGCTGGCTGCCGCCAACGGCAACAGCGGGTTCGACATCGTGGTCCCCACCGGCCCGTACATCCCTCAGATGCTGGAGAAGGGTCTGCTCCAGAAGCTCGACAGGTCGCTGCTGCCCAACATCGTCAACATCGACCCGCAGTACCTCGGCCGCGACTGGGACCCGACCAACGAGTACTCGGTGTGCAAGGACTGGGGTTCGACCGGCTGGATCTACAACAAGTCGGTGCTCACCAAGGAGATCCTCACCTGGCAGGACTTCATGGACGCGACGAAGGGTGAGGCGAGCGGCCGCGTGGCTTGGCTCGACTCGTCGCCCAATGTGGTCGGCCCGTACTTCTGGGCCAACGGCATCAACTGGAACACCGAGAAGGCAGCAGATCTCGACGCCTGCGAGAAGTACCTCGTCGAGGAGATCGCACCGCACATCAAGGGCTTCGACAGCTACCCGAGCACGGCGCTCGCCGAGGGATCCTTCGACCTGGCGATGGCCTGGAACGGCGATGCTCGTCAAGCCTTCGTCCGCATCGCCGACGCTGGTGGCAACCCGGACGAGTGGGCCTGGGCGCTCGGCTCGCCGGCCACCGAGCTGTGGATGGACAACTACTGCATCCCCACCGGTGCGCCGAACCCGGAAGCCGCCCACGCCTGGATCAACTGGCTGCTCACGCCCGAGATCAGCATCAAGGATCTGCTGTACCACGGCTACCACAGTGGCATGAAGGACATCGACAAGCTGATGGCCGAGCTGGCTCCGGAAGCGCCTCGCGTCGACATGATCTTCTTCGCTTCGGAGTTGGTCGCGACCATGCAGACCGGCGAGGTCAACAGCGCCCAGGACCGCCACACCGAGATCCTCGACAAGATGAAGGCCGCTGCGGCCGGCTGATTGCTGTGACAGCGCCTGCTCACGTGCCGAACCCGCGACGGTGGCGGGGCCCCAAGTGGGGCCTCGCCATCCCGTCGTTCATCTGGTACATCCTGTTCTTCGTTGCGCCGATCGGGATCATCATCCTCTACTCGTTCGGCACGAAGGACTCCAGCCAGCTGATCCCGGTCGACCTGAGCAACCTCAGCCTGGAGAACTACCGACAGTCGATCACGGGCGACAACTTCGACGTGTTCTACGGCACGTTGAAGATCGCCGTCACCGCCACGTTGCTGTGCCTGCTCATCGGCTTCCCGGTGTCGTACTTCATCGCGTTCAAGGCCAGCGAGAAGTGGCGGGCGATCCTGCTTGCCTTGGTGGTCATCCCCAGCTTCACCAGCTTCCTCATCCGCACGATTGCCTGGCGCATCCGCTCAGCCCCAACGGAGAGCTCTCCACCTGGCTGCAGGACCTCGGCTGGATCGACGGACCGATCGACATCCTCGGTACCCGCGGGGCTGTGTTCCTCGCAATCGTCTACAACTACGTCGGCTTCATGGTGCTGCCGATGTTCGTGGCCCTCGACCGCATCGATCCTGCACTGCGGGAAGCGTCCAAGGACCTCGGCGGCACCCGCGCCTCGACGTTCATGTCGGTCACCCTGCCGCTGTCGGGCCCTGGCGTGGTCGCGGGCGTGCTGCTCACGTTCATCCCGATGTGCGGCGACTACATCACGGCCACCGTGCTCGGCGGTGCCAAAGGCTTCATGGTGGGGGCGCTCATCGACAGTCAGTTCCGCGGCGCGCAGAACTGGCCAGAGGGCTCGGCCATGGCTGTGGTGATGATCATCATGGTGCTGCTCGCGCTCGCCGCGTTCGCGTTGCTGCTGTGGCTGCTGCGCCGGCTGACGCCTGCGCTCAGCCCCCTCGTTGCCGCGTGGCGCAGTCGCCCGCGCAAGCCCGCGCGGGCGACACGATTCCCCGATCTGTTGCGGCCCGCGCTGGCCGCGTGGACGGGCTTGTTGCTCGTGTTCCTGTTCATCCCGATCCTGCTGGTCGTGCGCCACTCGTTCAACAACGGGCCGTCGTTCTCCATCTGGAGCGGCAGCTACAGCACGGTGTGGTGGGGCGGCCCGCCCGGCAAGACCAAGTCGGGCATGAAGATGCAGGGCCTGTTCGACTTCGACAGCACCGGCCCGATGTTGGTGCGCTTCGTGATCATCGTCGCCATCGGCATCGCAGTGCCGTACGTGTGGAAGCTCGTCACCGGTCGCCACAACCGTCATCTGCGTCAGTGGTCGGTGCTCGTCGCGTTCGTGATCGCCGTGATCGTCAACGGGCTGATGACCGATTGGTACCTCAGCATCTTCCAGCAGGCCGGTGTCGGCGAGGGCTTGCGTGGTTCCTTCCTTGCTGCTTTCGGTGGCACCGCGATCGCCGTCTCCATCGGTGGGTTGTGCGGTGTGGCACTGGCCCGCCACCCGGGCAAGTGGGCTGCCGTGATGATGGCGCTGCTCTTCCTCATCCTCGTGACGCCCGAGATCATGGATGCCATCGCACTCGCCGGCTGGATGCAGCGTGTCGGCGGCCCGCTCACCTCCGACACCTTCGGTGTGCCCTTCGGGATGCTGCGCTTGTGGATCGGGCAGTCGCTGTACGCCAGCGCGGTCGTCACCCTGATCGTGCGCGCCCGGCTCGCCGGCATCGACGCCTCGTTGGAAGAAGCCGCCGCCGACCTCGGTGCTCCTCCTGGTCGCGCCTTTCGTCAGGTGACGCTGCCGATCATCAGCCCGGCGCTGATCGCCGGCGGCCTGCTGTCGTTCACGTTGTGCCTCGACAACACGATCATCTCGTCGCTGATCAGTGGCGCCTCGTCCACCTTCCCGGTGGCGCTCATCTCTGCCACGAAGAGCGAGATCAAGCCGTTCTGGGGTGTCGGTTCCGTGGTGCTGTTCGTGATGACGATGGCGTTGCTCGCCTTCGTCGCCCGGGTGCTGAAGAAGTCGGGCGATTCGTCGTCCGACATCGCCGCCACCCTCGGCGGCGGCTGAGCGTTCGCCGTGCGTGTCGTCGTCGTCGGCGCGGGCCTCGCCGGCTTGCACGCCACCGAGCTGTTGCGCGCCGCCGGCTGCGACGTGCAGCTCATCGAAGGTGGGCACCGGCCGGGAGGTCGTGTCCGCACCGTTCGCGCACCGTTCGCCGGCGGGCAGTACGCCGAGAGCGGCGCCGAGTGGGTCGACGCAACGCACGACCGGATGCTGGCGCAGCTGCACCGCTTCGGCATCGAACGGTTGGGGCCTGGCGAGCAGTGGACCACCATCCGCCGCTGGATCCACCGCAACGGCGAGATGCTCAGCCCCGAGCAGGTGCGCCTCGCGGACCCCAACGTCTACGACGAGCTCGATCGGTTCGACGGCATCGTCGAGGCCGCCGCGGCAGGTATCGCCGACCCCGCGTGTCCGCAGCTGCACGCGGCGGCCGCCGCCCTCGATGCTCAGTCGTTGGCCGATGTGGCCCAGCAGGCCAACCTGGGCGAGCTGGCCAGGTTGTTCCGGTGGCGCGACTCGCAAGGTGAGTTCGCCGAGGAGCCCAGCCAGGTGTCGCTGTTGTTCGTCGCGCAGCAGCGGGCCTACCACGCAGCGCACAGCGGTGGCCGCACGGTGCTCTCACACCGTGTTGCGGGCGGGTTCAGCGGTGTAGCGGAAGGGATGGCCGCCGGTCTCGTCGGCGTCATCAGCTACGGCGAGCACCTCATCGGGGTGCAGCAGGACGCCGACGGTGCGTTGGTGCACACCGACCGGCGCACGCTCACGGCCGACCACGTGGTGCTGGCATGTTCGTTGGTGCCGCTGCGCAGCGTGCAGTTCCACGACCAGCTGCCGCCGGCGCTGCATGCCGCGGTGCACCAGCTCGGGTACGGCACTGTCACCAAGACCTCCGTGCAGTGGCCGCGACGTACGTGGCCGGCCGGCTACGCGACCACGTCGGGCACGGCGCAGCGAGTGTACGAACCGACTGTCGATCAGCCCGGCGAGACGGGCATCCTCATGGCCTACTGCGGTGGTGACGGCGGCCGCGAGTGGGCGACACTCGTGGAGGCCGAACGCCTGGCGCTGGCCGCCGGCGAGATGCGCGCCATGCACCGCATCGACTCGGAACCGCTGGGCGGCTTCTCGCGAGCGTGGAGCAACGAGCCTCGCTTCGGTGGCTCGTATGCGGTCTACCGGCCGGGCCAGGTCGGGGCGTACTGGCAGGTGCTGCGCGAGCCGTGGGGTCGTGTGCAACTGGCGGGCGAGCACGTTGCCGCCTGCACCGGGTACATGGAGGGTGCGCTGGAGAGCGCGGAAACCGTCGTCGCCCGAATCGTGGCCGCGGGCTAGCCTTTCGGCACCATGCCAAGTAGTACTGCGCCACGAACAGGGCCCGCATCAGGCGGGCCGCCTCGCATCGCACTTGCGCCCGAAGGGGCACCGGCCTGGATGTCGGCAGCCATCACGGCCGGGGGCGGCCACCTCGTGCCCTTGGCAGATGCCGAGGCCCTGGTGTGGGCCGCGCCCCGCGAGCCCGAAGCGCTGCGCCAAGCACTCATCGAGGCGCCCGACCTGGCATGGGTGCAGCTGCCCTTTGCCGGCATCGAGACGTTCGTCGACCTGCTCGACGATCACCGTGTGTGGACCTGCGGCAAGGGTGTCTACGCGCAGCCGGTGGCCGAGCTGGCGTTGTCGTTGGCGCTTGCCGGGCTGCGTCACGTGGGCAGCTATGCGCGTGCCACCTCGTGGCAGCGCCCACACGGCCGCAACCTCTTCGGGGCCAACGTCACGGTCCTCGGCGGAGGTGGCATCACCGAGAGCCTGTTGCGGCTGCTGGCCCCGTTCGACTGCCACGTGACGGTGGTGCGCAACCGTGTCACCGAGATGGAGGGCGCCGATGCGGTGCTCGAGCCCGACCGCTACGTCGACGCGCTCGCCGGCGCAGATGTCGTCTTCGTCGCTGGCGCTCACCCCCGAGACGGAGGGCATGATCTCGCGCTCCGAACTCGAGCAGATGTCCGAGCATGCCTGGCTGGTCAACGTGGCCCGCGGCAGGCACATCGTCACCGACGATCTCGTGTGGGCACTGCAGCACGGTGTCATCGGTGGCGCCGCGCTCGATGTCACCGATCCCGAGCCGTTGCCGGTGGGGCATCCGTTGTGGTCGCTGCCCAACTGCATCGTCACACCCCACGTCGGCAACACGCCGGAGATGGCCGTGCCGCTGCTCGCGGAGCGCATCACCACCAACGTTCGCCGCTTCGCCGTCGGCGAGCCGCTGGTCGGGCCCGTGCACGTCGAGCTCGGGTACTGACCCGTGGGGCTCGTCGCCGAACCGAGCGCTGGTGCCATCGCCGGTGCTCTCGCGGATGAGCACCGACGATCCGTCTTCGCCGCGATCCAGTTGGGCTCCGAGCACGTCGATGCGGTCATCGCCGCTACCCAGCTCACCGCTGCGCAGGTCGGCAAGGCGCTGGGCAAACTGGTCGACGTCGGCATCGTCGATGGCAGTGCCGGCCGGTTGCGGGTGGTCGCCACCGTCTTCCAGCACGCGGCGCGGGAAGCGCTGGCGCGGCCGCCGATCACGGAGCACGACGAGCTGCCGGAGCACGCCCGCAAGGTGATGAACGCGTTCGTCGCCGACGGTCGGCTGCTGTCGATTCCTTCGTCGCCCGGGAAGCGATTGGTCATCCTCGACTGGCTGGCGCAGTCGTTCGAGCCGGGCCGGCGTTACAGCGAGGCGATGGTCAACCTGGTGCTCGGGAAACGTCACGCCGACACCGCAGCCTTGCGCCGGTACATGGTCGACGAGGGCCTGCTCGACCGTGAGGCCGGCGAGTACTGGCGCAGCGGTGGGACGGTTGCCGGCTGAAGCGTCGGCCGTAACCTGGCGACCATCGGCACGCTCTATCAACTGCTCGGCGTGGCCCCCGAGGCCACTGCGGCCGAGATCCGTGCTGCGTACCGCCGCGCCGCTCGCGCACATCACCCCGACATGCACGGCGAGGCGAGTTCGACGCGCATGGCGCAGATCAACGAGGCGTGGCGCGTGCTGGGGGAGCCCTCGCGGCGGCGCGAGTACGACCTGACCGTGGCGTCACGTGCCGTCGCGACCGACGACGACGTGGCCGTCGCTGCTGGCTCCGACGCACGAGCCGCGACGTTCAGGGAGCCGCACCACAATCCCTTGGCTCGCTACCAGGACCCACCCCGCTTCCCGTGGCGGTTCATGGGTGGGCTGCTGCTGGTGGGTGTCGCCTTCGTCGTGCTCGGTGTGCTCACCGCCGGCGACCCCGTGCCGCCGAAGGTCGACAACGTGTTGAACCCGGGTGACTGCGTGGTGATCGACGTCAACGGTGACGCTGCCGAGCGGCTGTGCACGCAGGCCCACGACGGCGTCGTCGAGATCCTGCTCACCGGCGGCGAGGTGTTGTGCCCCAACGGGTCGGAGCCACATCGCGATCGCCAGGGCATGGGCACTGCGTGCGTCCGGCCGCGTTGAACGACACGGGCAGCAGCGGGGCAGATCGGCATCCGCTCGGCCGCTGTGGAGGTTGTCAGTCGGGCGTACGCTGCTAGTCTTGCCGTGCCATTGAGGGCGATTAGCTCAGTCGGCTAGAGCGCCACGTTCACACCGTGGAGGTCGTGGGTTCGAGCCCCGCATCGCCCACCAGCAAGCCCCTGTTCGCAGGGTGCGAGGCCCCGCTCCGGCGGGGCCTTTGCCGTTCCGGGTGCACCGACGACAACGGTGTCGACCAGCACCCCACTCCAGCGGCGATGGACGTCCCCCGTTCCGACGGCACCTTCCGGGCGCAATTCGTCTCACCCTCCGAGACGAGTGACGCCCAGCAGCGCCACATGCGACCGCTCAGGACGCGCCCGCGGCCGCCGGTACAGCGCTCTGCGTCGGCTTGGGCACGGTGCGTAAGAGATTGATGACAGGTGCTGCGTGATCCAACTTCGCCGCCGATCCGGCGAGTAGTTTCGCCGCATGGCGCGATTGTGCGAACGACCCGGCTGTTCGCAAACAGCCGAGGTGATGTACGGCATCGATGCCGAGCATCTGGTCGTGTGGATCCAGTCGCTCGAAGGTGCCGTCACCTATCGCGCCGGTGTGCTGTGTCGCCGGCACGCCGATGCCATGGTGGTGCCACTGGGCTGGATGCTCGACGACCGGCGCGAGGCGGTGCCCCGGTTGTTCAAGCCGCGCGAAGCTCCGGCACCGGCAGTGCCACGCACTCGTCGGCCGCGCTCGCACGTATCGCGCGACGACACCGGCCAACTCACGCTGCCGGCGGTGGAGCCGCCAGCTCGCAACGAGCGCGAGCAGCCGCAACCCGTTGCCGCCTCGGTGAGCGCTGCCGACGAGACCACCCCGAGCGGCCCGGGTGCCGACGGCGCACCGTTGCCGTGGAAGCCGGTGTTCGATCAACGCGACGATCTCGACGGATTGCTCACTGCGCGCAGCCCGTTGCTGTCGCGAGCCTTCGGGAAGCGCGAGAAGCCCGACGGCTGATGACGGGTGCCAGACGCGGCACTGGCGCCCACCCGGAAGGGCAGGCGCCAGTGACGGAGTGCGTCGGCGGGGGGTCGTGCGGCCGGCTCAGGCTGCGCAGTTGGCGGCCACCCAGGTCTCCAGCTTGGTCATCCGCTGCTGGATGCGCTCGGCGACCTTGGCCAACACCTCCAGGCGGCGATCGAGGCGCTCGACCTTGGCGGTGTCACCGGCAGCCTCGGCCTCTGCTCGCTTCGTCTGCAACGCGGCGGTGCGTTCGCTGATCTTCTCCAGCCGTTCAGTGGCCTTGGCTTCCAGCTCGACGCTCTTCTCGCACTTCTCCTCGGTGGTCAGCTGCGGCCGGCTGTCGCCGTCGCCGCTGCCGGCGGCGGAGGCGACCGCGCCGAAGGCCAGCGTGCCGCTGAGGACGATGGCGGTGAATCCGAGTACGAGCTTGCTGTGCTGCTGCATGATGGGTGCTCCCTGTTGGTGAGGTGGTGCTGTCACTGTGCGGCACGGTTGTGAGCAATCTGTGAGCGATTCACCACCAACGGGCGATACTGCACGAATGGACGTGCACGCGACGTTGGATGCCCCTTGCTCCGCAGAGCGCCTGTTCGCGTTCGTCGACGATCTCGCGCTGTACCCGACGTGGATGGATCTGTTGCACGCAGTGGAACCGGTGCAGGGTGGCGCCGTCGACGAGCCGAGCTGGAACGTGGAACTGCGTGCGCGCATCGGCCCTCTCGCTCGGAGCAAGCGCTTGCGCATGCAGCGCACCGAGCACGACCCGGCTGCGCATCGAGTGGTGTTCGAGCGTGCCGAAGCCGATGGTCGCACGCACAGCCCGTGGGTGTTACGTGCCCGGGTCGAAGAGCACGATGGCACCAGCACGCTGCACATGCACTTGCACTATGGCGGCGCGCTGTGGACCGGTGGCGTGCTGGAGCGGGTGCTGGGCGATCAGATCAAGAACGGTCGCGAGCGCCTGGCGACGCTGGTGCGTGCCACGCACTGAAACGGCCATCGGGGCGCCGCTCCAGCTGCAGCGGCAGCCCGAAGCACCGGCTCAACAGATCGCTGGTGAGACAATCGTCCAACGCGCCCTTGGCAATGACGGCTCCGTCGCGCAGCATCATCACGTGCGTGATGCCCGGTGGCACCTCGTCGAGGTGGTGGGTGACCAGCACCAGCGGAGGAGCGAGCGGGTCGAGGGTGAGCTCGCTGAGGGCCTGCACCAGGTGCTCGCGGCCGCCGAGGTCGAGCCGGGCGCTCGGTTCGTCGAGCAGCACGATCCCCGGTTCGTTCATCAGCGTGCGCGCCAGCAACACCCGCTGCTGCTCGCCCGACGACACCGTGCCCAGCGACCGCTCGGCCGCCCAGGCCACCCCCATGCGGTCGAGGCACTCCTTGGCACGCTGCTCGTCGGCCAGCGTGTAGCGGTGCCACCACGGCTCGAGCGCGGCGTACTTGGCGGTCATCACGACGTCGAGGCAGCGCAGCTCGGGGCGCAGCTGTGCCGACAGCGATGCGGACAGGTACCCGATGCGCTGCCGGAGCCGGCGCACGTCGGTGCGGCCCAAGCGTTCGCCCAGCACATCGACGGTGCCGGTCGACGGGTGCTCGTACAACGAGGCGATACGCAGCAGGGTGGTCTTGCCCGAGCCGTTGGCGCCGAGCACCAGCCAGCGCTCGGCATCCCCGACCTGCCACGACAGGGAGGCGAGAATGGTGCGTGAATCGCGCACGAAGCTCACGTCGGAGAGTTGAAGTGCGGGGCCCATGCAGCCGATGACGATAGGTGCCGGCAGGCCGATGAAGGCCGATGAAGGGCGATGTGGCCGAGTGACTGTAACGAAACTGAAACAACAGGTAGCCTTGCGCCCAATGCGTAGAGCTGTCGTCCTCCTGTTCGCGATGTGCGCGTTGGTGCCCGCGTTGCCCGGTGAGGTCACGCACGCCGACGACTCCGCCGCACAGCAGGCCGCACGCGAGATCGCCGATGCCCGCGAGCGCGCCAATGCGGCCGCCGACGCCTACTTCCAGGCAGAGTCGCTGCTCGACACGCTGAGCATCGAGGGTCAGACCCTGGAGGCCGAGGTGGCCGACCTGCAATCGCGTGTCGCAGCCCTGCAGGAGCGTGTGCAACAGGTGGCCATCAACCGCTTCACCCGCAGCGACACCACCACATCACCGCTGCTCAACGGGTTCGCGTCGCCCGAGGAGCAGATGCAGGTGGCCGCGCTGTCAGAGGTCATCACCGATACCTCGGCAGCCGACTTCGACGAGTTCGATTCGCTCAACCGGCAGCTCACCAAGAAGCAGCAGGCGCTCACCGACAAGCGCGACCAGACCGAGCAGCAGAAGGCCACTGCGGCATCGTTGCGCGACCAGGCAACGGCCGAGGTGGAGAACCTGAAGAAGGTCGAGGCGCAACGCCTGCAGGACGAAGCGGTCCAGAAGGCGCTGCAGGCCGAAGAACGCGCTCGTGCGGCGAAAGCCGAAGCCGAGGCTGCCAAGTTGCAGCAGGCAACGGCCAACACCGCGGAGATCGACAACCCCACCGACGCCGACGGAGGTGGTGGCGCACCGCAAACCACTGCGCCCCCCGCCGATGCGGGCAGCGGTGGCCAAACGGGCGGCGGCGGTGCCGGCGGCCGGCCCGGCGGCGCCGGCGGTAACGACTATGGCGGGGTCGAGTGGGTGTGTCCCACCGGCACCGCAGCGGTGGCGTTCGGCGACACCTGGGGTGCTCCGCGCAGCGGAGGGCGGCGTCACCAGGGCGTCGACATGATCGGCCCCATCGGTGTCGAGATCTTGGCCGTGGTGGATGGCGTGGCCGCCGCCAAGAGCAACACGCTCGGCGGAACCACCATCTGGTTCACCGGGTCCGACGGCAACAAGTACTACTACGCCCACCTCGACCATTACGGCAAGCTGGGGGCGGTCTCCAAAGGCGACGTCATCGGCTACATGGGCCAAACCGGCAATGCACGGTTCAGCGTGCCGCACCTCCACTTCGAGATCCACCCCGGCGGCGGCGCCGCGGTCAACCCGTACCCCACCGTGCGGGCTCACTGCTAGCCGCTTCGGTACCTGCGCCGGGCGACCCATCGGCAAGGCTGTCGCGGTGACCGACGTGCTGGCTGCTGCTCTCGCCGATGTGCTGACGGCGCGCTCGGTCACCGACCTGGTGCGGCTCAGCGGGGGTGCATCGCGCGACACCTATCGCTTCGTTGCCGACGGCACTCCGTTGATCCTGCAGCGGCAACGTGCGGGTGACGTGCGCGACATGGGCAACGAGGCCCTGGTGGTCCGCGCCGCCGGTGCGGCTGGGGCGCCGGTCGCCGATGTGGTTGCATCTTCCACCGACCCATCGGCGCTGGGCAGCGCGTTCATGGTGGTCACCGCAGTGGAGGGTGAGACCATCGCGCGCAAGATCCTGCGCGACGATCGGTTCCGTCACGCCCGCGAAGTGCTTCCGGCGCAGTTGGGCGCGGCGCTGGCCCAGGTGCACGCGGTCGACACCACTGGGCTGTCGTCGCTGCCCACGGCCGACCAGGTGCGCCAGTACCGGGAGGCGCTCGACCAGATGGGGCAGCCGCATCCCGCGTTCGAGCTGGCGTTCAAGTGGCTCGACGCCAACCGGCCCGAGGTGGGCCCGCCGGTGCTGGTGCACGGCGACTTCCGGCTGGGCAACGTGATCGTCGGCGACGACGGCCTGCGGGCGGTGATCGACTGGGAGCTCGCCCATCTCGGCGACCCGATGGAAGACCTCGGCTGGTTGTGCGTCAAGGCCTGGCGGTTCGGGTCGTCGCTGCCCGTCGCCGGGGTGGGCGAGTACCGGCAGCTGTTCGAGGCGTACGAGGCGGCAGGCGGCGGCGCAGTCGACCCCGATGTGGTGCGTTGGTGGGAGGTGCTGGGAACCTTGAAGTGGGGTGTCATGTGCATCATGCAGGCCAACGCCCACGTCGCCGGCCTCACCCGCAGCCACGAGCTGGCGGCGATCGGCCGCCGAGTGTGCGAGAACGAACACGATCTGTTCCTCGCGCTGGAGGGTCGCTGGTGAACCTTCACGACATGCCATCAGCCGAGCAGCTCGTCGAGTCGGTGCGCGAGTGGCTGGAACGCGACGTGCTCGCCGGCACGACCGGCCGCTTGCAGTTCCACACGCGGGTGGCCGTCAACGTGCTGGCGATGGTGGAGCGCGAGCTGCGCCTCGGCGACAGCCAGCGGCTCGCGCACGCTCAGCGGCTGGCACAGCTGGGCTGCGCCGACGACGCCGAGCTCGCACGCCGCATCCGCGAGGGTGAGCTGGACGATCAACTGGCGCAGGTGCGAGCGCTGGTGTGGGCCGATGTTCGCGACAAGCTGGCCGTGGCCAACCCGAAGTACCTCGAGCGCTAGTCCCTCGCCGGCTTGCGGCGCAGCGTCACCGGTTGGCCGGCGGCCAGCTGGCCGCACGCGGCGTCGATGTCGGTGCCGCGGTTGCGGCGCACGGTGGCGTTGACCCCGAGGTCGGTGAGCCACGTGTGGAACTGGGCCACCCTGGCCTTCGACGAACCGACAGTGGGGTAGCCGGGCGTCGGGTTGAGCGGAATGAGGTTCACGTGCGCCGCGAGGCGCAGCCGGCGACACAGCGTGGCCAGCTCGGCGGCGTCGCGCTCGCGGTCGTTGACCCCGTCGATCATCGCCCACTCGAAGCTGAGCCGGCGGCCCTTCGCCTCCAGGTAGTCGTCGCACGCTCGCATCAGGTCGTCGATCGGGTAGCGCTTGTTGATGGGCACCAGCTCGTCGCGCAGCTCGTCGTTGGCCGCGTGCAGCGACACTGCCAGGTTCACCGGGAGCGGCCGCTGGGTGAGCGTGCGGATGCCGGGGATGAGGCCGACCGTGCTGATGGTGATGTGCCGGGCGGACAGGCCGAGCGCACCGTGCAGCCGCTCGACAGAGCCCCACACCGCACCCTCGTTGGCCATTGGCTCGCCCATGCCCATGAAGACCACGTTGGCAAGGCGCCGGTGCATCGCTCGTGCGTCGCGAGCCGCCATCACCACCTGCTCGACGATCTCGCCGACCGTGAGCTGGCGGGTGAAACCCGCCTGGCCGGTGGCACAGAAGCCGCAGGCCATCGCGCAGCCGGCCTGGCTGCTGACGCACACGGTCACGCGATCCGGGTACACCATCAAGACGGTCTCGATGCGGCTGCCGTCGTGCAGCTCCCACAGGTACTTCACCGTGTCGCCGTTGTCGTTCTCGCGGCGAACCACCGAGGTGAGCGACGTGGGCAGATGAGTGGCGAGGCGCTCGCGCAGCTGCTTGGGGATGTTGCTGATGTCGGCCGGCGCTGCCAGCTGCGTGTAGAGGCCCTCCCACAACTGGTCGAGGCGATAGCGCGGTTCGCCCGCCAGCACGGTGGCGAGCTCGTCGCGATCGGGTGTGTAGAGCGTGGGGCTCACACGACCTCGGCGACGAGTGCTTCGTAGCCGGCGATGCGCTGGCGGATGACGTCGAGGCTGGCAGTCCAGAAGGCGCCATCGGTGACGTCGAACCCGAACACCCGACCCAGCTCCTCCGCAGTGTTCATGCCCGCTCGCGACAAGGCGTCGTCGTAGTGGGCGCTGAAACGCTGTGGATCTTGCTGGTACTGGGCGAACAGGCCCAGGCCGAACAACAGCCCGTAGGTGTACGGCCAGTTGTAGAAGTGCGACGAGTAGTAATGGGGCTTGAGCGCCCACATGTAGGGGTGCGCCGTCGACTGCAGCAGCCCGTCGCCGTAGGCGTCGGCCTGCGCCTGCAGCATCAGCTCGTTGAGCTCGCCGATGCCCAGCGTGCGACGCTGCCGGCGGGCGAACACCTCCGTCTCGAAGAGGAAGCGGCTACGGATGTCGACCACGACCTGTGTGGTGCCCTGCAGGTCGACGTCGAGCAGCGCCAGCCGGTCGCGCCCCTGCAGTCGCTGCAGGCCTTCTTCCACCACCAGCGTCTCGCAGAAGATGCTCGCCGTCTCGGCCAGCGCCATCGGCAACGAACGCTGCAATGGTGTGCGGTGGGCCAGTTGCGTGTTGTGGTATGCGTGGCCCAGCTCGTGAGCAGTGGTCTGCGCCGAGTCGACACTGCCGCTCCAGTTGAGGAACACCAACGAGCGGTCGCCGGTGAACGACATGCAGAACGCGCCGCCGCGCTTGCCGGGGCGAGGGCCGGCGTCGATCCAGCGTTCGTCGAGCGCCCGATCCAGCAGGCCGGCCAAGCTGCCGCCGTACGACGCGAAGGCGTTGCGCACGATGCCGGCGCCTTGGTCCCAGGTGATCTCGGCAGGGGAGAACGGCAGTGGCGCCATCAGGTCGTGCCACGGCAACGGACCATCGTGGCCGAGTACCGCGGCCTTGATGCGCAGCCACCGCCGGAAGTCGGGGAGCGAGTCGGTGACCGCCTGCTGCATCGCGTCGAACGTCGGTCTGCTGACGTTGTTGGCGAACAGCGAAGCATCGAGCGGCGACGGCCAACCGCGACGGCGATTGGCCACGTTGGCCTCGCCCTTGACGGCGTTGATCGCGGCAGCACACACCGGCGCGACCGTGGGCCAGGCGACGAGCTCGGCGTCGTAGGCGGCCTTGCGCACGGCGGCGTCGGCGTGCGAGGCCAGCCCGCGGACGGCGGCCATCGGCAGGTCGCTGGTGGTGCCGTCAGGCATCGTGACCGGGGCCGTGAGCTGTGAGGTGACCGTGCCGTGCAGCTCGGACCAGGCCGAGGAGCCGGTGTTGAGCAGTTCGGCGTACAGGCCTTCCTCTGCTTCGCTCATCTGCCGCTCGGCGCGAGCGGCCAGCTTGGTGAGCGGCCCGGCGTGCTGCGCAACCTGCTCGCTGACACCGGCCAGCTCGTCGACGCCCAACGCGCGCAGCCACTCCGCCAGCCGTGCCATCAGCGGGCGCTCGCGCGAGCCCACCATCTGGTACTCGCCCATCAGCCCTTGCGCCTTCTCGTGGTAGCTGTCGGTGCTGGTGGTGGCGTAGATGTAGGCGCCGGTGACGTTGGAGTGCTCGTTCAGTGCGTTGATGGCGGTGATCACCTCGTCGGCAGCACGACCATCGAGCGCGGTGACCGGCCGTGTCGCCGTGGCGCGGATGTCGTGGTGGTCGAACAACGCCTCCAGGCGAGCGACGTCGGCGCCGCAGCGGTCCATGGCGTCGAGGAACGAGCGTGCCTCGAACGACTCGTGCACGTCGGTCACGCTCCAGCGGGGCAACTGCTCGCCGAGAGGTTCTGCTGTGGTCATGGTATGTCTCCTTGCGATGGGCGCAGGTAGGACTGATCGGCGCGGTCGACATCGAATCCGAGCGCGCGGTACAGCCCGACAGCCGAGGCGTTGTCGGCGTCGACGAACAGCATCGCGCTGGCAGCACCCACCGACTGCAGGTGCTGCAGCCCGGCGACGGTGAGGGCTCGCCCGAGGCCGAGGCCGTGGAACTGAGGGTGCACGGCGATGACGTAGATCTCGCCGACGAGCGAAGCCCCTGAGTGCAGCTTCGTCCAGCAGAACGCCGCAAGACGCCCCTCGCGTTCGTGCAGCAGGAAGCCCTCGGGCGCGAACCAGGGTTCGCGCTCGCGCTGTTGCAGCGTGGCCAGATCCCAGCCGCCCTGCTCACCGTGCCACGCGAAGGCAGCGTTGTTCAGTGCCAGCCACTCGGCCTCGTCGACGCCGACGCGGAACGGGCGCACGGCCACGTCGGAGGTGTCGGGGATGGGGAGTGAGCGGGTCATCTGCAGCAGCCGGCGATCGGCGCGCATGCCCAGCTCGGCGGCGGTGGTGGCCGACGCGTCGCTGCTCCACCACGTGACCCGTGTGCTTGCCGGCAGCTCTGCCAGCAAGGCCCGCAGCAGCAACGCTGGTGTGCTGTGATCGCCCGCGGGCACGACGCAGCCCACGATGACACCATCGTTGGCCGTCGACGCCTGGGCGTAGCCTCGAATGCTTCCGTCGTGCGATGCGATCGCGGCCCAGAAACCGTCGGTGCGGCCGTGGTTGAGGTCGGTGAGCAGGTGGTCGTTGAGGCGCGCACCATCGTGCTGCATCGCCAGTTCGAGAAACGCGGCGATGTCGTCGCGCTCTGCCGGCGAGAGGCTGGGTTGCGTACGCACACGCAGGGGCACCATCGGGCCGAGGCTAACGGCGCCGACGGTGCGAGCAGCCCTCTCGCGACCCGGGTCGCTGCCCCTAGCCTTGCCGCTCATGGGAACGCCACGAACGCCGAAGGGTCGCACCAAGGTGATCGCCGCACGACTGGCAGCCGAGTATCCCGAGGCGTTGTGCGAGCTGAACCACCGCAACGCGTTCGAGCTGCTCGCTGCCACGGTGCTGTCGGCGCAGACCACCGACGTGCGGGTCAACATGGTCACGCCGGCATTGTTCGCCCGGTATCCCGACGCAGCGGCGCTGGCCGGTGCCGACCCCGGCGAGCTGGAGGAGATCGTTCGATCGACGGGTTTCTACCAGAGCAAGGCTCGCAACCTGATCGCGATGGCCACGCGGGTGCTCGACGAGTTCGGTGGCGACGTGCCCACGGCGCTCGACGATCTGGTCACGCTTGCCGGCGTCGGCCGCAAGACCGCCAACGTGGTGCGCAGCGTTGCATTCGGGCTGCCCGGGCTTCCCGTCGACACTCACGTCGGCCGGCTCAGCCGTCGCTGGGGCCTCACCGTCGCCGATGATCCGGTGAAGGTGGAGGCGCAGCTGTGCGCGTTGTTGCCGCCGGCCGAGTGGGGCACCTTCAGCCTGCGCACGATCCTGCACGGTCGCAGAGTGTGCGACGCGAAGAAGCCGAGGTGCGCGGAGTGCGTGCTGGAAGACCTGTGTCCGGCGTCGCTGGTGCCTCGCCACCGCCCTCGCCGCAGCAGTTCGACCGCGTAGAGTGGCGCCTTGCAGGATGAAGCATCCGGTGTATAGTGGAGGCACTGACCAGGTTCCCGCCACCTGGTTTGCGAGCGATGCCGGGATCCGCCGCCTGGCTCGCTGAGCGACGGCCCCTTCGGGGGCCGTCGCCGTTTTTTCACATGTGTTGCCCTTTTTTCACACTCAGTGAGAAATTCTGACGAGTCGCTCAGTGCGCGGCAGCGGCCAGCTTGGCAGCTCGGCGCAGCAGGCGCGCAGCGCTGCGTAGCGCGCGCTCCGCCTCCACCAGCGCGCCCGCCACGTCGTCGTGCTGCGAGTGTTGGAACCCCGGCACGAAGTCGCCCACTTCTTGCTGGTAGCGGTCGACATGATCGGCCATCACGGACAGGGCGACGGAGGGATTGGCAGACATGGCGCCCAGTGTGCCCGCGTCGTGCGCAGTCTGCGGCTGATGATCGCGATGCGGGGAATCCATCCTCCGCGCAGTTGGTGGCATCGGTAGCGTGAGGCCGTGACCCGTGTACCGGTACGAGACGATCTGCGCGCGCTGGAGGGCTATCACTCACCGCAAGTGCACGTCGACGTGCGGCTCAACACCAACGAGTCGCCGTTCGCGCCCCCGGCCGCGTGGTACGACGCGTTCGCCGCCGAGCTGTCGCGCGTGGAGTGGCACCGCTACCCGGATCGTGCCGCGGCAGCGCTGCGCGCGGGCATCGCGCACTTGCATCAGGTGCGGCCCGACCAGGTGTTCGTGGCCAACGGCAGCAACGAGGTGCTGCAGACGCTGTTGCTCACGTTTGCCGGGCCTGGGCGAGCAGTTGCCACGTTCGAGCCCACGTATCAGCTGCATGGTCACATCGCCAGGCTCACCGGGGCGTCGGTGCTCGAGGGTGAACGAGCCGTCGACTTCTCGCTCGACCTCGCCGAAGTTCGCAGGGTGCTGGCTGCCGGGTCGCCGGTGGTCACGTTCCTCTGCTCGCCGAACAACCCCACGGGGCTGGTCGAGTCGCAAGCCGATGTGCGCACGGTGCTCGGGCTGGTGCCCGGCCTGCTCGTCGTCGACGAGGCCTACGGCCAGTTCGCCGATTGGTCGGCCATCGGCCTCGTCGACGACGAGACTCCGCTGGTGGTCACTCGTACGTTCTCCAAGACCTGGTCGATGGCAGGCTCCCGCCTCGGGTACCTCATCGGCCCTGCGTGGCTGGTGGCCGAGCTCGACAAGGTGGTGCTGCCCTACCACCTCGACGCGGCGAAGCAGATCGCCGGCCGCCTGGCGCTCACCTTCGTCGACGAGATGGAAGCGCGCGTGCAGTTCATCGTCGCCGAGCGCGAGCGGCTGTCCGCCGAGCTGGCGGCCATGGATCTCGACGTGTTTCCCAGTGGCGCCAACTTCATCCTCTTCCGGCCGCGTTCGATGGCCGGGCGGGCGGTGTGGCAGCGCCTGCTCGATCGCAACGTGCTCATTCGCGACTGCTCGGGGTGGCCTCGTCTTGGCGATTGCCTGCGCGTCACCGTCGGCACCGCTTCGGAGAACGACCAGTTCCTCGCCGCCCTCACCGGCGCCCTTTCCCCGGAGGCCGTGCATTGAGCCGTTCCGCGACCCGCCAACGAACCACCAAGGAGACATCGATCGATCTGTCGATCGAGCTCGACGGCCAGGGCACCGCTCAGGTCAGCACCGGCATCCCCTTCTACGACCACATGCTCGAACAGCTGGGCAAGCACGGCGGGTTCGATCTGCGAGTGGCAGCGACCGGCGACCTGCACATCGACACGCACCACACCGTGGAGGATGTGGGCATCGCGCTGGGCGAGGCCTTTCGCGAGGCGTTGGGTGACAAGGCCGGGGTGCGTCGCTTCGCCAGTGGGCTCTACCCGCTCGACGAGGCACTGGTGGAGGTGGCACTCGACCTGTCGGGTCGGCCGTTCGTGGTGTGGGACGTGCCGATGCCCGAGGTGCTGCCACTGGGCAACCCCGCGTTCGACCCGCAACTTGCCGAGCACGCATTCAGCTCCTTCGCCACCGCAGCCGGCATCACCCTGCACGTGCGGCTGTGCCATGGCACCAACGTGCATCACATCATCGAAGCGGCCTTCAAGGGGCTGGCGCGCTGCTTGCGCGATGCGGTGCGGGTCGAGGGCTCGACGGTGCCCAGCACGAAGGGTGTGCTGTGAGCTCGACCGCGCCGGGGCCTTTGGTGGCGGTGCTCGACTACGGCATCGGCAACCTGCGTTCGGCACAGAAGGCGTTGCAGCACTGCGGCGCCGATGCTCGCCTCACCGCGGATGCCGGCCTGATCGCCGATGCCGCGGCCGTGGTGCTGCCTGGTGTCGGGGCGTTCGGCGCATGCATGCAGTCCCTCCGTGCGGCGGGTCTCGAGCCGCTGGTGCACGACGCGGTGGCGTCGGGCCGGCCGTTCCTCGGCATCTGCGTCGGCATGCAGATGTTGTTCAGCGACAGTGAGGAAGACCCGTTCGATGCCGGGCTGGGCGTGATCGAAGGGTCGATCCGCTGGATCACCGACCAACTCCCGCGGCCGCAGATGCAATGGAACCAGCTGGAGCTGGTCGGGCCGGACCCGATGTTCGAGGGCCTCGGCGAGCACCCGTGGGTGTACTTCGTGCACTCGCTGCACGCGGTGCCCGCGCACTCGTCGGCCGTGGCCGCGACGTGCGAGTACGGGGGCGTGGTCAACGCTGCGTTCCGGCAGGCCAACGTGTTCGCCACTCAGTTCCACCCCGAGAAGTCGGGCCCGGCAGGCCTGGCGCTGCTGCGCAACTTCGTGCGTCTGGTGCAGCCCGATGTCGTTCAGCCGGGGGGGGGGGGGGGGGGGGGTCGTTCAGTCAGGGGTCGCGGCGGCGGAGGCATCGGCATGATCGATCTGTACCCGGCGATCGATCTGCTGGCCGGCAAGGTGGTGCGCTTGCGCCAAGGCGACTACGCCGACCAGACCACGTACGGCGACGACCCCGTCGCTGTCGCACAGTCGTTCGCAGCCGCCGGCGCTCGCTGGATCCACGTGGTCGACCTCGATGCCGCACGTACCGGTTCGCCCCTGAACCGGCCGGTGGTGGCCGCCATCGCGAGCGCCGTCGCGGGGCAGGCACAGGTGCAGACCGGAGGCGGGGTGCGCACCATCGGTGATGCCATGTCGTTGGCCGACGCGGGGGTTGCGCGCGTGGTGATGGGCAGTGCCGCAGTGGCCGAGCCGCGTCTGGTCGCCGAGGCATCCACGGTGGTGTCGGTCGCCGTCGGGCTCGATCACCGCAACGGCGAAGTGGCGGTGCACGGCTGGACGGAAGGGTCGGGCGTGCAACTGGTCGACGCGCTGGGCTGGTTCCCCACGGCGACAGTGTTCGTCATCACCGACATCGCGCGCGACGGCATGCTCGCCGGCCCCGACCTGGCGGGTCTCGCCGCGGCAGCGCAGGCGACGGCGACGCCTCTCATCGCCAGTGGCGGCGTCGCCACACTGGCCGACGTGGCCGCGCTGAAGGCGGTGCCCGGCATCGCCGGGGTCATCACCGGCAAGGCGCTCTACGAGGGTCGCTTCACCGTCGCCGAGGCATTGCTGGAGCTGGCACGGTGAGAGGAGCGCGAGTGATCCCATGCCTCGATGTGACCAACGGTCGAGTGGTCAAAGGCGTCAACTTCGTCGGTCTGCGCGACGCAGGTGATCCCGTCGAGTTGGCGGCGAAGTACGACCTCGACGGTGCCGACGAGTTGGTGTTCCTCGACATCACGGCATCGTCCGACGGCCGCGACACGATGGTCGACGTGGTGTACCGCACTGCCGAGCAGGTGTTCATCCCGTTCACCGTGGGCGGTGGCATCCGTACCGTCGACGACGCTCGCACGATGCTGCGGGCCGGCGCCGACAAGGTGAGCGTCAACACCGCAGCTGTGCACCGGCCGGCGCTCATCAGCGACATCGCCGCCGAGTTCGGCGCCCAGTGCTGTGTGTGCGCGATCGATGCCAAGCGCATGGCCGACGGCAGCGGCTACGAGGTGTACCTGCACGGGGGTCGCACCCCGACGGGCATCGACGCGTTGCGGTGGGCCGAGCAAGCGACTGCCCTGGGGGCCGGTGAGATCCTGCTCACGTCGATGGATCGCGATGGCACGAAGGAGGGTTTCGACCTCGAGCTCACGCGACTGATCGCCGATGCCGTGCGAGTGCCGGTCATCGCCAGCGGTGGTGTGGGCACGCTGCAGCACCTGGCCGAGGGCATCGTCGAGGGTCACGCAACCGGGGTGCTGGCGGCCAGCATCTTTCACTTCGGCGAGCACACCATCGCGCAGGCGAAGGCGGCGATGGCGGCCGCCGGCGTGCAGGTGCGGCCGGCGTGAGCCAACTGCTGCGCGA
Organism: Acidimicrobiaceae bacterium; assembly: GCA_016722025.1. Classification (GTDB taxonomy): domain Bacteria; phylum Actinomycetota; class Acidimicrobiia; order Acidimicrobiales; family Ilumatobacteraceae; genus UBA668. Next base: position 141,306 of record JADKGZ010000006.1, read on the forward strand.
GCCGTTCACGTTGGTCGACGGTGGGCTCTCCACCGTGCTGGAGGAGATGGGCGAACACCCGGCGGGACTGCTGTGGACGGCCGCCGCGCTCATCGATCGACCCGAGGTGATCACGGCCGCTCATCGTCGATATGTGGAGGCCGGCGCCGATGTGATCATCACTGCCAGCTACCAGGCCAGCGAAGCAGGGTTCGTGGCCGCCGGTCTCGACGCACCGGCCGCCCGCCGGCTGCTCGCGCTCACCACCGCGGTCGCCCGGGCCGCCGAACCCGCGATGGTCGCGTGCTCGGTCGGCCCCTTCGGCGCCTGCCTGGGCGACGGCAGCGAGTACCACGGGCACTACCAGGCCTCGTGGGCGGAGGTGCGGGCATTCCACCGTGCGCGATTGCAGGTGCTGGTCGACACCGCGCCCGATCTGTTCGCGATCGAGACGATGCCATCGCTCGTCGAAGCGCAGATCGTCGTCGAAGAGCTGCGTGCGCTCACCGATGCTCCCGCATGGGTGGCGTTCACGTGCGCCGATGCAACGCACACCTGCAGTGGCGACGTGTTCGCCGATGCGGTCGCGGCGGTGGCGCCGGCACTCACCGCCGTCGGGTTGAACTGCACCGCGCCGGGCCTCGTCGCACAGCTGCTCGGGTCGGTTTCGGTCGATCTGCCGCTCGTTGCCTACCCGAACCACGGAGCCCAGTGGTCGAGTGAGCACAGGTGCTGGGTCGGCCCCACGGGGGGCGCGGAGATCCCCGGTCTCGTACCGTCGTGGCTGGCGGCCGGGGCGCGCCTCATCGGTGGTTGCTGCGGCGTCGGCACGGCGGGCGTCGCGGCACTCGCCGAGCTGCGTCGCTCAGGGTCCTTCGGCCCCGAACGACGAATGCAATGATTCGCACGTAGCGACCGTTGAATTCACAGTTCGCTCCCGAAGGTTTCCGGGCCTGCGGGTACAGTGCGCCACATGGCTTCCAAGATGCAGTATCGCCGGCTCGGTCGTAGCGGCTTGCAAGTGTCGGTTCTCTCGTTCGGCAGCTGGGTCACGTTCGACAACCAGCTGGGCGATGCAATGGCACTCGAGTGCATGCAGGCGGCATACGACGCCGGGTGCAACTTCTTCGACAACGCGGAGGCGTATGCCGGTGGCGGCAGCGAGGGCCAGATGGGTCGCGTCATCCGCGAGCTGGGCTGGAAGCGCGAGTCGTACGTGGTCAGCACCAAGTTCTTCTGGGGGCTCAACGGCAACATGCGCAACATGCGCAACACCCTGAACCGCAAGTACCTCGCGCAGGCCATCGACGGTTCGCTGCAGCGCATGCAGCTCGACTTCATCGACCTGGTGTACTGCCACCGCGCCGACCCGAACACGCCGCTCGAGGAGACCGTGTGGGCGATGAGCGACATGATCTCGCAGGGCAAGGCGCTCTACTGGGGCACCAGCGAGTGGACTGCCGACGAGATTCGCGCCGCGTGGGACATCGCCGATCGCCACCACCTGCACAAGCCGGTGGTCGAGCAGCCGCAGTACAACCTGCTCTCGCGTACGAAGGTGGAGCACGAGTTCGCTCGCCTGTACGACGACATCGGCCTCGGTACCACCATCTGGAGCCCACTGGCGAGCGGTCTGCTCACTGGTAAGTACAAGGACGGCGTACCCGAGGACAGCCGCGGGGCGTTGCCGGGCTACGAGTGGTTGGCCGAGCGGATGACCGATGCCGAGTCACTGGGCAAGGTCGAGCGGCTGCGCCCCATCGCTGCCGAGCTCGGCTGCTCGATGGCGCAGCTGGCCATCGCCTGGTGTGCGGCGAACCCGCGAGTGTCCACCGTCATCACCGGCGCCAGCCGCGCGAGCCAGGTGGTGGAGAACTTCGAGGCCATCGATGTGCTCGCCAAGCTGACGCCCGAGGTGCTCGAGCGCATCGACCACGCGGTGGCCTGATCCGCTGCGGATAGCCTTGGGGGCGATGCGTACTTCGCTCTCCGATCTTCTCGCCACCGGGCGGGTGCTGCTGGCCGACGGTGCCACCGGCACCAACTACATGGTCGCCGGCCTCGGCCCCGGTGAACCGCCCGAGTTCTGGACGTACGACCGACCCGACGACGTGATGCGCCTGCACCAGCAGTTCGTCGATGCCGGGGCCGACATCATCCTCACCAACACGTTCGGCTGCAACCCGCACCGCCTGAAGCTGCACAACGCACAGGCTCGCACGTACGAACTGGCGAAGGGTGCTGCGCAACTGGCGCGGCGGGTGGCCGATGCGGCGCCGCGGCCGGTGGTCGTGGCCGGCTCGGTCGGCCCCACCGGCGAGCTCTTCGAACCGATGGGGGCACTCAACCACGACGATGCCGTCGCCTCGTTCACCGACGAGATCCGAGGTCTGCTCGACGGTGGTGCCGATGTCGCGTGGATCGAAACCATGTCGTCGCCGGAGGAAGTGCACGCGGCCGTCACCGCTGCCATCGCGTGTGGCATGCCCTACGTCGTGACGTGCTCGTTCGATACCGCCGGGCGCACGATGATGGGCCTGATGCCGGGTGCAATGGCCGACACGCTGGCGGCCGAGCCGGTGGCGCCGCTCGCGATGGGCGCCAACTGTGGCGTGGGTGCGTCCGACATCCTCGTCACGCTGCTCGAGATGGATGGTGCGCCGCATGCTCTGGTCTCCAAGGGCAACTGCGGGGTGCCGCACTTCGTCGGTACCGAGATCGTCTACACCGGTACGCCGGAGCTGATGGCGAAGTATGCGACGATGGCCATCGACAGCGGCGCCCGCATCGTCGGCGGATGTTGCGGTACCACGCCGGTGCACCTGGCCGCGATGCGAGCCGCGATCGACGCTTACGACGCCGGCTCGCGCCCCACGCTGGAGCAGATCGTGGAGCAGATCGGTCCACTCACCAACGCGGTGCCGGCGGAGAACGCCGAGCGACGCACCCGCCGCTCCAGAGGTTGAGCCGCCGCACGAGCGGTACCCTTGCGGTCGTGGCGTTGGACGAACAGAAGCTGCCGATCAAGATGCTCAACGATCGGGTGCTCGTTCGCATCCCCGATCGCGATGGCGAGCGACGCACCACGGCCGGCATCCTGTTTCCCGCGACAGCGCAGATCTCGAAGCGCCTGGCCTGGGCCGCGGTCGTGGCACTGGGCCAGAACGTGCGCACCGCCGAGGTGGGCGACCGTGTGCTGTTCAGCCCGGAGGACCGCTACGAGGTGGAGGTCGGCGGCAACGACTACATCATGTTGCGCGAGCGCGACATCCACGCCGTGGCCGCCAGTCGCATCGAGGCCAGTACCGGCCTCTACCTGTAGCGCTCACGTCCGCCCGATTTCGCCCGGTCGCCCGGTGGCTGCAACTCGTAGGCTGTCGGCCATGCCCGACGCCGTGTCGATCCTTGCCAGCCCCGAGCAGATGGCCGCCATCAAGTTCGACGCAGCCGGGTTGGTGCCCGTGATCGCACAGGACGTGCACACCCGCAGCGTCTTGATGATGGCCTGGATGAACGCCGCCACGCTGGCCGCCACGCTGGCCGAAGGGCGCATGGTCTACTGGAGCCGCAGCCGACAGGAGGTGTGGCGCAAAGGCGACACCAGCGGCGACCGGCAGTTCGTGCGCGCGGGCTACTACGACTGCGATGGCGACACGCTGCTGTTCCTGGTCGAGCAGGAGGGCCGAGGAGCGTGCCACACCGGTGAGTACACGTGCTTCTACCGCGCGTTCGGTGAGCAGCCGTGAACGCGCAGCACGACAACCCGGCAACGATGCGACCCAGCCGGCACGAGTTCCACGCTCTCGCGGCGCAGCACACCGTGGTGCCGGTGTGGGCCGAGGTGCTGGGCGATCTGGAGACGCCGGTGGCGGCCTACTTGAAGCTGGTGGGCGACGGCGACGGCTTCCTGCTCGAGTCGGTCGAGCATGCCGAGCGCTGGGCGCGGTACAGCTTCGTCGGGCACGACCCGGTGGCCACGTTGGAGCTGCGCGACGGCCTCATCGAGATCAAGGGGCAGCACCTCAGCGCCGACATCCCGCTCGACCAGGGCATGCTGGCAGCGCTCGATGCCATCATCGCCGCCTATCGGGCGCCCATCATCCCAGACCTGCCGCCGCTGCAGGGCGGCGTGATGGGCTACCTCGGCTACGACACCATCCGCGAGGTCGAGCACCTTCCGCACGTGCCGCACGACGATCGTGGGTTCCCCGATGCAGTGATGAGCATCATCGGCTCGCTCGCCGCGTTCGATCACTGGCGTCAACGGGTGTACCTCATCGAGAGCGTGCCGGTGCTCGACATGAACACGGAAGCCATCGATCGCGAGTACGACGAAGCCTGCGTGCGCGTGCAGCGCGCCGTCGACAAGCTGTCGCAGCCGCTGTCGTCGCCCGCGGCCGAGCCGCCGCAGCTCGGCGAGGCTGCGCCAGAGGTGCGCAGCTCGATGGCCGATGGCGTGTACCAGCAGGCTGTCGAGGTGGCGAAGGAGCACATCCTCGCCGGCGACATCTTCCAGGTCGTGCTCGCTCAGCGATACGACATCGATCTGCAGGCCGACCCGTTCGACTTCTATCGGGTGCTGCGCCAGGTGAACCCCAGCCCGTACATGTACTTCCTTCGTCACCCCGACATCACCATCGCGGGCAGTTCACCGGAGCCGATGGTCAAGGTGCTCGGGCGCACCGTGGTCAGCCGCCCGATCGCCGGCACCCGTCGCCGCGGTCGTACCGATGACGACGATCGCCGCATGGCCGGCGAGCTGAAGGAGAACCCGAAGGAAGTGGCCGAGCACATCATGCTGGTCGACCTGGCGCGCAACGACGTGGGCCGGGTGGCCGAGTTCGGCACCGTGCAGGTGAGCGAGCTGATGAGCCTCGAGCGCTACAGCCACGTGATGCACCTCACGTCGCAGGTCACCGGCGAGCTGGTGCAGGGAAAGACTCCCATCGACGTGTTGCGCGCCACCCTGCCGGCCGGCACCGTCAGCGGTGCGCCGAAGGTGAGAGCGATGGAGATCATCGACTCGCTCGAGCCGGTGAAGCGCGGGCCGTATGCGGGCGTGGTCGGCTACGTCGACTTCAGCGGCAACCTCGACACGGCAATCGCGATTCGCACGATGTTCGTCGGCGCGCACGGGGCGTCGTTCCAAGCAGGTGCAGGCATCGTGGCCGACTCCGTTCCCGACGACGAAGATCTCGAGTGTCGCAACAAAGCGGCGGCCTTGCTCGCCGCTGTGCCGGCCGCCCGGCGGATGACCGCTCAGCGCCGCGCCGGCTGAGCCGCGGGCAGGCTGCAGGCACCCCGAGCAGGCGCACTGGGCCGAGCGCGCCGACCGACTCAGCCGATGAGGCCGCCGATGAGCAGGACGGTGCCCAGCAACCCGACACCGACGATGCCCAGCACCGCCAGCGCCGCGAGACCCGGCACGCTGATGATGGCGCGCACGCCGGCGTAGAGCGCCGGCAGCTCCTTGCTGCGCTCGGTGAGCTCACCGCGCAGTGCGCCGAACGACCTCGACGACGCCGCGACCGTCTGGCCGCTGTCGTAGTCGATCAGCACCTGAGTGGCGGGCGACGAACCGGCGAGGAAGGTCTTCACGTTGTCGACGAGCTGTGGCGCGTACTTGGCGGTGATGCGCAGCAGCAGCCACGCGATGAGTGCTGCTGCAACCGGCACCAGGCACAGCAGGCCGCCGATGATGATCCAGGTCGTGCGCCCGCCGCCCTCGAAGACCCACAGGCCGGTGGCGAAGGTGGCGGCCCCGACGACGGCGGCGACCACCGCGATGCCGTACGCGAGGGTGGCCAGACGTCGTAGCGTGAACTGCAGGCCGCTGCCGACGCGGAGGGCAACGGCATCGCTTTCCATGGCCCCCAGTGTGTCATGCAGACCGGACGCTGCAACACTGACCACATGTTCTGGACCGAGTATTCGCGTGACGTGGTGCAGGTGACGGGCCCCGATGCGTTCACGTACCTGCAGTCGCAGCTGTCGCAAGAGCTCAGGCCGTTGCAGGTTGGCCAGAGCGTGTGGAGCTTCGTGCTGCAGCCCACCGGCAAGGTCGACGTGCTGTTGCGAGTGTGGCGCACCGCCGACGACACGTTCGTGCTCGACACCGATGATGGGTTCGGTGACGCGCTGGTGGCCAGGTTGAACCGGTTCAAGATCCGCGTGAAGGCCGAGGTCTCCGTGCTCGAGTGGCAGTGCCTGGCCGTGCGTGGCGATGGCGCGGCCGGCATCGACGGGCTGGCGTCGTGGGGTGGCGGGGTCGATCTGTTGGGCGCCGCCGTGGGCCCGCCACAAGGGGTGCCCCACGGCGATGCAGAGCAGTTGCTGGCAGCGCGTGTGGCTGCCGCATGGCCGCAGATGGGCGTGGAGATCGAGCCCGGCCACACCATTCCGGCCGAGACCGGGGTGGTTGCCGTGGCGGTCAGCTTCACCAAGGGCTGCTACCCGGGTCAGGAACTGGTGGAACGGATGGACAGCCGCGGCGCCGCCGCACCTCGGCTGCTGCAGGCGGTGACGGTGGCGGCGGGCGCTGTGCCGGGTGACCAGTACCTGGTGGATGGCGAGGCAGTCGGTGTGATCACCAGCGTGTGCGGCGAACGCGCATTGGCCTACGTGAAGCGCAGCGCACTGCCCAGTTGACGCGCGCGAGACTGTGCCGCGTGGCGTTCACCGCAGGCCAGCTGGCGAAGAACCTCGAACGAATCCGCACGATCGCGCTGGCGTTGCCGGAGGCGACCGAGGAGCTCACCTGGGAGACCTCCATCAACTTCCGGGTGCGCAAGAAGATCTTCTGCTTTCCCGGCGATGGTGGCTCGCTCACGGTGAAGGCCGACCGTGACGAGCTACCGGCGTTACTGAGCGATCCGCGTTGCCGCCCGGCGCCGTACCTGGCGCGTGGCGGGTGGATCCTGCTCGAGTTCGACGGGCCGCAGATCGACTGGGACGAAGTGCGCGAGCTGGTCACCACCTCCTACTGCCTCATCGCGCCCAAGACGCTGGCCGCCAAGGTGATCGAGAGGCGGCGACGTGCCGACCGCGTGTCGGGTGCCGGCGTCAGGATGAGACGGCGTCAGAGTGAGACGGCATCAGGATGAGACGGCGTCGGCGAACGACGGGTCGGCGCGCAGCCCCTCGAACTCGGGGGCTGCGTCGATCGCCGCCTGCAGGGTGTGCGCGGGAGCGGTCGCAGCTGCCGTGCGCAACCAGGCCACAGCGGTGGTGCGGTCGCCGAGCGCGGCGGCAGCACGCGCCACGTGCACCGCCAGCATCGCCGGCCGCCCGTTGTTGTAGCTGCCGGCGGCGTAGTTGGCCGCCTCGGTGTACTCGCCCAAGCGCAGCAGGATTCCCGAGAGCACGAAGTCGCTGAAAGGGCGACCGTGGGGGAGCGGGCGCGGCAGCAGTTGGACCAGTGCCTCCAACGACCGCATCGGGGCTGCGTCGGGCGGCCACCAGTTGACCTGCGATGGGTCGGACAGGTCGGCGAGCAGCAGCTGGCGCGCAACTTCCGGGTGGCCGTGCCGCAGTTGCTGCGACGCACGGAACCACGGTGACGGCACGTACCCCTGCGGAAAGCGCGAGACGTCGTCGGTGGCCCACGCCAGCGCCTCGGCGCGGGCGAGCGCCGCCTGGCCGCTGACATGGGTGGCACGTGCTCGATCGGTGGCGATGATGTGGCCCACGGACAGCAGCGGGATCGCCATGAAGATGACGAGGCCGCGCAGGCCGGGCTGAGTGGCCATGTAGACCATGCTGCCCACGCTGACGACGACGGTGAACACGATCATGATGCGGCGGGAGTGGCGTGGTGCCACCAGATCGATCGCCTGCTCGAGGATGTTGCCGCCGTCGAACGGCAGGATGGGGATGAGGTTGAACAACCCGATCACCGGGCCGGCCCACAGCGCGCCGAACTGCGCCGGCGTGAGCCCTTGGATGGGCCACTCGGCGGGGCCGCCGAGCGCCAGGTACAGCGCGGTGCCGGTGACGATCTGCACTGCGGGGCCGGCGAACGAGATGCCGACACGCTCCCAGCGCGACAGCGCGCGAGTGGGCACGAACGACGCGTAGCCGGCCATGAACGCCAAGGTGATCTCTGCCTTGGCGCCGGTGGCGCGGGCGGCGACCGCGTGGCCCAACTCGTGGATGAGCGTGAACACTGCGATGAGTGCGGCGAGGATGATCGCCCCGTCGGTGCCGAGGCCCTCGGCCGAGGAGTTGGTGACCGCGATGAGCACCATGAACATCCAGAAGCCGGCCCCGACGTGCACCGGGAAACCGAACAGTCGGAACGCGGTCGAGGATGTCGGCACGTGGCGAGCCTACGGGGTCGAAACCGGCTGTCGTTCGCGAGGTGGCGGGGTGCCGCGACGTAGACTCCTCACGTGTCATACGTCTACGCCTTCGATCACAAGCACCGCCGCCCTCCCATGGAGTACAAAGACCTCCTCGGTGGAAAGGGCGCAAACCTCGCCGAGATGACCAGCGTGTTGAAGCTGCCGGTGCCGCCGGGCTTCACCATCTCCACCGAAGCATGCAACGCGTACATGAAGGGCGGTTGGCCGCACGGCCTCGACGCCGAGATCGCCACCCAGGTGTTCAAGCTGGAGAAGGCGATGGGGCGCAAGCTGGGCGATCCGTTCGACCCGTTGCTCGTCTCGGTGCGCTCGGGGGCCAAGTTCTCGATGCCCGGCATGATGGACACCGTCCTCAACCTGGGGCTCAACGACGAGAGCGTGAAGGGGCTCGCTCGTGTCACCAACGATGAGCGCTTCGCGTTCGACAGCTATCGCCGCTTCATCGCCATGTACGGCCGCATCGTGCTGGGTGTCGACGGCGAGCTGTTCGACCAGCCGCTGGAGAAGGCCAAGCACGCTGCCGGCGTGAAGACCGATGCCGAGCTGTCGGCCAAGGCGCTCAAGGAGCTGTGCAAGCAGTACCAGGCGGTCGTCAAGAAGGCGACGAAGCAGCCGTTCCCGCAGAAGCCGCGCGAGCAGTTGCGCGGTGCCATCGAAGCGGTGTTCTCCAGCTGGAACGGTGCTCGGGCCATCGCCTACCGCGTCCGCGAGCGCATCAGCCACGAGCTGGGCACCGCGGTCAACGTGCAGACCATGGTGTTCGGCAACCGCGACGAGAACAGCGGCACGGGCGTGGGCTTCACCCGCAACGCGGCCACCGGCGAGAACAAGCCGTACGGCGACTTCCTCATCAACGCCCAGGGCGAAGACGTCGTGGCCGGCATTCGCAACACCGAAGACCTCGACCACATGAAGCTGCACTTCCCGGTCATCCACCGCGAGCTGCTCGACATCTTCGCTCGCCTCGAGCGCCACTACAAAGACATGTGCGATACCGAGTTCACCATCGAGCAGGGCAAGCTCTGGATGCTGCAGACCCGCGTGGGCAAGCGCACCGGTGCAGCCGCACTGAAGATGGCCGTCGACATGGCCAAGCCGCAGGGCAAGGCCGGCGCCAAGTGGAGCATCACCAAGCAGGAAGCCATCATGCGCGTCGGTGCCGAGCACCTCGATCAGGTGCTGCACCCGCAGTTCGCCAACAAGGTCAAGGCGCTGGCCAAGGGCCTCGCTGCCTCGCCGGGCGCCGCCGTCGGTCAGGTCTACTTCACCGCCGACTCCGCAGTCGCGGCAGCCGAGCGGGGCGAGAAGGTCATCCTGGTCCGCAACGAGACCAGCCCCGAAGACGTGCACGGCATGATGATCAGCCAGGGCATCCTCACCGCTCGTGGCGGGCTCGTCAGCCATGCCGCAGTGGTGGCCCGCGGGTGGGGTACGCCGGCCATCGTCGGCGCCGAGGCGGTGAAGATCGACGGGCAGTCGTTCCACGTCGGTGCGGTCGTGGTGAAGGAAGGCGACACCATCAGCATCGACGGCACCACCGGCGAAGTGATGCTCGGCGCGATGACCCTGGCCGCGGCCGAGCCGCCGGCCGAGTTCCACACCATCCTCAAGTGGGCCGATGCGGTACGCAAGGGCAAGCTGGGCGTGCGGGCCAACGCCGACACCGGCGAAGACGCAGCCAACGCCCGTGCGCTGGGTGCCGAAGGCATCGGGCTGTGCCGCACCGAGCACATGTTCCTTGCCCCCGACCGCCTGCCGGTCGTGCGCGAGATGATCCTGGCCGACACCCCGGCCGACGAAGACAAGGCGCTCGCCGAGCTGGGCCGTGTGCAGCAGATCGACTTCGAGGAGATCCTGCTGGCCATGGACGGCCTGCCGGTCACCGTGCGCCTGCTCGACCCGCCGTTGCACGAGTTCCTGCCGTCGGCCGAGGAGCTGCGCATCAAGAGGGCCACGAAGGGCCTCAGCAAGAGCGAGACCGCCGAGCTGAAGGCTGCTGAGGAGTGGGCCGAGCACAACCCGATGATCGGTACCCGCGGTGTGCGGCTGGGCGTGGTCAAGCCCGGTCTCTACGCCATGCAGGTGCGGGCGCTGATGGCCGCCGCGGCCGCGCTGCGCAAGAAGGGCAAGAACCCGATCGTGGAAGTGATGATCCCGCTCACCGTCACTCGCGAGGAGCTGCAACTCGCTCGTGGTTGGGTGCAGACCGAGATCGACCGTGCCGTCAAGGGTTTGAAGAACAAGCCACACGTCACCATCGGCACGATGATCGAGACCCCGCGAGCGGCCATTCGCGCCGACGAGATCGCGGAAGAGGCCGACTTCTTCAGCTTCGGCACCAACGACCTCACGCAGATGACGTTCGGCTTCAGCCGCGACGACGTGGAGAGCAAGATGATGCCCGCCTACCTCGAGCAGGGGCTGCTCAAGCGCAACCCGTTCGAGACCATCGACGTCGGCGGCGTCGGCGAGCTGGTCAAGCTCGGTGCCAGCCGCGGCCGTTCGGTGAAGAAGGGCCTCAAGCTCGGCGTGTGCGGCGAGCACGGTGGCGACCCGGAAAGCATCGCCTTGTTCTACGAGGCCGGCCTCGACTACGTCAGCTGCAGCCCGTTCCGGGTGCCCATCGCCCGCCTTGCCGCGGCACAGGCCGTCATCGGCGGCTCGCAGACCGAGACGAAGTAACGGGTTCGGCCTTCGGGCCGGCCCTTCAGCACCTGCCGGCCTCGGCCGGCCGAGAGATCGGAGCACACCGTGCAGGTTCAGACACGGCAAGGTCCCGCCTATGGCGTCGCGCGGCTCACGCTCGCGCCCAACGAACCTGTCAAGGTCGAAGCAGGGGCGATGATGGCGATGTCGGCGGGGGTCACCCTCCAGTCGAAGGCCGAGGGCGGCATCATGAAGTCGCTCAAGCGCGCGGCGCTCGGCGGCGAGAGCTTCTTCGTCAGCACGTACACCGCGCCGCCGTCGGGCGGTTTCGTCGATGTGGCGGCGCGGCTGCCGGGCGACATCACCACCTACGACGTGGTGCCCGGCCGAGCGCTGTTCATCCAGAAGGGCTCGTGGCTGGCCAACGACGTCACCGTCAACATCGACGCGCAGTGGGGTGGCTTCAAGAACCTGTTCGGCAGCGAGGGTGGCTTCATCGTGCGCGCCGAGGGCCAAGGGGGCGTGGTGTTCGCCTGCTACGGGGCGCTCGAGGTCTGGAACCTCGCCGAGGGCCAGAGCATCACCGTCGACACCGGGCACATGGTTGCGTACGAGGACACCATCACGATGGGCATGCGCAAGGCCAGCGGTGGCGGCCTGGTGCAGAGCTTCAAGAGCGGTGAGGGCTTCGTGTTCGACTTCACCGGGCCCGGCCGAGTGTGGACCCAGACGCGCAACCCCAACGAGCTGCTCGGCTGGATCAGCGCTGCCATCGGCACCAGCAACTCCGGTGCCGGCCCCGGCGGTATCGCCGGTGGCATCTTCGGTCGGGACTGACCGCATGCTGCTCGCAGAAGCCGACGTCTCCTCCAAGTTCGTGAGCCTCGATGTGGCCGCCGGCTGGTGGATCGCGCTGCTGGTGATCATCGGGGCGTTGCTGTTGGTCGATCTCCTCGTCGTGCACAAGGAGAGCCACGAGATCGATACTCGCGAGGCGGCCATCGAGTCGGCGGTGTGGATCTCCATCGGGCTGTGCTTCGGGCTGGTGGTGTGGTGGGGTTTCGGTGGCGGCGCCGCCGGCGAGTACTACTCCGGGTACCTCATCGAGAAGAGCCTCAGCGTCGACAACGTGTTCGTGTGGGCGCTCATCCTCAGCTACTTCAACGTGCCGCCCCGCTACCAGCATCGAGTGCTGTTCTGGGGCATCTTCGGTGCGCTGTTGATGCGGGCGATCTTCATCTTCGCCGGCATCGCGCTCATCGAACGGTTCAACTGGGTGCTCTACGTGTTCGGCGCCTTCCTGCTGTTCACGGCGGCGAAGCTGGTGTTCTCCGACAACGATCACGTCGACCCGTCGAAGAGCAGGTTCTTGAAGCTGGTGCACAAGGTGGTGCCGCTCACCGACGAGCTCGACGGCCAGCGGCTGTTCACCCGTGTGAACGGCAGGCGGCTGGCGACGCCGCTCTTCGCCGTGCTGCTGCTCATCGAGGTCACTGACGTGCTGTTCGCCGTCGACTCGGTGCCGGCCGTGCTGGCGGTGAGCCACGAGCAGTTCATCGTGTTCGCGTCCAATGCGTTCGCGATCCTCGGCTTGCGGGCCCTGTACTTCCTGCTCGCCGACATGCACGCTCGGTTCAGCTACCTGCAGCAGGGTCTCGCGATCATCCTCGCGTTCGTCGGCATCAAGATGATCATCCACGACTGGTACCACATCCCGACGTGGCTGTCGTTGCTCGTCATCGCCCTCGTACTGGTCGCATCGGTCGGCTTCTCGCTGCGATCCACTGCCGGCGCCGACACCATCTCGATCAGCGAACCGCTGCCGCCACCCGACGAGCGGTAGCGCCGTCCCGTCATCTCGCAGCGCGCCGGTAGGGTGCTGCGAATGGCGATCGTCGAGGAGGATCTGGAGCGGTTGCGGGCGTCGCTCGTTCTCTCCGACGTGGTGCAGCAGCACCTCGCGCTGCGCCGTGTGGGCCGCAACTGGGTCGGCCTGTGCCCGTTCCACGCCGAGCGATCTGGTTCGTTCAACGTGCGCGACGAGACGGGTCGGTATCGGTGCTTCGGTTGTGGCGCGGCGGGCGATGTGTTCAAGTTCGTGCAGGAGATCGAGCACGTCGACTTCGTCACCGCGGTCGAGTCACTGGCCTCGAAGGCGGGCATTCAGCTCACGTACACCACGGGCGAGTCGGGCGACCGCACGCGCCAGAAGCGCCGGCAGCTGGTCGACGCGATGGCCAAAGCGGTCGAGTGGTACCACGACCGGCTGCTCAACGGCCCCGATGCGCGTGCGGCGCGCGACTACCTGCGCAAGCGCGGGCTGGCCGGCGACACGGCGCGCACGTTCAAGATCGGCTGGGCACCCGACGAGTGGGATGCGCTGTGCCGCGACCTGGGCGTGCCGGCCGACGTGTTGCGCGAGACCGGCCTCGGCTTCACCAACAAGGCGGGGCGCATGCAGGACTCGTTCCGCGGCCGTGTGCTGTTCCCCATCCTCACCGAGAACGGCGACCCGGTGGCCTTCGGCGGGCGCATCCTGCCCGGCAGCACCGACCCGGCCAAGTACAAGAACTCGTCGGAGACCGCCATCTACGCGAAGTCGAAGACGCTCTACGGCCTCAACTGGGCGAAGGGCGACATCGTGGCCGCCGATCAGGTGATCGTGTGCGAGGGCTACACCGACGTGATCGGCTTCCACCGCGCCGGGGTGAAGCGGGCGGTCGCCACCTGCGGCACGGCGCTCACCGAGGATCACGTGCGCCTGCTGAAGCGCTACGCATCCAACGTGGTGCTGGCGTTCGATGCCGATGCCGCCGGTCAGGGTGCTGCGCAGCGCTTCTACGAGTGGGAGGAGCGCTACCAGGTGCGAGTGAGCGTGGCGCGCTTTCCCGATGGCAAGGACCCTGGCGAGCTCAGCGTCAGCGACCCCGAGGGTTTGCGCCACGCGGTCGATCAGGCGCTGCCCTTCCTCGGGTTCCGCGTGAACCGGGTGCTCAACAGCCGCAAGCTGCGCTCGCCGGAGGACAGGGCACTGGTGGCCGGCGAGGCCATGGCAGTCGTCAACGAGCACCAGAACCCGGAGGTGCGCAAGCTGTATGCGGGCCAGGTGGCCACACACGTGGGCATTCCGCCGGCCGACCTGGTGGCACTTGCCGCGCGACGGGTGAAAGCGCCCACGGTGCACATCGTGCCGGTGTGGAGAATCGGCGTGGCGGAGAACGCCGAGTTTGTGTGCATCGTAATGCTGCTGTAGCGATGGGACGACATCGCCCCGTGGCTGATGGAGGAGCTATTCGCCGAAGAGGTTGCTCGTCGCGCGTTCCTTGCGGTGGCCGAGTCGGGCGGCGCCATCGAGCCGGCGCTCGACCGCGCCGACCCCGAGGCACGCGAGTTCCTCGAGCGGGCGGCGGTGGCCGACGTCGATGCCGATCCGGTGCTGGAGGCCCGCAACCTCATCGCTGCTGCCACCCGGCGGCGGCTGGCACAGATGGTGGTCGACATCGCTCCGGATCAGTTGCCGGCCATTCGTGGCGCTCGGCTGCAACTCGACGAGATGGAGGATCCCGAGCGGGCCGATGTCGCGGCAGAGGCGTTGCTAGGGTGGCTTCACGGGGCGAGTGAAGGGGCCGAGTGACCAATACCACAGCTGATGCGTCTGCCGGGTCACCTCCATACGAGGGAGTCGAAGCGGGAGAGTGGCGAGCGATGGTTGCGCGCGGCTCCGTGTCGGGCGTCTTGCACGCCGACGACATCACCCGCGTGCTGCGCCACATCGAGCTGACGCCCGACGTGCTGGTCGACGTGCACGCCACGCTCGGCGGGCTCGGCATCGCCGTCGACGACGGCATGGCCGAGCTGCACGACGACACGCCGCCGAACGGGGCCGACCGCCCCCGGTCGGTCGAGGTGGAGGAGACCGAAGGGCTGCTGGCTCGCCGCATCCGCCGGCGCAGCGAGCGGATGAACGCCGATCGCAGCGATGTGGGCAACACGGCCGACACCGTGCGCATGTACCTGAAGGAGATCGGGCGCGTCGACCTGCTGACGGTCGATGACGAACGGCGCCTCGCGCAGGCGATCGACGAAGGCAACCGGGCAGCGGTGATGCTCGATGCCGAGCACGACGGCGCCATCATCGACCCGGTCGATCACCGGCGCATGATGCGCACGGTCACCGCCGGGCAGCGGGCGAAGAGCGAGCTCATCCAGGCCAACCTGCGGTTGGTGGTCAGCATCGCCAAGCGCTACAGCGGCCGCGGCATGCAGTTCCTCGATCTCATCCAGGAGGGCAACCTGGGCCTGATGCGCGCGGTCGACAAGTTCGACCACACCAAGGGCTTCAAGTTCTCCACGTATGCCACCTGGTGGATCCGCCAGGCCATCACGCGCAGCATCGCCGACCAGGCCCGCACCATCCGCATCCCGGTGCACATGGTGGAGAGCATGAACCGTGTGTTGCGCATGCAGCGCCAGATGCACCAAGAGCTCGAGCGCGAGCCCACGCTCGACGAGCTGGCCGATCGCTGCGCGATGACCACCGAACGCATTCGCGAGATCCTGCGCATCTCGCAAGACCCGCTGTCGCTCGACTCGCCGGTGGGCGAGGAGGACGACAGCAACCTGGCCGACTTCATCGAAGACCTCACCGCCGATGCGCCCGCCGACATGGCCACCAAGCACATGCTCACGCAAGCGGTGGAGGCCGCGTTGGGCGAGCTCACCGAGCGCGAGCAGGAGATCGTGCGCATGCGCTTCGGCCTCGACGACGGCCAGGCGCGCACGCTGGAAGACGTCGGCAAGGAGTTCAACGTCACCCGCGAGCGCATCCGTCAGATCGAGGCCAAGACGCTGGCCAAGCTGCGTCACCCGATGCGCAGCCAACGGTTGAAGGAGTTTTTGGAGGAGGAGTAGCAGGAAGCGTTTGCTATCCTCAACTCGCCTTTCCGAGATAGCTCAGCTGGCAGAGCGGCTGACTGTTAATCAGCATGTCGCAGGTTCGAGCCCTGCTCTCGGAGCCAATGCACACGGCCCGCCTCGTGCGGGCCGTGTGCCGTTTTGGCCCCCACAACCATCCGAGTGCCACTTGCCCATCCGAGTGCCACGTGACCATCCGAGTGCTGTGTGACCATCCGAGTACCACCTGACACCCCGGTGGACCGCTGACACTCGGATGCCCCAGTGGGTCGGCGTGAAGCGTCGGTGCGCTGGCCCGACTCGCTACGGTGTGACGGTTCGGGGCGGTAGCTCAGTGGTTAGAGCACGGGACTCATAATCCCTCGGTCGTGGGTTCGATACCCACCCGCCCCACTACCAGCATGTTTGTAAGTGCAGGTGGAACTACAACGCACACTGAGCGCATAACAGCACTATGGTGGATGACATGGATGACGCCCTGATCGCATCGTGGTCGCGCTCGAAACGTGCCGAAGGTCGCTCAGAGGCGACCATCGGGCCTACAGAACGACACGCGCAGGCTGGCCGAGCACTTGGGCACTCGCGAACGCGACTTGAGTACGGCGAAGCGCGGCGATCTCGAAGCCTGCTTAGCCGACGGCCGAGACGCAGGGCTCGCACCCGCGACGCTGGCACGCCGCTTTCGTTCCTGGCAGCAGTTCTACCGCTGGGCCGAGGAAGAGGAAGAAGTCGACGCCAACCCGATGGCGAAGATGAAGCCGCCGAAGGTCGTGGCTCCGCCTGTGCCCGTGATCACCGCCGAGACGCTCACGAAGCTGCTGGGCGAGTGCGCCAGGCCGAAGAAGCGCGTCGGCAGGCCGGCGCCCGCCAACCCCGACCGGGCGACGTTCGAGAACAAGCGTGACACGGCGCTCGTGATGATGCTCTCGACCACGGGTGTGCGCGCCGGCGAGATCATGGGCCTGTCCGTCGCCGATGTCGACCTGAACGCAGCCACGTTCACGGTGATGGGCAAGGGCGGGCGCGCCCGCGTGGTCGCGCTGATGCCGAAGCCCGCCGAGGCGCTCGATCGTTACATGCGGGTGCGGCGCAAGCACGCCGCCGCGACCCTGCCTGCCCTCTGGCTGGGGGAGCGCGGGCAGCTCACCGGCTCCGGTCTACGCCAGTTGCTCGACCGTCGTTGTGATGACGCCGGTATCGAGCACATCAACCCGCACCGCTTCCGCCACACCTTCGCCCACGAGGCCAAAAGCCGCGGCATGAGCGACGGCGACCTCATGGTCATCGCAGGCTGGCAGTCGCCCCAAATGCTCCACCGCTACGGCGCAAGCGCAGCCGCCCACCGAGCCCGCGACTCGCACCGCCGTCTCTTCGGGAAGGCCTGACGCACAATGGCCGGTAGGCGATGGAAGCCAGGGAATCCGCACGTGGAGTTTAGATGCCGCTACTGCTCGGGCCTGCTTGGCGTGGGTATGGTGATTCAAGGTGGCGTGGCGACATCGTCGACTGCCAACTACGGCGACGGCAATCGGCACCGGCGGGGGTGGGTATGTCCGCCCGCAGAATTCGAGGTGTATAACCAGGCCACCGTGTTTGCGTGCCTCAAGCACAACACGGTCGTGGGCGGCATCATCGACGCGGAAACCGGAAGTAGCACACACAGGTACCGGATTACGTGGGAAGACGTTCTGCCAGCGATCGCGGCCTTCGATGAAGGCCGTGTTGGGGTCGTGAGACTCGGGCCGGACGTAGCCGAGGGCGTCACAATCACGGGCACGCACAACGACGTACGAGCATCTCTGGGGATCACACGCCATCGCGAGCCAGACCATCCCAGAAAGCTTGGCTCCCTCTCCTTTTCGCCGACCAAGACGAGCAGCGCCGTAGCGACTCGGACCATCCCCAACACGAAGACGATGCAGCGCTATAGTTCGGGTCCGCTTGGCCGCAGTGAGGCGGCACCCGACGTTCAGCAATTGGCTCTTACGCTCGGCCGGGATTCAGGCATCCGGAACTTCCCTATGGAGGTTCCGCGTGCCGAAACAACAACGGCAGCTCATCGGTTCCATTGGCGGCCACGAATCGTGGTCACGGACAGTTGACCGCACCGCCCGCACTGCCCTCGGTCGTCGAGCCTTTCTTGAGCGTTTCGAGAGGCAGGTCGACCCTGACGGCACTCTGACGCCGGGAGAGCGTGCTAAGCGAGCTGAGAACGCCCGCAGGGCCTACTTCCAGCGGCTCGCACTGAAGTCGGCGCAAGTCCGTCAGGGGTCGAGGTGATGCAGCGTGACGGCCCACACGGTGAACGCCGCCCCGATGCAGGACGGCGCACTCATGATCGCTGACAGGCGGATCTCTGCCGACGATACCACTGCGCGCCGGTTGTTGCATCTGCACCAACATGCGGACGTTGCACGATGACGAGCACGCCAACGGACCTGGCGTTGCCCGGTCACGAGCTGGCGGTGCAGCGATGAGGCCGTGCTGGCGTTGCGATGCGCCCGCAGTTCGTTCGATCGGCACCGCTACTACTGCGGCCCCCCCCTGGCCGAGCTGCTGCGCGGCTTCGATCCGTCGATCTGGGCAGCGAACGGCGTTGGGTTGCCGTGTGGCTCGCCTCCGCCCCGAGTACGGCCCGCTGGTGGAGGATCTGCGTTGCGTCGCTTGTGGGGCAGGCTGGGCCGGTCTCGTGGGCGATCCGTGCGAGTGGTGCAGGCGTCATCGTGAGGTGCTGATCGACCACGAGCACGACCTCGTGCTGAAGGTTCCCGAGGCGGCCGATGAACGGACGCTCACCGCGTGGGGAGAGCGGCTGCGCCGAGCCGTCGACGCTGGCATCATTGAGCGTCGCGAGGCCGAGCGTGCATGGCGAAGGGCGGTGCGCCATGTTGCCGCCTGAGCTGTACCCGACCGATGACCAACCGCGACGACGGCTACTCACTGTTGCTGAGGCACGAGCCCTGCCACCGATGGCACCGCTCATCGAGGCGTGCTCGACCTCGACAGCATGGCGATGCTCTACGGTCGCCGCGGTAGCTACAAGTCGTTTATGGCGCTCGACTGGGCGCTGTGCGTCGCCAACGGCACCCGCTGGCACTCCAGGCCCACCACGCAGGGCACCGTCGTCTACCTCGTTGGGGAGGGCCTCAACGGCTTCGTGCAACGCATCGACGCATGGCGCGCCCATCATCCGATGCAAGGCGAGACGAACCTGCTGCTCTACCCCGAGGCCGTGAACCTGTTGTCACCGAGCAGCGTTGGTCCGTTCGCTGACGAGTGCGCCCGAGTCGGCGCGAGCCTGGTCGTGATCGACACGCTTTCGCGCTGCTTCGTGGGTGGCGAAGAGAACGGAGGCAAAGACGGCTCGATCGGCGTGGAACAGCTCGACGTGATCCGCAAACGCACCGGCGCGTGCGTGTTGCTCGTCCACCACGCCGGCAAGGACGCCGAGCGAGGCAGTCGCGGGTGGTCAGGTTGGGGGCCGCCGCCGACGACGTGTGGCAGCTCGAATCGAAACTCGGCGATGTCACCCTGCGGTGCACGAAACGCAAGAGCCATCCCGAGCCCCGAGATGCGTTCTTCACCGCCACGCCCGCCGCCAACAGCATCGTGCTCACCGAAGGCGGACCTACCGACAGGCTCCCGGGTGCGCTGCTCGAAACGCTGCGCACGCTCGTGGGAATCGACGCCGGCAACGGCGTACCGACAGGTCAATGGCAACTGTCATCGGACGTGGCAGAGCGCACGTTCTACCGCTATCGCAGCGACCTCGTGAGGTTGGGCCTCGTGCACAACGTCGGCAGCGAAAAGAGGCCCCGCTACCAGGCAACCGAGCAAGGAACTGCCACTACTGCCAAGGAAGTGCCACGATGAAACGGCACCTGGAAGCTACTGCCATGGTGCCACCACCTATAAGAGGTGGCACCCGTGGCACTACCGGTGACATGACACCTCTCGCCTTGCTCGACTACGACCGCCCGCCGTTCTTCGCCGACCACATGAACGGGTCAGGGCTTGTACTTGAAGGCGCGGCCTTCGGTGTCCTCGCCTTCGGTGTGCCCACCCCTCGACGCCAAGAGGTCGACATGAACGCCGAGAATATCGCGTTCGAGATGTCTGGCGGTAGGGCGGCGTCTTCCGCCCTCGACCCCGGGGGAGGGGTGTGTACCCCCTGCGTCGCGGCTCGACTGACTTGGTGCGCTTCGTTTTTCAGGAGGAGACGACACCTGCACGACGCCGCCTCGTCTCGCAGTGTGTACGGGATCGGAAGCCGTGAGGAAGGCGCCCGCTGATGCCTGGCCCACCCCCGAACCCTGACCGTGTACGTCGCGCTGCACCGGCGCGCGGCGAGTTCCGTTCGGCGCCTGCCCCGTCGTGGTCGCACGGTGCGTTCCCACCGCCGCCGGATGGGCTGACCCCGGCGAGCATCACGGCATGGCAGACCTGGGGCGCGGCGTGGTTCGCGGCGTGGTGGACACCGGCCGACCTCCCCGCGCTGCGGCTGCTGCTCCAACTTCACGAACAGGTCGAGCGTGGCGAGTTCGTGCGCGCCACCGAGCTGCGCCGCTGGATGGACTCGTTCGGTATCACCCCTAAGGGCCAGCAGTCGTTGCGATGGCGACCGCCGACCCCGACCGAGCTACCGGCAACCAGCGACCGATCGGCGTACACGCACCTTCGCGCAGTCAACCCGAAAGAGGGCCCCGCGTGACCGTGAACAGCCGCCATGAACGCGACGACCGGGGAGGGGGCACCGATTTTCTGCCGCGCCTGCACCTCCAAGACCCCGCTATCCGGATTCTCCCCGGCACCCCGGGATGCAAGCTCAATTGCGCGAGTCGGGGGAACCCGATGACCGGGGTCTGTGGCCCTGCCCGCGCCGTAGCGATTCGACCCGCCCCCACCCCTGCGGCATGGCCCCACTGAGTGCATGAAACCGCGCCACCATGCCGGCACGTTTCACACCAGCTCGACCACCGTCCGCCAACTCGCCAACGCCCACCCCGCCGCTATCTGCTGGCGCGACGGACTCACCCTCGACCAACACCCGCCACACGCTGACGGCAGCCGACCAACATGGACCGGCGGCCACACCATCGACGGATGGATCGACGCACCCGCCTGGGTGCAGGTCACACGACGACCGCCACCCGGCCCGTGGATCGCACCAGAGGCCTCGACGTGCAACTACGCCGCCGGCGCTGGCCGAACCAACACGCTCAGGCTCAACCCCAACAGTCGCGACTGGTTCGCATGAACATGCGCCGCCGTGCATGACGGCTCGAGTTTTTCACTGTCCGCGAAGCAGCTCCTGACGGCAGGAATTGGCGAGTTCTCTCCCTGTGAGTCTCAGCCCAAGCCCGGCAGCGTCGGATGATCAGGGACGAACTTCGCCGCCTGAAGGTACGGCATGAACGCCGTGGGCATCCTCGGGCTTCGCCCGGCGATGAGGTCGCCCACGGTGACCAGCTGCACCTTCGGGTACGAGTTACCGGTCAGCGGGTGGACGTAGCTACCGGTCATCTGCGCGGCTTCGGTCATGCCTTTGGTGATCGCTTGGTTTGCGATGAGAACACCCATCGCGGCCTTCTGCGCGTCCACGGTGCCGGCGAGGTCGCGCACCATTGCGGGGTTGAGGTTGCCACCTTTCACGGACACGATGACCTTGCCCACGTCGTTGGCCGACGAGATAGGGAACCGAACGATTCCGTCGATGCCGCGGTCGCCCACTTGCTTCTCATTCGGCGTGCCGTCGATGAGCGAAACCGCCCACCGTTCGAAAGTCGAACGGCGAACGTCGAAACAGCGCTTCTGCTCCCTCAGCGTCGCGGGGCGCCAACCAGCTCGAAGGTTCCGGCGATGACTGCGCCGTAGGCATCGAGCATCCGAGTCTCGATCAGGTCCACGGATAGATAGGAGATGTCCATGCCGATCCAACGGCGACCCAAACGCTGCGCCGCGTCGACGGCGGTGCCGCATCCGCAGAACGGGTCCATAACGACATCGTCCGGATTGCTGCTGGCTGAGATGATGCGCTCCAACAACGCCACGGGCTTTTGCGTTGGATAGCCCAACCTCTCCTTCGATCCCGAGTGCAGCCGGATGTCTGTCCAAATGTCCTGCAGCGGCACCCCCGGCTGCTCATCCAGATACCGCTTGTAGACCGGCATACCGGTGCTTCGAAAGATGATTCGGCCAGCCCCAAGCATCAAGTCCATGTTGGCCCTTGAATACGCCCAGTGCCTGCCCTTGTATGGCCGCGCGCCGTGCCATTCGTAGTCCACGTCGCCGCCTGGTTTGGCTGCAGTCAGGTCGCCCAGCCGATATCGCCTCCCGGTGCCTTCCTCGACGTAACGGTAGTTCGAGTCCACGTAGTCCTGCTCGAACGGCCCGTACTGAGTGTTCCACGTGAATGACTTGGCCCGCGTGTAGAAGAAGATCACGTCATGGCTTCGCCCGTACTTGTTCGGGTCGTTCTTCGCGGAGAACCGCTTCCAGCTGATCTCGTTCTGGGCACTCTGGCCCGAATGGCATCCGCGGGATCTTCAGGTAGTGGCTTGCCACCGGGTCGCAGTGTAGGTAGAGCGAGCCCGTCGACTTCAACACTCGCCGCATCTCAATCAGCCGCGCCGTCATCATCACGAGATACGAGAGCATGTCGCTCGGTCCGATGAGCTGACGCATCGCGGTGATGGCGTCAGCAACCCTGCCACCCGCCGCTTGCAGCTCTGCGTAGAGCTGCTCGTCGTCCTGGCTCCACGTCCACGTGTCGTCGAATGCCGTGATCTGCGCGTTGGCCTCGGTGCCGGTCTTGTGCTTGAAAAGCACGTTGTACGTACGATTGCTGTTGAACGGTGGGTCAAGGTAGATCAGGTCGACGGTCTCGTCCTTGATCCACTTGCGCATCACCTCAAGGTTGTCCCCGTAGAACAGCAGGTTCTTGGTGAAGTCGGGTCCCTTGGGTGTGGCCATGCGTTGCATCGTACGGCGACAACGCAGTGAGGGTTGGTCTCTGTAAAGCGGCAGTCGCAAGTCCGAAAGGTGCACTTAGCTACGCTGCCGTTGCACGACACCGGA
This sequence comes from Acidimicrobiaceae bacterium, assembly GCA_016722025.1. Lineage (GTDB taxonomy): Bacteria > Actinomycetota > Acidimicrobiia > Acidimicrobiales > Ilumatobacteraceae > UBA668. Next base: position 164,285 of record JADKGZ010000006.1, read on the forward strand.
GGAGATCGCCGGGCAGTGGAAGCACGAGAACCGAAGATCTCCGCGGGCGAGCGATAGTGGACGCGGCGTCACCTTGGTCGACCTGGAGGCGACAACCGATGCCCGGGCCGTACCGCACGGTCGCTTCCGTGCTCAGGCGTGCGCCGGGCGGCAACTCTGGCGCGATGCTGTGTCGTCTCAGCAAAGGGGACCGAGCCGTCGTCAAAGCGGCGTCGAATCGACACGGCGTGAGATCGTGCGTCGCCGAGTTCGTGGTGGCGCGGTCGTCGCCATCTCATTCGGTGCTCCTGTCTGCGTAGTCAGCATCGTCGACATTCCAATGGATCTCGAAGGCCAGTGGTACGGCGAACAGATGGACGCCGGGCTGGCATCGGCATCGCTTGAGGTGACCGGTGTACTTGAAAGCCGAAGCCTGGAGCATTCGTCCGACGATGACAATGAGCGCAGACACGCGGGGGTCGCCGCGCTCTACGACTGGTGCTACGGCGGAGATCCCCAATGGCTTTACCAGACAACCCGAGCCAACACGATCTGGAGTCACGATCACGGCATGTACTTCCCCGGTGCCCATGTGTGGACGGCTCAGCACCTCGTTGCCGAGGTCGAAGCACCTCATCCGCTGCCGATGCCCCTGACGGGGGTGAGCGTCGCAGAACTGCACCGACTGGCCGATGCGTTGGAAGCCCTCGCCCTCGACGACATTGGGGGCGTTCTGAACTGGGTGCCTGCTACGTGGCCGATCGACGATGATGATCTGAGGTACCTAGGATGGTTTCTCGACGAACGCCGACTGCCAACGGCCGGCCGGCTTAGGACTCTCGCCGCAGGAGGTGCGCCATGAAGTACCTACACAGCGCAATTCGCTTCGTGCCCGATGCGGCTCGGGGTGAATCTGTCAACGTGGGAGTGATCGTGACTCCGTCCGACGGTGGCCCCGGACAATTCAGATTCAGTAGCGACCTCCGACGAGCACGAGCGATTGACGCGGATGGTGTCATCGCCAACGTGGAGGCATTCGAGGGCAGGATGGATCGCATGTTCCGTGCGCCTCCACGGTCGAGGATCTGGGCAGCCTCCACGAGCTGAGGCACACCATTCAGATCAGCGAGCCGCTACCGACGATAGCCGACTCTTTGGACGGGCACTTGAGCACATGTGGCAGGTTTTCGTGCCGCAGCCTCGACAAGGCGCAATTCAGGAATCGCACAGCCGCTGTCACCCGGGTGAGAAGCTGCTACCAGGGGCGCCTTCGAGGACTCGCCGGAGGCTGTGCTCACGAAGGTTCGACTGGAGGCACGCGGCCATCGTCTCGACCTTGACTTGGCAGTCGCTAACGGCAGAGTGCTTGAGCTGACCCATGCGCTCTCCTTCGAGCTGCCACGGGGTGAGGACCTTATTGATCGCGTCAGGTCGCTTGGCTTCGTGATCGGACAGCTTCGAGAGAACGGTGGGTTCGTCACCTCAGGTGGCCGCAGTGTCGACGTGCCTGACGACGTCGACTTCAACATCTTCACGATTCCACCAGCGTCTGAACACGGAACGGCAGCGCTAGCCGAGGCACAGGCGGTGTTTGACGAGGTCAAGGCGACGACGATCGACTGGGACAACGCAGGAGCAGCAGCGAAGAGGCCGTAGAAATGCGCGCAGGCGGCAGCGTGAGAACTGGTAACAACTGAGGCGAGATAACTCACCGCTCAGCGCTTGTCGCTTACCTGCGAAAGCCCTGATAGCTACAGCGTTCGGAGCGTTGGACCTCATAATCCCTCGGTCGTGGGTTCGATACCCACCCGCCCCACAACGGCCGCCGTGGCGTCGGCGATGGCCGTGGTGACGCTGGCAGCGCCCACGGCGGCTCCGCACTCGTCGCTCTGGGCGGAATCCGTCTCGAAGGCCGGGACGAATCCCGTCCGGGAGTCGATCTGGGACGAATCGCGTCCAGAAGTCGGCCGAGTCGACTCGTGCGGAACTGAGCAGCGAGTAGCGTGCACGCCGTTGCCAAACCTCGGGAGGGTTGAAGAATGATCGCACGTGTCGGATTGGGTGAGATCCTGTGGTCACTGTTGGTGATCTACGTGATGGTGATGTACTTCATCATCGTTCTCACCGTGTGGATCGACATCTTCCGCAGCGACGACATCTCCGGCGGCAAGAAGGCGCTGTGGATCCTCGGGTTGCTGTTCTTCCCGATCATCAGCCTGGTGGCGTACTTGCTGACCAGGGGCGATGGCTTCGGCATGCGCCAAATGGCCCGTGAGACGAACAAGTCGCAGGGTGGCTTCGTGCCGCCGCCGCCCACGCCGGCCACCGAGCTGTCAGTCGCCAAGCAGCTGCTCGACGGCGGCACCATCACCGCCGCCGAGTTCGAGCAGATCAAGGCCCGCGTCTTGTCGTGACCGCGCCTGTAGCGGTTGCGGTCAACGCCGTCGGTGCGGTGTTGCTCGTGCTGGCGACGATGGCCTGCGGCGCCGACCCGTCCGACGCCGTCACCGGCGAGCAGGTGTACATGGCCAACTGCGCCTCCTGCCACGCCCCCGACGGCTCCGGCGGCGTGGGCACACGGCTCAACGACGGCGTCACGGTGGCCAGGCTCACCGACGCGCAGATGACCGCAGTCGTCGCTGATGGGGTGCGCACGATGCCGGCAAACTCGGGCAAGCTCACCGCGACGCAGATCGCTGCTGTGGTGGCCTACGTTCGCTACGACCTGCAGCAGCCCTGAGCGTGGATCACACCGCGTCGAGGCAGTCCTGCTCGATGCCGTCGGCCGCCGTCCAGTAGTCGCTGGACTCATCGTCGAACAGGTACGACGCGTACAGGGTGACAGCAACGCACTCCGCGAGTGCGGGATTGCCGGAGTAGTCGCTGCGCCACTCGATCTCCTGCGCTCGGCCCAGGTAGTGGTCGATGGCCTCAGCGGTGGGCACCGGCTGGTCGGCGTCGGCGCCCGGGTCGCAGGCGGTGGCGTAGAGATCGGTGCCGCGCCGGGCCACCAGCGCGTCGGCCACTGGCGGCCGCGCGCGAGCCCACGCATTGAAACCGTTCTCCAGGCGATCGGCGTCGTCGCGGCTGTCGGCGACGACGTGCACGTCGACGCACACTCGGCCGTCGAGCACGTACGCGGTGTAGCGGTCGTTGCCCCAGCCGTCGGCGGCGGTGAGCGCGTCAGTGGCCGGCTGCCCGGTGCTGAGCAGTAGGTAGAGCCCGAACGGACCCATCTGATTGGAGAGCTCGACCTCCGCCGCCAACGGCCCCGGCGGCGCCGTGACGGCTTCCAATCGGTCGCGGCGCAGGTACTTGCCAGCCGGCAGACTGACCTGATCGAGCGCGGCCGGCAGATCGTTGGTGAACGCGTGCTCCACCAACTCGCGGCCCTCCTCGCTCAACGCTTCGATGAACATCGGCCCGAGCCGCTGCGCGACGACGCGGATGGCCCGGTACGAGGCCGGAACCTCGGCGATCACCCCTGCGGAGTACTCCTCCCAGCGCGCATCGTCGGCCGTGTAGTACTCGTCGATGTCGTCGTCGGAGAGCTGCTCGACGTACCGGTCGTGCACCCAGATCGCATGGCCGAGGGCGAGCGCCAGCATCACCTGGTAGTCCTGTGACGTTGCGGCCTCGCTGGCCCGCTCAGTGGTGTGGAACAGCTGATCGTCGAGCGCTTGCGTGAGACGCAAGGTGAGCTCGGCCCGCACCAGCGCCGGTAACAGGGCCACCTCGCCGGCGGCGTTGACCACGATGGTTCGCTCGTCGGCGAGCCTGGTGACGGGAAGGGCGCAGCCTTGGCATAGGCGTCGCGAACGGCGAGGACCGAGACCTCGCCCTTCCACAACCCGAGCGCACGGCCGATGCCTTCCTCGATGGCCGCATCGGCTCGGTCGGCGTCTGTGGGCTCGGTGGTGGCGACGCCGACACGGGCCTCGTACGCCTGCACCTCGCCGATGAACTCGATCGCGATCGGCTCCACGAACTGCTGGCCGGTCGTGTGCTCCACGAAGTCGGCGAGCGGTTGGATGTTCTGCGGCCAGGCGACGGCCTCTGGGTCGTCGGCAAACGGCGCCCACCGTTGCACACCCCATGCGCCGGCGCCGATGGCCGCGACGCCGAGTACGAGCCCGACACCGATCCACGTGCGCCGACGTGTGGTTTGTCGCGCCATGGGTGGCGTCAGTCGTCCTGGTGTTCGATGGCGTCGAGGAACGCATCGACGTCCTCCTCCTCGCCGCCGACCAACCAGATGACGACCTCGTCGTTACCCTCTTCGTCCTCGTCGCGCCACGGCAGCATGCCTTCCACGCTGTAGCGGTCGACGGTGATGTCCTCGTCGCTGTCGTCGCCCACCGGGGCCACGATGGCCAGCTCGACCTCCGCATCCGGCGGCTGGTCCTTCAGCATGTCGATCAGTTCGCTCACTCGCATGTGGGTCTGCCTTTCGTTCGGGTCGTTCGGTCGTTCAGGTCGCGGGTGGTGGGTGTCAGTCGTCGCCCAGCCAGCGGCCGGCGCACTCGAGCAGGAACAGGCTGACGTCGCGGCACTTGTCGAGCGTGTCGCAGAACACCTTGTCGTCGGCCAGGTACACGTCGGCCAGGTCGACAGGGATGCGCGCCAGGATGGACAGGCTGCGCTCGGGTGCGTCGGTGACGCTGGCGAACGAGTCGATGGCCGAGACCTCGAGTGGCAGCGAGATGCCACCCACACCGGCGAGCTCGGTGGCCAGCACCAGCAGGTCGGGCGGGTGCGGCAGCGGCGGCAACGTCCAGGTGAAGATGAGCGGGAACGTGAACCCGGTGGGCGGGTCGCCGTCGGGGTCGTCGAGCTTCACCACCTCGTCCTCGAAGCCCAGCAGCGCACGAGGATCCACCTCCAGCGACAGATGCAGGTCGATTGGCCCGCTGCAGGCTTCCTCCGGGTGCAGGTCGACCTCCCACAGCTGGCGCAGCGAGTAGGTCTCCACGAAGTGGCGCTCGTCGTGCACGTGGAAGCCGTGATCGACCGCGTGGCCCTTCAGGTCGGCCACGAAACCGGCGACATCGATGACGGCCACGAAGATCCTTCCAGGGTGCAGCGGTGACGCTGCCAGCGACACTACCGTGCGGAGCCGATGAACCCTGATCGTTTGAGCCTGCTGCACGAGGTGGCCGACGCCGTCGCCGCCGCGTTCGTGGGCGTGCGCGACTTCGGCCCGTCGGGCCAGCGTGCCGGCCAGTACGCACTCGACGTGGTGGCCAACGACGCGGCGCTGCAGGTGTTGCGCCGCGCCGGCGTGGGGGTGCTGTCGGAGGAGAGCGAGTTCGAGGCCGGCGCCACCGGTGAGGTGGTGATCATCGACCCCATCGACGGCAGCACCAACGCCAGCCGAGGCGTGCGCTACTTCGCCACCGCGATGTGCCTCGTCGACGCAGATGGCCCTGCTGTTGCGCTGGTGGCCAACCAGGCGACCGGCGAGCGCTACTGGGCCACGAGGGGTGGGGGAGCGTGGTGCGACGGTGTGCGCATCAGCCCGTCCGAGTGTGTCGACGTGACCGACTCGATCATCGGGCTCAACGGCTTGCCACCGCATCCGTTGGGTTACCGTCAGAGCCGAGTGCTCGGGGCGGTCGCGCTCGACCTGTGCCACGTGGCCGCGGGTGTGTTCGACGGTTACGTGGACTGCGTCGACGAAGCGCACGGTGTGTGGGACCACGCGGCGTCGGTGATGATCTGTCGCGAAGCCGGTGCTCATGTGGTCGACCTGCTCGGTCGCGAGCTGATCGTGCTCGACCAGGCCGCACGACGCACCCCCATTGCAGCAGCAACGCCCGAGTTGTTGGCGCAACTGGTCGCCGCCCGCCGTGGTGCGTGAGTAGGGCAGAATTGCTCACGATGACTGAGCAACCCTTCCCGCGTCGCATGCCGTCTCGAACCGCCGATGAGCGCACCATGCTGCGCCAGTGGCTCGAGTTCCACCGCGCCACGTTCGCCCGCAAGCTGCAGGGGCTGACGCCGGCCCAACTGACGCTGCGTTCGGCCGAGCCATCCGAGATGTCGCTGCTCGGCCTGCTGCAGCACCACGCCGAGGGCGAGCGATGGATGTTCGGCTGCTTGTTCATGGGTGAGCCAGACGTGCCGTACTTCAGTCCGGTCGACTTCGGCGACCTCACCGGGGCTGATGACGCCGTGGTGGCGGCGTCGTGGGCGGCATGGCACGAGGCGTGCGCGCAGCCGCGAGATCGAGGCCGCGGCTGCGTTGGACGACATGACTGCGATGCCAGGCCCGTGGGAGAACGAGCCCGTGTCGCTGCGCTGGCTGGTGGTGCACGTGATCTAGGAGTACGCCCGTCACAACGGCCACGCCGACCTGCTGCGGGAACGCATCGACGGAAACGCCGGATGGTGAGCAAGGGTCGCCGGATACGCTGAGGCTCCCGATCCACGGGCGCATAGCTCAGTTGGTTAGAGCGCTGCCCTTACAAGGCAGATGTCGGGGGTTCGAGTCCCTCTGCGCCCACTCGTCGCCCCGCCAAAGCGGGATGAAGGACCGGTCCAGGTAGGTGGCGCGTGTCGCTGCACGGAGGCGAGCAACAAGGCTGACGGGTACGCGATTCGTGGTGCCTTCAGTGCGGCCCGTGTCAGACCGAGGTGGCGAAGATCTGCCAGTCGTCGGGAACGCCCTTGAGGTTGTGGGTGCCTCGGTCATGGAACGTCACACCCGATCCGACCGACAGATCTCTCACCGTGCGCGAGACGAGTACTTCGCCAGGAGCGGCCATGCTTGCGACTCGGGAGGCGATGTGGACGGCGATACCCCCGATGTCGTCGCCCCGCAGTTCTATCTCGCCGGTATGGACCCCGGAGCGGATGCCGAGGCCGAGGCCATTGGCCCGGCGGCGCAGGGCGTGGGCACACGCCACTGCTCGGCTGGGTCCGTCAAATCGGGCCATGATGCCGTCGCCTGTGGACTTCACCAGGATGCCCCCGTGGATGGCGACCTCCTCTTGGGCCAGGTTGTCGTGGCCGTCGAGTAGCTTTCGCCACCGGGCGTCGCCCATGTCGGCTGCCTTCACGGTCGATTCGGCGATGTCGGTGAACAGCACCGTAGACAGGATGCGGTCAGTGGTGACTGGGGCTCGGGACGTGTCGTTGGCAACGAACTCGCGGATGGCGTCGACCGCAACCCGGTGGTCTGCTGGGTTCCAACTGACATGGCTGTCGAGGTCCATCGGCACCAGCCTCGCCCCAGGGATGTGATCGGCGTAATACTGCCCATGGGAGAAGGACACTCCCGGATCGGCGACTGCGTGCAGCACGAGAGTCGGCACCGACACCGATGACACGACTCCGCAGATGTCGGCCTCCATGCTGCGCCGGACGATCTCGCCGGCCACCGACGCCGTGCAGCTGTAGCGTTCGAAACGTGCGAGCCCGGTGATCGCAGCTTCCGGGTCAGGGGCATGTTGGATCAGTTGATTGAGGACGTGGCCCGTGGTCCATTGGCTCTCCACGAAGTTCTGCACGAAATCCTTCGTGGCGTCGTCGACGACGTCAATGCCTGGGCAGGCGGCTGCGTACAGGATCAACGCGGAAACCCGCTCGGGGTAGGTCGCAGCCATGAGTGCGCACAGAGCGCCACCCTCGGACATGCCGCAGAGGGCGGCCCGTTCGATGCCGGCCGAATCCATCACTGCGCGCACGTCGTCCATGCGCTCCTCGAACGTGCCCAGTCCGAGTGAGCGGTCTGACAAGCCTGTGCCCCGCTTGTCGAGGATGATCAGCCGAGCAAACTCGCTCAGCGATTCGAACAGGGATCCCATGAACGAGTACTCCCAGTTGAGCTCGACATGAGACATGAACCCGGGCACGAAGACGAGGTCGACCGGGCCGGAGCCCACCACCTGGTACGCAATGCTGAGTCCCCCACTCTTCGCGAAGCGGGTCTCGGGCGTGGTCTGCATTGCCGAAGTCAATCACAGTGAGCAAGCTCCCCGTTCCGTGATGAGAGCCGGGTCCTCGGCAGACCGGAGCATGACCTGACCCAGCACCCTTGAGAGCCGTCAAGAGTGCCGAGAGCTCGCACCGGGCACGATTGCATCGATCCTCCGTCACGCGGGTCTCAAGCGATCCGAGTTCGTGTCACTGCTCGATTGACCGCCGGATCGGTCTCCTTGGATTGAACTCGTGCCATGTGCGCCATGACCGTCGTTCGATGGACGCCGAACGCGTTCGCCAACGAATCGAAGGTCTCGCCATCGTGGCGCCGGTGGACGAGCTAGGAGATGTCGTCGCCGGACAACGTCGCTGGTGCTGCACCACCCGGTCTGCCCTGCGAGTCGGGATCGGGCGTCCGAGCACGACCGGCAGAAGTCCCTTCATCGCGAGAAACGCGTAGCGGGGGTTCGAAAGCCGTCCCTAAGGTCCACTCGCTGTTGTCGATTCGACAACGGACGAGCCCGGTGTCGTCAGGTTCCGGTCGACGGAAGAACTGATAGGTCGGGCACATCGTCAAAGACGTGGTCTGCGGTGACGAGCGGCGACTGGAGGTGCAGCGCGGTGACAGCGACCCATAGGTCGTTGCTGTGGATCGGTTCCCACAACGGATGGCCGATCCGCCGACACATTGTTCGGGTCGTGGCGAGCCTGGTGATGAACGCATCGGTGACCGGTACGACTGTCGCCGTAGCGATTGCCACCTCCAGCTGGGCCCGTCGAGGTTGGCCCCACTCCGCCACCATCGCGCCGAAGCGGAGTTCTGCGACGGTGACGACCGAGAGAAAGAGTTGGTGGCCCGCCAAGGTGTTGACGTGACGCTCGAACGATGGCCGGCGGCGGCGACTGAGGGCGGCGCTGAACACCCCGTGTCGACAACCAGTTTCACGACGCCAGCGCAGCGGCGAACGCGCCGTCCTCGTCCTCGGTCAGGTCGAGCAGCAACGAGTCGATCGACGCCAGCACAGGGCGGCGGCCAGTTCGGCGGGGAGAAGTCGCGCGGCAACAACCCCGTGCCGTGCGGTGTCTCGGTTGAGGAGCTTGCCGGGTCACTCATGCGGCAACCCTATCCGTCGAAGATGGGCCATGACGGTCGTGCGATGGACGCCGAACTGGCGGACGAGCGTGGCAATGGTCTGACCATCTGCGCGTTCCTGGACCAGCGTTTCGACCTCAACTGGGGTCAGCCGACGCTGCAGCTGGGGCTCCGCTGCCGCCCTATCGTCTCGAACTGGCCCGGCCAGGATCACCGGCAACCGCTCCACGACTCGACCGAAGTTGTACGTGGGTTTCGTAAGCCGTCCCTGAGGGTCCACCAAATAGATGCAGGTATAGAGCTATCTGTGCCGAAGGCGCCTGAATCCGGTGGGCAACAGGATCAAGTCGATCGCCCACGCGCGCACACCTTGACGTCGGAACGCAGCCAGCACGCAGCCTCCCAATGGACGGCGACCGCGACGAGGAGAGCGACTGCAAGTGCAACCGACAACTGCTCTCAGCGGCCCCACGCGGCAGTGGCAAGAATCCGCGGTGGGGCTGTTGCCGTTCTCGGGTCACGAAGGCGAGCTGCTACCGTTTCGGCTGGATGTACGAGTACATGCACATCACCGGCCCCGACATGGATGGCCTTGCGCAGCGGCTGAACGCACTCGGGTCGGTCGGCTGGCGGGCGGTGGGCTTCGGCGTCGGAGTGGCGTATAACGCTGTCGTCGAGCGCGAGCTGACGCCGTGGCCACTTCCGACGGCGCCGGGTGCAGCGTGGGGAGCCGATCCCGCCGGCCGGTTCACGCAGCGCTATTGGGACGGCCTGCGGTGGACTGAGCATGTCACGGACACCGCGGGCGCGCAGTCGACGGACTGGCCATATCGGGGCTGAGCCGACCGCTCGCCTCAGCGCCCCACCCCGGTATCCATCGGGGAGGGAGGAGCGTGACGGAGCCGTCACGCACGGATCAGCCACCACGGGTCTCGGGTTCACAGAAAGAGCGATTCCGCTCAGTCTGCGCTGTCGTCCGAATCTTGCGTCTCTCCAAAAGACACCGTTGGTCTCTGTCGATGAGCCGGGTCACGATGTTGTCTTGAAGTAGGAATCGCGCTGTGTCTCGTAGATGCACTTCTGAGTGCAGGGTGATCGGTGTCGGCGGTGAAGTGACATTCAGCGGTGTTGAGGAGGTGTTCGATGCGGAACCGACTGGGTCGTCGTTCTCGCCTTGCGTCGTTCGCTCGTGTGGCGGTGGCCAGCGTGCTGTTTGTCGTGTCGTCATGTGGGGATGGCCTCTCCGGGGCGACTGACGACTCCGGGACGATCCCGGGCACGCTTCCGGTGAGCCCCTGGCTGACAGTTACCGGTCCCGGTTTACCCCCACCCAGACTCGCGGCGACCCTCGGTGGTCCGACACCAGCGCGGTCCGTTTGTCTTCAGATGAACCTGGAGGGATACGGCCCCACCGCATCGGCTGTGGACGATCTCGGGCGCACCCTCGGGTGGATGGGGATCGAGGTCGTCGAGGAGGATTGCGATTTGACTTTGACGGTCGACGTCACCGCTGATCGCAACGCGGCAACGTACGCCCAATATGGCGTTTGCTACACGGGGTTCAGCGCCGAAGGGAGCGTCGTGGTTCAGGTCGCCAACGGCGGCCGGAGGACATGGCCGATCGACGTAGACAGCGCTCCAGATGACTTCGTGGATGAGTCGGGCTGCTATGAACCCGACGTCCCAGTTCCTGGTCTCACCTGGAGAGCGACTGCCGCGTTGGCGCTGCTGAGTTCGTTCGAGTCCGCCCTCGGTGTCCTAGCGTACGTGGGTCTCGACGCCGGTCACGACGAGAACCTCAGCGACGGCTTCGACGCCTACCCGTACTTCTTGGTGCAGTCAGCCTCAGAACAATCAGTCCAGATCTTGGCGGCGGCACTCCACCACCTCGACCCGGTCCTGCGCGAGGCAGCAGCCAGGTTCATCACCGACCTCTTGGATAGCTCGCGTGATACGCGTGATCGGACTGAGCAGCGGCCCGATCTCTATGGTTGGCTGTTGTGGTTGACTCCCCATCTAATCTGGCTCGGTGCCGCCGATGAATTCGGGCGCGGCCTTGAGGCCGGACCCGGGTACGAAGCGCGAAGAGCGCTGGAGAGCCTCCTTTGGGGCTCCCTCGGGCCGCCCGATGGCTTCGAAACCACTTCCCCGGCAGCCTGGTGGGCGCATTGGGAGCGCTACCTCTGAAATCCGGCGACGAGAGAACAGTCGCAAGTCGGGAGCTTTGGTTCCAGAGGTCGTCCACAGCCGATGACGACTGGCAAACAGTGGAAGACCCGCGACGACCCGCCGGCCTTCGAAGCCGCTCTGAAAAGGCGACCGCCATCTACCCGAACCAGTCGCGGCTTTGCGCGTTGGTCCGGATCTTGTTGGTGCGTCCGGCGCCGGCTGCGCTGTTGCAGGTGCTTGCCTCGGGTGCGATCCACGGGCCGGGTGGTGGTCGTCGGGTGGCGTGCACCCAGGGCGGAGCATCGATCCATCCGTCGATGGTGTGGCCGCCGGTCCATGTTGGTCGCTGGCCGTCGTGGTGTGGCGGGTGCTGCGCGAGGGTGAGGCCGCATCGCCAGCAGACAGCGCCGGGGTGGGCGTTGGCGAGTCGGCGGACGGTTGCCGAGCTGGTGTGAAACGTGCCGGCATGGTGCAGCGATTTCATGCGCTCATCGGGGCCATGCGCCAGGGGTGGGGGCGGGTCGCATCGCTACGGCACTTCAGGGCCACAGATCCCGGTCATCGGGTTCCCCCCCCGACTCGCGTCCGTTCGTGTACCCCCGGGGGGATGTCGGGGAGAGAAACGGGCGAGCGGTGTCCTGGCGCCACGACCCCAGGGGAAAAGCTCCCACGCCCCTGGGTGAACGACTCCGATCGCAAGCTCGACGCGTGCTGACTGCTCGCCGTTGACGAAGCTCCCGTTCCGTCGCTGTCGAGTCGTTGGTTGTGTCACGGTGGGCACGGAACGGCCGGCGGGCCGGGAGCACGATGAGGACATCAAGCACGCCCGAAGCGGGCGCCGACCCAGGAGGACTGCAATGAACGAGGACACCGACAGCATCGAGATCGAAGACACCGAGGCCCACGCGGCGAGGTGGCGTCCGGAGGCGTCGAAGGTGGAGGAGGCTGACACCGAAGGACACGGCGCTGCGTCCCGCCACATCGAGGAGGCTGACACCGAGGGCCACGCAGGTAAGTACCGCGCCGTGGAGCCTGCCGTTGACGGGGCCGACACCGAGGGCCACGGGAGGCGATTTCCGGAGACGTCGAAGGTGGAGGAAGCCGACACCGCGGGTCACATGCCGCGGATCAAGTTGCCGGAGGACCAGCAGCTCGATGATGGCGATGACACCGAGGGCCACGGGGCGAAGTGGAGGGGCGTCGAGGAGGCCGGCACCGAAGGCGAAGACGACAGCAGCGAAGGCCACGGCTGGAGGGCCTTTCGTATCGAGGAGGGCGGCGAGGATGCCGACACCGAGGGCCACGCAGGGAAGTTCCGCGGCGTCGAGCCCGCCGGCGAAGGCGAGGACACCGAGGGCCACAGAAAGCACCGGCTCATCGAGGAAGCGGGCGACGAGGACACCGAGGGCCACGGTGCAGCGCACGGTCGCGTCGAGGAGGCCGTCACCCAAGGCGAGGACACCGACGGCCACGCACTTAGGGGCAGGCCTTGACCCGTTGATGGGGTCGGTGAAGAACGGCGGGCGGTGGTAGCCGAGGGTGGCGAGGGTTGATTTCGGGGTCGATCCGGACCGGGACGAGTTGTGCGGGATCGGTGATGACGATGTCGTTGCCTTCACGTGCAGTGTCGATCCATCGGCCGAGAGTGCCCGGTCGCGTCGTCTCGAAGTGCACTTTGTGACGTTCGCTCCTGGTGAGCGCTCCTCGTCTCCGTTCTATGCTGAGCGACAGATCGACCGTGTGGTTGGAACGAAACAACCCGAGCCTCTACAGAAGCCCGTCGGATTGAAGCTGAGGAGGCGCCATCGTGCCGCACAAGCCGAAGACCGTCGTCAACGTCACGTTGCAGGGTGACGAGTGGGACTACGACGAGCGCGTCACCCTCGGCGGTCAACGCTTCCGTCTCGTACGGGTCGGCACGAGTGGCGACGCGGCCGCCGCCGAGGAGCAGGTCTCGCACTGGTCGCAGGACGCGAACGCGATTGCCGTCAGCGGGCTCCGCGAGGCCCGCGCCGCCGGCCACTTCTCCGGCCGGATCGAGGACCTGCAGCGGATCACCGGGGCGGCCACACAGGTCCCGGTGCGGGACGGATCACTCCTCACCGACGTCCTCCAGGAGTGGGCGATCCGCCGTGTCGAGGCCGAGATGCCGGGCTACTTCGCCAACGCCCGTGTCGTCGTCGTCGGCGCGACCACCCGCGAGCGCACCATCGCCGTGCTGCACGAGTTCACCGACAACATCGTCTTCGACGACCCCAGCCACGACCTCAGCCTGCCCGGCCAGCTGAAGACCAACCCGGTGACGGCCACCGCCGCAGGGATCGGCGAGTTCGCCTGGCGACAGGTGCCGGGATTCGTCAAGGACGCTGTCGCCGGTCCATTCGGCTGGGTGAGCGACAAGGTCGCCCACTTCGCCGTCGATGACGCCGACGTCATCATCGGCTCGTTCTCCGAGCTGATGCGCTTCGGCCTGCCAGGCCTCGCCGGCAAGGCCGTGATCACCAGCGCTGTCTCCGACGACCGGCTTGCCACGCTCAGCGACCTTGGCGCCGACCTCGTCGTCGACATCACCCCGCAGCCCTTCGCCTTCATCGTCGTCCCGGCGATGTACGAGGCGATGGTCGCCGCCACCCTTCCTGCCGGTGACGAGCTCACGACCGACGATCTCGCTCAGTTCATCCAGGGCGCCGAGCTCGAGTCGCGGCTGCTGTGGCCGCGCGGCCGGCGCCGCAAGAGCCGCTTCTCGTTCGTCATCCACCCGCTGTCGACCGAGTACTTCAAGAACGTCGAACCGCTCGGCCACATCACCAGCATCCCCGGCATGAGCCAGGTCGTCGAGAAGACCGTCGCCTACATGCCGCCGTTCGTCTACAGCCATGTCACCGGCATCGTCTCCGACACCGGCGCCGAGGCCGAGGGCTGGCTGATCACCGTCGGCGGCACCCCCAAAGAGATGCTCGCCCACCCGCCCGAGTTCACCTACTCGCGGCTGCTCGAGGCGGCCGAGCTGTCCCGCCGGCTCGGTGCCCAGATCATGGGGCTCGGCGCGTTCACCAAGGTCGTCGGCGACGCCGGGGTCACCGTTGCCAAGCAGGCGCCGCTGCCGGTGACGACGGGCAACAGCTACAGCGCCTCGGGTGCACTGTGGGCGGCGCACGAGGCGGTGCGCCGGCTCGGGATCGCCGAGGTCGACGACGACGGCACCCTGCGCGGCAAGGCGATGGTCGTCGGTGCCTCCGGTGCCATCGGGTCCGCATGCGCTCGGCTCCTCGCGCTCGCCTCCGACGAGCTGTGGCTGGTCTCTCCCGAGACCGCCAAGCTGCTGCAGCTGAAGCAGGACATCGAACGCGACCATCCGCGCGCCATCGTTCACGTCGCGACCAACCCGTCGGCCGGGCTTCCCGAGGTCGACCTGATCGTCACCGCCACCTCCGCGGCGGGGCACAAGGTGCTCGACATCATGCGCGTCAAGCCGGGGTGTGTGATCACCGACGTCGCCCGCCCCTTGGACATGTCCGCCGAGGACATCGCCAAGCGCCCCGACGTGTTGGTGATCGAGTCCGGGGAGGTGGAGCTGCCGGGTGAGCCGCGGATGAAGAGCATCGGCCTGCCCGATCGCGTCGCCTACGCCTGCCTCGCCGAGACCATCGTGCTCGCGCTCGAGGGGCGCTACGAGAACTTCACGGTCGGTCGCAGCATCACCTGGCCGAAGGTCAAGGAGATCTATCGGCTGGGGCTGAAGCACGGCATGAAGCTGGCGACGATCTCCGGGGTCAACGGGCCATACACCGACGACGACTTCGACCGGGTGCGGTCTGCTGCACTGGCCGCTCGGCTGCGCCGCGGGCACCGGGGCCAAGTCGATGGAGCCGACATGAGATCTGTCAAGGGCAAGCGCGTTCTCGTCACAGGTGGGGCGATGGGGATGGGACGGCTGTTCGCCGAGCGCGCCATCGCCGAGCAGGCGGCGGCAGTCGTGCTGTGGGATGTCAACGAGGCCGCGCTCAACGACACCCTCAACGAGTTGGCCGACAGCGCGACGGAGATCAGTGGCTGGATCGTCGATGTGGCCGACGCCGAGGAGGTCGCCGGCACCGCTGCGGCCGTCCTCGACGACCTCAACGGGATCGACGTCCTGATCAACAACGCCGGCGTCGTCCGTGGCAACAAGTACTTCTGGGAGACCGACCTCGAACACGACACGAAGGCCACGATCGACATCAACACCCTCGGCCCGATGTACGTCGCCCACGAGTTCCTGCCGGCGATGATCGCCGAGCCGGGCGAGTGCCGGATGCTCAACCTGGCCTCGGCGGCCGGCTTCACCCCCAACCCCCGAATGGCCGTGTACGCGGCGTCGAAGTGGGCGGTGATCGGGTGGTCGGACTCGGTCCGCCTGGAGCTGAAGCAGGCCGGCCTCGACCACGTGAAGGTGACGACGGTGTGCCCCTACTACGTGCGAACCGGCATGTTCGACGGCGCCAGGTCGGCGCCGCTGCTGCCGATCCTCGACCCCGCCGACGTGGTCGAAGAGGCATGGGGGGCCATGCTCGCCGGGCGGCCGTTCGTCGTGATGCCCAAGACGGTGATGCTCAGCGAGATGCTGAAGGGTGTCGTGCCGACCAGCGTGCGCGACTTCATCGCCGACCACGTCATCGGCGTGTACCACACGATGGAGGACTTCACCGGCCGCGCCGAGCCCCGGAGTGATCGTCGAGGTGTCGAGCGACCTGTGACCGCAGTTCTCCGACCTCACCCGAATGCCGGGTCGGGTACCGACGTGAGGCAGGCGAGGTCGACGGGTGCCGATGGGTCGTCGAGAAAGGCCGACATGATGTCGTTGGCGCACGCGTCGCCAGCCACACCATGGCCGCGGTCGGGCCACAGCGCGAAGGTCGAGTTGGTCAGCCGGCCGGCGACGGTCTGGCTGCTGTCAGGGGGCGTGATCGGGTCGTAGCGACCGGCGACGACGAGCGCTGGGATGTCGGAGACGACAGGCTCGTTGAACGTGTCCGAGGTCGGCTCGACAGGCCATTGACTGCACAGCGGTTCGGTGAGGAGGAGACGAAGGCGGCCGGGGTCTGCGAGAGCAGCTTCGTCTGTGGCCGGGTCGAGCCCGGCGTTGTCGGCGCAGTTCGTGCTGAGGTACATCGCCCAGGCGATGGAGCCCTGGAGGGCGGCGCCTCGGCGGATGAGCTCGGCGACGATGGCGGTGTTGCCATCGCGGAGGTCGCCGATGAACTGGGGCAGCAGGGGGATGAGGGCGGGATCGTAGAGGGCATCGAACAGGCCGCCCAGGATGTCGTCGCCGGTGATCACGAAGGCGAGCGGACCCGTGCCGCCGCCGAGGTCGACCTCCACCTCGATCGGTGAGTCGTTGTAGCGGTGGTCGACCGCATCGATCTCGGCGGCGAGGTTCGGGTGAGCGGCGGCGCAGGCCGGGTTCTCCGAGCAGCCGAGGGCGAGCTCGGTGAACGCTCGTTCGGCCGAGTCGCGGCTGGCGGCGAGGATCCCGCTGGTGACGTCGTAGACGGAGTCGAGGATGACCGAGCGGACGCCGTCGGGCGTGGAGCGCATCGCGGCGAGCGCGAGGCGTGCTCCGTAGCTGGCGCCGTAGATGTTCCACTCGTCGTAGCCCAGCGCGGTGCGGATCGCGTCGAGATCGCGAACGTTGGCCTCGGTGTCGTAGTCGTCGAAGTCGACCCCAGCGGCCTCCAACCGGGTGCGGCAGCGAGAGTACGCCTCGACGATCGCCGCTCGTTCGACCTCGAACGAATCGGCGCGCTGCAGGTTCCCCAACCACACCTCGTTCCGTTCGGGGCAGTCGAGGGAGGGGGGCTTTGCCCGCGCCGCGCTGGTCGTGGAGAGCACGATGTCGCGGTACGGGTCCGACCAGAACTTCGCGGCGGCGGTCGACGAACCGCCGGGGCCGCCGGCCGGCACCACGATGGCATCGGGGCGTAGGTCGGCGCCGGTCGGCGGGATCACCACGATCGGCAGTGACACCTTCTGCCCGCCCGGGTCGTCCCAGTCGGCCGGAAGCTCGATTCGGTGGCACTCGGCGTCGCTCGGTGCGTCGGCGGGGCACTGCCATTCGGTGAGCGCAGGCTCGAAGATGGTGCCAGGCGCGGCGGGAGCGGTGGAGCTCGTCGGTGCTTCCGCTGTCGAGTCGGGGGCCGTGGTGTGCGGCGGCGCCGCACCGACGGTGACGCTCGGCTCGGTGATGCTGGTGGCGCGGGTCATCGCTGCTCCGTCGCTGCCGCACGCGGAGACCAGCACGAGGGCGATGCTCAGCGCGAGTGGGGCGACCTTGGCGGCGGGTTCGTGTCGATGCATCATCGGTGAGCAGAGGAGGGCGGCTCTCATCCGGTGACCGTACGGTTCACCGCCGGCCGTCCTCAAGGGTGGTAGCGGGTGCCACCGGGTGCGGACAACACCATCGCCGCGTGCGGTGCAGGCGATGCCTCGCTTCCGATCGCCCTCTGGAAGTGATCCGTTCCGGCCTCCGAGACGGAACACGCCCAGAAGTCGTCCCGAATCGAGATCCGGTGCGGGTCTTGAACTGGCACTCACTCTGCCACTAGTTTGCAGCCGCTGAACGACGGCGCGAAGGGGCAGACCATGACCAGCGAAGCCACACCCCGATTGATCTCCGGCATGCGCGGCGTGCGCTACGGCGAAGTGCTGGCGGTGTACCTGAAGGAGACCGGCCTGGAAGCCGAGGTGTATGGCACGCAGATGCTGAACGAGTGCCCACAGGAGCTGTGGGAGACGCTCGACGCGGCGGTGATCGCACAGGAGATGGGCGCCATGGTCGTGAAGCTCAACGGCCCGCGCTACTGGACGCTCGACGGGCTGGGGCAGAAGGTGGCGGTGGTCGACCCGATCTTTCGCGACTTCAACGGCATCACCATGCGCCGCATCGCCACCGTCGACCTCGGCGGCAACCCCAGCACCCAGCCCTACGTGGAGCGGTACGTGAACCGAGGCGCGGTCTTCTTCTTCGATGCCGGCTCGCCCGTGTACGAGCTGGTGAACCCCGATGGCGTGGCGTACGTGATGCAGGCGTACTGCGTGGGGGTTGACCCCACCCTCACCGAGGCCGACCTCGCGTCGCTGGGTGATCGGCTGGCGCTGCCGGAGGGTTGGTCGTACCGCACCCGCATCCTCGACGAGGAGCTCGTCGTCGATACGACGGCCACCATCGCGACGGTGCTGCAGGACGAGCTGGAGAACTCGTACACGCTGCCGGGTTGAACCACTCGGCGACCTGCACGTAACCGGAGTCGGTTACCGTGCGTGCGCGTGGACCCGGTCGAACTTGCAGTCGTGCTCGCCGCATTGGCGCCACCGGGCATCGTCACCGGCGCACGGCTGATCACACCCGACGATCTCGACGGGCTGCGCGTGGAGGAGCGGGCTGCGGTCGCCAACGCCGTGCCTGGCCGGCGCCACGAGTTCGCGAGCGGCCGGACCCTGCTGCGCGAGCTGCTCGGCACCAGCGAGGCGATCTTGGTCGGCCCGACGCGAGCGCCGCTGCTGCCACCCGGGGTCGTCGGTTCGCTCGCCCACGACGAGTTGGTGGTCGTCGCGGCGGTCAGCCGCGACCCGAGCGTCAAGTCGCTGGGCATCGATGTGGAGCCCACCGACCCGCTTGCAGCCGAGATGGCGCGCGTGATCCTGCGCGACGACGAACGCGAGCTGGACGCGCACCTCGCGTTCGCGCTGAAGGAAGCGGCGTACAAGGCGTGGAGCACCGGCGGTGGTCGGATGCTGGGTCATCACGAGGTGCGCCTGAGTGTCGACGGCTCGTGGTTCACCGCCACGGTGCTGCCCGACGAGCGGCAGCTGCGCGGGCGATACGCAACCGTTGCCGGCCGGCATCTCGCGCTGGTGATCGTGCCCTGATCGGCGACGCTCGCTCGCAGCGTGCGCCGGTAGGTGCAGCGATCAGCGCAGGATCGACCGCCACAACCGGTCGTATCCGTCGGCCATTGCGGTGTCGGTGAAGTGCTGGAGTGCGTGCGCGTGCGCCGCAGTTGCCAGCCGGTCGCGGAGCTCGCCGTCGCCGAGCAACCGGCGAAGCGCGTCGACGAGTGCAGGGACGTCGCCCGATGGCACGAGCAGCCCCGTCTCCGAGTCGATCACCGCTTCCGCAACACTGCCGACGTCGGATGCAACGACCGGCGTACCACCGAGCATCGCCTCGACGATCGTGAGCGGAAAGGCTTCGTCGCGCGACGCGAGTGCGAACACATCGAAGGAAGCGATCGCTCGGCGAGCGTCGTGCAGCCAGCCCGTGAACTCGACCCGATCGGCGATGCCCAGCTCCCGCGCCTGCTGCTCGAGGGCGCCGCGCCGCTCGCCGTCGCCCACCAGGACGAGCCGGGCGTCGACGATCTGCGCCATGGCTTGTAACAGCAGGTCGACGCCCTTCTGATCCTCCAGTCGCGCCGCGCACCCGACCACGGGAGGCGAGGCCGCCGGTCGCCTGATGAACTCGGACTCGGCAACGCCGTTGTGCACCACCGTGATCGAGCGGCGCGGGATCCCGAAGTAGCGAGTGAGGTCGTCGGCCGAGGCCGAGCCGACGGCGACGGTGCCGGCCTGTGCGCGCGCGAACAGCCGCTTGACCACACTGCCTCGGCGCCGGCGGCTGGGCAGCACCAGTTGCTCCACCGCCACGGTAGGGATCCGCGCGAGCACGCCGCCGAGCAAGGCGGGCCGGGAGGCGAATGGGTTGGCCAGCGTGACCTGCAGCAGGTCGAGCCCGAGGTCGAGGAACTGCCGGCGATGGTCGAGCGCGCCGCGCATCAGCGAGGAGCGTGCGTGCACAAGTGTTGAATTCGCCCCCTGGAGGTGGCTAGCCTCGCGCAGAAAGTGGGGGCTGGTGCTGAGGATCACCAGTTGGGCCTCACCGCGATACGCGGCGACCAGGTTGAGCAACGAGCGCTCAGCCCCGCCGATGGTGTCAGAATCTGTGTAGAGGCCGATCAACGTCATGGCAGCCGACTCGTGTCGTCACTCACCTCGTACGAGCCGATGTCCCTCGATGGGCAGCGAAGAGAACGACGAATGCAACAACAACTCACCGACGAGGGGAACGTCAACCGCACGACCGGCGACGCTAGCGGGTCGTCGATGGTTGCAGCGAGCGACGCGGGTAGCGCAACGGCGGTCGCCCGTCGCCCGCGGATACTCCTCGTCACGGATCGGACGCCCGGCGGCGACTCCGGGTATGGCATGCGGGTCGACAACGTCATCGTCGGGCTGATGGAGGCCGGCGACCTGCACGTCTGCCTCATCGACAGCAGCACCGGCGGTGCGTCGCTGCCCGTGAACGCCGGCTACGAGACCACGACGATCCGCGCCGAGAACCCGACCAGATGGCGCACGCCGCTGTTGGCCGCCAACTCCGTGGCACAGGTGCCCTACCGGCGCCAGGCGCACCTGCGGACGGCGCTGGCCCAGCGCTTCGGTGACGAACCGTGGGACGTCGTGTGGTTCAGCCGCATCCGCACGTACTCGATCTTCCGCGGTCTGGTCGGTGGCTCGCACGTGGTCGATTTCGACGACCTCAACGACCGGCTCGCGAAGAGCCTCATCGCCGACCGCACCGACCTCCAGGGCCACCTCCGCGCGGCGCCGCGAAACCTGCTCGGTCATGTGGAGGCGCGACGGTGGAGCAAGGTTCAACGGCGGATCGCCGCAGAGGTGTGCTGTGTCACCGTGTGCAGCGAGGCTGACCGCCGCTATCTCGATCTCGCCAACTGCGTGGTGGTGCGCAACGGCTATCGCACGCCGCATACTGCCCGGCGGCTTCCCGACCATGAGCACCCGACGCTGGTCTTCGTGGGCCCGCTGTCCTACGAGCCGAACCGTCTCGCCGCCGAGTGGTTGGCGTTCGACGTGCTGCCGCTGGTGCGCCGCCAGTTGCCTGCAGCGCGGTTGGTCGTCGTCGGCTACAACGATGGCGTCTCCGCTCGCCTGCGCCATGCCGAGGGCGTCACTCTCACCGGCTACGTGCACGACCTCGGCGCGTACTATGCCACCGCCTCGGTGGCGGTCGCCCCGCTGCGTTCCGGTGGTGGCACGCGCCTGAAGGTGATGGAGGCGCTGGCCCGGTCGGTGCCGCTCGTGGCCACGTCCACCGGCTGCTTCGGGCTCGACCTCACGCACGACCAGGAACTGCTCATCGCCGACGACGCGGAGGGGTTCGCCCGGGCCTGCGTCTCCATCATCAACGATCCTGCGCTCGCCGGTCGGCTCACGGAGGCCGGCCGCGCTCGCTACGTCGACCGCCTCACGGCGGAAGCGTCGAGCAAGGCGGTGGCCGGGGTGGCGTCGAGCCTGGCGGCGGTCACCGACTCAGTCGACGAGCGCTCGTAGCCGTCGCCCCACACCGCGGCGCAGCCGGTGCCAGTACAGCACGGCGATCACTGACCAGCCGTGCACGCCGGCTCGCGAGCAAGTGTGCACGACCCATCGCTCGAACTCGCGATGGTTGGCCACCTGCACCAGGTCGTCGTTGCGGGTGGAGCCGTAGAGCGAGTCGTTGCGCACGGTGTAGGTGGTGAACGGCCGGTCGTCGACGAACACGGCACCGCGCAGGCTGACGGCGATGTACGTGCGCTGGTCCTCGATCACCGGTGGTCCGTCGGGGACGCCGCCTGCCGAACGCAGCGTCGCCAGGCGGTACATCACATCCGACGGCGGTGGTGTCGTGAGGGCCCCTCTCACTCGCATCCGGGCGAACTGACCTCGCCGCAGCAGCCGAGGGGCAGTCGAGCACACCGGCACGATGGGGCCGGGATCGTCGGCGCCGAGCGGCTGGTGGTAGCTGGGGCCGCACACCATCGCCGCATCAGGATGGGCGCGGAACATCTCGAGCTGTGCTGCCAGCTTGTGTGGCGACCACTGATCGTCGGCGTCGAGGAAGCACAGGTGGTCGCCGCGAGCGGCTCGGATCGCGAGGTTGCGGCTGGCCGGCAGCCCGCGATTCTTGCCGCCGGGGTGGCGGAGCACGGTGACCCGACCTGGATGAGCCCGAGCGATCGCGTCGGCGAGGTCGGAGGAACCGTCGGTGGATCCGTCGTCGACCAGCAGCAGCTCCCACGAGCTCTCGGTCTGAGCTCGAACGGCCGCCACGGCCGCAGGGAGGAATCGCTGCTCGTTGAAGAACGGGATTGCCACTGTGACGCGGGGGTGGGAGTCGGGCATGGTGGGCAGGGAGCAGAGCCTATACTCGCCAGGTGGCCGCATCTCTGACCATCGCGGTGGCCTCCTTCCAGCGGCGTGATCACCTCGCGCGACGCTGCTCGGCTCGCTGGCCTCGGCACTCGCCGAGCCCACCGGCAGTGAGGTCGACGTGCTCGTGGTGCTCGACGGCTCCACCGACGGTTCCGACGTGCTGGTCGACGAGATGGTCGCGGGCTTCCCCGTGCCTCTGCGCCACGTCTGGCAGCCCAACCGCGGTCTCGCCGCCGCGCGCAACGTCGGTATCGCCGCGGCCACTGGCGATCTGGTGTGGCTGCTCGACGACGACATGGTGGTCGAGCGGTCGGCGGTAGTGCGACACTCGGCCACCCCGCGATGCAGCCCGCATCCTGATGGGGCCGTACGACGTGCACTCCGACAACCCCGACATCATCCGCGCGTTCTGGTGGTACGAAGAACGGCATCGCCGGCTGGCGGCCGACAGCATCGTGCGCGACCCGCACGACGCGGCGTTCGCGAACACCTCGGCGCCCACCACCTTGTTGCGCGCGCATCCGTTCGACGAACGCTTCCGCGGTTACGGCCTGGAGGACTACGAACTGGCGGTGCGCCTGCTCGCAGCGGGTGAGGTCATCATGTTCGACCCGCAGGCCGCAATCGCCCATCACCTCTCACCCTCGCGCTCCGAATCGCTACGCAAGATGCGCGAGGAGGGTGTCAACCGGATGCTCTTCCTGGCAATCCACCCGTCGTACGAGCACGTGATCCTGCGAGCAAACCCGGGTCGCGCCGAGCGCATCCTGCGTCGGGTGGCTCGGCTGCCGGTCAGCACCGGGCTGTGGTGGCTCGCGCAGAGCCTGGAGGCGGTGGGCTCATGGCGCCTCACGCGCAAGTATCGGCAACGACTGCTCGGCTACGCGGAGCTCGTTGCGGTCTACAGCGGCGTGGCATCGCAACGATCGTCGGGTGCACGCTGACCGAACGTTCGTTGCTTCGTCGTCTCGCCGGGCTTCGACCCGGCGGCGCTCGGCCGAGCACCGCCGTCGACGCGCAGTGGGTCGACTCGGCGGCCTCGACTGCCGATCGGCTCGCCTCGCTGTGGAACCTCCATGTGGGTCCGCCGCTGGAGCACGACGGCGAGACCAGCCTCGTGTTCCCTGCAGTGCGCGACGATGGCTCGCAGGCGGTGCTGAAGCTCTCCAGGCCGGGTGTTGCCGTCGCCCGCGAGGCCGAGGCGCTGTCGCTGGTGGATGGTTCGTGCGCAGTGAGGCTGCTCGCGTCCGACATCGACCGCGGTGCCCTCCTG